>NZ_FOTK01000033.1 GCF_900114535.1 Methylobacterium pseudosasicola | reverse complement strand
GCTCCAAGAGCACCTGATGCAGGCGGGCCCATACGCCGGCCGCCTGCCAGTCGCGCAGGCGCCGCCAGCAACTCATCCCGCAGCCGCAGCCCATCTCCGCTGGCAGCATCTCCCACGGAACGCCTGAGCGCAGCACGAACAGAATGCCGGTCAACGCAGCTCGGTTCTCGATCGGCCGTCGGACACCTTTTGGACGTGGGCGGGACGGCGGCAGAAGCGGCGCAATCTCGGTCCAGAGATCATCGGGCAGAAGCGGACGAGCCATCACGACCAACGCCCGCCCGCCCAATCCGTGCCCGTTCTGTTAGGCGCTCTAAGCACTCGTCTTTGCTCGCATCTCCTATATGCCACAGCCGTGCGAACGAGCTCCGGCATGTGTCGATCTTGCCGCCGGCCAGCGTGCTTTCGCAGCAACATGAGCGCATCCCCTCGTATCGGTCGTCATTTTTACAGTAGACTCGAAGTCAAACAGTGGCACACTCATAGTCGATATGGAAATACGTACAAATTGATCGCGTTTCCATACAAGCAAGAGCCTACGGCCCAAAAAACAACCTATCGATATCTGCGCCGGGGCTTTCCGGCGAACGGGAACGCTCGGCCTGCGCCCGGCAAGAAGGGGATTGAGGATGCTGAACAGGATCACGGCAACGCTCGCGGGCGCTGCGGCCGTCGCGTTGAGCGCGACGGCCGCTTTCGCCCAAGCCACAACGATTCCGGGCGAGCAGGTCGGCCTCGCCGCCGGCGCGCCCTTGCCCGAGGGCCTCTACGCGGTCGACACCTTCATTTACCGTCGCAGCGATCAGCCGTTCTCGCCCGACACCGCGATCAATGTCCCGTTCCTGCTCTGGTCGACCCCGCTGACTCCTCTCGGCGGCCGCATCGAAGCCCTCGTCGCGCAACCCACCGTGTTCGCCTTCACCCGCAACGGCGCCGGCCAGCGAAACAAGGACATCTCGATCAACGTCGGTACCCTGCTCGCCGGCATCTGGGCGTTCGATCTCGGCAACAATTTCGGCGTCAGTTTCCTGGGCGGCGTTCACTTGAACGACCTCGATGCCGGCCGCGGCTCGCTCGGGACCGGTTTGTCCGGTACGCCCGTGCTGCCGCAGCTCTCCTCGAACACGTACAGGTTCGGTGTCGCCGGCAGCTATACCGGCGACGGCTGGAACATCACCGCCAACCTGACCGGCAACGTCTACGACACGCCCGGCCGCTTCGGTGGTCCGATCGGGGCAGCGATCGGACCAATCCGCCTCTCGGATGCAATCTTGCTGGATCTGACCGCCACGAAGAAGTTCGGCAATTTCGAGATTGGCCCAGTCGCCTACGGCGTCTACAACTTCGACACCAGCCAGTTCAGCGCGGCGAATGGCAATCGCGGCCGCTTCGCGGTCGGTGGCCTCGTCGGCTACGACTTCAAGGCCTTCACCGTTCAGGCTTACGTGGCGCGCGACGTGGTCACGGGCGCCCAGTACACGAACGCCCTCGGTCGGACCCGGGACAATTACTCGACCGACGGCTTCGTCCGCTTCGTCGTCCCGCTCTACACCCCGCCGGCGCCGGCTGCGGTGGTGGCCCCGCTGGTCCGCAAGGGCTGACGCCAAGCGCTCATCCACCACGATCCGCACGCGGTCGCGGTGCAAACGGAATCGAAGTGGAAATCCTTCCCAGGGTCCACGCTTCGATAGGGGCCGAGCGGCCCGGTCTCAACAGCTAAACCCGCTCGGCCCCGCCTGCACACGGGGATGGTGCAAAGCTGCCGGAACGACCGCCCTGACAGCGGCTGTGGGCCTGCACCGAGTAGGCTGGATTCATCGATTAGTTTGGGCCTCAAGCATTTGGATAACCAACGTCCGCTTTGCTTGGAAATTCGTCCGATATCGGCCATTTCCGGTCCCGCGGACGGGCGACCCTGAACGACTGGGTTGCGTGGATTTCAGACTGTCCGCTCCTGGGCGAGCACTGAAAAATGTTGACACAACCGTTGCGACTGTTCGCGCCAATCCGAGCATAGCGAAGGCTGCCAGCGCATCCAGACAGCGGTCATATGTCCACCACCGTGCAAGATCTGCATGGATGCATTGATTGAGCATAAGGGCACACTGCTGTCCCAGTATCCGTAGTCGCGCTGGACTTTCGGCATCGTGATTGACACCCAAACGGTGACCCGAGGTAAAAGTTGGTGCAGGGACACCGGTTGATGAACCTTGCTCCGAAGTCTGATTGTCTTGCGTTGCCGGGCGGGTCCGCCGCATTCACTTTGACGATTCCGTTCATCGTTCCGCGGATGGGCTGCAACCGAAATGCGATCGGTAGCTGCGCGAGAAATGGGCAGCGCTCGAGAAGCCGCAGGCCGTCGCGATCTCTCCAATTCTGAGTGGACTCTGACGTAGCAGCCGGCGGCCATGGGCCAAGCGGATGGCCCGGTACTGCGCCGAGAAGCTCAGGCCCTGCTTGTCGAGGAAGAGGCGGTCGAGATGACGCTCACTGACAGCTGCGAGGCGGGCCATGGCTTGGCGGCCGAGGGGCGCTTCGACAGTCTTCTCCATGGTCTCAAGGACGATGAGCAGGGCCGGATGATGAACGCCGTAGCGCTCCGCCGTCGAGGCCCGCTGCGGGTCATCCGCAGCGCTGACCGCCGTGTGGAGGAACCAATCCGACACGCGGCGCGCGAACGCCGTCCCCATGCGTTCGGCGATCAGCGTGTGGGCCATGTCGAGGGGAGCGACGCCGCCTCCGCAGGTCAGGCGATCGGGATCGGCGACGTAGCGCGCGCGGGTGAGGCGCGCTTGCGGGAACGCCTCGATCGTGGCGCCCGCGTGCTCCCAGTGGATGGTGAACGCCCGGTCGACCAGAAGTCCCGCCGCGGCCATCAGGTAGGGGCCGCCCGAAATGCCGCCGATGCGCACGCCGAGCCGGGCGAGCCGCCGCAAGGCCGCATGGATTGCGGGCCTGTTCCAAGCGTTCGGCTCGCCGCCTGCGCAGACGAAGACGGTGTGCAGGGATCCGCGCCCGCAGGGCAGCTCCTCAGCGGGAATCTCCGCGCCCGAGGAGGACACGACACGGCCTTCCGCCTCGCCGAAGTAGCGCAGCCGGTAGAGAACCCGGCCGGCCAGCTGATTGGCCGCCCGGAACGGCTCGCAGGCCGATGCGAACGACAGCAATGCGAAGCCTGGAACCAGGATGTAGCCGATCTCCTGAGGACGGTCCCCCAGCGCAGACGATGCCTTATTCGATGTCGGCGCATGCGGTTGGCTCATTCGTGATAGAAACCGTCTGTTACGGTCAAGCGCAACAACCAGGGCGCGTCATTCTCATGGTCGCGTAACCTCTTGGCTTGAGATCGCCCCAGAATGCCCGGTTTCTCCACGCCTCCCTCGTCCCCGGATGAACCCGAGCCGCCGCGCAACGCCGGCCTGCGGGGGCATGCGCGATGACGCGCCGGTTCGACGTCGCAGTCCTGGGTCTCGGGGCCATGGGCAGTGCTGCCCTCTACCAACTGGCCAAACGCGGTGCCGCGGTGATCGGGCTCGATCGCTTCGCGCCGCCGCACGCGCTCGGGTCGAGCCACGGCGAAACCCGGATCACGCGCCAGGCCGTCGGCGAGGGAAGCGACTACGTCCCGTTCGTCACCGCCGCGCATCGGATCTGGCGGGAATTGGAAGCGGAAACGGGCGAGACCCTGCTGAACGCTTGCGGCGCCCTGGTCATGGCTCCCGGTCACGGCGTCTCCTCCCACCACGGCAAGCCGGATTTCGTCGGCCGCTCGATCAGCGCTGCGCAGGGTGCCGGGATCGCGCACGAGGTGCTCGACGGGGCGGAGGTCACCCGCCGCTTCCCGCAATTCCTGAACCTCGCTGGCGACGAGAAGGCCTATTACGAGCCGGGCGGCGGCTACGTGTTCCCGGAGCGCTGTATCGCGGCGCAGCTCACCCGCGCCGTTGCCTTGGGGGCCAAGATCCGGACCGGCTGCGAGGTCCTGGCGCTGCAGCAGGACGGGTCCGGTGTCCGCATCGAGACCGCCGACGGCGTGATCCTGGCCGATCGCGCCGTGGTCGCGGCCGGCGCCTGGACCGCCCCGCTGCTTGGGCGTCCGTTCGACGGGCTGCTGACGGTCCGGCGCCAACTCCTGCACTGGTACGCGCTGACGGACGAAGCCGCGTATGGGCCGCGCTCGCCCGTCTTCATCTGGATGTACGGGACGGGCGACACGGACTACCTCTACGGCTTCCCGCCCATGGCGGGGGAGCGCGCCATCAAGGTCGCGACCGAGCAGTACAGCACCGCCACCACCGCCGACGCGGTCGAGCGCCGCGTCGACCCGATGGAATCCGACGCGATGTACCGGCTGCGGGTCGAGAACCGGCTGGCCGGCGCCACCCCGGAGATCGTGCGGGCCGCGGCCTGCGTTTACACGGTGACACCCGATCGCGGCTTCATCATCGACCGGCATCCCGAGATGGATCGATTGCTCGTGGTCTCCGCCTGCTCGGGGCACGGCTTCAAGCATTCGGCGGGTATCGGCGAGGCCGTCGCCGCGGACCTGTCCGGAGCCGCCGGGCGACCCGACCTCACGCCGTTCGCACTCGCACGCTTCGGTTGATCCGCCGGCCGATGGCTCGTGGATTGCTAGAAACCATGCCAAGATCAGATCACCCGCGCAGGACCGAGCCGATGCGACACACGATCCGCACCTTCCTGACTCTCGGCGCGCTAGCGGCGGTTTCGGCCCTCGCTGTGACCGGTCAAGCCTCGGCCGCGGACGGCGTCGACGCGATCAAGCAGCGTGGGACGCTGATCGTCGGCGTGAAGGCGGACTACAAGCCCTTCGGGTTCCGTGATCCGAGCGGCACGATCATCGGGCTCGAGCCCGATCTCGCCGCCGACCTGGCCAAGCGCCTCGGCGTGAAGCTCGAACTGGTGCCGGTGGTCTCGGCCAACCGGATCGAGTTCCTGCAGCAGGGCAAGGTCGATCTCCTGATCGCGACGCTTTCGGACAAGCCGGAGCGCCGCCGTGTCGTGCAGGCCATCGACCCGCAATACTATTCCGACTTCGTCAACGTGCTGCTGCCCAAGACCTCCGGCATCACCGACTGGGCCCAGCTGAAAGGCAAGCCGCTCTGCGCGACCTCGGGGGCTTGGTACAACAAGGACGTCGCCCGCACCTACGGGGCGGAGATCGTCGCCTTCGACGGCTCCGAGAAGCCGCTCTTCGCGCTGAAGCAGGGCAACTGCCTCGGCTACGTCTACGACCAGAGCATGCTCCAGGGTAAGCTGCTCGACGATGATTGGAAGGCCGGCTACGCCCTGCCGCTTAAGGGCATCCTCGACGCGCCGTGGATGATGGCGGTGGCGCAGGGCAACACCACGCTCCAGACGATGGTCGAGGACGCAACCAAGGACTGGATGAAGACAGGCTTCATCGTCGCCGGTGAGAAGAAGTGGGGCATCGAGCCGACCGCCTACTCGAAGGCGATGCACGAGAAGTACAAGAACGCGACCAACTGATGCGCGACCGTTCGACGAGCCGGGACATCTGTCCGCGATGATCGAGGCGGTCCAGACGTGGTTCCAGCGTCTCTACGAGACAACCGGCTTCAACTTCACGGTCTTCTACGACCCGTATGACTGGGACCGCTACGTCGCCGGTCTGCGGATGACGCTGCTGCTCGGGATCAGCACGATCCTGATCAGTCTCGTGATCGGCGCGGTCGGGGCACTCCTGCAGAGCGGGCCGTCGCGCCTCCTGCGGGGGTTGGTCAACGGCTTCGTCGTGGTGTTCCGCAACACGCCGCCGCTGGTGCAGATCTTCTTCTTCTACTTCGGACTCGGCACACTCCTGCCGGACGTACGCTCGGCCGACGGGTTGCGGGCCCCGATCCTCGACAACGTGCAATGGGCGATCGTCTCGCTCGCGCTGTTTGCGGGCGCGTTCAACGTCGAGATCTTCCGCTCCGGCATCGAGGCTGTGCCCAAGACCACCGTCGAGGCCGCTGAGGCGCTCGGCTACACCCGGTTCAAGGCCTACCGCTACGTGGTCCTGCCGCTGGCGCTCCGCGTCTGCCTGCCGGCGCTGAACAACAACCTGATCAACCTCTTGAAGACCACCACGCTCGCCTACGCCATCGCGGTCCCCGAGACGCTCTACGCGGTCAAGCAGATCTGGTCCGAGTCGCAGAACGTCCTCGAGATGATGCTGGTGCTGCTCGCGACCTACGCGGTCCTCGTCGGGGTGCTCGTGTGGATCATGCACCGCTGGGAGCGCGCGCTGCGCATCCCCGGATACGGCCGATGAACGCTTCGGATCGGAACGGCCCCGGCGGCGACGCGCGCCCGACAGGCCGCCCGGGGGATCTGCCGGTGCTGTTGCCGTTCGAAATTCCCTACACCGCACCGCCGGCGCGCCTGCGCCCCATCCATGGCTGGCTGCTCTGCGGCCTCACGATTGTTGCCCTACCGGCCTGGGCGCAGGGCGGGGCCGCCGCCCTGTCGCCGCTGGAGGTGGTCGTCAAATGGGCGCCCCTCCTGCTCACGGGTTTCGCCTTCAACGTCGCGATCTCCCTGATGGCGATGGCGATCGGCACGGCGGCCGGCATCGGGCTCGGGCTGGCCATGCTGGCAGAGGGCCGAGTGCTGCGCCGCATCGCGTGGTCGGCCACGCAGGTCTTCCGCAACGTGCCCTGGCTGGTGCTGCTGTTCTTCGTGATGTTCCTCGTGCCGTTCCAGGTCACGGTGTTCGGCCTCCGGGTGCCGCTGCCCGATTGGGTGAAGGCGACGTTCGGGTTCAGCCTGCCGGTGATGGCCAACGTCGCCGAGATCGTGCGCGGCGCCGTGCGCTCGGTACCGAACACGCAATGGGAGGCGGCCGAATCCCTGGCCTTCACCCGGCGGCAAACGCTATGGCGCATCATCCTGCCCCAGTGCGTGAAGCGCATGCTGCCGCCCTGGATGAATGTCTATTCGCTGATCGCGATGGCCACCGTGCAGGCATCGATCGTCGGGGTCACCGAGATGCTGACGCTGACCGGGCAGGTGCACGCCGCCGAGGGCGGGCGCCCGGAGCTGTTCGCCCCGCTCTACGGCTTCGCCCTGCTCTGCTTCTTCCTCTACTGCTACCCGATCGACCGGCTGACCGCCGGCCTGGAACGCCGCTTCGAGACCCGCTGAGCAGGATGCGCGCGACCATGGCCGGCACACCGTCCCAGGGCTGGACGCCCGATCAGCCGATCGTCCGCCTCGTCGACGTGCACAAGTCCTTCGGGACGTTCGAGGTGCTGAAGGGGATCAGCTTCGATGTGCGCAAGGGCGAGGTGGTCTGCATCATCGGCCCCTCGGGGTCCGGCAAGTCCACGCTGATCCGCTGCGTCAACGCGCTGGTGCCGGTCACGGCGGGCTCGATCCGGGTCGAGGGGATCGAGGTGACAGATCCGCGCCTCGACAAGCTGGCGCTGCGCCGCAAGGTCGGGATGGTGTTCCAGCAGTACAATCTGTTCCCGCACAAGACCGCGCTGCAGAACGTGATGATGGCCCCCATCCACGTCCTCGGGCAGGACAGGCGCGAGGTCGAGGCCCGGGCTCGCGCCCTGCTCGCCAAGGTCCGGCTGGCCGGCAAGGAGGACGCCTATCCGGGCGAGCTCTCCGGCGGCCAGCAGCAGCGCGTCGCCATCGCCCGCTCGCTCGCGATGCGGCCCGACGTGATGCTGTTCGACGAGGTCACCGCCGCCCTGGATCCGGAGACGGTCAAGGAGGTGCTGGTGACGATCCGGGAACTCGCCGAGGAGGGCATGACGTGCATGCTCGTCACCCACGAGATGAACTTCGCCCGCGACGTGGCCGACCACATCTACTTCACCGACCGCGGCGTCATCGTCGAGCACGGGCCGCCCGCGACCTTCTTCGCCTCCGCGAAGGACGAGCGGACGCGCCGCTTCCTCTCGCAGGTACTCTGACTGATCTTTGAGGAGGCGCCTGCGCCGAGAGGACAGACCAGGAGCGCATCGCCGCGGACATCGCGTCAGATATCGAGAGTCGTCTCGCGCTCCCAGGCGGTGAAATGGGCGCAGAAGCTGTCCCACTCGCTTCGCTTCAGCTTGAGATAGGCGGAGGAGAAGGCGTCCCCCAGGTTCGTGCGGAGGGACTCGTCGGCCTCGAAGGCGCGCAGGGCGTCCAGCAGGTTGAGCGGCAGGCGCGGGGCGCCGGTGATGGCGTGGCCCTCCCGGTACATGTCGACATCACTGTGCGGCCCGGGATCGGCCGCGTGCGCCAGACCGTCGAGGCCCGCGGCCAGGATCGCCGCCTGAAGCAGGTAGGGATTGGCCGCGCCGTCGGGCAGGCGCAGCTCGAACCGCCCGGGTCCCGGTACCCGCACCATGTGGGTGCGGTTGTTGCCGGACCAGGTCACGGCGTTCGGCGCCCAGGTCGCCCCCGAGATCGTACGGGGTGCGTTGATGCGCTTGTACGAATTGACCGTGGGGTTGGTGATCGCGGCGAGTGCCGGGGCGTGCCGCATGATCCCGCCGAGGAAGTGCCGTCCCCGG
This sequence comes from Methylobacterium pseudosasicola, assembly GCF_900114535.1. Taxonomy (GTDB): domain Bacteria; phylum Pseudomonadota; class Alphaproteobacteria; order Rhizobiales; family Beijerinckiaceae; genus Methylobacterium; species Methylobacterium pseudosasicola. Next base: position 56,008 of record NZ_FOTK01000033.1, on the reverse strand, counting down.
GCCGACAGGCCGAACGGCATCTCGGGATCCGCGAAGGCGTTCTCGGTCCCGGCCGCGTTCCACACCGAGACGTGGCAGTGGCAGCCGTTGCCGGTGAGGCCGGGGAACGGCTTCGGCATGAAGGTCGCCCGCAATCCGTGCCGCTCGGCCACCGACCGGACCATGAACTTGAAGAAGGCGTGCTTGTCGGCGGTGGCCAGGGCGTCGTCGTATTCCCAGTTCATCTCGAACTGGCCGTTCGCGTCCTCGTGGTCGTTCTGGTAGGGCTTCCAGCCGAGCGCGAGCATGTGGTCGCAGATTTCGGCGATCACGTCGTAGCGGCGCATCAGCGCCTGCTGATCGTAGCAGGACTTCTCCGCACGATCGTGGTGGTCGGAGATCGCCGCGCCGTCCGGCGCGAGCAGGAAGAACTCCGCCTCGACGCCGGTCTTGACCCGCAGACCCTCGGCGGCGGCCCGCGCCACGAGTTGCTTGAGCACCACCCGGGGCGCCTGGTCGACGGGGGCGTCCGCCATGGTGCAATCGGCCGCGACCCAGGCCACGTCCGGCTTCCAGGGCAGGCGGATCACCGAGGCGGCGTCCGGCATCGCGAACAGGTCGGGATGGGCCGGGGTCAGATCGAGCCATGTGGCGAAGCCCGCGAAGCCCGCACCGTCGCGCTGCATGTCGCCGATCGCCTGCGCCGGCACCAGCTTGGCGCGCTGGCAGCCGAACAGGTCCGTGTAGGAGATCATGAAGTAGCGTACGCCGTGTTCGGCGGCATAGGCGGAAAGGTCGGTCGTCACGGCAGCCCCCCTGAGCGCGGATCGGTAGGTGCCGACCGCGCCCGAACCGGCGCGACCGGCGGGGTTGAAGGGCCTTAGAAGCCCGCTTTGCCCGGGTACCAGTCGGTGCCGGCGAGGGGCACGCGGGCCATGGCGGCGGCCTCGAGGGTCAGCGCCACGAGGTCTTCCGGCTCCAGATTGTGCAGGTGGTTGTGGCCGCAGGCGCGCGCGATCGTCTGCGCCTCCAGGGTCATGACCTTCAGGTAGTTGGCCAGCCGCCGGCCGGCGCGCACCGGGTCGAGGCGGGCCATCAGCTCGGGATCCTGTGTGGTGATGCCCGCGGGGTCGCGGCCCTCGTGCCAGTCGTCGTAGGCGCCCGCGGTCGAGCCGAGCTTGCGGTATTCCTCCTCGTAGGCCGGGTCGTTGTCGCCGATGGCGACCAGCGCGGCGGTGCCGATCGAGACCGCGTCCGCCCCCAGCGCGATGGCCTTGGCGACGTCGGCGCCTGAGCGGATGCCCCCGGAGATCACGAGCTGCACCGTCCGGTGCAGGCCGAGATCCTGCAGCGCCTGCACGGCGGGCCGGATGCAGGCCAGCGTCGGCTGGCCGACATGCTCGATGAACACGTCCTGGGTCGCGGCCGTGCCGCCCTGCATGCCGTCGAGAACGACCACGTCGGCGCCGGCCTTCACGGCGAGGGCGGTATCGTAATAGGGCCGCGCGCCGCCGACCTTGACGTAGATCGGCTTCTCCCAGTCGGTGATCTCGCGCAGCTCGCCGATCTTGATCTTCAGATCGTCGGGGCCAGTCCAGTCCGGGTGGCGGCAGGCGGAGCGCTGGTCGATTCCCTTGGGCAGGTCGCGCATGGCGGCGACCCGGTCGGAGATCTTCTGGCCGAGCAGCATGCCGCCGCCGCCGGGCTTGGCACCCTGGCCAACCACCACCTCGATGGCGTCGGCGCGCCGGAGGTCGCGCGGGTTCATGCCGTAGCGGGAGGGCAGGTACTGGTAGACGAGGATCTCGGAATGGCCGCGCTCCTCGTCGGTCATGCCGCCGTCGCCGGTCGTGGTGGAGGTGCCGGCCAGCGTCGCGCCGCGGCCGAGAGCCTCCTTGGCGTTGGCGGACAGGGATCCGAAGCTCATGCCGGCGATAGTGATCGGGATCTTCAGCGCGATCGGCTTCTTCGCAAAGCGTGTGCCGAGGGTGACCCCGGTTCCGCAGGTCTCCCGGTAGCCCTCCAGCGGATAACGCGACATCGAGGCGCCGAGGAACAAGAGGTCATCGAGATGGGGGAGCTTGCGCTTCGTGCCGCCGCCGCGGATGTCGTAGATGCCGGTGGCCGCAGCCCGGCGGATCTCCGCCATCGTGTGGTCGTCGAAGGTCGCCGACTTGCGCGGCGGCATCGGCGGGTTCTGGTAAGTCATACCCGGTCTCCCGCTCAGTAGGCGTCGGCGTTGTCGATGTTGAAGCTGTAGAGCTGGCGGGCCGAGCCATAGCGCCGGAACTCCTCGGGCCGGGCGTCCGTGACCCCGGCCCGGTCCAGCAGGAGCGCCAAGTGCTCCAGATGCTCGGGGCGCATCGGCTTCTCGATGCAGTCGGCCCCGAGGCTCTTCACGCTGCCGCGCACGAACAGCTTCGCCTCGTAGAGCGAGTCGCCCAGCGCCTCGCCGGCATCGCCGAGCACCACGAGGGAGCCGGACTGGCCCATGAAGGCCGACATGTGCCCGATCGAGCCGTGCACGACGATGTCGATTCCCTTCATCGAGATGCCGCAGCGCGAGGCCGCGTTGCCCTTGATGACGAGGAGGCCGCCGCGTCCGGTCGCCCCGGCATATTGCGAGGCGTCGCCCTCGATCACGACGGTGCCGGCCATCATGTTCTGGGCCACACCCGGGCCGGCCGAGCCCTGCACGGTCACGATGCCGCCGTCGTTCATGCCGGCGCAGTAATAGCCTACCGAGCCGCGCACCGTGACGGTGACGGGGCCGTCGATGCCGACCGCTACCGCGTGCTGGCCGCGAGGGTTGAGGACTTCGAAGGCGGTGTCGTTGGCGCCGGCGGCGACGCCGTGAAGGGCCTGATTCAGGTCGCGCAGCGGCGTCGTCGCCAAATCGAAGACGGGCATGGACGAGATCCGTGATGAGAGGGCGGCGGCGCGGCTCAGGCGGCCTGCCGCTGGTCCCAGAAGTAGACGGTCGCCGGCTCGGGCTCCCAGACGCGGGCGGATTCGATCCCCGGCAGGCCGACCAGCGCCCGGTATTCCGAGCCGAAGGCGACGTAGCGCTCGGTCTCGGCCATGATCGCGGGCTTGCAGGCGATCGGGTCGCGCAGTACCCCGAAGCCGGATTTGGTGCCGACCACGAAGGTGAAGAACCCGTCCAGATCCTCCAGCGCCCCGGCGAGCGCTGCGCCGAGGTCTCGGCCCCGCGCCATCGCGGTGGTGAGGTAGGCGGCTGCCACCTCGGAATCGTTCTGGGTCTCGAAGGCCATGCCGTTGCGGGCGAGGCTCCGGCGCAAGTTGTTGTGGTTCGACAGCGAGCCGTTATGGACGAGGCACTGGTCGGCGCCCGTCGAGAACGGGTGCGCGCCCATCGTGGTCACGGCCGATTCCGTCGCCATCCGGGTATGGCCGATGCCATGGGTGCCGGACATGCCGGCGATGCCGAAGCGCGCGACCACATCTCTTGGCAGGCCGACTTCCTTGTAGATTTCGACGCTCTCGCCCGCGCCCATCACGCGCAAGTCGGGGGAGAGGTCCTTGAGGGCCGCGCGCGTCGCCCCGAGCCGGTCAGTCCCGACTGTGATCACCGCGTGCGTGCTCTTCACGGCAACGCGCGCGCTGCCGCCGGAGATCTCCGCGAGACGCTGCTCCAGCCCGGCGAAATCCGCCTCGGGCCGGGCCGACTGCACGGTGATCTTCGACTGGCCGGAAACCGGCGCCCCGTAGATCGCGAGACCCGCCGAATCCGGCCCACGGTCCGTCATCGTGACGAGCATGTCGGCGAGCAGCGCGCCCAGCCGCGGCTCCAGGGTGGGGTCCTTCAGGAACAATCCGACGATGCCGCACATGGCACCACCTCCGTCGCGGGTACGCCCGAACCATAGGCGCGCTTCGCAGCAAAAATCAACCTTCAAGAAATAAAATTTCTTCCTGGGAATGGTATCAGTGAGGTCAGGCCGTGGTGCCGGATTGCGGATAGGCGATCACCGAGAGGTAGCGGGCTGGCAGCACGAGCAACTCCGCCGGGCCGTGCGGCGCGTCGGCATCGAAGAACAGGCTGTCGCCCGGCTGCATGTGGAAGTGCCGGTCCCCATGCCGGTACAAGACCTCGCCCTCCAGCATGTACAGAAACTCCATCCCGGTGTGCTGGAAGGTCGGGAACACGTCCGAATCGGTCGTCAGTGTGATCAGGTACGGCTCGACCGTCACGCCGCTGGTGTTCTCGTGAATATGGCCGAGCAGGTTGTACTGGTGCCCGGCTCGCGTGCCGCGCCGCTCCAGCTCGATCCCCTCTCCGGCCTTGACGAAGACCGCGTTGCGGACCTCCTCGAAACCGCGGAAGAAGCCGGTGATCGGCATCCCGAGGGATCGCGCGAGCAGTTGCAGCGTCGTCAGCGACGGCGAGATGTTGCCGTTCTCGATCTTGGACAACATCCCGGGCGACAAGCCCGTGGTCGCAGCGAGGTCGGCGGAGGTAATGCCCAGCCGTTTCCGGCGCTCGCGCACCGCGTGGCCGATCGCCCGTTCGAGGTTGTTCTCCCGCGGCTCGCGGAGAGCGTGCGGATCCTGCGACAGGACCGGCTCGCGCGTCGGCTGGTTGGTATCACCCGCCGTCCGGTTCGAAGAGCCTGACGGCATGACGGAACCTTCTCCGGTGATGCGGGCTCCCGCCACGCGGCCTTGAGGGCGCCGTGCCGCGGCGTCAGACGCCTGTCAACGGCACGATCTTCGAGCCGTCCGAGAATCGCGAGAACCGGAAGGCTTTCGGATCGACCACTGGATGGGAACCGGTCACGAGGTCGGCGGCGAGGCGTCCGGCGCCGGGCCCGAGGCCGAAGCCGTGCCCGGAGAAGCCCGTGGCGACGACGAGACCGGGCCGCTTCTCCACCGGCGAGATCACCGGGACGGCATCCGGGGTCACGTCGATGAGTCCAGCCCAGTGCTGGGCGACCCGCGCCCCGGCGAAGACTGGTAAGGCCTTGGCGAGCTGGGCCAGCGCCCGGTCGGCCATGGCGGCGTCCGGCTGGGGATCGAGGATCCGGGTCTTCTCGAAGGGGCTGAGCTCGCCCGCCCGCGGACGCTGCGACTCGCGCCATTCCTGGACGAACCGGCCGCTGATCCGCGGCCGCAGGGCCGACCATTCCATCTTCAGGGCCGGCAGGAACTGGCGCAGGAACCGGAAGCTGTCCGGCGTCAGGTCGTAGATGTTCGCCGCGAGCGTCGAGATCGTGTAGCCGCCGTCGGCACGCTTGCGCACCGAGAAGTCGGGCCCGCGCACGGTCACCTCCGGGCCACCGGCGAGGGGCTCGGTGCGCAGGACGGAGTTCAGCACCTTGAGCTGCGGCAGGGTCACGCCGATGCCGCGCAGGAGGAGCCGCGACCACGCTCCGCCCGCCACCACCACCGCGCCCGCCGCGATCCGCCCGCGCTCGGTGATCACGCCGCTGACCGTTCCGCCGGTCGTCTCGATGGCGCGCACCGCACAGTGCGTGAGGATCGTCGCGCCCCGGGCCTGGGCGGCGCGCGCGATGGCCGGCGCGGCGCACTGCGGCTCGGCCCGGCCGTCCGTTGGCGAGTACAGGGCGCCGTCGTAGGCGAGATCCATATCGGGCACGAGGTCGCGCACGCTGGCATTCTCGATGGCCGAGACGCGCAATTGCGTCCCCTTGAGGTATTCGAGCCAGGCGAGGTTCTTGTCTCGGAAAGCGGCGCTGTGAAACGGCACGACGATGCCGCATTGCCGGTAGCCGACGTCATGGCCCACCCGCTCGGCCAGCCCCTTCCAGAGGCGGATCGAGGCCGCCATCAGGTCGATCTCGCGGGGATCGCGGCGGGACAGGCGCACCCAGCCCCAGTTACGGCTCGACTGCTCCCCGGCGACGACGCCCTTCTCACAGAGGACGACGGACAGGCCACGCTCGGCGAGCTCGAGGGCAGTCGAGACGCCGATAATGCCGCCGCCGACAACAACGACGTCGGCGCGCTTCCGCCATTCCGGCGACGGCTCCACGGGATCGACGACAGGTCCGGGCATGTGGGGCTCACTTCAGAACGTACCGGAAAGCGACCGCGAGGATGGAGCTGCCGACCCTGCGTGCCTACGCCCAAAGAGACGCTTTTTTGTCCCGATAGGACATCGCGAGTCATTCAGCAGCCGATAGGAGTTCGCTGGATCCCACGCTTCGAGATGTCGGAGTCGCGGAAAAGCAGGGAGGCCGGCTAGCCAAATCGAGGAGTTCGGCCGATCCACATTGGCCTGTCCTGGAGCGTGCCGTATCCACTCTCTCTGAAACCGCTAGGCCTCAGCCGAGCCATCGCTCTGGACACCGGGACGACGAGCTTAGTGGGCATTGTCCACACAAGCTAATAAATTTAGGCAAACCAGCTCATCGGTGCCGAGCGCGGCTGCCAAACGCGTTACGAACCTCCATCCCTGCCGCTGTTCGACCACGACTCTCGGGGTGTGCCTGCCGAGACCGGTTCGGCATTTATCCTACGCGCGGGAAAGCCTGCCGTCGTCGGTATCATCCCGGCCCCGGGATCGCTCGTCGGCGTGCTCACGGTACGGGATGAATTGGCCGATACGATCGCCATAGGTCTCCTCCAGGATCAGCTCTTACGGTCAAGCATGATGGCAGGATGAAGCTGCGCATTCCGGTCTCAAGCAGGAAGCCGGCGGAGAGTGATAACAGCTCGGTGCATTCGTGAGCTGCTGCCGCTAAGGGAGCCGGGGCGGTGGTCGTCCCGACCCCTGACGCACGCGCCGCACGGATCCGCACCCCCGGCCCGAGATGGATCGCGGAGGTCCGGCGATCGACTAGTCTTCACGCCATCTCTTCGCCGAGGGACGAATTTTCGCCACGATGAACACAATTCCACCGGTGTAACCGCCCCGTCTGTCGCACTGTTCGCGCGCCACTACTCTGATCGCAACACCACGGAACCGGGCGCCGGCCCGGCGGACCGTGGGCAGGACAAAGGGAGGCGGCCCGGTGGCGTTGAACCTGACGCAGAAGCTGGTCCAATCGCACCTCGCCGAGGGCGACCTCACGCCGGGCGGCGAGATCGCCCTTCGGATCGATCAAACGCTCCTGCAGGACGTGCTCGGCGGTCTCGTCATGCTCGAGCTGGAGGCGATGGGCGTCGAGCGCGTCAAGGTCGGGCTCGCGGCGCAGTACATCGATCACAACCTCGTCCAGAACGACCAGCTCAATGCCGACGAGCACATGTTCCTGCGCTCGGCCTGCCGCCGCTTCGGCGTATGGTACTCGCGGCCCGGCAACGGCATCAGCCATCCCGTCCACATGCAGAGCTTCGGCAAGCCGGGGCAGACTTTGGTGGGCTCGGACAGCCATACGCCCGCGGCCGGGTCGCTCGGCATGCTCGCCTTCGGAGCGGGAGGCGTCGAGGTGGCGCTCGCTATGGCCGGTGAGCCGCTGCAGCTGCGCATGCCCCGGGTGTGGGGGGTCAAACTCACCGGGACGCTGCCCGACTGGGTGAGCGCCAAGGACGTGATCCTGACGCTGCTCGGCCGCCACGGTGTAGAAGGCGGGTTCGGGCGGATCATCGAATATTACGGGCCGGGCCTGGATGGCCTGACCGCGATGGACCGGCACGTCATCGCCAATATGGGCGCCGAGATGGGCGCAACGACGAGCGTATTCCCCTCCGATGCTGCGACGAAGGCCTTCCTCGACGGCGTCGGGCGCGGCGGCGACTGGACGCCGCTGGCGGCTGACGAGGGCTGCGCCTACGACGACCACGAGGAGCTCGACCTGTCATCCCTCGTGCCGATGATCGCCAAGCCGTCCAGCCCGGGCCACGTCGTCCCGGTCTCGGAAGTCGCCGGCACCGAGATCTACCAGGCTTATATCGGCTCCTCGGCCAATCCGGGATTCCGAGACTTCGCCGTGGCGGCCGCGATCGTGAAGGGCCGCAACACCCACGACCGGGTGTCCTTCGACATCAATCCCTCGACGCGAGACGTGCTAGAGACGCTGATCCGAGACGGCCAGCTCTCCGACCTGATCCACGCCGGTGCGCGGGTTCACCAGGCCGGGTGCAACGGCTGTATCGGCATGGGCCAGGCCCCGGCCTCGGGGCGCAATTCCCTGCGGACGGTGCCGCGCAACTTTCCTGGCCGCTCGGGAACCCGCGAGGACAGCGTGTTCCTGTGCAGCCCGGAGACGGCCGCGGCCTCGGCGCTCACCGGCGTCATCACCGATCCGCGCACGCTCGACATGCCCTACCCGCGGATCATGCCGCCCGCGATGGTGCCGGGCAACACCACGATGCTGGTGGCGCCCTTGGCCGAGGCGGAGGCCCGGGCGGTGCGGCTGGAGAAATCCGAAAATATCACGACGCTGCCCGACCTCGGTAAGCTTGGCGCCGACATCCGCGTGCCGGTGATGCTGAAGACCGGCGACGATATCTCCACCGACGACATCATGCCGGCGGGCGCCCGGGTGATGCCCTACTGGTCGAACATCCCGAAGACGAGCGAGTTCACCTTCGAGCCGATCGACTATACCTACCCGAAGCGGGCGAAGCAGGGCGGCAAGGAGCGCGCCGGCCACGCCATCGTCGGCGGCCTGAACTACGGCCAGGGCTCGAGCCGCGAGAACGCCGCGCTCGCGCCGCGCTACCTCGGCCTGGAGACGGTGCTGGCCAAGAGCTTCGCCCGGATCCACTGGCAGAACCTCGTGAATTTCGGCGTCCTGCCGCTGACTTTCCAGGATCCGACCGACTACGACCGGCTGGAGCTCGGCGATACGGTCGCGATCGCCGGAATCGCCGACGCGCTGGCGGCCGGAAAAGAGGTCACGGCGACCGTCCGCGGGGGCAAGGAGACGATCCGGCTGCGCCACGACCTGTCGCCGCGCCAGATCGAGATCCTGCTCGCCGGCGGGGTCATCAACTGGCTGCGCGGGCGCATCCAGTCCGAGCCCACCCGCACTGTCGCCTGATGTTCGCGGTTCCCATTCGGGGCGGGGCGGCCCTTCGCGTCAGGCGCCGGCGGTGGTCGCGCCGAAGGCTATGTGCGGGACGTGGTGAACACGGGTGGCACCTGTGGGCCCGCGACATGACAATTCAGGCTAAGGGCTGCCCCGAGGGCGGTTCGGAAGCACCACGCCGTAGGAGGAGAACGGTATGAGGGCGGGCGAGGTGCTGCTGCGCGAGGACGCTGACGCGCCATGGTATGCGGGACTGACCCCGCGCCACTGGCGCATCCTCTGGGGCAGCTATCTCGGCTGGATCTTCGACGGCTACGAGGCCGTGGCCCTGGTCTACGCCCTGCGGCCGGCGCTGAACACCATTCTCACCCCCGAGCAGGCCCAGACGCCGGCCTTCTACGTGGGCGCGGCCATCGGCATCACCCTCCTGGGATGGGGCCTGGGCGGACTGCTTGGCGGGATTGCGGCCGACTATATCGGCCGCAAGCGCATGATGATGTTTTCCATCCTGGGCTATGCGATCTTCACCGGACTGACCGCGTTCGCGGAGAGCTTCACGCAGCTCGCGATCCTGCGGTTCATCACCGGGCTCGCCATCGGCTCCGAATGGTCCACCGGCATCGCCCTCGTGGCCGAGACCTGGCCGAACCGGGCGCGACCGAAGGGCTGCGGCTTCCTGCAATCGGGCTTCGGCGGGGGCGCGGTGCTCGCCGCCATCGTCTGGGCGGTGCTCGCCGCGACCAACCCGATGGGCGACCAGTCCTGGCGGATCATGTTCGCGTTGGGGGCACTCCCGGCCTTCGTCTGCCTGTACCTGCGAAGGGCTCTCGAGGAATCGGAGCAGTGGCTGCAGGCGCTCAAGGCCCAGCGCTGGGCGGCCACCACCGAGGATGCCGGCACCACGGCCAAGACCGCGCGACGTCCGTTCACGCTGGCGGAGATCTTCCGGGAGCGGGAGAGCCGCCGGCGGGTGCTCCTGGCAACCGCCATGTCCTTCGCGACCACGGTCGGCTGGTGGGCGGTGTCCTCGTGGCTGCCCGCCTATACCGAGGGGCTGGCCAAGCTCGCTGGCGAGCCGGCCAATGTCTGGGGCCCGCGCATGGGCATCATCTACAATGTCGGGGCGATCACGGCCTATCTGATCTCGGGCTTCGTCGCCGACGCGCTCGGACGGCGGGCGTTCCTGCTCGTCACCTATGTCGGCTGCATCGTCACCTCGCTCGCCTGCTATCTCTGGACCGGCGGCCTGGTGCCGTTCATGGGACTGGCCTTCCTCAACGGGTTCTTCACCCTGGGCTTCGCCTTCTCGTGGATGGCAATCTACCTCGTGGAGCTGTTCACGCCGGCGGTTCGGGCGACGGCGGCGAGCTTCGTGTTCAACGGCGCCCGGCTGATCGCCTGGATCTTCCCGATCATCGCCGGTCAGATCGTGACCTCATTCGGCGGCGTGGCCGCGGCGGCGCTGACGATGTCAAGCGTCTACCTCCTCGGCCTGATCATCCCCTGGTTCATGCCGGAGACCACCGGACAGCCGCTGCCGGAATAGTGCGGCGGCTCGCGGGCTCCCGACGAAGACGGGGCGCACCCAAAAATGCCGAGCGCTCCCGCGTCGGACATCCGAAGGGCGAAGCCCTGGCTGCCGTCCCTCCGCGCAAGCTCAGCGACGGCAGCCAGCGTATGACTACCGCGTGCGGCCAGGCGGAAGGATGATTGCCGTGTCCGGGTCGGAGACGTCGCCCTCCTGCTGCTGATCGAGGGTCAGCTTGGCTGCCAAATCCGGCGTTTGCCCGTTCTGCAGTTGCTGCTCCGCTGCGACCTGCTTCTCGCGCGCCTGCTCCGGCGTCAACTCGCCGCGCATAACGGCCCGGGCCAGGTTCAGGCTCAGCACGTTCTCGGCTTCGCTCGCACCGAAAGCGCTGAGCGTCCCCGCGTCCGGTCGGGGAACACGCTGCCGTTGAAGGTCGCAACTGCGCTGTAGAGGTTGAGCGGCACCCGGTAGGGCAGGCTCTGTTCCAGGACGTCGCTGTGCTTGGCCGGGAAGCGCTGGGTGTACGAAAGCGTCCTCGACGCGACGCAGGGCCGACTCGACCGGATGCCGGACGCGATGAAGGTCCGTCGGCAGGCCGTGGAACACCCGTTCGGGACCTTGAAGGCCTGGATCGGAGCGACCCAATTCCTGACCCGGACCCTGGCAAAGGTCAGAACCGACATGAGCCTCCACATTCCGGCCTACAACAGGAAGCGGATGATTTAGATCTTCCGTGTCGGCCCGCTGATCGCGGCCATCCCGGCTTGAAGGCCAACGCTTCGATCCGTGACGCTCCCACGCGTTTGCGACCGGTGTCGGTAGAGCCTCCGTCCTCACACGGCCTCCACCCCGAACGGTCATTCCGGTATCGACCCCTATAAGCCCTCCCGATGGCCCTCGCCGTTACCCGAAAGTGGCCATTCGTCGGCAACTTCGGCTCAGAGTGGCTTCCTACCAGTCCGGTTTTGAGTAGCAAAACTGGAAAAAGACGCTTGCTGCGAGAGCGACGCTTGGCGGCTTCGCGGTCGTTCTACCAATTCGAGGGCTTTAGAGCATTTTTAAGCCCGGACCTTGGAAAGAAGCGCTGCTCCTCCGTGCAACAAGAATCTCGACTATGTTGCGGTACGCGTTCCCGCGATCCGGGTACCACCGGGGTCTCATCCTCAGCGATACTCTTCCGAGTTCCAAGGCCCCTCGTCGGCGAGAGTGCGGCTGTTCGGCGAACCCTATCTGCAGTCTTGTCATTCGATGGAGCATATTGCATTCGCGCATCCGGCACGGCCGATGCGCGTGATATTGTGGTCGCCGAACTTTCGTTCCAGGGTGGTTTTTTCAGATCTCGCCTCAGTTATATCAACAGATGACGCTGGCTCATGTCCGAGAGAGACCCGAGCTTCGAGCGTCAGATGCGCGAGGCGGCAGGGCACGAGATGGTAGCCTTCGATACGGAGATGGCGCTGGGTGACGGCGAGCGTCAGCGCCTGATCGAGGCGATCGAGAGTAGTTCGGACGGTTTCGCTCTGTTCGATGCCGAAGAGCGCCTCCTGCTCTGCAACACTCATTTTCGCCAGCTTCATCCCGGCCTCATGGGCAAAATCGCTCCGGGCGCATCGTTCTCCGCGATCGCCCGAGCGGCCGCGGAACGCTGCATCGTCCGGGATGAGGGCGTCACCATCGAAGCGTGGCTCGAAGCTCGGCTCTCCCGCTACCGCAATCCCCGCGGCCCGATCCTCCAGCAGCAGATCGATGGGCGCTGGATACAGATCAACGAGCGCAGGACCCGGGACGGCGGGACTGTCGCGGTCTATACGGACGTCACCGGGATCATGCGCACCGAGCAGGCTCTGCTCGCGACGCAGGGGCGGCTGACCTACCTGCTAACCGCGTCGCCCTCGATGATCTGCAGCTTCGAGGTGGGCGGCCGGAACGCTCCGACCTTCATCAGCGAAAACGTGCGCGACCTCCTCGGTTACGAGCCGAGCGATTATCTCGCGGGCCCGGAATTCTGGCTGGACCGGCTTCACCCCGAGGACCGCGACCGGGTCCTGGCTGAATTCCCTCGCCTGCTGGCCATGGGCCACAACGTTATCGAGTACCGGTTCCTGCGGAAGGACGGGACCTATCGGTGGGTCCGGGACGAGCAGCGCCTCGTCCGCGGCCCGGACGGCGAACCCGTCGAGGTCGTCGAATCCTGGAGCGACATCACCGAGCGCAAGGCGTCCGAGTTCGCGCTTCGCGAGCAGACGGCCTTCGTCGAATTGCTGCAGGTGACCGCGGCCGCAGCCAACGAGGCCCTCACCGTCGAGGACGCCGTACGGTTCTGCCTGGATCGGGTCGCTGCCCATACCGGGTGGCCGCTTGGGCACGCCTACGCCCTGGCCGAGGACGGGAGCGGAACCCTGGTGCCCACCGGCCTCTGGCACGCAGATGCGCCGGAGCGCTTCGCACGCTTCCGGACCGTCACGGCCGACACGCGGCTTTCCGCCGGCATCGGGCTGCCGGGGCGCGTCCTGACCTCCGGCGCGCCGGTCTGGGCCCTCGATGCCGCACCGGAGCCCGGCCTGCCCCGGGCCGAGGCCGCCGCCGCGGACGGCATCCGGGCCGCGTACGCCTTCCCGGTCACGATCGGGCGCGAGGTCGTCGCGGTGTTGGAGTACTTTGCGTGTGAGGCGCAGGCACCGGATCCGGCGCTGCTCAAGGTCATGGTCAATATCGGCGCGCAACTCGGGCGGGTGATCGAGCGCAAACGCGCGGAGGAGAACCTGCGTCAGGCCAAGGTGGCCGCGGAGAACGCGAGCCGGGCCAAGAGCAGCTTCCTCGCCAACATGAGCCACGAGCTACGGACGCCGCTCAACGCCATCATCGGCTTCACCCGGCTGGTGATGCGCCGGGCCAAGGACGTCCTGCCGCAGAAGCAGTTCGAGAACCTGGAAAAAATCCTGACGAGTTCCGAGCACCTGCTGTCGCTGATCAATACCATCCTCGACCTCGCCAAGGTCGAGGCGGGCCGGATGGAGGTGAAGGCGTCGACATTCGCGCTCGAGCCCACCCTCGATCTCTGCCTCCGCACGGTCGAGCCCCTGGTCAAAAGCGAGCGCGTGCGGCTGGTGAAGGACGTGCAAGGCTTGCCGGAAACGGTCTTCACCGACCAGGAGAAGCTCAAGCAGATCCTCATCAACCTCCTCAGCAACGCCATCAAGTTCACCGAGGCCGGCTCGGTCACGCTCCGGGCTCGCGCCGTCGAAGACCGGATCACGCTCGCGGTGTCGGATACGGGTATCGGCATCCCGGATGCGGCGTTGACCGTGATCTTCGAGGAATTCCAGCAGGTCGATAACTCCGCGAGCCGCGCCCACAGTGGCACCGGGCTCGGCCTCGCCATCAGCCACCGCCTGGCCCGGATGCTCGGCGGCGACGTCGCCGTGGAGAGCCGGGAGGGCGAGGGCTCGACCTTCACGCTTACGATCCCGCAGCGGGTCGAGGGGGCCATTGAAGTCCAGCCTGGCCTACAAGCGCCGGCGCCCGCGGCGGACCCTGCGCCCCGGACCGGGTCCCGACTCGTGCTGGCGATCGACGACGACCCGAACGTCGTCTACCTGCTGAAGGAGAACCTGTCCGACGCGGGCTACGACGTGGTCGGCGCGCCAAACGGCGAGGACGGCCTGCGAAAGGCGCGCGAGCTCCAGCCCCGCGCCATCACCCTCGACATCATGATGCCGGGCACGGACGGGTGGCAGGTGCTGCACGCGCTCAAGACCGATCCGCTGACACGCGAGATCCCGGTCATTCTGATTTCGATCGTCGACCAGAAGGAACTCGGCTACCGTCTCGGCGCCAGCGATTACATCGTGAAGCCGTTCGAGCGGGAATCGCTGATCGGCGCCCTCGGGCGCGCAGCGCCTAACAGCGAGCGCATCCTCGTGGTCGACGACGACCCGAACGTGGTCGACCTCGTCCGCCAATTGATGGACACCGAGCGCTGCACGATCGACTGGGCCCCCGACGGCGTCGCAGGTCTCGAGCGCATCGCCCAGGCCTGCCCGAGCGTGATCCTCCTCGATCTCCTCATGCCGGTCATGGACGGCCTCACTTTCCTCGACCGTCTTCAGGCCGACCCCGTCGGCCGCACGATCCCCGTCGTCGTCCTGACGGCGGCGTCACTGAACGCGGCCGATCAGGGCATGCTCCGCGAGCGCGTGCGCGGGCTGATCGACAAGCAGGGCCTCGACCGCGATGCCCTGGTCCGAGAGGTCCGGCGGGCATTGCCGCTGACAGAGAGCCCGGTGGCCGAGGCGGTCCGATGAGCGCCGCCGCAGCCTTCGAAGGGGTGGCCGGATGAAGACCATCCTGATCGTCGAAGACGTCGAGCTGAATCGCGATCTGCTGACGCAGCTTCTGGAGGACGACTACACGCTGGTGATCGCGGTCGACGGCGGTGCCGGCGTCGCGATGGCCGCCAGCCACGCTCCGGATCTTATTCTGATGGACCTCTCGCTGCCGGTGATCGACGGCTGGGAGGCGACGCGGCGCATCAAGTCCGATCCGGCGACAGCGCGCATTCCCATCATCGCGATCACCGCCAACGCCATGAGCGGCGACGCGGACAAGGCCAGGGCGGCGGGCTGCGACGACTTCATGACGAAACCCGTCGACGAAGATCTGCTGTTCGCCAAGCTGCGGCATTGGCTCGACTGAGCGCGGGCGACCCCAAAGCGGCTTCGGCCCGGAGAGAGCGAGACCCGTGGACCCAGCGCGCATCCTCATCGTCGACGACGAAGCCTTCAACCTCGACCTGCTGGAGCAGGAACTGGAGCTTCTCGGGCACGCGAGCGTCCGAGCGGCGAACGGGCGCGTGGCCCTGGATCTTCTCAACGCCGAGCCGTTCGACCTAGTCCTGCTGGACGTGATGATGCCGATCCTCGACGGCTACGCCGTGCTGGACCGCATCAAGGCGCATGATCGGCTGCGTCATACCCCGGTGGTCATGATCTCGGCGCTGACAGAGATCAGCAGCGTCGTGCGCTGCATCGAGATGGGCGCTGAGGATTATCTGCCGAAGCCGTTCGAGCCGGTGCTGCTCGAAGCCCGGGTCCGCGCGTGCCTCGACAGGAAGCGCCTCCACGATCGGGAGATGGCGCATCTCGACGCCATCGAGCACCAAAGGAAGCGCGCCGACGAATTGCTCCACGCGATCCTGCCCGTTGCGGCCGTAAGCGAGTTGATGACGACCGGGCAGGTCAAGCCCCGGCTCTTCGACGATGTCGCGGTGCTGTTCATCGATCTCGTCGGGTTCACGGCTTGGTGCCATGCCCAGAGCCCCGAAGCGGTCGTGGCCGAAGTCCAGCGTCTTGCCGAAGCCTTCGAGGTGGTGGCACACCGGCACGGCATGGAGAAAATCAAAACGATCGGTGATGCCTTCATGGCGACCGCTAACCTCTTGTCACCCCATGCCGACCCGGTGACCGCGGCCGTCCGCTGCGCGGAGGACATGGTCGCCATCGCAGCGGATGGCTCCACCGGCTGGCGGATCCGGGCCGGTATCCATATCGGCTCGGTCGTCGGCGGCATCGTCGGCCGATCCAAATTTACCTTCGATCTCTGGGGCGACACAGTGAACGTCGCCGCGCGTCTCTGCACGCTCGGGGACGGATGTGCCGTTCACCTATCGGAGGAGGCCTCCAGTCGCGTGCAGGACGGCGGCGCGATCCGCTCCGTCGGCAAAATCGCTCTCAAGGGCAAAGGCGAGTGCGAGGTCTATTGTTGCGATTTGTAACAAAGTTCTCGTTGATGGAATAAGGCAATTAATACTTGAAATCGACATGCGAACGAAGGAGTTAAACATCACCAAGGAATAATATTATACCGTCGATTATGGATCTATCATCACGTTCCATTTCGGATATTGATCGTTGTCGTTAGTACGGCTATGGTGATTTAGATTTCGATTTTCCGCGGCGGCCTGAAATTTCAAAGTCCACTTTCCATACTGAGTCGCAATTTTGGACGGCTTCGGATCGGCGTCGAACGATGCTCCCTCCTACAGATCTGATGAAGTCATCGTGGCTTCGGTCAAAATGCCCTGAGAGGTGGGGCGCGATCAGCGCCAATCATGACCCCACTCAAAGTTAAATTTTTGTCCTTCCATAAAATGATTATCGACAGTTATGCCAAGATTTTGGATCGACACCGATCCACAATTCTCGCTTCATCTCCAACTCCTCTAGTCCCAGTTGGTCCTCCCGATCAGCCCGGTCCAACGTTAGCTGGTCAGGCCAGTCAACCGGTCTCGAAGCGTTGCCAAGCCTGCGGCCTCCGATCGTTGCTTGAGGAGGGAGCCTTTGCCGTCGCTGGGGGCACCTCAGACGCCTCTTGATCTCCGGCGGGAGCTACTCAACGCCACCCTCGTGGAGCGGACCGATCCGGCCCTTCTTGAGGACACCGATCATCAGCGCGGTGATGACGGTGCCGGCGGTCAGCGCCAGGATCGCGGCGCCGAGATGGGTGACCGCGTTCGGGATCGGCAGGATGAACAGTCCGCCATGAGGCACCTTCAGGGTGACTCCGAGGGTGAGCGCCAGCGCCCCGGCCACGGACGAGCCGGCCACCAGGGCCGGGATCACCCGCAGCGGATCGGCTGCCGCAAACGGGATTGCCCCCTCGGTGATGAAGGCCGCGCCGAGCACGGCGGCGGCGCCTCCGGCCTCGCGCTCCGGGGCCGTGAAGCGACCCGGGAACAGGCGGGTCGCCAGGGCGAGGCCGAGCGGGGGCGTCATGCCGCCGAGCATCACCGCCGCCATGGGCGCGTCGACCCCTGAGGAGAGCAGGGCCGCGGCCGAGGCGTAGGCGGCCTTATTGATCGGGCCGCCCATGTCGATCGCCATCATCCCGCCGAGCACGAGGCCGAGGACGAGCGCGCTCGCCCCCTGCATGCCCTTGAGCCAGCCGGTCAGCGCCGCGAGCGCCGCCGCCACGGGCACACCGACCACGTAGATCATCAGCAGGCCGGTGATCGTGGTCGCGAGCAGCGGCAGGATCAGGACCGGCTTCAGCCCCTCCAAGGTGCGGGGCAGCCGGATATACCGGTTGAGAAAGCGCGCCGTGTAGCCGGCGATGAAACCCGCCGCGATGCCGCCGAGGAAGCCGGCCTGGAGGTTCGCCGCCAGCATGCCGCCGATCATGCCGGGGGCGATGCCCGGGCGGTCGGCGATCGAGTAGGCGATGTAGCCGGCCAGCGCCGGCACGATCAGCGCAAAGGCGCCCTTCGCGCCGATCTGGCCGAGCGCGTAGCCCAGCGTGCCGGCATTGCCGGGCGCCATGGCGTCGATGCCGCCGACCGCGAAGGCGAGCGCGATGAGCAGGCCGCCCGCCACTACGAAGGGCAGCATGAACGAGACGCCGGTCATCAGGTGCTTATAGGCGCCGGCCTGCCGCTCGGCCGCCTCAGGGCGTGCCGGCGCGGAGCCGGCCTCTGCCCCTTCTGCCGGCTGAACCTTGGCCTCTGCCAGGGCCGTCGCGATCAAGCCCTTGCCGTCGCGGATCGCCGCCTTGGTGGTGGCGGCATAGACCCGCTTGCCGGCAAAACGCGCCCGGTCGACACCGGTATCGGCGGCGATCAGCACCAAATCGGCGTTCGCGATCTCGGCTTCCGTCAGGGTATCGCGGGCGCCGACCGAGCCTTGGGTCTCCACCCGGATCGCGTGGCCGAGCGCCTCGGCCGCCGCCTGGAGACCCTCGGCCGCCATGAAGGTGTGGGCGATGCCGGTCGGGCAGGAGGTCACCGCCACGATTTTCTTGGGATTGGCCGAAGCCGCCAGACCGGCCGGCGCAGCGGCCGTGTCGGCCAGGGCCCGGTCGAGCACGCCGTCCACGTCGGTGAGCACCTCCTCAATCGCCGCATGTGCCTTCCGGAGCGCGCCGAAGCGGCCGGCACCGAGATCGCCGGCGCCGACCAGCAGCACCGCCCCGGCGTCGCGGATCGCATCCTCCGGCAGCGGGTTGGCGCCCGGGGCGCCGCGCAGTTCCAGGGCGACCGGCTGGTCGCGCCGGGCCGCCGCTTTGCGGAGCGTCTCCACCGCCAGGACGGCAAGGGTCGAGCGTTCGCCGCCTTCGACCACCGCCAGCAACCGCGCCATGGTTTCCTCCCTATTTTTGAGTCGCTTACGCTGATCCGGGACCGCGCTCAGTTCAGCGGCTCGACCCGGATCGTCCGGGCGATGGCCTCGACAGCGTCGCGCGGGGGCAGGCTGGCGCCCTCCTGGGTGAGCTTCCCAGCCGCGAAAGCGAGGGCGAGCCGGGCGGTGCCAGTGAGATCCAGGCCGGCCTCGAGAGCGGCCACGAGTCCGGCCACCAGGGCGTCGCCCGCTCCGACCGTGCTCGTCACCTGCGTCGCGGGCGGATGGGCGTGAACGACGCCGTGCTCAGTGAGGAACAGCGCCCCCTCAGCCCCGAGGGACACCGCCACCATCGGGATGCCACGCGCCCGCAGGAGAGAGGCCGCCTCCCGCACGTCGCCGATCCCGGGAAGCGGCCGGCCGGCCCAGTCCTCCAGCTCATGCCGGTTCGGCTTGACTGCGTAAGGCAGCGGATCCGCCGCCAGCGCGGCGGTGAGGGCGTCGCCGGAGGCATCTAGGATCACCCATGCGCCCCGGGTCTTCAGGAGTCGGGTGAGATCCGCATAGGTCCCCGGCGGCAATGATCCTGGCAGGCTTCCGGCCAGCACCACCAGGGTGCCGGGCTTCACCCGCTCAAGCAAAGCGGCCTGAGCCTTCGCGAAAGCCTCACCCATCACCGCGAGGCCAGGCTGGTTGATGTCGGTGGTGTCGCCGGAGTGCCGGTCCAGGAGCTTCAGGTTGGTCCGGGTCTCGCCCGGGATCCGGATGAAGCCGTCGGCGATGCCCTTCGCGACGAGCACCTGGTCGAACGGGCCGGCATTGTCGGCGCCCAGAATTCCGGCCGCCATGACCGATAGCCCCCAATCCGCCAAGCAGCACGCGACGTTGACGCCCTTGCCGCCGGCATGGGCTGTCACGGCACGCGCCCGGTGGACAGTGCCGGGCACCAGGGCGTCGAGGATGACAGTCTGGTCGATCGCCGGGTTCAGGGTGAGGGTGATGATCGCGCTCATGCGGCTTCCCCCGGATCCAGGGCGCGCACCGCGGCGGCGTCTTCCTGGTCGCAGGCGCGGGTCGCGAGCGCCTTGAGCGCATCCATCTCCGCCGCGCGCAGGCGTGCCTTGACGCCGGGCAGGTCGCGCGGGGTCATCGACAATTCGTGCACGCCGAGCCCCGCCAGTAGGCAGGCGCCGAACGGATCGCCGGCGATGCCCCCGCAGACGCCGACGAAGCGCCCGTGGCGCGCGGCGCCTTCGCAGGTCATGCGGATCAGCCGCAGCACCGCCGGGTGCAGGGAATCGGCCTCCGGGGCCAGCTCGGTGTTCTGGCGGTCGATGGCCAGGGCGTATTGCGTAAGGTCGTTGGTGCCGATCGAGAAGAAGTCGCAGTGGCGGGCCAACGCGTCGGCTTGGATCGCGGCGGCCGGTACCTCGATCATGATGCCGAGCGGCACCGGCGGCGCGCCGATCTCGGCCCGGATGCCCTCGGTGATCGCCCGCAGCCGTAGCACCTCCGGCACCGAGGTGATCATCGGCATCATGATCAAGAGCGGCGCCTCCTGCCCGGCCGGGGCGCCGGGGCCGATATGGTCCCGGGCGGCCCGGTACAGGGCGCGCAGCTGCGGCTCCAGCAGGTCCGGCCGGCGCAGGAGCAGGCGGGCGCCCCGCACGCCCAGGAAGGGGTTCTCCTCCTTGGGCAGCCGCAGGTGCGAAACCTGCTTGTCGCCGCCGATATCGAGGGTGCGCACGATCAGCGGGCGCCCGTCGAGGGCCTTCAGCATTGCCCGGTAGGTAGCGTACTGGTCGTCCTCGCCGGGCGTCTCGCCCCGCTCCAGGAACAGGAACTCGGTGCGCATCAGGCCGACGCCCTCGGCACCCTGGTCGAGGGCGAAGGGTACCTGCTCGGGATTGTTCACGTTCGCGCCGATCGCGACAACGTGGCCATCCCGGATGCGGGCAGGCAAGGCGCGCTCACGCGATTCGGCCTCGGCCTGGGCGGGCTGCCGCTCCCGCCAGGCTTGCGCCGAGGCGATGTCGGCCGCGCTCGGGTCGAGGTAGAGACGACCGGTGGCGCCGTCGAGGATCGCGTCCGAGCGGTTGGCGAGGGCCAGCAGGCCGGGGCCGCCGGCCACGATCGCTGGAATCCCAAGGGTGCGCGCCAGGATGGCGGTGTGGGAAGTCGGACCGCCCTGGGCCGTGGCGAGCCCTAGCACCCGCGCCGGCTCGAGCCCGGCCGTGTCGGAGGGGGCGAGGTCGGGGGCGATCAGGATGCAGGGGCGGTCCGGCAGGTCGTGACCGCTCTTCAGGGCCGGATCGATCTGCGCCAGCACCCGGCGGCCGACGTCGCGCAGGTCCGCGGCGCGCCCGGCGAGCACCGGATTGCCCAGAGCTGCGAGCTGGTTGGCGATGCGGTCGACCGCCGTATTCCAGGCATAGGCGACGCCGTGCCCCTCCACCATCAGCTGGCAGGCCAGGGTGATCAGGTCCGTGTCGGCGATCAGCTCGGCCTGCGCCCGGAAAATGCCGGCATCGGCCTTGCCGAGGCGCCGCTCGGTGTCGTCGGCCAGCGCCTTCAGCTGGTCGGCGGTGGCCCCCAGCGCCCGGTGCAGGCGGTCGCCCCCGGTGGTCAAGGGCTCGGGCTCATCCGGGACGACGATCTCCGCGCCGGCCAGGACGTGGATCGGCCCGATGGCGATGCCGGGGCTGGCCCCGATCCCGGCAATGATTTTGGGCGCATCGGACGGGTTCCAGCCGGCGACCGGCCCCGCGGCCTTCGCGGCGGCCTCGGTCGCCCGCTGCGCTGCCGCCTTCTCGCCGGCGCTCAGGCCCGTGATCGCGGCGCAAACCCTGGCGAGAGCCCCAGCCTCGTCGTCACCTTCAGCGGAGATCGTGACCGTATCGCCGCAGCGCAGGCCGAGCTGGAGCAGGCCGATCAGACTCTTGGCGTCGGCGACCTGCGCCTCGTGGCGGACCTGGATCCGGGCCGGACAGGCTTTTGCCACCTCGACCCAGCGTGCGGCAGGCCGGGCATGCAGGCCGGCGGGATAATCGACGGTCCAGTCGAAGCGCTGGCGCAGGTCCGTCACCGGGCCGGAGACGCCGGTGGCGGCGTCCTCGGTGAGCGCCGCGACGAGGTCGGCCTCGCGCTTCGTGGTGCGCAGCCGCTCCAGCCGCGCCTCGTCCTGGATCAGGCGGGTGAGGCGGCGCAGCACCGTGATGTGGGTATCGGACTGGGCCGCGATGGCAACAACGAGATAGGCCACCTGTCCGTGGTGCCAGAAGACGCCCTCCGGCACCTGCAGTACCGCCAGCCCGCTCTCCCGGACGAAGTGCCGGTCGTCGACCATTCCGTGCGGGATGACGACGCCGTGGCCGAGATAGGTATTCGCCACCGCCTCCCGGCGCAGCATGCTCTCGCCGTAGGCCGCCTCGATGCAGCCGGAAGCGGCGAGGAGCTGCGCCGCTTCGCGGATCGCCGCCTCCTTGGTGGCCGGCTTGGCCGCCATCCGCACCAGGAGGCGCGGCTCACGGTTCGGTGTCGGTGCGAGCATGGCGCGCTCTCCTCCCGGCGGGGCATCGGCCTGTAGGCCGGCTCATCGTTGCCGTGACTGAAAACGTTTTCACAAAAGTTGTCAACGGCAGCACCGATGAGACGAGTGGAACGACTTGCGAACGCAAGCGACCGGTGGCACCCCAAGCTGTATGCTGCTGAGAACGTTTTCTGTAGAAGGCCCGGGATCATGACGGTCGGCATCCGCGACGTGGCCCGAGCGGCGGGCGTCTCGACCGCCACGGTCTCGCGCGCCCTGGGGCGCGGGCCGGTGAGCGACGCTCTGCGTGAGCAGGTCGAGGCGGCGGTGCGGGCGACGGGCTACCGGCCGAACCTCTCGGCCCGGCGTCTGCGCTCGCAGGCGGCCCGGACCATCGGGTTGATCGTGGCCGACATCCGCAACCCGTTCTTCACCGCAGTGAGCCGGGCCGTGGAGGATGCAGCCTTCGCCTCCGGCATGCGGGTGATCCTGTGCAACACCGACGAGGATCCGGCCCGCGAGGCGATGTATCTGCGCCTGATGGAGGAGGAGCGGGTTACCGGCGTGATCTTCGCCCCGACCCGGGTCACCCTGGAGAGCCTCGACACATGTCCTCTGGGCTTCCCGGTGGTGCTGATCGACCGGTCGGGGCCGCCGGGCACCCATGACAGCGTGGTCCTCGACAACGTGTCCGCGGGCGCCGCCCTGGTCGACCACCTCGTGGCCCGGGGCTACGCGCGGATCGGCGGCCTGTTCGGCGCGACGAGCACCACCGCCCAGGAGCGCCAGGCTGGCTACGCGGCGGCGATGCGGCGCCACGGCCTCGCCCTCAGCATCCGGACCGTCGCGCCGAACGCGGCCGCCGGAGAGGCCGAAGCCATGCGCTGGCTCGCCGACTCCGACCGCCCGGAGGCCCTCGTCCTGTCGAACGGCCTGATCCTGATGGGAACGGTACGGGCGGCCCGGAATCTCGGCCTCGCGATTCCGGGCGATCTGGCGTTGGCCGGCTTCGACAACGAGCCCTGGACCGACCTGATCGAGCCCGGCCTCACCGTGATCGAACAGCCCGTCGCCGAGATCGGCGCCCAGGCGATGCAGCGACTGTTCGAGCGGATCGCGAGCCCGGACCAGCCGGTACGCAAAATCATTCTCAGCGGTCGTTTGGTGGTGCGGGGCTCGACCGCACAGGCTAAGCGGCCGGAAAACCGGGGACCGAATTAGGAGTTGCCGCTCGACTTCGGTTGTTCGTCTTTAGAAGATCGGGGGGTGTTTTGGGCGCGCAGATTGATTACGTCCTTGTCGACCAGCAGCAGGCAGGCTTATACCACGTCGGGGTGGCGCCCCATGACCAGCTCGACCTCACTGACAAAGATGTTCTTGTCGGCCGAAACGAGTATGTCGTCGGTCTGGAACGGGAAAATGTGGAAGCTGAGTCGGTTCTGCCGAAAGAGATCGTTGGCCTGCACTGTGATGTGCGTGAACAGTGCTTGGTGGGTGATGCCGTAAGCGACAACGACCGAGGCGGCGTCCCGGTTAGTTGGCTTGCCGAGACGCGGTAATGCTGGGCGCTGCCGTGGTTGGGCCTCCTGCCCATAAATTGAAGAACCAGCCCCGACGAGTTCTACTGGTGCCGAGATCGGCCGCGGACCTCCGAGCTTGAAGCACGCTCACTTGCTACGCGGCAAGCACCGGTCCGATCGAGGCCAAGCGATACAGGAGCGTGCCACTGAGGGCGCGCACGATACCGGCTCTCGGGCGGCGCGGCACCGCGTCGGGATTGGGGCGTAACAGGGTCCGGAACTCGGCCGGAGCCCTCCGCGTTGCACCCAAATACGATCTGAACGCCACGCTTCGCCCGGCCAGAATCCCGGGGATTGCGTGTCGTCCCGGAGATCGCATTGTCACTCTGCCGATCGAGCGCGTTGATCGGCACATTCACCGCCCCGACGATGATCGCGCCAGCAACAGTCATGCGAAAAAATCGGAGGCCGATCTGCTTGGCTACGAGGATGCTGTCGACAGAAACATCGTTTTATTTCGAATGCAGAACGTAGGAGACAATACTAAAATTTAATGTTGCTTGAAAACGTGATTACCGTACTGACGGCACGCGCGGGCATTTCGATCGTGCACACGCGAGGTCCGATCGGCCGATCGGGCTGATCCGGCTTTGCGCGCGTCTCCATGCCTCGTATGGAGGAGCTCGCCCTGCGTATTGCACCGGAGCCATCATGGCGCCCACTCCGTCGTTGAAGTTCCGCCTCGGTGCGTTAGCCCTGGCATCCCTTGGCCTCGTCGCGGCCACAGCCTCCCGCGCGGACGCGACGCTCGACCGGATCAAGGGCCGACAGAAACTCACGGTCGGCATCATCCTCTCGGGCGCCCCGTTCGGGTACATCGACCCGCAGACCCGCGCCGAGAAGGGCTTCAACATCGACCTCGCCCGGGCGCTGGCCGAGAAGCTCGGCGTCAAGGTCGAGCTCGTGACCGTCACGCCGCCCAACCGCGTGCAGTTCCTGCAACAGGGCAAGGTCGATATTCTGATCGCCAACATGCAGTACACGGAGGATCGCGCGAAGATCCTCGATCACGTGCCGACCCCATATGACCGCGCCGGGGGCGCAGCGCTGGGCCGGAAGGACAGCGGCATCCGGGATTGGACGGACCTCAAGGGCAAACCGGTCTGCATCTCGCAGGGCTCGAATTACGCACAGCCCCTGGCCGACACCTACGGCGCTGTGGTCAAGGGCATCCCGAGCCAGCCCGAGTCGATGTTGGCGCTCCAGGGCGGCAACTGCGTGGTCGCCGTCCACGTGGCCCCGACGCTCAAGCTCCTGCTCGCCGACCGCCCGGACGAATGGAAGGACTACGCCATCGTCATCCCCACCGAGCTGGAACCGGCCGACTCAGTGATCTGGCTGCGCAAGGGCGAGCGCGACACCAGCGCGGCCCTTGATGCGGCGGTTCGCGACCTGCACGCCTCCGGCGCCATGCTGGACATGGCCAAGGCAAACCGGCTGGTCGACCCGACCTTCCTGGAAGAGGAGCGGCGCAAATTCGTCGCGCAGGCCAAGCCCTGACGCGGTCGCATCAAGCATGATCGACGAGGCCCTGCAGCGCTTCATCGCCCTCGCGGGCAGGGTTGGCCTGCACTATGACTTTCTGCTCAGCGGCAGCGAGGTCCGGCAATGGGCCGCCGGGATGGGTACGACGCTGTTGCTCGTCGTGCTGGCGATCCCCCTCAGCCTCGCGGCCGGGATCGCCTTCGCGGCGGCCCTGACCTCCGGCCGCCCATGGCTCGCCCTGCCGGTGCGGGCCTATGTGGAGCTGACGCGCAACACGCCGACGCTCGTCCAGCTCATGTTCGCGTTTTTTGCCCTCAACATGCTCCTGTCCCGGGCGCTGGGCGGTGCGGCGCACAACCCGTTCACGCCCTTCTTCTGGGTGGTGGCGGTCACAGGGCTCCACATTGCGGCCTTCCACGCAGAGGCTCTGCGTGGCGGGATCGAGGCCGTGCCGGCGCCCCTGGTGGAGGCAGCCCAGGCAACCGGTTTCTCAGCCTTCGAGATCCTGCGCTTCGTGACTCTCCCCCTCGCGCTGCGCACCGCGCTGCCGGCCCTGATGAACAACCTCGTCAACCTGGTGAAACTGACGACTATCGGCTCGGCGATCGCGGTCGGCGAGGTAACCTATGCGTCGATCATGATCTGGACGCAGCGTGACAACGTACTCGAACTGATGATCGTCATCCTGCTGTTCTTCGGGCTCATCAACCTGACCGTGTCGCGGATCGGCCATTTCGTGGAGCGCCGCCTCGCCATACCGGGATACGGCGTGTGAGCGCCGCCGCGCTCCCCGCGCGCGGCGCCCTGCGCGCGGCTTGGCCCTGGCTGGCTCTGGCTGCCGGGAGCGGCCTCTTCTGGTCGTTCCTCGACGCCCGACTCACGCGGGATCTGCTGGATTGGCTGCCTTACCTCGCGTCGGGCTTCGTCATGAACGTCCTGATCAGCGTGCTTGCCATGGCGTTAGGCACGCTGGGCGGGGTTGTGCTCGGGGCGATGGAACTCTCCAACGCCCGGGTCGTGCGCGCGCCGGCCGTGGCCTACGTGCAGTTGTTCCGCAACGCGCCGCACCTCGTGTTGATCTTCGCCACGACCTACATATTCCCCTTCGAGATCGTCGTGGCCGGCAGCTACCTGCCGTTCCCGGACTGGCTCAAAGCGGTGCTCGGGCTCGCCGTCCCGGCCTGCGCCTACGTGGCCGAGATCGTGCGCGGTGCGATCCTGTCCGTCCCGACAAGCCAATGGGATGCCGCCAGGGGCAGCGGCCTGTCGCGAGGCCAGACCCTGCGCTGGATCATCCTGCCCCAGTGCCTGCGCCGGGCGCTCCCGCCCTGGATGAACCTCTACGCCTCGATCACCATGAGCACGGCGCTGGCCTCCCTGGTCGGCGTCCATGAGCTCTTGCACGCCGCCACCGATGCCAGCACCGCCGTGCGCCGCGACGACTTCACCATCGCGGTCTACCTCACGGTGCTCGCGGCCTTCTTCCTCTTCTGCTTCCCGATCTCGCGCCTGACGCGGCGTCTCGAACGCCGCTTCGCCCCGCGCTGAAAGCTGAACGCCGCACCATGGCACAGGACCACACCCCTCGGCCGATCCTCGTCGAACTCCGGGACGTCCACCTGTCCTTCGGGGCGGCCGAGGTGCTCAAGGGCATCGATCTGACGGTGGCGAAGGGGGATGCGGTCTCGATCATCGGCCCTTCGGGATCGGGCAAGTCCACGATCCTGCGCTGCATCAACGGGCTCGCCCAGCCGCACACGGGCCGGATCACGGTGGCCGGCACCCGGGTCGACACCCTGCGCACCGAGGCCGAGCGGATCGCCCTGCGCAAGCGCGTCGGCATCGTGTTCCAGCAATACAACCTGTTCCCACACCTCACGGTGCTGGAGAATATCACGCTCGCCCCGACTCGCATCCTCAAGGTGCCGCGGGCCGAGGCCGAGGCGCTGGCGCGCGACCTGCTCGCCCGGGTCCGCCTGGCCGACAAGGTCTCGGCCTACCCGGGCGAATTGTCCGGCGGCCAGCAGCAGCGCGTCGCCATCGCGAGGGCGCTGGCCATGCGGCCGGAGCTCGTCCTGTTCGACGAGGTCACGTCCGCCCTGGACCCTGAGATGGTCGGCGAGGTCCTGGCCGTCATCCGCGAGCTGGTCCGAGACGGGCTGACCAGCATCCTCGTCACCCACGAGATGCGCTTTGCCGAGGAGATCAGCGACACGATCGCGTTCACCGAGAACGGCCGGATCGTCGCCCAAGCCCCGCCGGCCGAGCTGTTCTACCGGTCCGGCAATCCGCGCATCCGCCAATTCATCGGCGGCTTTCAGGGCTACCGGGACGCCGTGCAGCATCGGGAGGGAATCTGATGCCGAACCGGCGCACCGCCGCCCTCGCCGAGGCGATCGCCGCCTCCCGACCGGATAAGGATCCCGCCGCGATGCGTGCGGCGCGGATCGCCCTCGTGGACTTCCTCGCCTGCGCGCTGGCCGGCAGCACCGACCCGTCGCTCGCGATCGTGCGCGGCGTGTTCGGCAATGCGCCCGGCCGCGCCCTGGTGATCGGCTCCGCGCAGCCGGCAGACCCGTTCCTGGCGGCCCTTCTCAACGGCCATGCCGGCCACGTGCTCGATTACGACGACGTGCATGCCAGCGTGCGCGGCCACCCGACCACGGTGATCGTCCCGGCGCTGCTCGCGGCCCTCGACTCGGACGCGCTCCCAACCGCGGATGCGTTCCTGGCCGCCTACCTGGTCGGGCTGGAGACCATGGCGCACCTCGGGCGCGCGATCGGACCCGCCCATTACGAGCGCGGCTTCCACGCCACCGCCACACTCGGGCCCCTTGGGGCCGCGGCGGCGATCGCGCATATGCGCGGCTTCAGCGCCAGAACGACCGCAATCGCCCTGGGGCTAGGCGCGACGCAAGCCGCCGGGCTGCGGCTGCAATTCGGATCCGATGCGAAGCCGCTCCATGCCGGGCTCGCGGCCCGCAACGGCCTGGTGGCGGCGCGCCTCGCCGAAGCCGGCCTATCCGGCGCCGACGATTGCCTCGATGGTGAAAACGGGTTCCTGCAGGCCTACGGCTTCGGCGAAGCGGCACCCGAGCGGGTGCTGGAGGGTTGGGCGGCGCCCTGGCAGATCGTTCGCCCCGGCCTCACCCTGAAGGCGTTCCCCTGCTGCACGGCGGCTCACCCCGTGGCGGTGGCCGGCCTCGCCTTCCATCGCGAGGGCATCCGCGACCTAGCGCGAGCGACGATCACCTTCCCGCCGGGGGGCGACGCCGCCCTGGTGGTCCGGACGCCGCGCACCGGCATCGAGGCCCGGTTCAGCCCGGAATACATCCTGGCCGCCGCCCTCGTGGATGGTGCCGTCCGGATCGACCATTTCGACGAACGCCCGGTCCGCCCCGACCTCGCCGCGCTGGCGGTGCGGGTCGAGCGCCGGCACGACCAGGCCGCCCGCCGCCTCTCCTCGGACCCGAGCACGCGCTTCGTCGTGGTGGAACTGACGGACGGGCAGGGCCGGACGCACGAGCGGCGCATCGACGGCCTGCCCGGGCTCGCCGTTGCCGACGACAAGTTCCGGGACGCGACCGCCGGATCCGAGGCGTTGCGCCCCGTGCCCGACCTCGTGCGCACCATGCACGACGCGATGGATCTCGCCCGCCTCCTCGCCTGCCTCGCGCAACCGCGGCAGCCGTAAGCACCCCGGCCGCCCCCGAACCCCAGCCGTGAGCCCGCCCATGACGACGACCCCGCGACAGATGCATCTCGGCCTGTTCCTGCAGGGAGCCGGCCATCACGTCGCGGGCTGGCGCCACCCGCGCGCTGAGGCCGGCAGCGAGAACTTCGATCTCCTGCGCCGGGTGACGCAGATGGCCGAGGATGCCAAGTTCGACATGGTGTTCCTGGCCGACGGCCTCACCAGCGCGGTGGATGCCCACCCGTCGATGATCGCCCGCTTCGAGCCGCTGACGCTGCTGAGCGCGCTCGCCATGGTGACGACCCGCATCGGCCTCGCGGCGACCTCCTCGACCACCTACGGCGAGCCTTACCACACCGCCCGGGCCTTCGCGTCGCTCGACCATTTGAGCGGCGGACGCGCAGCCTGGAACATCGTCACCACCTCCTACGGACGCACCGCCAACAACTTCTCCAAGGAGCATCCGGCGCATGATGAGCGCTACGCGGTCGCCGAGGAATTCGTCGACGTGGTCTGCGGCCTCTGGGACAGCTGGGACGACGACGCCTTCGTGAAGGACAAGGCGCGCGGCGTCTACGCCGACCCCGCGAAGGTGCGGGTGCTGGACCATGTCGGCCGCTACTTCCGCGCCAAGGGCCCGCTCAACATCCCGCGCTCGCCGCAGGGCCACCCAATCCTGATCCAGGCCGGCTCGTCCGGGCCGGGCCAGGATCTCGCCGCCCGCCGGGCCGACGTGGTGTTCACCGCCCAGCAGACCATAGAGGAGGCGCAGAAATTCTACGCCAGCCTCCGCCAGCGCGTCGCCGGCTTCGGCCGCGATCCGTCCACGGTGGCGGTCATGCCGGGCATCCTGCCGGTCATCGGCCGGACGCGCGAGGAGGCGAGCGCCAAGCTGATCGAGCTGGACCAGTGGACCGACATCGCCAGCGCGATGCCGCTCCTCGAGGAACGTGTCGGCCATTCGCTGGCACCCTACGACCTCGACGGCCCGCTCCCGGACCTGCCGCTCTCGGATCAGCTGCGCAGCCGGGCCGAGCTCCTCACCGAGCTGGCCCGCCGGGAGAACCTGACCATCCGCCAGCTCGCCTTGCGGGTGGCGGCCGGACGCGGGCACCACATGATCGTTGGCACGGCAGCTAACATCGCCGACCGCATGCAAGCCTGGTTCGAGGGCGGCGCGGCGGACGGCTTCAACGTGATGCCGCCGTTCTTTCCAGACGGCCTCAGCGACTTCGTCCGCGAGGTTGTGCCGCTGCTTCAGGAGCGCGGGCTGTTCCGGACCGAGTACACGGGCACGACCCTGCGCGCGCATCTGGGCCTTCCGCGTCCGCTTCCGGGATGCTGATGGCTTCGGCTCAATGACGGCTATGGGCGCAAATTGGTCGACCGGAGTTGGCCGATAGCAAAAGGGCCGCTTGCCGGCGCGGACGCAGCGAAGCGGACAGGAACAGCGGTCGGCTCCTGATGAAGGGCGGCCTTTACGTTCAAGCGCACTCCGGCGCCATGCGATGCTGTCAGAGCTGCGCGCCGAGCTCGGACGATAACCGCTCCCCGGCCTCGCGCAGCGGAGCTTTCAGGGCTGCGGCGCGGTCCGCGCTGAGACGCGACGAGGGCCCGGAGAGCGCGAGGGCGCCGATGAGCCGTCGCTCTGTGCCGAACACCGGCATGGCGAGCGAGGCGACGTGCGGGTCGGTGATGCCCGACGTGTAGAGGGGAAGCTGGATCGCGATCCTGTCCGAGGCGCGCCGATCGCCGAATGTTCTCAAGACTTGGGCGATGGCGGATTCATCCATCGGCCGCATGTCGCCCGGACGGACGTTCATGCGCAGCGGCGACGGCGAGTCCGCCCGGAAGAGGCAGAGCCGCTGGTTGCCGCGGCGGATGTAGAACGAGGCCGTCTCCAGGGACTCGGCGGCAAGCCGCTCCAGAACGGGGACGATCCGCTCCTCCAGCGCGAAGGATTGCTGATAGACCGAGCCGATGCGGGCGGCCTCGACGCCGAGACGGTAGCGGCCGTCGTCCAGGCGCTCGATCA
Organism: Methylobacterium pseudosasicola; assembly: GCF_900114535.1. Lineage (GTDB taxonomy): Bacteria > Pseudomonadota > Alphaproteobacteria > Rhizobiales > Beijerinckiaceae > Methylobacterium > Methylobacterium pseudosasicola. Next base: position 25,107 of record NZ_FOTK01000033.1, on the reverse strand, counting down.
GATCGAACTTCTCCAGCGAGATGCAGAGCCGCATGATCGTGCTCTTCACGAGCGCCGTGCGGTTGGCCAGTTCGGAGAGTTCCAGGGCGTCATCGCCCCGCCGGAACGCGGTCAGCACCGTCAGCACCCGGTCGGCCGAGGCAACGCCTTCGAGCTTCGGCCTCGTTCGAGCCTCCTTCGGCATGGGGTCGCGCTCGCTCGATCGTCACGATGACGGGGACGCGCGATCCATACTGATGACACCGCCGCTCACCAAGCCGTGACGCGGGATCGTCGTTCATGGGGGGGGGGCCGCGTTGACACGTCCGACGCTTTGAGCGATTTAAAATGAAACGCCGTTTCAAAATGGCAATACGGGAGTAGACGCGATGATGCGAGGGCAATCGGCCGAGCCGACCCGCGCTTCGGCCCCCGCGGTCGATGAGCGGCGCCTCTACGGAAAGATGATGCGGCGAATCCTGCCGTTCCTCTTCGTATGCTACGTCGTCAGCTATCTGGACCGCGTGAATGTCGGCTTCGCCGCGCTCACGATGAACGCGCATATTGGGCTGACCGCGACGTCGTTCGGCATCGGTGCCGGATTGTTCTTCCTCGGCTATTTCATCGCCGAGATCCCGAGCAACCTGATCATGATGCGGGTCGGGGCGCGGCTCTGGATTGCCCGGATCATGATCACCTGGGGCATGGTCTCGGCCGCGACGGCCTTCGTGACCGGTCCCATTCAGTTCGGCATCGCGCGGTTCCTGCTCGGCCTCGGTGAGGCGGGCTTCGTACCCGGCGTCTTCCTCTACCTGAGCCTGTGGTTTCCCTCCGCGGTCCGGGCGCGGGCCACCGCCCTGTTCCTGCTCGGCATTCCGGTGGCCAACATCATCGGGTCGCCGATCTCCGGGGCGCTGGTGCAGCTCGAAGGCCTCGGCCTCGCGGGCTGGCAGTGGCTGCTCATCCTCGAAGCTGTGCCGGCCATCGTCCTCGGCGTCGTCTGCCTGTTCGTGCTGACCGACCGGCCCGAGAAGGCGACGTGGCTGTCGGCCGCCGAGCGCGAGGTCCTTGTCGCAAGGCTCGCCGCCGAGAAGGCGGAGATCGAGAAGAAGCATCCGCTCACCCTGGCCCAGGCGCTACGCAATCCGCGAGTCCTGTTGCTGGCGGCCATCAATTTCTGCGCGATCATCGGCTCGCTCGGCATCGGTCTCTGGCTGCCGCAGATCATCAAGCAGCTCGGCCTCGCGACCTCCGCGGTCGGGTTCGTGACCGCGATCCCCTACCTCTGCGGCGCGGTGGCGATGGTGGTGTGGGGCCGACTGTCGGACCGGGGCAGCGACCGCACGGTCTATCCGGCCATCTCGCTGTTCGTCGGCGCCGCCGCGCTGGTGGCGAGCGCGCTCACGCCCACGCCGCTCCTCACCATCGCGGCGCTCTGCGTCGCCGTGATGGGCATCAACTCGTTCGTGGCGACCTTCTGGGCGGTGCCTTCGGGCTTCCTCACCGGCCGCGCGGCGGCGGGCGGGATCGCGATGATCGTCTCGGTCGGCAATCTCGGCGGCTTCGCCGGTCCCTATCTGATCGGCCTCGTGCGCGACCTCTCGGGCGGGTTCACGGCGCCGCTGCTGGCGGTCGGCGGAATTCTCCTCCTCGGCGCGATGCTGATGCTGGCCTTCGGCCGGCAGGTCCGCCGGGACGGACTCCTCGCGGCGGTTCCGGCCTGACCGCCGTGATCGCGCGTCCCGCACCCGCACCGCTTCATCACGACCCCTTGGCCGCCGGCCCGATGCCGGCCCCCATCCAAGCCTAGCCCGGACAGGAGTTTTCCATGGCAGACCGCACGCAGTTCAGGCTGGGCCTCGTCGGCTACGGCGAAATCGGCAGCACGCTCGGCGCCGGCCTGCGCGGGGCCGGTCTCGACGCCATCGCCTGCTACGACAAGTACGCGTTCGACGGACCGTTCGCGGATCTCATCCAGGCGCGGGCGAAGGAGGCCGGTGTCACCCTCGTCCGCTCGAACGGCGAGCTCGCCGAGGCGGCCGACCTGATCGTCAGCGTCACCCCGGGGGCCGCCTCGCTGGAGAGCGCGGACGCCTTCGCCCCGGTTCTGACACGCCGACACAACTTCCTCGACTTCGCCTCCGCGACCCCGAAAATCAAGCAGGGCGTCGCGCGGACGCTCGAGGCGAGCGGCGCGCTGCTGGGCGACGGGTCGATCGAAGGCACGCCGCTGCACGGCTACGCGATGCGCATGCTGTCGAGCGGCCCGGCCGGCGAGCGGGTGCGCGACCTCCTCGTACCCTGGGGGATGCAGATCGAGTTCACCGGTCCGGTGCTGGGCACGGCCTCGGGCATCAAGATCATCCGCTCGGTCCTCATCAAGGGGATCGAGGCCCTCACCGACGAGATGCTGCTCGCGGCCCGGCAATACGGAATCGACGAGGTCGTTCTCGCCTCCGCGTCCAAGACCCTGGCCCGGCCGTGGATGGACACGGTCCAAAGCCTGACCCCGTCCGGGGTGATCCACGCCAAGCGCCGCGCCGAGGAACTGGAGATGTCGGCGGATGCGGTCGCCGATGCCGGCGTCGAGCCGATCATGGCGCGTGCCGTCGCTCAGCGCCTGCGCTGGAAGGAGAGCCTCGGCCTCAAGGACCACTTCAAGGGCGTGGTGCCCCGGACCTACCAGGAGGCTCTCGACGCCATGGTGCTCAAGGCCGGCCTGAAGCCCGTCGGGCAGGGCTGACCGTTTCCCGCCATTCCGCCGATCGCAGGAGCAGAATGACCATGACCATCGGATTCAAGATCCACCCGCGCGCCCGCACGGTCGACGCCGCCACCGTCGAGAGGTTCAAGGGCATCGCGGTCGCCAATATCAGCGATTCCATGAACCGCATGGCGCATGGCGGCCCGCGCCTGCGGCCGCTCCATGCCGGCGGCGTGATGTGCGGCGTCGCCCTCACCGTCCGGTCGCGCCCCGGCGACAACCTGATGGTGCATGCCGCCCTCAACCGCGCGCAGGCCGGCGACGTCCTCGTCATCGATGCCGGCGGCGACCTGACCAACGCCATCATCGGCGAGCTGATGCTGTCGCAGGCGCAGCATGTCGGCGTCGCCGGCGTCGTCGTGAACGGGGCCGTGCGCGATTACGGCTGGATCCGGTCCGGCCCGTTCCCGGTCTACGCCGCCGGCATCACTCATCGGGGCCCCTACAAGAACGGACCGGGCGAGGTGAACGCCACCATCGCCATCGACGGCATGGTCATCGAGCCGGGCGACCTGATCGTCGGCGACGACGACGGCTTCATCTGCGTGCCCTTCGACCAGACCGAGGGAGTCTGCGCCGCCGCCGACAAGAAGCAGCAGGGCGAGGCCAAGACCATGGCGGCCATCAAGGCCGGCACCGTGGACCGCTCTTGGGTCGAGCGCGCCCTCAAGGAGGCGGGCTGCGAGGGGGCCTGATCCTCCGCAGAACCGCACCACAAAGGCTCGGGGGCGCGGGACGTCGCGCGAGCCGCATCTCACAGCACCGGGAGGTCTGGACGTGAGCGTCTCCGAGCACACCGCGCATCCGCTGGAACAGGCGACGATGCGCCGGGTCATTCTGCGGCTCGTGCCGTTCCTGATGATCTGCTACTTCTGCGCCCTGCTCGACCGGGTGAATGTCGGCTTCGCTGCCCTGCAGATGAACCACGACCTCGGCCTGACGCCGGCGATGTTCGGGTTCGCGGCGAGCCTGTTCTTCGTCTCGTATTTTTTGGTCGAAGTCCCGAGCAATCTCGCCCTGCAACGAGTCGGCGCCCGGCGCTGGATCGCCCGAATCATGATCACCTGGGGCTTCGTCACCATGGGCATGGCGCTCGTGACCGGCCCGTATTCCCTCTACGCGATGCGCTTCGTCCTCGGCGCGGCGGAGGCCGGGTTCTTCCCCGGCGCGATTCTGTACCTCACCTACTGGCTGCCGAGCGCCTACCGCGCCCGGATCATGGCGACCTTCACGGTCTCGATCCCGCTCGCGACCTTTTTCGGCTCGCCCCTCTCGGTGATGCTGCTCGAACTCGACGGCGCGCTGGGCCTCAAGGGCTGGCAATGGCTGTTCGTGCTGGAGGGCGTGCCCACCGTCCTGCTGGGCATCGCTTGCCTGTTCGTGCTGACCGACAGGCCGCGCGACGCCCGCTGGCTCGGCGATGCCGAGCGCGCCTGGCTGGTCGGGCGGCTCGACGAGGAGGCGGCGCGCAAGAAGCCGATCGGCCACATCTCCCTGTGGCAGCTCGCGCGCAACAAGTACTTCCTGACCATGGCGCTGGTCTGCTCGGGCGCCTCCGCGACGGGCAGCGTCCTGTCGGTGTGGCAGCCGCAGATGATTAAGGCGTTCGGGCTGACCAACCTGCAGACCGGCTTCGTCAACGCGATCCCCTACGGCATCGCCACGATCCTGATGGTGCTGTGGGGCCGCCACTCGGACCGCCAGGGCGAGCGCCGCTGGCACACCGCCATCCCGTTGCTGCTGGCGGCGGGCGGCCTGTCGTATCTCAACCTGACCGGCGGCGTCGTGACCGCGGTCATGGCCGTGTCCTTCGCCCTCGTCGGCGCCTACGCCTTCAAGGGGCCGTTCTGGGCGCTATCGGCCGGATGGCTGTCGCCGGGGACGCTGGCGGCCGGGCTCGCCGGGATCAACGCCATCTCGAACCTGATCGGCGGCGGCCTGATGGTGAACGTCGTCGGCCTCGTGCGGGATGCGACGGGCAGCTTCCCCCTCGGCATGCTCCCGGTCGCGGCGCTCGACGCCGCCGCCGCGATCAGCGTGCTCGTGATCAGCCGCACCTATGCCCGCGAGGCCCGGGCGGCGGCGGTGCCTGCCTGAACACCAGCCGCCAAGCCCCCATCGAGGACGAACGATGTCATTCTTCGCGCCCCCGCCGACCGTGACGGCTGAGATCTTCACCCGGCTGCCCGACCGCTTCCGCAACCCCCGGCCGACCGCCTGGGCCAATGCCAACCGCGGCGGCCACGCGATCGATTCCTTCCTCGAAGGACCGGTCTTCGACCGCGCCGGCCGGCTCTACGTGACGGACATCCCGTACGGCCGGATCTTCCGCATCGACACAGCCGGAGAATGGGAGCTCGTCGCCGAGTACGACGGCTGGCCGAACGGGATGAAGATCCACTGGGACGGGCGGATCTTCATCACCTGCTACAAGCGCGGCCTGATGCTGCTCGATCCCGACACGGGGGCGGTGACGCCGTTCCTGGAGCATGCGGGCTCGGAGGGATTTCGCGGGGTCAACGACCTCACCTTCGCGCAGAACGGCGACCTCTACTTCACCGACCAGGGCCAGACCGGCCTGCAGGACCCGACCGGCCGGGTCTATCGCCTGCGACCCTCCGGTGAGCTGACCTGCCTCGTCGACACCGTGCCGAGCCCGAACGGCATCGTGATCGACGATTCCATAGGCAGCCTGTTCGTCGCCGTGACCCGCGCCCAGCAGATCTGGCGCATCCCGCTCAACGCGAGCGGCCTCGTGGTCAAGGTCGGCGTGTTCGCGCAGCTCCACGGCGGCCTCGGCGGCCCGGACGGCATCGCGCTGGATGCCGAGGGCTGCCTGATCGTCGCCCATACCGGGTTCGGGTCGATCTGGCGCCTGTCGCCGGTGGCCGAGCCGCTCCTGCGGATCAGATCGCCTGCGGGTATCTCGACCACCAACGTCGCCTATGGCGGGCCGGACGGCGCCACCCTGTTCATCACCGAATCCCAGACGGGCAGCATCCTCACCGCGCGGATGCCGGCCCCCGGCCAGACCCTCTTCTCGCATCACTGAACGGGACCGGACGATGGCTCGATCGATGACCCGCCGCGACCATCTCGCGGCGCTGCTGTCCGGTGCCGCCCTCGGCGCCGGGATGCGGCCGGCCGCGGCGCAGTCGGTGCCCTGGTCGTCGGGGACCGAGCGTCCGACGCTCGCGGTACCGCCGGACGCCACCGATTGCCACCACCACATCTACGATGCGCGCTTCCCGGTCGCGCCCGGCGCCACCCTGCGGCCGCCGGACGCGACCGTCGAGGATTACCGCCAGCTCCAGCGCCGCCTGGGCCTGACGCGCCACGTGGTCGTGCAGCCCTCGACCTACGGCACCGACAACCGGCTCCTCGTCCAGTCGCTGAAAGAATTCGGCCCGACCGCCCGTGGCATCGCGATGCTCGACGCCTCCGTGACGGCCGACGAATTGAAGCGCCTCGACGCGGCCGGCATCCGCGGCGTGCGGTTCGGGACGCGGCTGCCCGGCGGCGCGCCGATCACCGACATGGTGCCGGTCGCTCGAAAGATCGCCGATCTCGGCTGGCACATTCAGCTCGTCTCCGACGGCGACAAGATCGTCGAGCTGGCCGACACGCTGAAGGGCATGCCGGTGCCGGTGGTGTTCGACCATATGGGCCACCTGCCGGAGCCCGCTGGCCCCGACCATCCGGGCTTTCGCGTGATCGCGGACCTGATCGAGAAGAACGGCGCCTGGGTGAAACTGACCGGCGCCTACATTCTCTCGAAGGTCGGGCCGCCGACCTATGCGGATCGCGGCCGGCTGGCACGCGCCTACGTAGCGCTCGCCCCCGAGCGCCTCGTCTGGGGCAGCGACTGGCCGCATCCCACTGCGCCGTCGGATGGAAAGCCCGATGACGCCGTGCTCCTCGACCTCCTCGCCGAATGGGCGCCCGATGAAGGCTCGCGAAAGCGGATCCTGGTCGACAATCCGGGCCGCCTCTACGGCTTCGCCTGACGGTCGCAAGCGATCGCTGGTTTCGCTCGTGGCGGCCGGATTGGCCCCGTGTCCGCTTATCGCGACCGTTGGGGGGCCATCGCGATGACTGATGTGGGCGCTAAGCCGAATGTCCGCTCTGGGATACCGCGAAACAGCCAATCCGGTTGGCGCCACGCCCGGACGGCGCATAGTGCGCCCGGGTAAACCGCCGCGCAGGATCCCGTGTGAACCCTGACGAGAACCACGACGACGATGAGGGCGAGGATTGGCGCTCCGTCAGCACGCGGCGGCCCGACCCGAAAAGCCTCACGCGCGCTCAGAGCCGGGCACGCGAACCCGGGCGCGGTCGGACCGCGGACGATCCAGCCCAAATCCCGGCCACGGGGTGGAAGGACGTCCTTTTGAGGGTCCTGTACTCCTTCCCGCGCGATCGCGTCCTCGCCACGGCCGGGGGCGTCGCCTTCTTCACCCTGTTGGCGACCTTCCCAGCCCTCGCGACCATCGTGTCGGTTTACAGTCTGTTTTCCGACCCACACGCCATCAGCCAGCATGTGGGCCTCCTCACGGGCGTGCTGCCGAGCGGCGTCCTCGACCTCCTGTCCGCCCAGCTCATACGCGTTGCCCAGCAGAGCACCGGTGCGCTCAGCACGGCCTCGTTGGTGAGCGTCGTGATCGCTTTCTGGAGCGCGAATTCGGGCGTGAGCGCCCTCTTCGATGCGCTCAACGTCATCTACAGGGAGCGCGAAAAGCGTTCGCTGGTGCGCTTCTACGCCACGACCTTCCTGTTCACGATCAGCGGCATCCTGTTTGCCCTGACGGCCACCAGCTTGGTCGTCGTTCTGCCCATCGCGCTTAATCAGCTCGGTCTGGGCGTGTTGACGGACGTCGCGCTGCGCCTCGTGCGCTGGCCAGGACTGCTCATCCTCGTCAGCCTCGGCCTTGCCGTGACGTATCGGTACGGACCCAGCCGGCGCGAGGCCAAGTGGCGGTGGGTGAGTTGGGGCGGCGTCGCCGCGGCCGTCTCCTGGGTTTGTGCCTCGGTCTCGTTCTCCTGGTACGTGGCGAGCTTCGACAGCTACAACAGGATCTACGGTTCGCTCGGTGCGGGCGTCGGGTTCATGACGTGGATCTGGTTCTCGGTCGTGATCGTGCTTCTCGGGGCCAAATTGAACGCCGAGATCGAACGTCAGACGGCGCGCGATAGCACGACCGGGGAGCCGAAGCCGCTCGGGTCCCGCGAGGCCCATGCGGCCGACACCATTGGACCGCCAGAGGGCTGACCGGGGTCCCAGCAAAGCGAAGACGATCGCTGCCGAGGCTTTGCCCCAATCCGGCATCCCAAAGGAGGGGCGCCGGGGTGGTGTCCGGAAGAATTGCCGATCTTGGTGCCTCTCATCCCTCCCGGCTAACGGTGAGGCTGGAACATGCGGCGGGACCGAGCCGAACGGGGGATCTCGCGGTCGGTTCAGGTCCCGGCCCATGCGGCGTGGACCGAGCCGTCGGCCGTATCCGGCTTCGCGGCGCCGATGAAGATGACCACCGGGCCGTGGGTGTCGCGCCGGGGATCGTAGAAATCGAGCAGGCCCGGATGGATTCGTTGGATGAAATCCGGAGACTGGCCGGTCCGGCGGAGAAGATGGTCGATGACCACCTGATCGCCGTGCACCGCGTTCGGCACGGGGCCGCAGGCGCCGGGCGTCATCCAGCGGTCCGGGTCGGCCGCGAAGGTCTCGTAGAGGCCGGCGAGTTCGTCCCCGTGCCAGCGCAGGAGGGCGCTGGAGACCCGGCCCCGGTGGAAATAATCCTCCATGGCGGCGAGGCCGGGCTCGGCCAGAGCGTCGGCCGGGCCGGTGAAGACGGTATCGAGGTCGCACAACAGGGTCGTGCCCGCCGCGAGGCCGGGGCGGAACGCCTCCATCTTGGCCCACCAAGCCGGCCAGTCGTGCCGGAGGGGCAGCCGCTCGACGCCGGGCACGGCCAAAGGCAGGTCGGTCAGGCAGAGGATCCGGTCGAAGGCCGGTGCGTGGCGGCGTACGCCCCGGGCGAGGCGCTCGACCCAGGTCGCGTCGTAGCGGCCGCCGCTCTTCAGGACGGTGATCAGCGTGGTCATGGCGCGTCCGTCGCGGCGGGTGGGTGCAGACGCAGGCGTCCGGCCGCTTCGGCCTCGGCGAACCAGGCCCGCTCGGCCGCCCAGGGATGGCCGGGCCAGCCGGCGAAGCCGAAGCCGTGGATCTCGACCGGGCCGGAGTCCGCCGGGCGGTCGCGCAGCAGCGCGAGGCTCACCAGGAATCCGGTGCTTGGGTTGGGTCGCTCCGCCGTGTCGGATCCGAGGCGGCGTCGCGCCTCTGCGTGCAGGGCCTCGGGCAGGAGATGGACCGGCTTGCCGAGGGGGCGCAGCAACGCCAGCGCCTCGCGGGTCCAGCAGATCGGCTCCGGTGTGTTCGCCTCCGCGGGCAGCATCGGGAACGGCAGGATGAAGGCTTCGGTCTGCCGGACCACCGGGCGGTCCAGGAACCCGGGGTCGGCCAGCCATTCGCGCATCTGGCCGCCGCGATTGACCAGGGCGAGATGCGTCACCCGCGAGCCGGTGGGGCCGCCGAAGCCGGGGGCGTTGTTGAAGCGCACCACATGCGTGGCCGCGTCGATGGCGCGCGCCGCCGGGCGAATCCCGGGCGCGTTGCCGACGATGGCGAGGGAGGCGCGCGGGTCTGCACGCGCCGCGCTTAAGGGATCGATGGCGATGGACATGGACGGCGGGGTCGCGAGGAACAGCCAAGGTATGGCGCCGGCTCCGCGCCACCAGGGCGCCGCGACAAACCGGAACGGGCGGTGACCGGTCCGCGCCGCTGCTTCGTCTGCGCCGCCGCCATGCTGGCGCCCAGCACGCGCCGGCTCGACTTTCCGGGTGGGCGCCGGCGGGCGTTCCCGGTCGGCTGCGGCTCCTGCGGCGTCCTGATCGAGCCGGATGCGGACCCGGACCGATGCTGGCGGGATCTCGCCGGGCGCTTGGCTGCACCGGTCTTCATCCCCGACCCGGAGGCGGGCTACGGCCTCGACCTCTACACGCTGCGCAGCGCCGCGACCCGCCTCGGCCGCGGCATCCGCCCCCTCGGCCCGGAGGATCGCGCCGCCCTGATGCAGCCCCACAGCCTGCGCGCCGCGGAAGGGGCCCTGTACGATCTCGACGGCGCGGAACGGCGTGCGGTCTCGCTCGGTGTGATCTGCCGCCCCGACGAGCGGGATTCCGTTCTGGCGGCCCTGCCGGCGCAGGCGGCCTTGGCTGCGGATGTCGCGATCCTGCTCGACGCGCCGGCCGTCACGGCCAGGGCCGTGACGGTTCCGGGCTTCGCCCCCGGCGCCGTGCGGGTGGCGGCTCGGCCGCTGGCCGGCGACTTCGCCGCCCAGCGCAACGCCCTGCAGGATCTCGCCCGCAACCCCTGGATGCTGCAACTCGACGCCGACGAGAGCCTCGATACGGCGACCGGCGCGCTTCTCCCCGCGCTGGCGGCGCTCGCCGAAGCTGGCGACGTCGTTTCGGTCGGGCTTGCCCGGCGCAACCGCGTCGACGGCATCCTGTCGGATGTCTACCCGGACGTGCAGTACCGGCTGAACCGTACGGGGGTCCGCTATGCCGGCCGGGTGCACGAGCGGCCGGTGCTGCCCGGGGGCTGGAAGCAGAGCTTCATCGCGCTCCACGGGGGGATCGACCACGCGCTCACCGGCGCGCATGTCCGGGCGCGCTCGCAGCGTTACGAGGCGCTGGATCCGGGGCGCGGGCGGATCGAGGAGCGGGACGCGCTGTTGCAGCCCTACCGCGCCTGAGCGATCGCCCGGCGGTAGAGGGCGAGGGTCTCGCGCCCGAGGCTCGCCCGGTCGAACCGCCCGGCGGCCTCCAGGGCCCGAGCCCGATAGGCCGAGCGCAGGGCGCGATCGTGCAGGAGCGGGCGCAGCGCTTCGGCCAAGGCCGGGCCGGTGGCCGAGGGCGCCAGCGGCCCCGCCCCAGGGACGCCCACGAAGGCCCGGGCGCTGGCATCCTCGGCGCAGGCCACCACCGGCCGGCCATAAGCCAGGGCCTCCTGGTAGACGAGGCCGAAGCTCTCGTAGCGCGACGGCGCCAGCACGACATGCGCCGCCGTATAGGCCTCGGCCAGGCCCTGCGCGTCGATCCGGCCCCGGGCCCGGATACGGCTCCGGGCGGCCTCGGGGAGGTCCGCCGGCAGGTCGCCCGGGGGCACCCCGACGAGGTCGAGCGCGAAGGGCGGCAGCGCGCCCCGCGCCTGTTCCCCGGCCAGGATCGCCACCGCGTCGAGCAGGGCGTCGAACCCCTTGCGCGCCTCGGCCCGGCCGACGAACAGCAGGCGTACCGGCCCCGCCCCGTCCGGGTAAGGCGCCGCTCGGGCGGCGGCGGCGATCTCCGGCGGCAGGCTCAGGCCGATCACCGCCTCCGGCCTCCGGCCCGGCAGCCCGTAGGCCCGGGCGATCACCTCCGCATGGGCCAGCGTGTTGGCGATCAACCCGGCGCTGCCCCGTGCCTGCCGGCGCTCCATGCGATCGGCGGCGGTGCCGTCGAGGCGGTCGCGCAGGTTGGGTGTGCCGTCGCGGGTGAAGGCGGCGGGCGTCGAGCTGCGGGTCACCAGGGGCAGGTCCCGGCGTCCGGCGAGGAGCACCGCCGGGGCGTACCAGTTCGTCGCCTCGACCACGGCGAACGCCGCCCGGGCATGCTCGGCCAGGACCGCCCGCCGGAAGGCCAGCGGCGCCGCGAGATGGCCGGCCGTCCCCCAAAGGCGCAGCCGCGCCAGAGGCCCCCCCGGCGGCAGGGCAAGGCCGACCACGGTGACACAGCCGACCCGCTCCCGGCCGGTCCGGTCGAGGGTGAACACGGTGACGTCCGCCCCCGCTTCGGTCAGGCTCTCGGCGATTTCTCGAGCTGCTGTGGAGAGCCCGCTGGGGGACGGTGGGTAATCCCAGGCCAGGAGCGCGGTGCGCATCAGCGGCCGAGCAGGCGGTGGTAGAGCGCGAGGTAATCCCGCGCCATGCGCTCGGCGGTGAAGCGCTCTTCGAAACGCCGTCGAACGGCCGCCCGGTCCAGCGTCGCGACGCTTCGCAAGGCCGTCGCCGCCTCGTCCTCGGACGCGACGACGAAACCCGTCACACCATCCTCGACGATCTCCGGGACCGAGCCGCGATTCCAGGCGATCACGGGCGTGCCGGAGGCCATCGCCTCGATCATCACGAGGCCGAACGGCTCGGGCCAGTCGATCGGGAACAGCAGCGCCCGGGCGCTGCCCAGGAGCGCCCCCTTCTGTCTGTCGTCGACCGGCCCGAGATAGGTCGCGTCGGGGCCGAGCAGCGGGCGCACCTGCCGGTCGAAATAGTCCGGGTTGCCGACATCGATCGTGCCGCCCAGCCGGATCGGCATCCCGGCCGCCCGGGCGACGCGGATCGCCACGTCCGGCCGCTTCTGGTCGGTCATGCGCCCGACGAAGGCGACATGCGCCTCCGGCTCGGCGTGGAAGGCGTAGCGGTCCCGCGCGATGCCGTGATGCACGATCCCGGCGCGGTTGACTTCTGGAATGCCGGCTTCCTGTGCGGCCGAGATCGCCGCCACTGGCAGGTCGGGGAAGCCGGCGAAGAACAGCGCCCGGTCGAGCTCGTCCACCCGCCAGTGCACTGTGGTCAGGCTGCGCCCTCGGGCCGCACCGAGCAAAGCTGCATGGGCGAACTCCCCGTGGCAATGCACGATGTCGAACTCGGGCAGCCGCAGCCGCAGCGCCTCCAGCTGCAGGGCGTCGAGGGCGGCCGGAACCCCCGCCGCGACCCGGCCGTGGCGCTGTTCCAGGGCGGCGAGGCTCGGGTAATCGCCGACACGCGGCAAGTCTGTCGCACTGTCAGAGGGGGCGAATAGCGTTACTTCCACGCCCAAGCTTCGCAGCGCCGTGCTGAGATCATGCACAACCCGCTCGGTGCCGCCGTGATGGTTTGGGGGAACGGGAAAAATGTTCGGTGCGACCTGGGCAACACGGATCACGGCGCTCTCTTCACATAAGTTAGTTTTCGGGGAGCGCCGGACAGCTTCAGCAAACGCCTGATGTTCGTCCTGCACGTCGCCCTGCAGGGCTGCCTGCGCGGACGCGATGTCGTCTACGGCCTCACCGCCGATACCGGCGGCCATATCCGCTACCTGCTGGATCTCGTCGCCGCCTCGGCCCAGGATTTTAGCGTCGCCGAGATCGTGGTGGCGACGCGCCTGTTCCAAGGAGCGCCCGGCCCGGACTACGCCGTGCCCGAAGAGCGGATCTCCGACAAGGTCAGGCTGGTGCGGCTCCCGAGCGCGGCGCCGGGCTACCGAACCAAGGAGGCGATGCACGAGGAGGTCGCGAGCTTCGCCGAGAACCTCGTCGCCTGGATCGCTGCACAGAAGCGCGCCCCCGATCTGATCCACGCCCACTACGCCGACGCCGCCGCGGTGGCGGCGATCGTCGAGGCGCGGCTCGGGATCCCGTTCGTGTTCACCGCCCACTCGCTCGGGCGGGTCAAGGCGGCGATGCTGGGCGGAGACGCCGCCGGCGCCCCGGACCTCGCCCGCCGGATCGCCACCGAGGAGGCAGCCCTCGCCCAGGCGACCCTGGTCATCGCGTCCTCCCGGGACGAGGCCGAGGTCCAGTATGCCGGCTACGAATCCTACAATCCCGGCCGCGTGCGCGTCATCCCACCGGGCAGCGATCTCGCGCGCTTCGCCGCCGCCTGCCCGCATCCCCGGGTCGACGCCCTGATCGACCGGTTCCTGGATGATCCCGGCAAGCCGCCGCTGCTGGCGATGGCCCGGCCGGTGGCGCGCAAGAACCTCGCGGCCCTGATCCAGGCCTACGGCGAGAGCCCCGAGCTGCGGGCCCGGGCCAACCTGGTGATCGTGGCCGGCACCCGCGACGACATCGACGCCCTCGACGGCGACATGGCCGCGACGATGCGCGATCTCCTGGTGCTGATCGATCGCTACGACCTCTACGGGTCCGTGGCCTATCCGAAGACGCACCGGCCCGACGACGCACCGGCGATCTACGCCTATGCCCGGGAGCGCGGCGGTCTCTTCGTCAATCCGGCCCTCAACGAGCCCTTCGGTCTGACCCTGCTGGAAGCCTCGGCCGCCGGCCTGCCGCTCGTCGCCACCGACAGCGGCGGCCCCAACGACATCGTCGAGACCTGCGGCAACGGGCTGCTCGTCGATCCCCGCGACCCGGAGGCGATCGCCCAGGCCTGCCTGCGCATCCTGGCCGATCCCGCGCTGCGCGCCCGCTACGTGGCGGGCGGGGCGCGGGCTGCGGCGGCCTATGACTGGGACCGACACGCCGCGCGCTACCACGCTCTGCTGCGGGCGCTGCTCGCCCCCGAGCCGCCCCTGCGGACGCCCTGGCAGCTCCTGGTCTGCGATATCGACAACACCCTGGTCGGCTGCGAGGCCGCGCTCGGCATCTTCCGGCGCTGGCGCAGCCAGCAGGCGGGCCTGGCCTTCGGGGTCGCCACCGGCCGCTCGTTCCACAGCGCCATGGCGGTGCTGGAGCAGCAGATGAGCCCGAGGCCGCAGGTGATGATCACCTCGGTCGGCTCCGAGATCTACCATCTCGACGCCAACGGCGTGACCTACACGGCGGATGGCGCTTGGCGCGCCGTGATCGAGGCCGGCTGGGACCGGGGGGCGCTCGGCGCGGCGCTCGCCGGCATCGACGGCCTCCTGCCGCAGGGCCCTTTGGAGCAGCGCCCGTACAAGCTCAGCTATTTCGGCGATGCCGCCGCCGCCCGCCGGGTACGCGCGCATCTGGCCGAGGCCGGCCTCGCCGCCGGGGTGATCCACAGTCACGACCGCTATCTCGACGTCCTGCCGGCGGCGGCTTCGAAGGGCACGGCGGTGGACCATGTCCGCGCCCTCTACGGCCTGCCGGAGCGGGCCGTGTTCGTGGCCGGGGATTCCGGCAACGACGTCGAGATGCTGCGCGCCCGGGTCCAGGCGATCATCGTGGCGAACTATTCCGACGACCTCGCCAGCAACGCGGCGCTGAAGCACTCCTACGTCGCCCGGGCCTCGCATGCCCGCGGCATCATCGAGGGCGTCGCGCATTTCCGCCGGATGCTGGCCCATGCCTCCTGACATTCGGCCTCCTGACATGCGGCCCGCTGGGGCCCCCTCGACGAGCGTGCTCACCCTGGTGCGCGGCCGGGCGGCGAGCCTGCGCAACCTGATGCACGGCCTCGCCCGCCAGAGCGCGCCCCCCGGCGAGCTGGTGATCGCCTGGATGCAGCCCGAGCCGACCCCGGACCTGCCCGATCCCGGCTGCCCGGTGCGCCATGTCCATGTCCCGGGCGAGCCGCTGCCGCTGGCCGCCGCGCGCAACCGCGCCGCCGAGGCCGCCGCCGGCGACCTGCTGATCTTCCTCGACGTCGATTGCATCCCGGCCTCCGGCCTGGTCGGCGCCTACGCCGCGGCCGCCGCTGGTGCGGAGGGCCTGCTCCTCGGCGAGGTCCTGTACCTGCCGCCCGAGGCCGGTCCCGCTCGCGACGACGCGGCCCTCGACCGCCTCGGACGCCCGCACCCGGCCCGGCCGCCGGTGCCGGAGACGGGCCTGCGCCGGGAGCCCGATCCGGGTCAGCTCTGGGGCCTGTCCTTCGCGTTGTCCGCCCGGGCCTGGCGCTCGGTCGGCGGCATGGACGAGAGCTTTACCGGCTATGGAGGCGAGGAGACCGACTTCGCCGCCCGCCTCGCGGCCACGGGGCTGCCGATCGACTGGGTCGCGGGTGCCCGGGCCTACCACCAGCACCACCCGGTCCACATCCCGCCGCTGCAGCATTTCACGCCGATCCTGGCCAACGCCGCGCGCTTCCGCGCCCGGCACGGGTGCTGGTGCATGACCTACTGGCTCGGCCAGTTCCGTGCCGCCGGGCTGATCGACTGGGACGACGCCGCCCCGGCGATCCGCGTGATCCGCCCGCCGACCGCCCCGGAGATCGCCGCGTCCCGGCGGCCCGACGCCCTGTTCTCGTGAAGCAGACCATGAAGAAGCCGATCGCGTTCTTCGTCCACCACCAGGGCCGGGGGCACGCCAACCGCACCATGGCGGTCGCCGCCGAATTCGCCCGCGACCGTCCGGTCTCGGTGCTGACCGCCGGCCCGCACCTGTTCGAGGGCTTCGCCCGCGATATCGAGATCGTGCCCCTGCCCGACATGATCGGCGCCGCCGTGCCGACCCCGCGCCTCTACGCCGAGCCGACCCCGCAGGTGATGCATTGCGTGCCCCTGGGGCTCGCCCCGATGCGCCGGACCATGCGGACCATCCTCGACCATCTCGACGCGCGCGAGGTCGGCCTGTTCGTGGTCGACGTCTCGGCCGAGATCGCGCTGCTCGCCCGGATCGCCAGCGTGCCGGCGGTGCAGATCCGCATGCACGGCGACCGGTCCGACATCGGCCATGTCGGCGCCTACGAGGCCTGCGTCGGGATGCTGGCGCCCTTCGATGCCCGGCTGGAGCAGGCCGATTATCCCGCGTCCCTGCGCGCCAAGACCTTCTACAGCGGCGGCCTGTGCACCAGCCTCGACCGCGTCCTCGACCGGGCCGAAGCGCGGGCGAAGCTCGGCCTCGATCCGCAGCGCGAGATCATCGTCGCGGTGACCGGCGGCGGCGGCAGCGGCACCCCCTACGCCCCGCTCACCGTGGCGGCCCGCGCCGAGCCCGACGCCCTGTGGCTGACCCTCGGGCCGACCCACCGGGAGGGCCACGAGACCGACTTCGCCAACCTGTGCGAGCTGGGCTGGGTGCCCTCTGTGACCGACTACCTCGCGGCCGCCGACATCGTGATCGCCTCGGCCGGCGACAACACGGTCCACGAGGTCGCCCGGGTCGGCGGCCGCCTGATCGTGATGCCGGAATGGCGCTACTTCGCCGAGCAAACCCGCAAGGCCGAGGCCCTGGTCCGCCTCGGCGCCGCCGTCCAGGCCCCCGTCTGGCCCGGCGACCTCCAGGGCTGGCGCGACCTCCTGGCCCGCGCCCGGATGCTCGACGGCGCCGAGCTGCGCGGCCTCTACGCCCCGGACGCCGCCGCCCGCGCCGCCGGCTGGCTCGAAGGCCTCACCGACGAGCTGTGGCAGGGCGCTGAGGAGCCCGGCCCGCTACGCGTCGTCGCGGCCGGCTGATCGCCCGCCGCCATCCCGTCCCCAACCCGCTGGAGCCCGACCGTCGCATGTCCACCGTTTCCGTCGTGACCCTGGCCAAGGGCCGGCCGGCGCATCTGCGCAACGTGCTGCGCGGCCTGGAGCGCCAGACGCAGGCCCCCGCCGAGTTCATCGTCGCGGTGATGCAGGACGAGCCCTACGACCTGCCAGAGACGCCGTTTCCGGTCCGCCAGATTCGGGTTCCGGGCCGCGAGTTGCCGCTGGCGGCCGCCCGCAACCGCGGCGTGGACGCAGCGAGCGGCGACGGCATCGTCTTCCTGGATGTCGATTGCATCCCGGCCCCCGGCCTCGTGGCCGATTACGCGCGCGGGCTCGCCGAGCTCGACGGCCTGCTGATGGGCGAGGTGCTGCATCTGCCCGAGCACGCCACCGCGGGCGCCTGGCGCTACGCCGACCTCGCGGCGAGCGCGGAGCGGCATTCCGACCGCCGCGGGCCTCCGGCCTCCGGCATCGAATTGTGCAACGATTACCGGTGCTTCTGGTCGCTCAACTTCGCGATCCGGCGGGCCACCTTCCGGGCGCTCGGTGGCTTCGACGAGCGCTACACCGGCTATGGCGGCGAGGACACCGATTTCGGCAAGATCCTCGACCAGAGCGGCACCCCGATCGCCTGGATCAAGGGCGCGCTGGCCTATCACCAGTACCACCCGCACCACATGCCGCCGATCCACCACCTCGACAGCGTCGTGCGCAACGCCGAGCTGTTCGAGGCCAAGTGGGGCTACCGGACCATGGGCCACTGGCTCTACGCCTTCCGGGTCATGGGCCTGATCGACGACACGCCCGACCGGCCGATCCGGATCCTGCGCCGGCCCGACGCCGACGACCTCGCGCTGACCGGGCAGCAGAGCCACCAGCCCTACACCAACTCCGCCTCCGTCATCCGGTATCTCGAATCCCGGGTCGGCGCGGCGGCGACCGCGTGAGGATCGCGCTCCTCGCTCATATCCGCCACCCGGTCGCACCGCCCTTCACGGGGGGCATGGAGGCCCATAGCTGGCACCTCGCCGAGGGGCTCGTGGCCCGCGGCCACGACGTCGTGCTGTTCGCCGCCGGCGACAGCGACCCGCGCTTCGCGATCAATGCCGTGGTGCCGGAGCATCACGAGCGTCGCTTCCCGGGCCTCGAGCATCGCGGCGATCCGGGGCTGCGGGCCTACGTCGATGACGGCTACGCCGCCGCCTGCGACCGGATCGCGGCGGGCGAGTTCGACGTGCTCCACAACAACAGCCTGAGCCGGCTGCCCCTGGAGCGCCAGCGGACCGCGTGGATCCCCACCGTCACATCCCTGCACGTGCCGCCCTACGACGCCCTGCGCGGGTTCGTGCACGCCAGCCCCGCGCCCGGGCACTGGATCACCGTGACCTCGCAGGCGCAGCTCCGGACCTGGTGGCCGGCGAGCGCACCGCCCGAGGTCTCGGTGCTCCACAACGGCGTCGACCCGACCGCCTGGCCGTTCCAGGACCGGGGCGACGGCAGCGCCGCCTGGTGCGGCCGGTTGGCCGCGATCAAGGGCGCGCACCACGCGATCGCGGCGGCCCGGCGCGCCGGCATCCCGCTGACCCTGTACGGCCCGATCGAGGAGCCGGATTACTGGGTGGCCCGGATCGCCCCGCAGCTCGGCGGCCCGATCCGCTACGGCGGCCATCTCGACGGCCGGACGCTCGCCGCCGAGATCGGCCGCGCCTCCGTCTTCCTGTTCACCCCGTGCTGGGACGAGCCGTTCGGCCTCGTGGCGATCGAGGCGATGGCCTGCGGCCTCCCGGTGGCGGGCTTCGACAGCGGCGCGGCCCGGGAGGTGGTCGGCGAGGCCGGACACTTGGCACCCGCCGGGGACGCGGCCGCCCTGGCCCAGGCGATCGGTGCGGCCCTCGCCATCCCCCGAATAATCCCGCAGGCCCGGGTCCTGCGCCTGTTCACCCGCGACCGCTGGCTCGACCGCTGCGAGGGGCTCTATGCGCAGGCCTGCGCCGGAGCCGCTCCGGATGCACACGTCGGCTGAAGCTGCCCGGCAAGCGTGACAATGGGCGACTGCTTTCGGGCATCAGGGAGGATCGTCAGGATTGTCCGCCGTCGGCATTTGTCGGGCAGTTTGAGGGTGTTCACGAACGGAGGATGGCTGGTTCACCTCGTGGCCGTCACCGACGCGATGGGGGGGAGGTCTCCTTGGCGTGGTGGCATCTCAAGACAGCTTCGCCGCGAGCACGTCGAGCTGTTCGATTCGGGGAGGCGCGGCGAAAAGCTCGGGTGTTCGCTCTCTCAAGGCCGCCGCCAGCAGGCCGGAGAGATGCGCTTGCCGCCCCGCTTCATCGGGAAACGCGTCGAAGATTCCGAAGGTCGAGGGGCCCACGCGGACGCCGAACCACGCGATGGTTCCCGGCTCGTCTTGAACGATGGGCAGGCCGCTTTTCAGAAACGCCTCGACCTCTGCTTCCTTCCCCGGCTTGGCATCCAAGATGACCAGAAGTGCAACCTTGACCATGTGCGTATTCCTTCCGGGTGGGCCGGGGGAAAGCGGGCGTGCACGCCGTTCCGGTCCCGTGTCGCGGCTGCGAGATAGGTTTGGATTACCGGATACCGTGTATCGCGGCCCTGACGCCGGTCAGTTTGACTTCAGGTTCGACTACGCGCCGCACAGTCATCAGCGATCTGCCGGCGGATGGCGTCGGGCTGTGCCCGCAGGGCTCGCAGAACCGCCTGCAGCACGTGCCGCAAGCCGCCGACTTGGTCGACGAGGTCGAGCACCACCGCGATGCCCTCGTCGTTGATCCCGAGATCGTCCTGCAGATCCCGGATCAGTCGGGCCCTGGCTAGATCGATCTCGCAGTAATGCCAGACGCCCTCGCGGAACGACGGGGCGAGCGAGCCGGTCTCGAGCCAGATCCGAAGTCGATCGGGTCGAAGATCCGCCCGGGCCAGGAATTCACGCTCGTCCATACCGTCCCCTCCTCACACACGCCGAGGCCACGCGGCGACCACGCGTTCGAGCTCGGGGTCGGGCCTGTCCGGCAGCTTGATCAGCAGCTTGACGTAGGCGTCGCCCGCTGTGCCGTCCGGCCTTGGGACGCCCTTGCCCTTGAGGCGCAGCACTTTTCCGGACGTGCTCCATTTCGGAACCGTCACGGTCACCGGCCCGGCCGGGGCCGACACCTCGATCCGGCCACCGAGCACCGCCTCGCGCAGCGGAACGCCCTGTTCGAAATGGATGTCGTCGCCCTCGCGCCGGAAGACCGGGTGCGGAAGGACGCCGATCTCGATCAGGGCATCGCCAGGCGGCGCGCCGCCCTGACCCGGTTCCCCCTTGGCGCGCAGGCGGAGCGTCTGTCCATCGCGTATGCCCGGCGGGATGCGGACGTCGAGCGTCGACCCGTCCGGCAGGGTCACTAGGCGGGTGGCGCCGTTGACCGCATCGAGAAAATCGAGGCTCAGCTGATAGCGCACATCGGCGCCACGGCGCTTGAGTGTCGACCGACCCCGGCGTCCGAAGATCTCGGAGAGGATGTCGTCGGCATCGAAATCCGCGAAGCCCGCGTCGCTCGTGTAGGCCTGGTCGGCCGATGGCTCGGCGAAATCGCGATAGTAACGCTGGCGAGGCCGCTCGACGCCCGAGATGTCGATCTCGCCGCGATCGAAGCGCGCGCGCTTCTCCGGATCGTTCAACAGATCATAGGCGCGCGACACGTTCTTGAACTGCTCTTCCGCCTCCGTATTGCCGGGGTTCAGGTCGGGATGCAGCTTGCGCGCGAGCTTGCGGTAGGTTTTCCGGATCGCCTCCGGAGAGGCATCGGTCTTCACGCCGAGAATCGCATAGGGATCGTCGCTCAAGGCTTCCTCCCTGCGCCGTCTTGCGGCGAAGCGCACGACCCGTTGGGGACGGCGCCTTATCAATGCTGCTTCGACGTCGCGTTCTCCCGGTGATCGCCCCAGGACGCTCCGCGGCGGGTCACGATCACGCGGGCCGGTCGCAGCAGCCGGTCGTGAAGGACGTAGCCCTCCTCCATGACGTCAGCGACGGCCCCGGGCGCAGTCGATGGGTCGTCGACCTCCATCATGGCCTCATGCCGCGACGGGTCGAACGGGGCGCCGAGGGCATCGACCCGCTGTACGCCGACGCGCTGCAGGACACCCATGAGCAGCCGCTCCGTGGCCCGCACCCCATCAATGAGCGACGCGCCCTGAGACGAGGGCTGCTCCGATGCGACGATGGCCCGACGCAGATTGTCCAGAACCGGCAGAAGCTCGCGAGCGAGGCCTGTCACCGCGAATTGCCGCTCATCCTCCAGATCGCGCTTGGCTCGACGCCGCGTATTCTCGGCTTCAGCCAAGGCTCGCAAGGCGCGGTCCTGAAGCGCGGCGTTCTCGGCCTGCAGCGCTGTGGTCTCGCCGGCGCCCGACTCGGGTGCCGCGCTCGCCTCGGGAGCATCCGGGGGTGAGGGCTGCTGAGCGGATGCGGTCGGAGAACCCGCGTGATCCAACGGTTGCTCGGCCATACCGTGCCTCCTTCCGAAGCGGTTGATGTCAGGCTGCCTGAGCCAGGCTCGAGCCGTTGACGGTGAGCTGACCGTTCAGGATCAGGACCGGGACCGTGACGCCGTCCTTGATCGCGCCGGTGAGCAGCATCTTGGCCAGCGGGTTCTGCAGATGGCGCTGGATCACGCGCTTGAGGGGACGCGCGCCGTAGACCGGATCGTAGCCGGCATTGGCGAGCCAGTCCTTGGCCCCCCCCTCAATCTGCAAGGTGATTTTCCGCTCGGCCAAACGGCCTTCGAGGCCCTGGAGCTGGATGTCGACGATCCGGCGCATGTCGCTGCGGCCCAATCGGTTGAATAGGATGATCTCGTCGAGCCGGTTGAGAAATTCCGGCCGGAACGCCCTGCGCACGACCTCCATGACCTGCTCGCGGGCCGCCTCGGCCGGCTGGCCCTCCATCAGGGCGGCCAGGAACTCGGCGCCGAGGTTCGAGGTCAGGACGATGATGGTGTTCCGAAAGTCGACCGTGTTGCCCTGCCCGTCCATCAGCCGCCCGTCGTCGAGCACCTGCAGCAGGATATTGAAGACATCCGGGTGGGCTTTCTCGACCTCGTCGAAGAGGATCACCTGATAGGGGCGCCGCCGGACCGCCTCCGTCAGAACGCCGCCCTCCTCATAACCGACATAGCCGGGCGGTGCGCCGACGAGCCGGGAGACCGCGTGCTTCTCCATAAACTCGGACATGTCGACACGCAGCATCGCCCGCTCGTCATCGAACAGGAACTCAGCCAGTGCCTTGCACAATTCGGTCTTGCCGACCCCGGTCGGCCCGAGAAACAGGAAGGAGCCGATCGGCCGGCCCGGGTCCTGCAGGCCCGCGCGGGCCCGCCGCACCGCATCGGACACGGCGACGACCGCCGGTTCCTGGCCCACGACACGCTGCGTGAGCTTGCTCTCCATCGCGATCAGTTTGTCGCGCTCGCCTTCGAGCATCCGCGTGACGGGAATGCCCGTCCAGCGCGAGACGACGGCGGCGATATCGTCGGCCGTGACCTCCTGCTTGATCAGCCGGCCCTGGCTCGCCTGCATGGCCTCCGCGAGACGCTGCTCCAATTGCGGGATTACGGCGTAGAGGAGTTCGCCTGCGCGGGTCAGGTCGCCGCGGCGTTCCACCTGCTCAAGCTCGATCCTGGCCTGCTCGGCGTGCTCCTTCAGCTGTTTCATCTCGCCGAGCTTCGCCTTCTCGGCCTGCCATTGAGCGGTCAGCTCAGCCTGCTTCGTCTCCAGTGTGCCGAGCTCGTCCTCAACCTTGGTCAGGCGCTCCCGTGCGCCCGGATCCGTCTCCTTCTTCAGGGCTTCCCGCTCGATCTTCAACTGAATCACCCGGCGGTCGATCTCGTCGAGCTCCCGGGGCTTGGATTCCGCTGCGATCCGGAGCCGGCTCGCGGCTTCGTCGACCAAGTCGATCGCCTTGTCGGGGAGGAACCGGTCCGCGATGTAGCGGTGGGACAGCGTGCTGGCCGCGACGATCGCGCTGTCGGTGATGCGCACGCCGTGATGGAGCTCGTACTTCTCCTTGAGCCCGCGCAGGATGGAGATCGTCTCCGCGACCGAGGGTTCGCCCACGAACACCGGCTGGAAGCGGCGGGCGAGCGCGGCATCCTTCTCGATGTTCTTCCGATACTCATCCAGGGTGGTGGCTCCGATGCAGTGCAGCTCGCCGCGGGCCAGGGCGGGTTTGAGCATGTTGGAGGCATCCATTGCCCCCTCGGCCTTTCCGGCGCCGACCAGGGTGTGCAGTTCGTCGATGAAGAGGATCACGTCCGCCGAAGCCGTGACCTCCTGGAGGACAGCCTTCAACCGCTCTTCGAACTCGCCCCGGTACTTCGCGCCGGCCAGGAGAGCTCCGAGATCGAGGGACAGGAGACGCCGATCCTTCAAGGTGTCGGGGACGTCGCCGTTGACCATGCGCTGGGCAAGCCCTTCGACGATCGCGGTCTTGCCGACGCCCGGCTCGCCGATCAGTACGGGATTGTTCTTCGTCCGGCGTGAGAGAACCTCGATGGTTCGCCGGATCTCCTCGTCGCGTCCGATGACCGGATCGAGCTTGCCCTGGCGGGCATCCTCCGTGAAATCGCGCGTGTACTTCCTAAGCGCATCGTAGCCCTCTTCGGCCGACGCGCTGTCGGCCCGGCGCCCTTTGCGGAGTTCGGCGATGGCGCCATTGAGGGTCGCCGGCGTCACGCCAGCTTCCCGAAGCAGTTCGCCGGGCCTGTCCGAGGCCTCCGCCAAGGCGAGGAGCAGGTATTCGACCGTGACGAAGCTGTCCCCGGCCGCGCGCGCGCGCTCCTCGGCCCTGTCGAACAGGCGCGCGGTTTCGGGCGCCATGAAGATCTGACCGGCACCCCCGCCCTCGACGCTCGGAAGCTTTGCAAGGTCGCGGTCCAGCGCCGTCGCGAGCGCATCCGGGCGGCCGCCCGCAGCCTGGATCAACTGCTTGACCAAGCCGTCTTCGTCATTGAGCAGCGCCTTCAGGAGGTGCAGCGGCGTGAGTCGCTGGTGGCCGTTGCGCTGAGCCAAGCTCTGCGCAGCCTGGATCGAGCCCTTGAGGTGATCGGTGTACGTGTCGATCTGCATCGCTGACCCTCGAAGATTGTCGCTCGCGGTGTGGCAAAGCCTCCCATCCGGCTCAGGCGCACGGAGCTCGCGCGCCGAGCCGGCATCCATGTCGGCCGAGAGCGCTCTAATGCGCCCCCTGGTCCCGGCGACCGTGCTCTTCGAACTCCGCGTCGACCACCTCAGACTGCGGGGCGTTTCCACCGCCACTCGCGGCGGCTCCTTCGGGTGGAGCGCTCACGAACTGCGCCAGTTGCTGGGCCAGTTGCGACAACCGCTCGGTCGCCTGCTTGATGCGATCGGCGACCTCGCTGCCGATCGCCTCACGCACAGCCGCAATCGCTTGCTGCAGCTCCGTCCTCAGGCCGCTCGGTACGCGCTCGCCAGCCTCTTCTTGGCTGCGCTCGGCAGTATAGATCGCCGCGTCGGCTTGGTTGCTCGCATCGGCCAATTCTCGGCGCCGCTTGTCTTCCTCCGCGTGGGCCTCGGCCTCCCGCACCATGCGCTGGATCTCGCTCTGTTCCAGGCCGCCCGAGGCCTGGATCCGGATCTGCTGTTCCTTGCCGCTGGCTTTGTCCTTGGCCGCCACGTTGACGATGCCGTTGGCGTCGATGTCGAAGGTTACCTCGATCTGCGGCGTGCCACGCGGCGCCCGCGGGATGCCGACGAGGTCGAACTGGCCGAGCATCTTGTTGTCGGCCGCCATCTCGCGCTCGCCCTGGAAGACCCGGATCGTGACTGACCTGACCGGCTGGCTTTGGACCGGGCTGATTGAGAGGATCAGCCAGGACCAGAGGAGTTGGGGATGAAGCGAGGACAGAGGCCAAGTGCGGAGCAGGTCGTGCTGATGTTGCGCCAGATCGAGGTGCAGACGGCCCAGGGAAAGAGCATCGCCGTTGCATGCAAGGAAGCGAATGTCTCCGAGCAGAGTTACTACCGCTGGCGTAAGGAGTACGGCGGCCTGAAGGTCGATCAAGCTAAGAAGATGAAGGATCTGGAGCGCGAGAACGCTCGATTGCGGCGGCTGGTAGCCGACTTGTCCTTGGAGAAACAAGTTCTAGCGGACGTCG
>NZ_FOTK01000020.1 GCF_900114535.1 Methylobacterium pseudosasicola | reverse complement strand
ACAGCGCCGGCAGCGACACCGGCAGAGGCTCCGCCTGCCGGGCCGCCGCGTGCAACGAGGGCCGCAAGCCGACCGCCACCAGCATCATCAGCTCGACGATCGTCGAGAACAGCAACGCGCGCTCGTATTGGCGCTGGCGATGGGCTGCGAACACCGCATCGAGCCACGCCGCCGGAAACGCCTGCTCCAGAAGCGTCCGCGCCATCACACCCGCCGGCGCCTGTTGCTCGAAGCGCTCCAGAACGGCCGACCAGACACACCCCAATCCGTCTGATGATCCTCTCATCCCAACGACTTGGGCACACAACAAACACCTTAAAAGGGCTGGGTCCGGGACCTTTCGAAACCCTGACACTCACCGATAGCCCTGCGCCTGCAGGGTGAACAGCTCGGCGTAGCGGCCGCCCTGCCCCATCAGGGCGGCGTGGCTGCCTTCTTCGAGCAGCCGCCCGCCCTCCAGGACCAGGATGCGGTCGGCCATGCGCACCGTCGAGAAGCGGTGCGAGATCAGCACCGTCGTGCGCCCGGCCGACAGCTCCCGGAACCGGGCGAACACGTCGTGCTCGGCCCGCGCGTCGAGCGCCGCGGTCGGCTCGTCGAGGATCAGGATCTCGGCTTCGCGCATATAGGCCCGGGACAGGGCGACCTTCTGCCACTCGCCCCCCGACAGGTCGACGCCGCCGGCGAAGCGCTTGCCGAGCGGCTGGGCGTAGCCCTCCGGCAGGCGCTCGATCACCGGGGCGGCGAGCCCGCGGGCCGCGGCCGCCGCGATGCGGTCCTGGTCGTCGGCCGCCGCGATCCGGCCGACCGCGACGTTCTCGCCGGCGGTGAGATCGAACCGGACGAAATCCTGGAAAATCGCCGCGACCCGGGCCCGGAGGTCGTCGAGGTCGTAGGCGGCGAGCGGGCGCCCATCGAGCAGCACCCGGCCCTCGTGCGGGTCGTAGAGCCGGGTCATCAGCTTGACGATCGTGGTCTTGCCGGCGCCGTTGCCGCCGACGAGCGCCACGGTCTCCCCGGCCCGCACCGCGAAGGACAGGCCACGCAGAGCCCAGGTCTCGGTGCCGGGATAGCGGTAGCCGACATCCTCGAACACCAGCCCCTCCCGGATCGGGCTCGGCACCGGCACGGGCTGCGCGGGCGAGCGGATCTCCGGCCGGATCGCGAAGAACGAGAAGAAGTCGTCGAGATACTGCGCCTGGCCGCTGATCTGGGTGAGCCCCAGCAGCAGCCCCTCGATGCCGCCGCGCAGGCGCTGGAACGCACCGGCCAGGAAGGCGAGGTCGCCGATCGAGAAGGCGCCGGCCACGGTCCGCCAGACGATCACCGCGTAGGCGGCGTAATAGGCCAGCGTCCCGAGGCTCGCGAAGGCGAAGCCCCAGCGCGCCCGGGCGGTGGCCAGCGCCCGGTTCTCGGCGAGCAGGTTCTGCGCGAGCGCCCCGTAGAGCGCGGTAATGTAGCCCGAGAGGCCGAAGAGCTTCGTCTCCTTGGCGGTCTCGACGCTGGCGCCGAGATAGCGCAGGTAATCGATCCGCCGCCGCTCCGGGCTGCGGATCCAGGCCAGGCGATAGCCGGCCTTGGTGAAGTGCCACTCGTTGAGCAAAGCCGGCACCAGGGCGGCGGCGATCAGCACAACCAGCCACGGGGTGAAGGCCGCCACTCCGGCGGTGAGCGAGGCCAGCGTCACCAGGGCCTGGAACTGCCCGAACACCGTGCCGATCAGCCCGGTGCGGCCGCTGACCTGTCGGCGCGCCCGCTCCAGCCGGTCCTGCTGGGCGCTGTCCTCGAACTGGGCGAGGTCCAGGGAGGCGGCATGCGCCATCAGCCGTACCGAGGCGGCGTTGGCGTAGAGGTCGCCGATCAGGGTCTCGGTCAGGCTCGCGAGCCGGCCGGTGAGGTCGGAAAGCAGCGCCAGCCCGAGTTCGGCCGCCACCAGCAGGGCGAGCCGCGCCCGGCCGGGATCGGCGAGCCAGTCCGAAAATCCCGCCGCCGGCGCCGGGCGGGCATGCTCGGCCACGATGCCGTCGAGGATCAGCTTGGCGAGGTAGAGCGACAGGATCGGCAGGCAGGCCGCCACGAGGCGCAAGGAGAGGCTCGCGGCCAGCAGGCGCGGGCTCGCGGCGGCGATCTCGCGAAACAGGGCTGGCAGATAGCGCAGCGCCCCGAGGCGCTCGCCGAGGCGGGCGATCCGAGTGCTCATCGGCGGCCGGTTCCCACGTATCGCCTGTCGATGGCCTGGGCAGAGGGCCTTTCGTCCGATTGGCCGGCGGGTGGGGAGCGCATTATCTGAGGCCTGAGAATTGTAATTTCATTGCCGAGTGACGCGTGCTGAGTGGCCCTGCAATCCTGAGAATTTCCGTCATCTTGATCCTGGCCGGGATCCTGGCGGCGCTGGTGCAATTCCTGCTGCCAAGTCCGAGCCGCGCGCCCGCGCCGGATCCCGCCCCGGTGGCCGAGGCACCCAGCACGCCGCCCGAGCCGATCGCGCCGCCGGCCCCCCCGCCGGCTCCGGAGCCCGTCGCCCCGCAGCCCCCGGGGACGGCCGCCTCGCGCCCCGCCCAGATGCCGTCCGACGCCCTCGCCTTCCCGTCCGAACCGGTCCAGCAGGGCCAGGCCGAGATCGACCAGGCCGAGGACAATGCCGGCCCCCGGGCCATCGCCCTCCTCGACCTGAACACCGCCTCGGTGGCCGACCTCAACAAGCTCCGGGGCGGCGGCGCCATCGGCCGGGCGATCACCGCCAAGCGCCCCTACACCTCCGTGGACCAGCTCCTCTCGAAGCGCGTCCTCAGCCGGGCGGTCTATGAGAAGATCAAGGATCAGGTGACAGTGCGGTGAGGCGCCCGCTTCCGGCGACGTGGCGCTTGCGCGCACCGATCGTGTCGGCGACATCCTGCTCACCCGAGACCCGCCCTCCTTGCGGCACACACGTATAGGGCCTAAGGATATCCTGAGTATCCGGAGAGCATATACATGCCGCTCTACGTCAAGGATCCGCAGGTCGATGACCTTGTCGTCCATCTCATGACGCTGCTGCGCACGACCAAGGTCGACGCGGTGCGCCGAGCGCTTCAGAACGAGATCGCCCGCCAGACCGGCAAAGTCGATCTGGTTGAGCAAACGGTCGACTTCGTCCGAACGCTTCACGAGCGGGCCGGGCCGCACCCGAAGCCTGCCGACAAGGCGTTCATCGATAGCCTCTACGAGCGCGATTGAGGCGGATCTGCGATGTTCGTGGATGCTTCGGCCCTCACGGCGATCCTGACCGACGAGGCCGACGCGCGCGCGCTGGTCGCCCGGCTGCAGCAGGCGCGCCGCCGGATGACGTCGCCCCTGGCCGTTTGGGAAACCGTCGTGGCCGTGGCGCGCCGCCTCGACCTATCGGTTGCGGAGGCGCGCGATGCGGTGCGCGCCTATCTCGACCTCGCCGGCATCGAGGTCCTCGCCGTCGCCCCGGAGGCTGCCGAAATCGCCCTCGACGCCTACGATCGCTTCGGCAAAGGCCGGCATCCCGCCGGTCTCAACTTCGGCGACTGCTTCGCCTACGCCTGTGCCCGGGCGCACCGGGTTCCGCTGCTCTACAAGGGCGACGACTTCCCGCTCACCGACATCGAGGCCGGGTGAGGCGAGGCCTCGACTGCGGGACGAGATCCGCGCCGATCCGCGCTCAGAGCCGTTCCCGATCGCGTTGCAATCGGGAACGGCTCTAAGTCTTTGATATGACGCACTCGATCGCCGCCGAACCGGTATCTACTTCGGCGGCGAGCGCTCAGAGCTTCGTCCCAAAGATCTCCGCCACCTGCGGAATATCCTTGTCGCCCCGGCCCGACATGTTGAGCACCATCAGGTGATCGGCCGGGCGCTGGGGGGCGATGTCGAGCACCTTGGACAGGGCGTGGGCCGGTTCCAGGGCCGGGATGATGCCCTCCAGCATCGAGCAGAGCTTGAACGCCTCCAGGGTCTCGGAATCGGTGGCCGAGAGGTACTTCACGCGGCCCATCTCATGCAGCCAGGCGTGCTCGGGGCCGATGCCGGGATAGTCGAGGCCGGCCGAGATCGAGTGCGCGTCGGAGATCTGGCCGTCCTCGTTCATCAGCAGGTAGGTGCGGTTGCCGTGCAGCACCCCGGGCTTGCCGCCGGTGAGCGAGGCGGCGTGCAGGCCGGATTCGACGCCGTGGCCGGCGGCCTCGACCCCAAAAATCTCGACCTCGCGGTCGTCCAGGAACGGGTGGAACAGCCCCATGGCATTGGAGCCGCCACCGATGCAGGCGATCAGCGAATCCGGCAGCCGGCCTTCCTGCGCGAGCATCTGCTCCCGGGTCTCGCGGCCGATCACCGACTGGAAGTCGCGGACCATGGCGGGGTACGGGTGCGGGCCGGCCACGGTGCCGATGCAGTAGAACGTGTCGGCGACGTTGGTGACCCAGTCGCGCAGGGCCTCGTTCATCGCGTCCTTGAGGGTCTTGGTGCCGGATTCCACCGGGATCACCTCGGCGCCGAGCATCTTCATCCGGAAGACGTTGGGCGCCTGCCGGGCGACGTCGACCGCGCCCATGTAGACCACGCATTTCAGGCCGAACCGGGCGCACAGCGTCGCGGTGGCGACGCCGTGCTGGCCGGCGCCGGTCTCGGCGATGATCCGCGGTTTGCCCATGCGCCGGGCCAGCAGGATCTGGCCGAGCACGTTGTTCACCTTGTGGGAGCCGGTATGGTTCAGCTCCTCGCGCTTGAAATAGACCTTGGCGCCCTGCCCCGCCGGCGCCTTGGCGCGCAGGTGCTCGGTGAGGCGCTCCGCGTAGTAGAGCGGGCTCGGGCGGCCGATATAGTGGGTGCCGTAGCTCGCCATGTCGGCCGCGAAGGCGGGATCGACCTTCGCCGCCTCGTAGGCCGCCTCCAGCTCGAGGATCAGCGGCATCAGCGTCTCGGCGACGAACCGGCCGCCGAAGATGCCGAAGCGGCCCCGCTCGTCGGGGCCGGTGCGGAAGGAGTTGGGCTCGGGGGCGATGGTCACGGGACGGATCCTGCGCGCGAGGGTCGATCTGTTGCCGGGTGCCTAGACCCATGCGGGCGCCGCCGCAATGCGGCCCCAAGCCCCGTCACTTACGACCTGTAACCCGTGCGCCCCGGATGACGAACTCGCGGTCAGGTCTTGAGGATCGCCCAGGAGGACAATCATGGCTCTTCGCGATACCATACGCCCGCTCCTCGGGGCGGCTCTCGGGCTCGGTCTCGCCGGGGCGTTGCTGCTGCCGCGCCTAGCCGCTTTCGCCGAGGAGGCGCCGCGCCGCCTGCCCGAGGCCGCGACCCAGGCGCGCGAGGCGCCGGGCGCCCAGGTGGCGGTGTTCGCGGGCGGCTGCTTCTGGGGCGTACAGGGCGTGTTCCAGCACGTGCGCGGGGTGACCGGCGCGGTCTCGGGTTATGCCGGGGGCACGGCCGCCGACGCGGATTACCACACCGTCAGCGGCGGCCGCACCGACCATGCCGAGGCGGTGGCGGTCACCTACGACCCGGCCGTGATCCGGTACGACGAGCTGTTGCGGATCTTCTTCTCGGTGGCCCTCGACCCGACTCAGATCGACCGGCAGGGACCCGATACCGGGCGGCAATACCGCTCGGCGCTGTTCCCGCAGGACGCCGAGCAGGCGCGGATCGCGCGGGCCTACATCGCCCAGCTCGAGGCCACCAAGGCCTATGCCCGGCCCATCGCCACCCGGATCGAGCCGGGCGCGGCGTTCTACCCGGCGGAAGGCTACCACCAGGACTTCATGGCTCAGCACCCGGGCCATCCCTATATCGCCGTCAACGACGCGCCGAAGCTGGAGGCGCTGAAGCAGCTCTTTCCGGAGCGGACGGCGCCGCAGCCGGTGCTGGTGAACCGGCTGCCGGCGTGAGCGGGGGGCCGCAAGCTGAACGGCCATCCCACCCGCGCCCTCATCCTGAGGTGCGAGCGCGAGCGAGCCTCGAAGGAGGCCTCCAGCCCGCCGCGCGATCCCTGGAGGCCTCCTTCGAGGCCTCCGCTGCGCTCCGGCACCTCAGGATGAGGGGGATTGGGTTGGATCGGCCGGTCGGGTCACCTCCCGTGTTTACTCTTCCGGCGGCCGCGGCCGGCCGAAATCCGGGGCGGCGGTCTCCTGGCCCTGGGCCACGATGCTGCGCCGGATCGCCCTTGTGCGGGTGAACATCGCGTGCAGCGCGTCGCCGTCGCCCCAGCGCACCGCCTTGGCCAGCGCCGAGAGGTCCTCGTTGAAGCGGCCGAGCATCTCCAGCACCGCCTCGCGGTTGTTGAGGAAGATGTCCCGCCACATGGTCGGGTCGGAGGCGGCGATGCGGGTGAAATCGCGAAAACCGCTCGCCGAGAACTTGATCACCTCGGATTGCGTCGCCTCTTCGAGGTCCGCGGCGGTACCGACGATGTTGTAGGCGATCAGGTGCGGCAGGTGGCTGGTGATCGCCAGCACGTGGTCGTGGTGCTCGGCGCTCATGGTCTCGACATTGGCGCCCATGCCCGCCCACAGGGCCCTCACCCGCTCCACCGCCGCCGGGTCGGTGCCCTCGGGGGGCGTGAGGATGCACCAGCGGCCCTGGAACAGGGTCGCGAAACCCGCATCCGGCCCCGAGAACTCGGTGCCGGCGATCGGGTGGCCGGGGACCAGGGCAACGCCCTCGGGGAGATGCGGCCGGATCGCCGCCACCACGGCGCCCTTGACCGAGCCGACATCCGACACGATCGCGCCGGGCTTCAGGTGCGGCGCCAGCTCGGACGCCGCCGCCCCGATGGCGCCGACCGGCACGCACAGGATCACCAGGTCGGTCTCGGCGGCGCCCTCCCGCGGGTCGCCGGTGACCACGTCGGCGATGCCGAGCTCGGCGACCCGGGCGCGCACGGCCGCGTCCCGATCCAGGGCGACGATCGTCCGGGCGAGGTTGTAGCGGCGGGCGGCCCGGGCGATCGAGGAGCCGATCAGCCCCAGCCCGACGATGGTGAGGCGCCCGAGGGGCGGGGTCGCGGCTTCAGGCATGCGCCCCCCGCACGAAGTCGCCGAGCGCCGCCAGGAAGGCCGTGTTCGCCTCGGCGCTCGCCACCGTCACCCGCAGGGCGTTGGGCAGGCCGTAGGCGGCGACCCGGCGGGTGATCAGCCCGCGCTCGGTGAGGAAGGCGTCGGCATCCGCGGCCGAGCGGCCCGGTTCGTCGGGGAAGTGGATCAGCACGAAGTTGGCGACGCTCGGCGTCACGGTCAGCCCGAGCGCCCGGGCGCCGTCGGTGAGTTTCGGCAGCCACTCGGCGTTGTGGGCGGCGGCCGCCGCCATGTGCGCCTCGTCGGCGATGGCGGCCGCGCCCGCCGCGATGGCCGGACCCGAGACGTTGAACGGCCCGCGGATGCGGTTGACCGAATCCGCCACATGGGCCGGGGCCAGCATCCAGCCGATCCGCACGGCGGCGAGCCCGTAGATCTTCGAGAAGGTCCGGGTCATCACGACGTTCTCGGAGTCGAGCGCGAGTTCGAGCCCGGCCGAGTAGTCGTTCGCCCGCACGTATTCGGCATAGGCGCCGTCGATCACCAGCAGCACGTTGGCCGGCAAGGCGGCGTGCAGGCGGCGGATCTCGTCGAACGGCAGGTAGGTGCCGGTCGGATTGCTCGGATTGGTGACGTAGACGATCCGGGTGCGCTCGGTGACCCGGGCCAGGATCGCGTCGACATCGGTGGTGTAGTCGCGCTCGGGCGCCACCACGGGCGTCGCGCCCGAGGCCAGGATCGCGATCCGGTAGACCAGGAATCCGTGCTCCGAGTAGATGCCCTCGGTGCCCGGGCCGCCATAGGCGTAGGCCAGCAGCGACAGCAGCTCGTCCGACCCCGCGCCGCAGACGATCCGCTCGGGATCGAGCCCGTAGCGCTTGGCGATGGCCGTGCGCAGAACCGTCGCCCGCCCGTCCGGGTAGGTCTCCAGCTTGGCGGTCGCCTCGTGGAGCGCCGCCAGAGCCGCCGGGCTCGGGCCGAGCGGCGTCTCGTTGGACGAGAGCTTGTGGACCTTGCCGCCACCGGGCCGCCCGCTCTTGCCAGGCACGTAGGTGTCGATCGCCAGGACGCCAGGGCGCGGTTCCGGGCGGACGGGGGTGGGAGCGGACATGGCTCTGCGACTCAGATGCGCGGGCGGGACTTTCGTTTGCCGGGTCCGTCTACAGCATTTCCTCCCTGGGTGAAGCCGGCGGGGCCGGCCCTGCGCGGCTCACAGGAGCTCCGCGGCGGTCTTGGCGGCAAAGCCCACCAGGAACACGGCCATGAAGAGGTCGATCAGGCGGTTGTGCCGGGCATAGAACGTCCGGATCGCGCCGCGCCCGAAGATGAAGGCCACGCCGGCATACCATCCGAACTCCAGCGTGCTGCACAAAGCGACGATCGCGGCCTTCTCGGATCCGCTTCGCTCGACCACGAGGAAGCCGGTGAAGATGCTCACCATGAACGCGATTGTCTTCACGTTGCCGACATTGGTCAGCGCTCCGATCCGGAACGCCCGCCAGAAGCGCGCCTCCGGCCGCGGCTCCGCGCCTTCCGCTGCCGGGCTCGCCGGCTTGAGGGCGCCCCGGACCAGCAGGGCCGCGATGGCGACCAAGTACAGGGCGGCCGCGGCGCCGGCGACCTTGTCGAAGGCCGGGATCTGCCGGATCAGCACGGAGAGGCCGGTCACCGACGAACTGGAGAAGATCAGTCCGACCAGGACGATCCCCGCCGTCGCCCCCAATCCGGCCCGCACGGAGCCGGACGAGGCGAAGCGCGTGACCAGAAGAAAATTCGGCCCCGGGCTCATGACGGCGAGGATGTAGATGAGTGCGGCGGCGAACATGTTTGGTAGGTCTATCTTTGAGTCGTATCGGCCGATGATCTCCCATCCTCGACCTCAGGATCAGTGCTGACGGATTCCCAAATCAGATTTGGTTCGTGGCAAACCTTTGAGCTGCAACACATTTCCCCTCCCAGGAGGGCGGCGAGTTACACGGGTTGGAATTTTTTCCTCTCGCCCCGGCGCGAAAGACTCAGTCGTCTTCGAGAAGGCTTGACCGATGTCGCCACGCGCCGTCATCCCGGGGCCGCGCAGCGGAGCCCGGGATCCAGAACCGCCGACGTGCCAAGGTCTTGCATCGACAGCGGTTCTGGATTCCGGGCTCGCCTACGGCGCCCCGGAATGACGGCGCGGGTTATCAAGGATGGCGTATCAATCGTCGGGAAATGAGTCTTCCAACCTGTGTAGTCCGTAGCTGGTCGGTGCGCGTGCAGCGAGGCAATCCAAGCATGCGGCGGCTTAGGGCAATAGCTTATTCTGAGAAAAACACTGCGTCACGACAAAGTCTGTTCATAGAATAGAAAATTCGAACCACAAAAATCTACAAAAATACTTTGCAATGGAATCGGCATCCTGTGGGATTGTTTGCGCTGAGGGGCCGCGCGTCGTTCGTCCGGGCGGCGTGTTTAAGTACCAGGGCAATGACAGCGCTGCGGGGCGTTCGATTTCGAAGCCTGCGGCCCTTGGACGGCGTCCTCTACCCCCAGGCGCGTCCGAGCGGCGGATACACGTGAGCCCGGCTCCGCCCTACCTCCCCGGTCCGCGACTGGACTGTGAAAGGACCGACCCCATGCCCCTCACACGCTACTTGGATGGCGGCGCCCATATCCTGCCCGCCGACGAGAGCCTGATCCGGTTCGCGATGACCAATGGCGAGCGGGTGATCGGGATCGACGTGCCGATCCCGGTCCTGCGCCAGCATTTCGGCGGCGCCGACATCGCCCCCCTCGACCTGTTCGCCAAGAACCAGGCGGCGATCGAGGCCGCGGCCAGCGCCGCCTACGACAAGACCCCGACCCCCAACGACCTCCTCGACATGGGCCCGGAGGATTTCCAGACGCCGCCGGGGGCGGCCACGCTTTAAGGGTCCGGCGGAGCGAGGTTCCCCCGCGGCAAAGCGGCGACGCGCAAATGCCGCGGGGCACTCGCCACGTTTCGGCCTGTTGATCCCGGAGAAGGGGCCGCGTCGGGCGCGTCGCGCCCCGCGTTCCCCTGGACGGATCGATATGCCCGGTGACCTGATCCCCTGCAGCCTGTTCTTGATCGGGATCCTCACGTCGGTGGCCGCCGATTGTCGAATGCGCCGGGCGGACGCCTCCGCGTGGACCAACGGCTGCATCACCGCAGTCGGGGCCGCCATGGTGTTCTTCGCCTGCGCGGTCGCGATCCGCTGACGATTTGCCCCGCAAGCCACACCCCGCGTTCAGGATGAACCTCCGGAGGAACCGGCGGGCCCCCTGCGCACTTCCCCAGCCGTGATCCTGGGCTGCATTCCGTAGTGCGGCCGGCTCGGTGAGGTTCCCATGGTTTCGATCCAGGCGATCGTCGGCTGCGCGCTCGTCCTGTCCGGTCTTTGCGTCGAGAACGTCGCCAGCCGGAGTTGGCGGGGCGGCGTCGGTGCCGACCGGCTCGACGCCCGCGCCGCCCTGGCGCTGGGGCTCCCGGCCCTCGGGCTGGCGCTGATGGCGGCCCCGCTCGCCTGAGCCGGGCTCGCGCCCCAACCCCGGGGACGTGCCTCGGCGCACCGCGAAGCGTGGCCGGCCGGTCTAGGTCCCGTCATCGAGAAACGAGGACGGATCATGGACTTCATCTTTGGTGTCATCCTGGAAGGTGCGGCCTGGGCCGCGCACGCCGCTTTCGAAGGCGTGCTGCAGGCCGTGCCCGCCCAGACCGGCCTGGAACTGACCGGTTCCGCGGTGGAAGCCGTGGTGACGGCGGCGGGCGACATTCTTGGGCCGACCGGGACGAACCCTGCCGCGGCGCCCGTGCAGAGCGACCCGGCGTAAGCCGATCCCCCGAGCGTCCGCCCGAGGCCGGACCAAGCCTGGTGGCCTGGGCATTCTTGCACCGGTCCGTGCGTTGACGCTCGCCCCCCGGAGCATTACCTCCCGGTCTCGCTGGCCGCGTCGGGCGAGTGCGGCGCGTCATGCGATCCCGCGCTTCCCTGCCGCGGACCGGGATCGCCGACACACGGTCGTCAAGTCCCGCATGGATACCCAACCGGAGACCGCGCTGCGGCCGGACCCGATCGACGAGGCCGCCGGGCGCCTGTCGGAGCCCTCGCAGGCGCTCGACCCCAAGAGCCTGGTCATGCGCTTCGGTGCCGATGCGCCGCTGCGGACCGATGCCGGCGTCGAACTCGCGCCCTTCCAGATCGCCTACCAGACCGCCGGCACCCTCAACGCCGCGGGTACGAACGCGGTGCTGATCTGCCACGCCCTCACCGGCGACCAGTATTTCGCCCACACGCACCCGCTCACCGGCAAGCCCGGCTGGTGGGAGACCCTGGTCGGCCCCGGCAAGCCGGTGGACACCGACCGCTACTTCGTCGTCTGCTCGAACGTGATCGGCTCCTGCATGGGCTCCACCGGCCCGGCCTCGATCGATCCCGCCACCGGCCGGCCCTACGGGCTGAACTTCCCGCTGGTGACGATCCGCGACATGGTCCGAGCGCAGGCGATGCTGCTGGAGCGGCTCGGCGTGCGCGACCTGTTCCTGTGCATCGGCGGCTCGATGGGCGGGATGCAGGTGCTGCAATGGGCGGCGCTCTATCCCGGGCGGGTTTTTGCCGCGATGCCGATCGCCACCGGACCCCGTCACTCGGCCCAGAACATCGCGTTCCACGAGGTCGGCCGGCAGGCGATCATGGCCGACCCGGCCTGGGCCGACGGGCGCTACCTCGAGGAGGGCACGCGGCCCTCCAAGGGGCTCGGCGTCGCCCGGATGGGCGCGCACATCACCTACCTGTCCGAGCCGGCTTTGCACCGGAAGTTCGGCCGGCGGTTCCAGGGCGGCTCGGCGCCGACCTTCTCGTTCAACGCCGATTTCCAGATCGAGAGCTACCTGCGCCACCAGGGCCTGAGCTTCGTCGAGCGGTTCGACGCCAACGCCTATCTCTACCTCACCCGGGCGATGGATTATTTCGACCTCGCCGAGGACCATGACGGCGTGCTGGCCAA
This sequence comes from Methylobacterium pseudosasicola, assembly GCF_900114535.1. Lineage (GTDB taxonomy): Bacteria > Pseudomonadota > Alphaproteobacteria > Rhizobiales > Beijerinckiaceae > Methylobacterium > Methylobacterium pseudosasicola. The sequence goes on along the minus strand of NZ_FOTK01000020.1, from coordinate 104,673 downwards.
GGCGTTCCAGGGGATCAAGACCCGGTTCTGCGTGATCTCGTTCACCTCCGACTGGCTGTTCCCGACCTCTGAATCGCGGGTGATCGTGCACGCGCTGAACGCCGCCGCGGCGCCGGTGGCCTTCGTCGAGGTCGAGACCGACAAGGGCCACGACGCCTTCCTGCTCGATGAGCCGGCGATGTTCTCCGCCGCCCGCGGCTTCATCGATGCCGCCGCCCGGGCGCGCGGCCTGTGAGCGGCTCGATGCTGTTCAAGGGCTCCCCGGGCAACGCCGCGCCCTGGCAGACCACCGACGCCCTGCCCCGCACTGCCGAGGGCAACGGCGCCCGGGTCGACCACATCGTCGTGCTGGGCTTGGTGCCGCCGGGGGCGCGCGTGCTCGACATCGGCTGCGGCGACGGCTCGCTCCTAGCGCTGCTGCGCGACCGGCGCAGCATCGACGGGCGCGGGATTGAATTGTCCCGCGACGGGGTGAATGCCTGCCTGGCCCGGGGCCTGTCGGTGATCCAGGGCGACGCCGACACCGACCTGGAGAACTACCCCGACGACGCCTTCGACGTGGTCGTGCTGTCCCAGACCATCCAGGCGACCCGCAATCCCCGGATCGTGCTGGAGCACCTGCTGCGCATCGGCCGGCAGGTGATCATCTCGTTCCCGAATTTCGGGCATTGGCGGGTCCGGTCGGAACTCGCCCTGCGCGGGCGGATGCCGGTCACCGAGATCATGCCGGATGCCTGGTGGGAGACCCCCAACATCCACCATTGCACGATCCGCGACTTCGTCGGCCTGTGCCGCCTGATCGGCGCCCGGATTGAGCACGCCACGGCCCTCGACGCGAGCGGCCGGCCGATGCGGTTCTCGATGCCCTGGTGGGTGTGGAACCTGTTCGGCGCGCAAGGTGTGTTCCTGCTCCGGCGCGGGGCGGATTAGCGCCTCGGCTTTCCGCTCTCCGCCGGCTCCGTCCAGGTCAAGTCGGCCCGCAACCCGCCCATCTCCGAGCGCCCGAAGGCGAGCTGGGCGCCCGCGGCCTCGGCCACGTCCCGGGCGATGGCGATGCCGAAGCCGGTGCCCGGGCGGCTCTCGTCCCAGCGCTGGCCGCGGCCGATGCCGGCGATCGCGGTCTCGCTCATGCCGGGGCCGTCATCCTCCACCGTGAGCCGCGAGCCCCCGCCATCTGCCGCCCCGGCCACCCGGACCCGCCGGTGCGCCCATTTCCGGGCGTTGTCGAGGAGGTTGCCCAGCACCTCCATCAGCTCGCCCTCCTCGCCCGGATAGGCGAGCGCCTCCGGCACGGCGATCGCCCAGGCCAGCGAATCGCCCTCCGGCAGCCGGCGCATGGTCGCGACCAGGCGCTCGGCCACCGGGGCGACCCGGCAGGTCCGCCGCCGCAGGTCGCCCGCCGCCGCGATCCGGGCGCGGGCGAGCGCGCGCTCGACCTGTCCGCCCATCGCCCGGGCCTGCTCGGCGATCTCCCCCGACAGGCCGGGATCGGCCGGCCCGGTCCGGCGCGCCAGGGCGTCGAGTACGGCGAGCGGCGTCTTGAGGCCGTGGGCCATGTCGGCCGCCGCGGCGCGGGCCCGGACCAGGGCGCGCTCCTGCGCATCGAGCAGCCGGTTGAGATCGGCCACCAGCGGCCGGACCTCGTCGGGGAACTGCTCCGGCAGCCGTGTCCGGGTCCCGGCATGGACCGCGCCGAGATCCTGCTGCAGCACCCGGAACGGCGCCAGCGCCCGGTGCACGAACAGCCACAGGGCGAGCGTCAGCACCACGAACAGGGCCGCCAGCGCCGGGACCAGCAGGCGCAGGAACGTGGCGCGGCTCGCCGCCAGGTCGCGCCGGTCCTCGGCGACGATCACCCGCAAGCGGGTCTCGGCGCCGCGCGGGCCGATCTCCAGGGGGCGGGCGATGGCGATGAGCCGACCACCATCCGGGCCGGTGGCCTCGACGGTCGAAGGGGCATCGCCGGTGGTCGCCCCCAGGTCGAGGCTCTTGTCCCAGAGGGAGCGCGAGCGCAGGACACGGCTTCCCGCCTCCACCTGCCAGTACAGGCCGCCATAGGGCGTGGAAAAGCGCGGGTCCGGCGGCTCCCGGGAGATGGTCGGGCTCCCGTCCGCAGCGAGGTTGACCCGGCCGGCGATGAGCTTGGCGGTCCGGTCGAGCTCGTCGGCGGTGCGGGCGTCGAGCACCTGATCGAGGATCACGGTGAGGCCGGCGCCGGCGAGCAGCAGCGCCAGCGCGATCAGGGCCGCCGCCGCGAGCCCCAGCCTCAGCCGCAGGGAGTCGCGCCTCACGGCGCCTCCGGGACGCGGTAGCCCTGGCCGCGGCGGGTCTCGATCACCCCCGGCCCGAGCTTGCGGCGCAGCCGGGTCAGAAGCGCTTCGAGGGCGTTGGCCTCGCGCTCGGTGCCGACCCCGTGGAGATGGTCCAGTACCTCGCCCGCCGGCACGACCTGCCCCTGCCGGTGCAGCAGGAAGGCCAGGAGCCGGTATTCCAGGGCGGTCAATTCGGTCGGCCGGCCAGCGACGCTCACCGCCCGGGTGCGGGTGTCGAGTTCCACGTCCCCGGTCCGGAGCACCGGCGAGGCGTGGCCGGCGGTGCGCCGCAGGATCGCCCGCAGGCGCGCGACCAGCTCCTCCATGCGGAACGGCTTGACCAGATAGTCGTCGGCGCCGGCATCGATGCCCTCGACCCGCTCGCGCCAGCCGTCCCGGGCGGTGAGGATCAGCACCGGCAGCGCCACCTCCGCCGTCCGCAGCCGGCGCAGCACGCCGAGCCCGTCGAGGCGCGGCAGGCCGAGATCGAGCACCATGGCGTCGTAGGGCTCGGTCTCGGCGCGGAACCACGCCGCCTCCCCGTCCGCGACCACGTCGGCGACGTAGCCGGCCTGTTCGAGCCCGTGCTTCACGTCCGCGGCGATGCGGGGCTCGTCCTCGACCACTAGGACGCGCACGGCCGGCTCCCGCCCTCAATCATCGTCGTCCTCGTCCAGGATCTTGAGCGAGCCGGCATCGACCTTCACCGAGCGGCGCTTCCCGTCGGCGCCGAGGATGCGCAGCTTGTACAGCCACTGCCCGTCGTCGCGCTTGAGATCGACCGCCACCACGTCCCCCGGCACCGCCGCGCGGGCGGCCCGCAGGATCTCGTCGAGGGGGCGGATCTCGCCCTTCTCCAGGGCGCGGCGGGCGCGGTCGGCATCCTCGGAGGCACGGGCGGGCCAGGCCGCGCAGGCGAGCAGCAGGAGCGCGGCGCGGCGGGACGGGGGCTGGATCATGCGAGAGGTGGCTCGACCATCAGGAGGCTCGCGGCATCACACGGTTCCGAACGCGACGCGGGTCCCATCCCCGCACGGGCTAGCGGAGTCACAGATCGTCGTCTGGCAGGCGGAACGCGCTCTCCTCCCCCTTGTGGGGAGGAGTTGGAGGTGGGGGTGGTGCAGAAGGCACCACTGAGCCTCATCCGGCACCACCCCCACCCCTGACCCCTCCCCACAAGGGGGAGTGCAGAAAGCGCGGTGTCTCGAGCGCTTACTGCCGAACGCGATATGTGAATCCGCTAGCCCGCACGGGAGAGTATGCGCGTCGCGGCCTGCACAAGGCGAAATGCCAACCGGGTCAACCATAACGCAGAGAGGTGGGGTCCGGCCCCGTAAAGTCATCCCGCACGGCGTGGCGCGGGCCGCCTGACGGGAGGCTGACAGGCGCCGTCAGGATCGCGGTGCGGGGTTCCGGCAGAAGGGGGTCAGACCTCTTCCGGAGACGCGATCCCATGTCCCTGATCCTCGGTGCCCTCCTCACCTGTGCCGCCGGCCTCGCCGGCACCCTCCTCTGCCCCGACGACTCGGCCCGACGCTCGCGGCTGCCGCTGCTGGCGGTCTTCCTGGCCGGCGGCCTCGCCTGGCACGCCCCGGCCCGGGCGGCCGAGCCTCTGCACGGCCCGGCCCGGGTGCTCGACGGCGGGACCGTGATGGTCGGCCCGCATCGGGTCAGCCTCTACGGCATCGCGGCGCCCGATGCCGACCAGACCTGCTCGGACGCCCAGGACCGGCCCTATCCCTGCGGCCGGGACGCCGCCCGGGCCCTGGCCGACCATATCGGCACCGAAGCCATCACCTGCGAGCCGCGCGGGACTGAGTCCGAGGGCTCGGTGGCGGCGCTCTGCCGGGTCGGCGACGAGGATCTCGGGGCCTGGATGGTGGCGCGGGGCCTCGCGGTGCCCGATCGCGCAGTGGCGACCTACGCGGCCGCCTCCGACCGGGCCTGGGGACGCCGGCTCGGCCTGTGGTCCGGGGTGTTCCAGGACCCGACGGAGCGGCGCGGTCGGCGCGCCGACGCGGCCGGGCTCCGGATCGCGGGATGAGCCGCGGTGCAGGGTCGAGGGGACCGTTGGCGTCCGCCGGGACGCTGACGGGCTTGGTCTCGCACAGATCGACGGCTTCTCTTAGAAACATATAAAGATAACAAGATTGATTTTTTTATACAATCTTATATATTATAAAATTGGTTCAATTTTACTGTATACCGGTAAAGGGATTGTCCCTCATGAGCGGCACTGAAAAGCCGGGGACCCAGACCTTGCTGACGCTCGCCGACATTCTCGGCATCCCGGTCGACCGCTTCTTCACCGGCGACAGTGGGTCACCCGGTACCGCCGGCATGCAGGAATGCCTGCGGCTCTGGTCGTGTATCAAAACCGATGCCGGCCGGGAACGCGCCCTCACCGCCCTGCGCGGCATCGTCGAGGACGAGCAGCGCTGAGACGGGCGGATGAAGCCAGCCGACTTTCAGCACGTCGGCTGTGGCGCGGGGCCCCTCTTCCACGCGCAACAGATGCACCGGATGCTGGACAAGGCAGGAAGGCCCTCCTGTGCGGGTGAGTGGATTCACAGAACGCGGTCCGGATGGTTCTCCGCTGCAACGGACGTCACATCGCAGCGGACACGCGCCCGTCCTCACCCGCAAAGGCTAGCCGATTCAGACTTCTCTCTCGGACTCCAAGGGCTTGAGAAACAAGCGCGTTTCCCCTCCCCCTTGTGGGGAGGGGCCAGGGGTGGGGGTGGTGCCAGATAGGGCGCAGCGGTGCCTCCTGAGCCACCCCCACCTCCAACTCCTCCCCACAAGGGGGAGGAGAGCGTGTCGGCGCAGATGTGTGAACATCGCAGCTCGCACGGAGAGCGTACGCGTCGCGGCTTGCAACACCGCCTGCGCCGCAAACCTGTGTAGTCCCTAGCCAAAAGCCGATGCGTGACCCTCGGACCCCGCGCGGCGAACGCCCGATCCCCTACCGCGCCCCGCGGTGCAGATCCCCGTCGATCAGCAGGGCGCTGCGGCCGTCGAGGCGGGAGCGGTAGACCTGCAGGTTCTCCATCACCCGCTGCACGTAGTTGCGGGTCTCGGTGAACGGGATGCGCTCGACCCAGTCGATCACGTCGACCTCGCCCTTGCGCGGGTCACCGTAGGCGTCGATCCACTTCTTCACGTTGCCGCCGCCGGCATTGTAGGAGGCGAAGGCGAGGACGTAGGAGCCGCGCCAATCCTCCATCAGCTCGCCGAGATGGGCCTGGCCGAGCTTGGCGCAGTAGGCCGGGTCGCTGGTCAGGCGGTCGAGGTCGAAGGCGGCCGAGACCCTGCGGGCGGTGCGCTGGGCGGTGGCCGGCATCATCTGCATCAGGCCGCGGGCGCCGACGCCGGACTGGGCCCGGGGGTCGAACTGGCTCTCCTGGCGGGCGATGGCATAGACCATGGCCCGCTCCACCTGCGGGACCGCCGAAAACGTCTCGTAGGTCGGGATGCCGATGGTCGGGTAGGCGTGGGCGTCGAGCGGCAGGCCGCGCTGCACCGCGAGCTTGCCGATCGCCACCAGGGCGCGGGCATCCTTCATGTCGGTGGCGAGGTCGCCCAGCGCCTGGATCTCGCGCGGGTCGCCGAGCTCCCGGGCGGCGTCGATGTAGAGCGGCAGCGCCAGGTCCTTGAGCCCGGCCTCGCCGAGCAGGCGCAGCGCCCGGATGTAGAGCCTGTCCTCGAAGGCCTGCCGCTCGACGCCTTCGAGATCGGCCGGCGCGCGCAGCGGCAGGCTGGTCTGGCCGAGCTTGGCCCGGGCGACCTGGCCGTAATAGGCAATCGGCTGCAGGGCGGCCCGCTCGTAGAAGGTTTTGGCGACATCGTGCTGGCCGAGCGACTCCGCCGCCCTCCCCTGCCAGTAGGCGGCGCGGGCGAGCGAGACCGGGCTCTCGGCGATGGTCGCCATCCGGGCGAAATGCTGCGCGGCGCTCGCCGGGTCGCCGGCGAACCGCAGGGCGATCCAGCCGGCGTGGAACTCGGCCTCCAGGCGCTTCTCCGGGGTGCGGGCCGCGTGGCCGCTCGCCACCGTGAAGGCGGTCCTGGCATCGCCGAGGTCGAGGAGTTTGCGCGCCACGATCCGGCGCTCGACCCACCACTCGTCGCCGTCGACCAGCACGTCCGGGTTGCTGGGGGCCGCGGCGAGCACCGCGGCGGCCTCCTCGGGCTTGTCGGCCCGGCGGAAATACTGCGCCCGGGAGAAGATGTAGGAGGCGTCGCCCCGGAGCGACGGGGGCACAGCCGCCAGGGCGGCCGGACCGCCGGCCTTGTCCTCCACGGCCCGGCGGGCGCGCACGAGGCTGGCATAGCCGCCGCCCGCGTAGCCCGCCGCCCGGCCGGCGCTCTCCCAATCGTCCTTCAGGAGCGCCCGCTCCATCCGGTAGCGGTGGTCGATCCGGGTGAGCACCCCCGGGAACGCGTCCTGGACCTTGGCCTCCAGGCTCTTGCCGAAGCTCTCGGTGCGCCACAGGTCGCGGACGATCTCGGCGGCGTCGCCGTCATAGCCGTCGGCCCGGAGCGCCAGCGCCAGGGCGAACTTGCCCGGCGCGCTCACCGGCTTGGCGGTGGCGAAATAGGCCCGGACCACGGAAGGGGGCTTGCGTTCGGACAGCAGGGCCTCCTCGGCCCGGCGGCGCAGCAGCGGGCCGGCCGGCCAGGTCGGGTTGGCCCGGGCGAAGGCGACGGTGCGGGCGAAGCCGATGCCGGCTCCGGCGCGGATCGCCACCCATTCGAGCAGCGCCCTCGCGGCGGGATCGGTGAAGCCGTCGCGCATCCGGTCGCCGTCGGCGACCCGGCCCTTGCGGTAGAGGTCGATGGCGCCGCGCAGCAGCGTCGGGTCGGTGTCGCCCGAGATCTTTGGCTTGCCCGGATCCGGGACTTCCGGCACCGGCGCGGCCGGGGTCACCGCCGCGTCGGGCAGCGGGAAGGCCACGGGGGCGTCGGGATCGGCCGAGGCATAGGCGGTGGCGGCAGCCGGGATCTTGCCGGCGGCCTCCTCGCCCCGGTCGGAGCCCTTCTCGTTCCCCTTGGCGGCCTGGGCCGGATCGAGCTTCAGGGCGTCGGCGGCTACCGGATCGGCGACAAGCGCGGCCTCGGTGCTGCGGGTCTGGGCGGGCGACAGGGCGGCGTCGCTCGACGGCGGCGTCGGCTGCGAGGCCGGCGCGTCGGTCCCGATCTGCCCGGCCAACGCGACCCCAAGGGTCGTGACAAGCGTCGTGACCAGAGCCGCCGCCACAAGGGGCGTGCGCCTTGAGGCGAGCGCGCGGATCACGTTCCCTCGGACCGTCTGCGCTCGGATCACGTTTCCCCCCTTGTCACGACCGGAGTGGAAAGACTTGAGGATCGGTGCAGGGGCATTAAGAACCCGTAAACCGTGACCACGATCTGTTTGCGCGGCGTGGCGCGACCGCCTATGTCTGCCCGTCCGCGGCCGAACGGCGCGCGGGACGCGCGGCGCCGAGAACGCCGCAGCCAATCAGTCCGCCAAGACGCCAGCTGACACTCTTCGGGACGCCTGAGATGACCGAGATGACCGGGAGCCGCCTGCGGGGCTCGCTCACCGCGCTTGTGACGCCGTTCCGCGACGGCGCCTTCGACGAGGCCGCGTTCCGGAAATTCGTGCGCTGGCAGATCGAGCAGGGCAGCCACGGCCTGGTGCCCACCGGCACCACCGGCGAGAGCCCGACCCTGACCCATGCCGAGCACGACCGGGTGGTCGAGGCCTGCATCGACGAGGCCGGCGGGCGCGTGCCCGTGGTGGCGGGCGCGGGCTCCAACTCCACCGCCGAGGCGGTGGCCCGGGCGCGCCACGCCGAGCGCGCCGGCGCCGACGCGGTGCTCGTGGTCACGCCCTACTACAACAAGCCGACGCAAGAAGGCCTCTACGCCCACTTCAAGGCCGTCAACGACGCGGTCGGCATCCCGATCATCATCTACAACATCCCGCCCCGCTCCGTCGTCGACATGAGCGTCGAGACGATGGCCCGGCTCTTCGAATTGAAGAACATCGCCGGCGTGAAGGACGCGACCGCCAAGATCGACCGCGTCAGTCAGCAGCGTCAGGCCATGGGGGCGAACTTCCTCCAGCTTTCAGGCGAAGATGCGACGGCGCTCGGCTACAATGCCCAGGGCGGCCACGGCTGCATCTCGGTGGTGGCCAACGTCGCGCCGCGCCTCTGCGCCGACCTGCAGGAGGCCTCGCTGGCCGGCGACTACGCCAAGGCGCTCACCATCCAGGATCGGCTGTTCCCGCTCCAGAGCGGCCTGTTCGCCGAGGCCAACCCGTCGCCGGCGAAATATGCGCTGGCCAAGCTCGGCCACATGACCGAAGAGCTGCGCCTGCCGCTGGTGCCGGTCTCGAACGCGACCCGGGCGATCGTCGACGCGGCCCTGCGCCACGCCGGTCTGCTCGAAGGCTGAGGAGAATCCCAAAAACATGGCCCCGAAACCGGAGCCCAGTCGGCGCGTCGTCGCCGACAACCGTGCCGCGCGCTTCCACTACACGATCGAGGACACGCTGGAGGCCGGCATCGCCCTGACCGGCACCGAGGTGAAGTCCCTGCGCGGCGGCAAAGCGACGATCGGCGAGGCCTATGCCGGCCCCTCCGGCGGCGATTTGATGCTGTTCAACTGCTACATCCCGGAATACCTGGAGGCGAACCGCTTCAACCACGAGCCCAAGCGCCCGCGCCGCCTGCTGCTGCACCGCCGCCAGATCAACAAGCTGATCGGCGCCACTCAGCGCCAGGGCTACACGGTGGTGCCGCTGAAAATCTACTTCAACGACAAGGGCCGGGCGAAGATCGAGCTCGGCCTCGGCAAGGGCAAGCAGGCCCACGACAAGCGCGAGGCTTCCAAGGAGCGCGACTGGCAGCGCGACCGGGCGCGGCTGCTGCGGGACCGGGGGTAGACCGGTTCACGGCCCTTCCGTCATTGCGAGCGCAGCGAAGCAACCCAGTGCGGCGTGCGATCTCCGAATGTCGCGCTGCCCTGGGTCACGTCGCTCCGCTCGTGATGACGGTGAGGGTGAAGCTTAAGAACGGGCGATTCACCTTCGGCCCGCGGCGATCTAGGCTCCCTCAATCCGAGGAGCCGCCCATGCACCCCAACCCCGACACCCTGCCCGCCGACCTCCCCGCCCCCGTGGATGACGGCGCCGCCGATCATCTACGCGGCATGAAGCTGCCCGACGTGGCGCTCACCGCCACGGACGGCACGACGGTGTCGCTGGCGAAGCTCTCCGGCCGCACCGTGGCCTATGCCTATCCGCGCACCGGCGAGCCGGGGAAGCCGGTCCTGACGCCGGACTGGGACGCGATTCCCGGCGCCCGGGGCTGCACCCCGCAGGCCTGCGATTTCCGGGATCACCATGCTGCCCTGTGCAAGCGCGGCGTCGCGCAGGTCTACGGCCTCTCGACCCAGACCAGCGCCTACCAGCGGGAGGCGGCCGAGCGGCTGCACCTCACGTTCCCGCTGCTGGCCGATCCGCACCGGGCCTTCGCGATGGCCGCGCGCCTGCCGGTCTTCGAGGCGGGCGGCCAGGTGCTGCTGCGCCGCCTCACCCTGGTGATCGACGACGGCGTGGTCAGCCAGGTGTTCTACCCGGTCTTCCCAGCCGATCGCGGCGCGCAGCAGGTGATCGACTGGCTCGACGGCGGAAGCGCCTGACGCTTAGCCCCGGTCTCAGCCCTCTTCGGATTCCGGCTGGCGGATGCCGTAGCGGTTCTCGAGGGCCGGGCTCGGCCGAGCCTCGCCGCGGTAGCGGCTGGCGGTCTCGCCGGGAGCCCGGACCGGGCGCTCGCTCGGCTCGCGACCGATCCGGTTCGAGAGGCTCGCGAGATCCACGAACTCGTCGGCCTGCCGGCGCAGCTCGTCCGAGATCATCGCCGGCTGGGTCTGGATGGTGGAGATCACCGTCACCTTGACGCCGCGCCGCTGCATCGCCTCGACCAGCGAGCGGAAATCGCCGTCGCCCGAGAACAGCACCATGTGGTCGATATGCGGGCTCAGCTCGAGGGCGTCGATCGCCAGCTCGATATCCATGTTGCCCTTGTACTTGCGCCGGCCCATCGAGTCCGTGAACTCCTTCACGGGCTTGGTCACGACGCGGTAGCCGTTGTAGTCGAGCCAGTCGATCAGCGGCCGGATCGAGGAATATTCCTGATCCTCAATCATTGCGGTGTAGTAGAACGCCCGCAGCAGGTTGTCGCGGGCCTGAAATTCCTTGAGCAATTTCTTGTAATCAATATCGAAGCCGAGGGCCTTGGTGGTGGCGTAGAGATTCGCGCCGTCGATGAAGAGCGCGCTGCGTTGGGATGCTGCCATGGATGGGTCGAATCCTGAAGAATACGGGTTGCCGGAAATCGTGTGCTGAAACGGCTGGGATAAATCCGGGCGGAAAGCTCGGGGCCGCCTCGTCGCGATCGAATGCCGAGAGGGATGAAAGCCGGGACAGAAAAGCGCGGTCCCCTTCCGGACGACGGTCGCCCGGGCTTTCTCGACCATTCGGGCGAAACATACCCCTGTCAAGTCAACCGGAAGGAATGTGGCTCTCGATAACGCCGTTTCCCCGGGGGGTCGATAGAAAAATCGTATCGCGGCGTATCTCGCCACGCGACTGGGACGATAGACCTGGGTTAATCCGATAAACCTGAGGTCCATCGCCCGTACGGGCGGACAAACATCTCAGCCGTTCACGCGTTCGACGCTGTTGACCGGGCGCTTGCCGCGCAGCTCGGCGATGATTGCCGTCAGATGCTGGAGGTCCCAGACCGACAGGTCGATGGTGATGTCGGTGAAATCCTGGGTGCGGCGCTTCATCGAGATGTTGTCGATGTTGCCGTCGTGGTCGGCGATCACCTGGGCGATCTGGGCGAACACGCCGGGCTCGTTGATCGACTTCAGCGCCAGCCGGGCCGGGAAGCGCTCGGTGCCCGAAGCCTCCGTGTCCCAGCGGACATCGAGCCAGCGCTCGGGCTCGTTGTCGAAGGCCGCGAGCGCCGCCGACTGGATCGGATAGACGGTGACGCCGACCCCCGGGGTCAGAATGCCGACGATTCGGTCGCCCGGGACCGCGCCGCCATTGGGCGCGAAGGTCACCGGCAGGTCGCCGGCGAGGCCCCGGATCGGGATCGCGTCGCTGCGGTCCTCGGGTTTGCCGCCCTCGGTGGCCGGGAAGGTCAGCCGCATGGTCTGGTCGGCCGAGCGCACGAGGCGGCCGGCGCCGTTCAGCGCGCCCTGCGGCGTGGATGGCCTGCGCTCGTCGCGGTGGTCGGGATAGACCGCCCGCACCACGTCGCCGGAGAACATCTCGCCGCGCCCCACCGCCGCAAACACGTCTTCGGTGGTGGCCCGGGCCAGCCGCGGCAGGGCACCGCGCAGCTTGTCCTCGGAAAACGTCTTGGCGGCGCGCTCGAAGGCGCGGTCCAGGATCTGGCGGCCGAGACCGGCATATTGCCGGCGCACCGCCGCCCGGGTCGCCCGGCGGATCGCCGCCCGGGCCTTGCCGGTCACCACCAGGGATTCCCAGGCGGCCGGCGGCGAGGCGCCGTCCGAGCGGCTGATCTCGACCTCGTCGCCGTTGGCGAGCTCGTGCAGCAGCGGCGCCATCCGGCCGTTGATCTTGGCGCCCACCGCCGAATTGCCGACATCGGTGTGCACCGCGTAGGCGAAGTCGATCGGCGTCGCGCCCCGCGGCAGGGCGATCAGCCGGCCCTTCGGGGTGAAGCAGAACACCTGGTCCTGGAACAGCTCGAGCTTGGTGTGCTCCAGGAACTCTTCCGGGCTGTCGCCTTCGGCCAGGAGCTCGATGGTCCGGCGCAGCCACTGGTAGGCGCCGCTCTCAGCGGCGAGCTTCGGGTGGACGCTGCCCGGCTCCTTGGGGACGTCCTTGCCGAGTTCCTTGTAATGGGCGTGCGCGGCGATGCCGTATTCGGCGATGTCGTCCATGGCGCGGCTGCGGATCTGCAGCTCGACGCGCTGGCTCTTCGGCCCGATCACCGTGGTGTGGATCGAGCGGTAATCGTTCTGCTTCGGGGTCGAGATGTAGTCCTTGTACCGGCCCGGCACCATCGGCCAGCTGGTATGGACGATCCCGAGCGCCGCGTAGCAATCCTGGACCGTGTCCACGATCACCCGGAAGCCGAAGATGTCGGAGAGCTGCTCGAAGGCGACCGACTTGCGCTCCATCTTCGACCAGATCGAGAACGGCCGCTTCTGCCGGCCGCTGACCTCGGCGGTGATGCCCTGGGCGGAGAGCTTTTCGGTGAGCACCTGCGCGATGGTCTCGACCACCCGCTCGGACTTCGCGGTGAGGCGGGCGAGCCGCTGCGTGATGGTGGCGTAGACCTCCGGTTCGATATTGCGGAAGGCCAGGTCCTCCAGCTCCTCGCGCAGCTCCTGCATGCCCATCCGGCCGGCGAGCGGCGCGTAGATGTCCAGGGTCTCCTGGGCGATGCGGTGGCGCTTGTCCTCCCGCATGTGGTGGAGGGTACGCATGTTGTGCAGGCGGTCGGCGAGCTTGACCAGCAGCACGCGCACGTCCGCGGCGACCGCCAGCAGCAGCTTGCGGAAATTCTCGCCCTGGGCGGCCTGCTTGGAGACGAGGTCGAGCCGCTTGAGCTTGGTCAGGCCGTCGACCAGCGCGCCGATCTCCGGCCCGAACAGGCGGCGGATCTCCTCCAGCGTCGCCTCGGTATCCTCGACGGTGTCGTGCAGGACCGCGGCCACGATGGTGGCGTCGTCGAGATGCAGGTCGGTGAGGATCGCGGCGACTTCGAGCGGATGGGCGAAGAACGGATCGCCCGAGGCCCGCTTCTGCGTGCCGTGCGCCTGCATGGCGTAGACGTAGGCGCGGTTGAGCAACGCCTCGTCGGCGGCCGGATTGTAGCGCTTGACTCGCTCGACGAGCTCGTACTGGCGCATCATCCGCCGGGCCGTCGTCGGTTCCTGGATGGCACGCGGGGTCGGAGTCACGCCCGACTCTCCCGCAACCGGCGTGACGGCGCCAGCCCCCGGCGGCGGAAAAGCGCCGGTTGCGACCGTATCGCCGTCCGAACGCAAGAACCCGGCGTCTCCGCCGGGTCCGGTCGCGTTCAGGTCGTGATCATCCAGGCCCACGTGGAGCAGCTCACTGTCCGGAGGTTACTCGCCCTCGTCGTCGGTCTCGACCGGCGGGGCGAGGTTCTCGAGGCCGCGCAGCAGGTCCTCCTCGCTCATGCGGTCGAACTGGACCGCCGCATCGTCGCTGGAGGATTGCGGGGCCACGGCGGCGGCGGCCGGCGAACTCGACAGCAGCGGCACGGTCTCGGCCTCCGGCTCGTCGACCTCGACGTATTTCTGCATCGAGTGAATCAGCTGTTCCTTGAGATCGTCGGCCGTGATCGTCTCGTCGCCGATCTCGCGCAGAGCCACGACCGGGTTCTTGTCGCGGTCGCGGTCGATGGTGAGCGGGGCGCCGGCGGCCAGCAGGCGCGCCCGGTGGCTCGCCAGCAGCACCAGCTCGAACCGGTTCTCGACCTTCTCGATGCAGTCTTCGACGGTGACGCGCGCCATGCGGGGCGGCTCCTCAGCTTAAGCGACGGGTGATGTCGGGTGTGGCGCCACTCTACACGGAATGCCGTTGTGCAACAAGCACAGCGGGTTGCGCCGGGCGCGCGTCTGACGGGCGGTGGCCGGGGTCAGGCCCCCGCGGATTGTGCGACGCATTGTTGACACAGGCTGCCTCGGGTGCGAGTGCGCGCCGCTCATTCCAGGTTTTTTGGCCGACAGGGGCGGCGTTCGCGCGTCGCACGGCGACAGCGACGAGAGCGACAGGACCGGCCATGCGCGCACTCATCTTTCCCGGCCAGGGCAGCCAGGCGGTCGGCATGGCCAAGGGTCTCGCGGAGGACTTCCCGCAGGCCAAGGCCGTGCTCGACGAGGTCGACGACGCCCTGTCCCAGCCGCTGTCGCGGCTGATGGCCGAGGGGCCGGTTGAGGAGCTGACCCTCACGGCCAACGCTCAGCCGGCCCTGATGGCGGCGAGCCTCGCGGTCCTGCGGGTGCTGGAGGCCGAGCGCGGCCTCGACCTGACCCGGGACGTGGCCTGCGTCGCCGGGCATTCGCTTGGCGAATACGCGGCGCTCGCGGCCGCCGGCAGCCTCACCATCGCGGATGCGGCGCGGCTGCTGCGCCTGCGCGGCGAGGCCATGCAGGCGGCGGTGGCCCCGGGCGTCGGCGCCATGGCGGCCCTGATCGGCACCGATGTCGAGGCCGCCCGGGCGATCGCCGAGGCGGCGGGCCTGGAGACGAACGGCGCGGTCTGCGACGTCGCCAACGACAATGGCGGCGGCCAGGTGGTGCTCTCCGGCGACCGGGCGGCGGTGGAGCGCGCCGTCGGCATCGCCACGGACCGTGGGGTCAAGCGCGCCGTGATGCTCAACGTCTCCGCCCCGTTCCATTGCCGGCTCATGGGCCCCGCCGCCGACGCGATGGAAGCGGCCCTGGCCGAGGTCGACCTGAAGGCGCCCCGGGTGACGCTCTACGCCAACGTCACGGCGGCCCCGGTGGTGGATCCGGAGGCGATCCGGGCGGCCCTGGTCGAGCAGGTCACCGGCACCGTGCGCTGGCGCGAGAGCGTCGCCGCCATGGCGGGTGCAGGGGTCGACCGGTTCTACGAGCTCGGCGCCGGGAAGGTGCTCACCGGCCTGGTCAAGCGCATCGCGCCCCAGGCGAGTGCCACGGCGATCGGCACCCCCGCGGACGTGGCGGCCTTCGCGCTCTGATATAAAGGGATTCCCGCATGTTCGACCTCACCGGCCGCAAAGCCCTCGTGACCGGCGCCACCGGCGGCCTCGGCCAGGCGATCGCCCGGGCGCTGCACGCCCAGGGCGCCACCGTGGCGCTCTCGGGCACGAAGCCCGCGGCGCTGGAGGCCCTGGCGGCGGAACTCGGCGAGCGGGCGAGCCCGGTGGCGGCCGACCTCTCCGACAAGGACTCCGTGGAGGGCCTGGTCCCTGCCGCCGAGGCGGCGATCGGCCCGCTGGACATCCTGGTCAACAATGCCGGCATCACCCGGGACAACCTGTTCATGCGGATGAAGGACGACGAGTGGGAGCAGGTGCTCGCCGTCAACCTCACCGCCGCCTTCCGGCTCTCGCGGGCGGCCGTGAAGGGCATGATGCGGCGCCGCTCCGGCCGGATCGTCAATATCGGCTCGGTGGTGGGCGCGACCGGCAATCCCGGCCAGGGCAACTACGCCGCCGCCAAGGCCGGCCTGGTGGGCATGACCAAGGCGCTGGCCGCCGAGGTCGCCTCCCGGGGAATCACGGTCAACTGCATCGCCCCGGGCTTCATCAGTTCGCCCATGACCGACGCGCTCAACGAGAAGCAGCGCGAGGGCATCCTGGCCCGGGTGCCGGCCGGGCGCCTCGGCGAGGGGTCCGAGGTCGCCGCCGCCTGCATCTACCTGTCGTCGGCGGAGGCCGCCTACGTCACCGGCCACACCCTGCACGTGAACGGCGGCATGGCGATGTTCTAGTTTTGGCGCGACCGCAGGACGCATTCGGAACGGCGAAAACAACGCTTCCGCATCCGACTCAGGCCCCGAATCAACCCTTCCGACACGCGCGTGCCACACCCATGAAGGGAATCTGAACGGCTCTCGCCAGGGCGGGAACCCTGTGCTACCACGCCCCGCAGCCGTACAGGGGGTTGACGGTTCAGCGGGTTTTCAGTCCAAGGCCCCCCGGCGGGGCCGTCCCAGTTCACCTCGAAACACGCGCGATCGGACACCGGCCCGTCAACAAGCCCGCAAGGGCGCGGCGCGGCCACGGCACCACCCCGAGAAGACTGACAGACCAAAAGGACGAGGACGGAAGACCGATGAGCGATATCGCTGAGCGCGTGAAGAAGATCGTCGTCGAGCACCTGGGCGTCGAGCCCGAGAAGGTGGTCGAGAGCGCCAACTTCATCGACGACCTCGGTGCCGACAGCCTCGACACGGTCGAGCTGGTCATGGCCTTCGAGGAAGAATTCAACGTCGAGATCCCGGACGACGCCGCTGAGACCATCCAGACGGTCGGCGACGCGGTGAAGTTCCTGGAGAAGAACTCGGCCGCCTGACGCGCCGGATTCGGTATCACGCGGCGCGGGTGAGGCGAAGCAGCCCCCGCGCCGTTCTGCGTTTCGCGGTCGGGGGGCACGGATCCGGCGCGAAGCGGTTATGTCGAGACGCGCTCCGGGGACGAGCCGGCGGGGCGCGGATCGGACAGCGGTTCTAAGACGGGACAGGTAGCATGCGGCGGGTGGTGGTCACGGGTCTGGGGATGGTCACGCCGCTCGGGAGCGGGGTGCAGCACACCTGGAGCCGGCTGATCGCGGGCGACAGCGGCGCCGGCCCGATCCGCGGCTTCGAATCCGCCGACCTGCCCTGCCGGGTCGCCGCGCAGGTCCCGTTCGGCGACGGCACCGACGGCACCTTCAACCCCGACGCGGTGATGGAGCCCAAGGAGCAGCGCAAGGTCGATCCGTTCATCGTCTACGCGATGGCGGCGGCCGACGAGGCCCTGAAGGACGCGAACTGGCGCCCCAAGAGCCACGAGGACCAGTGCGCCACCGGCGTGCTGATCGGCTCCGGCATCGGCGGCATCGGCGGCATCTACGACGCCTCGGTCACCCTCCACGAGAAGGGTCCGCGCCGGATCTCGCCGTTCTTCATCCCGGGCCGGATCATCAATCTCGCCTCCGGCCAGGTCTCGATCGCCTACGGCCTCAAGGGCCCGAACAACGCCGTGGTCACGGCCTGCTCCACCGGCGCCCACGCCATCGGCGACGCGAGCCGCCTCGTGGCGCTGGGCGACGCCGACGTGATGGTGGCGGGCGGGGCCGAATCGCCGGTCAACCGCCTGTCGATCGCCGGCTTCTCCGCCTGCCGGGCGCTGACCACTGGCTTCAACGACACCCCGGAAAAGGCCTCCCGCCCCTACGACCGCGACCGCGACGGCTTCCTCATGGGCGAGGGTGCCGGCATCGTCGTGCTCGAGGAGTACGAGCACGCCAAGGCCCGCGGCGCAAAAATCTACGCCGAGGTGGTCGGCTACGGCCTCTCGGGCGATGCCTACCACATTACCTCCCCGTCCCCGGACGGCGACGGCGCCTTCCGCTGCATGAGCGCCGCGGTGAAGCGCGCCGGCATCTCGCCCGCCGAGATCGGCTACATCAACGCCCACGGCACCTCGACGCCCATGGGCGACGAGCTGGAGCTGAAGGCCGTGGAGCGTCTTCTGGGCGACGCCGCCGCCAACGCGACCATGTCCTCCACCAAGAGCTCGGTCGGCCACCTGCTCGGCGCCGCCGGCTCGGTTGAGGCGATCTTTTCGATCCTCGTCCTGCGCGACGGCGTGATCCCGCCGACGCTCAACCTCGACAACCCCTCCGTCCAGACCAAGATCGACCTCGTGCCCTTCGAGGCGAAGCGCAAGCAGGTGGACGTGGTGCTGTCGAATTCGTTTGGGTTTGGCGGGACGAATGCCAGCTTGGTGATGCGGCGCGTCACCTGACAAGCGAAGACTTCTTCAGTCTTCCGCAAGCAACGGTCAGATGTATTGATCGTGGAAGACTGTGCGACTGCCCACATTCAGCTCTGCATCTCAGAATGAGGGCGCGGGTGGGAAACATCGATGCAAAGAGGCTTTCAGGAGCCCGATAGCCTTAAGCTTAGTCTTCGGAGACGGGAGCGGTTGCGCAATCCCGGCGCGCGCCTATCATGCCGCTATGACGCTGGAATTCGCCTACCAGTTTCGGCAGGACGCATCGCGGTCGGATCTGCGGGATCTCGACCGGGTCGCGTTGGTGACGGCTGCGACCAGCGATGATGGCGATGTGCTGGCGCCCGGTACGGAAGGGACGATCGTCAGCGTCTATCGCGGCGGTGAGGCCTACGTGGTCGAGTTTCCGACACCGGTCGGCGCGCTGGCGACGGTTCGGCCCGAGGACATCAGGCTCGTCGAGCGCGCACCGGTGTGACCGACGCCGTCGAAGCGATAGTCTGGACCGTCGCGTGGCCCAAGATCGTCAGCTACCTGCTCAACCCGGCGCACACCGATGGCGCATCGAAAGCCAAGTATTTGCTGGCTTTCGGGTATGCGGCTGAGGAGCCTGAACGTCTCGCCGGTGATCTGGTGAAACACGCGGTTGATCATTGGCCGGGGCGCACGGTGGTGCGCCCGATCGGCCTACCGCGCCGAGTATTCGAGGGGCCTGTGACGGCACCGGACGGCCGCGTCATCTCTCTCCGCAGCGTCTGGGAGATCACCCACGATACTGAGATGCGCTTCCTCACCGCTTATCCCTGGAAGCCTTGACCGGTCAGATGCGTTCGGAAGGACATATTGGACAAAAGCCCTTGGCCTTTAGCGCGTGATGCGATTCCCCGTTGCAGGTCTTGCCGCCGCCCTCGCAGTCGTTGCGAGCGCAGCGAAGCCACCTAGGGACGCACTATGTTCGGGGATCGCGCGCTGCACTGGGTCGCTTCGCTCCTCTCGCGATGACGGTGCGAGACGAGAGATCGAACCATCCAACTATAACCGGCATGATTACAGCTTGTGAGGCACTTGCAAAGATCAGCCACTGATTGAAATCATGATCGTTGGGGAAGAGACCGGGCGGCGATTAATCCACTGCTTATCTAGTGGCCGGCTCACCACCCCCGCCGTTCCTCCGCCCCCGGCAGCCGCCCCTGAGGCGTAAGCGCGTGCACCACCTCCGGCAGGGCCTGGGCCAGTTGTGAGAGCAGCGCCTCGCGGTCCATCCCGGTCTGGCTCTGGAGGGTGTCGAGCGTGTCGGGCCCCAGAGCCTGGGCGAGCTGGGCCGGGGCTACCGGGCGGTTGCTGCCGGGGCCGATCCAGGATTCGATCACGTCGCCGAGGCCCCCCTGGCGGAACCGGTCGACCAGGCCGTCGAGGCCGCCCAGGTCGCCCTGATGCTCGGGGGCGGCGCGGCTCGCGGCCGGGCTGGATTCCCCCGGGCCGTCGAGCATGCCGGACAGGTCCGAAAAATCGCCGGGCGGCAGGGATGGGTCGGAGGGGCCGGTCTCGCGGCGCTGGCCGGACTGGTCCCAGCCGCCGAGATCCCCCGGCTCCGGGCCGTCGCGCCCGCCGGCATCGGCGGGGTGCTGGCCGGGATCGCGTCCGTAGGGGCCGGCGCCGCCGGACCGGTCGGCCTCGGGCCCCGGCTCACCCCGGCCGCCGCGCCCGAAAATGTCGCCAAAACCGCCGCTGGCGCCCTTGGCGAGCAGCAGCATCAGCAGGGCCTTCACCAGGGGCGACATCCCCCCGGATCCCTGCTTCTGGCCGCCGAACACCTGACCGAGCACGCCGCCGATCGCCGATTCGAGCAAACCCATAAGCGTCCCTCCGGGGCGGGCTCCGCCCGGGCTGACAACGGCGGGTGTGGGGTGGGGGTTGCAGGGTGGGCTTTTGAAGGCTGCAGGGTAGAGCGGATCGTGCCCGCGCATCCCCTCCCCCCTCTGCGGGGGAGGGTGGGCCGGCCGTCAGGCCGGGTCGGGAGAGGGGAACCCGGGCTCCGAACAAGGCGGACCCGATGTGCGGGTCAGTGCTTTTCCCTGCACCGTCGCTCCCCTCTCCCGACCCCCTTCGGGGGCCACCCTCCCCCGCAGAGGGGGGAGGGAACGAGCCCGTCCTCGGCGGGGCGGAGCTTTCCGTAAGCCCCTCCCCGTCGCGCCTCAGCGGGCCAGCGAGGCCTGGGCGGTGCTGGCTGTGGTCGGCTCTGCCAGGGGGACCGTCGCCGCGGAGAGGGCCAGGGCGGCCAGGAACAGGCCGGTGGCGGCGGCGCCGGCCCGGGGGCGCGGCAGGCGGAGGGCGTAGCGGCGGGCGGAGCGCGTCAGGTTCGGCATCGGATCGCCTCTTCTGGTTGTAGGCCGCTGGGGCCATTCTCGCAGAAGCAACGTCGCCGGGGGGCGGGCCGGTTCCATCCCGCCGCGGATCGCGACCCTACGGACGGGCGACCCAGCGGCGCGCCAGGGCGCCCAGGGCGCAGCCGGCGAGGTAGGGCGGCAGGATCAGGCCGGCGCCCTCCAGCCACAGGCCGGGCAGGCCCGGCACGATCTCCACGAGCGCCAGCGCCGCCAGGAGCGCGGCGAGCCCGCACAGAGCGAGCGGCACCAGCGGCCGGGCCGGCCAGCCGGCCAGGGCCCCGACCACCAGGCCGAGTGCCCCCGCCCAGGCGAGCCCGGGCCAGAATCCGTCAAGCAGCAGCATCACGGCCGTCCGGCCTCCCCGGCGGCAGCTGGATATCGCCCTCCCACCAGCGCCCTCATCCTGAGGTGCGGGCGTTGAAAGCCGTTGCGCTTTTTCCCCTCCCCCCTGTGGAGAGGGGCCCGGGGTGGGGGTGGTGCAGGATCAAGCGAAACGGTGCCGTCTGAACCACCCCCACCTCCAACTCCTCCCCACAAGGGGGAGGAGAGCGCGTCGCGCTTCGGGGACGACGATGGGTGACCATCGGGGCGGTGCGCTGGACGGATCGGGGTCTGTGTCGGTCTCATACGGGTTCCGTTTGCGTGGTCCGGCCTGTCACCCCACGCCGTCATCGCGCGCGCAGCGAAGCGACCCAGGGATCCGCCACGTTCCGCGATCGCGCGCTGCCCTGGGTTGCTTCGCTGCGCTCGCAATGACGGGAGGGCGGCGATCATAGGCGCAAACCGGCGCGGGCGCGCGGCCCGAGCCTCACGGCAGCAGCGCGAAGGCGACGGGGCCGGCCGGCGCGTCCGGCCCGGCGCTGATCTGGTCCGGCCGTACCCCGGCCTGGAGCAGATACTCGATGACCGCCTGCCCGCGCAGGCGCGGCAGGTCGAGGGGCGGCTCGTCGACGGCGTCTTTGGATTTTTTGTCGGCTTTTTGGGTGGGGGGCGTCTTGGAGCCGGCGGGCTTCGCGGGCGCGGGATTCGAGGCTCCGGGCTTTGCAGGCTCGGCCTTGGGGGGCTCGGCCTTCTTCGGGGCCGGCTTGGTCTCGGGCTCCGGATGCACCTTGGCAGCGGGCTTCGGGGCCGAGCCGGTGGCGGCGGGGGAATCGGGCCGGGCCGTGCTCGCCATCTGGGTCGGGGCCGCCTCGGCGGCCGGGGCGCCCTCCCCCGGGGCCGGCTTGGGCTTCCCCGGGTCGGCGGGGGCCGAGATCGCGATGCGCAGGGATGGGCAGGCCTTGGCCAGGGCCGCCAGGGCGTCGAGGACGGGGTAGAAGGCCGGCGTCAGGGTCGCGCCGCCCGCCGGGAAGCGCAGAGCGGCTCCGGCCAGCGTCGCGGCGGCCTCGGCCCGGCAGGCGGCGGGGTCGCGGGTCTCGGCGGGCTGGCGGGCCGCGATGGTGGCCTGGCCGGTCCAGCCGGGGGGCAGCGCCTCGGCCAGCCGCTCCGGCGTCCGGGCGGCGGCCTCGCGGTAGAGGCTCTCGCCGGTGAGCGTCAGCGCCCGGTCCGAGACCGCCACCTCCCCGACCGCGAGGTTCGCCACCAGGGGGGCGGCCGCGGCGAGGGCCGTGCCGAGATCCGGCGGGGCGCCGTCGGCCAGACGGGTGCGGTCCACCACCGGCTCGCGGAACAGGCGCGGCCGCAGGGCGGCGAGCACCCGCTCCCGGGTCGCGTCGTCGGGCAGGTGGCCGGTCAGCGTGACCGCCTCCGGGGTCCGGCGGATCGCCACCCGGTAGGGCGAGAGCGGCCGGGCCGTCAGCGCCACCGAACCGGGCTTCACCCCGGCGGGCCGGCCCTCGCGCATCAGCGCGGCGGCGTCCGGGATGGCCTGGGCGTCGATGGCGTCGCCAGTGACCGATACGGCATCATCGGAAAAGCTGACGGTGCCGGCCTGGATCAATTCGGCGAGCTTGAACGCGAAGGCGATCAGGGTTTTTGGGTCGATCGCCGGGTCGAGCCCCCGTGCGGTGAGCAGCCGGTCCTGCACGGTGCTGCCGGGCACGGCCTCCGCGGCGGCGCGGAGAGCCGCCTCCCGGTCCGCCGCGGAGGGCGCGAAGCCGTCGAGCAAAACCCCCCGGGCCGACTTCTCCACCGTGAACCGGTACTGCGCCACCGCGGGCGGCAGGATCTCGATCCGCCCGATGCTGAACCCGGTCGGCGGGTCCGACAGGGCGGCTCGCAAAGCCTCGTAGGCCGGCACGTCCAGGGCCTCGCCGGAGAGGCTGAGCACGGTGTCGCTTAACGCCGCCCGGCCGCCCTTGGCGAGCCCGGACAGGCGCGCCGCCAGGAAGGCCGCGGCGCTGGCGAAGTCCGGGGGCGCCCCTCTGGCCGCCCGGGCGGTGTCGTCGAGATGGGTGCCGGGCGCCAGCGCCCCGGTGACCCGCGCCTCCAGGGCCCGCCGGCCGATCTCCACCGGGCGGCTGCCCTCCAGCGCCACCCGGGCCGCGCCGGTGCGGATCGCGGCCCAGAGGAACGGCGAGGCCGTCTCCACCAGCCCGACCTCCGAGACGATCCGCCGGGGCCCCTCCAGGGCGGCGAGCTTCGCCAGCACGGTCTCGCGCTCGCCGACATCCGGCGCCTCGCCCGCCGCCGCCAGGTCGCGCCCCCGCGCCTCCAGCCGCAGCCAGGGCTCGCCGATGGCGGTGGCGGTGGCGGTGCCGGCGGCGACGCTTGCGCCGGCGGCCTCGATCCGGTCGGCGATCTGCGGGGCGGCGTAGAGCGTCGCGCTCGCCCAGATCAGCGCGAGCGCGGGCAGGCCGGCGAGCCAGCCGGCGCGGCGCAAGCCTTGAGCGAACACTTCTGGCAACGGCGCAATCGTGAGTTCAGCGGGATCCGGGACGCGAGACCATACCGCCAATTCGGCAGGATGAAGACCAATTCTTCGCAGGCTGGCGGGATGCCCGCCGGGAAAAACCGCATTCTTCGCGTAAACTTCGCATGGTCTCGCCGCAAAAAAGCACGGCGCTTGCATCATGGCCGACGCCGCCGCGAAGAGACGGCACGGAGTTCGTCGCTTGGCCCGGACCGTCTGCCCGCATGATTGCCCCTCCGCCTGCAGCCTGGACGTGCAGGTGGCCGACGGCCGCGTCGTCTCCGTGAAGGGCGGGGACAACCCCTACACCGCCGGGGTGATCTGCGCGAAGGTCAGCCGCTACGGCGAGCGGGTCCACCATCCGGACCGGATTCTCCAGCCTCTGGAACGAGTTGGCCCGAAGGGCAGTGGCCAGTGGCGCCCGATCGCGTGGGACGCCGCCCTCGACCGCCTGGCCGGAGCCTTCACGGAAGCCGCCGAACGCCACGGTCCGGAGGCGGTCTGGCCGTACAATTCCGGCGGCACGATGGGCCTCGTCCAGCGCGACGGCATCCACCGGTTGACCCACGTGATGGGCTATTCCCGCCGCAAGCGAACCATCTGCACCGCCATCGCCATCGCCGGCTGGAGCGCCGGCATCGGCCGCGTCGCCGGCCCGGACCCGCGGGAAATGGCGGTCTCCGACCTGATCGTGGTCTGGGGCGGCAACCCCGTGAGCACCCAGGTCAACGCGATGAGCCACATCAGCCGGGCCCGCAAGACGCGGGGCGCCAAGTTGGTGGTGATCGATCCCTACCGCACCGGCACCGCGGCGGCAGCCGACCTCCACCTCGCGCCTCGGCCCGGCACCGACGGGGCCCTGGCCTGCGCCGTCCTCCACGTGCTGTTCCGCGATGGCTACGCCGACCGGGCCTACCTCGCGGCCCATGCC
Organism: Methylobacterium pseudosasicola; assembly: GCF_900114535.1. Lineage (GTDB taxonomy): Bacteria > Pseudomonadota > Alphaproteobacteria > Rhizobiales > Beijerinckiaceae > Methylobacterium > Methylobacterium pseudosasicola. The sequence goes on along the minus strand of NZ_FOTK01000020.1, from coordinate 80,644 downwards.
GAGGACACGGCGGCGCTGGAGGCCCACGTCGCGACCCGAACCCCGGACTGGGCAGCCGCGATCACCGGCCTCACGGTCGCCGAGATCGAGGCCTTCGCGGCGCTCTACGGCGCGACGCCGCGCAGCTACATCCGCTGCGGCTTCGGCTTCACCCGGACGCGCAACGGCGCGGTCAACCTGCACGCGGTGACCTGCCTGCCGACCGTCACCGGCGCCTGGCAGCACGAAGGCGGCGGCGCCCTCTGGCAGAACGCCGCGATCTTCAACTGGGACAAGACCCTGACCGAGGGCCTCGACGCCAAGGCCCCGGGGGTGCGCGAGCTCGACATGAGCCGGATCGGCGCGATCCTAGCCGACGATGCGGACGCCCTGCAGGGCGGGCCGCCGGTGCGGGCCATGCTGATCCAGTCGGCCAACCCCGCCGCCTCCGCCCCGGACAGCAACCGCGTGCGCGCCGGCCTGATGCGGCCGGACGTGTTCCTGGCGGTGCACGAGCAGTTCATGACCGAGACGGCGGCGCTCGCCGACCTCGTGCTGCCCGCCACCACCTTCCTGGAGCACGACGACATCTACGGGGCCGGCGGCCACAGCCATATCCAGTCGGGGCCGGCGCTGCTGGAGCCGCCGGGGGAATGCCGCTCCAACCACGACCTGATCGCCGCCCTCGCCGGCCGGCTCGGAGCCACGCATGCAGGCTTCGATTTCAGCGCGCGAGATCTCGCCGATGCCACCCTGGCCCGTTCCGGATGGGGCGGCCTCGATCGGCTGGAGCAGGAACGCTGGATCGACGCGCAGCCGAGTTTTGCCGAGAGCCACTTCCTCACCGGCTTTGGCCATTCGGATGGGCGCTTCCGGTTCAGCCCGGACTGGTCGTCGCTGGGGCCGCGGGCCGCCGGCATGCCGGCCCTGCCCGACCATTGGGCGGTGTCGGAGCCGGCCGATGCCGAGCGGCCGTTCCGGATGGTGGCGCCGCCGGCCCGCCAGTTCCTCAACACCACCTTCACCAACAGCCCGGAATCGATCCGGCGCGAGGGGCGCCCGACCTGCCTGCTCCATCCGGCGGACGGCGCCCGCCTCGGGATCGCCACCGGGGATGCGGTGGAGATCGGCAACACTCGCGGCCAGGTCCGGCTGCATGCGCGCCTCGCCGAGGGGCAGCCGCCCGGGATCGTGGTGGTGGAGAGCCTGTGGCCCTCGGCCGCTTTCTCGGGCGGGCGCGGCATCAACGCGCTGATCGGTGACACCCCGGCTGCCCCCAACGACGGCGCCACCTTCCACGACACCGCGGTCTGGGTCAGGGCAGCCTGATAACCAGCCCGCCCAGGCAAAGAAGAGGGATCCCAAAGGGCTCAGCCCTTTGGCGGGGTATCGGGGCGGAGCCCCGATGGACCAGGGCTCTGCCCTGGACCCGCAAAAGGTCGAAGACCTTTTGAATCCGAGATTTTCAGTGATTGGCCCATGACGGAACCCGCCTGAAGTGGCGTGGTTGGCTGCGGACACACTGTTTCGTGGATGTCACCAGCCATGCGGGTCCTCCTCGCTGCCGCCCTGCTGCTTCCGTTCGCCTCGTCGGCCTGGGCGCAAAACCTGTCCGCCACCGCCACCGCGCCCTCGGCGGCCTCGCTGGAACCGGTCACGGCGATCGCCAATCCCGGACAACTCAGCATCGGCGGCGGGTCCACCACCGGCCCATTCCCGACCCTCTCGGCCCAGGGCGGCGGGCTGGTGAATGCCGGTCAGCTGAGCTTCGGCGGCGGAGGCTCCGGAAGCGGCAGCATCGCGCCGCCGTCGGGTGCGAGCGGCAGCACCGGCCGGCTCGGCCTGACCGGCGTCGGCACGACCGGAGGCGCCGGCATCACCAGCAGCACGAGTTCCGGCTCGACCGGGACCGGCAGCACGATCGGGGCGACCGGGACGCGCAGCGGCTTCAACACCTCGTCGAGTTCGGCGATCGGCTCGATCTCGGGCAGTGCCTTCTCGTCGTTCGGCATAGGTGGGACCAGCGGAAGCTCGGCCATCGCTACCAGCCTGAACACCAATGCGAACTCGGCTTCGTCGGTGGCCTCGTTCGGGACGGGCGGTTTCGGCAGCGGCAGCGGGATCGGCGCCAGTTCAACCGGCCTGAACACCGCGACAGCAACGGCGGCGACGTCCACCGCCAACGGAGGCGGTTCGGTCGGCGGTGCCGGGATCGCGGGCGGCGCCAACGCGACCACGGATCCGGTGACGACCGCCAGCACGGCTCGGGGTGGTGGAGCGGTGGGGGGCGCCGGCATCGCAGCAGGATCTGCTCAGGCTGATACGGCCTGCACCGGGCGGCTGGCGGTCGCCTGTTTCGGGGGCGGGAACGGCTTCTGACGGGACCGCACGGCGCGGCGGAACCGGGCGGAAGCGCTACCGTTCCTCCTGTACCGGCACTTCGGCCGGGACAGGAGGCGATGATGCAGAAAGCCATGGGACTGGGCCGCGCTTCGCTTGCGGCTGTTCTCGTCGTCGGGATGTCGAGCGTGGCGCTGGCCCGCGAGTCAGGATCCACGATGCAGGGCGCCAAGGGCCGGACCGGCAGCCTTCACGGCATCGGGTTCAACACGCCGAAATTCGGCTCCGACATCCGCACCGGCAAGGACCAGCCCTATACCTGGCCGGTCGGCGACCGCTATCGCCCGGAATCCAAGCCGTTCTACGGCCGGGCCTACTAGCGCATCGTTCTCTTCCGAAAGCCGGCGGCCATCTTCCGGGACGATGCTTTGAGCGTCCGCCGTCGAAGGAGGTACTGGCTCGCCGGATGCGGGCTCGTCACTCTCAACACTCACCCCGCCGGCGCGTGATGGCGCCGGCGATCATCGAGCGGGCATGCGCGGAGGGATCTCGATGCCGGTGCCGTGTCGGCTGATCCTCGTTGCCCTGGTTTGCACGGCCTCGTCCGTTCAGGCGGGGGAGTTCGCGGCGAACCCGCCGGCCCAGGGCATGGTGATGCCCCTCCCCGATACCGGCATGGCCAACAGCGCCCCGAGCGCGGCTCCATCGCCCGCCGCGCCGGCGCCTTCCACGACGGCGGAGCCTGCCAATGGCCGGCGACGCCTTCAGGCGCTCGGCAGCGGCTTTCCATCGACGGAGGGGCGGCTGCCGAACCAGCGCACCGGTCCCCGGCGGGAACACGTGGTGCACGACATCTGCATCGGATGCTGAGCGGACCGCGCCGCTCCTAACCCTCAGATCACTGAAGGGCGCGAGAGCAGCTGTTCGCCCGGATCCAGCGCGGCGAGAGCACGTCGCCCTCCTCGGTGATGATCCAGGGCTCTGCATCCTCGGCTTCGATCACTTGCGCCGCGACCGCGAGGGCTTCGCGCAGGGTTGCGAAGGGGCGTCCCTTCGCAGACCGCCCGAGCGAACAGCTCGGCCACACGGTCAATTCGGCGCGCTTGTCGAGATCAGCGGGCGTCATGGTCGCGCTCCGGAGATTTGAAGATTGGACTCCGTCTAACCCATCTATGTGACGCGGAGCTGGCGATCAGGTTGCCGCTTCGTGTCGGGACGATCGGCATGCCGCGACGTGTGTTCGCAGCCCGTCGTCGGGCGGACCATCAGCGGCCAAAACGGGCCGTAGGGGCAATGCGGCGCTTGAAGCCCGGCAATCCTGTCGGCTCATTGGACGTCAAGCGAAATTAAATCTGACGGGACTTCAATTTATATTTGAAAGTTCATCCTGTGAAATTTATTTCCTTTGTTCGGAATGCATGGCGTCCATTGCTTTGACCAGCGTCTTTCCCTCAGGACGCGATGTGAGAACTGCAAAACACTGCAGACTCAGATTTATGTTGCAATGCGCAATGAGCATACCGCATTGCACAAATCCATGGTCTCATGCGTCCAGCGATTGCAGTCCGCGATCGAACCGGAGACGCACCATGCGCACGATCCTCATCCTCGCGTCGGCGGCGCTCACCACGTCCGCCATCCTCGCCGGCCCCGCCAGCGCGGGCGACAGCCTGCACCTGACCCCGCCGCTGTATCGGGAGCAGGCCCGCGCCACCACGCAGGTCCATTCGGTCAGCGACCTGACCACCACGCCCCATCCGGTCTCGGCCACCCGCACCGTCAGCCGCCCGGTGGCGACCCTCGAGCGTCCGATGGTCCAGGCTTCCGCCGACACGAACCGCTGAGCGCAGCGCACGGCTTGCCGCGCCGGACGGAGATCCCTCCGGCGCGGCGCCGGTCAGACGATGTGCAGTTCCCGGGCGGCGAGGCTCGGTGAGACGCCGCGCTCGATCAGGCGACGGGTCCGGGCTCTATGCCCCTGCTCGGCGCTGAGGGCGGCGCCGGTCGCCCGATAGCTCTCGAACCAGAAATCCAGCCAGGCGTACTGGACGGCGACCGCGAGAAGGGCGGCGTTCTCCGCCTGGCGGATGCTCAGCCGGATGGCCTCGTCCGCCAGGCGGCCAACCTCGCCGTACATCATCGGCAACTCCACATCCTGGATAGAAGCGGCGACACCGGGAGGTGTCGCCAGCCCGCGACCGAGGCGGCGGCGCGCGAAGACCGCGGCCTTGCGCGTGCGGCGCTGACTTAGTGCGATGCCTGCTCGGCGGCGTGCTGCGTCTGCTGGACGGCGTCCTGCCCCTGCTGCACCGCCTTCTGCGTGTCCGCCACGCCCTGCTGCACCGCCGACCGGGCGCGCTCCGCACCCTGCTGGAACGCCCCCTGGGCGAGGCCGCCGAGATCCTTCGCCTGAGCCTGGATGGCGGCGAAGCGCTCACGCACGTAGTCGGCCTGAAGCTGCAGCGCTTCCGGGTAGGAGCGCGCGGTCGCCAGTTTCTGGGCGAGGTCGAAGGCGGCGCGGACGTTCTGCTCGGCGTAATCGAGGCTGCGGGTATAGAGACCCTGCGCGTTGGTGCGGGCCAGATCGGTGGAGCCGTGCACCGTGTCGGCGGCGCGCCGCGCGGAGCCGATGAAGGTCCCGAACGCCTTGCGGGCCTGCTCGACGCTGGTCTCGGCCAGGTCGCGCAGCTGCGGAGGGACCTCGAAGCTTGGAATATTCGCCATGACTGGTCTCCTGTCAGCCGCAAGTCCGGCCGCGGCCGGACTTATTGTGCACCGCACAAGCGGCTAGGTCCAGGGATCGGCGGCGACCAGACGGCCGGATTCCGTCAGATCTCGGTCTCGCGCCGAACCACCGCGTCCTCCCCGCTTCCCTTCTGTGAGAGCCCGACCTCCGGCTCGTCGCTCGGGATCGGCAAGGGCTTGTTGGAAGCCTCGGGCTCGCTATCCCCGGACGCGATCTCCAGATCCGGATCGACCGGGGGGGAGGCCCGGTCCGGAACAGTCGCGGGTTCGCGCGAATCAGTCATCCGAGGATTTCCCTGTCCCGAGACCAGCATCCTGGATACCGGATCCAGAGGCGAGGCTCGGCTTTTCGATCCGCGTCGTCTTCCCAGAAAGCCGGCAACCACCTTTCGGGACGATGCTTGGAGCAACGCGGCGCAAGGCCCGCGGCTCCCGGATCATCAGTCGCCGTGTGGCCGGGATCGCATCCGCCGCGCTATATGCGGGCGGAGGAACGAGGAGAGTGTCGTGTTCACCGTCAAGGGGATCGATCCGTCCGGCCGCGTCATGACTTTCGCGTGCGGGACCGACGAGCAGGCCATGGAGAAGACCTGGGAACTCGCCCGGCGCGGGTTCCGGGAGATCATGGTCGCCGATCCCAAGGGCAAGGAGATGTCCGCGGCCGCGTTCGAGCGGTCGCTGGACATCGATTGGGGGGAGTGAGCCGACGCAGCTTGCTCGCGCATCGTCTTGTTCCGAAAGCCGGCGACCGCCTCTCGAGACGATACGCTAGCGGTTGCCGAGGGCCGGGCCGCCCGCCGTGCCGCCGGTCCCGGGCGGTCCGCTGGTCGGGGTGCCGCCGATATTCACCCCCGGCGTGGTGCCCGGGACGGAGGAATTGCTGGGATTGGCCGTCGTGCCCGTGGTGATCTGGGCGTTGGGGCCGCTGCCCACCGTCCCCGCGCCGACGCCGCCGGTGGTGGGCGGAGCGGTCACGCCGGTATTGCCGGCGCCGCCGGTGGTCACCTGCGCCGCGGCCGGACCGGCGAGCAGCAGGGTCAGGGCGCCCGAGAGCAGCATCGTCGTGCGTGTCATGAATACGTCCGTTGTGTGGGGTCGGACGGCAACGGGTGCGGGCCGGCGAAGTTCACGCTCGCGCGGCGCCAACCGGGACACTCAGTGCAACTCGTAGCAATTGGTGATCACCCGCGGGTTGCGGGTCACATCGTACAGGATCGAGCACTGGACGAGGTACTTGGTGTCCTTCCGCCGAAACAGGATCAGGGAGGACCGGTTGTCGAAGGTGCCGGTATAGCCGGCGATCTCCCAGCCATCGGCACTCAGCCGCTCGATGGTGAGCGGCTCGGCGGCGGAGGCCGCCAGAACCGATCCGAGACAGGCGGCGAGGCTCAGGCACCCGCGCATCGATCGAATTCTTCGCGCCGTCGTCACAGGCCCGGCACGTCGTCGATATCCGGCGCGGGTTCCCGGCGCGGTGGGGCTGGATCGTCCTCCGGGGCGGGCGGCAGCCGGGGCGGCGGCATGTCCCCGGTATTCGGCGGCGTCGGCAGGCCCTGGGGCAGGTCGGGGATGGGCGCGTCGTCCGCGCCGGGTGATGTCGGATCGGGCATGGCATGTCCCCGGCGTCGGTACCGCACCCTGCGATCGGCAGGTCCGGCTCAGACAGAACGGCCGTCGCGCGCGAAGGTGCCCACACCCGATTGGTCGCAGCAACCGTTTCGACGGCTCCGCGGTTCTCCCCCCACGTGGCCGGCCCTGGCTGCGCAAGCTTGAGAGCCGCCCGTGATCCGCTGCCTTGTCCCGATCCTCACCGCGACCGTGATCGTCGGCGGCCTGTTCCCGGCCTTCGCAGCGACCCGCAAAGTCAAGGTGCCGAACCGGTACGACGGCGCCTGGACCATCGTAGCGACCACGTCCGAAGGGCCCTGCGCAGCGCAGACCAGCTATCAGGTCCAGATCAAGGACAGCGACGCTTCGATCCCCGGCGACGAGGTCGATATCGATGGCGGCGTCTCGGCGAGCGGCAGCGTCCAGGCCACGATCACAAGCGGCTCCAATACGGTGCCGATCTCCGGCAGCCTCGATCCCCAGGGCGCCGGCAGCGGCACCTGGCGGACCACCGGCGGCGCCATCACCTGCAGCGGCCGCTGGAACGCCCGTCGCGCGAGTTGAGACGCGTCAGACTGGCGCCGGCTCGCGGCGGAGGCTCGGACGGCCTGCCCGCCCGGTCTCCGGCTCGTCGGTCGTCGCGCCGATCTCTTCCGCCTTGCGCCACACTGCCCGGCAGATGAGGATTTCGCGGCTCGCATCGATGCTGAGCACGAACCGGTCCGGCACGATCTCGGCTTCCGGCAGGGCGATGCGGACGCCGTCGAGGGAGCGATCGTAGACGATACAGGGCAGGCTGCGATGCTCATCGACCGAAATACTGCCGGTTTCGTTCAGCACCGTGCGCGGAGCGCGCCGTCGGTCAAGCATCGCCGCCTCGTGAACCTCGATGGCCGCAGGATCGGCCATCCGGGTTCAGAACAGGTTCTGGAAACCCGTCGGATTGTCTGCATCCGGCCCAGCGGGCCCGCTACCCGGTGACAACGCCGACCAGCGTCGCGAGGAAGCCGAGCGCGACGGCACCGATCCCGCTCATGAACATCACGTCCCAGCCCGCGAAGTCGTTCGACCGGGGGGCGCGGGCGAAGGCGAAGACCGAGAGCGCCGCGCCGAACACGACGAGCGCGATGGCGATGGTGATCGGTGTGGACATGGCGTGATCCTCCGACGCCGGTCTCCTGGCCCTTCGGGCTCTTGTCCGGACGATCGCAGCCGGCGTGTTCTGCTTTCAGGCGTCCGTCGCCGAAACATGACAGACGATCTGAACGCGAACAAGAAGATAATCTGTTCTGCATTGCAGAACACGCTAGGGCTGCACCGTTTAGATCTCGCCGGCGCAGCAGCTTTTTCTGGGGACGACCGTGGCGGCACAGTTCAGTCGAGGAAGACCCGGACGCCGTCGGTGTTGAGAATGTCCCGCTGGTCGGCGCACCATTGTTCCGCCCCAACCTCCGCGATCGTTTGGGCGACGCGCCGGCCTTCCTCCGCGATGGCGGTCTGCGCCTTGCGATGGCCCAGGGTCTCGTCGAGCGCCTTGCGAACGGTCCGGGACAGGCCTTCGGCGACCGCGTCGTCCACGGTGTAGAACTTGCGGCAATACAGGACGATGCCGGCCTGCGCGCCGACGATCCGCACCAGTCCGTCGATCGTCTCGGCCCGCTTCTCGTCCTGCGCCGCCGCGGGGCCGGGCGAGAGGATCGACGCAGCCAGCGCGGCGGCGAGCAGGGCGCGTCTCATGGTCGGGTCTTCCTCTGCGGGCTGAAGCCGGACCCGCGCGTCGGCGCCGGTCCATGCCGCAGAGATAGGGCTAGCGAGGCCGGATGCCGCCCCGGCAAGCTGTGCCGCGAAGCGACATCGCAGCGCGGTGCCGCCGGGCAGCGCCCGTCACGGCCTTTCAGAGCCGATGCGTTCCGGCCCGCTTCACGCGCCGAAGCGCGCGTCGATCACTTCCGGGCCGACATCATGTCGTGCGTGAGCACGGTCAGCTTGCCGATCAGGCTGGAAATGTCGGCGCCCTTGCACGACCATTGCGTGCCGATCGCCTCGCCATCCGTCGAGACCGAGACGACGGCCACCGAGCGCAGCCGACCCTCGCGGGCGAGCGCCAGCTGGTCCTGCAGCACGGCGATCACCGATGCCGTGTCCTCGTCGGCCACGGTGGGCGCGATATGGGCCGGGAACGCCACGACCGTGTCGGTTCTCGTCTGCTCACGCTTCATCATGCTTCGATCCCACGCCAATCACTCTCTGGATCCGGCGTGGGCATCAGCTTTGTGCAGAGTGTGGCAGCTTGTCCGTGTCACCGCACGTCGCCGGCCTGTGTGGCTGTGCGGCAACTGTCGCAATCACGACCCTGCGCCGGTGCGGTCGACAGCGGCGCTTCGGCTACGGACTGATCGCACGCGGTCGACGGATGAGGCATCCGGAGCGCGGGGAACGACCTCGGCGGCGGTCGCCGCCGAAGGTGTCCGGGTGAGTCAGGCGGCCTTGCGGCCCTTCCGCTCGCGCTCGGCCATCGCGCCGGGCTGGCCCAGACCGATCGCCTTGGCAAGCGCGGAGCGCTGCTCGGCGTAGCTCGGCGCGACCATCGGATAATCGGCGGGCAGGCCGTAGCGCTCGCGGTAGCTCTGCGGGCTCAGGCCGTTGGCGGTCAGGTGCCGCTTCAAGGTCTTGTAGGTCTTGCCGTCGAGGAAGCTAACGATCCCGTCCTGCTGGACCGACTTGCGGATCTGGGCCGGGGTCGGCTTGTCGACCGCCTCGCCGGCAACCGCGCCGGCGGCGGCGGTGCTCGTCCCGGAGGTGAGACCGGCGATCGCGCCGTGCACGCGAGCGATCAGCGCCGGCAGCTCGGCAGCCGGAACGGGGTTGTTCGAGACGTAAGCGGCGACGATGTCGCCCGCCAAGCCGATCAAGTCTGGCGTGTGCACAATGGTTTCTTCTGTCACTTTATGGTTCCCGATCTGCCCCTCTCGGGCGATTTGCTACCTCTCCCGGCCGAATGCAAGTTACAAAACCCTAGAACGAGGTGCGTTTTGGTCATGATCGCTATGCATGCTGACGCTTCGGGGCAGGAAATTCTGGTACAACCGTCAGGTGAACTATCCGCGAAGGCAGAGGTTTCGATAACCACTGCGCCAGTGTTTCCGCATTCTGGTCAATCGCTTGGGGGATTGGATCAAACCGGTTGACGGCGCGGCCGAAGCGCTGCTGCGTCTCCGACAGACCCGAGCCAAGCATCGGATGTTTCCATGCGGCGTGCGTCGTTTTTATCCATCAAATATTATGTTCGTCCGATTCAAGACAGTTCTCGAAAGCACTGCGACAAATTGTAATCAGTCTTCGTGTGAATACGACGGAAGGCGGCTGGAGAAACAAGTCGGTCTTCCCGGGGCCGTCCCCGAGCGCGACCCTGGAAGGACGGCGCGAGGCGATGATCCGGGGCTTCCGGGTGCGCAAGATCCTGATCCGTCCGCCCATCCGGATCCTGCTCTTCGCAGGCTAACGTCGTGGAGATCGGGCGGCCTCAGGCTTTCAACCCTCGGGCGAACAGTATTTGCCAAGGCCGTCGCTCCCTCGGTGACGGGAGGCCCAAGCCGTGGCATTGCGCGATCATGCTGCTGCTCGCTCTCCTCCTCGCCCTTCTGGTCGTCCTGGCCGTCATGATCATCACCCGGCGCTGGACCGGCCGGCTGGCCTCGCTGGCGACCCTGATCGCCGGGGCGATCATGGCCCTGTGGCTGGCCCAGGTCGGGCTGCTGCCGGGCACCACCGGCCCGCTGACGCCGGACCGGCCCCGCGTCCCGGGGCTCGACCGGTAACGCGCCGGTAACCGACTCGGCGCGAGCATGGGCCATGCCCACGCTCTCAGCCCCGCGCCTGCTCACCTTCCTGGTCTCGGCCGTGCTCATCGGCCTGGCCATCGCCAGCCTGTACACGCGCATCCCTATGGTCGGACGGAGTGTGGTGGCGCATCGGCAATGGTTCTTCATCGGCGCCTACGCGCTGCTGGCGCTCGGGGTCACCACCCGCAGCCTGTGACGGGTCCGGCCTCCGGCTCGCGCCGCTGCGAGCCATAATTGGCCTTCGATCGAGCATCCTCTTTTCCGAGGGCCTGCGACCCCCTGTCGGGCCGATGCTCTATCGCAACCGCTCCGCGTGCTTCAAAGGTAGCGGATGACGATGAAGACGACATTCGTGGTGCAGCCGTTCGAGCTGCACCGCAAGCGGCTGCGGCCGGCCCGGCAGGAGCCCGCCCAGAGCGAGTTCGGCGCCCTCAAGAAGGCCGAAGCTCTGGCCGGCCGCATGCCGGGGGCGGCGGCCCTGAAGGTGGTCGCCGACGACGAGACCGGCGAGCTCGAAGGCGTGACCATCCTCGGCCAGTTCGGCGAGGTGCCGGAGGACTTTGCCGAAAGCCTCCAAGGCGGCTGATGCGCGTCACCGGGGCTCGCAGCGCCGGGGCGATACGGCGGCGGCGAAATGCATCGCCGGCCCCCTGGACACTACGTAGAAACAACGTAGCACGATGCTGGTGAGCGATCGCGCGCCCAGAGCCAATATCCGTGCCCCGATACTTTATTGATCTCCACGATGGCGCGAACCTGGTTCGCGACCAAAAGGGCTTCGACCTGCCCGATCTCGCCGCCGCCCAGGCGCAAGCCGTCCGCATGATGACCCGGATCGCGCAGGGGCTGTCGGATCCGCAGGTCCGGCAGGATTACGTGATCGCCGTCCGGGACGAGCAGGGCACCGTCCGCCTGCGGCTGCGCCTGTCCTACGATGTCGAGCCCGGCTGAAGGCCGGGGTTCTATGGGTCGCTGACGGCCGAGGAGGATGCATGACACGCTCGAGGATCGCGACCGGATCAATCCTGGCGACCCTTCTCCTGACGGCCGCCGCCGCGGGGCCGGCCAGAGCCCAGACCACGCCGCCGCCTCAGGCGGGCTCGGCCGCGGCGACGCCGGACAACGCGATCCTGCTCACCGTCTTCCTGCGGCACGACCAGTCGCGTCCCCTCTCCGAGCTGAACGACCAGCTCGCCAAGCAGGGCTTCTACAAGGCCTTCCCGCCGCCGGGGATCGAGGTCGTCTCCTGGAACGTCGTCATGGGCATCGGGCAGATCATCACCCTGCGGCTGCCCGCCACCCGGCTGCGCGAGATCAACCGCGTCCTGGAGGACACCGCTTGGGGTGCCTATCGGACCGAGTTCTACCCGACCTACGATTACAAGGCCGTCGGCCTCGCGGAGCACGACAAGGCCCGTTGAGCCGGAGCGCCGTCCGTCACAGGGCGGCTTCGGCGGTCGGTGCGTGGCCGAAGCGCAAAGCCTCGCTCCACAGGCAGGGATGGCCGAGCCGCTTGGCCTGATACATCGCCGCATCGGCCCGCTCGACCAGCGTTCGCGCCTCGAAAGCCTGCCGTGTCGCGCAGGCGATCCCGATCGCGGCACCGACCAGGACCGGCCGGCCGGTGCCGATCGCGTAGGGTTCGGTGAGCCGCTCGTGGATGCGGCGCGCCCGGTCCAGCACGGTCGAGGCCGGCGCGTCCGCCAGGAGCAGGGCGAATTCGTCGCCGCCGAGGCGCGCGGCTGTGTCCTGCTCGCCGAGGCCTTCCCGGAGCCGCTCGGCCACCTGCCGCAGCAGCGCGTCGCCGGCGGCGTGGCCGTAGAGGTCGTTGACCGGCTTGAAGCCGTCGAGATCGATGCACAGCAGGGCGCAGCCCTGGCCGGTGGGCTCGGCGGTGGCGCGCTCGAGCCTGGCCTCAAACAGGTAGCGATTGGGCAGGTCGGTGAGCGGGTCGTGATGGGCCATATGGCGCAGCAGCGTCTCCGCGCGCCGACGCTCGGTCACGTCCTCGTACAGGGCGACCCAGCCGCCATCCGCTTGCGGCTGGAGCGTGAGGGCGATCTGGCGGCCGTCGGAGAGCGTCTGCAGCAGGGTGCCGGGATCGCGCCGGGCCAGAAACCTCCGCCGTTCCGTCCAGATCTGCTCCGGGTCCCGCCCGGATTTCAGGCCCTGGGCGGCGTTGATCGCGATGAGCGTGCGGGCATGCATGCCCGGTCGCGCCTCTCCGTCCGGCTGGCCGAAGAGGCGCCGGTAGCCGGCATTGGCGAACAGCAGGCGGTCGCCGGCATCGAACAGGCAGAAGCCGTGCGGCAGGCTATCCAGGGCTCGCATGACCCGGCCCCCGAGCCGCCGGTCCCGGCAGTACCCGTAGGGCCGGGCCATCACGATCGGCTCTCGCGTGCGCCGCTCCAGCCGCGCCGACACCCTGCCCGCTCGCGCCATCCTGGCGACCCCCTTCAAGCGCCCGGCCGGGCCTGCGCGGCACCGCGGCCGGACGCCCCGCTGAAGACTGCTTCTGCTGGGTCATAGAATGGGATTCCTTTCGCCAACCTTGACGAAACGGCGTTTCGCTCAAGGATGCGCGATCGTCATGTCAGTTGCCGAAGCCGTGCCCCGAATTTTTGCGCGCGGCCCTTCAGTTGCAAGCACTTAGAGTTACCAAACGTCCCACCGCAGGCAAGCAACCTCTAAATAAATCCCCGCAGCGCAAGACTGCGGGGATGGGTTTATATTTCTCTCCGCGCCACTTCCTCTCGGCGGGACGCTGGCTGTGCGGTTCGAGAAGGACTTACGGCGTCTCGTGCACGCCGTGATGCCCGTCGAGCACCGTGTCGCTGGTCGGGACCGTGTCGGCCACGGCCTCCGCCCGGCGGCGATCCGGGGCGGTCGCCTCTTCGACGAAGGCTGCCACCGCCTCCTTGAGCGGCAGGGTGCGGGTCTGCTGGCTGCCGAGCCGGCGGATCGAGACGGTGCGCTCCTCGGCCTCGCGCTTGCCGAGCGCCAGCAGCACCGGCACCTTGGCGAGCGAGTGCTCCCGGACCTTGTAGTTGATCTTCTCGTTGCGCAGATCGGCCTCGACCCGCAGGCCGGCGCGATCCAGGGCGCGCACCACCTCATGGGCGTAGGCGTCGGCCTCGCCGGTGATCGTCGCCACCACCACCTGGACCGGCGACAGCCAAAGCGGGAAATGCCCGGCGAAATGCTCGATCAGGATGCCGGTGAAGCGCTCCATCGAGCCGCAGATCGCCCGATGCACCATCACGGGCGGCTTCCGGGCGCCGTCGGCATCGATGTAGAAGGCGCCGAACCGCTCGGGCAGGTTGAAGTCCACCTGCGTGGTGCCGCATTGCCAGTCCCGGCCGATGGCATCGCGCAGGACGTACTCGAATTTCGGCCCGTAGAACGCGCCCTCCCCCGGGTTGACCTCCGTGCGGATGCGGCCGGCCGACTGCGCCTCGATCTGCGCCAGCACCCGGGTCATCACGTCCTCGGCATGGTCCCAGAGCGCGTCCGAGCCGACGCGCTTCTCCGGCCGTGTCGAGAGCTTCACGACGATCTGGTCGAAGCCGAAATCCGCGTAGGTCGAGAGGATCAGGTCGTTGATCTTCAGGCACTCGTCGGCGAGCTGATCCTCGGTGCAGAAGACGTGCGCGTCGTCCTGGGTGAAGCCGCGCACGCGCATCAGCCCGTGCATGGCGCCCGACGGCTCGTAGCGGTGGACCACGCCGAACTCGGCGAGCCGCAGGGGCAGGTCGCGGTAGGATTTCAAGCCATGCTTGAAGATCTGCACATGGCCCGGGCAGTTCATCGGCTTGAGGGCGAACCAGCGCTTGTCCTCGGCCTCGTCGCCCGCGCTTTGCGCGGCGAACATGTTCTCCCGGTACCAGCCCCAGTGGCCCGAGGTCTCCCACAGGGCCTTGTCGAGGATCTGCGGGGCATTCACCTCGGCGTAGTCGCCGCGCAGCCGGCGGCGCATATAGGCGATCAGCTCCTGGAAGATCGTCCAGCCCTTGGCGTGCCAGAAGACGACGCCCGGCCCCTCCTCCTGGAAGTGGAACAGGTCCATCTCCCGGCCGAGCCGCCGATGGTCCCGGCGCTCGGCCTCCTCCAGCCGGTGCAGGTAGCCGTCGAGATCGGCTTGGGCCGCCCAGGCCGTGCCGTAGATGCGCGTCAGCATCGGGTTGTTCGAATCACCCCGCCAGTAGGCGCCCGCGACTTTCATGAGCTTGAAGGCGGTGCCGACCTTGCCCGTGGAGGTCATGTGCGGGCCGCGGCACAGGTCGAACCAGTCGCCCTGCCGGTAGATCTTCAGATCCTCGCCGGGCGGGATCGCGTCGACCAGCTCGACCTTGAATTTTTCCTGTTTGCCCGCGAACAGCGCTCGCACATCCTCGCGCGTCCAGACTTCCTTGGTAAATGGCGCGTCGCGCGAAATAATCTCGCGCATCTTCGCCTCGATCTTCGGAAAATCCTCCGGCGTGAACGGGGTCTCGCGATAGAAATCGTAATAAAAACCGTTCTCGATCACCGGGCCGATCGTCACCTGCGTCTCCGGCCAGAGCGCCTGCACGGCCTCGGCGAGCACGTGCGCGCAATCGTGGCGGATCAGTTCCAGGACGCGCGGGTCGGTCCGGTCCAGGAACTCGATGCGGGCATCCTGGGCGATCGGATCGTCGAGGTCGGCGACCGTGCCGTCGAGGGCCATGGCGACGGTGCGCTTGGCCAGCGACTTGGCGATGCCCTCGACCACGCTGCGGCCGGTGGTGCCGGCAGCGACCTCCCGCGTGTCGCCATTGGGGAAGGTGAGAATCGGCATGGGTCAGGCTCTCCGGGCTCAGTCCTGCATACGGGGCAGGTAAGCGTGTTCTGGGGAGCGGCCGTGTAGACCGATTTTTTTTCTTTGGCGAGGGAATGGCGCGGATCGTGACCACGCGCGCCCGGGACGGCGCGCAGCAAAAAGGCCGCGGTGGCTCCTGCCCCCGCGGCCTTCCCAATGGCTCGGTCGATCAGGTCTGCTGCGTCCGGCGGGGCCGCACGGTCCAGCGCTCGAACACGCCGGCCGACTCGTCTGTCTTGGCGTCCTTCGCCTCGGCGGCAGCCTCGGGATGCTGGTGGATCGCGGCGCCGAGCGCCTGGGACAGGCTCTCGATCACGTCGTCGATCCGGGCGTCGCTGTGGATGCTCTCCTGCGGGGCGGGCTGAGGCGGGCTCGGCTCCTGAGCCACCGGGGCCGCATGATGCACGGGCTCCGGGGCGGGGGTCGGCTCCGGCTCGGGCTGAGGCTCGGGCTCCGGGTGAACCTCGGCAACCGGGGCGACCGGAGGCGGCTCGACGGGCTCGGGAGCCGGGGCCGCCGCTGCAGCCGCAACCGGGGCCGCCGCGGCGGCCGGGGTCACGATGCGGCGCATGGCGCTCATCGCGCCGTCATCGGACGGCTCGCTCGCGCGGGCGCTGCTGCCGTAGCGGCCGAAACCGAACCGCGGCTCGATCAGGTCGAGGACCGCGTCGAGCGCCGCGTTGCTCAGCGGCACCTCTTCGGCGGCCGGCACGCCCTGGATGGCCAGCGCCTGCCGCTCGAAGGCCGGTTCGCTGCTGACCTCACGCCCGAACCAGTTCGGGGTCTGGAAGGCGGAGGCGTCGCCGTCATTGTCGAAGGCGACGCTGATCAGGTCGAGATTGCCCGGCGTGACGTAGCGGTCGATCGTGACCTCGCGGCCGCCGATGGTCAGGACCGTGCGGTCGTAGGCGGCCTTGCCGGGGCAGACGTCGAGCAGCGCGTCGCCGTGGGCGCGCGGCACGTCGGTCCGCTCCTCGGCCGGGACGCCGTCCGGGCCCTTGTTCACCAGCACCAGCTGGCAGACTTGGCCGTCGACCCGCACGTAGGAGCTGCGGCCCCCCTGCGCCACGAAGTGGCCTTCGGTGATCCGGGCGCCGCCCCGCTCCTTGCGGATCAGGCGGACCAGGGATGGCGCAACCAGGAATCGGCGAATGGTGCTCATGAACTCAAAACCCCTCCCGCTTCGTCGGCGGTGCGCCGATCCGGCGGACTGCCCTTAGGGCCGCCGGCCCGGATAGATCCGGCAAGTCGAGCCCGCGCCGACGGCGTATAAGCTCAACTGCAACGCCGTATTGGCTCGCCCTTGACCACATCCATCGCCAATACCGGATGGCGATACCATGAGACGGTTAAGCGCTAAGCAAAAACACGCCGAAATCAAGACCGGAACGGGGTTGTGATTCGCTCACAACCCCGCCTGTCCCCGATATCCCGTCTTTCGCGGCGGTTTTCCCAACCCAGGTTAGACCGGAACCGGGTGCCTCAGGCGGCCGGCTCGAAGGTCATCGCGGCGCCGTTCATGCAATAGCGCAGGCCCGTGGGAGCCGGGCCGTCGTCGAAGACGTGGCCGAGATGGCCCTTGCAGCGGGCGCAATGGACCTCGGTCCGGACCATCCAGTGGCTGCGGTCCACGGTGGTCTCGACGGCGCCCTCGAGGGGCTCGAAGAAGCTCGGCCAGCCGGTGCCGGACTCGAACTTTGTGCCCTGCTCGAACAGCGGCTGTCCACAGCCGACGCAGGTGAACGTGCCCGGCCGCTTCTCGGCCAGAAGGCAGCTGGTGCCGGCCCGCTCGGTGCCGTGCTCGCGCAGCACCCGGTACTGCTCCGGCGTGAGCGCCGCGCGCCATTCGGCCTCGCTGCGGGTCTCGGGGTTGGCGGTCGCGGTATCGGACATGAACATCTCCCTTTTCGGCGAGAGATATAGGCATTGCGCCCCGGCCTCGGCAGTCCCGCGGGGGTGAATGCGATGGCACCGGCGGCGACCTGTCGCTCCGGCGCCGGGTCGAACGATCAGGCCGCCGCCCCCACGGTGTCAGCCATCCGGGCCCGGCGGTGGCCCATCGGCAGGGGCGCACCCGTGGTGGTGTCGCGGGCGGTCTGGTGTTCCAGCTCGGCGTTGATCTCGCCGCCGAGCAGCACGATGGTCGATGAGATCCAGATCCAGGTCATGAAGCCGATCACGGCACCGAGCGACCCGTAGGTCTCGTTGTACGTGCCGAAGCTCGCGACGTACCAAGAGAACAGCAGGGACGCGATCAGCCAGAGCAGCCCCGCCACGATGCTGCCGACGCCGACCCAGCGCCAGCGGGCATGCTCCCGGCTCGGGCCGAACCGGTACAGCACCGACAGCCCGGCGAGCAGCACCAGCAGCACCGCCGGCCAGCGCAGGGCCGCGAGCAGCCACGCGCCTGAGCCGAGGCCGAGGAAGTTCAGCACCACCGGCACCACCACGATCGCGTTGAGCGCGATGATGATGAACAGCAGGGCGCCCACCGTGAAGGTGAGCGAGCGGATGTTGAGCCAGAAGAAGTTGCGCTTCTCCTCCTCCTCGTAGACGACGTTCAGCGCATCGAACATCGCCTTCATGGCGGCGTTGGCGCTCCACAGCGACAGCAGCAGGCTGGTGAAGAAGGTGACGCTGAGCGAGCTGCTGCCCTTGGCGGCGATGCGCTTGATCTGGTCGCCGATCAGCTCGACCGCGCCCGAAGGCAGCACCGCGTGCAGCTGCGCCAAGTGCTCGTTGATGGCGTTGACGTCGGCGAACAGGCCGTAGCAGCTCACCAGAGCGGCGATCGCCGGGAACAGGGACAGCAGGGTGTAGAAGGTCACCCCGGCGGCCACCGCCAGCACCCGGTCCTTGTTGAATTCCAGGTAGACCCGGACCGCGATGTCCTTCCAGCCGGCCGGGGTCATCTCGGAGGGACTGTTGGCGGCGCGGCCGCGCTCGGGCTGGGTCGCGGCGGTGAGCTGCGCGGCGCGGCCCACGATCGAGCGCGCGCCGGAATTCACGGCTTTCTTGCGTGCGGGGTCGGCTTCGTCCGACCGATCCGCCGGCGGTTCCAGAACTTCGGGCTGAGCGGTCGCGCGTCGCCGGGCGGGCGTCGCGGCGAGCGCCACCAGGGCCGAGCCGAGCATCAGGATCCAGAGGATCGAGCCGGCATCCGGTTCGGAACTCGGGCGGGGGGGCGACGCGGGCATGGTGGTACGAGAGGGCCGTCCGCGCGGAACTGCCGCGCTCGAAGGCTCAAACGTCGCCGAAGCGCGGCCGTTCCGCGCGCGATTTCGGGCACGCCTGGCCCCGATGCGCGTTGTGCATCCTATGCGCGATCAGCCCCGCCTCGGATTCTGCTGCAAGTTCGTCCTGGACGAGCCGCCCGGCACCCACGCTACCCTCAAGGCGGAGCGCGAGGCGACGCTCCACATGAATCTGACCAGCGTGACCATGGCGCATCTCGCCAAGCTGGACCCCGTCGCCCGGCGGGCGAAGCTCGGCGGTCTCGTCGCGCACAATCTCGATGCGCTGGCGCGCCAGATCGCCTGGGTCGGGGCGCGGCCGCCGATCGAGCGCCTGCTGCGCATGGCGAGCAACGTCCTGCCCGGCTACACCCACGCCATCGCCCGCGCGATCTACGCCGAGCCCGAGATGGCCACCCTGGTCGAGCGCGGGCTTGCGGAGGCCGGAGCGCTGGCGCGCCGCCTCGGCGTGCGCCTGAGCTTCCACCCGGGCCCGTTCTGCCTGCTGGCGAGCCGCAACCCGGCGGCCATCGCCAACGGCCTGTCCGAACTCGACTACCACGCCGAGATTTTCGACCGCATGGGCTATGGCGGCGGCTGGCACCCGCACGGCGCCCACATCAACATCCATGTCGGCGCCGGTGACCCGGGGGTGGCGGGGTTCCGCGAGACCCTGCCCCGGGCGAGCCAGGTGGCGCGCGACCTCGTCACGGTCGAGAACGACGAGAACGTCTTCGGGATCGAGGCGGTGCTCCAGCTCGCCGACCTCGTGCCGGTGGTGCTCGACCTGCACCATCACTGGGTCCAGAGCGGCGGCGAATACATCGAGCCCGACGATCCCCGCATCGCCCGGGTGCGGGGCTCCTGGCGCGGGGTGCGGCCGGTGGCCCATATCAGCGTCTCGCGCGAGGCGGTCTCAGCCGATTGCGATCCCGACGCCTTGCCCGACTTCCCGGCCCTGCGCGCCGCCGGCCACGCGGTCCGGGATCTCGCCGCCCATTCCGACATGATGTGGAACCGGGCGGTGAACGACCTCGTCGCTCGCCACATGGTCTGGGCCGATTTCGAGATCGAGGCGAAGGCCAAGAACCACGCCTCGACCCAGATCGCCCGCCACATCACCGATCCGGCCCGGGCGGCCCCGATCGCCGCGGAGTGACCGGCGGTCTCGACGCCTTCCGCGGACGGTTGCGCTAGCGCCTTGTTCGCGCATGATGATTCCGGAAAACCGGTTTCCACTTTTCCGCATCATGCGCTAGTCAGCCGGCATGAAGACCGCCGATTGCGACATCCTCATCGTCCCGGGGCTCGGAGGCTCGGACGAGGACCACTGGCAGGCCCGCTGGGCCGGGCGCCTCGCCACCGCGCAGGTGGTGGCCCAGGACGATTGGCACGCGCCGACCCCGGAGGCCTGGTGCGGGCGGATCGCAGACGCGGTGGCGGCCGCGACCCGACCGGTGATCCTGATCGCCCACAGCCTCGGGGTGGTGGCCTGCGTCGAGGCGGCGCCGCGTTTCGCCCCCGGAATCGTGCGCGGTGCCCTGTTCGTGGCGTGCCCGGATGTCGAGGAGGCGCCCGACCTGCCCGAATCGGTGCGCGCCTTCGCGCCGGTTCCCCGGGACCCCCTGCCCTTCCCGTCGCTCCTGGTCGCCAGCCGCACCGACCCGTATTGCACCTATGACCGGGCCGACGATTTCGCCCATAGCTGGGGCTCTCTGACCGTCGATGCCGGCGAATCGGGTCACATCAACGTCGCCAGCGGGCACGGGCCATGGCCGGAGGGGCTGATGCGCCTCGCCGGGTTCCTGAAGGGGCTGTAGGCGCTCCGCCTCACGTTAACGCGTCGTTTACCCTCGCGGCCTCCAGTGTGGGCTTGGGCGGTCCTTCGCCCCGAAGGCGCCCCTGGAGAGCACCGTGACGCGTAAAGAGCTTCTGGAACGACTCGACGCGGTCCAGGCCGCCCTCGGGCCCCGGGCCCACATCAACTTCAACAGCTCGCTGTTCAACGACGCCGCGCTCCTGAAGCGCATCGAGGCGTTCGAGGCGAAGGTCGGCGAGGTCGAGAAGCCGAAGGTCGCCGACTACACCGGCAACATGTTCACGCGCATCGCCAACCGCCGCGCCGCCACGGCCGCCGCCAAATAGCCGTCCGGCCTATTTCGGATCGGGCTCGGCCGCGCGCAGGAGCTCGCCCGCCACGTCGGCCAGTCGCGGCGGCGCCTCGCGCACGAACGGCAGCGGCCGGCAGACATTGAGGGCGGCCAGCCCGAAGCGGGCGGTCATCAGCCCGTTGAGCACGCCCTCCCCCAGCTTGGCCGAGACCCGGGCGGCGATCCCGAGCCCCAGCACCTGCTGCATCACGCTCTCGCCCACTGCCATGCCGCCGGTGACGGTGAGATGCCCCACCGCGGCCCGCGCCAGACGCAGGAAGCCGAGGAAGCCCGGCCGGCCGCCGTAGATGGCGGCGATCCGGCGCAGCAGCCGGACGGCGGCGAAGACCACGAACGCGACATCGACGATCGCCCGCGGCGAGAGCGCCGTGACCGCCGAGACCTGCTTGGCGGCGGACGCGATGGCGTTGCGCGCCTGCCGATCGAGGCCCGCCAGCAATTCGTGCTCGGCCAGCCCGATCCGATCGTCCACGTCGAGGATCGCGTCGGCGGCGGCGTCGATCCGGGCGCGGCCCGGGGCCAGGGATTCGCGGTCGGCGTAGAAGGCCGAGAGGGCCTGCACCACCGCCTGCGCGCCGGTATGGTCGCGGGTGGCGAGCGCGTCGACCGCCGATTGCCGCAGCCGCTCGATCTTCCGCTCGCGCCGCAGCCCGGCGAGCTCCCGCCCGACGATCGCCAGCAGCGCCAGCCCGGCGAGGCCCAATAGCGCGAGCGCCACCCAGCCGAGCCAGGGCGCAGCCTGGAACAGGTCGGCGATCATCCGCTCGACCGACAACCCGATCCCCAACGAGACCAGGCCGCCGGCCGCCGACAGGAACAGCGCCCCCCAGGGCGAACCCCGCCGCGGCGCCACCGGCACCGCGACGCCGTCGGCCGCGTCGACGATCTCGAACGGCTCCTCCACGATCCGGGCCTGCTCCGGCCGGGCCGCGAGCGGCGTCGTGGTCACCCCCGGACCGGGGGGCGGCTCGGGATTGATCCGGAAGGCGCGGGGTTTCTGGCCTGAGGACATGGCTTACGGCCTCCAGAGGGGTTTTTTCGGTTTTGCCCTCAGGGCGGTGGGCTGTTGGAGCCGGTCCGTGCGGGTGCGCCGGGTGCCGTCGCTGGCACGGACTCCAATGTTGACCCATCGCTTCGCGCCGGCCGCGACACGCCCCCTCGCCCGTGCGGGAGAGGGTTGGGGTGAGGGACTAGGGCTTTCCGGAGAAGTCGCATCCCTCACCCTGTCCCTCTCCCGCACAGGAGAGGGGACCTGCGCCCCAACCGGCGCCGTGTGAGTCGGGCACGATGCGTGTGAACGAACGCCGGCACGTCGCAGGGCGATCGAAACATGCGTCGACCGGTTCACGACCGCGGCGGCATCCCGGACAGCCACCCTCCCCATCACCCGAGCCTGTCGCCGATCAGAAACTGCATCGCGCGGTCGAGGCGGATCTGCGGCAGGTGGCCGGGGCGGCCGAGGCCGTCGGGGCGAATCAGCGGCGGGCGGAAGCGGGGGAAGCGCAGCGAGCCCGGCGCGACGGCGCCCTCCAGCACGGCCTCCGCGCGGGCCGGCAGCTCGCCCGGGAACACCGCGGCCTCGCTGTTGCCGTCGAACACCTCGTCGCCGACCGTTTCCCCGGCCTCCGGCGTCCCCGCAACCGCGCGAAGAATCTCGGGGCCATCATGGACCGTGGTTTCGCGGGTGGCGCGCACGGAGGCGAGCGCCACGGTGCCGACCCGGGCGCCCGCGGCTTCCGTTCGCCGCATGGCCCGGGAGACCAGCAGGCGCAGCAGCGCGTCGAGCCGGTCGTGGCTGGTCTGGTGGAGGTGGTCGGCCTTGGTGGCGGCGAACAGCACCCGGTCCGCCCGGGGCGCGAACAGCTTCGACAGCACCGTGTTGCGGCCGATATTGAGGCTGAGCAGCACCGCGTCCAGCGCCTCCTCCAACTCGGCCAGGGCGGTTGCCCCGGCATCGACCGCAGCGAGCACGTCCACCAGCACGATCTGCCGGTCGACCCGTTGGAAATGGTCGCGGAAGAACGGGGTCACGACCTTGGCCTTGTAGGCCTCGAAGCGCCGCTCCATCAGCCCGGCGAGGCTGTCGGGGGCGATGCTGCCGGTGAGATTGTCGAGCGGCGCGAAGGTCAGGGCCGGCGAGCCCGCGAGGTCGCCGGGCATCAGGAAGCGGCCCGGCGGGGTCGTGGCGACCGATTCCGGGCCGGCGCGCAGGGCCGCGAGATAGGCTTTGAACGCGTCGCTGGCCCGCTCGGCCGCGACCTCGTCCAGGGGCCCGTTGGGATCGAAGCCCTTGAGCGCCTCAAGCCAAGGCGCCGCGACAGCCGCCCGGCCAGGCCGGCGGGTGCCGTTGATCGTGGCCCGCGACCATGCGGTGTAGCTCGTCTCGATCAGCGCGAGGTCGAGCAGCCATTCGCCGGGATAATCGACCACGTCGAGCATCAGGGTCGCGGGGCCGCTGCGCCAGCCGGCGGCGCGCTCGTAGGCGATCTCCAGACGGAACTGGCTGATCCGGTCGGTGGAGCGCGGCCAGCGCCTGGCCTCGGTGAGCGTCGCGAAATGCTCCTCGAAGGGAAAGCGCGGCACGTCGTCGTCGGGCTGCGGCACCAGCCGGGCCCGGCGCAGGCGGCCTTCCTGCGCGGGCGCGAAGGCCGGCAGGGCGTGCGCCTCCACGAGGTGGTGGATCAGCGCCGTGGTGAACACGGTCTTGCCCGAGCGCGCGAGTCCGGTGACCCCGAGCCGCAAGGTCGGCTGGATCAACAGGTCGTGCGAGGCTTCGGCGAAGGCTTTGACGGCCGAGCCGGCGCGTGCGGCAAGGTCGGTCAGGGGCACGGGCGGGCTCGTCGTCTCGGGGAAACAGGCCGGGCACAGGTGGCGCGGTTCGGCTCGAACCGCAAGGCTTGGCCGGACTGGGGTTTCCAAAGGGCTCAGCCCTTTGGCGGGGTTCCGGGGCGGAGCCCGGAGGCTTGCAGGGTTCCACCCTGCACCCGCAAAAGGTCGAAGACCTTTTGAAACCGGGACTTTACGGCGCGGGTGTCGTCGGCTTCAGGCGGGCGATGGCCTCGGCGACGAGGTCCGGGCCGGCCCGGAGGGTGCCGAGTTCCACCGCCGACATGGCGAGCATAACCGGCGCCAGGTTGGGCCGCGGTGTGCCGTCCGGCCCGAACAGGTCGAGGTCGTCGCCGGGCTTCAGCCCGACGCTACCGCTTATCCGCGCCGCGTAGGCCTGGATCCGGACCTCGTCGCCGGTGCAGAGCGGGGCCGGCAGGCGCAGGTCGAGCAGGGGCAGCCCAGCCGCGATGGCCGGCAGCTGGGCGGATTCCGCGACCATCCGGTCGGGGCTCGGCAGCTTGCGGTCGAGGAGCGCCGTGGGATCCGTGGTGCGAGCCGTGGCGGCCCGGCCGGGCTCGGCCGAGATCCCGGCGGCGATGTCGGGCACCGGCTGAAGCATCGCCACCCGCGGCACGCGGGCGGCGGCCGGACGTGCCCCGGGCCGTCCCGCCATCCGGGCCAGCGGCGACCAGGGCTGCACCCGCAGGGCCCTGGCCCGGGGCGCGCCCCCCGGCCGGTGGGCGGCGAGGAAGCGGGCGCGCAGGGTCCGCCCGAGCCCCCGGGGCGCCAGGGTCGCCGAGACGGCGGGTGTCGCCACCCCCTTCCCCACCCGCACCGGCGTCGCGACCCGGCATTCGGAGGGCGCCCAGCGGCGCACGATAGCCAGCGCGTTGCGCCGGCCGTAATCGCGGACGTAGCGGCGCAGCAGGCTCGCCGCCGCGTCGGCCCCGTCGGCCAGGGTGGCGAAGGCGGTGTGGCCCTCGGCATCGGCGCCGATCTCCCCGGGCCAGTGGGCCGACTTGATGCACCAGCCGTTGTTCAGCCGGACGCAGCGGGCGACGTAGGGCGGGTCCTCGGCGAGCCGGGCGGTCAGCGCCAGGGCCCGTGGCAGCAAGAATGCGCCGGCCTGTTCGTGCCAGTTGGAGACCGACCGGGTGGCGGGATCGAAGCGCGGCGGCGCAGCCTCGGCCGGGGCCGTCGCCACCGGTGGCGCGGCCAGGAGCGCGGCGGCGCGGTTTTCCAGGGCGGGCGTCAGGCTCGCCAGCAGGACGAGGGCGTTCAGCAGCACGCGGGCGGGCTCCGGCCGTCTCGATGGTCCGTGAGCCCGCGCGTGCTCACGGGTTCAGCACCTTCAGGGCGGCCTCGTGCAGGCGCGGGTCGCCGGCCGCCACGATCCGTCCGCCGTTGGCGGCCGAGCCGCCGTCCCAAGCCGTGACCCGGCCGCCGGCACCCTCGACGATCGGGATCAGCGCGACGATGTCGTAGGGCTTCAGGCCGGCCTCGACCACGAGGTCGATCTGCCCGGCCGCCAGCATGCAATAGGCGTAGCAATCGGCGCCGTAGCGGGACATCCGCACCTGGCCCTCCAGGGCGCGGAAACGCTCGGCCTCCTCGCCCTCCGCGAACAGCCGCGGATCGGTGGTGGCCAGGATCGCCTGACCCAGATCGGCGCAGCGGCGGGTGCGCAGGGTGCGCTCCCCCGCCGGGCCGCGCAGGCGGGCGTGGCGGCCGTCGCCGGTGAAGCGCTCGCCGAGATAGGGCTGGTGCATCAGCCCGCGCACCGGCACGCCGTTGCGGGTCAGGCCAATCAGCGTGCCCCAGGTCGGCAGGCCGGCGATGAAGGCGCGGGTGCCGTCGATCGGGTCGAGCACCCAGACATATTCAGCGTCCAGCCGCTCGGCGCCGAATTCCTCGCCCAGGATGCCGTAGCCGGGAAAGGTCTGGCCGATCATCGCCCGGAGCACCACCTCGGCGGCGCGGTCGGCCTCCGTGACCGGATCGAACGGTGCGCCGCCGCGGGCCTTGTCGTCGAGGCCGAACTGGGCGCGGAAGAACGGCAGGATCGCCTTGCCGGACGCGTCCGCGAGATCGTCCATGAACCGCCCGAGTTCGACGATGCTCATCGGCCCTGCCCCCTGATCTGCCCGCGACCCGTCCGGCCGCCCGGACTGTGCGCGACGAAACCGGGGCTGGCCCCCGGCCGTCAAGCCCCCGGGGCTCAGGTCGTCGCGGTTCATGCCTCCGCCGGTTCCGGCGCGCGGGCCGGAGCGCCGGCCTCCGGGGCGGCGGCGATGTCGGCCTGGACCGCGGCCAGAACCGCCTCGATCGCCTCGCGCAGGGACGCGACCTGCCGGGTCGCGTCGGCGGCGCCGTCCTTGGCGCGCGCTGCCCTCTCCGACGGGCCGTTCTCGGACAGCCACAGGCCGAGCAGGACCGGCACGCCCGGCATCCGCTGCTGCAGGCGCTCGACCAGCCGGCGCAGATGCGTCGGCTCGCCGCTCAGCGCCAGGGAGACGACGCAGGCCATCCGGGCCGGGCCCGGCTCGAACCGGCCGATCCGCGCCGAGGACGCCTCCGAGAATGGCACCGTGCGGATGCCGATGCCGCGCTTCTCCAGGATCTGGGCCAGGATCGCGGCGGCGGCCTCGTCGAGGAAGCCGCGCCCGGAGACGCACAGCACCGCGCCCTGGCGGGTCCAGGCCTGGGGCAGCGCGTCCGGCGCCGGGCCGATCGGCATCGGGCTGCAGGCGTTCTCGCCGCCCTCCCCCGCCGCCTCGGTGGCGGCGTCGCTGCGGTCGGACAGGTCGGCGATCAGCTCGCCGAGAGCGGTGCGCATCGCGCCCTTCTGCTGGGTGGTCAGCACGCCGCGCGCGGCATCCCGGGCGGCGAGTTCCAGCGCCTTGAGGACGACCTCGTCGTAATAGGACGAGAGCGAGCATTGCTGGAGGATCAGCTCGGCATGGCCCAGCACCTCCTCGGAATCGCCGGCCAGGATGCGCTGGTAGAAATTCTGCACGGGCGTCAGCGCCGGCCGGTCGCCGAACAGCACGTCGAGGAATTCGAGGTGCTCGACATGGCGCCCGAGCACCACCAGGCAGACGGTGAGGGGCGTCGACAGCAGCAGGCCCACGGGCCCCCAGAGCCAGGTCCAGAACAGGGCCGAGACCAGCACCGCGAGCGGCGAGAGCCCAGTGGACTGGCCGTAGACGATCGGCTCGAACACCTGGCCGGTGAGCGGCTCGAGGATCAGGAACAGGATCGTCACCGCGATCATCATGTTCCAGCCGGGATCGACCGCGGCGGCCAGCGTGATCGGCAGGATCGCCGACAGGAACGCGCCGATATACGGCACGAACCGCATCAGGCCGGAGAAAATCGCCCAGAGCACCGGGTTCGGCACGCCGATAAAATAAAGGCCGATGCCGATCACGACGCCGAAGGCGGTGTTGAGGGCGAGCTGCACCACGAAGTAGCGGCTGAGGCGCCCGGCCGCGTCGTCGATCGCCCCGGTGGTGCGGTGCAGGTCGCTGGAGCCCGCGAGCCGGATCATCCGGTCGCGCAGGTCCTCGCGCTGCATGAGGACGAACAGCAGCACCACGAAGACGATGCCCACGGTGGCCAGCGGCTGCAGCACCGGCGACAGCAGGGTGCCGAGCATCTCCAGCGGTCCCGGCTGGGTCGAGGCGACCTCGACCAGGACAGCCTTTTGGCCGGGCTTGGCCTGGTCCATCCCGGGGGCGGGCTCGGGCGGCTGCGGGGCGGCTTGCGGTAGTTCTTTAGCCGGCTCTTTGGCCTGGTCCTGGCCACCGGTATGGAGCGCCCGGCCGATATTGGCGACGTAGTCGGTGATGTGCCCCACCGGCGAGGTGCGCAGGCCCTCGATCTTGCGCTCGATGGTGGCGCGGTAGCGCGGGATGTCGCCCACGAGATCGGCCGCCTGGATGCCGATCAGGGTCGCCATGGCGCCCACGATCCCGAGCGTCAGCAGGACGCTCACCCCGACCGCCACCAATCGCGGCAGGCGCAGGCGCCGCAGGCGGCTCACCAGCGGCGTCAGCACGAAGGACAGGAGCAGCGCGATCGCGATCGGGATGAAGATCTCGCGGCCGAAATACAGGATCGCCACGATGGTGGCCCCGACCAGGATCGGCGAGGCCATGGCAGCCCGCGGCGTCTCGGCCGCGGTGACGCGGGTCGGCCGCGGCGGAACCAGCGCCTGTCCTGGCTGCGCCCCGACCGGGGTTCTCGTGCCCATGCTGCGATCCACACCCCGAACGCCACAGGCGGGCCCCCGCCGGGGTCGCGGGGCCTCGCGGCAGGGGAACGGCACGGGGCCGGAAAACGATCCCGCCGGGCTCGCGGATCCGTGAGGGGGCCGGCGCCCCCGGTTACGCCCCCTGCACCCCAGCCCGGGCCACCTCGCCCACATCCGTCAATTCGGGCAGCGACCAGCACATCTGCATCACCCGCTTGGCCTGAGTCTCCGGCAGAACGCCAGCGGCGAGGTCGGTGAACTTGGCTTCGAGCTGCGCGTCCGACATCGGCTTCTCGACGCTGCCGATCGCGTGCTCGATCCGGCGGTGGAAGCTCCGCCCGTCGGTCAGCGTCACGGTCATGTCGACCTGCGCGGCGTCGATGCCCGGGGTGATCACCGGCACGACCTTCTGGCGCAGGGCCACGACGCGCGGGTCGTTCACCGCCCGATCGCTGAACTGCTTCTCGCCGCCCGCCCCCTCCACGAGGGCGATCGCGGCGGCGTGGTAGATGCTGAACTTGCCCTCCAGGCCGGTCTTCGGCGCAGTCTTGCCGGTGAGCTCCAGCACCAGCGGGTGGACCTTGAGGTCGACCCGGGCGATGTCCTCCGGCCGGACATGGTCCTGGTCGCGGATCTGCACGCCCGCATCGATCGTCGGGTGCATGACGATGCCGCAGGCGAACGGCTTGTAGGTGTTGAGCAGGGCCTCGTAGCGCGTGCCGAGGCCGTCGGTGATCTCGGACCAGTCCTGCTTGGTCGAGATGGTATTGGCCCAGCCGCGCTTGGCCTCGATCATGCCGTCCGACGAGGTGAAACCCTTGGCTGCCAGGATCGCCGCGAACAGGCCGTTCGAGGCCGCCCGGCCCGGATTGAAGCTTTTGTTCATCGAGCCGAATGATTCGCGCAGTCCCACGGGCTGCGAGGCCGCGAGCCCCAGCGCGTAGACCATCTGCGGCTCGGTGAGCCCCATCAGCTTGCCGACCGCCGCCGCCGCGCCGAACGGCCCGCAGGTGCCGGTGATGTGCCAGCCGGCATCGTAGTGGTTCGGGTAGACGGCGTTGCCGATCCGGCACTCGGTCTCGATCCCCACCACCAGCGCGTCGAGGAAGTCCTTCCCCGAGACCGGCTTCATCTGGGCATAGGCCAGGATCGCCGAGGCGACCGGGCCGGCCGGGTGGATGATCGTCTTGAGGTGGGTGTCGTCGAAATCGAAGATGTGGCTCGCCACGCCGCTCAGGAAGGCAGCGTTCATGATGTCGAACCGCTCCGCCCGGCCGAACAGGCCGGCCTGCGGCGGCCCCGAGAACGGCTGCAGCGCCGCGACCGCCACGTCCACGGTCTCGTGATGCGAGCCGCCGATCGCCACGCCGACCCAGTTGAGGAAGCTGCGCACGCCCTCGCGGCGGACGTTTTCGGGCAGGGTGTCGTAGGACGAGGCCAGGATCCACTGCGCCAGGATCTTTGTGACGGGCGGCGCCTTGGTGGCCGGCTTCGCGGACTCGGCGGCTTGTGGGCTTTCAAGGCCCGGTGCGGCCAGCGCGAGGCCTGCGGCGCCGATGAGCGAGCGGCGATTCATGGTCATGGCGTTCTCCCGTCGGGCCGGCCGCGCGCGGCGCACCCTGTTGGTCGACACGATACCTGTTGATGCGGCCTGCCGTCAGGGGGCGTATCTCCTATCTGCGCTCCAGCGATGGCTTACTTTCGCCGCAAGCCGATACGGCGGGCGCGTCCGGTCAAGCACTGCCCTTTCCCGGGCGCATGCAGCGCCAGCGGAATGCGACCCGGGATCCAGCGCACAACGACGCGCAGCGTCCGTGTTGTTTTGAAAGGGTGCCGCTGCGCGGCGCATTCCCCGCTAGGTCCCGGATCACCTTCCACTGACGTTCCAGGTGTCCGGGAAAAGGCCGTGCACCTCACACCAGAACCGGCAAAGCCTCCTGCGCGCCGACCTCGAAAACCCGGCGGTAGCGGGCGATCTCGTCGTCCGGCCCTTGCGCCTTGGTCGGGTTGTCGGAGAGCTTGACGGTCGGGCGGCCGTTCGCCGCCATGACCTTGCAGACCACCGAGACCGGATCGAGCTTGCCGTCCGGCAGGAGGCCGCGAAAATCGTTGGTGAGCAGGGTGCCCCAGCCGTAGCCGATCCGCATGCGCCCGTGGAAATGGGCGTGGATGTGCTCGATGGCGTCTATGTCGAGCCCGTCCGAGAAAATCGCGAGTTTGTCTCCGGGATCGTAGCCGCGCTCCCGCCAGAAGCGGATCACTTCCTCGCCGCCCGCGATCGGATCCTTCGAATCGATGCGGATCCCGGTCCAGTCGCTCACCCAGTCCGGGGCGTTGGCCAGGAAGCCAGTGGTGCCGTAGGTGTCGGGCAGGATGACCCGCAGGTTGCCGTCGTAATCCTCCTGCCAGTCGGCCAGCACCGCGTAGGGCGCTGCGGCGAGCGCCGCGTCGTTCTTGGCCAGCGCCGCGTAGACCATCGGCAGTTCGTGGGCGTTGGTGCCCACCGGCTCGACCTCCTGGCGGGCGGCGATCAGGCAGTTCGAGGTGCCGAGGAACGCGCCGCCCAGCCCCTCGGCCATGGCCTGCACGCACCAATCCTGCCAGAGGAAGCCATGGCGGCGCCGCGTGCCGAAATCCGCCACCGAGAGGTCGGGCAGCTTCTGCAGCCGCTGGATCTTCTCCCAGACCCGGGTCATCGCCCGGGCGTAGAGCACCTGCAGGTCGAGCTTGCCGAGGCCCTTAAGCACGGCGCGTGCCCGCAGCTCGTTCAGGATCGCCAGCGCCGGGACCTCCCACATCGTGGTCTCGATCCAGGGCCCGTGGAAGGTCAGCTCGTACTGGCCGTCATGGACCGCCAGCTCGTAATCGGGCAGCTGAAACCCCTCGAACCATGCCACGAATTCGGGGCCGAGGATCCGCCCCTGGCCGCGGAAGACGTTTCCGCGCAGCCAGGTGACCTCGCCCTTGCTGAGCCGGAGGCTGCGGGCATGGTCGAGCTGCTCGCGCAGCAGCCCGGCATCGACCTCGTCGGCGATGCGGATGCGCTTCGTGCGGTTGGTGATCCCGAAGGTGGTGTCGATCTGCGGGTGGCGGCGCAGGATCGTCTGCGCCATCAGCAGTTTGTAGAAATCCGTGTCGAGCAGCGACCGCACGATCGGGTCGATGCGGAAGCTGTGATCGTAGACCCGCTTCGCCAGATCAATCATGCTTTTCGGACTCTTCCGCACGTCTTAGGGCGCAGAGCGCATGCCGCCGGCCGTCGCGTCAAGAAGAAGGGCGGCTCGCCGATCCGGCGCGCCGCCCCATCATCCTGGTCGCCGAGTCACAAAGGAATCAGGCGAGGTCGACCTTCTTGGTGTCGGTCTTGGGGCTCTCGCCGGTGAGCGAGGCCTTCACGTAGCCGTAGAGGTGCAGCATCGTGCTGTTGGGGCTGTCCCAGTACTCGCCCTTCTCTGGGTGGACGCGGATCAGCGCGACCTCGGGGTCGTTCTTGCCGTTGGGGAACCAGGTCTTTAGGCTCTCATTCCACTTCTCGTCGATCTTGGCCTGATCGCGCACGATCTCGGCCCTGCCGGCCACCGAGACGTAGGTCTGGCTCGACGGGTCGGAATAGGCCAGGTTCACCTGGTTGTCCTTGCTGATCTCGGTCGTCTTGGGCGAGTGCAGCTTGGTGAAGAACCACAGATCACCGTTCTCGTCGGCGTCGTTGTTCCACATCGGGCGGCTGTTGAGCGTCCCCTCGGCATCGACGGTGGTCATCATGGCGATCTTCACGTCCTTGACCAGCTCGAACAGCTTCTTCGCGCCCTCGTGGTCGCGGTGGTTGCCCTGATGCATCGGGAAAAGTCTCCTGGAGATGGTCTGCGGGCGGCGTACCAGCACGGTGTGCCGATCCCGAAAGAGTCTCGACACAACGGGCGAGGGCCACGTTGGTTCAGGCCTCGATACGGACTCCCGCCGGCAAGGCTGGCGTTTGCCGCCCGCAGGGCTACAAGGGACCAAATTCCGGGTCTGCGACGGTCGGCGAATACGGCTGGATACGCCCGTCCCGAGTCGCCCCATCAGGAGTCGAGAATCGTGGCCATCACTCGCGACGACGTGCTGCGCGCGCTCCAATCCGTCACCGTCGACGCCGCCGGCACCACCCTGCCCGGCTCCGGCCGGCTTTCCCAAGTCGTGGTTGATCCCACCAACCGGGTGATGTTCTCGATCCTGGTCGATCCGAGCGAGGCCGAGCGGTTCGAGCCGGTGCGGCGGCAGGCGGAGGGGCGCGTCCTACAGATGCCGGGCGTGTCGGGGGTGTTCGCGAGCCTGACCTCGGAGCGCGGCCCGGGCATGCCGGCCCAGAGCGACGCCGCGCCGCGGCCGGTGACGCCGCCGCCGGTCGCGCCGCCGCGGCCTGGGGCGCCTCCGAACCAGGGTCCGCAGATCGCCGGCGTGCGCCACATCGTGGCGGTCGCCTCCGGCAAGGGCGGCGTCGGCAAGTCCACCACCGCCTGCAACCTCGCGCTGGCCCTCCAGGCCCAGGGGCTGAAGGTCGGCCTGCTCGATGCCGACATCTACGGGCCGTCCGTGCCGAAGCTGTTCGGCCTGTCGGGCAAGCCGACCGTGGTCGACAACAAGGCCATGGAGCCGATGGTCGGCTACGGCCTGAAGGTGATGTCGATCGGTTTCCTGATCGAGCCCGAGACGGCGATGATCTGGCGCGGTCCGATGGTGCAATCGGCCATCACCCAGATGCTGCGCGACGTGCTCTGGGGCGAGCTCGACGTGCTCATCGTCGACATGCCGCCGGGCACCGGCGACGCCCAACTCACCATGGCGCAGGCGACGCCGCTCTCGGGCGCCGTCATCGTCTCGACGCCCCAGGACCTCGCGCTGATCGATGCGCGGCGCGGCGTGACCATGTTCAAGAAGGTCGCGGTCCCGATCCTCGGGGTGATCGAGAACATGGCGACCTTCATCTGCCCGAATTGCGGCCACGCCTCCCACATCTTCGGGCATGGCGGCGCCCGTATCGAGGCGCAGCGCCTCGGCGTGCCGTTCCTCGGCGAGGTGCCCCTCGACATGACCATCCGGGAGACCTCGGATTCCGGAAGGCCGGTGGTGGCGACCGATCCGGACGGGCCGCACGCCAAGATCTACCGCGACATCGCCGCGTCCCTGTGGGCGAACCTCTCGGGCGCCCCCGCCGGGCGCACCGCCCCGAGGATCGTGATCGAGTGACGTTTTCGTGGTCGACCGCCCGCAGATCCTGGGCCTGATCCTCGCTGGCGGACTCGGCCGGCGCATGGGCGGCGTCGACAAGCCGCTGCTGCGGCTGGGCGGGCGGACGCTGCTGGACCGCGTGGTCGAGCGGCTCGGGCCGCAATGCGGGGCGGGGCTCGCACTCAGCGCCAACGGCGATCCGGTGCGGTTCGCCGGGTTTCCGGGGCCTGTGCTGCCCGACACGGTGCCGGGCCAACTCGGACCGCTCGCCGGCCTACTGGCGGGGCTGGAGCACGCCGCCCATCATCCGGGTGTGACCCATGTCCTGAGCGTGCCCGGGGACGCCCCGTTCCTGCCGGGCGATCTCGCCGCGCGGCTCGGATCAGCCCTGGAGGGCTCCCCGATCGCGCTCGCCGCCTCGGGCGGGCGCGAGCACTACACCGTAGCGCTCTGGCCGGTGGAACTGCGGGGGGATCTGCGCCGCTCCCTGGTGGAGCGGGACGAGCGGCGGGTCGGCGCGTTCATCGCGCGCCATGGTGCCACTGTCGTGGAATGGCTGGTGGAGCGGGTCGATCCGTTCCTGAACGTCAACACGCCGGAGGATCTGGCCGCGGCCGCGGAATTCGACCGCGGACTAGTCCAAACAGGCCGTGATGCCGAAGGACTGCCGAGCGCTTGAGCGCCCCGATGGTGTCCGGGTGGATTCCTCGTCCCCCACCGTCATTGCGAGCGCAGCGAAGCAACCCAGGGAAACGCTACGTTCGGGGAGCGCGCGCTGCTCTGGGTTGCTTCGCTGCGCTCGCAATGACGGCGAAGGCGGTTGGAACCCTCTGATCGGCCGCCCGTGCTCGCACCGGTCGCGAACACGGGCGGTCAACGTTCGAATCAGGCTGCTTCGCCCACGCTTGCCTTCACGATCTTGTCCGGGGAGCGCGGCGGCTCGCCCTTGTTGATCGTGTCGACCACGTCCATGCCCTCCACGACCTTGCCCCAGACCGTGTACTGCTTGTCCAGGAAGCGGGCGTCGTCGAAGCAGATGAAGAACTGCGAGTTCGCCGAGTGCGGGAAGTTGGTGCGGGCCATCGAGCAGGTGCCGCGCACGTGGGGCTCGGCGTTGAACTCGGCCTTCAGGTCCGGCAGCTCGGAGCCGCCCGAGCCGGTGCCGGTCGGGTCGCCGGTCTGGGCCATGAAGTTCTCGATCACCCGGTGGAACGGCACGCCGTCGTAGAAGCCCTGGGCGGCCAGCGTCTTGATCCGCTCGACATGGCCCGGGGCGAGGTCGGGGCGCAGCGCGATCACGACGCGGCCCTTGGTGGTCTCGAGGATGAGGGTATCGGTATCGGCCATGGGTAGGTCCTTCCTGTTGGTGGGAATGTAGCGGCGCCAGCCGGTTCCGGCGAGCGCGGCGAAACGGTCAGGCCGGCGGGCGGTAGACGAGGCGCAGGGCCACCGGCCGCCCGGCGATCGCCCGACCGAGGCCCGGGGTGATCCGCGCCGGCATGCAGCCGGCGAGCGCATCGAGGGTCGCCCGCACCAGGTCCCGGCGCTGGCCTTCCGCGAACCCCGCCGCGTAGGTGATGCGCGGGGTGCCGATCAGGCTGCCGTCCCGCCGGAGCGACAGCCGTGCGGTGATCTCGACATCGTCGGAGCCGGCGGCCGGTCGCCCGAGGCCCGCGGGCGGGTGCCAGCAGGCCGCCAGAACCGGGTAGAGCTCGGCCAGGGTGTCGGCGGCTCTGCCCGGCGGCCTTGCCAGCGGGACGGCGACGGTGCCCCGCAGGGTCTGCGGCAGGCTCAGGCGATAGCCGCCGCCGGCCTCGTAGGCGTAGCCGCCATAGGCATAGAAGCCGTCATAGGCCCACGCCATCGCCGGAGCGAGGGCGAGCGCGCCGAGGACGGCGAGCCGGCGCCACATCGGCCGGCGCTACTTCGCCTTCTCGGCGAGCGTCATGCGGACGATCTTGTCCGGATCCTGCACGGCCCCGCCCGGCGCGCCGGGGGCGGCCTTCTTGATCTTGTCGAGCACGTCGAGCCCGTCCGTGACGTTGCCCACGACGGTGTACTGCTTGTTCAGGAACGGCGCGTCGCCGAGGCAGATGAAGAACTGCGAATTGGCCGAGTTCGGATCCGACGAGCGGGCCATGCCGACGGTACCGCGGCGGAACTCGGCAGTCTGGGAGAACTCGGCCGGGATGTTCGGCAGGCTGGAGCCGCCGGTGCCGTTGCCCTTCGGGTCGCCGGTCTGGGCCATGAAGCCGTCGATCACCCGGTGAAACTTCAGGCCGTCGTAGAAGCCCTGGGAGATCAGCGTCTTGATCTGCTTGACGTGCTTGGGGGCGAGGTCCGGCCGCAGCATGATGGTGATGCGCCCGTCCTTGGTCTCGAGATAGACCGTGTTGGCGTCCGCGGCCCGGGCGGCCGGGACGGAGCCGAGCGTGAGGGCGAGCGCGAGGAGGGCGTGGCGGCGGTTCATCGGGTTCCTTCCAGAAACGTCAGAGGATCAGGCGGTGGCTGCGAAGCGCTGCCGCAGGCGGTCCGCGACGGCGGCGGGCACGAAGGGCGAGACGTCCCCGCCCATGCCGGCGATCTGGCGCACCAAAGTCGCGGTGATCGGGCGCGCCTGGGTCGAGGCGGGCAGGAACACCGTCTGCACCTCGGGCGCCATGGCGCCGTTCATGCCGGCGAGCTGCATCTCGTAGTCGAGATCCGTGCCGTCGCGCAGCCCGCGGATGAAGATTGACGCACCGCAGCGCCGGGCGGCCGAGACCGCCAAATCCGCGAAGGTCGCGATCTCCAGCGATGCGCCCTCGGCCGCGGCCACCGGCCCGCAGGTCTCGGTGAGCAACGCGGCGCGCTCCTCGGCGGAGAAGAGCGGCGCCTTGCCGGGATGGACGCCGATGGCGATCACGAGGCGGTCCACCAGCCGGCAGGCTTGGCGGACCACGTCGAGATGGCCGTTCGTGACCGGATCGAACGATCCGGCATAGAGGGCGGTGCGGGTCATCGAAGCCCCACCTAGAGCATTTTTGCGCCGGACGGAACCTCGGGGCGGACGGCGCGGGCCGTCACGCCTCCTCGGTGCCCCCCTCCGGCCCGGCCTCGAGGCCGCCCTCCGCGCCCGCTTCGGTCTCGTCCTCGCCCTCGATATGCTCCACCGACACGACCTTCTCGTCCTTGGCGGTGTTGAACACGGTCACGCCCTGCGAGGCCCGGCCGACGATGCGGATATCGTCCACCGGCACCCGGATCAGCTGGCCGCGGTCGGTGACCAGCATGATCTGGTCCGTGGCCTCCACCGGGAAGGAGCCCACGAGGCTGCCGTTGCGGTCGTTGACCCGCATGGCCGTGATGCCCTTACCGCCCCGGCCCGAGGTCCGGTACTCGAAGGACGACGAGCGCTTGCCGTAGCCCCGCTCGGACAGGGTGAGCACGTATTGCTCGGCCGCGCCCATCTCGGCGTAGCGCTCCGGCGAGATCGCGGCCGCCTCGGTGCTGCCCTCCTCGGCCTCGACCTCGGCGCCTTCCTCCGCCTCGCCGGTGACGGCGCGGCGCATCTTCAGGTAGCCCGTCCGCTCCTCGGCGCTGGCGTCGAAGGCGTTGAGGATGGTCATCGAGATCACCCGGTCGTCCGTGCCGAGCTGGATGCCACGCACGCCGGTGGAATCCCGGCCCTTGAACACGCGCACGTCCTCCACGGGGAAGCGGATGCACTGGCCCTTGGCGGTGGTCAGCAGCACGTTCTGGTCCGGCCGGCAGATCTCGACATGTACGATGTGGTCGCCCGGATCGAGCTTCATGGCGATCTTGCCGTTGCGGTTCACCTGGACGAAGTCCGACAGCTTGTTGCGCCGGACATTGCCGCTGGCGGTGGCGAACATCACGTCGAGCGTCTCCCAGGAAGCCTCGTCCTCGGGCAGCGGCATGATCGTGGTGATGCGCTCGGAGGTGTCCTGCAGCTGTAGGATGTTCACCAACGCCTTGCCGCGGGCGTTCGGGGCGGCCATCGGCAGGCGCCAGACCTTCTCCTTGTAGGCTTGGCCCTGGCTGGAGAAGAACAGCACCGGCGTGTGGGTGTTGGCCACGAACAGGCGGGTGACGAAATCCTCGTCGCGGGTGGCCATGCCGGAGCGGCCCTTCCCGCCCCGGCGCTGGGCCCGGTAGGTCGAGAGCGGCACGCGTTTGACGTAGCCGGCATGAGACACGGTCACGACCATGTCCTCGCGGGCGATCAGATCCTCGTCGTCGACGCTCGAATCGTAGTCGACGATCTCGGTCCGGCGCGGGGTGGCGAACTGCTCGCGCACCTCGATCAGCTCGTCCTTCACGATCGCCTGGATCCGGGCGCGGGAGCGCAGGATGTCGAGATAGTCGGCGATCTCGTCGGCCAGGGACTTCAGCTCGTCGCCGACCTCGTCGCGGCCCAGGGCAGTGAGGCGCTGCAGGCGCAGGTCGAGGATGGCGCGGGCCTGAGTCTCGGACAGGCGGTAGGTGCCGTCCTCGGCGACCCGGTGGCGCGGGTCGTCCACCAGCGCGATCAGCGGCGCGATGTCGTGGGCCGGCCAGTCGCGACCCATCAGGGCCTCGCGGGCGGAGTTCGGGTCCGGCGAGGTCCGGATCAGCCGGATCACCTCGTCGATATTGGCGACCGCGATGGCCAGCCCGCACAAGACGTGGGCGCGCTCGCGGGCCTTGCCCAGCAGGAACTTGGTGCGCCGGGAGACGACCTCCTCGCGGAAGTCGACGAAGGCCTGGAGCAGGTCCTTCAGGTTCATCAGCTCCGGCCGGCCGCCGTTGAGGGCGACCATGTTGCAGCCGAAGGAGGATTGCAGCGGCGTGAACCGGTAGAGCTGATTCAGCACCACCTCGGCCATGGCGTCGCGCTTGATCTCGACCACGATCCGCATGCCGCTGCGGTCGGATTCGTCGCGAAGGTCCGAGATGCCCTCGACCCGCTTTTCCTTCACGAGCTCGGCGATCTTCTCGACCAGCGTCGCCTTGTTCACCTGATACGGGATCTCGGTGAAGATCAGTGCCTCGCGCTCCTTGCGCAGCTCCTCGACATGCGACTTGGCGCGCATGATCACCGACCCGCGGCCGGTGGCGTAGGCCTGCCGGGTGCCGGCCCGGCCGAGGATCATGCCGCCCGTGGGGAAGTCCGGCCCGGGAACGATCTCGGTGAGCTGCTCGATGGTCATCCCGGGCTCGGCCATCAGCGCCACGCAGGCGTCGATCAGCTCGCCGAGATTGTGCGGCGGGATGTTGGTCGCCATGCCGACCGCGATGCCGCCGGCGCCGTTGGCCAGGAGGTTCGGGAACCGGGCTGGGAGGACCTTGGGCTCCTCTCGCGATTCGTCGTAGTTCGGCTGGAAGTCGACGGTGTTCTTGTCGATGTCGGCGAGGAGCGCGGTCGCCGGCTTGGCCAGGCGCGATTCGGTGTAGCGCATGGCCGCCGGCGGATCGCCGTCGACCGAGCCGAAATTGCCCTGCCCGTCGATGAGCATCAGGCGCATGGAGAAGTCCTGCGCCATCCGCACCAAGGCGTCGTAGATCGATTGGTCGCCGTGCGGGTGGTAGAGACCGATCACGTCGCCGACGATGCGGGCCGACTTGACGTATTTCCGCTCCGGCAAATGCCCGGATTCGAAGGCGGAATACAGGATG
The DNA here is from genome assembly GCF_900114535.1 of Methylobacterium pseudosasicola. Lineage (GTDB taxonomy): Bacteria > Pseudomonadota > Alphaproteobacteria > Rhizobiales > Beijerinckiaceae > Methylobacterium > Methylobacterium pseudosasicola. Next base: position 41,939 of record NZ_FOTK01000020.1, on the reverse strand, counting down.
CGGCGGTGGACCGGCTTCAGGCCGTCGCGCGCGTCGGGAAGCGCGCGACTCACGATCACGCTCATGGCGTAATCGAGGTAGGAGCGGCGCATCTCGTCGGTGATGGAGACGGGGCGAATGTCGCTGGCGGGCGGGGCGGTGCCCGTCGGATCGGTCTCGGCCAAGGAAGTACCTGTTATCAGGCCCGGACGGGCGGTGCTGGCGACCGTCCCGGTGACGCGCGGGGCGCCCGGACGGCCTTGCGGAACAGCAGTGATATCAGGTGGTTAAATAAGCTTTTCCGCGCGCCCGCACAAGGCCGCGCCCCGGCCCGATCCGGCCGGGGCGCGGGCTGCACGCCTCAGTAGAAGGTCGGGTGCCGGTGGCCGAAATGCCGGCGGTAGACGGCGGGCCGCCGGTGCCAGTGGTGACGGTGGACATGGTGGCGGCGGTGCCAGTGATGGCGCCGGTGATGCCAGTGCCGGCGATAATGGTGGCGCCGGTGCCAGTGCCGCCGATAGTGCCAGCGCGCGAGCTGCACCGCCGGGGCGGGCGCCGCAGCCTCGGCGGCGGCCGGGACCGGCAGGGGCGCCGCCCGCGACGGGGCGCTGGCGAAGCCCCCGATCAGCGCGGCGAGCAGGACCAGGATAGGCCAGGGTCGCATCGTCTCTCTCTCCCGTGTGAGAACCCGGCGGCGTCCCGCCGATCCGGGCCGGCACGATCCGCGCGCCGTCGCCAGGAACCGCCAAGGTCGGCAAACGGTTCGATCCGCGCTGACTGCGCAGACGGACATGGTTGCCGGGACGTGCTGTCCCGGTTCCCTTGCGCGGGGCGCCAAAACGCCCAACTCGGGCCGCAGCACCTGCGCTTCCCGCCTCCCCAAAAGAGCCTCCATGCCGTTCGCGATTCCCGACGCCCTCCGGGCCTTCCTGCCGCGCCGCTTTCGCGATCGCCGCCCGCGGGTCGCCGTGGTCCGGCTCTCCGGCACGATCGGGGCGGTCTCGCCGATCCGTCCGGGGCTCTCGATCGGCGGCGTGGCCGGCAGCCTGGAGCGGGCCTTCACCATGCCCGGGATCAAGGCGGTGGCGATCGTGATCAATTCGCCGGGCGGCTCGCCGGCGCAGTCGCACCTGATCCACCGGCGTATCCGGGCCTTGGCCGAGGAGAAGAAACTGCCGGTCGTGGCCTTCGTGGAGGATGTCGCGGCGTCCGGCGGCTACATGATCGCCTGCGCGGCCGACGAGATCGTCGCCGACCCGACCTCGATCGTCGGCTCGATCGGCGTTGTCTCGGCCGGCTTCGGCTTCCACCGTCTCTTGGAAAAAATCGGCGTCGAGCGCCGGGTGCACACGCAGGGCGAGGCGAAGTCGATGCTCGACCCGTTCCGCCCGGAGGACCCGGCCGACGTGGAGCGCCTGAAGCGCCTCCAAGCCGACATCCAGGACCTGTTCACCGGCCTCGTCACGTCCCGGCGCCCGACCCTGTCGCAATCCGAAAACCTGTTCACCGGCGCGATCTGGACCGGCCGCCAGGCGTTGGCCGTCGGGCTGGTCGACGCCCTCGGCGACGTGCGCGCGACCATGCGGGCGCGCTTCGGCGACACGGTGGACCTGCGGCTCGTGGCCGAGGCCCGGGGCGGCCTCCTGTCCCGCCTGCTGCGCCGGGGTGGCGCGCCGGGCGGAATCGCCGAGGACGCCCTGGCGGCGCTGGAGGAGCGCGCCGCCTTCGCCCGCTTCGGGCTCTGACGCTCCGGACTCGCCCAGTCGTCCTGAAACCGCTCGAGCCGCACGACCCGCTGTCGGCGGCGGCTTTTTAGCAGCGGATGCCGCGCCGCCGCGGCGTCGATCCTTCGACAAGCGCCGGATGAGGGGTCGCTTGCCCAGACGATCCGCGGCCTATGGAGGGTCAAATATTAGGCTCTCTATGATGGTATCGTGGCGCAAATTCATAGAGTTAATTTGCATAATCCATGCTTGAATGAGCATAGGTCTGGCAAAAACGCGCGATTTATTCCAATACTTATTCAAAAATGAGCAGAAATTGTCTTGATTCTCTGCAGGCATCGTCTTGATTCAACTTTTTCGATCTGTATGATATCGAACGGAGGACGATTTTACTTCGGAGACTAAATTGTTCAATTGGCGCAAGCAGCAGAAGTGCATCGAAACGGCTACGCCGCAGGATGCTATTTATGCGCCCATAGAAAATCATGGTTCGGATGATGCGGCCGAATACATGCGTGTTTTCGATACAGATGCCGGCTTGTACGGTATCGACGAGGCCGCGTTCCGATTCGGGGATACCGCAGCCGCCCTCGTGCTCGCCTATCTCTCCCCGCATGTCGATTTCCGGAGAATCGTCACGCAGCTCGCCGCCAAGGCGGGGACCACGCCGGTCGTCGCCGTGACGACGGCGGGCGAATTGTCCAATGCCGGCGGCTCGCGCTTGTACCATCCCGCGCCCGACACCTGGGGGACCGTGGTCGTCCAAGTGCTCTCCGCCGGGCTCGTCGGCGGGGTGAGCATCCACAGCGTCCCCCTCAGCAGCGAGGACATCCGTTCCGGGCGCGTCGCCCTCACCCGCGACGAGCGGGTCGGGCGAATCTCGGCGGCCCTGAAGGCGATCGACCTTCCCTTCCCGGTCAACTACGCCGACACATTGGCCCTCACCTTCATCGACGGTCTCGCCGCGAGCGAGGAATACGTGATGGAGGCGATCTACCAGGTCGGACGCTTTCCCTGCCCGTTCGTCGGCGGTTCCGCTGCCGGAAAGTTCGACCTGGTCCAGACCCTGATCTTCGATGGACGGAACGTCCTGGAGAACCACGCCGTCTTCTGTTTCCTCAAGATGCAGCCCGGCAAGCGCTACAGCATCTTCAAGACCCAAAACTTCCGCAAGTCGGATCTGTCCTTCACGGTGGTCGATGCCGTCGCCGAGACGCGGACCGTCCGGGCCATCATCGATCCGAAAACGGGCGACGTCGTGCCGTTCGTCGAGGCGTTGAGCAAGGCGCTCGCGGCGAAGCCGACGGACCTGCTGGCACGCTTGGGCAAGCGAACCTTCGGGATCGATATCGAAGGCGAGCTGTTCGTGCGTTCGGCGGGCGTGATCGACGTGGAAGCCGGCTCCGTCTCGTTCTATTGCGACATCAACATCGGCGACGAGCTGTTCCTGCTCGATGCGAACGACTTCGTGGGCGAGACGCAGAAGGCGATCGCGACCTTCCTGCGCGACAAGCCGAATCCGGTTGGCGCGATCCTCAACGATTGCATGCTGCGCCGGCTCAACAATCCGGAGCAGCTGGCCGACATGGCCGGCCTGTGGGACATGCCGGCTGCGGGCTTCTCGACCTTCGGCGAGTTGTACGGGATCAACATCAATCAGACGCTCTCGGCGATCGTGTTCTTCGATCCCGGCGAGGCCCCGTTCCACGATCCGATGATGGACATCTTTCCCGTGCATTACGGGCGGTACCAAAACTATTTCGCGCTCTGCCGCCTCAACCGGCTGCAGATCCTCAATCGGCTCCGCTCGGACATCATCGGCAACATCACGAGCTATCTCGATTTCATCGGCACCATCGAGAGTTCGCTGCACGAGGTGACCGGCATCACCGCGCTGATGGACGGCATCCGCCGCACGATCCTGGCCCACGGGGCGCAGGGGAGTATGAACGGCGACAACGCCACCCTGCTTGCGGACGAGTTTCGCGCCCTCAACGACGCCATGACCGGACTGCGCGCGGTGCTCGGCGTGATCGGCGGGATCACCGGCCAGACCAACCTCCTGGCTCTCAACGCGACCATTGAGGCTGCCCGCGCCGGATCGGCCGGGCAGGGATTCGGCGTGGTCGCCGGGGAGGTCAAGAAGCTCGCCGGCGATACCAGGACGATCCTCAAGCGATCCGAGGGCTCGATCAGCGACATGGAGGCCTCCCTCTCGAAGCTCGGCGGCATCATCGCCGACACGCGGCAGGCCTTCGCCTCCGAGGTCCAGCGCTACAAGGCGACGATCGGCGAGGTGGAGAACATTTTCGTCCATTCGGACGTGATCGAACGGTCCCTCGGCGGCCTCAGCGGCGCCATCAAGCAGCAGCGGGAGCTGACGGACAAGATCAAGCAGAATATCGGCCTGCTGCGGGCGCTGGATCGCTGAGATCCTCGATCTTGCCGCGCCCTGCGTCGCGTCCGGAGCGTTCACCGCGATCCCGAAGGCGGGGCGACGTGAGGGGGGATCGGTCCGGAATGAGACGGCCGCCGCTCGATCGAAGCGGAGGCCGTATCGGCAAGTCCGCGCGCGCTGACGCCGAACCGGTCTCCGTGTCGGCGGCGAGCGCTCTCGCAGCCATGCAGGGAATCGCCTTCATCCGCCTGCTGCCCGGACAGGCACGACGATGGGTAACCGGTTCATTCCGCGCGCTACGCGGCCACCTGCGCGAGAAACCGTTCGATCTCCCCTTCGAGGTCGGCCGCGACCGTGTCGACGCTTCGGGCCGCCACGGTCACCGTGGCCGCCATCCGGGCGGAGCGCTGCGCGGCATCGGCCACGGTGCTCAGCCCGGCGGCGATCACCCCGGTGGCGCCGGCCGTATCGGCGACGTTGCGCGAGATCTCCGCCGTCGCCGCGCTCTGGGCCGCGACCGAAGTGGCGATCCCGCCCGTGGTCTCGCTGACCGCCCGCATGCGCGCGCCCATCTGGCCGATCGCCGCCACGGTCGCCGCCGTCGAGGCTTCCACCTCCGCGATCTGGCCGCCGATCTCCTCCGTGGCCCGCGCGGTCTGGTCCGCCAGCGCCTTCACTTCGGCCGCCACCACCGCGAAGCCTTTTCCGGCCGCGCCGGCCCGGGAGGCTTCGATCGTGGCGTTCAGCGCCAGCAGGTTGGTCTGCCCGGCGATCTGGCGGATCAGCCCGACGACGTCGCCGATGCGGCTCACGGCGACGGACAGGGCGCCGATCTTCGTGTTCATCGCCTCCGCTTCCGCTGACGCGTTCGCCACGAGCGACTCGGCCTTGTCGAGCTGGGTGCCGATCTCGCCGATCGAGGCGGACAATTCCTCGGCCGCGCTCGCCACCGTCTGGATCCGCGCCGAGGTCTCGTGCGAACTCCGCGCGGTCGTCGCCACGGCCGTCTCGGCCTCGGCGGAGCTGGCCGCCATCTCGTCGGCCCGCGCGTGCATCTCGCCGGTGCTCGTGGTGAGCGCGTCCTTGAGCACGACGACCTGTCCCCGGAACGCCTCGATGGCGCGATCGAGATCCGCCCGGCGCCGGGCCTCGTCCGCCGCCCTCGCCCTCTGCAACTGCTCGAGTTCCCGGGTCCGCAGGCCGGCACTGCGCAGCACTTCGAGCGACCGGGCCACGGTGCCGATCTCGTCGCCGCGCTGGGCATGTGGGATCGCAGTCTCCAGATCGCCCGTCGCCAGCGCCTCGATCCGGGCGGCGATCGCGGTGAAGGGCCGGAACAGGCGCGGCGCGATCAGCGCGATCAGTGCGCAGGCGAGGACCGCGATGACCAGGGCGGCGATGCTGACGGTGGTCATCGTCTGCGTATAGGCGTCGAAATACATCTCGATCGGCAGGCCGATGAACAGGATGCCGTTGACCGTCCCGGCCGCGTTCACGGTCGGCTGATACACCGTGTAGAAGCGGCGCCCGAACAGCGTCGCCGGGCCCTCATAGGTCTGGCCGGCCTGCATCGCGGCCTGGGCCGGGTGATCCGCCGCGAGGGTGGTGCCGACGGCGCGGGTGCCGTCTTCCCGGCGCACGGTGGTCTGGCGCCGCACGAAGCTGTTGGAGGCGGGCTCGTAGCTGAAGACCGTGGCGAAGCCGCCGGAATAGGCCACCGCGTCGTCCGGGATGCTGGCGTCCGCGAAGTCCGAAAGGCTCGGCGTCACCATCCTGGCGACCCGCGAGCCGGCCAGATCGACCTTCGCGCCGGGCACGCGCCCGGCCATCAGGAGCGCCAGCGTGCGCAGGTTGTGCTCGCCGTTGGTGCGCTGCTGCTGCTGCATCTGCGACCAGGTCTGGCGGGAGACGGTGATCCAGAGCGCGGCCACGGTCAGCGCGACCGCGAGCATCGCGAGCAGAGTCACCTTCGTGGACAGCGTCATCGCACGCAGCGACAGAGGACGGTGAAGCATAGGCGTGATCCGATCGAGAGCACCTCACGGAACGCCCCGCCGCCGGATGTCTTTCGCAGGACTCGGCGGCAGAGAGGGCGTTTCGTGAGACGTTCTTCGATAGACGCTCCGGTGCCGCGATCGTCGGTCGACCTGTCGTCAGCGCATCGTCCCGAACATCGGATCCCGGACGATGCGCTGAGGCTCTGGTTCGGGAGCGTCGCGTTCCGAATGTCGGCGATCGCCTTCCGAGGCGACGCGCGAAATCCAGGTTCTTTCGAACGTGTCTTTCAGACGCGTCGCGGCATTCGCAGCGCTTCAGCCGCGCCCCGCCCGCCGGGCCGAGACCCGGGCCAGGGCGGCGAGGTCCTTCTCGCCGTCGCCGTGGCTGATCGCCTCGATCAGGCCGTCGCGCAGGACGCTGGCGAACGGCATCGGCACCCCCGCACCTTCGGCCGCCTGAAGGGCGAGCCGCACGTCCTTGGCGCCGAGCTTCAGGCCGAAGCCCGGCGGCTCGTAGCGGTTCTGGGCGATCGAGGCGCCGTAGCCCTTGTAGACCGGCGAGGCGAACAGCGTGTTGGTCATCAGGTCGAGGAAGTCGGCGCCCGCGACCCCGTGGCCCTCGGTCAGCGCGCAGGCCTCGCCCATGGCCTCAATGGCCGAGATCAGCATGAAGTTGCCGGCGAGCTTGACCGCGTTGGCCCGGGTCGGTTCCTCGCCGAAGCGCCAGGTCTTGGCGCCCATGGCGTCGAGGAGCGGCGCCGCGCGGTCGATCTGGGCCGCCGCGCCGGCCGCCACGATGTTGAGCTTGCCGGCTTCGGCCACATCCGGCCGCCCGAAGACCGGGGCGGAGATGTAGGGGACGCCGGCCCGCTCGTGGATGGCGGCGAGTTGCTTGGCCAGCGCCACCGAGATCGTGCTCATGCCGATATGCAGGCCGGGGCGCGCCGGCTGGTCGAGCAGGCCGCCCGACACGATCACCGCCTCAAGTGCCGCGTCGTCGGCCAGCATGGTGATGACCGCGTCCCCGGCGAAGGCTTCCGCGGCGCTCGCCACCGGGGTCACGCCCTCGATACCCCGCGTGGCCTCGGGCGAGCGGTTCCAGGCCCGGACCGTGTGGCCCGCCCGCGCGAGGCTAGCGGCCATGCCGCGGCCCATCCGCCCCAATCCGATGAATCCGACGTCCATGCCGTGCTCCTCGACGCGCTCTGCCGCCGTGCCGACCCGAGTCGAGCTGCGACGGCGCGAGCGGGGATTTGCTCGGAACGCCGGGCGTGGCAAGCTGGACCGATGGCGAGCAATTGCATTGCAGACATTCCCGGCCTGCGGGTCGGCCACGCCAGCGACCTGCGAATCGCCAGCGGGGTCACGGCGATCCTGTTCGACGCGCCTGTCACCGCCTCGGTCGACGTGCGCGGCGGCGGTCCGGGCACCCGCGAGACCGACCTGCTCGATCCCGAGCGCACGGTGGAGCGGATCGACGCCCTGGTGCTCTCGGGCGGCTCGGTCTTCGGGCTCGATGCCGCCGCGGGGGTGACCGCCTGGCTCGCCGAGGCCGGGCGCGGCTTTCCGGTCGGCCCGATGCGGGTGCCGATCGTGCCGGGCGCGATCCTGTTCGACCTGCTCAACGGCGGCGACAAGGATTGGGGCCGCTATCCGCCCTATCGCGAGCTCGGTTTCCTGGCGGCCGCTGCCGCGTCGGAAGAGTTCGCACTCGGCTCCGTGGGGGCCGGCACGGGGGCGCGGACCGGGCGCCTGAAGGGCGGGATCGGCTCGGCCTCAGCCGCCGTGCCGGGCACCGGTTTCTCGGTCGGTGGGCTGGCGGCGGTCAACGCCTTCGGCAGCGCCACGATCGGCGACGGGCCGCATTTCTGGGCCGCGCCGTTCGAGCTCGGCGACGAGTTCGGCGAGCTGGGCTCCCCGGCCCGGGTGCCGGCGGACGCCCTCGCCTTCCCGGCCCGGACGCTGCCCGGCGCGGCCACGACGCTCGCGGTGGTCGCCACCGACGCGGCCCTGACCAAGGCCCAGTGCCGGCGCCTCGCGGTGGCCGCGCAGGACGGCCTCGCCCGCGCCCTGGTGCCGGCCCATACGCCACTCGACGGCGACCTCGTCTTCGCGGTGGCGACCGGCGCTGTACCGCTCACGGACCCGGTGGCCGACCTCGCCCGCCTGGGCGACGCCGCCGCGCGGGTGCTGGCTCGGAGCGTGGCGCGGGGCGTCTATTGCGCGACGACCCTGCCGGGCCACGCTGTCGCGGAGCCGCTGTCGGTCACGGGCCTGCCGCCGGCTTGGTGCGAGGTGTTCCGGGAGTCTTAGATTTCGGGACTGGCCATGAAGCACGTGATCGCGGGTGTCTTCAATTCGGCGCCAGAAAAACCATTTGTCCTGCGGGAATCTGATAACCTTGCCCTCGAATTGATCGTAGAATTCCGGTGTCGTAAAAAACACAACCTCATGCCCAGAAATTATCTGAATACCGTGTTTGATTTTGTGTCGTTCTGAAACTCTATAAAAGCTCACGACGACGTGACTCCAAGATCTGCCGTCGTTCAGTATAGTCTTTCCCCAGCCGATCACGAGAACATCAGCTTTATCGTCAAATTTGCTGTCCCAGAACTGCCGTATGCGCTCGATTTCCTCCGACGCCTCCGAGGAAATCGTGAAATTGATCGGGAGATACGGTTCTGTTTGCATGGCCCGCTGACCTTTAGAATTGTCGTTCAGCAGCATTCCATGATTGACGACAACTATGTATTTTCTATTATGTAAATATTCACCATGACGATAATTTGTTGAAATCGTAATAATTCCAGAATAATTCCATCAAATTATTGTCGAGATGTTTGTGTGCATATCTGATTTGGTAGGCATACGCCAGAACAGCGGCTATAATTTCGGTGCTGTGCCCCATGATGTCTTGTCTGACACAATGATGACTCTACGGAACTACCTTTCACTGGACAAGACTCAACTCGGTGGCATCGCTCTCGCGGCCTTTGAGCAATTCAAGTCCGATTATACGGATTGGCCAGCCATGGTTGCTGGTGTGTCTCGTATGGGGGATCTTGCCGAAGACGGTGAAATCATCGTTGCGGAGGACGCAGGACGAATTGTCGGCGGCGTCGTTTATGTTGGGCCCCACAAGCCCAAGGCATCGTACTTCGATCCATCTTGGCCGATCATAAGAATGCTCGTCGTGGCACCCGAAGCCCGAGGGCGGGGCCTCGGTCGGCAACTGACCCAGGCCTGCATCGATCGTGCCTCACGCGATCGGGCGCCGATCATCGCGTTTCATACGTCGCCGATCATGGCCGTGGCACTGCCGATGTATCTCCGCATGGGGTTCATCAAGCACAGCGACGCACCCGATATCCATGGCGTGCCCTACAGCATCTACACCAGAGCAGTCGGCTAGACATTTTCGTCAGGCTGTAGAGGATAGGAACGCACGAAGCATAAAAGCCCGTTGGACCGGTCTTTCCCACCCCCGCCCTCATCCTGAGGCGACGAAGCGAAGCGGAGGCCTCGAAGGAGCCCTCCAGCCGGCCGCGCGATCCCTGGAGGGCTCCTTCGAGGCTGCTACGCAGCTCCTCAGGATGAGGGGAACGATTGGGATATTTGTTGGTCGGAACCGTCACGCGGCTGAGATTAGGCAGTCAAACAGGCTGAAAGAGAACTATCCGATTTCGTTTCTTGTGACGAGATGTTCCGTTGAGTTGTGATTTTCGCTTGAATGCCGATGCGTCTATCTGTGAGCGTTCATGTGCTCCGATAGCCCGACCTATATTTCCTGCCTGGCATCTTCGATCAGCTGCGCCAGCCCGGCATCGACCTCCTCGGCGAGCATCTTGCGCTCGGCATCCGTGAGGTCCTTGGCCCAGGTGGTGCCGCCAAAGCCTTCCGCGCAGCGCGCCCGCTCGGAGGCGATGTAGGCCTCGGTCTCGGCGGGCCGCGTCTTCATCGCGTGGACGAGGCCGAACCAGGCCGCCCGCTCCACCACCGCCAGCCGCGCCCGCAGGCGGATCGCCGCCGCCTTGTTCGGATCAATCCCGTCGTCGCTCATGGCTTATCTCCCACATCGTTCTCGGCGAGCCGCTGGATCAGGCCCTGGAGCCGGCCCGGCACCGGCTCCGCGGCGGAGCGCGCGTAGAGCACCCGCAGCTGCCGACCGATCTCGGCCAGGCTCATGGAGCCCTTGGCGATCACCCGGTCGGCCTGGGCGCCGAGGCTCGCCTTCTCGGCGCTGGTGATCTCCTTGGCGGTGAGCACCACCACCGGCACGTCGCCGTCCGGACGGGCGCGCAGCGCCCGCAGGAAGCTGAACCCGTCCATCTCGGGCATCATCAGGTCGAGCAGGATCAGGCTCGGCCGCGTCTGGCTGACCCGCTCCAGGGCGATCCGGCCGTTCTCGGCCTCGTCCACGGTCCAGCCCTCGCGGCCGAGCGACCGGCGCAGGCGCTCCCGGGCATCCGGGTCGTCGTCGACCACCAGGACGCGCGCCACCCCGGGGGCGTCCGGGCGGTAGCGCTCCATCATGCCCTTCAGCCGGTCCCAGTCGATCGGCTTGACGAAGTAGTCGGTGGCGCCGAGCGCCTGGCCGAGCCCCTGCTCGGCCACCACCGAGGTCATGATCACCGGCGTGCCGGCGAGATCGGGATCGTTGCGCACGGCGTGCAGCACCGCCCAGCCGTCCATGCGCGGCATCTCGACATCGAGCAGGATCGCCCGCGGCCGCAGGGCCCGGGCGAGGGTCAGCCCGGCCCGGCCGTCATTGGCGGTGCGGACGTGAAAGCCCTCGCGCTCGAGGAAGCGCTGGAGCAGCTCCCGGGCGGCCGGGTCGTCGTCCACCAGCAGCACCGTCTCGTGCTGCTCGTGCGGCTCGACCGCGGCGGCGATCTCGGCCACTTCCGGCGGCTGCTCGTCCTCGGGCTTGAGCACCGCCGGCAGGCGGATCGTGAAGGTCGCGCCCTGCCCTTCCGTGCTGGTGACGGCGATGTCGCCGCCCATGGTCTGGCAGAAGGCCCGAGTGATCGCGAGGCCGAGGCCGGTGCCGCCGAATTGGCGCGTGGTCGAGTCGTCGGCCTGGACGAAGCGCTCGAACAGGCGGCCGATCTGCTCCTCGCTCAACCCGATGCCGGTATCGGTCACCGCGAAGGACAGCCAGTCCGCCCCCGCGTCGTGATGGCGGCGCACCGCGAGCGTGATGGTGCCGTTCTCGGTGAACTTGGCGGCGTTGCCGATCAGGTTGACCAGGCACTGGCGGATCTTGGTTTGGTCCTGGTGCATCGCGCCGAGGGCTTCGGCATCCGCGTCGACCACGAAACGGTTGCCCTTCTTCTCCACCAGGGACCCGGTGGAATCGCCGACATCCTGGATCAGGTCCGCGACCTCAAAGGTCTCGGCCGAGGCGGTCATGCGCCCGGCCTCGATCTTGGAGATGTCGAGCACGTCGTTGATCAGCGACAGCAGGTGCCGGGCCGCCGCCTCGATCTTGCGCAGGTCCGGCAGGAGGGCGGCCTGGCCGATATCCTCCAGCTCCTCGCCGAGCATCTCGGAATAGCCGATCACCGCCGAGAGCGGGGTGCGCAGCTCGTGGCTCATATTGGCGATGAACTGGCTTTTGGCCCGGTTGGCGGCCTCCGCGGCCTGGCGGGCGCGCTCGACGGCCTCCTCGGCCTCCTTGCGGTCGGTGACGTCGACGCAGGTGCCGACCCATTCGCGCAGGGTGCCGTCCTCGGCGAGGACCGGCACGCCGCGCACCTCCATGGCGCGCCAGACGCCGTCATGCCGACGCAGGCGGTACTCGACCTCGTAGGGCTTGCGCTCCTCGACGCAGGCGGCCCAGGCATCGGCCGCGTGGGCGCGGTCCTCCGGATGGACCGCGTCGACCCAGCCCCAGCCCTGATAGGCCTCCTCGCTCTGCCCGGTATAGGTGCTCCAGCGGACCTGCGGCGGCATCAGCTCGCCCACCGCGTTGGTGTTCCAAATTACCGCCGCGGAGGCGTCCACCAGGGCCCGGAAGCGCTGCTCGGAATCGCGCAGGCGCTCCTCGACGGCCCGTCGGCGGGAGATGTCGGTGTTGGTGCCGTACCAGCGCAGGATATTGCCCGCCGCGTCCCGGTGCGGCAGCGCCTTGGACAGGAACCAGCGATAGATCCCGTCCTTCCCGCGCAGGGGGAACGTGTCCTCCCAGGACTGGCCGAGCATGACCGCCGCCCGGAAGCGCTCGGTCACGGCCTCGACGTGGTCGGGATGGTGGACGGCGCGCCAGCCCCAGCCGCGCATCTCCTCCAGGGTGCTGCCCGTGTAGTCGTACCAGCGCTGGTTGTACCAGACGATGGTCCCGTCGGCCTCGGCGATCCAGGCGAGCTGCGGCAGCGTCTCGGCGAGATTCTTGTAATCGGCATCGGTGACGACGCCTCGGCCGCCCTCGGATTCTTTCATCGGCCCGCCGGTATCCCGTCACCCGCCCCGCGGGGCGCCGGGATTCCTTATACACGCATCGGGTCGGGATCCGACCGGACCTCGACCACAGGTTCCGCGGGCCGCCGGCCGCGCAGGGCATCGACGCTGTAGAGGGCGAGCGCCACCCAGATCAGGGCGAACATCGCCGCCCGGGGCGGCTCCACGTGCTCGCCATAGGCCAGGACGCTCAAGCCCAGCAGGCAGGTCGGGGCGACGTATTGCAGCAGACCCAGCGTGGTCAGCCGGAGGCGAACCGCCGCGGCGGCGAACCAGATCAGCGGCAGCGCGGTGGTCACCCCCGTCAGCATCAGCAGCGCGAGGCTTTTGGACTCGGCCGGCAGGAACGGCTCGGGCGAGAGGACGAGCCAAAGGATTGCGAGGGGCAGGAGCAGCAGGGTCTCGGCCAGGAAGCCGACCAGGGCATCGACCCCGACGATCTTTCGCACGAGCCCGTAGAGCGCGAAGCTCACGGCCAGGGACAGCGACAGCGCCGGCAATTCCCCGGCCCAGAGCACCGCGACGGCGACGCCAGAGGCCGCGATCCCCACCGCCACGGCCTGCAACGGCCGCAGCCGCTCGCCGAGCACGATGCGCCCGAACGCCACGCTGACCAGCGGGTTGATGTAGTAGCCGAGGCTCGCGTCGAGCAGGTGCCCGCGGTCGATGGCGTAGAGGTAGAGCAGCCAGTTCACCCCGATCATCGCAGCCGAGACCGCCAGCAGGGCGTGGCGGCGGCGCAGGGGAAGCGGCAGGTTCAGGCGCTTGCGCGCGGCGAGCGCCAGGGCCAGCCCGCCCGCGAACAGGCTCGACCAGACGATGCGCTCGGCCAGGATGTGGTTCGGGCTGAAGGCCCCGAGCATGCGGAAATGCACCGGGACCAGCAGGCCCCAGCTGAGATAGGCGGCGAGCGCGTAGACGAGGCCCACGTCAGTCCTCCCGATCGACCCGAACCGGCGGACCGAGCCGGGGCTTTACGCCCAGAGGCGCGCGCGGGACAGGGTCGGCGGTGCAGGGCTGACATCCTGCACCGCCGCGTCTCGCGCCCGGTTCAGGCCGCCCGGATGGTCGCCAGGAAGCGATGGACCTCGCCGCTGAGATGCTCGGACTGGCGCGACAGCTCGGAGGCGGCATCGAGCACCTGGCCCGCCGCCTTGCCGGTCTCCTCCGCGGCCGAGGCCACGCCGGCGATGTTGCTGGTCACCTCGCTGGTGCCCTGCGCCGCCTGTCCGACATTGCGCACGATTTCTTGGGTCGCCGCGCCCTGCTCCTCCACCGCCGCCGCGATGCTCGTCGCCACGGACTCGATCTCCTTGATCCGGGCGGTGATCCCGCCGATCACCGAGACGGCGGCGCCGGTGGATTTCTGGATCTGGCCGATCTGCCCCGCGACTTCCTCGGTCGCCCGGGCGGTCTGGTTGGCCAGCTCCTTCACCTCGGCGGCCACCACCGCGAAGCCGCGCCCGGCCTCGCCGGCGCGGGCCGCCTCGATGGTGGCATTCAAGGCCAGCAGATTGGTCTGGGCCGCGATATCGGTGATCAGCCGCACCACGTCGCCGACCTTGGCGGCCGCCGCGCTCAGCTCCTGCACCAGGGTCGCGGTCTGGTCCGCCTCGGACACGGCGCCCTGGGCGAGCTTGGCCGAGCCGTCCACCTGCCGGCCGATCTCCTGGACCGACGAGCCGAGTTCTTCGGCGGCGCTCGCCACGGTGTTGACGTTCGAGGCGGCCTCCTCGGCCGCGGCCGCCACCGTGGTGGATTGGCTGGCGGTCTGCGTGGCGGTGGCGGTCATGCTCTGGGCGGTGGCCTGCAATTCGGTCGCCGAGGACGAGACCTGGCCGATGATCCGGCCGACCGTGCCCTGGAAGCCCTCGGCGAGTTCCAGCATGGTCTGGCGGCGCGCCTCCGCGGCGGCCTCGTCGGCCACCCGCCGGATCTCGGCCTGCTCGGCGGCCTTCTGGGCGACCAGGGCCTTGATGCCCTCCACGGCCCGGCCGATCAGGCCGATCTCGTCGCCGCGCCGTGCCTCGGCGATCTCGGCGTCGATCTCTCCGTCCGCCATGCGCCGCAGAACCGCCGTCAGCCGGCGGATCGGGCGCGTCACGCCGACCACCACGACCAGGGCGCCGCCGACGATGCCCATGACGATGCCGAGGATCGACAGGGTCAGCAGCAGGGTGCGCGTCGCATAGGTCTCGGCGGTCAGGTCGTCGGAGCGCTTCTGGACCGAGACATCCATGTCGTCCACGAGTCCGCGGACGTTATCGGTCAGCTCCCGCCGGATCACGTCCGCCGTCTGGTGTGCCAGCGACAGCGCCTCGGCGCTCTGGCCCTTGCCGGCCAGGTCGCGCATCTCGCGCACGGTCCTGACATAGGTCTCGAGTTGCACGGCGATCCGGTCGGCACGGTCCCGGAAGGTGGGGGCGTCCCGGCGCGCGCCGTCGAGGAGCTTGGTCGCCTCGGGCAGCAGTTCGTCCAGGGTGGCGCCGACGCGGGCTCCGTCCGGCGTGCCGGCCTCGGCCACGGTGCGGAAGGCGACGTAGCCGAGCTGCGCGACGACGCGGTTCAGGCGCGCCATCTTCACCAGCGCCTTGGATTCCTTGTCGAGCAGGACCGTGTAGGCCGCATCGATCGCGACGATGTTCTGCGATGTGTACACGGCGCATCCGAAGAACAACGCGCTCATCAACGCGATGACTGCAAAAAGTTTTGTCGGAATGTTTATTTTCGAGATCAATTCCATTGGAGCCCCCTTGGCGCGATGATGATCGAGCCGGGATGAGCTATGTTGAGTTCTTTCCGCGGCGGCAAGAGAGATTTTCGAGGCTGTGGAAGGTGATGTGCCGGTCAAACGGCGAATTTAATATCCTTTGGCTGAGAAATATTTCGGTAATACGCTGTCGCAGCCTGGGTTGCTTTTAAGTAAAGGAGAAACAATATTTTAATGCTATTTATAGGAGTCGGCTATCGATTTGCCCTGCGGGAGGGCCCGATCAGGGCGCGATCCAGCCGCCGCTCCAGCCGGTCGGGCTCCGTTTCCAGGCCGCCCGGCGATGGCCGCGGCGGTCGAGATAGAGGAAATCCAGGCGCTCGGCCCGCACCATGACCGCGGCGAAATGCGGACGGCCGAGCGTGGCCGCCGTTTCCTCGTCCGGCAGCGTGTAGGCGTCCCCCGTAGGAAGCGCCGTGCCGGGGGCGGGGTCGGCGCCGTAGCAGACCCGGCTCATGGCCCGGGAGCCGGCCCAGGCGGCCTCGGCGACGGAATCGTCCGCGTGGAGCGTGGCCCGACCCTCGATCCGGATCTGGATCTTGCTGGCCTCGTCGTAGGCGGCGAGCGCGCAGGCCGGGTTCTCCAGGATCTCGGCGGCCTTGTCGGAGCGGCGGTCGCAATGGAAGCGCAGGGTGCCGGATTCGGCGTCGGCTTCGCGCAGCACGACCGTGCGCAGCCGCGGGCCGTCGGGCGAGAGGGTCGCCAGGGCCGCCAGGTGGAAGCCGCTGCGGCCCTGCGCGGCGCCGTCGCCCAGGAGCCGCCACAACGCGGCGAAGGTGGCGTCGAGATCGTCGTAGAAATCCGGCAGGGGGGCGCGGGTCATGCGGGATCCCGCTGGCGTCGCTGGCGCTCGCGAAAGATCAGCGCGAGGTTGCGCAGGTAGATGCCGGTGGACAGGCCCTGGCCGATGATGATCACCGGCTCCCGGCGGACGAACCCGTAGACCAGGGTCATCAGCCCGCCCAGGATCGACAGGAACCAGAACGAGAGCGGCATCACGCTCCGGCCAGCCCGCTCACTGGCAATCCATTGCAGGATGAAGCGCGAGCCGAACACCATCTGGGCGACGATGCCGAACACCACCCAGAAATCGAGCCGGGTGACGAACACGTCGTAGAAATAGTCGGGCAGATCGTGGGCGAGCTGGATCAGCATCCGACATCCTGGTCTGCGGGCGCGGCGGCCGGGGCGGGCAGTTCCTGCGGCTGTGGGTCGGCGCGCTTGCGCCGGATCAGCCACCAGACCCCGGCGAGGTCGAGGAGCCCGACCCAGAGCCGGTCGAACAGGCCGTAATTCGAGACGCCGGTGAGCCGGGGCCGGTCGATCACGTCGTGGTGGACCACCAAAAACCCCTCGCGCACCACCAGGGCCGGCATGAACCGGTGCAGGGCATCGAAATAGGGCAGCCGGAGATACACGGCGCGGCGAAACACCTTTAGGCCGCAGCCGGTGTCGCGGGTGGCGTCCTTCAGGATGCGCCCGCGCACGCCGTTGGCGATGCGCGATTGCAGCATCTTGAAGCGCCCGTCCTTGCGCCCGCGCCGCTGCCCCTGGGCGAGGCCGGCCCGTTCGCCTCCCGCCTCCAGGGCGGCGAGCAGGGCCGGGATGAAGGCTGGGTCGTTCTGGCCGTCGCCGTCGAGGGTCGCGATGACCGGCGCCCGGGCCGCCAGGACGCCGCTGCGCACCGCCGCCGACTGGCCGCCGCCGCGTGCGTGCCGCACCACCCGCATCCACGGCCGGCCAGCGCGCGCCGCCGCCAGGGCGTCCGGCGTGCCGTCCGTGGAGCCGTCATCGACGTAGATCAGCTCGAAGCCGAGGGGCGCGCAGGCGGCCTCGATCTCGGCGACCAGGGGGGCGATGTTGCCGGCCTCGTTCTTCACCGGCACGACGACGCTGAGGTTCGGGGCGCTCACGGGGCCACCGCGTAGGCGGTCACGAACACCCGCCGGCCGGTGTTGAGGTTGAAACCCTCGACCTCGGCCAGCGGCGCCGGCGCACCCCGCGCCACCGGCCAGGCGGCGTTGAAATCGTCGCGGTCCCGGGCCTCCACGAACAGCAGCCGGCAGCCGCCCGCCTCCAGGAACTGCCTGGCCGCGGCCCCGTCCGGCGGCAGGGCGAGATCGGTGCCGGTGAGGAAGACCAGGCTCGGCTCCCGGTAGCCGAGGCTCGCGACCTGCGGGTTCGGGCAGGTCATCCGGTCGCGCAGGGCGGCCAGCCGCGGCGAGACCTTGAGGGCCGGCAGCGAACGCTGCGCCACCCCCAGCACCGCCGGCCCGAGCAGGCAGGAGGCGAGGATGCCGAGGATCAGGGCGCGCTCGGGCCTGCCGCCCGCGAAGGCCATCCAGGCCAGAACCGCCACCGCGCAGGCGGCGGCGAGCAGCGGTAGCGCCGCCCAGGGGAGCGTGTGGCTGTCGAGGCGCCAGCCGGCGAGGCACAGGCCGAGCGTCAGCCCGATGGGGATCGCCGGCACCAGCAGGGCCGTCGCCCGCGCCCCCCGCAGCCGCGGGTCGAGCGCGCCGCGCGCCAGGGCCAGGGCGGTGAGGATGGCGAGCCACGGCATCAGCGGCAGGACGTAATGGGGCAGCTTGGTCGGCACCGCCTCGAAGATCAGCCAGGCCGGCAGAACGGACGCGATCAGGAAGGCGAAGGCCGGCTCGCGCCGGGCGCGCCAGGTGAGCGGCAAACTCATCGCCGCGAA
Organism: Methylobacterium pseudosasicola; assembly: GCF_900114535.1. Classification (GTDB taxonomy): domain Bacteria; phylum Pseudomonadota; class Alphaproteobacteria; order Rhizobiales; family Beijerinckiaceae; genus Methylobacterium; species Methylobacterium pseudosasicola. The sequence goes on along the minus strand of NZ_FOTK01000020.1, from coordinate 23,914 downwards.
GGCCGCCCCCGGCCAGAACGTCGCGAAGAAGGAAAGCGCGTAGGCCCCGGGGGGCGCCCAATGCCGCTCGGCCGCACCGCCGACCTTGGCCAGCATGTCGTGACCCACCGCCTCCGCGTAGAAGGCGCCGCCGCTCTTCCAGGCGATGGCCGCGAACCACGGCGCCACCAGCAGGAGCGTCAGCGCCAAGCCAGCCCCGGGCCTCAGGGCGAGCAGCCAGCGGCCGGACCGCGCCACCACCGACAGGATCAGCGCCGGCAGCACCACGAACAGCGGCACCATCGGCCCCTTGATCAGGATGCCGAGCGCCATCCCGAGCCAGAAGGCCGGGAAGACCGCGCGGCTCACGGTTCCGCCGGCCCGGGATGCCAGCCACACCCGGGCGAGCGCCCCGAGGCTCGCGGTAGCGCAGGCGGCGAGCAGGGCGTCGGTCTTGGCGAGATGCGCCTCGGCCGAGAGCATCAGCCCGGCGGCGTACAGGGCGGCAGCCAGCAGGGCGAGCCGGCGGGGCAGGAACGCCAGGGCGGCCCAGTAGGCGAGCAGCACCGAGGCGGTGGCGCCGATCAGCGACGGGATGCGGTACAGGGCGATCTGCCGGCGCGCGTCGGGGACGCCGAGCGCTTCGCCTGCCGCCACGGCGGCCGCCTGCGCCCAGTAGATCCCCACCGGCTTCTTGTGCCGGGCCTCCCCCTGGAAGCGGATGTCGACGAGGTCGCCGCTCTCCAGCATCTGCTTGGAGGCCTGGGCGAAGCGCGGCTCGTCCCGGTCCATCGGCTGGAGCGAGATCTGGCCGGGCAGGAACAGCAGCAGGCACAAAGCCAGCAGGGCCGCCGCGGCCCGGGCATGGGTGAGGCTCAGCGCGTCGAGCCCGCGGCCGATCCGGTCGACAGAAGCGAGGCGCGGGACGCCGCCGGCGGAAAGGCTCGTGGTCATGCCCGGCCGGTCAATCAGGATCGGACGGGAAGGTCAAATATGCGGCGCGCGCGGCAACGGCTCCCGGCAGGCGAAGAGTCGAGGCTGCATCGTTCCGGTCGCGACATCAGGGACGATGCGTGATGGCGACGTGCGTCAATTGCCTCCGGCAGAGCAGGAGGCGGCCACGTCGGACGTCAATAGGCTGCGGTGAACCGGCTGCGGCTGTGGCGGTGCTGTTCAAGCTCGTCGGCCATTGCAATGGCGTAGTCCGCGAAACTGATCTTGCTGTCGCCTGCTTCATCGACGACGAGCTGGTCACCGCCGATCCGGAACGTGCCGGTGCGGGGGCCTTCGAAGATAAGCGCGGCCGGCGAGAAAAACGTCCAATCGATCAGGCTCTCCCCGCGCAGGACCTCGAGGAAGGCGATGCCGCCGGCTGCGGGTTCCCGCCACGCCGCAGGAAAATCAGGGGAGTCGAACAGCCGTTTGCCCGGCGCGACCTCAAGGCTTGCCGCCCCGCCCGTCACCAGCAGGCGATTGACGCCGCTTTCTTTCAGTGCGGTCAACAGGGTCTCGGCAGGAACATCAAAGTGAAGCGCGCTGATGACCGCATCGCTGCCCCGGATCAACGCTGCCAATGCTTCAGGATCGGAGGCATCGCCGCCGATGGGCTGGATGGAATCCGCCTTCGGGATGGCGTCGGGCTTGCGGGCGATCGCGCGGACGTGATGGCCGCGCGCTGCAAGCTCCTTGACGATTTCCGAGCCGGCACGACCGCTCGCACCCAGAACCGCAACGTTCATCACAGTCTTCCTTTCGGTTTCCCTTAGGACCAACGTGGTCTATAGGAACCAACCATGCAAGACGGCACTTTTTTATCTCCTGGTCACCTTCAGGAAACCTGCACAGGCAACGCCAATGTACGCGATTGCCCCACCCGCCAGTTGCTAGATCTCATCGGGGACAAATGGAGTGTCCTGATCCTGTTGCTGCTCGGTCGGGAGGAGACACGCTTCAGCCGGTTGAAGCAGCGGATCGAGGGCATATCGCAAAAGATGCTGAGCCAGACGCTCCGGTCGCTGGAGCGCGACGGATTGGTCACTCGTCATGCGGTCGCGACGGTGCCGGTGACGGTCAGCTACCGCATTGCACCGCTCGGTCGAGAACTTATCGCTGCCTTGCAACTGATGATCGATTGGGCCGAGACGCGCATGTCAGATGTCGCAGAGGCGCAGCGGGCATTCGATCAGCGTGCTTCAGGCGCTGCGACACGATTCCCGTGATCGTCCGCGCGATGACGGGACGCGCCGTCAGGACGCCGCCCGCAGCCGGGCGAAGCCGGCATCGAGATCGGCCTGGAGGTCGGCGACGTCCTCCAGCCCGATATGGAAGCGCAGGGCCGGGCCCCCCGGCGCCCATCGGGTGGCGGTCCTGTAGGGCGTGCAGTCGAACGGGATCACCAGGCTCTCGAAGCCGCCCCAGGAAAAACCCATCCCGAACAGCTCCAGCCCGTCCAGCATCGCGGCGACCGCCGCCTCGGGCACGGGCTTGAGGATCACCCCGAACAATCCGGAGGCGCCGGCAAAGTCGCGCTTCCAGATGTCATGGCCGGGATCCTCCGGCAGGCCGGGATGCAGCACCCGCAGCACCTCCGGCCGAGCCTGGAACCAGCGGGCCATCTCGAGCCCGACGCGGCCGTGCTCGCGCAGACGCAGCGCCATGGTCCGCATGCCCCGGAGCGCCAGGAAGATGTCCTCCGCGCCAGCACAGGGCGCCAGATGGTCGAAGGTGCGCCGCAGGGGCGGGTAATAGGCGGCGTTGGCGGAGGCCAGGCCGATCAGCAGATCCGAGCCGCCGCTCAGGTACTTGGTCCCGGCTTCGACCGCGATATCGACCCCGCGCTCGTGGGGCGGGAACAGCAGCGGCGTCGCCCAGGTGTTGTCCATGATCACGCAGGCGCCCTGGGCATGCGCGACCGCGGCGATCGCCGGGACGTCCTGCATCTCGAAGCTCTGCGAGCCCGGCGCCTCGACCAGCACCGCCTTGGTGTTCGGGCGCATCAACTCGGCGATGCCGGCCCCCACGGTCGGATCGTAATAGGTGACCGCGACCCCGAACCGGGCCAGGACCCCGTCGCAGAACTGCCGGGTCGGGCGGTAGGCGGAATCGGTCACGAGCAGATGGTCGCCCGCCGAGACCGCCGCCATCAGGGCGACGGTCAGCGCCGACAGGCCCGAGGGCGTCACGATCGTGCCGGCGGCGCCGGCGAGCTCCGTCCAGGCCTCGGTCAGCGAATCCATCGTGGGCGTCGCCGAGGTGCCGTAATTGTAGCGCCCGCGCCGATGCTTGATCGCGTCGTAGGTCGGGTAGAGCACGGTCGAGCCGCGATAGATCGGCGTGTTGACGAAGCCGTGCTGCGCGCCCGGATCCCGGCCGGCATGGACGAGGCGCGTCGCCGCCCCGAACTTTTCTTTCGACTCGGGCTTGGGCGTCAGGGACATTGTGGCTCGACGATCGCGTTGCGCTGCGAAACACGAAGCCCGTGGGCTGGGGCGAGGTCAAGCCTGCGCTGATCGGCGCGACGGCTGCACGTTCTGCAGATTGACCGTCGAGAGCGGGGTTGATATCAAAATGTGATATTGGGATACGCGATACCGAGTGACGCGTGAACAGCCGGCATACGCGAACTTTGCGCGCCATCTACAAGGATCCTGTGCCGGCCTCGATAGAGTGGCAGGCGATTGAAAGCTTGCTGCTCGCAGTCGGATGTCGGCTTATCGAAGGGACCGGGTCACGGGTGCGTTTCGAGTACAGAGGCGTCGTAGCCGCTTTCCATCGGCCGCATCCAGCCAAGGAGGCTGCGCGCTATCAGGTGCGCGCCGCGCGCGAGTTTCTCACCAAAATCGGGGTCAGACCGGGAGAGGCAGCGTGAACACGATGACCTATCAGGGCTTCCGTGCCCGCGTGGCGTTTGACGAAGTGGATGATCTGTTCGTTGGCCAAATTGCCGGTATCAACGACGTGATCAGCTTTCACGGTGAGACCGTACCCGAGCTGAAGGCTGCGTTTCATGAGGCCGTGGACGACTACATTGCGGCTTGCCGAGCGATCGGCAAAGAGCCGGAGAAGGCCTATTCCGGCAAGCTGATGCTCCGGATCGACCCAGATATCCATGCGCAGGCTGCTCTTGCGGCAGAACTCGCCGGGACAAGCCTCAACCAGTGGGCTGAGGATGTCCTGCGTCGCGCGGGCTCAGAACGCATGGCGGCCGTTACTGAGGAGGCATGACCGGCTTCCGCCGGTCTGCCCCCACCGCTCACGGCTTCTCCGCCGGATCGGAGACCGCGGCCTCCTCGTAAGCTTGCATCCAGCCGGCATGCTCTTCGGAGCCTTCCGGATAGGGGCATTCGCTCGCGGGCTTACCGTAGAGGCGCGCGTTGCGGCCCTGGATGAACGGGCTGTCGCTCGCGGTGGCCTGGACGTTCGTCAATATCGCCTCCCGAACATTGGCTCCCATCCCGGAGATTTGGGTGGGCTTCGTTAACGGGCCGGCGGGTAATCTGTTGCCGTCTCAAGTCGCGTTCCGGGTCGTCTGCGTGCGTATCCTGCGTTCTCTCCTCGGCGGCGTCCTCGTGCTGGTCTCGACGGCGGTCGTCGCCTTCGTCAGCGCCGACCGGCTGGCCCATCTGGCGCCGGCCGCGCCCGTGCGCGCCGCACAGGCCGAGCCCTCCGCCACCGGCTCGCTGCCGGCGCCGGTGAAGGCCGCGCCCGCGGCGAAGCCGGCCGCGCCCGGCATCCCGAACGGGTTCGACACCGAGCGGCTGCACGCCCTCATGCGCGGCGATCCGATCCTGCCGGGGCGCTGAGCGGGCGGGAAGCCCGGGGCTCTGCCCCGGACCCCGCCAAAGGACTCGCCCTTTGGGAACCCGTTACCGGGCGGTGCGGAACACCTGCAGGTCGAGGTCGCGGACCTTCTTGCGCAGGGTGTTGCGGTTGACCCCCAGCAGTTCCGCGGCGCGGATCTGGTTGCCCCGTGTGGCGGCGAGCGCCGCGCCGATCAGCGGGCCTTCGATCTCCCGCAGGATCCGGTGATAGAGACCGGGCGGGGGCAGCGTGTCGCGGTAGCCGGAGAAATAGTCCGACAGGTGGCGCTCCACCGCGCTCGACAGGCTCTCGGATTCGCCGTTGGCCTTGCGGGTGCCGCCGCTGCCGTTGGTGGAGGACGGGGCGGCGAGCGGCAGGGTGTCGAGCTCGGCCTCGATCACCGGGCCGGTGATCGTCTCCTGCGGATAGAGCGCGGCCAGCCGCCGGACGAGGTTCTCCAGCTCGCGGACGTTGCCCGGCCAGCGGTAGCGCTTGAGCCGCTCCATGGCGTCGCCGTCCAGCGTCTTGCGGGTCAGGCCCTCGCGCTCGACCAGCACGAAGAAGTGGCGGATCAGGTCCGGCACGTCCTCGGACCGCTCGCGCAGGGCCGGCAGCCGCAGCGGCACGACGTTCAGCCGGAAGAACAGGTCCTCGCGGAAGATGCCCTGCTGGATCGAGATCCGCAGGTCCTTGTTGGTCGCCGCGATGATCCGGACGTTGGTCTTGATCGGAACCCGGCCGCCGACCGTGGTGTACTCGCCCTGCTGAAGCACGCGCAGCAGCCGGGTCTGGGCCTCCATCGGCATGTCGCCGATCTCGTCGAGGAACAGGGTGCCGCCCTCGGCCTGCTCGAACCGGCCGGCCGAGCGCTGGAGCGCGCCGGTGAAGGCGCCCTTCTCGTGGCCGAACAGCTCGGATTCGATCAGGTCGCGCGGGATCGCGGCCATGTTGACCGGCACGAACGGGCCGGTGCGGCGGCGGCCGTAATCGTGCAGCGCCCGGGCGACCAGCTCCTTGCCGGTCCCGGACTCGCCGGTGATCATCACGGTCAGGTCGGTGGGCATCAGCCGGGCGAGCGCCCGGTAGATCTCCTGCATGGCGGGCGAGCGCCCGACCAGCGGGATGTCCTCGTTCTCCGGCGGCGCCCCGGCCGGCGCGGTCCCGCGAGGACGCGAAAGGGCGCGGCCGACGATGGCGATCAGCTCCTTGAGGTCGAAGGGTTTCGGCAGGTACTCGTAGGCGCCGCGCTCGGAGGCGCGGATCGCCGTCATGAAGGTGTTCTGCGCGCTCATGACGATGATCGGCAGCTCCGGCCGCACCCGCTTGATGCGCGGCAGCAGGTCGAACACGTTCTCGTCGGGCATCACCACGTCGGTGATGACCAGGTCGCCCTCCCCTTGCGCGACCCAGCGCCACAGGGTGGCGCAATTGCCCGTCGAGCGGACTTCGTAGCCCGCCCGGGACAGTGCCTGGTTCAGCACCGTGCGGATGGCGGCGTCGTCGTCGGCGACGATGATGTGGCCGTTCGGCATGACTCTCTACTCAGACCTCCGGCCGGGCGGCCGAGACACAAGGCGACATTACGGATCGACAGCCGATTCGCGCCCGTCGCGGGCACTCGACATCGGCAGGAGGATGCGGAACGTCGTGCGGCGGGGGGCGGGATCGCACTCGACGATGCCTCCGTGGTCGCCGACGATCTTGGCCACCAATGCAAGTCCGAGGCCGGAGCCCTGCGCCTTGGTGGTCACGAACGGGTCGAACAGGTCGGGCAGCAGCTCGGCCGAGATGCCGGGCCCGTTGTCGCGGATGGCGACCTCGATCGGCAGGCTCACCCGCTCGCGCGAGCCCGGCACCTGCAGGCGCAGGCCGGTGCGGAACGCGGTGGACAGGGTGATCTCGCCCTCGACCGCGTCGGGGCCGATCGCCTCGGCGGCGTTCTTCACGAGGTTCAGGATCACCTGGATCAACTGGTCGCGGCTGCCGAGCACCGGCGGCAGCGACGGATCGTAGGTCTCGACGAAGCGGATATGGCGCGCGAACCCCGACTGCGCCGAGCGCTTCACCTGGTCGAGCACACCGTGGACGTTGACGGCGCCGCGATCGGCCGGCCGCTCGTCGCCGAACAGCTCCATCCGCTCGACGATCCGCACGATCCGGTCGGATTCGTCGCAGATCAGCCGGGTCAGCACCCGGTCCTCCTCGGCGCCGGTGCTCTCCAGGAGCTGCGCGGCGCCGCGGATGCCGGCGAGCGGGTTCTTGATCTCGTGGGCCAGCATCGCGCCGAGCGCCACCATCGAGCGCGCGGCGCCGCGATGGGTGAGCTGGCGGTTCATCTTGTCCGCGATGGTGCGCTCCTGGAGCATCATCACCACGGCGTCGTCGTCGTCGCCCAGCGGCGTCGCGAACACGTCGACGCTGCGCTCCAGCCCGAGGCGGGGCTGGGTCAGCTCGACCCGGTACTCGCTGACGCTGGCCCGGCGGCGCCGGACCTCGGCCACGAGCGCGATGATCGGCGAGGCGAACGGGATGATGTCGCGCAGGCGCCGCCGCTGCATCAGCCGCGCGGAATAGTCGAAGAACGCCTCCGCGGCGTGGTTGCAGTGGAGGATACGCTCGTCGCCGCCGATCGTCAGGACCGGCAGCGGCAGGGCGTTGAGCACGGCCTCCCCGGCCGGGTCGCGCCGGCCGCCGGGCGGGGATTCGGGCTGGAAGGCGTCCTCGCTCACGCGGCCTCCCGGACCGGTTCGGCCGCCCCGAAGGCGCGGGCCAGCAGGGTCAGCGCCACCTCCGGATCGATGGTGGTGAGGAGCGCGGCCCGCTCGGCCGGCTCCAGTGCCCCGCCGGTCGCGGCATAGGCGGCCAGATGCTTGCGGGCGTGGCGCACGCCCATGCGGCGGCCGTAGAGCGACAGCAGCCCGGCATAATGCGCGGCCGCCATGTCGGCCTGCTCGGCCCGCGACGGCCCCTTCGCCGGCCGTCCGGCGAGCGCCGCGGCCACCTGCCCGACCAGCCAGGGCCGGCCGGTGGCGGCGCGCCCGATCATCACCCCGGCGGCGCCGGAGGCGGCTAGGCACGCCCGGGCGCTGGCGAGATCGCCCACGTCGCCGTTGGCGATCACCGGGATCGACACCGCCTCGACCACGGGGCGGATCGCGGCCCAATCGGCCACCCCCGTGTAGAATTGCTGCCGGGTTCGCCCGTGGACCGTGACGGCGTTGAGCCCGAGCCGCTCGGCCCGGGTGGCGAGATCGACGGCGTTGCGGGTGGCGTCGTCCCAGCCGAGCCGCATCTTGACGGTCACCGGCACCGACACCGCCCCGCGCACGGCGGCGAGCAGGCGCTCGGCATGGTCAAGGTCGCGCATCAGGGCCGAGCCCGAGGCGATCCCGGTGACGATCTTAGCCGGGCAGCCCATGTTCACGTCGATCACGTCGGCGCCGCCCGCCTCGGCGAGTCGCGCGGCCTCGGCCATGGGCTCGGTCTCGCAGCCCGCGAGCTGGACCACGTGCAGATCGACCCCGGAGCCCGCCGCCCGCAGGGTCGCCTCGTCGGCGCCGCGGGCGAATTCGCGCGCCGCCACCATCTCGGACACCACCGCGTCGGCGCCGCAGCGCCGGGCGATCCGGCGCATGTGCAGGTCAGTGACCCCGGACAGGGGCGCGAGCAAGCACAGCGGCGCGGGCGAATCGCCCCCACCGGCCGGTCGTCCGTCGCGCAGCGCGCTTAAATAATGATCAGTCGCCATTCTGCACAACAATGAGGCAAGGGCGGTCCGCTGGCAAGCGGGGGCCGCGCGTTGATTTCACGCCCTCCCCCGCTTAAACGACAGGCATCCTCACCGGCAGAGGTCCGGCAGCACGGCTGGCCCGCGCGCCCACTGCCGCCATTTCCCCGATTCCACGAGTTCCCCGCCCATGCCCGCCACCGGCACGCCTGCCACCGGACCCGTGGAGATGGGGTCCGGCGTCGCCGCCGTGGTGGTCGCGGCCGGCCGCGGCATCCGCATCGGCGGCGGCACCCCCAAGCAGTATCGCCGGGTCGGCGGCCAAGCGGTCCTGACCCGGACGCTCGCGGCGCTGGCCGCCCAGGACGCCATCGCCCGGATCCAGCCGGTGATCGCCGCCGACGCGGCCGCGTTTTTTCTCAGCTGCCTGGACGAGCTCGCGCCTGAGCTCCGCGAAAAAATCGGCGCGCCGGTCGAAGGCGGGACCACCCGCCAGCTCTCGGTGCGGGCCGGGCTCGAGGCCCTGGCGGCCGGCGCGGCGCCGGAGATCGTGCTGGTGCACGACGCCGCCCGCCCCTATGTCGACGCCGCCCTGATCGCCCGGGCGATCGCGGCCGGCCGCGACCACGGTGCCGCGGTGCCGGGCGTGCCGGTGACCGACACGGTCAAGCGCGTCGCCGAGATCGCCCCCGGTATCGGCCGCGTGCACGAGACCCCGCCCCGGGAGCATCTCCGCGCGGTCCAGACCCCCCAGGCCTTCGCCTTCGCGCCGCTGCTCGGCGCCCATCGCGACGCTGCCGCGCAAGGCCTCGACGGCTTCACCGATGACGGGGCGCTCGCCGAATGGGCGGGCTTGCCGGTGGTGGTGTTCGTCGGCGACATCGCCAACCGCAAGATCACCCAGCCCGCCGACCTCATCGAGGCGGACCGGGCCTTCGCCTCCGACCCATCCGAATTACCCGCGCCCGGAGCCCGCGCCATGACCGCCTACGTCACCCGCCTCGGCACCGGCTTCGACGTCCACGCCTTCACCACCGGCGACCATGTCTGGCTCGGCGGCGTAAAAATCCCGGCCGATCGCGGCGTGCTCGCGCATTCCGACGGCGACGTGGCGCTGCACGCGCTCACCGACGCCCTGCTCGGCGCCATCGCGGACGGCGATATCGGCACCCACTTCCCGCCCTCCGACGAGCGCTGGCGCGGCGCCTCCTCCGACCAGTTCCTGGCCCATGCCTGCGAGCTGGTCCGCGCCCGGGGCGGCCGGATCGACCATCTCGACATCACCGTGCTCGCCGAGGCGCCGCGGATCGGCCAGCACCGGGAGGCGATCCGCGCCCGCATCGCCGCCATCGCCGGCGTGCCGCTGACCGCCGTCTCGATCAAGGCGACCACCACGGAGAAGCTCGGCTTCGTCGGCCGCGCCGAAGGCCTCGCCGCCCAGGCCGCCGCCACGATCCGCCTCCCCGAAGAGGACGGCCCCGTGCTCGACGCCGAGGCCGCGATGCGGCAGGGGTGAGGAGCGCCGACGCCTTCTTCCCCGCATAGGCTTGCCGAGTCACACATCGGGGTCGGCAGAATACGCGGGAGACGCCGCGGCTCTCCCTCCCCCCTCTGCGGGGGAGGGTGGCCCCCGAAGGGGGTCGGGAGAGGGGAGCGACGGTGCAGAATGAGGGAATGGCCTTCACACAGGGCCCGCCTTTTCCTGAAGCCGGGTTCCCCTCTCCTGACCCCTGCTGACGCAGGGGCCACCCTCCCCCGCAGAGGGGGGAGGGAGAGGCGTTTGGGGCCGGCCTCTGCGCTTATCCGTCAATTACGGGTGACGGCGAATACCAAAAAGAATCACGCCGTCCGCAGCAGCAGCGCGATCGCCGCGATGGCGAGCACGGCCAGCGTCAGCAGGATGCCGCCGCCCCGGCAGGCGAATTGGCGGGGGGAGTTGGGCGCGGCGAACATGCCGATCGGGTGGAGGATGCGGCCGACCAGCAGGGCGATCAGAAGCCCCTGGACGAGGCCGTGGCTGCCGCCGCCGGCTTCCAGCAGGCCGATCAGGATCAACGCCAGCGGCACGTATTCCGAAAAGTTGGCGTGCGAGCGGACCCGCTTGAGCATGGATTTGTCCCCGCCGTCGCCGAACAGGACGTTGCTGGAGACGCGGGATCCCATCACCCAGCCGGACAGGCCGAGATATACGAGGGCGAGCAGCGCGGCGAAGAAGGCCGTGGTCGCGGGGAAGATCATCGGGTCGGGGTCTCCTATAGGGGCGGCCGGTCCTTGAGCCGGGGCCGGGCTTGGGTCACAACACGAGATAGGGCGCTCCGGCCCAGGGCGAGCCTCGCGCGATGATCGACGACACGGAGCTTCTCGAACGCGCCGAGGCGCTGGTCGCGGCCTATGCCAAGGCCGGGCGCACGCTCGTCACGGCCGAATCCTGTACCGGCGGCCTGGTGGCGGGGCTGCTCACCGCCGTGCCGGGCTCTTCAGCGGTGGTCGAGCGCGGTTACGTCACCTACTCGAACGAGGCCAAGGTGGAGGCGATCGGGGTGCCGATGGACCTGATCCGCCGGCACGGCGCCGTCAGCGAGGACGTGGCCCGGGCCATGGCCTCCGGGGCGCTGGCGGCCTCGCGCGCCGCGGTCGCGGTGGCGATCACCGGCATCGCCGGCCCCGGCGGCGGCAGCGCCGACAAGCCGGTCGGGCTGGTGCATTTCGGGCTGGCCCAGCGCGAGGGCGGACGCCGCCACCTGGAGCGGCGCTATGGCGATCTCGGCCGCGGCGCGATCCGCCGTGCCGCCGTGGCGGACGCGCTCGGCCTGCTCGAAGGGGCGCTCGCCGACTGATCAGCTAGGGAGGGCTCGATGGACGCTCTGAAGACCCAGCTCTGCATCGTCGGCGGCGGCCCCGCCGGGATGATGGCCGGCCTGCTCTTCGCCCGGGCCGGGATCGCCGTCACGGTGCTGGAGAAGCACGCGGATTTCCTGCGGGACTTCCGCGGTGACACGATCCACCCCTCCACCCTCGACCTGATGGATGAGCTCGGCCTCGCCGAGCGCTTCCGCGCCCTGCCCCAGCGGCGCGTCGAGACCTTTTCGGGGGTCGTGAACGGCCGGAGCTACCGGGTCGCCGATTTCAGCCGGCTGCCGACCCGCAACCGCTTCCTGTCCTTCATGCCGCAATGGGATTTTCTGGACTTTTTGGCCGGTGAGGCCGTGCGCTATCCGGGGTTCCGGCTGATCCGCCGCACCGAGGCCCGCGATCTCATCGAGGCCGAAGGCCGGGTCACGGGCGTGCGGGCCGAGGGGCCGGACGGGCCGGTGGAGATCCGGGCCGACCTCGTGCTCTGCGCGGACGGGCGCCATTCGCTGATGCGCGCGCGTGCCGGCTTCGCGCCGCGGGCCTTCGGGGCGCCGATCGACGTGCTGTGGTTCCGCCTGCCGCGCCGCGACGGCGACCCGGAGGCGGCGGCCGGCCGGTTCGGGCCCGGGCGCATCCTGATCACCCTGGACCGGGGCGACACCTGGCAATGCGCCTACGTGGTCCCGAAGGGCGGCGACGCGGCCCTGCGCGCCAAGGGGCTGCCGGCCTTCCGGGCGGCGGTCGCCGAGATCGCGCCCTTCCTGGCCGACCGCACTGAGGCCATCGCCGACTGGGATTCGGTCAAGCTCCTGACCGTGACCGTGGACCGGCTGGCGCGCTGGCACCGCCCCGGCCTGCTCTGCATCGGCGATGCCGCCCACGCCATGTCGCCGGTGGGCGGGGTCGGCATCAACCTGGCGATCCAGGACGCGGTGGCGGCGGCCAACATCCTGGCCGAGCCCCTGCGGGCGGGGCGCGTGACCGAGGCCGATCTCGCCCGCGTCCAGGCCCGGCGGCTCTTCCCGGTCCGAGCGATCCAGATTCTGCAGCGGGTGATCCAGGCCCGGGTGATCGCCCCGTCCCTCAAGGCCGACGCGCCGTTCCGGGCGCCGCTGGCCCTACGGCTCCTCGACCGGCTGCCGTCGCTCCAGGCCCTGCCCGCCCGGATGATCGGGATGGGTGTGCGGCCGGAGCATGTCGCTGCGCCGGCTAGGTCCTGATCCGCTCAGGCGGTGCCGTACATCCGGTCCGCCCGGCCCTCGAAGGCGTCGGTGAACTTGCGGAAGGCGCGGTCGAACATCGTGCCCATCAGGAGGCCCAGCGTCCGGCTCTTGAACTCGTAGGTGATGAAGAAGTCGACGCTGCAGCCGCCGTTCGGTGCCTCCTTGAACGACCACCGGTTCTCGAGGTGGCGGAACGGGCCGTCGATATACTCGGCCACGATCTTATGGTTGGCCGGATCCAGGCTGACCCGGGTGGTGAAGCGCTCGCGGATCGCCTTGTAGCCGACGCCCATCTCGGCGATCAGCACCTGCCCGCCCTCCGGCATCTCCTGCCGACGGATCACCCGCAGGGATTCGCAGAGCGGCAGAAACTCGGGATAGCGCTCCACGTCGGCCACGAGATCGTACATCTGCTGCGGCGAATGCCGCACCGTGCGGGTAACCCGGAAGGACGGCATTTCTTTTCCGACGGACTCAGGCCGAGAGGGCGGGGGCGTGCGAGACAGCGTGCTTGGCGAGCCGGGCCGCCTGAAGCTTGGCAAAATCCTCGCCGGCATGGTGCGACGAGCGGGTGAGCGGCGTGGCCGAGACCAGCAGGAACCCCTTGGCGTAGGCGGTGGTCTCGTAGGTCTTGAACTCGTCGGGGGGCACGAAGCGCACGACCTCGTGGTGCTTCTTCGACGGCTGCAGGTACTGGCCGATGGTCAGGAAGTCGACCTCGGCGGAGCGCAGGTCGTCCATGAGCTGGAGCACTTCGTTCCGCTCCTCGCCGAGCCCGACCATGATGCCGGATTTGGTGAAGATCGTCGGGTCGAGCTCCTTCACCCGCTGGAGCAGGCGCACCGAATGGAAGTAGCGGGCGCCGGGCCGCACCGTCAGGTACTTCGCCGGCACCGTCTCCAGATTGTGGTTGAACACGTCGGGCTTGGCCGCGACCACGACCTCCAGGGCGCCGTCCTTGCGCAGGAAGTCGGGGGTGAGGATCTCCACCGTGGTGCCGGGGCTCGCCTTGCGGATCGCCGCGATGGTCCGGGCGAAATGCTGGGCGCCGCCATCCTTCAGGTCGTCCCGGTCCACCGAGGTGATCACGACGTGGTGCAGGCCGAGCTTGGCCACCGAGTCGCCGATCTTCTCGGGCTCGTGCTGATCCAGGGCGTCCGGCAGGCCGGTGCGGACGTTGCAGAAGGCGCAGGCCCGCGTGCAGGTGTCGCCCATGATCATGAAGGTGGCGTGCCGCTTCTCCCAGCACTCGCCGATATTGGGGCAGCCGGCCTCTTCGCAGACCGTGACGAGGCCGTGCTCGCGGACGATCTTCTGGGTCTCGGTCCAGGCCTTGGAGCCCGGCGCCTTGACCCGGATCCAGTCCGGCTTCTTGGCCTGGACCGGCTGGTCCGGCCGGTGCGCCTTCTCGGGGTGGCGCAGGCGCGCGGAGCGCGGATCGTTCTTCAGGATGTCGAGGACGATGGCCATGCCACACCGCGGGGAAGCGCCTAGGGGCGCGGTCGGTCAGTCAGCACTGACTTAAGGCGCCCGGCGTCGCGCCGCAAACCGCCGCGACGCCGGGACGCCATGCGGCGGTTGAGGATGCGGCGTTTCCGTCAGATCCCGAGCGCCCGCACCAGCAGCCCCGCCAGCACGGCCCCGATCACGGGCCCGGCCACCGGGATCAGCGCGTAGCCCCAGTCGGAGGAGCCCTTGCCGGCGATCGGCAGGACGGCGTGGGCGAGGCGTGGCCCGAGGTCGCGGGCGGGGTTGATGGCGTAACCGGTGGTGCCGCCGAGCGAGAGGCCGATGCCCCAGACCAGCATGCCGACCATGTAGGGCGCGACCCCGCGCGGGATCGCCCCGGAGGCGCCGAGCGTGTTGGTCACCAGCGCCGAGATGGTCAGGATCAGGAAGAAGGTCGCGATGATCTCCGAGGTCCAGTTGGCCTTGGCGTCGCGGATTGCCGGACCGGTGCAGAAGCAGGCGAGCTTCAGGTCCTGCTCGGGGGTGGCCGCCCAGTGCGGCAGGTAGTGCAACCAGACGATCGCCGCGCCCACGAAGGCGCCGAGCATCTGCGCCGGGATGTAGACCACGAGCTTGGAAAAATCCCCGGCGCTGACGGCGCCCGCCACGGTCACGGCCGGGTTGAGATGCGCGTCCGGGCTGCCGGTGGCGGTGGCGACGAAGATCCCGGCGAGCACCGCGAAGGCCCAGCCGGCGGTGATGGCGATCCAGCCGGCGTTCTCGCCCTTGGATTGCTTGAGCAGGGCGCCGGCGACGACGCCGTCTCCCAGCACGATCAACGTCATCGTGCCGAGGAATTCGCCCAGGAATGGCGATGTCATGGTGTAGCTCCCCCAAGTCTCGTTTGTTACGAACGTGTTCTTTTTTGAGGTTTTGCCGTCCTCGACCTCAGGGTCCGGTCGAGGGTCGGAACATCTTGGTTTCAAAAGGTCCGGGACCTTTTGCGGGTGCAGGGCAGAGCCCTGCTCTTTTCAGGGGCCAAGCCTTGAAATCTTGCCCCGAACCCCTGCCAAAGGGCTGGAGCCCTTTGGAAACCCGCGACCGGGTTGCTCAATCCTCGTCGAGCTTCCAGTCGAAGGAGCGCTGCACCGCGCGGCCCCAGGCGGCGGCGATCTTTTCGCGCTGGCCGGCATCCATCTTCGGGGTCCAGCGCTTGTCGACGCCCCAGTTGCGCTTGAGGTCGTCGAGGCCCTTCCAGTAGCCCACCGCGAGGCCGGCCGCGTAGGCGGCTCCGAGCGCCGTGGTCTCGGAGACTTTTGGGCGCACCACCGGCACGTCGAGCATGTCGGCCTGGAACTGCATCAGCGTGTTGTTGGCGACCATGCCGCCGTCGGCGCGCAGCTCCTTGACGGGAATCCCGGAATCCTTGGCCATCGCGTCCAGCACCTCGTGGGTCTGGAAGGCGGTCGCCTCCAGCACCGAGCGGGCGATGTGGCCGCGGTTGACGTAGCGGGTGAGCCCGATGATCAGCCCGCGGGCGCCCTCGTTCCAGTGCGGCGCGTAGAGGCCCGAGAAGGCCGGCACGAAGTAGACGCCGCCATTGTCCTCGACGGTGGTGGCCAGCGTCTCGACCTCGGCCGAATCCTTGATCATGTGGAGGTTGTCGCGCAGCCACTGCACCAGGGCGCCGGTGATGGCGATGGAGCCCTCCAGGGCGTAGGCCGGCTTCTCGCCGTCGAGCCGGTAGGCCAGGGTCGTGACCAGGCCGGCCTTGGACGGGACCGGCTCGGTGCCGGTGTTCATCAGCGCGAAGCAGCCGGTGCCGTAGGTGTTCTTGGCCTCGCCCGGACTGAAGCAGGTCTGCCCGAACAAGGCCGCCTGCTGGTCGCCCAGGATGCCGGCGATCGGCACGCCGGCGAACGGCGCCTTGGTCTCGCCGTAGACCTCGCTCGACGAGACGATCTTCGGCAGCATCGCCTTCGGGATGCCGAAGGTCGTGAGCATGCCGTCGTCCCATTCGAGGGACTTGAGCGACATCAGCTGCGTGCGGCTGGCATTGGTCACGTCGGTGACGTGGAGACCGCCCTCGGTGCCGCCGGTGAGGTTCCAGACCAGCCAGGTGTCGATGTTGCCGAATAGGACGTCGCCGGCCTCGACCCGCTCGCGGGCGCCCTCGACATGGTCGAGCAGCCAGCGCAGCTTAAGTCCGGAAAAGTAGCTCGCTAGGGGCAGGCCGGTGAGGTCGCGGAACCGGTCGCGGCCGCCGTCCCGGGCGAATTCGGACACCAGCCGGTCGTTGCGGGTATCCTGCCAGACCAGGGCGTTGTGCAGCGGCTTGCCGGTGCGCCGGTCCCAGATCAGCGTGGTCTCGCGCTGGTTGGTGATGCCGATGGCCGCAAGGTCGGAGGGCTGGAGGCCCGCCTTGTCGAGGGCCTCGCGCATCACGTTTTGCGTCTTGGTCCAGATCTCGGCGGCGTCGTGCTCGACATGGCCGGGGGCCGGATAGATCTGCGCATGCTCGGCCTGGGCCAGCGCGATGACGCTGCCCTCGCGATCGAACACCATGAAGCGGCTGCTCGTGGTGCCCTGGTCGATGGCCCCGACGTAACGGCTCATCGTTCCCTCCCTTGGTTAGACCCGACCGGTCTCGCGCCGGCTCGGGTTCGACAGGATCATGCGGCCTCGGCCTTGCGGTCGAGGTAGGCGGTAAGCCGCGAAGCGCTCTCGGGGCTGGTGCGCAGGCCGAGCTTGGAGCGGCGCCAGAGGATGTCCTCGGCGGTGACCGCCCATTCTTCGACCCGCAGGTAATCGACCTCGGCCGCGGTCAGGCCGCCGTCGAACATGTCGCCGAGATCGGCCATGGAGCGCGCGGTCCCGACGATCTCGCGGGCCTTGGTCCCATAGGCACGGGCGAGGCGCCGGGCGGTCTCGGCGGGTAAAAACGGTTTCTCGGCCTGGAGCTTGGCGAGGAAAGAGTCGAAATCGGCGTCCTTCATGGCGCCGCCGGGCAGCACCGCCTCGCCGGTCCAGGCCGGCTTGAGGCCGGGGAAGAACGGCTTGAGCTTCTCGATCGCGTGCTCGGCTAAGCGCCGGTAGGTGGTGATCTTGCCGCCGAACACCGACAGCACCGCCGCCTTGCCGCCCTGGTCCTCCACGTCGAGGACGTAGTCGCGGGTCACCGCGGAGGCGTTCTCGGCCGCGTCGTCGTAGAGCGGGCGCACGCCGGAGTAGCTCCAGACCACGTCGGCCGGGGTGATGCGGGTGTCGAAGGAGCGGTTGATGCAGCCGCAGAGGTAATCGGTTTCCTCGGGGGAGATCGAGACCGGCCCGGGCTCGCCGTCATAGGGCACGTCGGTGGTGCCGATCAGCGTGAAGTCGCGCTCGTAGGGGATCGCGAAGATGATCCGCTTGTCGGGCTGCTGCAGGATGTAGGCCTGGTCCCCCGGGAACAGGCGCTTGACTACGATGTGGCTGCCCTTGATCAGGCGCACCGCCGCGCGGCTGTTGATGCCGAGCGTGCCGCCCAGCGTCGCGCTCACCCAGGGGCCGGCAGCGTTGACCACGGCCTTGGCCCGGACCGTCCGCTCGGTCCCGGTGCGCTCGTCGCGCAGGGTCGCGACCCAGCCGTCGCCTTCACGCCGCGCCGAGACCACGCCGGTGCGGGTCAGCACCGTGGCGCCGCGCTCGCGGGCATCCATGGCGTTGAGCACCACCAGGCGGCTGTCCTCGACCCAGCAGTCCGAATAGACGAAGCCCTTGGTCAGCCGCTTCTGCAGGGGCGTGCCGTAGGGCGAGGTGCGCAGATCCACGGACTTCGAGCCTGGCAGGGTCCGCAGCCGGGCGAGGTGGTCGTACAGGAACAGGCCGAGCCGTAGCATCCAGGCCGGGCGCAGGCCCTCGTCGTGGGGCAGCACGAAGCGCAGGGGCCAGATCACGTGGGGCGCCTGGCGCAGCAGCCGCTCGCGCTCGGCCAGGGCCTCCCGGACCAGGCGGAACTCGTAATATTCGAGGTAGCGCAGACCGCCGTGGATCAGCTTCGTCGAGGACGAGGAGGTGAAGCCGGCCAGGTCCCCGCGCTCGGCCAGCAGGACCGACAGGCCGCGGCCCGATGCGTCGCGCGCGATTCCGGTGCCGTTGATGCCGCCGCCGATGACCAGAAGATCGTAGGCGTCGGACGGCTCGCGCTGGCGCGTTGCAGCCGGCATTGTTCCTCCTCTCCCACCCTCGATGGCAGGTTCAGGACATATTGAGCCGCCCGCTGATTTTCGCAAGCGAAAAAACGCATGTTCGTTACGGTTCGTCGTCGGCCACCGCCAGGGTGACGCCCTGGCGCTCGATCAGGGCGACGAAGTCCGGCGGCGGCATCCGGTCGGTGAAAAACGTGTCGATCTGGTCCAGGCGTCCGACCTGCACCATCGGGCGGCGGGTGAACTTGGTGTGGTCGGCCACCAGAAAGGTCTTGCGGGCATGGGCCAGGATAGTCTGCGTCGCTCGCACCTCCTCGTAATCGTAGTCGAGCAGCGCGCCGTCGGCATCGATGCCGCTGATGCCGATCACCGCCACGTCCACCCGGAACTGGCTGAGCGTGTCGCAGGTGAGCTGGCCGAGCACCGCGCCGTCGCGGTTGCGCACGGTGCCGCCGGCCACGACGATGTGGAATTCCGTGGCCTCGGCGAGGGACAAAGCCACGTTGAGGTTGTTGGTGATGACGCTGAGGTCGTCGTGCCGGGTCAATTCCCGGGCCACCGCCTCGGGGGTCGTGCCGATATTGACGAAGACCGAGCAATGCGACGGGATCCGGCTGGCCGCCAACCGGGCGATCCGGGTCTTTTCGGGCAGCAGGGTCACCCGGCGGTCGGCATAATCGATGTTCTCGACGCTCGACGGCAAACCGCCGCCGCCCCGGTAGCGCTCCAGCTTTCCCTCGGCGCTCAGCTCGTTGAGGTCCCGCCGGATCGTCTGCACGGTGACGCCGAACTGCGCGGCCATGGCCTCGATGGTGACGAAGCCCCGCTGGCGCACCGCCGCCACGATGGCGCTGCGCCGCCCCTCGACCCCGGTGGCCTCGACCCTGTCCTCGGATCTCCGATCGAGCGGGCGTGACATCGAGCCTCCTGGCATTTTTTCGGGCCACCTTACGGACGAGGATGTTCGTTTGCGAACATCCTGCGGGTGTGGCGGCTTTCGCGAGAGAGTGAACCGGCCGGGGCGGTCGGGCAACCGGATGGTTCGCGCTGAGGACAGGATTCTTAGACGTGCGAGAGGTGGTAGGCGGCTTTACCCGCGCTGGCTGCCCAACTCACAGAATGCCGACGTGGCGCAGGTCCCCTCTCCCGTGCGGGCTAGCGGATTCACACATCGTTCCGGTAGCAAGCGTTTGAAGCACCGCGCTTTTCCCCTTCCCCTTGCGGGGAGGGGGCAGGGGTGGGGGTGGTGCAGGATCGAAGGTCACGGTGCCTTCTGCACCACCCCCACCTCCAACTCCTCCCCGCAAGGGGGAGGAGAGCGCGTCGCGCCCTGAACAATGCGTTGTGCAACCATCATGGGCCGCCGCGACCGGATCCGAACCGAGACCGAAAAACCCCATAAAAAAGGCCTGCCGCGGGTGCGACAGGCCTGATCGTCCGGGTGAGGCCGCGTGCGGCGATCCCGGGCCGATCACATCTGGTGGTGGCGCATCCGGCGGTGGTGCTTCATCATCCGCTTGTGCTTCATGCGCTTGCGCATCATCGGACGCTCGGTCGGGGCTGCGGCGCCGCGCTCCATGGCGGCGGCTTCGCCGGCGCGCTCCATGCCGCCGCGGGGGCCGCCGGCCTGGGCGCCGGAATTGTTGTAGGGCGCGTTGCCCTGGGCAAGGGCGGAGCCCGCGAGCAACGTCAGCGACGCGGCGGCCAACAGGAGTTTCTTCATGATCGATTCCTGGCGTAAGACAGGCGCAGGCGAGGCGTCGCCCGTCGTCTAGGGCAGGGCCGCTGCGTCGGAAAATAAGCGGCTGAGAGGAGACTTGGTTCCCCGATCCCGCGATCCGGAGGTGGATGATTGCGTGCCGGGGTCCGACAGCCTATTGCGCGGCCTGTCCCGGCTGGACCGCGATGCGTACAGGAGGGGGCGGCTTTGGCCAGCAGCGGATCGGCCTATCTGCTCCTCGACATCGCCGGCACGCCCTGCGCCCTGCCCCGCGCCTCCATCTCCGAGATCCTGCCGCTGCCGGACCTGCACACGCCCCCGGCCACCGGCGGCTGGCTCGCCGGCTTCCTCAATCTCGGCGGCGCGCCGATCCCGGTGATCGATCTGGCGCCGCTGCTCGGCCTGCGCCCGGCCGCCACCGCACCGGGCGTCTACGCGCATCTGGTGCTCACCCGGGACGATGCGGTCGCCTATCTGGTCGATCGCGCCGCCGACCTCGTCACAGTGCCCGATTCCGCGATCCGGCCGGCCGAGCAGGACGGCACGCTCAACGGCTGCGTCGCCGCCGAGCTCGTGATCGGCGACCGGCTCGTCCATGCGCTCGCCCCCGAGAGCCTGCTGACCGCCCAGGAGCGGGCCCGGGTCGCGGCGCTGACTCAAGCCGCGGCCGAGCGCCTGGCCGCCCTGCCCGCCTCCGCGTGATCCGGCGATGCCGCGCTTCGTCCCGTCCCGCCCCGATCCGGGTGACGACCCGGCCTATGCCGCGCTGAAGGCGCGGATCATCGCGCGCACCGGTCACCACTATTACAGCGACAAGGACGAGTTGCTGATCGAGCGCCTGCGCCGGCGCTTCCGGGCCAATGCGGTCGCCGATTGCGCCGCCTACGCCGCCCTCCTGGCCGATCGGTCCAAGGGCGAGGCGGAATGGGCCCAGCTCGAGGCCGAGATCACCGTCGGCGAGACCTTCTTCTTTCGCTACGCGGAGCAGTTCCAGGCCCTGCGCACGACGATCCTGCCGGCGCTGATCGCGGCGCGCAGCCTCGACCGGACCCTGCGGATCTGGAGTGCCGGCTGCTCCACCGGGGCCGAGCCCTATTCCCTGGCGATCCTGGTCCGCGAGGCCCTGGGCGATGCCCTGCCCGACTGGCGGGTCGCGATCCTCGGCACCGATATCAGCGGGGACGCCCTGGCCACCGCCCGGGCCGCCGAGTACGGCCGCTGGGCGCTCAGGACCATGCCGCCGGAGGAGCGGCGGCGCTACTTCACGCGCCTGCCCCCCGCCCCCGGCATCCGCCGGGAGGGCGGCTACGCCCTGCGGCCGGAATTCCGCACCCTGGTGCGGTTCGAGCGTGGCAACCTCCTGAGCCTGATCGAGCCGAAGCTGCCTCCCGGCGAGGGGTTCGACCTGATCCTATGCCGCAACGTGCTGATCTATTTCGAGGCCGAGACGGTGGCCGCGGTGGTGCGCGGCCTCGGCCGCCGCCTCCGGCCGGACGGATGGCTGCTGCTCGGCCATGCCGAGCCGAACCCGACCTTTTCCGGCTTCCTCGATCCGGTCAGCCTGCCCGGCACCGTGGCCTACCGGCGGCTCGCCGACGTGGTCCTGCCGCCCCTGCCGTGGCCGGTGCCCCTGGCGGTCGAACCGCCTTGTCCGGCGCCGCACGTCCCGCAGCCGGAGGAGTTGCGGGCTGCCGATGACTCCGCCGTCGCGACCCTCCCCCCGCCCGTGCCGCCCGTCGCGGCAGGCCGCGACTGGAAGGAGGACGAGGCGCATGCCGACCTCGCGCAGATCCGCGCCCTGGCCGATGCCGGCGAGACCGGCGCCGCCTGGCGGCTGCTCCTCGGCGCCCTGGAGCGGGACCCGACCGATCCGGCGCTGCGCTTCTACGAGGGGCTGCTCGCCCGCACCCTCGGTCGGGACGTCGAGGCCGAGCGGGCCTTCCGGGCGGCGCTCTATCTCGACCGGGGCTTCGTCATGGCCCATTACCATCTCGGCCTGCTGCTGATGGCGCTGGGCCGGGGCGAGGAGGCGGCCCGCGCCCTCGACAACGCCGTCGCGCTGAGCCGGGCCCTCCCGCCGGAGACGTCTCTGCGCGAGGGCGACGGCGCGGTGGCCGGCGAGGTCGCCGCCGGGGCGGAGGCGGCCCGGGCCGGGCTCGGCCCGTATCGCGGCCCAGGCAGCGGGAGTTTCTAGATGGACGCGCGCCCCAAGATTGCGCGGGATCTCAAGTCCGCGCGGGATCTCAAGGCCGAGCGCGCCGCGGCCCTCGCCCGGCGTCAGGCCGCCGTGGAGACGGCGGAGGGCGTCGACCATCTCGTCTGCGCCTGCGGGAGCGAGCGCTACGGGATCCCGCTCGCCGCGGTGGCGCAGGTGCTGCCGATGCGCCCGTTCACGCCGATGCCCGGAGCGGTGCCGGCCCTGCTCGGCCTGATCGCCCTCTCGGGCCGGATCGTCGGGATCCTCGGGCTGGCCCGGGCGCTGGGCCGGCCGGAGGCGTCGGACTCCGAGACGGGCGCCGGCCACCTCGTCGTGCTGCGCGCCGCCCAGCCGCAGCCGGTGGCGCTCGCCGTCGACCGGGTGCTGGGGATCGCCGCCGCCCCGGGACCCTCCGCCGCAGGGACGAATGCGGAGGCCGACCCCGCCGGGTTGGGCAACGCCGCGGCTTCGGGTTATGCCCCCGCTTCGGCCCGCGACGGCCGGCCGGATTTCGTCGTCGTCGACCTTCCCCGCCTCCTGCGCCGCGTCCTGCCCTAACTCTCTCCTCCGACGCGCCCCCCCACCGGAGCCAGCCCCGACCGTGACGTTCTCGATCGGCAGACGCATCCTCCTCGGCTTCGGCGCCATCACGGTGGTGATCGTGGCGCTGGGCTTCTACGCGCTGGAGCAGATCGGATCGGTGCGCGACACCACCGACGCCATCGTCCGGCGCGACATGGCGGTGCTGCGCCAGCTCGACGACCTCGGGAACCAAGCCCGCGACCTCGGGCTCCTGCGCCGCAACGCCGTGATCGCGATGCTGTCGCAGGCCCAAGGCCGGCCGGCGCGGAGCGACGACAATATCGCGGCCTGGCGCCGGACCGCCGCCGAGGTCGAGAGCGGCCTCGCCGCCACGGCTCAGCTCGCCGGCCAATACCGGACGCAGTCGATCACCCCCGAGCGCAACGCCGCCTGGGACCGGATCGCTGCTGCGACCGCCGAGGTGCAGCGCTCCTTCCGTGAGGTCCGGAGCGTGAGCGAGGCGCAGTTTGCCGCCATCGCCAAGCAGGATCTTCCCGCCGTCGAGGCACGCAACGACGAGATCAGCCGCCTGCAGGCGCCGTTCCTGGGCGGCATCACCAATCTGCGCACCCTGCTCGACGGCAGTATGGCCCTGGGGCAGCGCGCCGCCCACGAGGTCTACGAGCGCTCGCGCCTGTCGATCTACCTGACGCTCGCCGCCGCGGTGCTGCTGGCGATGCTGGTCACCTGGATGATCCGCCGCGCGGTGGTGCGCCCGCTGGAGACCGTGATGGGTTTCGTCGAGCGGGTCGGCGACGGCGACCTTTCGGGGAAACTCGACATGCAGGGCGGCGACGAGATCGCCCGGCTCGGGCGGACGCTCAACGCCATGGTCGACAATCTCTCCGACCTCGCCCGGACCAACCGGGCGGCCACGGCCGACCTCAACGCCGCCGCCGCCGAGATCCGCGCCTCCGCCCAGCAGCAGGCGGCTTCCGTCGAGGAGCAATTCGCCGCCGTCCAGGAGACCGCCGCCACGGTGGACGAGATCACCCATTCCGGCGCCCAGATCGGCAAGCGCGCCACCGAGGTCATCGCCACCGCCCAGGCCACCGCCCAGACCTCCCGCCAGGGCCTGCGTGCGGTCTCCGACACCGCCAAGGCCATGGACGCGATCCGCGAGCAGGCCGAGGCGGTGGCCGGCAACATCGTCAGCCTGTCGGAGAAGACCCAGACGATCGGCGACATCATCGAGAC
>NZ_FOTK01000035.1 GCF_900114535.1 Methylobacterium pseudosasicola | reverse complement strand
GAAGCCGCCGGTCGCCTCGATCGCCACCAGATCCGGCCCCAGCGCCTGCAGGCGCGCCACCAGATCGCTCAGGCCGGCGCCGTCGCGGGCGACCGCGAACGCCTGACCCTGCGGCAGGACATGCACGTCCAGCCGCGCCTTGCACACGTCGATCCCGACACACACCGGTCCCATCCCGCCCCACCCTTGCGCAACCGGGCTCTTGCGGCCCGAGCGACTGTCCGGGGTCGTGGAAGGAACGGGCAGGCTCCCAAGCTGAGGTGCGGGCTTCAAAGCCCTAGGATGAGCCGGGGTCCTACCCGTCGCCGCGGATCCGACCTTACCAGATCGGACGTCGACTGACTTACAAGGATGAGGGAGGGGGCGGGAGAAGCGGATTGGAGAAGCGGACTCCGGCGCAAGCCTCCTATATGGCAGCGCCGGACCCGCTTCGGAGAGAGCCTGGATGATCGCACCGGCACGCGCGCTGCTCCTCGGGCTTCTCGTCACCCTCGGAGGCCCCGGGGCGCGGGCCGCGTCGGGGCCGGCCGTGGAGGCCGAGAACGGCATGGTGGTGTCGTCCCAGCGCCTGGCCTCCCAGGTGGGCGCCGACATCCTGAAGGCCGGCGGCAACGCCATCGATGCCGCGGTGGCGGTGGCCTATGCCGAGGCGGTGGTGAACCCGTGCTGCGGCAATATCGGCGGCGGCGGCTTCCTGGTCCTGCACCGGGCCGACGGGACGAGCCGCTTCATCAATTTTCGCGAAAAAGCCCCCGGGGCGGCCAGCCGCGACATGTATCTCGACGGCGACGGCACCGTCGTGAAGGGCGCGAGCCTGCGCGGCTGGAAGGCGGCGGGCGTGCCCGGCACCGTGCTCGGCCTGAACACCGCGCTGGCGGAATACGGCACCCTGCCGCTGGCCCGGGTGATGGCCCCGGCGGTGGCGCTGGCCCGGGACGGCTTCGTGCTCACCCGGGGCGACACCGACATCCTGGATTTCGGGCAGAAGCTGTTCGCCGGGCAGGCCAACGTCGCCCGCGTCTTCCTGCGCCCGGACGGCAGCTCCTGGCGTCCCGGCGACCGGATGGTCCAGGCCGGCCTCGCCCGCACCCTCCAGGCCATCGCCGAGGGCGGTTCGGACGTCTTCTACAAGGGCGAGATCCCCCGCCAGGTCGAGGCGGCGTCCCGGGCGGGAGGCGGCCTGCTGACGGCGGCCGACTTCGCCGCCTACACGGTCACCGAATCCGAGCCGCTGAGCTGCCGCTACCGGGGCGCCACCATCCTGTCGGCGCCCCCGCCCTCGTCCGGCGGCACGACGTTGTGCGAGATCCTCACCATCCTCGACGGCTACGACCTGCGGGCGGCGGGGTTCAATTCCGCCCGGACCGTGCACCTGATGGTCGAGGCGATGCGGCGCGCCTATGCCGATCGCAACATCCTGCTGGGCGACCCGGATTTCGGGCCCAACCCGGTGGCGCAGCTGCTGTCGCGGGCTTACGCTGAACAACTCCGGGCCACGATCCGGCCGGACCGGGCGACCTCGTCGGCGGAGATCCGCCCAGCCCCCGAAAACCTCCCGCAGGAGAAGCCCGAGACCACCCACATCTCGGTGATGGACAAGGCCGGCAACGCGGTCTCGCTCACCTACACGATCAACGGCTATTTCGGCGCCGGGGTGATGGCCGGCGAGACCGGGTTCTTCCTCAACGACGAGATGGACGATTTCACGGTCAAGCCCGGGGTGCCGAACCTGTTCGGCCTGGTCCAGGGCGCCCGGAACGCGATCGCGCCGGGCAAGCGGCCGCTCTCGTCGATGGCGCCGACCATCGTGCTGCGCGACGGCAAGGTCGCCCTGGTGGCGGGCTCGCCGGGGGGCTCGCGGATCATCACGATCAATGCCCAGACGCTGAGCAACATGCTGGATTTCGGCATGGAGCCGCAGGAGGCGGTGGACGCCCCGCGCATCCATCACCAGTGGCTGCCCGACACGGTCTATGCCGAGCCCTTCGCGCTCTCGGCGGATACGCAGGCCATCCTGCGGGGCATGGGCCACACGATCGTCGAGCAGAAACCCTGGGGCGCGCAGGAGCTGATCGCGGTCCGCGCGGCCGTGCCGGATGCCGCCGACGTGGCCACCTCGGGGAACGACGCGACCCGCACGGAGCGGATGCGCCCGGGCCTGCTCTACGGCGCCAACGACAACCGCCGTCCGGCCGGCGCCGCGATCGGCGAGTAACGGGTTCCCAAAGGGCAAGCCCTTTGGCGGGGTTCAGGGGCAGAGCCCCTAAGACACCGGGACCTCAGCCCTGTTCCGCGGCTTCCCGGGCGACTTCGCGGAAGCCGATATCCCGGCGGCAGAAACCCTCGGGCCAGTCGATCCGGGCCACCGCCGCGTAGGCGCGGTCCTGGACGTGGGTGACGCTGTCGCCCAGCGCCGTGACCGCCAGCACCCGGCCGCCATCGGCGAGCAGCTGCCCGCCCTCGGCCCGAGTGCCGGCCTGGAACACGAACACGCCCTCGCCCTCGGCCGCCTCGACGCCTCTTATCACCGAGCCCCGGACTACGGCGCCCGGATAGCCGGCCGCCGCCATCACCACGGTGAGGGCGGCCCGGTGCGCGTCGAATTCCAGCGTCACCCCGGAGAGGTCGCCCTCGCTGGCCGAGAGCAGAGCGGGCACGAGGTCGGAGGCGAGGCGGGGCATCAGAACCTGCGCCTCGGGATCGCCGAAGCGTGTGTTGTACTCGATCAGCTTGGGGCCGTCGGCGGTGAGCATCAGGCCGGCGTAGAGGATGCCGGTGAAGGGGCAGCCCCGCGCCCGCATCCCGGCCAGCGTCGGCATGATGATCTCGGCCATGACCCGGGCCTCGATCTCCGGGGTCACCACCCGGGCCGGGGAATAGGCGCCCATGCCGCCGGTGTTGGGGCCGCGGTCGCCGTCGAAGACCCGCTTGTGATCCTGCGCGGTGCCGAGCGGGATGGCGCGGGTGCCGTCGCATAACGCGAAGAAACTCGCCTCCTCGCCGAAGAGACATTCCTCGACCACCACCTCGGCGCCGGTCTCTTCGAAGAGCGACGCCAGGGCGTCTTCGGCTTGGTCCAGGGTCTCGGCGACGGTGACGCCCTTGCCGGCGGCGAGGCCGTCGGCCTTCACGACGATCGGGGCGCCCTGCTGGCGGACATAGGCGAGGGCGGGCTCCAGGGCGGTGAAGCGCGCGAAGGCGGCGGTGGGGATGCCGCAGGCGGCGCAGAGATCCTTGGTGAAGCCCTTGGAGCCTTCGAGCCGGGCTGCGTCGCGGGTCGGCCCGAAGGTGCGGATCCCGGCGATCTTCAGGTCGTCGACCAGCCCGGCCACCAGCGGCGCCTCGGGGCCCACCACCACGAGGCCGATGGATTCGGCGGCGCAGAAGGCCGCCACCGCGGCGTGGTCGGTGACCTTGAGGTCCGGCAGGTTGGTGCCGTGCCGGGCGGTGCCGGGATTGCCCGGCGCCGTGAACAGGCGGGTACAGAGCGGGCTCTTGGCCAGACGCCAGGCCAGCGCGTGCTCGCGCCCCCCCGAGCCGATCAGCAGAATGTTCATGCGCGCGCCACCATGGGCCCAGCTTCTGGGCCAAGCGTGCGGACGGGAAAAGGTTTTTTTCGGGCTGTCCCCGCTATGCCGGGATTTCAGCCCACGCATCGTCCGGTTCCGAAAGCCGGCAACCACCTTTCGGGACGATGCGCCGTCGGTCAGCAGCCGATGCAGACGCTCGTGTTCAGCCCGCCCCGGGGCGCCCGCACGATCCCGTGCCGGCCGACCCGGCGGCCGCCATGGACGCCGTAATACGGCGCGTAGGGCTGGAACTGGACGTTGCGCTGAAACTGCTGGTTCAGCGTGTTGTAGTCGGTGACCCGCTGCTGGTTGAGGGTGCGGATCTGGCTCTGCAGGGCGAACGAGGCATTGGCCGCGTTCGGGTCGTTCGGCTGCACCTGCGCCCAAGCGGCGCCCGCCGGGAGGGCGAGCGCCAGGACGAGGAACGCGCGGGCGAGGGCGCGCATGGGTCGCTCCGTGATCAAGTCTGAAT
Source organism: Methylobacterium pseudosasicola (assembly GCF_900114535.1). GTDB lineage: Bacteria > Pseudomonadota > Alphaproteobacteria > Rhizobiales > Beijerinckiaceae > Methylobacterium > Methylobacterium pseudosasicola. The sequence continues at coordinate 59,467 of NZ_FOTK01000035.1, read as the reverse complement.
ACTATTTATCACTATCGACGCATCCAAGCTCGATCAGGTTCCTAGCGTTATGGTGACGCGCTCGCTGACGCCGAACCGGCATCCACTTCGTCGGCGAGCGCTTCGGCCGCGTCAACCCGGCACGACCGGCGTCTTGGTCTGCGACAGGGCGTCGACCTGCTTGGGATCCAGCCCGGTATGGGCCTGCACCAGGGGATGCGGGGTCAGCGCCAGCCATTGGTTGAGCGAGATGTCGGCGTAGCGCGGGCTCTTGAACATCTCCAGGAAGGTCAGCGTCGTGTCGCCGGTATTCTCGATGTAGTGGCCCATGGCGTAGGGCACGTAGCCGACGTCCCCGGCCTGGTAGTCGAAGGTGCGGGCCTTCGATTCCGAGCCGAACACCGTCATCCGGCCCTTGCCCGAGAGATAGTACTGCCACTCATCGCCGTTGGGGTGCCAGTGCAGTTCGCGCATCCCCCCGGGCTCGACCTCGACCAAAGCCGCCGCGATCGTCGCCGAGGCCGGGAACACCGTGGAATCGGTGATCCGCACGCGCCCGCTCTTGGTTCGGATCGGCTCCTGCGCCAGCATCCGGTGGCTGAAGGTTTTCGGGATCTGGCCGGCGCCGCCCATCTTGTCGGCCGCGAGCGGGCCGGGCGTCGGCCCGGGGAAGATGTAGAGTTCCTTCTCGGGGATCTTGGCCAAGGCGCTCTCGGGCACCCCGAGGTTCTTGGCCAGGATGTCCCGCGGCGTATGCGCCAGCCAGTCGGTCAGCAGGAAGGTCGAATCCTCCGAGAAGCCGCCATCGTCGAACACCAGCAGGAACTCGCAGCCGTCGACCCCGTCGGCGGAAAGCCCCTGGATCGAGTGCGGGATGCCGCCCGGGAAGTACCAGAGGTCGCCCTCGCCGACATCGTCCGCGAAGGTGCGCCCGTCCTGGTCGACCGCGGTGATCCGGGCCTTGCCCTTGATCATGTAGGACCACTCGGCTTCCTTGTGCCAGTGCATCTCGCGGACCACGCCGGCCTTGAGCCGCATGTTGACCCCAGCCATGGCCTTGGAGATCGGCAGCTCGCGCACCGTGGTCTGGCGCGCCCAGCCGCCCTCTTCCAGGCGCATGTGGCTGTCGCTGAACGACCATTTCAGGTTCGGCATCGTGCCGTGGTCGGTGGCCGGCGGGGCCTGGGTGAACGGCTCCTCGGCGGCCCGGGGGTCGTTGGTCGGGCCCAGGATGTCCGCACCCTTGGAGCCGCGCTGGGGCAGGAGGGGCGAGGGGGCGGCGGTCTGCGCCAGGGCGGGGGATGCCATCATCGCACCGCCGGCGGCGGCGATCATGGAACGCCTGGAAATCTCGGTCATCGCGTCTCGGTCTGTTGAGCATGCGCCATCGAAGCGGAGCGTGTTCCGGCATCGGCGCGCGCAGGGGAACAGAGGCGGAAATCCAGCCCCGTCGCGGGGGTAACCGGCCGGGTTACCGGAGGATCCAGCACATGATCGTGCGCTGCGGCATCTCGCCCGGACCTCGGGCGTGGTCTATGAATTGAATACACGTTGGGATGCGTCTCGGCCGGCCGCAGGGCGGGTCGCCGGCGTGACGCAGGATGCGCAGCGCGACCCGAGGACCAGGATGGCGGACCGGGACAGTTCAGCGGCGGGCGAGGCCGGCGGCCCCGCGCGAAGCGGCCGCCTGTGGATCGGCCTTCTGGCGCTGGCGGGCCTCGGCCTCGTGGGCTACCGCCACTGGCCGGACCCGTCCCGGGCGGCGAGCCCGCCGTTGCAGGCGGCCCCGAAACCCCAGACCGTGCGGGTCGCCAAGGCCCAGCGGGCCTCCGACACGCTCAGCCTGACCCAGACCGGCACCACCCAGGCCTTCGACACGGCGAGCCTCTATCCCCGGGCCACCGGCTACATCGTCGAGCGCAAGGTCGATATCGGCTCGCATGTGAAGAAGGGCGACCTGCTGTTCCGGATCAGCGCCCCGGACCTCGATCAGCAGCTGGTCCAGGCGCAGTCGCAGATCCTGCAATTGCAGGCGGCGCTGATCCAGGCGCGCGCGATGGTCGACCAGGCCGAGGCCAACCGCCACCTCGCGGACGTGACCAACCGGCGGACCTCGACGCTGGCCGGCACCGGGGCCGAGACCCGGCAGAACGCCGACACCTCGCAGGCCGGGGTGCTGGCCCAGACCGCGAATGTCGATGCGGTCAAGGCGGCCGTGAAGGTCGCCGAGGCCAACATCGCCGCCCAGGAGGCGCAGGTCGCCCGGCTCAAGGTCCTGACGGGGTTCGAGGAGATCCGCGCGCCCTTCGACGGGGTCGTGACCACCCGCAACAACGATGTCGGCGACGCGGTCACGGCGGACACCAATACCGGCCTGCCGCTCCTGACCCTGGCCCGGGACGACGTGCTGCGCATGGCCGTGAACGTGCCGCTCTACGCGGCCGACGGCGTCCGCGACGGTCTGGAGGCCAAGGCCGAGGTGGCGCAGCTTCCCGGCAAGGTCTTTCCCGGCCGGGTCTCGCGCTCGTCGTCCACGCTGCTCTATGCCTCGCGCACCCTGGTGACGCAGGTCGACATCCCCAACCCGGACGGCACCCTGCAGGCCGGCCTCTACATCACCCTGACGCTGGCGATCCCGCGGGTCGCCCATGCCGTGTCGGTGCCGAACGACGCCCTGATCTTCGACCAGGCCGGGACCCGGGTGGCGGTGGTGGAGGCGGCCCAGGACGGCAGCCTGGTGGCGCGGATGCGCCCGGTCACGATCTTCCGCCAGACCGGGACGGTGCTGGAGCTGCGCACGGGCCTGAGCGGCGGCGAGCAGGTCGTGGTCGGGCCCCCGGCCTCGCTGCGCGACGGCGATCCGGTTGCATTGCGGCCCGAGGGCAAGGCCGGCACGTGAGAGGCGGCCGTCATGACGTCATGACGCCGACGCCCGGGTTTCCTGCACCGTAAGCTGAGCGAGGATCGCCTCCAACGCTGCCCGGCTCCGCTTCAGGCTGTCGATGCGGTCATCGACGCGCCCGATCTGGCGGCGCACCGTCATCCGCAATGCGTCGCACGGCTCGAACGCCCCGCGCGCCTCCAGCGCGCAGGGGAGGAAGTCGCGGATGACCGGCAGCGTCATGCCGGCGGCCCGGAGCAGGGTGATCCGGATGACGGCCTCCTCGTCGTCCAGACCGTAATCCCGGTAGCCGGAGGCCGTCCGGCTCGGCGTCAGGAGGCCGTGCGCCTCGTAGAAGCGCAGCATGCGGATGCTGACCCCCGATTTTCGTGACAGCTCGCCGATCCGCATCGCCCTTGACCCTGACAGCGCTGTCACGGTCTATGGCCGGGGCTCGCCGACGTGAAGCACGCGGGAGCAAGCCCATGCACGAGACCCCCCAATTCCACACGCTGATCGATGATCGGATCGCGGAGGCGTCCGACCTGGCCCCGCTCGCATGCGCGGGCTTTGCCCATTTCACCGCCCTGCAGGTGCGGGACGGCCGGGTCCGGGGCTTCGACCTGCATCTGGACCGCCTCCGTTCCGCCTCCCTGGCCTTGTTCGGCCGGGTGCGGCCGGACGAGAGCGTGCGGCGCTCGATCCGCGATGCCGTCGCGCGGGGGCCGGCGGCGATGTCGCTAACCGCCACCCTGTTCTCGCGCCGTGGCGAGTTCACGCCCACCGGCGCCCCCTCTGATCCGAGCCTCCTGATCCGGACCGGGCCGGCCTCGGACGGGCCCGCTGGCCCCCTGCGGCTGGCCGCCGTCGAACACGAGCGCTGGCGTCCCGGGATCAAGCATGTCGGCGAATCCGCAAAAACCTACTTCCTCCGCCAGGCCGTGACGCAGGGCTATGACGACGCGCTCTTCGTCGACCGCACAGGCCGGATCAGCGAGGCGACGATCTGGAACCTGGCCTTCTGGGACGGCGAGGCCGTGATCTGGCCGGAGGCGGACCTGCTGCCCGGCATCACGATGGGCATCCTGCGGCGCCAGCTCTCCGGGCTGGGGATCGTCCAGCGCAGCGCCCCGGTTCGGCTGGACGCGCTGGGGTCTCTGACCGGCTGCGTCGTGATGAACTCCTGGACGCCCGCCGTCGCGGTGAGCACGATCGAGGCGACGACGTTCCCGCAATCGGACGCGCTCGTCACCCTGCTGCAGCGCGCCTACCGTGCCGAGGCCCTGCTTCCGATCTGAGCGCGGCAGCCGCGATGCACCGCACAGCCTGGGGCCAGCTACAGCGAAGATAAGCCGCGCGAATCGAGGCGCCGCGCGCGTATTCCGCTGGGCATCGCGCCGAGATACATAAGAATTTTTCGGATCTAAGAGTAGGCATAGTCGCGATGGCGGTCAAACTTCTGGGATTTCTGACTGCTATATTCGGATTATCCCTGATCGGCTTCGGATACAAGCTTGCGGCGGTCGGTGGATCGCCGTTCTACGCGGTGATCGGCCTCGGCCTGCTCGCCGCCGGGATCCAGCTCGCCCGGCGCCGCCAGAGCGGGTTCTGGCTCTACGCCCTCACTCTCGTGGCCGCCTTCGGCTGGACGATCCAGGAGGTCGGGTCCGACAAGTGGCAATGGATCCCGCGCGGGACGCTGATCCTGTTCCTCGGCCTGCTGCTGGGCCTGCCCTTCGTGCCGGCCGGTCTGCGGGACGCGCCGGAAAGCCCCTGGGCGCCGAGCCTGCGGAACGGGCCGCTGGCGCTCCGCGCCGTCGTGGCGCTGCTGGCGATCCTGGGCGTCGCGGCGTGGTTCGTCGATCCGGTGGAGACGAAGGGCAGCCTGCCGAAGGTCGCGCAGGCCGGGAACGCGGCGGTCGATCCGAGCGGCGTCGCCTATCCGGCGGACGACTGGGTCGCGTATGGCGGCACCAATCTCGGCCAGCGCTACTCGGCGCTGAAGGACATCGACACCGGCAACGTCCGCGGCCTCAAGGTGGCCTGGGAGCACCATACCGGCGACCTGCGCGAGGGCGACAGCACGGATTCGAAGGAATACACCTTCGAGGCGACGCCCATTAAGGTGAACGGGCTGCTGTATCTCTGCACCCCGCACAGCATCGTCCAGGCGCTGGAGCCCGAGACCGGCAAGCTGGCCTGGGCCTTCGACCCCAAGATGAAGCGGGACGCCCAGTACCAGCACCAGACCTGCCGCGGCGTGTCCTACAACGACTCGACCGGCTTCGTGCCGCCGGCCGAGACCGATCCGGCCATCGCCCAGGCGGTCGCGGCGGCGGTGGCCGAATGCCCGCGCCGGATCATCGCGGCCTCCGTGGAGGCCAAGCTCTACGCCCTGAACGCCGATACCGGCGCCCCGTGCAGGAGTTTCGGCACCGACGGCGTGGTCGATCTGAAGGCGCAGATGCCCGGCCTGCAGCGGGCGACCTACCAGCAGACCTCGGCGCCGCTGGTGACCCGGGACCTCGTGATCCTCGGCAGCGCCATCGCCGACAATTACTACGAGACCAACCCGTCGGGGGCGATCCGCGCCTACGACGTGCGCACCGGCGCGATCGTGTGGAAGTTCGACGCCGGCAAGCCCGACGACACCGCGCCGCTCAAGGCCGGCGAACTCTACGAGCCGAACTCGGCGGTGGCCTGGACCCAGCTCGCGGCCGACGAGGGGCTGGGCCAGGTCTACGTGCCGTTCGGCAACCGGTCGCCCGACCAGGTCGGCGTGTCGCGCTCCAAGGAGGACGAGGCCTTCATCGACGCCCTGGCCGCCCTCGACCTGAAGACCGGCCGGCTGATCTGGAAGTTCCAGACCGCGGCGCACGACCTCTGGGACCGGGACAACCCGTCCCAGCCGGTGCTGCTGACCCTGCCGCACAAGGGCGCCGACGTGCCGGCGATCCTGATCCCGACCAAGATCGGCAACGTCTGGGTCCTGGATCGCCGCACCGGCGACCCGATCGTGCCGGTGGAGCCGGTGAAGGTCTCCACCGAGACCGACATCCCGGGCGAGGCGCTCTCGCCCACCCAGCCGATGTCGGCGCTCCGCTTCACCCCGGCGCCGCTCACCGAGGCCGCCATGTGGGGCACGACGCCGTTCGACCAGATCCAGTGCCGGATCACGTTCCGGTCGAACCGCTACGACGGCAACCCGTTCACGCCGCCGCAGGCCTCGGGGGGCTCGATCGTGTGGCCGGGTAATATCGGGGTGTTCAACTGGGGCTCCGTGGCCGTCGATCCGGTCAACCATTGGATGATCGCGACGCCGCAATACCTGCCCTACATCTACCAGCTGTACCGGCGCCCGGCGGACGCGCTGAACAAGCGCCTGTTCTCCACCGACCCGGACTCGAAGCCCGGCAACGAGAATCTCGGCGGCCCCTACGCGGTGTCGATCGCCCATATGCGCTCGGCGCTCGGCGTGCCCTGCAACGCGCCACCCTGGGGCGTGCGGGTCGGGGTGAACCTCGCGGACGGCACCACCGTGTGGAAGCACCGCAACGGCACCGTCGCCGGGCAGAAGGTCGCCGGCCTCGCCGTGCCGATCCCATTCGAGATGGGCATGCTGGCCCATGGCGGCACCCTGACCACGGCCGGCGGGGTCGCCTTCGCGGGCGCCACCCTGGACGACCTGATCCGCGGCTACGACATGCAGACCGGCGAGACCCTCTGGTCCATGAAGCTGCCCGCGGGCGGCCAGGCGACGCCGATGACCTACCGGGGCAAGGACGGCAAGCAATACGTGGTCATCGCCGCCGGCGGCCACGGCTCGCTGGGCACCACGCCGGGCGACTCGGTCATCGCCTACCGGCTCGACTGAGCGGAGATTCCAAAGGGCTCAGCCCTTTGGCGGGGTATCGGGGCGGAGCCCCGATGATGCAGGGCGCTGCCCTGCACCCGCACACGGTCACAGACCGTGTGAATCCGACAGCTTCGCCCGCGCATCCGTGCGGGCGAGACGGGCCAGCAGGTACTCGATTTCGGCCTTGGCCTGCGGGGTGAGCGCCTGCGACGGCTTGCGCTGGGCGTCGGACGAAAAAATCCCCCGGCGCTGGAACACGTATTTGCGCACCGCGAGCCCCAGCGGACCCTGCTGCTGCTCGTAGCGCAGATAGGGGAGGTGGGCGTCGAACAGGTCGTGGGCGGCGTCGCGCTCCCCCGCCCGGCCGAGGCGGACCACGTCGACCAGCATCTCCGGGAAGGCGTAGCCGGTATTGGCCCCGTCGGCGCCGCGCTCGGTCTCGAAATCCAGGAACAGGCCGCCGTTGCCGACCAGGATGCTGATGTGGCGCATCGAGCCGTCGGCCTCGAAGCCCCGCAGGGTCGAGATTTTTTCCAGCCCCGGCCAGTCCTCGTGCTTGAGCATCACGCAGGACGGGTTCTCGGACACGATCCGGCGGATCACGCCGGGCGTCATCTGGACCGAGAAGGTGAGGGGGTAGTCCTGGAGGACGAAGGGCACGTCCGGCCCGATCGCCTCGGCGGCGTTGCGGTAATAGCCGACCACCTGGTCGTCGGTGCGCAGGGTGTTGGGCGGCGCGATCATCACGCCGGCCGCGCCCATCGCCATCACCTCGCGGGCGAGCGCCCGCATGGCCGCGAAACCCGGCGCCGTGACGCCGACGATCACCGGCAGCCGGGTGCGCCCGAGGACCTGCTTCGCGACGGCGAGCCCTTCGTCATGGTCGAGCTTGCCGGCCTCGCCGAGCTGGCCGAGGATGGTCAGGCCATCGACGCCCGCGGCCCCGAAGAAATCGGTCATCCGGTCGAGGGAGACCGCGTCGATCCGGCCGTCCGGGTGGAACGGCGTCGGGGCGATGGGCACGACGCCGCGGAGATCGCTGGTGAGGGGCATGCCGGTCCTGTCCTCCGTCGCGCGGCCAGGGGGTGGGCCGCGCGGGCGGGGATCATAGGGCATCCCTCCGAAAGGTGGTCGCCGGCTGTGCCAAAAAGATCCGCCCCTGTCAGGGGCGGGCTTCGACCGGCCGGCCGACCGGCTGTTCCGGGCGGAGGCGGGCGGCCCGGCCGGGGCGGCCGGCAAGCGCTACCGAGCCCTGCTGCAGGGCGATGAAGGCGAAGAGCAGCAGGCCGGTGGCGATCTTGGTCCACCAGCTCGACAGGGTCCCGTCGAAGGTGATGGCCGTCTGGATCAGGCCGCCGATCATGACGCCGAGGAACGTGCCCAGGATGCCGCCCTGGCCGCCGGTGAGCAGCGTGCCGCCGATCACCACGGCGGCGATCGCGTCGAGCTCGACGCCCACCGCCGAGAGCGGGGTGCCCGAGGCGGTGTCGAGGGAGAACACGATGCCGGCGAGCGCCGCGAGCAGGCTCGACAGGGCGTAGATCGCGATGGTGTTGCGCCCGACCCGCACGCCCATCAGCCCGGTGGTGTGGCGGCTGCCGCCCAGCGCGTAGACGGTGGCGCCGAAGCGCGTGGCGTGGAGCAGCACCCCGCCCACCAGGAACACGGCGAGCATCACGCAGGCCGTCAGGGTCAGCCGCCCGCCGCCGGGCAGGCTCACCGACAGGTCGGCGACCGCACTGTAGAGCGGCGCGTTGATCGGCACGGACTCGGTGGAGAGCAGGAAGCCGGCGCCCCGGGCCAGGAACATGCCGGCCAGGGTCACGATGAAGGGTGGCATCTCGAAGACGTGGATCAGCGCGCCCATGGCGGCGCCGAACAGGGCGGCGGCCCCGAGCACGATCCCGAAGGCGGCCAGCGGCGGGATCCCCCAGCGGTCGATGGCGAGCGCCAGGAACACCGTGGTGAAGCCGACCACCGAGCCGACCGAGAGGTCGATGCCGCCGGAGATGATCACGAAGGTCGTGCCGACCGCGACGATGCCCAGGAAGGCGTTGTCGGTGAGCAGGTTGCCGACGACCCGGGTGGTCAGGAAGGCGGGGAACTGCGTGGCGCAGAGGCTGTAGCCGGCCGCGAACAGGAGCGCGGCGACCAGGACCGGAAGGTTGCGGCTCATCACGGCTTCCGCAGCAGCAGGGTGAGGCCCGACAGGCGGGGCGACTGGACGAGGAGCACCGCCAGCACCACCGCGGCCTTGACCACGAGGTTCAGTTCCGGCGGCAGGCCGGAGAGCAGGATGCCGGTGTTCATCGCCTGGATGATGAAGGCGCCGAGCACCGCCAGCCACAGGCTGAACCGCCCGCCGAGCAGGGACGAACCGGCCACCACCACGGCCAGGATCGCGTCGAGCTCCAGCCACAGCCCGGCATTGTTGGCGTCCGCCCCCAGGATGTCGGCCGCCGCGACCACGCCGGCGAGCGCCGCGCAGAGGCCGCTCCAGGCATAGACCGCCACCGTCACCGACCTTGTGTCGATGCCGGCGAGCGCGCTGGCGCGGGCATTGCCGCCGGTGGCCTCGATCATCAGGCCGAGCGCCGAGCCGCGCACCAGGGCGAGCGTCAGGAGCAGCATGACGAGGACCAGCACCACCGGCATCGGCACGCCGAGCAGCGCGCCGCCGCCCAGGAAGGCGAGATCGGGCGAGGCGAAGGTGACGATGCGCCCCTCGGTGATCAACTGGGCGATGCCCCGGCCGGCGACCATCAGGATCAGGGTGGCGACGATCGGCTGGATCCGCAGGCTCGCCACCAGGAACCCGTTCCACAGCCCGCAGGCGAGCCCGGTGCCGAGGGCGGCGGCGAGGACCACCGGCAGGGGGTAGCTGTCCGCTAGGCTCGCCGCGACCGCGCCGGCGATGGCCATCACGGCGCCCACCGACAGGTCGATGCCGCCGGTGGCCACCACCAGCACCATGCCGAGCGACAGGAGCGCCACAGGCGCGCCGCGGTTGAACACGTCGACGAGGCTGCCGAACAGGCGCCCGTCCTGGAGATGCACCGCGAGGAATTGCGGCGAGGCGAGCCGGTCGGCCAGGAGCACGGCCGCGAAGGCGAGGAGCTGGGGCGCTCCAGAGCGAAGGACGCGCATCAGGCGGGTTCCGGGACCGGTGTGGACGCCGCCTCGGCGGCGATCGCCCGGAGGATGGCGGTGAGGTCGACCGCGCTGCCGGCGAGCTCGGCCACCTGGGCGCGGTCGCGCATCACGATCACCCGGTCGGAATAGGTCACGATCTCTTCGAGCTCCGAGGAGATCACCAGGAGGGCGAGGCCCTCGTCGCAGAGCCGGCGGATCAGCCGGATGATCTCGGCATGGGCCCCGACATCGATGCCGCGGGTCGGCTCGTCGAGGATCAGCAGGCGCGGCTCGGTGGCGAGCCAGCGCGCCAGCAGCGCCTTCTGCTGGTTGCCGCCGGAGAGGAGCCCGATCGGCCGCTCCGGATCGGGCGGGCGGATGTCGAGCATCGTGATGAAGTCGCGGGCGATCTTGTCCTGGGCCGCCCGGCCCAGCGGCCGGAACGGGCCGCGCCGGGCCTGCAGGGCCAGCACGATGTTCTCCCGCACCGTCAGGTCGGCGACGATGCCCTCGGTCTTGCGCTCCTCCGGGCAGTAGCCGAACCGGTGGCGCAGGGCGTCCCGGGGGCCGGCGATCCGGATCGGCTTGCCGTCGAGCAGGATGCGGCCGCGATCGGCCCGCTCGGCGCCGAACAGCAGGCGGGCGGTCTCCGTCCGTCCGGAGCCGAGGAGGCCCGCGAGGCCGACCACCTCGCCGCTTGCCACCGTGAGATCGACCGGCTGGAGGTAGCCGGCCTTGCCGAGCCCTTCCGCCTGCAGGACGGGCGTCCCGGATTCTTTCTGGGACGACCGATCCGCCTGCTCTTCCCGCTCGGCGGTCTCGGCGAGGTCGTGGCCCAGCATCGTGTGTACGAGTTCGAGCCGCGGGAAGCGGGCGGTCTCGCGCTCCGTCACCAGCCGGCCGTTGCGCAGGACCGTGATCCGGTCGGTGATCGCGTAGACCTGCTCCAGGAAGTGGGTGACGAAGACGATGCCGATCCCCTGCTCGGCGAGGCGGCGCATCACGGTAAACAGCACCGTCACCTCGTGGGTGTCGAGGCTCGCGGTCGGCTCGTCGAGGATCAGCGCCCGGGCCGAGAGATCCACCGCCCGGGCGATCGCCACGAGGTGCTGCACCGCCACCGGGTAGCGGCCGAGCGGCGCCCCGACATCGATCGACAGGCCGAAATCCGCGAGCAGCGCGGCCGAGCGCCGGCGCATCTCCCGGGTGCGCACGAGGCCGAACCGGGTCGGCTCGCGGCCGAGGAACAGGTTCTGCGCCACGGTGAGGTTCGGCAGCAGGCCGACCTCCTGGTAGACCGTGGCGATGCCGGCCCGCGCCGCGGCTTCCGCCGAGCGCGGGGCGATCGGCGCGCCGTCGAGCCAGACCTCGCCGGCATCGCGCCGGACGACACCGGTCAGGGTCTTGATGAAGGTCGACTTGCCGGCGCCGTTCTCGCCGAGGAGGGCGTGGATCTCTCCCCGGCGCAAGGTGAAGTCGACCCCTGCGAGGGCCTGGTGCCCGGCGAAGCTCTTGGAGAGCCCGCGGACGCTGAGCAGGACGGAATCGGACACGATGCGATCGCAGTGGTCGGTCAGTGCGTCAGTAGCCGAGGTTCTTCTTGCTGTTGTAGACCTTCAGCGGGTCGTCGGCGGCGGTGTAGAGCTTCGACTCGGTCTGGATCCACTTGGGCGGGACGGTGCCCTTCTCCTTGTAGGCCTTGAGCACGTCGAAGGCGGGGCCGGCCATGTCGGGGGTGAGCTCGACGGTGGCGTTGGCCTCACCCGCGGCGATCGCCTTGAAGATGTCGGGCACCGCGTCGATCGAGACCGTCAGGATCTCCTTGCCGGGCTTCAGGCCGGCTTCCTTCATCGCCTGGATGGCGCCGACCATCATGTCGTCGTTGTGGGCGTAGACCGCGCAGATCGATTGGCCGCCCTCGGCCTTGATGAAGCTCTCCATCACCTCCTTGCCCTTGGCCCGGGTGAAGTCGCCGGTCTGGCTGCGCACGAGCTTGATGTTGGCGTGGGGCGCGATGGCGGCGTCAAAGCCCTTCTTGCGGTTGGTGGCGACGCTGGCGCCGACCGTGCCCTGGAGCTCGACCACGTTGCAGGGCTTTTCGCCGACCGTCTTGGTCAGCCAGGCGCCGGCGACCCGGCCCTCCTCGACGCTGTCGGAGGTGACGGCGGTCAGGTAGAGCTCCTTGCCGGCGGGATCGATGTCGCGGTCGAGCAGGATCACCGGGATCTTCGCGTCGCGGGCTTCCTTGAGCACCGCATCCCAGCCGGTGGCGACCACCGGGGCGAGCAGGATCGCGTCGACCCCCTGGGCCACGAAGGACCGGATCGCCTTGATCTGGTTTTCCTGCTTCTGCTGCGCGTCGGCGATCTTGACGGTGATGCCGCGCTTCTTGGCCTCGTTCTTGGTCACGGTGGTCTCGGCGGCACGCCAGCCGGATTCGGAACCGATCTGCGAGAACCCGACGGTCAGCGAAGCCGCCTCGGCCCCGCCGGCCCACGCGAGAAGCGCGCCCGCGAGCATGGCCTTGATGGAAATGGTCCCTCTCATCGACGTCCCCCCTATGAATGCGTCCGCCGCCTCTTCAGAGCGATCGGTCACCATATGTATGACATATGCGCGGCGGGTTGAACAGCCGGTCTCGCGACGCAGCCCCAGAGGGCGCCAAGCCTGCAATGCGGCGAGACCGCCGGCCCTATGCGGGCCTGCACAGCGGCCGCATATCCGGAGAAACAGCGCGCTCTATCAGGTCATTGTGATTCTTGGGTGATTCCGGAACGGGGAAGGCCGCCCTTCCGCATCGGGCTTCCGAGCAGCGCCTTCCGCCTTCGCCGTCGCGCGTTTCGGGAGGTTGATTGGTGCGCACGCGCCGGTTTGCCGACGGGTGGCGGGTTGGTGATTCGACGAGCCGGAGGGTTTTCAGCGACAAAATTGTCTGAGTTTAAGGCGGGCCGACTGGTTGCTGTCAGAGCGGCGCCAACCGGTGATGCGCGTGAAGCGGTTGGCGCGGGTTGGACAGGGGCCCACTGCACCATCGCTCGTGGAGGACGCGGGGTCCCTGTCCGTTTGCTTCAAGCTCCCGGATCAGAACGTGAAGGCCGCGACGCGCCCCCTCTCCCGTGCGGGAGAGGGTTGGGGTGAGGGACCCGCCCTTTCCGGAAGACCCTGTCCCCTCACCCTGTCCCTCTCCCGCACGGGAGAGGGGACCCGCGTCATGTCCGGAAGCGTGAGGATCCTGTAACCGTCCAGGAGAGGCCGCGCCGCGAGCCTGTGCCGTCCCTCGGTTGAGGCAAGCGGTCCGTCAAACAGCAAAAAACCCTGCCCGATTGGGCAGGGTTCTGGCCGTTCAGCCCGTCGGGATCAGCCCAAAAGCTTGTCCAGGGTGATCGGCATCTCGCGCACCCGCACGCCGGTGGCGTGCCAGACCGCGTTGGCGATGGCGCCGACCGTGCCGGTGATGCCGATTTCGCCGACGCCCTTCACGCCGAGCGTGTTCACGATCGAATCCTCCTCGTGGACTAGGATCGCCTCCATCGCCGGAATGTCGGCGTTCACGGGCACATGGTACTCGGCGAGGTTGTCGTTGAGGAAGCGGCCGGTGCGTGGGTCCATCTCGGCGCGCTCGTGCAGGGCGAAGGACAGGCCCCAGATCATGCCGCCGTAATACTGGCTCTGGACCAGCCGGGGATTGATCACCCGGCCCGCCGCGAAGGCGCCGACCAGCCGGCTGACCCGGATCTGGCCGAGATCGGGATCGACCTTCACCTCGGCGAAGACCGCCCCGTGGGCGTGCATCGCGTAGGATTTCTGGGCCGCCGGGTCGGCGCCGGCCTTGCCCTGGCCCTCGATGCTGGCCCGCCCGGCCCGCTTGAGGATGTCGGCGAACGACTCGCTGCGGCTCGGGTCGTCGCGCCGGGTCAGACGGCCGTCCGCGGCGGTCACGCCGGCATTGCCCGCACCGTAGAGCGGGGAGGCGGGGTCGTCGGTGGCGAGCTTGGCCAGCTGGGCGATCACGTCCTGGGACGCGGCGTGGATCGCGTTGCCGGCCGTGGCGGTGTGGCCGGAGCCGCCCGCGATGCCGGCATTCGGCAGATCGGAAGACCCCATCCGGAAGGTGAGGGCCTCCATGCCGATCCCGAGCCCGTCGGCGGCGATCTGGGCCAAAGCCGTCCAGGCGCCCTGACCCATGTCGATCGCCCCGAGCTCCACCGTGCCGGTGCCGTCGGCGCGGATCTCGGCCCGGGCCATGCCTTCGAAGATCAGGGCCGGGAAGGTGGCAGTGCCCATGCCGGTGCCGACCAGGAACCCGTCCTTGTCCCGGGTCTGGCGGGGTTGCAGCGGGCGCCCGGTCCAGCCGAACGCCTCGGCGCCGCGCCGGTAGCATTCGCGCAGGGCCTTGGAGGAGAACGGCTTGCCAGTGATCGGCTCGACCTCGGCGTAGTTGGCGAGACGGAACGCCAGCGGGTCCATGCCGAGCTCGTGCGCCATCTCGTCCAGCGCGCTCTCCAGGGCGACGCTGCCGGTGGCCTCGCCGGGCGCGCGCATGAACAGGGGTGTGCCGGTATCGAGCCGCACCGCCTCGTGCCGGATGGCGATGGCCGGGCTGGCGTAGAGGGTGCTGGTCGCCCGGCCGGCCGGCTCGAAGAAGTCGTCGAAGCTCGAGGAGGCGGTGAGGATGTGGTGGTCCAAAGCCGTGAGCTTGCCGGCCGCGTCGGTGCCGAGCCGCAGCGTCTGCCGGGTCGGGCCGCGATGGCCCATCGGGCCGTACATCTGCGACCGGGTCGGCACCAGCTTGACCGGGCGTCCGACCATCCGGGCCGCCATGCAGGCCAGCACCTGCGGCCCCGAGGGCACGCCCTTGGAGCCGAAGCCGCCGCCGAGATAGGGGCTCTCGATGTGGATGTCGTCGGGCTTGATCCCGAACAGCCCGGCGAGCCGCCCCTGCGAGATCGCGAGCCCCTGGGTCGGCATGTGCAGGGTCAGCCGATCGCCGTCCCACTGGGCCAGGGCCGCGTGCGGCTCCATGGCGTTGTGATACTGGGCCGGGGTCTCGTAGGTGGCCGCGATGGTGCTCGATGCGGCTGCCAGGCCCGCCTCGACGTCGCCGTCGCTCTCGGCCGGGGCCGCGCCGACGCCGACGGAATCCGGGGTGAACACGTCACCCGCGTCGAGGCCGATCCGGGGCGTCTCGGTCTCGTAGGTCGGCGCCAGCAGCCGCGCGCCCTCGGTGGCGGCCTCCAGGGTCTCGGCGATCACCACGGCGATCGGCTGGTTGGCGTAGCGGACCCGGTCGTTCTGCAGCAGATCCAGGCGGAAGATGAACGGCCCGGCCTTGGCGTCGGGGTCCTGGGCGAGTTTGGGGGCGTTGTCCGGGGTCATCACCGCGACGACGCCCGGATGGGCCTCGGCGGCGGACCGGTTCAGGCCGGTGACCCGGCCCTTTGCGATCCGGGCGACGCAAAGCGCCGCGTGGAGCGTGCCGGGGGGCAGGTTGTCGGCGGAGAACCGGGCCTGGCCGGTCACCTTGAGGGGGCCGTCCCGACGGGTCAGCGGCTGGCCGATGCTGGAGCCGTGGCGGGTGCCGGCGGCGGCGTTCAGGGGGGTGGCGGTCGCGGTCATGCGGTCTGTCCTCAGACGATGCCGAACGGGGAAGCGGGAAGGGCCGGGATCCGGGCGGGGGTCCCGGCGGCAGCCAGCGTCAGCGCCCGGATCGCGACGCGGCGGGCGAGCTCGATCTTGAAGGCGTTGGCCTCGCCGGTGGGCTTGGCGCCGTCGAGCGCCAGGGCGGCGGCCTTGGCGTAGGCCTCGGGGGAGGGCGCCTGGCCGGCGAGCGCGGCCTCGGCCGCCTCCACCCGCCAAGGCTTGAGAGCCAGCCCGCCGAAGGCCAGCCGGGCTCGCCCGATTTTTTGGCCGTCCAGCGTAAGGGCGGCCGCCGCCGAGACCACCGCGAAGGCGTAGGAGGTGCGGTCGCGGACCTTGAGGTAGCGGGCATGGCCCTGGAACGCGGCCGCCTCGGGGGGCAGCCGAACGGCGGTGATCAGCTCGGCCGGACGGAGCGCCGTCTCGTGCTCGGGATGGTCGCCGGGCAGGGTGTGGAAGGCGGTGAGCGGCACCTCCCGGGCGCCGTCCGGCCCGGCGATCTCGACCACGGCGTCGAGGGCGGCGAGCGGCACGCAGAAATCGGACGGGTTGGTGGCGATGCAGTGCTCGCTCCAGCCCTGGACGGCGTGGATCCGGGTGGCATGCCCGAGTGCCGCGCAGCCGGAGCCGGGCGCGCGCTTGTTGCAGGGCGAGACCGCGTCGGTGAAGAACGGGCAGCGAGTGCGTTGCATCAGGTTGCCGCCCACCGTCGCGGCGTTGCGCAGCTGCGCCGAGGCGCCGGCCAGCAGGGCCTCGGCCACCATAGGGTAAGTTTTTTCGAAGGCCGGGTCGTAGGCGAGGTCACTGTTGCGCACGAGCGCGCCGATCCGGGTGCCGCCGTCCGGCAGTTGCTCGATGCTGGAGAGACCCGGCAGCCGGGTGATGTCGACGATCCGGGCCGGGGCGGTGACGCCGCCCTTCATCAGGTCGACCAGGTTGGTGCCGGCGGCGAGATAGGCGGTGTCGGGCTGCTGCCCGGCCGCGACGGCCTCCGGCAGGCTCGCGGGGCGGATGTAGTCGAAGTTCCTCACGCCGCGTCCTCCCGTTGCTCGTTCTGGCCGGCGGCGCCGCGCGAAGCGTCCTGCACCGCGTCCAGGATGCCGGCATAGGCGCCGCAGCGGCAGAGGTTGCCGCTCATGCCCTCGCGGATACGCTCGGGATCGGTGCCGGCATGGCCCTCGCGGATCAGGCCGACGGCGCTCATGATCTGGCCGGGGGTACAGAACCCGCACTGGAAGCCGTCATGGGCGATGAAGGCTGCCTGGACCGGGTGCAGCCGGTCGCCCTCGGCCAGCCCCTCGATGGTCAGGACCTCGGCGCCGTCGAGGCTCACGGCGAGCGTCAGGCAGGCATTGATCCGCCTGCCATCCACCAGCACCGTGCAGGCGCCGCACTGGCCGCGGTCGCAGCCCTTCTTGGCGCCGGTCAGGCCGAGCCGTTCGCGCAGGAGATCGAGGAGGGTGACGCGCGGATCGTCGAGGGCGATCTCGCGGGCCTGCCCGTTCAGGGTGAGCCTGAGGGGAATGGTCATGCTGGGTCCCGGCTGGCAAAGGCTGGAACCGTTACAGATAGCCGGCACCCCGCCTCCGGCGAGACCCCGGGGCGGGGATCATGTGCGCAAGCTCACAGAGCGACGCGCCTGCGCGGATCGGCTTACTTGACCGTCACCTCGGAGACGGACTTGAGGACGGTCTTGCCTTTCCCGGTCTTGATCTCCACGGCCGGCTCGTCCTTCGAGGCCTCGCGCTTGACCGTGTTGCCCTTGATGGTCTTCTCGACATCCTTGGTGTGGACCTTTGTCACCTCGCCTTCGACGGTGCCCTTGCCCCACTTGTAGGTGACGTCGTCCCCGGTCTTCACGTTGGCCTTGCTCATTCCACGCTCCATCGTCTGGTGCGGGAGAAGGCCGCCGCGGGCGAGGGCGTTCCCGGCTATCCCCGGCCGGAATGCCGCAGCCGAGCGACCTAAGCGGGCCTTCAGCGCCCGACTTCCCCGCGCAACGCCACGACCATCGCCTCCACGGTCGCCTGGGCGGTGTCGCCGAGGTCGATATCGGTCTCGCCGGCGGTGACGAGGCCGCGCTCTTCCAGCTCCTTCACGCCCGCCGGGTCGGCCTCGTGCCCGGCCCCGTCCTTGCGGATGACCGAGGTGACGCGCTCGCCGCTGACGAGGCGGTGATAGGCCGCGAAGGCGAAGATCGAGAGCGCCTTGTCGGAGAGTCCGTTCACATCGTCGGCCATGGTGCCCTCCATCGAGACGGGTTCGACTGACGGAACGCCGCCCGGCGCCACGGGGTCCGGGGATGGCCAGAGGTGCGACGATCCGGTGCGCCGCTGGCGGCCGGCCGGCCCGGCGGGTCCGCGTCGCCCTGGGACCGCCTTCCTGCTACTCTGCCCCCGCCCATGACCGTAAAGACCGATCAGACCGCCGTGGAACCCAGCCCGGACGCCTCCGAGGACCCCGCCGCACCGGGTCTCGCGCCCCCCGATCTCGGCTACCGCCTGCGCCAGCAGGTGATCCTGTCCGAGTTCGGGGTCGAGGCCCTGCGCGGCACCGATGTCGACCACCTGCTGCAGCGGGCCGCGGAGCTGTGCGCGCGGGGGATGGGGGCCGAGTTCTGCAAGGCGCTGGAATACCGCCGCGGCGAGGACCTGCTGCTGGTGCGCGCCGGCGTCGGCTGGGGGCCGGACGTGATCGGGCAGGCCCGGGTCGGGGCCGATCTCGCCTCCCCGGCGGGCTTCGCCCTCAAGACCGGCCGGCCGGTGATCTCGAACCACCTCGCCGAGGAGACCCGCTTCCGCACGCCCCAGCTCATGGCCGATCACGGCATCCGCCGGGCGATCAACGTGCTGATCGAGAACCGGGACGGCGCCTTCGGGGTGCTGGAGGTGGACGACACCCGCGAGGGCATGTTCGAGGAGGCCGACATCGCCTTCATGCAGGGCTTCGCCAACCTGCTCGGCGGCGCCATCGAGCGCCAGCGCACCGAGAGCCTGCTGCGGGCCGCGCTGGCCCGGCAGGATCTCCTGGCTCGGGAGATGAGCCACCGGGTCAAGAACAGCCTCGCCATCGTGGCGAGCCTGCTCGCCCTCCAGGCCCGGGCCGCCGAGGCCGAGCCCGCCGTGCAGGCGGCCCTGTCGGACGCCCGCAGCCGCGTCGAGGCCATCGCGGGCGTCCACGACCAGCTCTGGCGACAAGGAGACAAGGCCGGGGACGGGGAGGGGGAGGGCGTGCCCGGCGAGCTCGACCTCGCGCCGTTCCTGGAGAAGCTGGTGGCCAATCTCGACAGCGGCGCGCCGGGCCTGAACCTCACCTGCACGGCGGCGGCGCAGCGGATCTCGGCGGACCGGGCGATCCCGATCGGACTCCTGGTCAACGAGCTCGTCACCAATGCGCTGAAATACGCCTACCCGCCCGAGACCCATCCCGAAGGCGGCGCGATCCGGGTCCGGGCCGAGCGTGCCCTCGACACCCTGGTGGTCGAGGTCGCCGACGACGGCGTCGGGCTGCCGGCGGATTTCGAGATCGGCCGCGCCTCGAAGAGCCTTGGCATGCGGGTGGTGGGCAGCCTCACCCGGCAGCTCGGCGGCCAGCTCACGCTGCCGCGGACGGGGCAGGGGACCTGCTTCCGGCTTGAGGTGCCCCTGGAGACCTGAGCTGCCGTCCCGGCGCCTGCGCTCAAGTTCAGGTAGATTCGGACGAAGAAACCGGGCAAAAGTGGCAATCGCCGCCGGGGTCGCCCGATGCCGGCGCTTGCGGAGGGGACGGGATGCGACGGCGGCGCGTGCTGCTGGCAGGGCTGGCCCTGGCGGGCCTCCTCGGGCTCGCCGCCCTCTCCGAGCCGGACCTGCGCGAGCGGGGCGCGCCCCTGCTCGCCGCCTTGAACGGCCTCGTTACCCCATTCCTGCCCGCCGCCCCCGCTGCCGGCGCCCCGGAGCTGAAGGCCACCGCGCGCGTCGCCGTGGAGGACGGGCGCACCATCGTGCGGCTCACCCCGGAGGAACGCGCCCGGGTCGGCCTCGAGACTGCCATCCTGCCGGCCCGGGCGCACCGCCAGGAGCTGACCGCCTATGGCAGCGTCCTCGACCTCGCCCGGGTGACGGAGCTGACCAACGCCTATGCCGGCGCCGTGGCCGGGCTCCAGACCGCCCGAGCCCGGGCCGAGGTCTCGACCAGCGCCGCGCGGCGGGCCCGCAGCCTCGGCACCGCCACCATGGCGGCCGCCCAGATCGAGACCGCCGAGGGCACAGCCCTGACCGATCAGGCCGCCGTGACGGCCGCGGAATCGCAGCTGCGCACCCTGGCGGCCACCGCCCAGCAGGAATGGGGGCCGGTGCTCGGCCGGGGCATCGTCGAGCGGGCGCCCCTGGTCACCCGCCTGATCGAGCGCGCCGACTTCCTGATGCAGGTGACCCTGCCCCCGGGCGAGTCCCTGAACCCGCCGCCGGAAGCCGCCTTCGCGGAGGTGCCGCCGCAGAGCGACCGGGTGCCCCTGCGGCTGGTCTCCCCGGCGACCCGCACCGATCCCCGGATCCAGGGCCAGAGCTTTTTCTATCTCGTCTCCGGGGCGGGCGGCCTCCTGCCCGGCATGAGCACGATGGCGTTCCTGCCCGCCGCCCGCTCGGCCACCGGGGTGCTGGTCCCGGAAGACGCCGTCGTGCACGGGGAGGGGGGCACCTGGGTCTACCGGGGGATGCAGGGCGGTTATATCCGCCACCCGGTCCGGGCCGACGCGCCGCTCTCGGCCGATTCCTTCGTGGTCGAGGACCTGCCCGACGGCACCGAGATCGTGCTGAAGGGCGGCCAGGCCCTGCTCTCCGAGGAGATGAAGGGCCAGATCCGGGTCTCCGGCGACGACGATGACTAAAGCGCGCGCCGCCGAAGTGGATACCGGTTCGGCGCCGGCGAGCGCGTTGAATCAAGGTGAGCCGCTCCCCCGCGGCCCCCAGGCCGGGCTGGTCGGGTTCTCGGTGCGGCGGCCGCGTGTGGTGCTGGCCCTGGCCTGCGCCCTCCTGGTCTTCGGCCTCTACGCCCTGCGCAGCGCCCGCTACGACGTCTTTCCGGAATTCGCGCCGCCCACCGTGACGATCCAGACCGAGGCGCCGGGCCTCGATCCCGAGCAGGTCGAGGTCCTGGTCACCCAGGCGATCGAGGGGGCGGTGGGCGGCCTGCCCGGGCTGGAGACCCTGCGCTCCTCCTCGATCCAGGGCCTGTCGGTGATCAGCGCGGCGTTCCGGGCCGGCAGCGACGTCGACCGGGTGCGCCAGCGGGTCAACGAGCGCCTGGCGGCCCTGGCCGGACGGCTGCCGCAGGGCGTCATGGCGCCCGCCATGACGGCGCTGACCTCCTCCACCTCGACGGTGCTGCTGATCGGCCTGACCTCGGACAGCCGCAGCGCCATGGACCTGCGCACGCTCGCCGACTGGACGGTCCGGCTGCGCCTCCAAGCGGTGCCGGGCATCGCCCAGGTCTCGGTCTATGGCGGCGACGTGCGCGCCCTCCAGGTGCAGGTCCGTCCCGACGACCTGATCCGCTACCGGGTCGGGCTCAACGACGTGCTGGCGGCCGCCCGCAAGGCCACGGGGGTGCGGGGCGCCGGCTTCGTGGACACGCCCAACCAGCGGGTCGGCCTGCGCACCGAGGGGCAGTCGCTCACCCCGGAGGCGCTGGGGCGCACCGTGCTGGTCAACGAGGGCGGGGCGAGCGTGGTCCTGGCCGACGTCGCCACGATCCTGGCCGCCCCCGAGCCGGCGATCGGCGCGGCCCTGGTGGACGGCAAGCCCGGCGTGCTGCTGATGGTCGGCGCCCAGGTCGGGGTCGACACGCGGACCGTCACCCGGCGCCTGGAGGCGGCCCTGGCGGAGCTGCGGCCGGCCCTGGCGCGGGCGGGGGTGAGCCTGCACGCCGACCTGTTCCGCCCGGCGAACTTCGTCGACGTCGCCAACGGCAACGTCCTCCAGGCGCTGATGCTGGGCGGCGCCCTGGTCGTCGTCGTCCTGCTGGTTTTTTTGGCCGACTGGCGCACGGCCCTGATCAGTGCGGCCGCGATCCCGCTCTCGCTGATCGCTGCAGCGCTCGCCCTCCAGGCCTGGGGCGAGAGCCTCAACACCATGACGCTGGGCGGGCTGGCGCTGGCCATCGGCGAGGTGGTGGACGACGCGGTGATCGGCGTCGAGAACGTCGCCCGGCGCCTGCGCGAGGCCCGGGCACAAGGGAGGAGCGGCGGGCCCCGCGTCGTGTTCGACGCCATCCTGGAGGTGCGCGGCGCCGTCGCCTACGCCACCCTGGCGGTGCTGCTGATGTTCCTGCCGGTGCTGGCGCTCACCGGGGTGGCCGGCCGCCTGTTCGGCCCCCTGGCGCTCGCCTACATCGCCGCCGTGCTGGCCTCGCTGCTGGTCGCGCTCACGGTCACGCCCGCCCTCGCCCTGATGCTGCTCGGCGGGACCGGGCGCGCCAAGGCCGAAGCCGCCGACCCGCCGGTGGTGCGCCTCTGCCGGGCGGCCTATCGCGGGCTGCTCGCCGGGATCGGGCGGGTGCCGCGCACCGCCATTCTCGCGAGCGCGCTTGCGGTCCTGGCCGGGGCCGCCCTGGTGCCCCGGCTCGGCGCCAGCTTCCTGCCCGACCTGAAGGAGGGCCACCTGATCCTGCACATGGCCGCGGCCCCCGGCACCGCCCTGCAGGAATCGCAGCGCCTGGGCGGCCTGATCACCGCCGGCCTCAAGGGCATCCCGGGGGTCCGGACCGTGGCGGCGCAGATCGGCCGGGCCGAGGCCGGGCAGGACACCGCCGGCACCCATTACAGCGAGATCCATATCGACCTCGAACCCGGCCTCGACGGCGCGGCCCAGCGGGCCACGGAGGCCGGGATCCGCGCCCTCACGGCGGGCTTCCCGGGGGCGGCCTTCTCGCTCAAGACCTTTTTGACCGAGCGGATCGAGGAGACGGTCTCGGGTCATACCGCGCCCGTGGTGGTCAACCTCGTGGGCGACGACCTGCCCCGGATCGAGGCCGCCGCCCGGGCGGTGGCGCGCGAACTCGCCGAGGTGCGGGGCGCCCGCGACGTGCAACTCGCAGCCCCGGCCGGGCTGCCCCAGGTGACCGCCGCCTTGCGCCCCGCGGATCTGCGCCATTGGGGCCTCGACGCGATCGAGGTGCTGGAATCGGTGCGCACCGCCTATCAGGGCGACACGGTCGGCCAGACTTATGTCGGCAACGCGGTGTTCAACGTGCTGGTGATCCTCGACGCCCGGTCCCGCGGCCGGCTCAGCGCGGTGGGCGACCTGCCCCTGCGCAATCCGGGCGGGCGCTACGTCCGGCTCTCGCAGGTGGCCGATATCTACGAGAGCACCGGCCGCTACCAGGTCCAGCACCAGGGCGCCCAGCGGGTCCAGACGGTGACCGCGGCGGTCGAGGGCCGGGACGTGGCCGGCTTCGTGGCGGCGGCGCGCGCCAAGATCGCCCGGTCGATGCGCCTGCCGGAGGGCGTCTACGTCGCCTTCGCGGGGGCCGCGGAGGCGCAGGCCCAGGCGCGCACCGACCTCCTGGCCCATGCCGCGCTCGCCGGGTTCGGCATCGTGCTGCTGCTCGCCGTGGTCACCGGCTCGGGGGCGAACCTGCTGCTGGTCCTGGTGACCCTGCCCTTCGCGTTCGTCGGCGGTGTGGCGGCGATCGTGCTCACCGGGGGCGTGCTGTCCCTCGGGTCGATCGTCGGCTTCGTCACCCTGTCGGGCATCAGCCTGCGCAACAGCGTGATGATGATCGCCCATTACGAGCAGCTCGTCACCGCGGGCCGCCCCTGGAACCGGGCCACCGCCGTGGAGGGCGCCGCCGACCGGATGGTGCCGATCCTGATGACCTCCCTGGTCACCGGCCTCGGCCTGCTGCCCCTGGCGCTGGGAGCGGGGGAGCCCGGACGGGAGATCGAGGGCCCGATGGCGCTGGTGATCCTGGGCGGCCTCGTCACCGCGACGCTGCTCACCCTGGCGATCCTGCCCGAGCTCGCCCTGCGCTTCGCCCGGTTCCGGGGGCCGGGGAGGGGGCTGGACGCGCAGGCCCGGGCCGCCTGAGGCCCGGGTCCGGGCCTGCGCAGCCGCACGGCTGACGCAGTGCAGCAATTCGGGCGCGGGCGCGTTGCCGCTGGCTTGCGATGAGGCGCGAGCGCAGGATCAACAGGGACGATGGCAGAGATGAAACCGCGCGTGGCCCTCGGGCTCCAGGGGGGCGGCTCCTACGGCGCCTATGGCTGGGGGGTGATCGACCGGCTGCTGGAGGAGCATATCGAGATCGTCGCGGTCAGCGGCGCCAGCGCGGGCGCCCTGAACGGCGCCGCCCTGGTGGCGGGCCTGGCCACCGGCGGCGATGACGGCGGCCGGGAGGCCCTGGAGCGGCTGTGGCGGGCCACCGCCGAGCGCTCGCCCCTGCGCGGCTTCGAGGGGTTCGGGGCCTCCTTCGAGCCCTTCCTGGACCCGTTCGTCGCCCGGTCCCTGGCCCTGTTCCGCGAGGCTTCGGCCTATGTCTCGCCGTTCCTGCCGGCCTTGCGCGACATGCACCTGTTCCAGGCGGTGGTGCGCGCCAGCATCGACCTCGAGACCGTCGCCCGGCAGGAGCGGGTGCCGCTCTACGTCTCGGCCACCGACATCCTCACCGGGGCAGCGCGGCTGTTCACCGGCTCCGAGGTGACGCTGAAGGCGCTGATGGCCTCCTCCTGCCTGCCGGAGCTGTTCGCCCCCGTGGAGATCGACGGCCGGCGCTACTGGGACGGAGGCTACGCCGCCAACCCGGCCCTGGAGCCCCTCGTGTTCAACGGCCACGGCGCCACCGACCTGATCGTCCTGCAGCTGACCCCGTTCGTCACCGACGCGATCGGCCTGCTGCCCTCCGAGGTCGCCGGGCGAGTCAGCGACATCAGCTTCAACGCCTGCCTAATGCGCGACCTGAAGGCGCTCACCGAAGTGCAGCGTTACGCAAGGGAGACTGGGGCACAGGATGCCCGGATGCGGGCCATCGCCGACATCAACATCCACCTGCTGCAGGCGCCCTGCGAGCTGGCCGGCGGCGCGGTCAGCAAGCTCGACACCCGCTGGTCGACGATCAGCGCCCTGCGCGACCTCGGCCGCGCCACGGCCGAAAGCTGGCTGGCGGAATCCGGCCACGCGATCGGCGCGGATTCGAGCCTGCAGACCCTGGAGGCGGCCATCGCACCCTGAGGCCGGGGAGGGGGCTCCACGGCACCGGACCCGAAAAACCCCCTCCTCCCGGCCCGCCCCGCGGCGGCGCCCATGTGTGCACAGGGCTGGACAAACCTGGGCGAACACCGCGATCTGTCGCGAAAGGGCTCGGTGGATCAGAGCGAACGACAGTGACCGGGATGAGGAACGCGGCGGCCGCGAGGCTTTCGGAGCGGCTCCACGGGTTTCGGAGCCTGGGCGACAATTGCGAGTTCGGCTTCGTGCAGCGCTACGGCGGCGTCGAGCCGTCCGGGCTGCTGCGGTTCTCCTACACGCCGATGGAGGATCTGATCCGCGGCCTGCGCTGCGGCTTCGCGGATTTCGGCGTGCCGGGCGACCTGCGCATCGCGGTGAGCGACGGCGGCACCTATTACTGCCACAGCGTGGCCTACAACATCTGGGCGAACACCGGCCATCCCGCGGGCTCGATCGACCCTGAGGTGCTGGTCGAGCGCGAATACGGCCGCCTCGCCCACCTCAAGCGCAAGATGCTGGACGACCTCGCCGACGGATCGAAGATCCTGGTCCGCAAGGTCGGCCGCGACGTCCCGGATTCCGCGTTCGAGCGCCTGTCCGAGGCGGTCTGGGCGCACGGCCCCTCGACGCTGCTGCGCGTCACCGAGGCCGGGCCGGATTGGCGCCCGGAGCCGGCCCGGCGGGCCGCCGACCGGGTGATCGCGGGGCGGGTGCGCCGCTTCGCCCCCACCGAGCAGGCCTGGGAGGTCGATCTCGAACCCTGGCTCCACCTCATCGACAGCGCCTACGCGCTGGCGCACGGCCAGGCGCCGACCGACCTGGGGGCGGGGGCCTTCGCGGACGCCCTGACGCTGCCGGGCGGCCTGCGCCGGCATGCCGGGCGGCACCCGACCCAGGCGCTCAGCGCCTATACGCGGGCGGTCGACCCGGCCCGCCTCGGCACCGACAAGGCCTACGTGTTCTCGACCTGGGTGTGGATCCCCGAGACGTTCGGCGGCGAGCGGATCTTTGCCGTCGCCGGCCATGGGCGCCTGGGCTGGCGCGACGCCGACCTGTCCCGGCGCGGCTGCTGGCAGCGCGTCTGGGCCGGCGGACGGATGCGCCCGAACGTCGACCGCGAGCCCGTGGGGCTCGGCATGATCGGAACCAAGCGGGACGCGTTCTGGTCGTTCGGCGCGCGCTTCCACGAGGGCCCGATCCCGGAGGAGGGGGCCGCGCCCACAATCCGGATGCCGCCTGCCCGCTTCCCGGGGCGCCGCCTGTTCGGCTGGCTGCGTTCGAAGCTGCCGTAACGCCCGTGCGCCATTCCAGAGCTCAGCAAGCGAGCCCGGCCCTGACGAGGCCGTCGGAAGCGCCGATCGCGAACCGCCGACGGCCCGCAAGACCTCGACCTGTCGGCGGATCTGGATCCCGGGCTCCGCTACGCGGCCCGGGGATGACGGTGTGGTTCTGGAAGCTGCTACCCGGATCCTGCGCCAGGGCCGTCAGGAGATATCCCGGACCCAGCCATTGGACCCCAACCACACCCCTCCCGACCTAGATCCAGAGTTCGCATAAGATATATTATGGAACTAAGGCCGCCAGGGTGCTCGGGTGAGGGGGTCTGGCATGCCAGATGGCTGGGTTCGCCGCCGGATCGGAGCGGCGTATCCCGCCTGGCTCTGGCCGGCCTCCGAGAGCCGGCCCGAGCCCCGGTGCCGCGAAACGGCCCCACGCCCGAGCCGCGCCGCGTCGGCGAAGCGGCGGAACCGGGTGAGGGCGGTTCGAGGAACCCGGGCCGAAAGCGCCCTCCCCGCGGCGTCACGCGGCGCGTCCGGCGAGCCGGCTCTGGTCGACGAAGATCCGGCCGTCCTGGGCGCGGCACTCGATCTGGTCCGACAGCCGGCCCGGCCGGATCCGGATCGCCGCCGGCCGGTCCAGGGCCTCCGCCTGGTCCAGGAAGCCGGCAGTGTCCATCGGCGCGTCGCGGCCGCCGCCGAGCCCGCGCCACCACAGCACCGCCTTCTCCCGCTCGTAGCCGCTGCGCTCGGGCCGCAGGCGCACCCGCCAATCGGCCGCGGCGGTGCCGTCCCGCCAGCCGAGCACGAGGTCGAGCCCGTCCGGGGCCGCCTCCAGGCTCAGATCGGTCACCGGATGCCAGGGTGCCTCCGCCTCCGGGGCAGGGCCGGCCGGCTCGGAGGCCGGCACGATGTCGGCCGAGAGGATCGGCAGTTCGTCCTCGGCCGCGGCGTCGTGCAGGGGGGCGCCCTCCTCCTCCGTCTCCGGCTCGGTCCAGCAGGCCTCGCAGGTGGAGGCGTTCAGGGCGATCAGGGCGCCGCAGCCAGGGCAGGGCTTGGCGCGCAGGCCCCCTGCCCCGCCGAGCACCTGAGCGGCACTCTGCGCCGTCACGGCGTCCACCGGCCCGTGCATCCGCACCAGGCCGGCATAGTCGAGGATCAGCGCGTCTTCCTTGCCGGGGGCGCAGCGCAGCGCCCGGCCGACCTGCTGGACGTAGAGGCCGGTGCTGCGGGTCGGGCGCAGCAGCGCCACGAGGTCGACCTCCGGGGCGTTGAAGCCGGTGCCGAGCACGCCCACCGAGGTCAGGCAGCGGATCTTTCCCGCCCGAAACGCCGACACGATCCGGTCGCGCTCCCGGCGGGGCGTCTCCCCCGAGACCGTCTCGCAGGAATACCCCTCGGCCCGCACCGCGTCGCGCACGGCCTCGGCATGGGCGAGGCCGGCGCAGAAGGCGAGCCAGGCCCGGCGGCCGCTGCCGTATTCCGTCAGCTCGGCCACGGCGGCCTTAGTGATCCAGTCGCGGTTGACCGCCGCCTCCAGCTCCCCCGGGATGTAGTCGCCCCCGCGCCGGCCGACCCCGGAGACGTCGAGCTGGGTCAGGGTCGCCTTGGAGACGAGGGGCGCCAGGAAGCCGCGCCGGATCAGGTCGCCGGTATCGGCCTCGTAGGCGATCCCGGCGAACAGGCGACCCTCCCCTGCGTCGAGCCGGCCGGAATCGAGCCGGTAGGGGGTCGCGGTGAAGCCCGCCACCCGCATCCCGGGCGTCAGCGCCTGCAGGCCCGCCAGGAACCGGCCGTAGCGGGTCTGGGCGGCGCGGGGGATCAGGTGCGCCTCGTCGACGATCACGAGGTCGCGCGGGCCGACCGCGTCGAGCCGGTCGGCCACGGACTGGATCCCGCAGACCAGGACCTGCGCCCCGGCCTCCCGCCGCCCGAGCCCGGCGGAGAAGATGCCGGCCGGCGCTTCCGGCCAGTAGCGGGTCAGCTCCGAAAAATTCTGGGCGACGAGCTCGCGGCTGTGGGTGACGATCGCCACCCGGGCGAGGGGGTTTTTTGTCACCGCCTCCCGGGCGAGGGCGGCGATGACCAGGGCCTTGCCGGCCCCGGTGGGCAGCACGACCAGATGTCCGGGCGCCGCCGCGTCGCCCCCTCCCCGCCCCCAGGCGGCCGCGAGCGCGTCGAGGCTGGCGCGCTGGTAGTCCCGCAAGCGCAGCATGGCGGCGGTCTAGCCGGGTCGGGCCGCCCTGTCCGTGGCGGCGGGGTCACGGCGGGGGCGCTTGGATCCCCTCACGCAGCAAGCCGGCGTAACAAATAAATATCCATGATCCAGCCGTGCCGCGCCCGGGCCTCGCCCCGGACCCGCCGGATCTCGTCGCCAACTGTGCCGAGGCGGCCGGAGACCAAAATCTCGTCCGGGCTGCCGAGATAGGCGCCCCAGTAGATCGTCAGATCCGGGTCGAGATGGGCGAAGCTCGGATCGCCGTCGAGCATCACCACGACGCTCTCGGCATCCTCCGGCCAGCCCGCGGCGAGGCGGCGCCCGGTGGTAATCAGCACCGGGCCGCCGATGGCGTTGAGCGGCACGCCGTGGCGGGCGGCCAGGACCTGCACGCTGGAGAGGCCGGGGATCACGGCGTAGCTCAGGGCGAGACGCCCGCGCGACGCAATGCGGTCGAGGATCCGCAGGGTGCTGTCGTAGAGGGCCGGGTCGCCCCAGACCAGGATCGCCCCGACCTGACCCGTATCGAGTTCCGCCGCGAAGGCCGCCTCCAGCCGCTCGGCCCGGGCCGCATGCCAGGCCTCGACGGTGGCGCCGTAATCGGCCGGGCGGCGCTCCCGGGGCGGGTCCTCGACGGTGACGACCCGGTGGGGGTTTCGGATATGGGCGGCGCAGATCCGCTTGCGGATGTCGACGAGGTCGGCGGTCTCGGCGCGCTTGTCGAGCACGAACACCGCGTCGACATCGGAGAGCGCCCGCACCGCCTGGAGGGTCAGGTGCTCGGGATCGCCCGTGCCGATGCCGATGACCCGGATCTGCCTGTCCTGCATGCCGCTTTGTCCTCCGCCGGGCCGGGGGAGGGCCGGCGTCGGCGTCCCCTACCCGCGCCCGTCCGCTTTGGCGAGGATCGCCCGGGCGATGGTCAGGTCCTGGAGGGCGATGCCGGAGGAATCGAACACCGTGATCGCCTTCGGGTCGGTCCGCCCCCCCTCCCCGGCTCGGAGCACGGCGCCGATCGCCTGCAGATCCGCCGCCGCGGGGGCGTGCTGGAACTCGCCGATGGTGCGCGATTGCTCGGGCAGGTCGCAGTAGAGGGCCGCCCGCTCCAGCAGGGCCGGGGGCAGCTCCTGCTTGCCCTTCGCGTCCGCCCCCATGGCGGCGACATGGGTGCCGGGGCGGACCCAATCGACCTCGAACAAGGGCGCCCGCGCGGGCGTCGCCGTCACGATCACGTCGGCGGCCCGGCAGGCCTCCTGCGGATCGGCCGCCCGCACCTCCACGGCGATCCCCTGCCCGCGCAGGCGCTCGCCGAACCCCGCGACCTTGGCCGCGTCGCGCGCCACCACCAGCACGGTCCGGATCGGCAGGATCCGGGCGAGCGCCGCGCATTCGAACTCCGCCTGGTTGCCGGCGCCGAACACCGCCAGCACCGCCGAATCCGGCCGGGCCAGGACGCTCGCCGCCACCGCGTCGGCGGCGGCGGTGCGGTAGGCGTTGACGCGGCCCGCCTCGATCACCGTGTCGACTCGGCCGACAGCCTGGTCGAACAGCAGGATCACCGAATTGTGCCGCGGCAGGCCCCGGTCGGGATTGCCCGGCCAGAACGAGCCGACCTTCAGGCCGGCATAATCGGCCGTCGATCCCGACTTGATCGAGAACCGGTTGGTCGGCTCCGAGCCGTGGCCCAGCACCGCCGGGAACAGGGTGGTGCCCGGCGCGACCGCGGCGATCAGCGCCTCCCGGGCCGCCGCGAACGCCAGGGCGTGATCGACCAGGGCGGCGGATTCCTCTTCCGAGATGAAGCGCATGACGTGACGATCTCCAAGGTCATGGTTTCAAAAGGTCTGCGACCTTTTGCGGGTGCAGGGCAGCGCCCTGCCGTGATGAATCAGGGCTCCGCCCTGCACCCGCCAAAGGGCTCGCCCTTTGGGAACCCATGACGGTACAGACGCCATCACAGCGTCATCCCGCGGGCGGTGACCGGCCAGACCGCCTCGACCCGGCCGTTCCGCACGCCGACATACCAGTCGTAGACGTTGACGGTCGGGTCGCAATGGCCCGGAATCAGCTTCAGGCGGTCGTTGAGCTTGAGCACGTTGCCGGGATCGCTGATCACCCCGTGCTCGTCCGAGCACTTGATGTATTCGACGTCGCTCCGGCCGAACACCAGGGGCAGGCCGCTGTCGATGCTCTGGGCCTTCAGGCCGGCGTCGCAGATCGCGACATCGGCCTTCGCCTTGCTCATGATCGAGGTGACGATGAACAGGCTGTTCTCGAAGTCGCCGATCGGCTGGCCGCTCGCGTCCTTCACCCGCTGGTAGTCGGCGTCCATGAACACGTAGGAGCCGCATTGCAGCTCGTTGTAGACGCCGCTGCCGCCCTCCAGGGCGAAGCTGCCGGTGCCGGCGCCCGCCACGATGGCGCAATCGAGCCCTTCGGCCTTCAGCAGGTCGACGGTGCGCTTCGTGTCGTCGATCGCCGCCTGGATCAACGCCTTGCGCTCGGCGTAGTCGCGCACGTGCTGCGCCCGGCCCTGATAGGCCTGCAGCCCGGCGAATGTCAGCCCCGGCGCCGCCGCGATTTTTTTCGCGATCGCCACCGCGGGCTCGCCGGGGGCGACGCCGCAGCGGCCGGCGCCGACATCGATCTCCACCAGAGCCTCGAGGGTGACTCCGTACTTCACTGCAGCTGCCGACAGGTCATCGACATTGCCGAGGTCGTCGACACAGACCAGCACCCGCGCCCGGGTGGCCAGCGCGGCCAGGCGCTCGATCTTCTGGGGCGCCACGACCTGGTTCGACACGAGCACGTCGCGGATGCCGGCGCTGACCAAAGCCTCGGCCTCGCTGACCTTCTGGCAGCAGACGCCGCAGGCCCCGCCCCGCTCGATCTGCACGGTCGCGATGTCGGAGGATTTGTGCGTCTTGGCATGGGCCCGGTGGCGCAGGCCGTTCTCCTTCATGAAGCGGCCGAGCTTGTCGACGTTGCGCTCGAAGGCGTCGAGATCGACCATCAGGCAGGGGGTGTCGATCTCCTCGACCGGCATGCCGACGCGGGCGGGAATGTTGTTGCGCATGGGGTGTCTCCTCCTGATCGGGCGTTTTTTCGTTTCTCGGTCGCCTCGGCGGCTCACGGGGCGAGACCCAAAAGCTCGGCGATGCGCGGCGTCGCCTTGATGCCGGTGCCGGTAAGCACCGCCACGACGGTCTCGTCGGGGCCGATCGCGCCGCTCGCGGTCAGGTCGGTCAGCGCCGCCGCGGCCATCGCGCAGGTCGGCTCGACGTAGAGGCCGGAGCGGGCGAGCTCCATCAGCGCCGCCTCGATCGCCGCCTCGGAGACCGCCACGGTGCCGCCCCCGGAGCGGCGGAGCGCCGCCAGCACCGCCCGGCCGCGCACCGGCTGGGCGATGGAGGCGCCCTCGGCGAGCGTCGGACGCGGGGTGACCGGCACATAATCCTCGGCCCCCGCCTGGAAGCCGGCATGCAGGGGCGCGCAATGGGCCGGCTGCACCGCGTAGAGGCGCGGCAGCCGGGCGATTGCCCCCCGGCGCAGCAGCTCCGAGAAGCCGATGTCGCAGCCCAGGATGTTGCTGCCTGCCCCGCACGGGATGATCACCGCGTCGGGGGCGGAGAAGCCCAGATCCTCCCACAGCTCGTAGGCGAGCGTCTTGGTGCCCTGGAGGAAATGCGCCTGCCAGTTGTGGCTGGCATAGAAGATCTCCTCGGCCTGCCGCACGGCCGCGTCCGCGGTGTCCTGGCGGGTGCCGGGGATCAGCTCGACCTCGGCGCCGGCGGCGCGCATCTGCACGGTCTTGGCCGGCGAGGTCGAGGCCGGGACCAGGATCTTGGCCCGCATCCCCGCGGCGGCCGCGTAGGTCGCCACAGCCGCGCCGCCGTTGCCGGACGAGTCTTCCAGCACCGCGTCGATGCCCTGCTGGCGCAGGATCGACAGCATCACGGAGGCGCCGCGATCCTTGAAGCTGCCCGAGGGGGCGAACCATTCGAGCTTGAAATGCGCCTGGCGCCCCCGCCAGGGCCGGCGCACCAGCGGCGTGCAGCCCTCCCCCAGCGAGACCGGATCCGTGACCGCCACCGGCAGCGACGCGGCGTAGCGCCAGAGCGAGCGCGCCCCGGTATCGATCTGCCCCCGGTCGATCCCGGGCAGCGGCGAGATCATCAGCGGGCCGCCCGAATCGCCCCGCCAGCGCGGGATCTCGATCGGGTAGGAGGCTCCGGTCGCGGGGTCGATATAGGCAGGGGGCATGCGCATCACGGCTCGGGGATCCGGGGCGGCTCGGCTAGAGCATCGTCCCGGAGATCAGAACCGGGACGATGCTCTAGGCTTTTGATTTTGCACCATATTTTCCGAAATTCGGAAACCACCTTTCGGGATGATGCTCTAGTGTATACATAATAATCCGATCTGGCACGTCGGCCGTGGGACGTCCGGGATCCTGTCGGGTGCGGAGCGAAGCTCCCATCCTCATCAGGGCTCCGCCCTGATCACCCGCCAAAGGGCTGGTCCTTTGGGAGCCCCGGACTTCCAGGCTGCATCAGGCCGCCAGGTTCAAACTCACGGCCTCCGGAGCGTGCTCCGCGGCCACCGCCTCGGCCAGGAGCTCGGCGGTGGCGCCCGAGAGGGTCCAGCCGAGATGGCCGTGGCCGGTGTTGTAGAAGACCCCCTTCCGGCGGCCGCGGCCGACCTTGGGCAGCATGTTCGGCAGCATCGGGCGCAGGCCGCTCCAGGCCACCACCCGGTCGGTGTCGACCAGCGGGAACTGCTCCCGGGTCCAGTCGATCAGCGGCTGCACCCGGTCGTGGCGGATGTCGCGGTTGAAGCCGTTGAACTCGGCGGTGCCGGCGACCCGCAGGCGCTCGTCGCCGAGCCGGCTGGTGACGATCTTGGCCGCCTCGTCGAGGATGCTCACCTCCGGGGCCGCAGCTTGCGCCTCCGGGGTCAGCAGGTTCACGGTGATCGAGTAGCCCTTCACCGGGTAGACGTTGACCCGGTCGCCCAACATCGCGGCGAAGCGCCGGCTGGCACAGCCCGCGCAGATCACCACCGCGTCGGCCTGCAGCGCCTGCGGGTCGGCGGCCGGCCGGTCAGCGCGCCGCCAGCCGATGGCGTAGCCCCCCTCCCCGGCCGCGATCGTCTCGACGCTGGCGTCGTGGACGAAGCGGACGCCCTTGCGGGCGCAGGCGGCGGCGAGGCCCCGGGTGAATTTGTGGATGTCGCCGGTGGCGTCCGACGGGGTGTAGTAGCCGCCCGCATAGGCGCCGGCCAGCGTCGGCTCGATCGCCCGGATCTCCTCCGGGGTCACAGCGTAGCGCTCGAGCCCGCCCTCCCGCAGCAGCGCATTGACGGCATGCGCCTTCTCAAAACTCGCCCGGTCCCGGTAGAAATGCAGGATGCCGCGGGTCTTGAGGTCGAAATCGATGCCCTCGGCCTCGGCCATGGCGAACAGGGCGGTGCGCGCCTTGAGCGCCAGCCGCACGGTCTCCACGGTGTTCTGCCGGTAATGGGCGATCTCGCGCATGAACTCCGCCATCCAGGACAGCTTGTGCCAGGAGGGGGTGGGATTCATCAGCAGCGGCGCGTCGCGGCGCATCATCCACTGGACGCCGTGGAGCACGGTGGAGAGCTTGTTCCAGACCTCGGCGTTGCAGGCCGAGAGCTGGCCGCCATTGGCGAAGGAGGTCTCCATGGCGGCGTAGCGCTGCCGGTCGAGGACGGTGACGCTGTAGCCGCGCTGGGCAAGCGCATAGGCGGTGGTCACGCCGGTGATGCCGGCGCCGATGACGGCGATGTGGGTCATGGTGTGGAACTCCGAGACGTGCGGACGCGGTGAGGCCCTCCCCTGCGGGTTGGCCGGTTGCGCGCCCCATCTGTCCCGGTGCCTGAGAGCTTGATCCGGCCGGCCCTGGCGAGGCTGGCACGGACGTCCCCTTCGGCGGGTGCCCACGGACCCAACAGGATCCGCTGCACCGCTCTCCAGATCGCCCTGACGACACGGTTCCGGTGCCTGAGAGTTTCCGGGGCGGTTGCTCCGTCGGCGCCGGGTCCCCCTCTGGTGGGTGGATCCCGGTCTCTCCCGCATCGTCGCGATGGGCTGGGGTATCGATACCCCGATTCGGACGCCCCGGTGAAGGCCGGAGCCCTCGCCTCAGCGGACAGCGCGGCCGCCCTGTCACCCCGCCGGGAGCGATCCCGGCGCTGGCCGGTTGACCGCTCGAAGCTCAGGAGACGCCCGATGCTGACCAGGACCGCGATCTACGAGGGCACGGTGCGCGACGGCCAGGAGGAAGCATTCTTCCGCCGGGTCCGGGACGAGCTGGAGCCGTTCTGGCGGCGTTTCCCGGGGGTCACTGCGGTGCGGGTGCAGCGCCTCGTCTCCAAGGATGCCGACGCCCGGCCGATCGCCATGATCCTGGAGATGGATTTTCCGGATCAGGCGGCCCTCGACGCCTGCCTGGCCTCCTCGATCCGCCCGGAATCCCACGCCGCCACCGAGGCGGTGATGCAGATGTTCGACGGCCGGTTCTACCACCTCGTCAGCGCGGCGCACAGCTTGGACGTGGCGGGTTAAGGGTCGACACGACCGCCCTGGCGCTGTGCTGGGGATTGCTTTCGGCCGAGGCTGTGTGAACCGGAACAGTTCACTCCAGCCCCGGGACGGGTAGCCCGAAGGCGGCAGCCAGCAGCACCATGTTGAGGCCAAGCACCACGGCCGCCCCCGCCATGGCCGCCACCTGGGTCAGCGGGCCGTTGGCGAAGGCCCCCATCACGCTGCGGCGGCGGGTGAACACCACCAGGCCCACCATCGGCACCGGCAGGGCGAGCGACAGCACCACCTGGGACAGGACCAGCGCCCGAGTCGGGTCGACGCCGATCGCCACCACCACGAAGGCCGGCAGCATGGTGACCAGCCGGCGGACGAGGAGCGGGATGCGCCAGCCGGTGAAGCCCTGCATCACCATCTGCCCGGCGAGCGTCCCCACCACCGAGGAGGAGATCCCGGAGGCGAGCAGCGACACCAGGAAGGC
This sequence comes from Methylobacterium pseudosasicola, assembly GCF_900114535.1. Lineage (GTDB taxonomy): Bacteria > Pseudomonadota > Alphaproteobacteria > Rhizobiales > Beijerinckiaceae > Methylobacterium > Methylobacterium pseudosasicola. The sequence goes on along the minus strand of NZ_FOTK01000035.1, from coordinate 24,241 downwards.
GCCCCCGGCCGCCGGTCCGAGCAGCGGGGTCAGGGTACGGTAGGCCTGATCGATCTCCGCGACCTCGCTGTGGCCGGCATGGAAGGCTGCCGCCGCCATGATCACCATCGCCATGTTGACGAGGCCGGCGAGCAGCAGCGCCACCACCACCTCGCGGTTCGAGTAGCGCACCAGCAGGCGCCGGTCGGCGTCGCTCCGGGGGCTGCCGCGCCCCTGGGTCAGCCCCGAATGCAGGAACAGTGCGTGGGGCATCACCGTGGCGCCGATGATCCCGACCGCGATGGTCAGGGCCTGCGCGTCCGGGATTCTTGGGGTGACGAGGCCCTTGGCGGCGTCCGCCCAATCCACCGGGGCGATGGCGAGCTCGACCGCGTAGCAGAGGCCGATCGTGCCGACCATGACGCCGATCGCGATCTCCAGCGGCCGGAAGCCCTCGTGCTCCAGCAGCAGGATCGCGTAGGTGACGATCGCGGTGATCGCCATGCCGGCCATCAGCGGCATGCCGGTGAGCAGCGACAGCCCGATTGCGCCCCCTAAGAACTCCGCGAGGTCGGTGGCCATGGCGGCGACCTCGCTGATGCCCCAGGCGGCGAAGCGTCCGCTCCGGGGAACGGTATCGCGAAAGTGCTCCGCGAGGTTCTTGCCGGTGACGATGCCGAGCTTGGCCGAGAGCGCCTGGAACAGCATCGCGGTGAGGTTGGCGAGCAGCACCACCCAGAGCAGGCCGTAGCCGTAGCGGGCGCCGGCCTGGATGTTCGTGGCGAAGTTGCCGGGGTCCATGTAGGCGATCGACGCCGTCACGGCGGGGCCGACGAACAGCAGGAACCGGCCGCGACCGCCCGGCCGCCCGTCGAGGGTGTCGCGGATCGCCTGCTCCGTGCGCCGGCTCATCCGGCCGCGCACAGGCCCCTCGGAGGCCGTTCCTTTCGGCATCTGGTCCCCCGGGACCGTCGCCGCCTCCGGCGTTGCCATGCCTCACCCTTTTCTCAAAGATATAGCTTGAGCTATATTCAGGGCTTCGGCCCCGGTTTCAAGGGGGAATCGGAGGCGGCGCCTACCGCATCGCGGGACTCCCCTCTCCGCGTCGGAGTTTGCTAGATAGGGGCCGGGCGGCGCCGGGGGGCGGCGAGAGGGAGAGCCGATGCAGGAACCGTCCGAGCCGAGTGCCTCCGAGACCCAAAGCTTGCCGGAGACCGTGCTGGTCGATCCCGAGCGGCATGTGGAGAGCTTCCGCCAGGCGCGCGAGGCGCGGCGCTCCGAACTCGTCGAGGATTATGTCGAGCTGATCGACGACCTGATCGGCGACGGCGGCGAGGCGCGCCAGGTCGACATCGCCGCCCGCCTCGGCGTGGCCCAGCCCACCGTCGCCAAGATGCTGAAGCGCCTGTGCGAGGACGGCTTCGTCCAGCAGCGGCCCTATCGCGGCGTGTTCCTGACCGAGGCCGGCCGCCGGCTCGCCACCCAGGCGCGCGAGCGCCACCGTATCGTCGAGCGCTTCCTGTGCACCCTCGGCGTCAGCCCGGAGACCGCCCGCCGGGATGCCGAGGGGATCGAGCACCATGTCAGCGCCGAGACCCTGGCCGCATTCCGTGCCTTCGTGGAGGGGCGACAGGAGACGTGATCCGCGACAGGGCGCATTGCGTCCGATGCGCGACGGCGTATCCTCCGCGTGATGCGTGCGCCTCGTTCGAAATCGCCCCTGCCGCCGGTCGGCGGACTCGGTTCCGAGCCGGTCCGCGAACTCGACCGTGTCCGGATTCTGCGGGCGGTCTCGGGCGACGACGACGTGACGGTTCCGGCGGGCGCCACCGGCACTGTCGTGGCGATCTATGCGGACGGTGAGGCCTTCGAAGTCGAGTTCACGGAGCCGGTCGACACGCTGGCGACGGTCGAGGCCGACACCGTGTGCCTCGTCGAGCGAGCGGTCGTTTGACCGATCCGGACGCTTGGCCGTCCCGCTTTCACGTCACGCCGGCCAAGGTCACCGCCTATCTGCTCAATCCGAGCCACCGGGACGGGGCTGCGAAGTGCCGTTTCCTCGCCGCGTTCGGATTTACGCCGGGCGATCCGGACGCCTTGATGGAAGCGTTGCTCGATCATGCGCGGCGGCCGAATTTCCGTGGGTTCTTGCCCGGCTATCGGGCCATCAAGCTGTATTTTGAGGGACCTTTTGCCGCCCGCGCCGGTGTGGATCCTCAGGTCAGAACCGTTTGGCAGGTCGATGATGCCGATCCCTCTCGAACCGCCCGGTTCATAACCCTGAAGCCACTTCCGCGGCCGCGACCCTGACCGTTCGTCGAACGCATCAAACAGTCGGCGCCGCCACCTTCTGGCGCAGCCCCAAGATCACCGCGCGCAGCATCTCGGCCCCCGCCTCGCCGGGATCCGGCAGGGTGCCGGAGCGGGAGGCGTAGATCCGCTCGTGGACGAAGGCGAGCTTGGCGATCACCGTGGGGGTCAGCTTGAACGGGTAGAGCGCCGGCTGGCCCATGCTGTGGGACAGGGAGTTGATCGCGTAGGTCAGCGGCAGCCACGCCTCGATCAGCCGGTCGAGGTCCTGGGTGTCGTAGGGGTCGAAATCGATCACCGTGGGCGCCGTCATGGCGTTGCGCAGGCGCGGGCGGACATGCAGCTCGAAGGTCGAGGCGGTCTCCACGGTGTCGACGATGTGCAGGTAATGCGCGAAGGTCTCGGCGAAATCCTCCCACGGATGGGCGGTGGCGTAAGCCGAGACGTAGGAATCCTCCCAGTCGGCCGGGGCGCCGTGGGCGTAGTGGTCCTGCAGGGCCCGGACGTAATTCCGGCTCTCGTCCCCGAACAGCGCCCGGAATGGGTCCAGGTATGGGCTGTTCATGACCAGCAAATACCAAAAATAATGGCCGATCTCGTGCCGGAAATGGCCGAGCAGGGTGCGGTAATGCTCGCCGAACAGGATCCGGCGCCGCTCGCGCTCGACGTCGTCGGCCTCGGCGATGTTCATGGTGATCAGGCCGTTGATATGGCCCGTCAGCACCGGCGTCCCGTACGAAAAGCTCTCCGACGGATCGACCAGGAAGTCGAAGGCCAGGCCGTCCGTGTACTGCGCCCGGGTTGCCAGGGGCAGCTGGAGGCGCAGCAGCGAGTAGAACAGCCGGCGCTTGGCCGCCTCGATCTGGCGCCAGCGCGTGAGGTTCCAGGCTTGCGACAGGTCCGGCACCACCCGGTTGTGCCGACAGGCGGTACAGAAGATGTCGGGGCTGTCCTCCGGCACCAGCCAGTTGCAGGCGCCCGAGAGGGCGTTGTTGCAATAGCGGTAGCGCCGGCCGGAATCGGCGTAGGCGTGGAAGGTCTGGGCCCCGCCCATGGACGGATGAGTCGAGAGCCCCATGGGCTCCAGGGCCGAGACCTCGTGCACCGCGCAGGCATAGCCCAGCCGGCGCGCGCAGCTCTCGCAGGCGGTCGCCTCGAAGGTAACCGGCTGATCGCAGGCCTGGCACTGGAAGAGCTTCATCGCGCGGTCCCGGGCCAGCTACCGACCCACCTGTCGATCAAATAGGCGCGACCGGCAAAGTTCCGGCCAAGGTCGGCGGCGAACCCCGGAACCCGTGGCCGCCGCACGAAAATTGCTTGTGACCCCGTCCTTGGCACATAACCACGCGGTGGGGCCCGGTGATCGACCCGTTGCGACGCCCGGTGCCGGCTACGAGACCGCATTCGATCTTCAGACGGAGCCATCGTGTCGATCAAAGCCGCCCTGCACCATGTCACGCATTACCGCTACGACCGGCCGATCAGCCTCGGTCCCCAGGTGGTGCGCCTGCGCCCGGCCCCGCACGCGCGCACCAAGGTGCCGGCCTATGCGCTGACGGTGACCCCCGCCAACCATTTCCTGAACTGGCAGCAGGACCCGAGCGGCAACTGGCTCGCCCGCCTGGTCTTCCCGGAGAAGACCGACGAGTTGAAGATTGAAGTCGATCTCACCGCCGAGATGGCGGTGATCAACCCGTTCGACTTCTTCGTGGAGGATTACGCGCAAGGGCGGAATTTCGCGTACGAACCCGACCTGTCGGAGGAGCTGGCGCCCTACCTGGTGCCGGTGGACGCGGACGGGCCGGAGATCGAGGCGCTGCTCGCCCGGCTTCCCGAGGAGCAGAGCACGGTTCTGTTCCTGGTGGCGCTCAACGGCATGATCGCCCGCGAGATCGCCTACGGGGTGCGTATGGAACCCGGGGTCCAGACGCCGGCCGAGACGCTGCGGCTCAAGAGCGGGTCCTGCCGGGATTCGGCCTGGCTGCTCGTGCAGGTGCTGCGCCGGATCGGGCTCGCCGCCCGCTTCGTCTCCGGCTACCTGATCCAGCTCGTGCCCGACACCACTGCGGTTGACGGTCCGGCCGGCGCGTCGGCGGACTTCACCGACCTGCACGCCTGGGCCGAGGTCTACCTGCCCGGCGCCGGCTGGATCGGCATGGACGCGACCTCCGGCCTGCTCACCGGCGAGGGCCATATTCCGCTGGCCGCGACCCCGCATTACCGCTCGGCCGCGCCGATCTCGGGCGCCGCCGAGCCGGCCAAGACCGAGTTCGGCTTCGAGATGCGGATCACCCGGGTCGCCGAGACGCCGCGGATCACCAAGCCCTATTCCGAGGCGGTCTGGTCGGCCATGGACGCGCTGGGCGAGCGGGTCGATGCCGACCTCGTGGCCCAGGACGTCCGGCTGACCATGGGCGGCGAGCCGACCTTCGTGTCGGTGGACGATTTCGAGGCGCCGGAATGGAACATCGCCGCGGTCGGCCCGACCAAGCGGCGGCTCGCCGACACGCTGATCCGGCGCCTGCGCGACCGGTTCGGCCCGGGCGGGCTGCTGCATTACGGCCAGGGCAAGTGGTATCCCGGTGAGAGCCTGCCGCGCTGGGCCTTCGCCCTGTACTGGCGCAAGGACGGCAAGCCGATCTGGAAGGACTCAGGCCTCATCGCCCCCGAGGCGGGTGAGGGCTCGGAGGGGACCGCCACCATTGCCCAGGCTCAGGCGCTGGCCGACACCCTGGCCCGCCGGCTCGGCCTGTCCGACTACGTCTTCCCGGCCTTCGAGGACGGCGAGCTCTGGGAGAAGAAGGCCGCGGAGCTGCCGGTCAACGTCACGCCGGCCGCCGCTCGGTCCGGCTCGGTGGAGTTCGACGCCCGGATCCGGCGCGTCTACGCCCGCGGCCTCGGGGAGCCGGCGGGCTATGTCCTGCCGCTGGCGAGCCTGCCCACCGGCAAGGACGGCGATGCCGACCGGGTCTGGATCTCGGAGAAATGGGACTTCCGCCGGGGCCAGGCCTTCCTCGTGCCGGGTGATTCACCCCTCGGCTTCCGGCTGCCCCTGTCGTCCCTGCCCTACGTGCCGCCCGAGCACTATCCCTATTACCAGCCGCAGGACCCGCTGGAGGCCCGCGGCCCCCTCCCCGACGACCCGACAGCCAAGACCGTCGTCAACGGGGCCGGCATCACCGGCGTCGCGGTGCGCACCGCGCTGGCGATCGAGCCCCGGGACGGGATCGTGCGGGTGTTCATGCCCCCGACCCAGCGCGCCGACGAGTATCTCGAACTCGCCGCCCATCTCGAGGCCGCCGCCGCCGAGCTGAAGCTGCCGATCCATATCGAGGGCTACGAGCCGCCCTACGATGCGCGCATCGGGCTGATCAAGGTCACCCCCGATCCGGGGGTGATCGAGGTCAACGTCCACCCGGCCGCCTCCTGGCGCGAGGCTGTGGCGATCACCACCGACCTCTACGCCGAGGCCAGGCAGACCCGGCTCGGCGCGGAAAAATTCATGGTCGACGGCCGCCATACCGGCACCGGCGGCGGCAACCACGTGGTCATGGGCGGCGTCACGCCGGACGATTCGCCGTTCCTGCGCCGGCCCGACCTGCTCAAGAGCCTGGTGCTCTACTGGCAGCGCCACCCGGCGCTCTCGTACCTGTTCTCCGGTCTCTATATCGGCCCGACCAGCCAGGCCCCGCGCATGGACGAGGCCCGTCACGACGGGCTCTACGAGCTGGAGATCGCGCTCGCCCAGATCCCGAGCCCCGACGCCCCCAACATCCCGCGCTGGCTGGTCGACCGGGTGTTCCGCAACATCCTGGTGGACGTCACCGGCAACACCCACCGCGCCGAGATCTGCATCGACAAGCTGTACTCGCCGGACGGGCCGACCGGCCGGCTCGGCCTCCTGGAATTCCGGGCCTTCGAGATGCCGCCGGATGCCCGCATGAGCCTCGCGCAGCAATTGCTGCTGCGGGCCCTGGTGGCGTGGCTGTGGCGCGAGCCGCAGACCGGCGGTTGTGTCCGCTGGGGCACGACCCTCCACGATCGCTTCATGCTGCCGCATTTCCTCTGGGCCGACTTCCTCGGGGTGCTGGAGGATCTCGGGGCGGCAGGCTACGCTTTCGACCCGGTCGCCTTCGAGGCGCAGGCCCAGTTCCGCTTCCCGGTCTTCGGCGTGGTCGAGCAGGGCGGGGTCCGGATGGAACTGCGCCAGGCGCTGGAGCCCTGGCACGTGATGGGCGAGGAAGGGACGAGCGGGGGCACCGTGCGCTTCGTCGACAGCTCGGTCGAGCGGCTTCAGGTCAAGGTCGAGGGCTTCGTGCCCGAGCGGCACGTCATCGCCTGCAACGGCCGGCGGCTGCCCATGACCGGCACCGGCCGGGCCGGCGAGGCCGTAGCCGGCCTGCGCTTCAAGGCGTGGCAGCCGGCCTCGTCGCTGCACCCGACGATTCCGGCCCACTCGCCGCTGACCTTCGACATCCTCGACGCCTGGAGCGGGCGCTCGCTCGGCGGCTGCCGCTACCACGTCGCCCATCCGGGCGGCCGGAACTACGAGACCCATCCGGTCAACGCCTACGAGGCGGAGGGGCGCCGCCTCGCCCGCTTCGAACCCCTCGGCCACACGCCGGGCCGGGTCGAGATGCCCCGCGCCGAGGCGAGCGCCGAGTTCCCGCTGACCCTCGACCTGCGCACGCCGGCCCCGACATGATTGGGGTCTGGTGATGGAGGCGGCGCTCGCATCCGGCGCCGTCCGGGTCGAGGCGGCGGAGAGCCCGGAGGAGCGCATCGCGCGCTGGACCGCGGGCTACCGGCCCGTCCCCGGCCGGCCGGACGAGTTTCTGGGTGACGACGGCGCCCCGCGCGGCGCGTGGCCGCGCCTGCTCGACCATCTCGGCGCGCTCACCGAACCGGAGATCCTGGCCCGCTTCGTCTCGGCGGAGCGGCATATCCGGGATGCCGGCATCTCCTTCCGCATCTCCGGGGACCAGCGCGAGCATCCCTGGCCGCTGGGCTGCCTGCCCCTGGTGATCGAGGGCGCCGAGTGGCGCGATCTCAGCGCCGGCATCGTCCAGCGCGCCGAGCTGATGGAGGCGATCCTCGCCGATTCCTACGGCGCGGGCCGGCTGGTCGCCGAGGGGCTGCTGCCCGCCGCGATCGTGGCCGGCACGCCAGAATTCCTCCACCCCCTGCACGGGGTCGCGCCCCCCGGCGGCCATTACCTGAAGCTCTACGCCGCCGATCTCGGCCGGGGGCCGGACGGGCGCTGGCAGGTGCTGGCCGACCGGACGCAGGCGCCCTCGGGCCTCGGCTGGGCGCTGGAGAACCGGATGGTCCTGGCCCGGACCTTCCCGGACTTCTTCCAGGACCTCCATGTCGAGCGGCTGCCGGCCTTCTTCCAGGCCTTCCGCGAGGGGCTGGCGCTGGGGGCCGAGCGCGCCGACCCGCGCATCTGCCTGCTGACCTCCGGCCCCTACAGCAGCACCTATGTCGAGCAGGCGGCGCTCGCCCGCTATCTCGGCCTGATGCTGGTCGAGGGCGACGACCTCGTCATGCGGGACGGCGCCCTGCACGTGCGCACCGTCTCGGGGCTGAAGCGGGCCGACGCCCTGTGGCGCCGGATCGACGCCGACTATCTCGATCCCCTCGAGCTCAACCCGGCCTCGCGGCTGGGCGTGCCCGGCGTGATCGAGGCCCTGCGCAACGGCTCCCTGGTGATGGCCAACATGCCGGGCTCGGGGCTAGTCGAGTCCGCGGCGCTCGCCCCCTATCTCGACGGCATCGCCCGTCGCCTGCTGGGCGAGCCCCTGCGGCTCGGGCATCCCCGGGCCTGGTGGTGCGGCGACCTCGAAGGCCTGGCCCATGCGCAGGCGAATCTCGACAGCCTGATCCTGCGCCCGGCGGCTACGCCCCAGCGCGGGGCTGGCCGCGACGCAATGCTGGCCCCGCACGCCCTGGCGGCCGAGCGGGCGCGGGTGGTGGCGGCCCTGCGCGACCGGCCGTTCGACTATGTCGCCCAGGAGGCCGCGCCGCTCTCGACCATGCCCGGCTGGGAGCGCGGCGAGAGCGGCCTCACCCTGGTGCCCCGCCCCTTCGTGGTGCGCGTCTTCGCCACCCGGACCCCCTCCGGCTGGCAGGTGATGCCGGGCGGCTTCTGCCGGGTCTCGGAGAGCGGCGATCTCGACCCGATCGAGATGCGGCTCGGCATCCGCTCGGCCGACCTGTGGGTGCTGTCCGAGAGCCCGGTCGAGGCGCCGCTGATCGGCTCCCACGCGGCCCCGCGAGTGCGCCGGGTCGGCGGCCACCTGCCCTCCCGGGCCGCCGACGGCCTGTTCTGGCTCGGCCGCTATCTCGAACGTGCCGAGGCGGTGATCCGGCTGGTCCTGGCCCATCTGCGCAGCGTCGGCGACGCGGTCGGGACCGACATCTCCGGCGCCCTCGACACCCCGGCGGCCCTCGCCCTGCGGGCGATGCTCCACGAATGGGGCGCCATCGATGCCATCGACCTGCCCACCGCCCGGCTCGCCCAGGAGGCGCTCACCGGACGCGAGCGCTCGGGCTCGGCCCGCGCCCACATCGTCTCGGCCCGGCGCAACGCCGCCGCGCTGCGCGCCCGCCTCTCCGGCGAGGCCTGGCGGGTGCTGGCCGACCTGATCGAGCTCCTGTCGCTCGACACCGAGCGGACTTTTACCGAATCGCAGCTCGCCGGCCGCGCCGAGCGGGCGCTGAGCCAGCTGGCGGCCCTGTCCGGCCTGACCCACGAGAACATGAGCCGGGCGGAGGGCTGGCACTTCGTCGAGCTCGGCCGCCGCGTCGAGCGGGCGATCAACACCTGCACCTTCGCGCTGTCCTTCGCCAACGACGAGGCGACGCCGGGCTGCCTCGGGGTGATGCTGTCGCTGTGCGATTCGCAGATCAGCTACGGCCGGCGCTACATGCAGGGCGCGGCCCTCGACCCCGTGCGCGACATGGTGCTGCTCGACCCCTACAACCCGCGCTCGATCGCCTTCCAGGCGGAGGCGATCGCCCGGCATCTCGACGACCTGCCGGCGCTGTCGGCCGACGGCATTCCGGAGCCGCATCGCCGCCTCGCCTCCCGGATCCTGGCGGAGCTGCGCAGCGGCGAGGCCGCCGATTTCGACGCCGTGCGCCTCACCGCCCTGGAGACCGACCTCGAACGCCTCGCCGACGGCATCGCGGTCCGCTACTTCCCGGCCGGGCCGAACGCGCTGCGCCCGGAAAAGCTGACGGGCCTGGCGTGATGAGGGGCGCCGCGCAATCCGGCCTGGATTCGGCGCTCTGCGTCAGGATCGCCGCAAGACTGGTCACCCTTTCGGCCTATGATGCGCGCGACAGACATCGAATCGCGCGGCCGCCGGGATGATCTACACGCTGCGCCACCGCACCACCTACCGCTACGGCAAGCCGGTGCGCTTCGCCCGCTGCTCCCTGCGGCTGAAACCCCAGGACGGCGAGGGCCAGAGCGTGCTGGCCAGCGCCGTGACCATCGACCCGAGCCCGACCACGGCGCTGATGCGGCGGGACTATTTCGGGATCGAGGCGGTGGCGATCACCCTGGATACACCCCACACCACCTTCAGTGTCGAGGCGCTCTCCACCGTGCGGGTCGAGCGCCGCACCCCGCCGGAGCCGGAAGCCGGCCTGCCCTGGGAACAGGTCCGCGACGCCGTGGTGGCCTCGCGCGATCTCTGCGGCCGGGCGCCGGTCCATTTTCTGTTCCCGAGCGGCCGGGTGCCCCTCGTCCCCGAGGTGACCGAGTATGCCCGGGCGAGCTTTTCGCCCGGCCGCAGCGCCTACGGGGCGGCCCACGACCTGATGCTGCGCATCGGCGCTGATTTCCGGTTCGATTCCAAGGCCACGAACGTGCGCACGCCGCTCGCCGAATCCTTCGCGCTCCGGGCCGGGGTCTGCCAGGACTTCGCCCACGTGATGATCGCGGGCCTGCGCGGCATGGGCCTGCCGGCGGCCTATGTCAGCGGCTACCTGCGCACCGTGCCGCCGCCGGGACGGCCGCGCCTGCGCGGGGCGGATGCGAGCCACGCCTGGGTGGCGGTCTGGTGCGGCGAGGGCTGGCTCGGCCTCGACCCGACCAACGGCGTGCCGGTGCGGGACGACCACATCGTGGTGGCCCGCGGCCGCGATTACGGCGACGTGGCGCCGGTGGACGGCATCGTCAGCGGCTCGGGCAAGCAGCGCCTCAAGGTCGAGGTCGACGTGATCCCCGAGACCGAGACGCAGGACGTGTCCCAACCCGGCCTCGCCCTGGTGAGCTGACCCTCCCTCACCACATCGTCTTGGCGGCCCGGGCCGGCCATTCCGCGTCGTAGGCCTGGCCGCCGACATCGCCCGCGGTGAGCGCAGCGAGGATCGCCCCGGGGCTCGGCAGGTCCGCCGGATCGACCCGGGCCTCGGGCTCCCACAGCCGAGACCGGATGATCGCCCGGGCGCATTGGAAATACGCGGCCTCGACGGTGATCACGAGGGCCGTGCGCGGCGCGTGGCCGTCTACCCGGAACGAGTCCAGGAGGTCCGGATCGGCCGAGATCACCGCCTTGCCGTTCACCCGGAAGGTCGTGCCCGAACCCGGGATCAGGAACAGCAGCGCCACCCGCGGATCGCGCACGACGTTGCGTAAGGAATCGATCCGGTTGTTGCCGCGCCGATCCGGCAGGATCAGCGTGCGCGGATCGGCGACTCGAACGAAGCCCGGCCGGTCGCCCCGGGGGCTACAATCGAGCCCCTCGGGGCCGGATGTGGCCAGCACCGCGAAGGGGGAGGCGGCGATCAGCGCCGCGTAATCCGGCGTGATCGCCGCCGTGACCTTGACCACGGAGGCCGGAGCCAGGGACGTGGCGTAGATCGCCTCCAGCTGCGCGACGGTCTCGACGATCATCGCAGCCTCACGCGACCTTGGCCGCGCCAGCCGTGAAGGCGGCATGCTCGGCCACCAGGGCGCCCGACAGGGCCGCCGCGATCAGCGCCCGGGTCTCCGCCACCCCGTACAGGGCCACGAAGGAGCCGAAGCGCGGGCCCCGCGCCTCGCCGAACAGCACGTTGTACAGGCTCGTGAACCAGGCCTGCGACACACCGGGGCGCCCGTCCGGGCTCTTGGCCTTGCCGGACAGGTCCGGGAAGTGCCGCCGCCCGACCTCGTAGACCGCCGCCTGCAGGGCCTCCGGGTCGGTGGAGCCGGCATGCGCCGCCAGCGTCTCCGAGAGATCCTCCAAAGCCGCTCGCTCCTCTGGGGTGGGCTCCCGGTAGGTCTTGGCTGGGCGCACGAAATCCGAAAAATATTTCAGGGCGTGGACCACCAGCCGGTCGAGACCCGGATGGGTCTCCGGCCCGGTCTGCGGCGTGTAGCGGCGGATGAAGCCCCACAGCACCGCCGGATCCTCGGTGTTGGCCACTGCGGCGAGGTTGAGCAGCATCGCGAAGGTCAGGCTCGCGCCCTCGACCCGCTCGGGCTCCGGCGGGTTGCCGGCATGCAGGTGCCAGACCGGGTTGCCCAGCCGCAGCTTCGCGTCCTGGCCGGCATAGCGGTCAAGGAAGCCGATATACTCGTCCACGTGCCGGGGAATCACGTCGAAGAACAGACGCTTGGCCTCCCGCGGCTTGTTGTACATGAACAAGGCGAGCGATTCCGGCGTGCCGTATTTCAGCCAGTCGTCGATGGTCAGGCCGTTGCCCTTCGACTTCGAGATCTTTTGGCCCTTCTCGTCGAGGAACAGCTCGTAATTGAAGCCCTCCGGCGGCTCGCCGCCGAGCGCCCGGGCGATCTTGCCCGATAGCTTGACCGAATCGATCAGGTCCTTGCCGGCCATCTCGTAATCGACGCCCAGCGCCACCCAGCGCATGGCCCAGTCGGGCTTCCATTGCAGCTTGGCGTGGCCGCCGGTCACCGGGGTCTCGTAGCGCTCACCCGTGGCGGGGTCGCGCCAGACCAGCGTGCCGGTCTCGACCCGCACCTCGTCGATCGGCACCTGCATCACGTGGCCGGTGACCGGGTGGAGCGGCAGGAACGGCGAGTAGGAGGCCGAGCGCTCGGCGCGCAGCGACGGCAGCATGATCTCCATCACGGCGTCGTAGCGCTCCAGCACGCGCAGCAGCGCCGCGTCGAACCGGCCCGACGTGTAGTAGTCGGTGGCGGAGGCGAACTCGTAGTCGAAGCCGAAGCTGTCCAGGAAGGCGCGCAGCCGGGCGTTGTTCGCCGCCCCGAAGGACGGGTATTCGTTCGAGAACGGGTCCGGGATGCGCGAGAGCGGCTTGCCGAGATGGGCGGCCAGCATCTCGCGGTTCGGCACGTTGTCCGGGACCTTGCGCAGCCCGTCCATGTCGTCCGAGAAGGCGAGCAGCCGGGTCGGCACCGCGTCCCTAGTCAGCACCCGGAAGGCGTGGCGGACCATGGAGGTGCGGGCGACCTCCCCGAAGGTGCCGATATGCGGCAGCCCCGACGGCCCGTAGCCGGTCTCGAACAGCACCTCGGTCTTGCCGGATTTCTCCAGCCGCGCGACGAGCTTGCGCGCCTCCTCGAACGGCCAGGCGGCGGCGGTGGCGGCGGCCTCGATCAGGTCGGGGTCAAGCATCAGGGCAGGTGCGGTGGGCATGATTTCGTGGGTGACGGAATGCTGGGATCGCGCACCCTAGAGCGGTTCGAGCCCCAGCGGAACGCCCGTGGGCGCAATCCGGTGTCCCGGGGGCGTTCGGGGCGGCTCGGAGCTTTCAGGGCTGCGGTCGCCGCGCGGTGTGCCGGATACCGAGAATGACGATCTCGTTCGCCGCGACCTGATACGTGATCGCGTAGGGGTAGGGGCGTGCCATGAGGCGCCGGATGCCGGGCCGGGCCGTCCTGGAGCCCGCAAAGGGGTGGTGCAGCAGAAGGTCCATGGCCGCCCCGAGGCGCTGTTGCACCTTGCGCGCACCCTGCGGGTTCCGGCGGTCAAGATAGGCGAGCACCTTGTCGAGCTGGGATGCCGCGGGTCGGGTCAGGCGCAGCCTCACAGGCCATATTTGGCCCAGATGGCGCGCACCTCGGCATCGGTCGCGAAATCACCCCGCGCGGCCGCGGCCACGGATTCGTCGAGCTCTGCCGCCTCTTCCGGGGTGAACTGGTAGAGGGGCGCGTCCTCATTGACGAAGGCCAGCATCAGGCGGGCGATCTCATCCTGAAGGTCGGGAGCGAGGCCCCGTGCCTTCGCCACGGCCTTGTCGAGAAGATCCGTCATGTCTCGATCCTGTCGGGGAGACCCTGCGTGGCGCAGGATCCCCGATTCCCGGCTGGGAGAAAAGCCCCTCAGAACGGGCTCAAGGAGAGGAACCGTAGATACAGGCCGGTCGTCGACCGCGCTGCGCGCACCTAAGGCCCGAACTCGGTGGATCCCTTTCAGATCTCCGGCCGCCGTGCTGCATGCCGTATGCCGCGGATGACGATCTCGTTGTCGCCGATGCGGTAGGTCAGGATGTAGGGATAGCCCGACACGACCACGCGTCGGATGCCGCGTCGTGTCGTGGCCTGGCCGGCATAAGGGAATTGCCGGAGCAGATGCATTGCAGCCCGGATGCGCGTTTTAACGGCTTGCGCGCCCTGCGGATGCTGCTGCCCGATGTCGCTCAGAACCTGATCCAGCTGGCGCGTGGCGGTACGGGTCAGGCGGAGCTTCACAGGCCATGCTTGGCCCAGATGGCGCGCACTTCCGCGTCCGTGGCGTATTCGCCGCGTGCTTCCTCGGCATCGGCTGCGTCCTGCTCCGCCTCCTCCTCTGGGGTGAAGTGGTAGACAGGCGTCTCCTCGCCCAGGATAGCAAGCATCACACGGGCGATCTCGTCCTGCATCTCCGGGGCGAGGTCCCGCGCCTTGGCCACCGCCTTGTCGAGAAGATCCGTCATGCCTTGATCCTGTCGGGGAGACCCAGCGCGGCGCAGGATCCCCGATTCCCTGCTGGGAAGAAAGCCCCTCAGAATGGGCTCACCGGGAAGAACCGCAGGTACAGCTCGGTGTATTTCCCGTCGTCCCAGACCCGCTGGAGCGCGTCGTCCAGCGCCCGGGAGAGCGCCGCATCCTCCTGGCGGGTGATCAGCCCGATGCCCTCGCCGAAATAGCGGTTCTCCAAGTAGTCGCCGCCGATCAGGGCGCAGCAAGTCTCCGCCTCCTGTCCGCCGACATAGAGGGCGAGGTTGAGGCCGTCGGCAAAGAGGTAGTCGACCTCGCCGCGCTTGAGCGCCCCCTCGGCCGCCGCGAGGTCGAGGAATTCCTTCGGGACGGCCTTGGGGAAGAAGACCTTGAGGTAGGCGGCGTGCGCGCTGCCGCCCATCACCCCGACGCTACGGCCGGCGAGCGTCGCGGCCGAGGGGACCGGCAGGCCCTTGTCGGTGCGGGCGGCGAAGCGCGCCGGCCAGCGGAAATACGGCCGCGTCGCCAGGAACTTCTCGCGCACATGCGCGGTAAGCGGGATCGCGGCCGCGATCACGTCACCCTGCCGACCGTCCAGGGCGTCCAGCAGCGTATCGAACCGGCGCGCCTGCACCGTGCAGGTGATCGTCAGCTTCTCGCAGACGGCGCGGGCCAACTCGACCGCGAAGCCGGTCGGGTTGCCGTCGGGGCCGGCGAAGTGCAGCGGCGGGAACTCGTCGTCGGTCAGGAACCGGATCGCCCGGCCGGTCTGGGGCGCCTCGACCCGCTCGCCGCGGCTGCGCGGGTTCCAGAAATTCGGGACCGTCACGGCGGGCGTCGGGGCCTGTGTCGCGGCTGGCGGCGCGGCGCTAGCGGGGCCGGATCCAGCCCATAGGAGCGCCGTGAGCACGACCATCCCGAGGGACGATCGCGCGCGTCGTCCGCCCGATCTTGACGACGGGAAGACGGCGATGCTCCTCTCGGAGGACGGGAATCGGGTCTGGCTCACGCCCCTCCCCTAGCACGTCCTGGAGCCACCGGGGGAGCGCCGGCGTGTCGGTCCAGCGCCTGCCCACGGCCGCATTCGCCCACAGGATCTCCCTGCCGCCGGAGATCGCCTTCCTGCTCGCCGAGGGAGTCGAGGCTCGCCTGCTGATCCGGGCGGCCCGGGAGGCTGCCGCTGTCGGGACCGATGCGGCGACTGCGCTGCTGAGTGCGGGGCTGATGGACGAGACGGCGTATTACCGCGCCCTCGCCCGAAAACTCGGCGCCCCCTATCTCGACGGTCCGATCGCGTTCGGCCTCGGCCTGCGCTTCCCCGACAGCCTGATCGCCGGCCTCGCGCCCCTGGCGCCCGGGTCGGTCGCCCCCTGCGTGCTGGCGCCCCGCGGCCGGCTGATCGCGGAACTCCTCGACGCCCCCCACCGCGCCGCGATGCCGGCGATCACCAGCCCGACGCATCTGCGCGAGGCGGTGTTCGCCGCGATCCCCGGGGCGGTGGCGGATCACGCCGCGCAGGATCTGCGGCGCCACGCGCCCGAGCGGGCCGTGCCGCGCGAGCCCGCGAGCCGGTGGCTGCTGCTCCTCGTCCTCGCGTCGATCGCGGCGCTGTGCCTGTTCGCGATGCTGCCGCCAGCCCTCGCCCGGGCGGTGACCCTGGCGGGTCAGGGCCTGTTCCTGGCGATGACGACGTTCCGGCTGACTGCCCTGGTCATCCCGGCGCCGGTGGCGGCCGACCCGGTGGATCTGCTCGGCGATAGCGAGCTGCCGGTCTACACGGTTCTGGTCGCGCTGCACCGCGAGGCGGCGGTGGTGCCCCGCCTGATCCAGGGGCTCATGGCCCTCGATTATCCGGCGGCCAAGCTCGACATCAAGCTCCTGCTCGAGGCGGACGATCCGGAGACCGCGGCGGCCGTGGCGCGGAGCGCCCTGCCCGCCCGGTTCGAGGTGATCACGGTGCCGCCGGGGATGCCCCGCACCAAGCCGCGTGCGCTCAACGCCGCCCTGCCGCTGGCCCGCGGCGCCCTGCTGACGGTCTACGACGCGGAGGATTGGCCCGATCCCGGGCAATTGCGGCTCTCCGCATCGCTGTTCGCGCGCCTGCCGGAGAGCACCGCCTGCCTGCAAGGGCGCCTCGTGATCGACAATGCCGGCGATTCCCTGTTGGCCCGCGCCTTCGCGCTCGAATATGCGGGCCTGTTCGACGTGCTGAACCCGGCGCTCGCGCGCCTCGCGCTGCCGATCCCGCTGGGCGGCACCTCCATGCATCTGCGCACCCGGGTGCTGCGGGATCTGCGCGGCTGGGACCCCTGGAACGTCACCGAGGATGCCGATCTCGGGATCCGGCTGGCGCTCGCGGGCTACGCGGTGGGCGACCTGCCGAGCGCCACGATCGAGGAGGCCCCGGCCCGGCTCGGCCCCTGGCTCGCCCAGCGCACCCGCTGGCTGAAGGGCCTGATGCAGACCAGCCTCGCCCATGGGCGTCACCCGCTGGTCAATGCCTGTCGCCTCGGCGGCCTGGAGACACTGGGCGCCGTGGCGCTGGTGCCCGGGACGGTGGCCTCGGCGCTGGCCTACCCTGTCTGCCTGGCTGGCGCCGTCTGGAATTTCCTGATCCTGGAGATCCAGGCCGCCCCGTCCTTCCTGGACAATCTCGCCGCCGGTCTCGCCATCACCCTGTTCGGCGTCGGGCTCGCCGCCATGGCTCTGCCGGCCCTGGTCGGCTGCGCCCGGCGCGGCTGGGGCGACCTCGCCCAGGTCGCGCCCTGCATGCCGGTCTACTTCCTGCTCGTCAGCTTGGCCGCCTGGATGGCCCTGATCGAGCTGGTCCGCGATCCGGTGCGCTGGAACAAGACCCCGCACGGCCTGTCGCGCACCTCGCGCAGCGGCCGGCTGCGCCGGGTGGTGTCGTAAGACACAGATTCTGGAGGCCTGGCCGGTGTGCGTGCGGAACTTTGGGAACAGTCGGCCAAGGCGGCTCGTTCGGCCCATGCGGCACGTCGCTTTGGCGAGCCGAAGACGACTAGGACAACTCTATGGCTACCGGTACCGTGAAGTGGTTCAACGAGACCAAGGGCTACGGCTTCATCCAGCCCGATGATGGCGGCAAGGACGTGTTCGTCCACATCTCGGCGGTCGAGCGCGCAGGGATGCGCAACCTGATCGAGGGGCAGAAGATCTCCTACGACGTCGAGGCTGATCGGCGCAGCGGCAAGGAGAGCGCGGCCAATCTGAAGGCCGACTGAGCTTTCCCGATCCGGGACCGGGGCGTGGGCGCTGGCTTGCGCTTCGGCTAACCGGAGCCGGCTACATCGGTCCCGCGAGCCAGGTTGCGTATCGGCTCGCGCCGGTGACCTCGACGATCTCCCCGCCGACCCGTGATCGGGCGGCGGGGGGCGTGTCACGTGGCGTCCCCAATTGGTGAGTGGGGCTTACCGGCTCGGATTCATCAGGATCGCGTGTCGCGCATACGCCTTCCAGACCGGCAGGGAGCCCTCCCGGACGAACATGGCGAAAGCCTCGACCGCCTCCCAGCGCGCAAAAGCCTCCTCGCCGTCCGGGGCGCGACCGACGATACAGGCGCCCTCGGGGGCACCTTCGCCGGGGTGGCGACGTTCCAGCCCGAAAACCACGCCCGATCGATCGGGCCTCAGCGCGTCCGGCAGGGCCGCGATCCTCCGCCATAGGCAATGCCACTGAACGCAGGCCTCGGGACGCTCCGCGTAGATCCCGCAGGCCCGGCCGGTGTTGTGCCGGCACAGGATGCCCGCCGGCTTGTCGAGCGCCCTGATCTCCAGGACCCGGCAACAGGCCGTGCACGATCCGCAGGATCGGCCGGGCACGAGACCGCCTGCGGCGTGCGGAGCCGTCACGCGCGGGAAGCCGCAACCGCGGATGTCATCGATGATCCTGTGAGGGGCCGACCGGCACGGGCCTCGGCGGGATGCCGGCCCAGGATGTTACAGTGTTGCCGCGCGTCGCCCGCGGTGTAGAACCTGATCGATGCCCGAGAACGCCACGCTCTGGGACCTCGTGTCCGACGAACGCATCGCGATCGAGGAGGTCGGCTGCGCGGTCGACGTCTACCTCGCCGAACCCACCACGCAGAACCACGCGCTCGGGCCGGACCACATCCTCGACCTGGCCGCGGCGGTGGCGGCGCATGCCTTCGCCCCCGCCACGCTGGTCGATGCCGAGGCCGACGAGCCGTCGCGCCGGATGGCGGTGCGATCGGCCCTGCTCATGGCCCGCCCTACGATGCGATGACGCCGCTGCCGGCGCCATCGCGGGCCGGCATCCTCACTCGTCGTCGTCGTCGTTGACTTCCACGAGATCGGCGGTGTTCTCGTCGTCCTCGTCGACCACGAGCGTGTCGTCCTCGACCGTCTCGCCGTCATCCTCGATGTCGAGGGCGTCGTCGCCCTCGGTATCGGTATCCTTGTCGGCCTCCTCGGCCTCGACCTCGTCGAGGGACACCAGCTCGGGGCCCTCGGCCTCGTCCTCCTCTTCGACCGGCGCCTCCTTGCGGGCGACGACGGGCGCGGCCGTCCGGCCGAACGACGTCGCGACGGCGGTGGGGACGACTTCGCCCGAGTAGGGGGAGACGACGGGATCCTTGTTGAGGTCGTAGAACTTCTTCCCCGTCGTGGGGCAGATCCGCTTCGTACCGAGATCCGGACGCGCCACTGCAACTCTCCTAAGAACGTGTTCGAGGCCGGCTCGCCGGCGTGGTTTCGCGCGTGTAGCACAGGACGGCGCCCGGCGATCCCTCCGACCGGTGCCGCGCGCGGGGAGCGTCACGAACCGCCGGGATGCCCGGCATCGGGGCCTTCGCCCCCAGCCCATGACAGATTGCGCCGCGGAATGTCCGCAGGTGACTGGCATCCGCGCGGCAAGGCTGGCATAGGGCTTTTATGTCAGACGTACCACACCCCTACTCCATCGAGGTCTCCCCCATCGCCAAGCCGGAGGGCCATTTCCAATGGGCCATCCGCCGGAGCGGCAAGCTGATCGAGCGATCCGATCGTCCGCATCGCAGCGAGGCGAAGGCGTTCGAGAGCGCCATGGAGGCGATCGAGCGGGCGATGAAGCCGGGCGCCGACGGCGGCCGTCGCTGAACCGACCGGAGCCGGCGCGCCTCCCGACTCGTGTCGGGAGGCGCGCCGCTTGGCATGCGCGGCACACGGACCCGGATTGGTGGCCGCGGCCAGAACCAACTGCGGCTCCGCTCGTTGTCGAACATGCCGCAGCGGAAAGACCAGCCTGACTGCTCCTGCGCGACCCTGCGTGAGCGGCTCGCGTTCAACATCCTGTTGGACGAGTTCGCCATCGCGGCCCTGTCCGACGCGCTGGCCATCCTGCACGCCACCGGCGATCCGGGCGTCACGCAGATCGAGCACACGATCCGCACCCACCGCATCGCCATCCTGAAGCAGCGCGTGATCCTCGGCGCCGCGGGCATCGACCTCGAATGAGTGCCGCGACGCTCTTCGTCGTGCGGGCGCAGAAACCGCACGGCACCGCCACGTATCATTGTCCGACCCCGGAATGGGCGCTCAAGAAGCTCGCCGATTTCCAGGCCGCGGGCCATGACCACATCACCATCACCGGGCCAGACGGGCAGCCCCTGACCGAGGCCGACCTCCGCGCCCTGGTCGAGGGGCCGGACGGCACGGGCCGCGCGGCCCCCCCGCATCACGGCCGATCTGAAATCCTGAGCGGGCGGTGACGACCGGCTTCGCTTAACGGGATCCCGAATCAGCACTCCGGCAGGTTGACCGCGAGCCCGGCCAGGCTCGTCTCCTTGTACTTGGCGCTCATCTCCTCGCCGGTCTGCCGCATCGCCGCGATGCAATTGTCCAGCGGCATGAAATGCGAGCCGTCGCCGCGCAGGGCCAGGGAGGCCGCCGCCACCGCCTTGGTGGCACCGATCCCGTTGCGCTCGATGCAGGGCACCTGCACCAGGCCGGCCACCGGATCGCAGGTCATGCCGAGGTGATGCTCCAGGGCGATCTCGGCGGCGTTCTCGACCTGGGCGGGTGTCCCGCCGAGCACGGCGCAGAGGCCGGCCGCCGCCATGGCGCTGGCCGAGCCGACCTCTCCCTGGCAGCCGGCCTCCGCCCCGGAGATCGAGGCGTTGTGCTTGATCAGCCCGCCGATCGCCGCGGCCGTCAGCAAGAATTCCGGGATCCGCGCCGGATCGGCCCCGATGCAACGGTCGATGTAGTAGCGGATCACCGCGGGGACGACCCCGGCGGCGCCGTTGGTCGGGGCGGTCACGACCTGGCCGCCGGCGGCGTTCTCCTCGTTGACCGCCATGGCGTAGACGCTCAGCCAGTCGGCCATGACGTGCGGCTGGGCGATGTTCGAGCCCTGCTCGCGGTCGAGCTGGTCGCGAATGCGCTTGGCTCGGCGCTTGACCCGCAGGCCGCCCGGCAATTCGCCCTCCCGGGACAGGCCGCGCTCGACGCAGGCGTTCATCGCCTGCCAGATCCGGCCGAGGCCCGCATCGACTTCCGCCTCGGCCCGGCCGACGACCTCGTTGGCGCGCTTCATCGCGGCCACCGACAGGCCGCTGTCGCGCGCCATGCGCAGCATCGCGGCCGAAGTCTCGAACGGATAGGGCCACAGCCTCAGGTCCGCGGCCGCACTAGGCGGCGGCACGTCGGCCTCCCGCTGGGCCGCCGTCACCACGAAGCCGCCGCCGATCGAGTAGTAGGTCTCGGACAGGATCGGCGCGCCCGCCGCATCGAGGGCGGTGATCACCAGGCCGTTCGCGTGCCCGGGCAGCGGCGGCCCGTAATCGAACACGATCGCGGTGGCGGGGTCGAAGGCCAGCACCGGCAGGTCCGCCAGGATGAGCCGCTTCTCGGCCTGCAGGGCTTCGAGCTTCCGCTCGGCCTCGTCCATGGCGATGTCGGCCGGGCGGAAGCCCAGGAGGCCGAGGGCCACGGCGCGGTCGGTGGCGTGCCCCCGACCGGTGAAGGCCAGCGAGCCGTGCAGCGTAACCCGGAGGGCCGCCGCGGCAGAGCGCGCCTCGTGCCGGCGCAGGAGATCCAGGAACTCGGCAGCCGCCGTCATCGGGCCCATCGTATGGGACGAGGAAGGCCCGATCCCCGGCTTGAACACGTCGAACACGCTCAGAAACATTTGTCCGCCTGTTCCAGCCGTCGGACCCCGTCATGGGCCACGGTCCATGTCTCGAGGCCGGCGGGCGCTCAATGGAAGAAACGCGCCAAGCCTCGACGAGGGGCCGGTCTGGACCGGAGATCGCCCGCAGCTCCGTATGCTCGGTGCGCTTCCTTGTGCCGGACTGGCGTCGCTGCCGGCCGGGCGTGGGCAAGGGCGGGCCGCGGATGGTCGGGGATCGGAAGCGGAATTCGGCCGGTGGGCAACGCGGGCCGCGGCGGCGTCCTATGTCCTATCGGCGGAGCCCTTGTCCGCGGCGGCCGGTCTGCGCGCCGCGGTCGTCGTGTGCTCGGCCGTGTCCCGCGCCTCCGGGCTGTGCGCCGATTGCGGGTAACCGTCCGCGCCGAGGCGCTTGCGGCCGGCGCGCGCGCTCGCCTTCCGGTCCTCCGGCGAGAGGTGCGCGCTGCCGCTCTGATCCCGGGCCATGACGATCTCCTGACCTCACATCCAACCGGTGAGGCGGTCCCGGGTTCGGTGCGGCCGGGGCGGGAAGCCCCGGCGCGCGGATGGCTCAGTAGCGACAGACCCGCCGCGGACCGAAGGGCGTCGGGCGGAAGAAGCAGCGGGGGCCGTAGAAGCGCGGCCGGCGGTAGATCGGACGGCAGCGGCCATAGGGCCCGGGTGCGAAGCCGGGGCCGCATCCGAAGGCGACGTCGGTGATCGGTGCGGCGCCGGTGATCGTGTCGACGGCCGGCGGAGCCAGGGGCGCGGCGCCGGCCGAGGCCAAGCCGAGACCCCCGGCGACGGCTGCGGCCGCCGCGAGCATCTTCATGGACGTCATGGTCAGATCCTCTCTGCAGGCTTGCACCGGATCCGCCCGGCGCAAGGTCCGGGGAGATTGGTCCTGGGGCCTGAATAGCGCCTGACCTTGGCTTTAATCGCCGAGAAACAAAGTTGCCGTCGCGCCCGTGAGCCCGCTCACGGTTTACCGGGCCTGTCGCGCTCCGCTCCGAGGCTCGCGCCGCCCCGGGCCGCCTCCTCCGCCTCGGTGCCGGCCCGGTCCATCGGGCCGTCCTGGGCCTTGACCGTGCCGGTGGCGGTGTCCAGCGGGGCGTTGGCCAGCCCCTCGCTCTTCGGCTTGCCCTGGGGCATCCGCTGCGCCTGCGTGTCGGTCGGCACGTCAGCCATTCTGTCCTTCCTTCCCCTCAAGCTGGTCGGCCTCCGCGCTCGCGTCCGCCGATGGTGGCGGCGCGTCGGGAGGGGCAGGCTGGTGCGCGGCCGCCGCGCGGGCCCGGCGCTGGGCGTCGTATTCGGTGTTGGCGAGGTCTTGCGTGTTGGACGTCGGCGCGTCGGGCATGCGGAGGCTCCCTTTCGGAGACAAATGCGCGAGAGGCCCGCGGTATCCGGCCGGGACGATGGGGCGTCCGACATTCCGTCGCACCGCACGAACGGGTCTCACAGGAACGCTGCGGCAGGCGTGGTGTTGATCGCCGAATCTCTATGCGTGAGGCGCAGCGATGTCGGGAACCGCCAAGAAGACCGATCCGAAGCTCTGGGACACGGTCAAGCAGGAGGTCACGGAATCCGACAAGGGCGGCAAGCCCGGCCAATGGTCGGCCCGCAAGGCGCAGATGGCGACCGCCGAATACAAGAAGGCCGGCGGCGGCTACGCCGGCAAGAAGGACTCCGACAACCACCTCCAGCAATGGACCGAGGAGGAGTGGGGCACGAAATCGGGCCAGGAGAGCGGCAAGACCGGCGAGCGCTACCTGCCCAAGAAGGCCCGCGAGAGCCTGACCGACGCGGAATACGCCGCGAGCACCGCCAAGAAGCGGGCCGATACGCGCCAGGGCAAGCAGTTCTCGAAGCAGCCCAAGGCCGCCGCCGAGAAGGCCGCGGCGGCGCGCGAGGACAACAAGTCCGGTCCGACAAAGTCCGGTCCGACGAAGGCCGAGCTGATGCGCAAGGCCAAGGCGCAGAACGTGTCCGGCCGCTCGCGGATGTCGAAGGCCGAGCTGGCGGACGCGGTTCACGCCTAGAGCGCGCGCCGCCGACGTGGAGACCGGTTCGGCGTCAGCGCGCGCGATTGCGACGCGATCGGCAACGGCTCTGGGCCGGCCCAGACGAAAAAACGTCCCGGGATGTGATCCCGGGACGCTCCTCGCCTAAGCGGCCAGTCTGATCGGGCTGGGGATGCTTAGGTCAAGCGGTGTCGGCTGGGTCTTCGAGCACCTCGCAAAACGCCCGGTCACCGAGAGCCGCCCTCTGCACGCAACGGCGCAGAGGGCGTTGTGCGAGAGGCTCTTAGTACGAGCCGAACTTGTAGTTCAGGCCGGCGCGGACCACGGCGAACTCGTCGCTGCGGCGGCCGACGTTGCTGTAGGCGACGGGGAAGTTGTTGGCTGCGTTGATGACCAGGGCACCCTGGTTGCGGGTGTTGCGGTCGAGGTTGACGTACAGGCCTTCGACCTTGAGCGTCACCGCCGAGGAGCGGAAGAAGTTCAGGAACGAGTCGGTGGGCAGGGCGTACTCGATGCCGCCGCCGACCGCGTAGCCGGTGCGGAAGCTGTCGTTACCGGCATAGCCGCCGAACGAGCGGTCGGCGCTGCCCGAGCCGTAGGCGAAGCCGCCGGTGCCGTACACGAGGGTGCGGTCGAAGGCGTAGCCGAGGCGGCCGCGCACGGTGCCGAAGTAGTCCAGGCTCGACAGGCCGCGCGGATCGGTGACGTAGTAGCCGGGAGCGAGCGCGCCGCTGACGAAGGCGTTGTTCCGGCCGCGGCCGAAGTCGAGGTACTGGGCGTCGGCCTCGATGCCGACGACCACGCCCGAGCCCGGGGTGAACTGGACGTTGTAGCCGACCTGGGCGCCGCCGGAGAAGCCGTCCTGGCTGCGGTTGCCGAAGGTGGCGGTGGTGCCGGGGGC
>NZ_FOTK01000115.1 GCF_900114535.1 Methylobacterium pseudosasicola | reverse complement strand
GCCTGCCGCCCTCGACCGGATCCGACGCAAGCTCGCCGGCTCTGCCGACGGCGACCGGCAGATGGTCGAGATCCTCACCGCCGTGCTGCGCGACGGGCTGAGCGCGGTCGAGGCCGCCTGTGCCGAAGCGCTGCGCGAGGGCGTGCACTCGGCCGATGTCGTCCTCAACATCCTCGCCCGGCAGCGCGAGCCCACTGCACCCGTCACCATCCTGACGCCTGAGAGCCTGCGGCTGCGCCATGAGCCGGTCGCTGATTGTGCCCGCTACGACAGCCTGAGGAGACCCCGAACGCGATGCGTGACTGCCGCCAGACGGTCGAGCACGTCTTCGGCATCCTCAAAGCCTGGATGGGAGCGACCCACTTCCTGACCCGGGAATTGAAGAACGTGGCCAGTGAGATGAGCCTGCAGGTTCTCGCCTACAACATGAAGCGAGTGATCGCGATCCTCGGTGCCGCACTGGCGGCGTTCAAAAAAACCTCCCCGCCGCCGTGAAGGCGATCCGTGCCGGCTTGCCTCGCGGCACGGCCATCGAGCTGTGGTGGCAGGACGAGGCCCGCGTCGGCCAGAAGAACACCTTGCCGCGACGCTGGGCACGGCGTGGGACACGGCCCTCCGCCCCCAAGGACCAGTGCACGGCCTACGCCTACATCTTCGGGGCGATCTGCCCGGAGAAGGGCAAGGGCGCCGGCCTCGTCCTGCCCCATTGCGACAGCGAGGCGATGAACCTGCATCTGGCCGAGATCAGCCGCTCCGTTGCGCCCCGTGCCCACGCCGTGCTGATGCTCGACGGCGCAGGCTGGCACGGCGCCCACGACCTCGTCGTGCCCAGCAACATCACGCTCCTGACGCTGCCGCCCTGCGCCCCCGAACTCAACCCGGTCGAGAACGTCTGGCAGTTCATCCGGGACAATTGGCTCGGCGACCGGATCTTCGCCTCCTACGACGACATCGTCGATCACTGTTGTGACGCCTGGAACAGGCTCGTCGCACAGCCCTGGAAAATCATGTCCCTTGGCCTGCGCACATGGGCATACAGGTTATGATCACCGCCAATTGGTATAAGCCGCGGTGTAGGGCGAGCCATTCCAGAGGCGCACATACAGTTGTACCCTAGACTGGAACGAACTGGTGCGTTGGCGACATGCGGAATCAATGCCTATGATCTACGCTAATTCCGCCAATAGAAACTGGGTACGCAAGGTGATAGAACAATTTTTTGAGAAAATTCAGACCAGGCTATTTCTCGGAGAGTAGAATTTAACGGCGCTTATTAAGTTCGAAAAATCAAATGCTCTATATAGCTAGAAGGGTATATACAGAGTGACGATTTTAGCATAGTGTCCTTGAACTCTTCGCTGGAGATCCCGTGGTCTGACGCGTGTAATGGCAACTTCGGGACCGCCTTAGATTTTATGGATGGATTTTTCTGATGCTGTGCGCCCCTGCAGATCGGACGGACATACATATTACGAATGGCAAGATTTCAAAGATAAACTGGCTATTAAATGTTATTGCTTCATTTCTATTATTTTGTTGCTCCTATTTATTGTCTATAAAAGCGGATTTGTTCGACAGACCAATTGTGAGATTTGTCAATCGATTTACAAACATAAATTATACCGTCGATAACTTTTTGTTCGCTCTAGACAATTACCCCACTTTCGGAGGCGTGATTTTGTTGTGTTTCGTGTGGTATGTCTTATCAAACTTAAACAATACCTATTTGAAAGCACGAGTGATCATCGCAGTTCTTTCGGCATCAACTGCTGGATTGATCAGTAGATTTCTGCAGCATACTTTACAAACTCATCCGCGCCCATTTTATGACACGGCTCTTAAGTTTAATATTCCATCCGTTCATTCCCAGGCGCCACTCAATACATGGCATTCCTACCCGAGCGATCATGCTGTTGTTCTCTTTGGATTGACTTTAGCAGTATACATAGGAAATCGGAAATTAGGTTTAAAGCTGGCTATATGGATCTCGCTTGTTGAGTTTGCCCGCATCTATGTCGGAGCTCATTATCCGACAGATATAATTGGGGGGGGCGCACTTGCGCTGTGTTTAGTTTGGTTTTCGCAAAACCATACATTTGTTTTACTTTCATTAAAATTCGGGAAAGTTTTGAAAATATCAAAAGGATCCTGGTATGCTATATCATTTTTTCTAAGCTACCAAATAGCAACTTTATTTTCAGACATTCGGTCGATAATATCTTTTAACGCATTGACGACGGCCATCAGCAGCTATTTTAATTGATGCTATGATTTGATCCTACAAAGTGGATTTGGGCCGTTAACCGATAAGATCCGGCACGGAGGAGCGGGGTTGTCGTTGGCACTGGGGCCGGCGCGCTCGACCTTTTTGCTCACCCTGCCAGCGCTGGGGCGATGACTGTGCGAGCCGCGTGAACACGCTTCCAGTCGAGCCGTTCGAGCAAGGCCGCGAGCTGCGCCGCCGCGAGGCGTACGACGCCATCCTCGATCTTCGGCCAGCAGAACTGACCGGCCTCCAGGCGCTTGGTCGCCAGAACCACCCCGCTCCCGTCCCAGAACAGAAACTTGGACCTTTCCGCTCGCTTCAATCGGAACACGTAGGCCGTGCCAGAGAACGGATCCGCGCCCATCGCATCCCGCACTGCTGTTTGGTTGCGGAGCGTCATTGGGATGCGGCGCGTTGGGCAATCAAAGCCTATGCGTGGCGGTTCGACGGTGTGCGCCGCCAGTCTGCCAGG
>NZ_FOTK01000079.1 GCF_900114535.1 Methylobacterium pseudosasicola | reverse complement strand
GATGCCGCGGCCGAGTGCGCGCTCACCAACATGGCGCGGGTTCGTCCGGTGTTGGACAAGATCGCCGACAAGTGGACGATCCTGATCCTCACAGTGCTCTGCCCGCAGCCGGCACGGTTCAACGCGATCAAGCGTCGGCTCGATGGCATCACTCACAAGGCGCTGGCGGACGCGTTGAAGCGGCTGGAGCGTAACGGTCTGGTGACCCGGACGGTGCTGCCGACCGCCCCTATCGGCGTCGAGTACGCGATCACGCCGATGGGTCATTCGCTGCGTCAGCCGTTCGAGGCGCTGTGCGCGTGGGCCCTCGACAACGGTGCGGCGATGGAAGTGGCCAACCACGAGCACGACAGCATCAAGATGGAGAAGTGAGACTACGTCTGCTTTCGGCTCGCAAGCTTCTGGACCACCATGTCGTACAAGGGTTGATAGGAAGCCGTCCGCTTTTTCGGTCGGCCTCCTCCAAAGCAGCCATTCTGTTTTCGGCCAGACTGCGCCACGCTGGATCGCCGATGGGTTCAAAACCGGTCGTTCGGCTATGCGCCCATCTCGGCCGCTCAGTCGACGCTAGCGGCTTCTCCGAAGCGAACGTTGCAACAGCTCAGCTTGTCGGTCTTAGCAGCGCCAGTAGGCTGGCTGACAGGCCGGTCGAAAACGCAACGTCTCAGCAGGCACACTGCTCGACGCGCCGTGCTACCTGTGTTTGCTAACACCATCGGCCTTCCAAACGAGCCGAGCGGGGGGGGAGCATGGGGACAGGTCGGGTTTTGGCCTGCGCGCTCGGGTGCGCGCTTGGCGTCACGCCAGCCCAGGCGCGCATCATCAGCATCGAGATCGCCACCGTCGAGCCGTTTGCTGGAGGCGCGGAATTTGGATCTACCGGCGCTTACGAGCGGCTCATCGGAGCCGCCCACGGCGAGCTCGATCCTGCGGACCCCGCCAATGCCGGCATCGTCGACATCGCGTTCGCCCCGCGCAATGCACGCGGCATGGTCGAGTACAAAACCGACCTGTTTATTTTGCGGCCGAAAGACCCTGCACGGGGCAGCGGCATGCTGCTGTTCGAGGTGCTGAACCGCGGCCGCAAGTTCTTATTCAACTGGGTGCTGGATGCGCCGGCCCAAGCCGCCCAGGCCGTCAACGATCCGCGCAGCGCCGTCGATGCCGGCACCAGCCTCGTCTTGCGACGCGGTGACACCATCGTCTGGTCGGGCTGGGAGGCAGACGCGTTGCGTCAGCAGGGCGGCATGGCGATTGACGTGCCGGTGGCTTCCCAAAACGGCAAGCCGATCGTGGAGATCGTGCGCGACGAACTCGTCAGCGCCACCCGCGGGCCGCCGGAGGCGCCCTTCTATCTCACCTTCAAGGCAGCCAGTCAGGATAAGGCTGGCACGCAGCTTACCGTGCGGCGTCGGGAGGCCGACCCGCCCCGGCCCGTTCCGGCGGATGCGTGGCACTACGCGACGTCGCGGCAACTCGAACTCCTGCCTAAGGGAACCAAGCCCTTGCCGGGCTCGATCTACCAGTTCACCTACCAGGCCACTGAACCGAAGGTGCTCGGCATCGGTTTCGCCGCGACGCGAGACGTGGTCGCCTACCTGCGCAGCGATGCCGCCAGCGGCGCCAACCCGGCGGGCGGAACAATCCGACACGCGGTCGCGCTCGGCATCTCACAAAGCGGGCGCTACCTGCGCGACTTCATCTATCAGGGCTTCAATCGCGACGAGACCGGACACCGGGTCTTCGACGGCGTGTTGTCCCACATCGCCGGGATCGGCGGGGTCTTCCTCAATGCGCGCTTCGGCCAACCGTCACGAACGAACACGCAGCACGAAGATCATCTCTATCCGGAAAATACCTTCCCGTTCTCCGCGACGCCCCAGCACGACCCGGTGACGGGACGGACCGGCGCGCTCCTGCGCAACGATGGCTTCGACCCGCTGCTTATTGAGGTGAACACCGGCACTGAGTATTGGCAGAAAGGTGCCTCGCTGCTGACGACGGATCCACTCGGTCGCAAGGACGTCGCCTTGCCCGACCGAGCGCGTGCCTACCTGGTCTCGAGCGCCTTCCATTATGGCCGCGCCGGACTGACCTCGAATAGAGGACCCTGCGCGAACATGCGCAGCACCCTCAATCCGGCACCTGTCCTTCGAGCCCTTCTGGTCGCGCTCGAGGAGTGGGTGACGGACGGCACAGTGCCGCCGGACAGCCGGATTCCGCGCTTATCGGATGGCACGCTGGTCGAGGCAGCCCAGACCGGATTTCCTTTCATCGTCGGTGTGCCAGTCCCCACCGCGCCGAACACGATCGCGCGCTTCAGCACCTACGTCGATCCCAAGCCTGAGAGCGGGCTACAATACCGACCACTCGTGCCCCGCGTAGATTCGGACGGCAACGACGTGGCCGGCATTCGCCTGCCGGCCGTTGCCGCACCGCGGGCGACCTTCACGGGTTGGAACCTCTACGCTGATCCCTTCCCTGTGGGCTCCCTATGCGACCGGGAGGGAAGCCAGCTTCCGTTTGCACGAACACGAGCCGAGCGCGAGGCCAACGGGGATCCGCGGACTTCTTTGGAGGAACGCTACCCAGATCTGGATGCCTACCTTGCTGGAGTGGCCAAGTCTGTAGACGTGCTGGTCAAAGATCGCCTGCTTCTGCGCGAGGATGGCGACCGCTTGGTCCAGGCAGCACGGCAGGAGGCTACGCAATAGCAATTTTGGACGAGGCGCACCGATAGTTCGGCTATGCGCAAGCCTATACATCCGCGACAACCCTGGGCTGGAGACCAAAGCGGTGTTCGAGGAAATCGCCGGCGTCTTTGACAGACATCAGGCGCGCGAGGGCTCAGCCCCGGGCTGACGAGAGCGCATATCAGAGGGGAGTGCCTTCGTGAGACGTCACCTTGCCGTGCTAAACTTACTGCTTACGCTATCTCTATTGAGTATGGCGGCCCAGGCTTAGACCATCACCAAGGAAGATGAGCAGGTCGACGGCGTTGATCCCGGCACCCTCAAAGATGGCAGAATTCGTGTGAAATTAGCATTAAAATAGACACCCGGTTGCCATAATTAGCTAAAAATAGAAGTTTTTTACGGCTCTGCAGTGCGTCTACACTTCCGCGCAGCCTCGGACGCAAGCGGCACGTCTGGTTCTGTGGCCCGTCGAACCAAAGCGGTCAGGCCGCTTTCGGCCACCTCCGGCTGCCCCTCGGGCCCAGGCGAGCGTCTCTGATGGGTGGTTTGCCGCCGGTCCGCTTGTGGGCGATCAGTGCATTGTATCGGACATAGCCTTGGCGGCCGCTCAAGACGCACCCGGCTGCCTGGATTGCCGGGCTCGTGTCCCAGAATCCGCCATTCATCGTTCTTCCGTCAACGAATATTATCGAACACGATCCAGGTTCCGCATGGTCGAAAATCAATTTCCCAGCACTCGCTTCGAGCGATAGTGCCGCCGGGCGAGAAGAAAGCATTTAACGATAGCTCCCCCTATCCCGCCCACCAGAAGGATGAAAGAAACGATTACCCTCCCAAGGGGCTCGCCTGGAGACGACATTCTTGTATCTGCTGAGGACAATACCATCACATAGACAACGAGCACCAAGATAATACAGACGTATAGCAAAAGCAGATATGTTCTATTCAAGAACATAGCGATCCCGAAAGGGATCGAAGCTAAGATCAAAATTATGACAAACAGCGCCATGACCTAGCTCACGGTTCTGCAACGCTCTGGGTTAGGCTGCAAGCCGCCCCGAGCTGAAGTTGCAGGATGGCGGACGAACGGCCGCTTTGCAGCAGCAATGACGGCGGCCCGGGCATCTGGGTTGGGTCGCAACCAACCCGTCTGCTTAGGCTGGCCTCACCTCATAGGTATCGACTTGGGTGTCTTTTCGTCTCGTCGGCATTGGCCGGCGAGGAGATAAACGATGGGACACTCCGCATACGATACGGCCACGAAAGGGCGGCCGGCCTGGAACGCCGGTCGCAAGCTCGGCGCCAAGCGCGCCCTCAAACCTCAGCAGGTTTGGGCCATCCGGTTCTGGCTCGACCGCGAACGGCGCGTGCGCGACCGTGCGATGTTCGACCTCGCCATCGACAGCAAGCTGCGCGGCTGCGACATCGTCAAGCTCAAGATCGGCGATCTCGTCAGCGGTGGTCGCGTCCGTAGCCGAGCCATCGTCATCCAGCGCAAGACCAGCCGGCCGGTCCAGTTCGAGCTACTCGAACCTGCACGAACCAGCATTCTGGCATGGCTGGAAGCCAGGGGTGGAACGCTCGACGACTATGCCTTCCCGAGTCGGCTCGACGGCGTCACGCACATCAGCACCCGGCAGTATGCGCGCCTAGTCGATGAGTGGGTCACAGGCATCGGGCTGCGCAGCGAGGACTATGGGACCCATTCCCTGCGTCGCACGAAGGCTTCGTTGATTTACAAGCGGACTGGCAACCTGCGTGCCGTCCAGATTCTGCTCGGCCATACTAAGATCGAGAGCACGGTCAGGTACCTCGGTATGGACGTCGAGGATGCTCTGACCCTGGCCGAGGGTACTGAGATTTGAGCATTTGGCCCCTCGGCTACAGTGTCGAGGGGCATCCAAACCAGCCCAGCTGCAAAGCGCCCATTCCGGTCATTCAGCTAATGATAGCGGTCCTCCGTAAGCGGACGTTCGGCAAATGAAAGAATTTGTTGGTCCACTTCCTAGTTGGCGATCACGGTCGCCGATTCGCGGATGAAACGCCGATCTTGCGACGGCTTTCGACCGCAGCCGGAACCAAACATCTAGCTGCCAGGAGGACGTGACCGGGAACGCCGCGTCCCGGCCGTGAGCGACAGGGCCGAGCCGCCCACCGCCAGTCTCACCAGCCATTCGGCGCCTACGCCGCCACCTCTCCCCGTAAGCACGGCGCCACCTCCGGCCGCGCGCCGTCGTATCGCGCTGCGGAATCCGCGTCCCGCCGCCCGGATCATTTCTCACGCCACGCCTTGCTGATCTGGTCCATCAGGGGCTTCGTGAGGTAGGACAACACCGTCCGGTCGCCGGTCTTCAGAAAGGCGTCGACCGGCATGCCGGGGACGAGGTGGATCTCACCCAGTCGCGCGCGCTCGGCCTCGGAGACTCGGATACGCGCCTTGTAGAAGCTCAGGCCCGATTTCGGGTCCTGCGTCACGTCCGCGGCCATGCGATCCACGATCCCGCTGATCTCCGGCGTGGTGCGCTGATTGAAGGCCGAAAAGCGCAGCGTCGCCACCTGATCAATCTGGACATGATCGATATCCGTGGGCTCCACCCGGACCTCGACCGCGAGTTCGTCCGATTCGGGGACGATCAGCATCGCGGGCTCGTTCGGGGTCACGAGGCCGCCAACCGTGTGTACCGTCATCTGGTGGACGACGCCGTCCTGCGGCGCCCGGAGATCGGTCCGCCGGAGCTGATCGAGGGCGGCCGTCCGCTTCTCCTCGTATTCCGACCAGCGGCTCCGGATCTCCGTAAGGTCCTTGCTGACCTCGTTGCGCATGTCCTCGTCGACCTGCATGATCTGCAGCTCGACTTCGTTGATCTTGCCCTTGGTCTGCGCGATCGAGGCGGCGAACTTGCCGCGATCCCCGTCTAGCCGCGCGGCTTCCCGTTCGAGCGCCGTCAGGCGGGGAAGCTGGACCAGGTTCTTGAGCCACAGCTCGCGAATGCCTTTCAGCTCCAGGTCCACCGCGGTGACTTCCCGCGTCTTCGCGGCGGCCTGATCGTTGATCCCGGCGATCTCCTGGCTGAGCTGGGCGATGCGCTCGCGAAGCTGGGCCTTTCGCCCCTGGCGCGCTTTGGTGCGGGCCAGGAACAGACGCGACTCGCTATCGATCAGCCGGGCGACCGCGTCGTCCGATGCCGCTCGGGCCTGGAGATCGGAGGGGAAATTGAGCGCGATGTCGCCGTCGCGCTCGGCCTCCTCGCGCGTCCGTTTGGCCGCGAGGGCATCCATCGCGCGCAGAACGGTGTCGAGGGTCGCGCGCGGCTGCGTTTCGTCGAGGCGCACGAGGATGTCGCCCAACCTGACATGCTCGCCTTCACGCACCCGCAATTCGCCGACGATGCCGCCGATCGGATGCTGAACCTTCTTCACGTCGCTCTCGACCACGAGCCTTCCGGACGCGATGACGGCTCCGCCGATCTGCGTGAAGCTCGCCCAGCCGCCGACGCCGCCGACGAGGGCCGTGACCAGCAGGGCGGTGAAGCGGACCTGTCGTCGGATCGCCGCCCGGGACGCACGGGCGGCGGTGGGCGAGGCGGCCTGTGGCGCGACGCGCATCGGAATGGCGGTGGGCATCCTGTCTCCTCCTCAGGGGCGCGACGCGGGCACGGCGTCCCGGCGCGACGGGCGGGCGATCGAGCTGCGGGCTGCCGAGAGGTCGGGCTCTCAACCCGACGCTCGACCCGACCGGTCCCAATGGGAGGAGACTGTGCCGCATCGTCGTGGCGCGGGTCCGTGAACCAGGTCACACAGCGGATCAAGCGGCCCGCGTCTGACCGCGCTACGGGAGCGTCGCGACGAAGCGATGCGCCACGACCAAAGTGTTCTCGCGCAGGACCTCGAAGGTCGCCTCGTAGGTTCCCGCCGGGAACCCCTTGGCCGGACGTCGCCTGCCGGTGAAAACCAGGGATTGCGCCCGCGGGTTGACGAGGGGCGGCAGCTGGGTCTCGGCGAAGATCTGCCCGTCCGGAGCCCGGATGACGAGACGCTGCACGTCGCCAGCCTCGAGGCTGATCGCCCGGATCCAGGCCACCAGGGTCTCCGCCCGCGCGTCCAGAGGACGGGCGGCCGCGGCCTCGACAGCCGCCATCGTCACGGGGCTGTCCGAGAAGCCGGCATTGAGGATTGTCGCGGATCGGTAGCCGAGGCTCGCCCCGACCGCATCGTCCCAGAGGCTCCCGTGGCGGCCGCCACCGGCCGAATCGTCGGGCGCGAAGGGATCGACCGTGAGACCGGCGCGGCGGACGGTGAAATGGAGATGCGGAAACTCCGTGGCGCCGGAGAGGCCGGTATGACCGATGGCCTGGCCGGCCGCCACGCGCTCGCCGGGCCGCACCGCCACGGTGCCCTCGGCCAGATGGCAATACTGCGTTTCATAGAAATCCATATGCCCGATGACGAGGCCGTTGCCGCACTCGACGCCCGCCACCTTTGTCATCCCGGTCTCGTGAACCGAGACGTCGGGTGCGTCGTTGCGAATCCGAAGCACCGTGCCGGCTGCCGCCGCCCGCACGAGTCCGAGCGGGCCGGCAGCGTCGACCGAGGTCGGAAGGCGGAAGTCGGTGCCGTCGTGTTTGTCGTAGGTCTGCCGACCGCCGGCGAAATCGCGCGCGCCGGAACCGGGGTCGCGATCGACATAATACTGGACGAAGCAGGTCCGGCCCGGCTCGCAGGCTATCGGAAGCTGCAGTCGGAGAGGCTCGGCCCCCGCGCGAATTGGCCAGAGGGCCAGCACGACGAGGCAGGCTCGAGCCCTTTCCCATCGCGTTGCGATCGGGAACGGCCTGAAAATCTTGATCTGTGACATGCTCATAATCGGTTTGCTCGCTGCCGCCGAACCGGCCTCCGGTTCGGCGGCGATTGCTCCGGAATGGCTCATCTGAGGCTCCCGATGATCCAGTTCGGCGGCAGCAGGTCGCCTTCCGCGGTGACGATCCAGGGCTGCCGGCCCGGATGGGTCAGGGCGACGGCCGCCGCGGCGATCGCTTCGCGCATGCTGTCGAACTGCTGAGGGTGCTTCGGGAAGAAGCGGGCCGCTTCGGCGTGCCAGATCTTGAGGGACGCGGGCCGTTCGAGGGTTTCGACTTCCATCGCTCTGAGTCCTTGTGCGGCGTGCGCGCACCGCGTCCCGAGGGGGCCGGCGGCGGCGTTAGGCGCAGGTGACCTGCTCCTATTCAGGCCCTGATCGTTCCACCCGCCGGGGTCGACGACTGTGAGCGAGATCACCGAACCGTGCGCCGTGACGGTCGGCCCTGCCGGGGCGGTGGCGCCCGTCGCTGCCATCGATCGGACATCGAGGCCCGCGCCCGCACCCCTGAGCCGGGCCGAGGGCCGGTCGACCCTGCGAGCCCCCGCCCTACAGGCGTGATCCCGATCACAGTCCGCCGCGGGACTGCCGGTCCATATCGATCTCACGACACGCGGCAGACGCGATCCGGTGGCCGCAACCACACCAGCGATGCCCCGAGGAGACCTAACATGTTCGACTTTCTGAAGAAGAGGCTTCAGGCGCTGGCGCCGAAGCGGGTCACCGAAGTGGGCTGGGCCATCGCCGACACCAAGGCGGCCCTGATCTGGGACGACCCGGAGCCGTTCCGGCGGGACCTCGGCCGAGCGGCGTCGGCCAAATCGGTGCAGGGATGCCCGGCGGCAGTGGATTTCGATGCCCGGCACATCGTGATCCGGTGCCCGATCGACCTGAATCTGCGCATCAGCCTGGAGGAGGGGCGTGCCCCCGTCCTGGAGAATGCGGACGGCGCCCGCAGCACGATCCGGCCCAAGCACATCAGCCAGATGGTGAGCGTCGTGAACCCGGCGGAGTGGCGCCACCCGAAGCGACCGATCCTCCAGATCATCACGCCCTACATCTTCCTGTCGGACGAGGTCGCCTACATCAACCAGCTGCCGCCGTTCCTCGATTATCAGGACAACCCGCTTCCGGGGACGCTGATCAGCGGTCGCTTCCCTGTCCATATCTGGCCGCGCCCCCTGATGTGGGCGTTCGAGTGGCACGATATTTCGAAAAACCTGACCCTGCGCCGCGGCCAGCCCTGGTTCTACGTGCGCTTCGACACCCTCGATCCCGCGAAGCCGACGCGCCTCGTGGAGGCGGAGATCACGCCGCCGGTGCAGCACTACATCGACACGCTCAGCGGCGTTTCGAACTACGTGAATCGCACGTATTCACTGTTCGAGCGGGCGAAAAAGCGCCGGCCCGCCCAGTTGCTCGTCCCGCGCACAGACCGGAAGCCGACGCGTTTGGCCGCCAAGTGCCCAATGGCCGCGTGAGCACATTCGGGTGAGTCCCGCGGGGCCCGCCCGATCGAACGGCCCGGCGACCGTCGAAAGCCCTGGGTGTGAGCCGCCTCACGGACGCCCGTCCGGAGGGAGTCCAAACCCAGGCATCCGGGACGGGCGGGCCGCATCCATGTCGGGCTGCTTCGGCCAGACCATTCCAACAGAGGGGCGATGCGCGATGAAACCGGCTTCCGTCGAACTCAGTGCGGCGCTCGCGAGCTGCCGCTCGGCCCTGGTCAGCCTTATTGTCACCAGCGGGCTCCTCAACGTCCTCTATCTTACGGCTTCATTCTTCATGCTGCTGATCTCGGACCGCATTCTCCCGAGCCGGTCCGTGCCGTCCCTCGTCGGCCTCGTCCTCCTGGCCCTGATGCTCTACGCGTTCCAGAGCGCCCTGGAGGCTCTGCGGGGCCGCATCCTGAGCCGGATCGGCAATGTCCTCGACGAGTGCCTGAATCCCCGCGTCTTCGACGCGCTGGTGCGCGGTCCGCTGGACGGAACGGCGCCTGCCAACAGCCAGATGCCGCTGCGTGATCTCGATCAGGTGCGCGGCTTCCTCGGAGGGTCGGCGCCGACGGCGCTCTGCGACCTACCCTGGATGCCGCTCTATTTCAGCATCTGCTTCCTGTTCCACCCGCTGATCGGCGTCGCGACCGTCTCGGGGGCGCTGCTCCTCGTCCTGATCACCCTGGTCGCCGACCGGCTCACCCGCGGCCCGTCGCAGGTGGCGATGGAGCACGGGCAGCGCCGCAGCACCGTAACCGAAGCCAGCTGCCGCAACGCCGACGTGCTAATCGCGATGGGCATGCAGGGTCATTTCGCGGCCCGGTGGGAGGAAGCCCACCACCATTACCTCATGGCGCAGCAGCGCATGACCGATGTCGCTGGAGCGTCGAGCGCCGTCTCCAAGGCGGCCCGCATGGCCTTGCAATCCGGTGTGCTGGCGCTCGGCGCCTATCTGGTGATCCGCGGCCAGAGCTCGCCCGGCATCATCATCGCATCCTCGATCCTACTCGGCCGCGCCCTCGCGCCGCTCGATGCGACGATCGCGAACTGGAAGGGTGTCATCGCGGCGCAGCAGAGCTGGATCCGGCTCGCCGACACGATCAGAAAGGCGCCGGCCGTGCGGCACATGCCCGTCCTGCCGGCGCCGACGCGGATGCTCAAGGTGGAGGGCGTGAGCGTGGCCCCGCCGGGCGGCACGCGCCTCACCGTGAAGGAGGTGAGCTTCAGCCTGAAGGCGGGGCAAGCCCTCGCGATCACCGGCCCGAGCGGATCCGGCAAGTCGACCCTGGTCCGAGCGCTGGTCGGCATCCTTCCGCTGAACCGGGGGACCGTCTGGCTCGATGCCGTACCGATCCCGCAATGGCAAGCCGCCGATTTCGGCCGCCACGTGGGATACCTTCCGCAGGAGGTCTCGCTCTTCGCCGGCACGGTGGCGGAGAACATCGCCCGCTTCACCCCGAACGCCGACCGCGCCGGAATCGAAGAGGCCGCACGACAGGCCGGAATCCACGAGCTGATCGAACGCCTGCCGCAGGGCTACGACACCGCGCTGGGCGAGGGCGGCACGGGCCTGTCGGGCGGCCAGAGGCAGCGCATCGGCCTCGCCCGGGCGCTGTTCGGCTCGCCATTCCTCCTCGTGCTCGATGAGCCGAACGCCAACCTCGACGGCGAGGGCGACGCGGCCTTGACCCAGGCCATCCTCAGCGTCCGCGCCCGCGGCGGTGTCGTCATCATCGTGGCTCACCGGATCAGCGCACTCGCGGCTGTGGACCTGATGCTGACAATCGAGGCCGGCCAGGTCGCGGCCTTCGGAACCAAGGACGCGGTGCTTCGCAATATCCGCGGACGGTCGGGCAGCGAAGCGGGCGCCGTGCGGGCCGACGCCCGTCCCGGTCGCCCGTCGGTGAGCCATCCTCCGATTCAGATCTTGAAGGAGAGCGCCTGATATCTCTCGCATCCCGGTGGCGCCGGCATTTGGCTGGCGCACAGGCGAGGTTCTCTCGAGCGGGCGGTCCGATCATCCGGGCCGCCCGCTCTCGCTTGGCCGGGGCGCCGCGCGGCGTTGGCGGCCAAGGGGCGCGCGCCCGAGGATCGGAAGGACGCGTCGTGGCCGCAGGACGCTGTCCCGCCTGCACGGCAGATGCGACGCACAGCCCAGTCGCCTGCGCTTCGTGTGTCCACGACGCGGAGTTTCATGCGCTGTCACCCGCCAGGGGATCCACATGTTGGAAAATTCATCTCCTGACAGGGTGACGATCTGCGCTGTCGTTCTGGGGCTTCGAAGGCGAGCCCGGACTCGCTGGCGGCCCGTGCAGGTCCGGGCTCTGCTGCGCGGCCCCGGGATGACAGAAAGGGGTGGCTTTATTCTCCTATCCTACACCTCATCCTAAGGTGACAAAGCGAAGGGGAGGCCTCGAAGGAACCCTCCAGCCAGCCGCGCGATCCCTGGAGGGCTCCTTCGAGCCTCGCTTCGCTCACACTTCAGGATGAGGTGGAGATCAGGATTTCCATCCGCCACGCGTGTCCAACGATTGATATTCTCGGGTCAAACAGGCTCTGCGGCGTGTGGTCTCAAGACTATCACCCGTGCCGATCCAGGTTCGATCATCGGCTTCGCCTTGCCGTTTTCGAAGCCGTCGGACGCACCGGAATCCTGAGCCCGCAGGCGGGGTCCGCGGAAGCCGGCGCAGGCCGCCCAGGACGACCGATTGCTTGGTCGGCAGCCTATAGTGATCTCCATCACGGTAGACCGCCTGAAATCATCATAAACCGAATTTGGCTTTGACGAGGAAATTTCCGGATCAAGCCTCCCGCACCGAAGATTATTTCTGATGCTGGGAAACAGGAGAATGAAGTTCAGCAGCACGGCACAGTGCCGTCAAACATTCGATGGAGCAGGAACATGACCAAGATCTATGGAACCGATGGCAACGACACCATCTATGGCGGCAGCGGCAACGACACCATCTACGGTGGTAGCGGCAACGACACCATCTACGGTGGTAGCGGCAACGACACCATCTATGGTGGCAAGGGCAATGATACGATCTACGGTGGGTCGGGCAACGACCACCTCTACGGTGGCAAGGGCGACGACAC
>NZ_FOTK01000037.1 GCF_900114535.1 Methylobacterium pseudosasicola | reverse complement strand
CTCCCGTAGGAGTCTGGGCCGTGTCTCAGTCCCAGTGTGGCTGATCATCCTCTCAGACCAGCTACTGATCGTCGCCTTGGTGAGCCGTTACCTCACCAACTAGCTAATCAGACGCGGGCCGATCCTCCGGCAGCAAGCCTTTCCCCAAAAGGGCGTATCCGGTATTAGCTCAAGTTTCCCTGAGTTATTCCGAACCAGAGGGCACGTTCCCACGCGTTACTCACCCGTCCGCCGCTGACACCCGAAAGTGCCCGCTCGACTTGCATGTGTTAAGCCTGCCGCCAGCGTTCGCTCTGAGCCAGGATCAAACTCTCACGTTGAAGAGATTGATCAAAGCTGATCACTACATCTTGACAGAGGCTCACATTCGTCCGGGCGTTTCCGCCCGAACAGTGTGAGCTTCCAAAAAGCGTATGACAGCTCGCATCCTCTTGATGACCCGGCTTTCACCGGGTCCGCAAGGACAAGCGCCGTCCACGCTTCTCTTTCTCGTATTCACTTGTCAAAGAGCGGAACTGACCTTGGTCAGCGCCTTGAAGAGACCAGTAAACCACCGGAATGTTCCGGTCAAGTGCTACTGAGATCTTCAGAAAGTCCGTCCGGGCGGCTCGCCTTTGCTTGGGCACCGCGTCGGGAGGCGCCGTATAGGACGCCCCGCATTCTGCTGTCAACCGGCTTTTTGCCGGCATCGAAACGGGACCAGCGGGTGGGGTCTGACGACCCCGGTGCCTCCTCCTGCATGTCGCTCGGGCGCGCCCACGCTCCGCTGGGCGGAGAGGGACAGGCTTGCGGCGAGGATCGAGGGAGGCACCGACCCGGTTGGTCCAGCGTC
Source organism: Methylobacterium pseudosasicola (assembly GCF_900114535.1). GTDB lineage: Bacteria > Pseudomonadota > Alphaproteobacteria > Rhizobiales > Beijerinckiaceae > Methylobacterium > Methylobacterium pseudosasicola. The sequence goes on along the minus strand of NZ_FOTK01000037.1, from coordinate 61,814 downwards.
GATACCGAGGACAGAAATGGGATCGATCCGTCGTTTCGCAAGGGGTTGCCGCCCGGGGAGGCGGTCCGCGGCATCGGCGCCCTCCCCGGCCGAGGCAACGCGAAGGCCGCTCGCGTCGTTGGGCCTCCAGGATGAGGGAGCCCATGGCCACGATCGCGATCCTGATCGGCACGCAGGCGGGAGCCCGGCTGCTGGCCGCCAATTCCGAGCGGGAAGCGGCCCTCTCGGCCGAGGCCTTCCTGCTTCGACTGCCCACGCGGGCGCTGCCGGCGCCGCTCTGGGTCCAGTGCGCCGACCCGGCGGTCACCGGTCGGCTGACCGGCTATCTCAGCGAGCTGCAGGCCGAGCAGGTGCGCGAGCGCGACGCCCGCGTCTAACGCCCGGCCGGATTTCCTTATCTGGCGTCCTGCTCTAACCCCCGGGCATGAGCGACGCACGCGATTCACGCCGGCCCGAGGCCGCGACGCCCGGCGAGCCGGCCTCCCTGCGCAGGCTCCTGCGCCTGATGGCGGATCTGCGTGATCCCGATCGCGGCTGCGCCTGGGATGTCCAGCAGACCTTTTCGACCATCGTGCCCTACACGATCGAGGAAGCCTACGAGGTCGCCGACGCGGTGACCCGGGGCGACCGGGACGACCTGCGCGACGAACTCGGCGACCTGCTGCTCCAGGTGGTGTTCCACGCCCGCATCGCCGAGGAGGAGGGCGCTTTCGCCTTCGACGACGTGGCCCGGGCGATCGGCGACAAGCTGGTCCGCCGCCACCCGCACGTGTTCGCGCCGGACGGAACCCCCCTCCCCGCGGGTTCGGCCCTGCGCGACCCGGCCCAGGTCGAGGCGCAATGGGCGGCGATCAAGGCGCAGGAGCGGGCGGCCCGGGATCCCGGCGCCGCCGCGCCGGATCCCCTGGGCGGCGTCGCCCAGGCCCTGCCGGCTTTGGCCCGGGCCGAAAAAATCTCCCGGCGGGCGGCCGCCTACGGATTCGACTGGGGCAACGCCGCCCAGGTGATCGACAAGGTCCGGGAGGAGACCGACGAGGTCGCCGAGGCGCTGGAGGCCGGGGACCCGCAGGCCCTGTCGGAAGAGATCGGTGATCTGCTGTTCTCGGTGGCCAACCTTGCCCGGCATGCCGGGATCGATCCCGAGACCGCCCTGCGCGACGGCACCGCCAAGTTCGAGCGCCGCTTCGCCGCCATGGCGGCGCATCTGAAGGCCGCGGGCGGGGAACTCGGCCGGTCCGATCTCGCCGCCATGGAGGCCGCCTGGCAGGCGGCGAAGCGGGACGAGACGGCGTAGCAGGCGCGGCTTTCGCCCGCAGGCCGCGCTGGGTTCGAGGGGTCGACAGGCGACGACCGGCGCTTATCCTTGGGCCATGCGCCTCATCCTGCCCGCCCTCGCCGCCCTTGCCGTGATCGTATCCCTGCCCCGGGATGCCCAAGCCGAAACGATCGTCAAGGAACGGTTCGGCTGCCATACCCAGGAGGTCACCGACCGCCTGTTCAAGCTGGTCATGGCCGGCGACGAATCCGGGTTCGGACAGCTCCTGAAGGGCAGCCTCGCGACCGGCGAGTGCCGGTCTTGGAAGCTCGGCGAGGAGGTCCGGCTCGAGACCCGGACGATGACCTACGGGTGCCTCGCGCCCACGAGCGGGCAGGATCGCTGCTACTGGACGCCGCTCAGCGCCATCGAGAAGGCGAACTGAGTTTTTAGGGGCTCCGCCCCGGACCCCGCCAAAGGGCTGAGCCTTTCGGGATCCCGGATTTCCAAGCCGGCGGAGGAGCGGCCTCCCCTCCTCCGCCGCAGCCGCGTTCAGGCCGCCTTCTTCGCGCTCTTGGTCTTCGGGGCCTCCGCATCGTCGTCCGCCGGGGTGCCCTCAGTGTTGATCGTCTCGGCGATCTTGGAGAGCAGCGCGTCGGTCTTCTTCTCCTCCTGCAGGGTCTCGTCGAGCAGCTTGGCAGCCTCGTCGTGGCCGAGCTGGCGGGCCCAGGTCTTCAGGGTGCCGTAGCGGGCGATCTCGTAATGCTCCACCGCCTGAGCGCAGGCGGCCAGCACCGCGTCGGCGGCGGGGCTGTCGGCGAAATCCTCCAGATCCTCCTCCATCTCGGAGGTGATGCCCTGCATCGCCTCGCAGGTCTTGGCGCGGGCGGGCTTGCCGATGATCTCGAACACCTGGGTCAGGCGCTCGACCTGCTGGGCGCTCTCCTCGGCATGGGTCTCGAAGGCCTGGCGCAGTTCCGGGTGCTCGGCCGCCTTGGCGGACTTCTTGAGCGCCTTCACGGACTGCTTCTCGGCGTAATAGACGTCCTTCAGGGTCTCGTAGAAGGCGTCGTGCAGCGTCTTCGGCTTGGCCATGGGGCGATCTGTCTCCGATACGGGCCGCGTTCGCGAACGCGGCTTCCGGACGGGGAACGCCGGCCGGGCCGGACGGGTCCGGGCGATATCTTCGATCTGTGGAGGAACCTTTCGACCGGGGCTGCTCGGCATGGGCCGCGCCCTGGTGCTCGCTCGGCCCGGGGGCAAGACGCCCGGATCAGCTCCGAAGAATGTCGCCGGGCTGCCGTGCGAAGGACGCTTCTGCTCTGTGACGAACGTCGGCCGATGCGCTTGAAGTCGACAAATGCTTCGCGTTACACTCCAAACATCAGATTTATTGCCCCTGAGAGCAAGATCTGAGTATGCAAATATCGATCTATGGTGCGAAATTGATCGCAAATCGATCGTATCTGGGAGATTTATAGAGCATACATCATCGAATCACGGGGGAGGAAATGAGCGATATAAAACTATACATGCTCCAGTCCGGGTCTCTGAAATGCAAGGTTCACAACATCAAGATGAACCAGGGCGACGGCGCGGATTATGAAATCCCGGTGCCGTTCTTTCTCATCACGCATCCAGCCGGACATACCATCATCGATGGCGGCAACGCGGTGGAAGTTGCCGAAAATCCCCACGCCTATTGGGGGCGCATCGCTGACGTCTACTATCCCGTGCTCAGGAAGGAGGACGGCTGCGTTGACCAGCTCCGCCGCCTCGGGATCGATCCGGAGGACGTTCGCTACGTCCTTCAGTCCCATCTGCACCTCGATCACACGGGCGCCATCGGCCGCTTCCCGAACGCCACGCACATCGTCCAGCGATCGGAATACGAGTATGCGTTCACGCCGGATTGGTTCGCCCGGGACGGCTATATCCGTGCCGATTTCGACCGGCCCAATCTCAAATGGCAGTTCCTGAACGGGGCGGCTGACGACTATCATGACATCTACGGGGACGGCACGCTCACGACGGTGTTTACGCCGGGGCACGCCCCTGGGCATCAATCGTTTCTGGTGCGGTTGCCGTCTTCAAGACCCGTTCTGCTCACGATCGACGCGGCCTATACGCTCGATCACTGGAATCAGAAGGCGCTGCCGGGCTTTCTGGCCTCGGCTGTCGATAGCGTCCGCTCGGTCCAGAAGCTGCACGGTATAGCCAACAAGACGGGCGCCGAGGTCGTGACCGGTCACGATCCGGACGCGTGGCCGATGTTCAAGAAAGCCCCCGCCTTCTACGCTTAGGGCCGGGCCCGACTCCAAGGCCTTGATGGGACGCGCTCGCCGCCGAACCGGTATCCGCTTCGATGGCGCGCGCTCTAAACCCTTCTCTCGAACGGCGGTCGCCGTCCTTCGGGACAGGATGGTGCGCTCGGCTGCGTCCGGCCGCTCAATCGTCCTTCCGGTTGAGGCCGGGCTTCCGGGCGGCCTTGGTCTCCAGGGCTCGGGCAGCGTTTGAGCCGGCCGGTTTGGGCCGCAGGCGATCGAGGACGGCCTCGATGGCGCGCTCGACCTCGGCGCGCTCCGGCAGCGTGTCGGCGATGGGGGTCGTTCGGCCGGCAGCGCGGCGCTTCGTCATGCACTGTGCTCGTATCGGGGCCGGGCGACGCGATGTTCCAGCGCGTGCGGCGACCGCAGCACAGTCTATCGCCGATGATCCCAGGATCAAAGCCTGCCGGGATCCTGCGTTCCCGTGATCCTGTGATCACGGTTTCTGAGGGGTTGCTGGACGCTGCGGCCGCCGTCCCGTCGCGGCCTGCGCGAATGCCGGAGCGGCGGGGCGATCGACCGGCTCGCGCCTCAGGTCTTCCGGCCGAACGGCCAGTCGATCAGGCCGCCGGCCCAGAGCGCCGCCCAGACGAAGACCGGCTGAAACGCCAGCCTCGGGCCGTGATACCACCAGGAATCCGGGATGCCGTCGACATGGACGGCCTCAAAAGCGTGCTTGAGGTTGGCCGGGTAGACGCAGACCGCGTAGAGGGCGAGCCCGATCGCGGCCGCCCGGCGCAGCGACCGGGTCAGGAGGCCGATCGCCCCGGCGATCTCGCACAGGCCGGTGGCCAGGATCACCAAGCGCGGTGCCGGCACCCAATCCGGCATCAGTGGCAGCATCGCGTCCGCAGCCACAAGGTGGACGATCCCGATGTCGGCATAGATCAGGGCCAGGGCGTAGCGCAGCCGGCGCCGCCAGGTTTCGGCGTCCGGCCCAGTCATCCGACCCGGTCTTCCGTAACCCCGCAGGCGCGGGCCACCGCGGTCCGGAGCGCCGTCATCAGCCGGGCCACGGCCGGGTGTTCCAGGCTGGCGAAGGCGGTGGCGCCGATCGCGGTCACGGGGGCGAGGAGCCGCAGGGAGTTCGTGACGAACACGGCCTCCGCGCCGAGCCAATCGGCTAGGGGCAGCGAGGCCTCATCCGCGCGCAATCCGCACGCCCCGGCCAGCCCCAGCACCTCCGCGCGCACGATCCCGGCGAGCACGCCGTCGGCCAGCGGCGGCGTGACCAGCCGGTCGCCGAACAGCGCGAAGACATTGCCGGTGCCCGCGCAGGCGACGCGGCCCCGCGTGTTGCAGAACAGGGATTCGTCGAAGCCCGACGCGGCGGCCTCCCGGGCGGCCAGCACCGCGTCGAGATAGCCGAGCGTCTTCAGCCGGGCGGCGGGCGAGGTGTCGTTGCGGGCGATCCCGGTCGGCCACAGCCGCAGGGGCGCGAAGGCCGCGCTCTTCGCGCTCGGCGCCGCGGTGGCGAACAGGGTTGGATGCGGATCCGGCGGCGGCTTCAGCCCGCGCGGGCCGGTGCCCCGGGTGAGGGTGGTGCGGATCGCCAGCCGGTCGGCGTCCCCTCTTCCCTGACCGGCCAGCGCCCGCATGGCCGTACGGATCCTCTCCGCCTCGGCGGGGATCCCGAGGGTCTCCGCCCCGGCGACGAGCCGGGCGATATGCGCCTCCTCGAAAGCCACCCGGCCGCCGAGCGTCAGCGCCGTGTCGAACAGGCCATCGCCGAGCGTCAGGCCGCGATCGGTGTGGTCCAGGGGCGCCTGCGTCCCGGGGACGATCGTCCCGTCACGCCACAGCATCTGTGCGCCCTGTCGATTGGTGATCGTGCTTGTCCCGCCAGGCGCGGGCGAGGCCTAAAAAATTGGCGAACAGGGCGTGGCCGCCCTCGGTCAGAACCGATTCCGGGTGGAACTGGATGCCGTAGGTCGGGTGGGTCCGGTGCGAGAGCGCCATCACCTCGCCCTCCTGCGAGACCGCGTCGACCGAGAGGTGCTTGTCCATGTCGGGTCCGGGGGTGACCACCAGGGAGTGGTAGCGCCCGACCGGCATCGGAGCCGGAAGTCCGGAGAACAGCCGCTCGCCCCGGTGGTCGATCGGGGTCGCCTGACCGTGCAGGGGGCGCTGTGCCCGCTCGACCGTGCCGCCGAAGGCCGCGCCGATCGCCTGATGGCCGAGGCAGACCCCGAGGATCGGCATCTGGCCGGACAGGTCGCGGATCGCCGGTAGGGAGATCCCGGCCTCCGCGGGGGTGCAGGGACCCGGCGATACCACCAGGGCGTCCGGGGCCAGCGCCCGGATGCCGGCGACGTCGAGCGCGTCGCTGCGCACGACCCGGACTTCCTCGCCCAGCTCCTCCAAGTAGCGGACGACGTTGAAGACGAAGGAGTCGTAATTGTCGAGAACGAGGATCATGCGAAGGCCTCGAACACCCGGGCGGCCTTGGCCAGGGTCTCGTCGTATTCCGGGCCAGGCTCCGACAGCAGGGTTACGCCGCCGCCGGCCTGAAGCACGGCTTGCCGGTCGTCCATGAACACGGTGCGGATCGCGATCGAGGTGTCGAGCGCGCCGTCGAAGCCGATCCGGCCGATGGCGCCGCAATAGAGCTCCCGGGCATCGCCCTCGATCTCGGTGATGATGTCCATGGCGCGGATTTTCGGGGCCCCGGTGATCGAGCCCCCGGGGAACGTCCCCTCCAGGAGGTCGAGGGCGTCGAGCCCGTCGCGCAACGTCCCGGTCACCACGGAAACGAGATGGTGGACGTTGGCGTAGGTCTCCAGCCCGCACAGGGTCGGCACGGCGACGCTGCCCGGCTTGCAGACCCGGGACAGGTCGTTGCGCAGCAGGTCGACGATCATGACGTTCTCGGCCCGCTCCTTGACCGAGGCCAGGAGCGCCTCGGCGGCAGCCCGGTCGGCCGCCGGGTCGTCGAGCCGGCGGGCGGTGCCCTTGATCGGCCGGGTCTCGACGTGGCGGCCGTCGAGCCGGATGAAGCGCTCGGGCGAGGACGAGGCGATGCTCAGCCCCTCCAACTCTAGATAGGCCCCGAAGGTCGCCGGGTTGGTGGCGCGCAGGCGCCGATAGAGCGCGAACGGGTCGAAGCCCGCCGGCAGGTCGGCGCTGAAGCGCTGGGCGATGTTGGCCTGGTAGATGTCGCCGGCCCGGATATAGGCACGGACCTTTTCGACAGCTTGCTCATAGCTTTGCCGGTCGAAGTTCGAGCGCCACGCGAGTTTTTTTATGAGTTGACGTGGCGAGTCTACTGGTGCCGTCTCCGCCCCGAGCCGGTCGGCGAAGGCGGCGAGCCGCGCCTCGGCCCGTGCCTGCCGGGCTGCCGGCTCGGTCTCGGGAAATCCCGTGGCGACCAACCGGGCGGTGCCAGCGGCGTGATCGATCACCAGCACCGTGTCGTAGAGATTGAACGCGCTATCGTCGGTCAGCCCCGCCCGCCGGGAAGGGGCCGCGACCCGCTCGAGCTGCGCCCCGAGATCGTAGGCGAGGTAGCCGATGGCGCCACCCGGGAATGGATTGTCCGGATCCGGCTCGACCCGGTAGGGCGCCAGGCAGGCCCGCAAGGCCGCGAACGGCCCGCCCGGGACCGGGCGTCCGTCCAGCGTCGCGCGCCCGTCCCGGAAGCGGAAGCGCGCGAACGGATCGGCGGCCACGATCGAGTGCCGCCCCAGCGCGTCGTGCCGCATGGCGCTGTCGAGGAAGGCGAGATCCGGCAGGGGCCGCAGCCGGGCGGCCGCCGCGACGGGATCGATGAAGGGGATCTCTCGGGTCCAGATCTCTTGGGTCCACATGACCGGGTTCGGGCTGATGTCCTGAGGGCACGCGCCCCGCGCGCTGCCGTCGCACAGGCGATGCCGCGGGGAAAGCGGCAGTTCCGCGCAAGGCCGCGCCCATCAAGGGCGGTCGGGACCCGTCCCGGGCTTGGGAGAAGGCCGGCAGATCCTGATGTGGGATCTCAGGAGCCGCCGGCAAAGCCCTGCAAACAGCCAAGCTTCGATCTTGGCGCCAGCCTCTCGCCTTGGGCCGGTCACCCCTGCGGCGGCCGGTCTCGCGCGAGCGCGTTAGAACCGCTATAGGGGCGCGATCCCGAACGCCACTCCTCGCGCTCCGTGCGACCTGATCCACCGGCCGCACGCGAGGGTGGCGTCCGCCCCGTCTTCCGAATGCCACCATGACCGCAACCGCCACGCCCGCACCTCAGGGAGCTACCCCCGGGGCCGCCCCAAAGATCTCGTTCGTGTCGCTGGGCTGCCCCAAGGCGCTGGTCGATTCCGAGCGGATCCTCACGCATCTGCGCGCCGAGGGCTACGAGCTGGCCCGCCGCCATGACGGGGCGGATGTGGTGATCGTCAACACCTGCGGGTTCCTGGATTCGGCGAAGGCGGAATCGCTCTCGGCGATCGGCGAGGCCATGGCCGAGAACGGCCGGGTGATCGTCACCGGCTGCATGGGCGCGCAGCCCGAGGAGATCCGCGAAAAATATCCGGACCTGCTCGCGGTCACCGGGCCGCAGGCCTACGAATCCGTGGTGGCGGCGGTCCACGAGGCGGTGCCCCCGGCCCACGACCCGTTCCTCGATCTGGTGCCGCCGCAGGGGATCAAGCTCACCCCGCGCCATTACGCCTACCTGAAGATCTCGGAAGGGTGCAGCAACCGCTGCAGCTTCTGCATCATCCCGTCCTTGCGCGGGAACCTCGTCAGCCGCCCGGCCGGCGACGTGCTGCGCGAGGCGGAAAAACTGGTCAAAGCCGGCGTGAAGGAGTTGCTGGTCGTCTCGCAGGATACCAGCGCCTACGGCGTCGATGTCCGCTACAGTGAGAGCCCGTGGCGCGACCGGAGCGTGCGGGCGAAATTCTACGACCTGACCAAAGAGCTCGGCGAGCTCGGGGCCTGGGTGCGGCTGCACTACGTCTACCCCTACCCGCACGTGGACGAGGTCATCCCGCTGATGGCCGAGGGCAAAGTGCTTCCCTATCTCGACATGCCGCTCCAGCACGCAAGCCCCTCCGTGCTCAAGCGCATGCGCCGGCCCGGCAACCAGGAGCGCCAGCTCGACCGGATCCGCAGCTGGCGGCAGACCTGCCCGGATCTCGCGATCCGCTCGACCTTCATCGTCGGCTTCCCGGGTGAGACCGAAGCCGAGTTCGAGGAGCTGCTGGCCTGGCTGCAGGAGGCCAAGCTCGATCGCGTCGGTTGCTTCGAATACGAGCCGGTGGCCGGCGCCACCGCCAACGCGCTGGGCGACCTCGTGCCGCCGGAGCTGAAGGCCGAACGCAAGCGCCGGTTCATGGAGACGCAGAACGCGATCTCGCTCCGGCTCCAGCGAGCCAAGGTCGGCAAGCGGCTGGCCATGATCGTCGATTCCGTCGATGGCGGGATCGCCAAGGGCCGGTCCAAGGCCGACGCCCCGGAGATCGACGGCACCGTCCACGCCGCCTTCCGGCGCCCGGTGCGGCCCGGCGAGATCGTCACCGTGAAGGTCGACCGGGCCGAGGCCTACGACCTCTACGGCAGCGTGACCTGATTTTTTTGGGACTTCGCCCGATCCCCTGTGCGCTGCGTTGCCGGATCGGTTGACCCGGGCAGCCGATCCTGATTCTTAGGAACATATCAGGAACTTAAGCCGAGCCCCCGAGGCGGCGATGGATCCGGAGGTCGCCCTCCGAAAAATCATCCATATCGACATGGACGCGTTCTATGCCTCCGTGGAGGAGCGGGATGAACCGTCCTTGCGCGGGCTGCCGCTGGCCGTTGGCGGCTCCCGGGAGCGCGGCGTGGTGATGGCCGCGAGCTACGAGGCGCGGCGGTTCGGCGTGCGCTCGGCCATGCCGTCGGCCACCGCCCGGCGGCTCTGTCCGGATCTGCTGTTCGTGAAGCCGCGCTTCGAGGTCTACCGGGCCGTCTCCGAGGAGATCCGGGCGGTGTTCGCCCGGCACACGCCGGTGATCGAGCCGGTGGCCCTGGACGAGGCCTATCTCGACGTCACCGAGAATCTTCTGGGCCTGCCGACCGCGACCGCCGTCGCCAAGGCGATCCGGGCCGAGATCCTGGAGCGTACCGGCCTCGTCGCCTCGGCGGGGGTCTCGTACAACAAGTTTTTGGCCAAGGTCGCCTCCGACTACCGGAAGCCCGACGCGCTGTTCGTCATCACCCCATCCATGGGGCCGGATTTCGTCGCCGCCCTGCCGATCGGCCGGTTCCATGGGGTCGGCCCGGTCACCGAGGCGAAGATGAAGCGGCTCGGCATCGAGACCGGGGCCGATCTGCGCGCATGGGATCTGGAGCGCCTGCGCGAGACCTTCGGGTCGGCCGGGGCCTATTACCACGCGGTCGCCCGCGGGTTCGACGAGCGGCCGGTGCGCGCCCACCGGGTGCGCAAGTCGATCGGGGCGGAGACCACCTTTTCGGAGGACACCGCCGCCTACGATATCCTGGCGGCGCGGCTCGCGCCCCTGTTCGACAAGGTCTGGGCCGGGGCCGACGCCAAGGGGATGCGCGCCCGGACCGTGACCCTGAAGCTCAAATTTTCCGATTTTGCCCAAGTCACCCGGGCAAGGTCGCTCTCCGCTCCGGTGGCCGACCGGGTCGCCCTGGAGCGGATCGGCCTGGATCTGCTCTCCGGCCTGTTCCCCCTCCGGCGCAGCGCCCGGCTGATCGGAATCGCGCTCTCGGGCTTCGAGCAAGGGGAGAAGGAAGAGCCGCTGCAACTGGGGCTGGGGCTCTGATCCGTCGCGACGGTCCCATGCTGCGCTGCCGCGTGACTTGTGCGGCGCCACACGTCGGGTGCGACTCATCAACCACAGATAGGAGCCATCCGGTGTGGCCCGGGATTGCCCGGACACCGCACGAACCGAAGGATCCGCCCCATGTCGAAGCCCATCTCGTTAACCCTGGCCGCCGCTCTACTGCTGAGCGTCCCGGCGGGCGCCACCCGCGCCGACAGCACCACCGGCTTCAGCGCCGCCAACGCGGCCCTCTTGCGGGGCTACACCGCGAGCCCCGCGCAACTCTACGTGTCGTCGGGCAGCCCCGGCTTCGGCTTCGTCGACGGGCCGGCCGCCGCGCCGCAGCGGCCGAAGGCGCCGATCCGCGCCCGCTGACGCGGATCGGCCCGGGATTTCGTATCAGGCGTTCTTGCGCGGGCGGTGGTTCGGGTCGATGCCGCCGTCCGGCTTGGTCTCGTTCTCGACGTCGCCCTCGAAGGTCGAATCGGCCTCCAAGTCTTCGGGGTCGGCGCCGCTCATGCCCTTGGACGTGCCGATTCCGGGATTGCCCTTGAGATCGGCATCGGTCGGGGTCTCGGTCTTCGGGTGCTTGGATGACATCGCCTGACTCCTGATCGGGTCTCGGAGCCGGGCCAACGCGTCGGGCCCCGGGCGGTCGCCCGACCGGCATGCGGCAGTTCGCCTCCCGGGGGCCGTCAGGCGATCGCGGCCGATTCGATCCGGCGCACGCCGGCCGCCTCCATCCGGGACCACGCGTCGGCGACCGACCCGTTGAGGTCGATCCCCCGCACCGCATCCGCCGCCACCCACACGTCGAAGCCCGCCGCGCGGGCGTCGAGCGCGCTCCAGAGCACGCAGAAATCGGTGGCGAGCCCGCACAGGACGACGCGGGTGATGCCGCGCTCGGCGAGCGCCCCGGCGAGCCCGGTGCGGGTGGTGCGGTCGGCCTCCAAGAAGGCCGAGTAGCTGTCGACCCGGGGATCCAGGCCCTTGCGGACCACCAGGCTCGCCCGGTCGGTGGCCAGCCCCGGCGCGAAACCCGCCCCCGGGCTGCCCTGGACGCAGTGCCGGGGCCACAGCACCTGCGGCCCGTAGGGCAGCGCCACGGTCTCGAACGGGGCACGCCCCGGATGGGTGTCGGCGAAGGAGACGTGGTCGGCCGGATGCCAGTCCTGCATCAGCACCACGTGCCGGAAGCGGTACTGGAGCGCGTTGACCGGCTCCACCACGGCGTCGCCGTCCGGGACGGGGAGGGCCCCGCCCGGCAGGAAATCGACCTGCACGTCGATGACGAGGAGCAGGTCGGCAGGGCCTGGCGTCATGACGCTAAGGCAGCATCACGATCGAGCCGGTGGTCTCCCGGCCGGCCAGGTCCCGGTGCACCTGCTGCGCCTCGGCGAGCGGGTAGGTCGCGTTGACGGCGATCTTCACGGCGCCGTCGCCGACCACCTTGAACAGGCGGGCGGCCGCCTCCTCCAGGGTGGCGCGGTTGGACGAGAAGGTCGCCAGCGTCGGTCGAGTCACGTAGAGCGAGCCGCGCGGGGCGAGGAGCCCCAGGTCGAGCCCGGTGATCGCACCCGACGCCGAGCCGAAGCTCGCCAGCAGGCCGAGCGGCGCGAGGCTGTCGAGGGAGCCCATCAGGGTCGCCTGCCCGACGCCGTCATAGACGACAGGCACGCCCTTGCCGTCGGTCAACTCGCGCACCCGCTTGGCGACATCCTCCTCGCGGTAGAGGATGACGTGATCGCAGCCGTTCTGTTTGGCCAGCGCCGCCTTCTCGGGGCTGCCGGCGGTGCCGATCACCGTGGCGCCGAGATGCTTGGCCCATTGGCAGGCGATCAGGCCGACGCCGCCGGCGGCGGCCTGCCACAGGATCGTGTCGCCGGGCTTCACCGCGTAGGTCCGGTGCAGCAGGTACTCGACGGTCAGACCCTTGAGCATCATGGCGGCGGCGGTCTTCTCGTCGACGCCGTCGGGGATCGGGACCGCCGCGGCGGCCGGGATCACCGCCTCCTCGGCGTAGCAGCCATCCGGCACCGAGCCGTAGGCGACCCGGTCGCCGGGCTTGAACTGCGTCACCCCCTCGCCCACCGCCGAGACGGTGCCGGCGCCCTCCTTACCCGGGGTGTAGGGCAGGTGCGGCGACTTGTAGGCGCCGGTGCGGAAGTAGATGTCGATGAAGTTGACGCCGATGGCGGCTTGGCGGACCCGGATCTGCCCGGGGCCGGGCTCGGCCAGGGGCACGTCCTCGAACCGCATCACCTCGGGGCCGCCGTACTCGTAGACCCGGATCGCCTTCGGCATCGTCGTACTCCCGCTCAAGCCCCGTTGCGCCGGGACGTCGCGGATCCGAGATAACGGAGCGGTCGCCGGAGGCAATTTCTTTTTGTCGTTCGCCCTTCGGTTGCGGCTTGGTTCGGATCAGGATCCTGGATCCAGGGCGCCCCGCCGCCTATCTTCTCCGTCCACCCGTCTCTCCCCGACCGGAAGTCCCAAACAATGTCCGGCACCACCCGCACCAGCGCCGATCTCGATCCGCGCCGCCGCCGCCTCCTCTACCGGTCCTGGCACCGGGGCATCCGGGAGATGGACCTGATCATGGGCCGCTTCGCCGATGCCGAGATCGGGACCCTGTCGGAGGCGGAGCTCGACCAGTTCGAGGCGCTGATCGAGGTGCCGGACCGCGACCTGTTCAAGTGGCTCACCGGCGAGGCCGAGACGCCGTCGAACTACGACACGTCGGTCTGGCGGCGCGTGCGGGCGTTCCACCGGCACGACGCGCCGATTCATTCCTGAGAGCGAAAGCCCGCGATGGACGAACCCAAGCCCACCTACGACCATCCCGCCCGATCGATCGCCACCGAGCTCGTGGTCCGCATCATGCTGGAGATGATGGAGCGCAGCGACCCGGCGCTGCGCTCCGAGATCCTGCGGCAGGCCACCGGCCGGGCCGCCGCGATGACCGAGGGCATGCCCAACGCCGACTTTTTTCGCGGGCGGGTCGAGGCGGCGCTGGCCGAGATCGTCGGGCCCGACGCGTAGGATTGGGGCTCAGCGCCCCTTCCCGGCCGCCTGCATATGGTGCCGCAGCACGGTATTGATCCGGGCCTGATAACCGCGGCCGGCTTTTCGGAAGTACTGCAGTACGTCACTGTCGAGCGTGATCGAGACTGCCTCCTGAGCGGGGGGCCGTGCCGTCCGTTCCCAGAAGGCATCGTCGAGCCCGGGATGATCGGGGTCGCACGCGCTCATGCGCTCGATCTCCTCGTCTGTCAGGGCCGCGAGTTTCGCGCGGTCGCTTTGGGCAACCACTGGCCTGAACGCGCCATCGGGATGGCGTTGCAGCAGCGTTCCATCCGCCAGGCGCGTGAACGTGATCGTGTCAGCGTTCGCCATAGCGTGCGCGCTCCTTCCTGTTCGCGGGCCAAGCGGTGATGAGCCACGTGACCGGTCCGCGCATAGTGTAGACGACGGTGAAAATACCGCCCAGCGCCGGGCCGATGGTCACGTGGCGTTCCTCGCCGTAATCGTGCCGATCGTCCAGCAGATCGAGCCGCGCATCGTCGGCGAAAACCTCGGCCATATCCAACAGGTCGAAGTGCCGCGCCTCCGGCAAGAGCGCCTGCTTCCCCGAATCGCACTTGAACACGCGTTCCATGCTGGAGCGTAGCCGCCATATAGGGCACCGTCAGCCACCCCAACGCCGCCGCCGGGATGCTTTATCACGACGGCTCAATGGGCTAACGCCGGCCCGCGTCAGCCCTCCCTGTGCCCGGCGGGACTCCCCGCGAAAGACCCGATGGCCAAGCCCCAGCCGAAGTCCTCCCCGAAGCCCCCTGCCCCCGCTGCCAAGCCGGTTGCCAAGCCGCAGGTCGCGCGCTTCGCGCTGCCGAAATCCTCCGCGCTCGCGCAGGTGCTCGAGGCCCTGAAGCGCGGCGACAGCCCGGTCCTGGCGAACGCCCCGGAGGGGTTCGACGCCCTGGCGGTGGCCGATCTCGCCCGCGCCCTGGCGCCCACCGTCGACGCCCCGGCGGTGCTGGTCCACGTGGCGCGTGATTCCGGGCGCTCGGCGGCGTTCCAGTCGGCGCTCGGCTTCGTCGCGCCCGAGATGGACGTGATGAACCTGCCGGCCTGGGACTGCCAGCCCTACGACCGGGTCTCGCCGACCACGGCTACGGCCGCCGCCCGGATGACGGCTTTGGCCCGTCTCGCCCGGACCCGCTCTGCCGAGGATCGCCCACGCATCCTCTGCACCACGGTCAACGCCCTGGTGCAGCGGGTGCCGCCCCGGGGCCACATCGCCAAGGAGGCGTTCTCGGCCGCGATCGGCAACGTCGTGGCGATGGACGACGTGGTCGCCTGGGTCGAGGCCAACGGCTTCCTGCGCACCGGGACGGTGCGGGATACGGGCGAGTACGCCGTGCGCGGCGGCATCCTCGACCTGTCGCCCCCCGGCCTGCCGGCGCCGATCCGCCTCGATTTCTTCGGCGACACCCTCGAATCGATCCGCGCCTTCGACCCGGAGACCCAGCGCACCACCGGCCAGCTGCGCTCGCTCGACCTGATGCCGATGAGCGAGGTCCAGCTCACCACCGAGACGATCCGGCGCTTCCGCCAGGGCTACATCCAGAGCTTCGGCGCCGCGACCCGGGACGACCGGCTCTACGAGACCGTGAGCGAGGGCCGCCGCTATGCCGGCCTCGAGCACTGGATGCCGCTGTTCTACGATCACCTCGACACGCTGTTCGACTATCTCGGCGGCGTGCCCCTGGTGTTCGACCCGCAGGTCGAGGACGCCGCCGCCGAGCGGATCAGCCTCGTGCAGGATTACTACCAGGCCCGCGAGGGGGCGATGAAGACGCCGCAGGCCGGCGTCGCCCCCTACAAGCCGCTGCCGCCGCGCGCCCTCTACCTGACCCCGAACGAGCTGAAGGAGCGGATCGCCACCGCCACCGTGGCGCGGCTGACCCCGTTCGCGCAGCCGGATTCCCCCGAGCGCGCCGTCATCGATTGCGGCGCCAAGGCCGGACGGAACTTCGCCCCGGAGCGCGCCAACGAGAGCGCCAGCGTGTTCGACGCGGCGGTGGCCCATATCCGCGATCTCCAGGGATCCGGGCATCACGTGATCCTGGGATCCTGGTCCGACGGCTCCCGCGACCGGCTCTGCGGCGTGCTCACCGACCACGGCCTGAAGAAGCCCGTGGCGATCACCCGCCTGTCGGACGTCTACGCGCTCAAGCGCGGCGCCGATTCCGCCGTGGCGGTCTGGGGCCTGGAGGCGGGCTTCACGGTGGGCGAACTCGCCGTCGTCTCCGAGGGCGACATCCTGGGCGACCGGCTGGTGCGCCAGAAGCGCAAGGCCAAGCGGCCCCAGGATGTGATCCTGGAGGTGCAGGCGCTCCAGCCCGGCGACCTCGTGGTCCATGCCGACCACGGCATCGGCCGGTTCTCCGGCCTCAAGACGATCCACGCCGCCGGCGCCCCGCACGATTGCCTGGAGCTGAGCTATACCGGCGGCCTGCTGCTGCTGCCGGTGGAGAATATCGAGCTCCTGACCCGGTACGGCTCGGAGGATTCGGAGGTCGCCCTCGACCGGCTCGGCGGCGGCGCCTGGCAGGCCCGCAAGGCCAAGATGAAGCGCCGCATCCTCGAGATGGCGGGCGAGCTGATCAAGGTCGCGGCCCAGCGCTTCGTCCGGAAGGCCCCGGTGCTCAAGGCGCCCGAGGGCCTCTACGGCGAGTTCGCCGCCCGCTTCCCGTTCGAGGAGACCGAGGACCAGGCCAACGCCATCGACGCGGTGCTGGACGACCTCAATGCCGGCCGGCCAATGGACCGGCTGGTCTGCGGCGATGTCGGCTTCGGCAAGACCGAGGTGGCACTGCGCGGCGCCTTCGCGGCGGCGATCGCCGGCAAGCAGGTGGCGGTGATCGTGCCGACCACCCTGCTGGCCCGCCAGCATTTTCGGACTTTCGCCGAGCGGTTCAAGGGCCTGCCGATTCAGGTGGCCCAGCTCTCCCGGTTCGTCTCGGCCGGCGACATGAAGCAAACCCGCGCCGGTCTCGCCGACGGCACCGTCGACATCGTGGTCGGCACCCACGCGCTCCTGGCCAAGAACATCGCGTTCAAGGATCTCGGCCTGATCATCGTCGACGAGGAGCAGCATTTCGGCGTCGCCCACAAGGAGCGGCTGAAGGCGCTCCAGGCGGATGTCCACGTGCTGACGCTCTCGGCGACCCCGATCCCGCGCACGCTCCAGCTCGCCATGACCGGCGTGCGCGAGCTCTCGATCATCGCCACGCCCCCGGTGGACCGGCTGGTGGTGCGCACCTTCGTGACGCCGTTCGACCCGCTGACCATCCGGGAAGCGCTGCTGCGCGAGCGCTACCGCGGCGGCCAGTCGTTCTACGTCGTGCCCAGGATCGAAGATCTGGCCGAGGTCAAGAAATTCCTCGACGCCGAGATGCCGGAGATCAAGGTCGCGATCGCCCACGGCCAGATGGCGGCGGGCCAGCTCGAGGACGTGATGACCGCGTTCTACGAGGGCAAGTTCGACGTGCTGCTCTCCACCACCATCGTCGAATCCGGCCTCGACATCCCCACCGCCAACACGCTGATCGTGCACCGGGCCGACATGTTCGGCCTGGCCCAGCTCTACCAGCTGCGCGGGCGGGTCGGCCGCTCGAAGGCCCGGGCCTACGCGCTGTTCACGACCCCGGCCAACCGCCAGCTCACGACCCAGGCCGAGCAGCGGCTCAAGGTGCTGCAGACCCTCGATACCCTGGGCGCCGGCTTCCAGCTCGCCAGCCACGACCTCGACATCCGCGGCGCCGGCAACCTCTTGGGCGACGCCCAGTCCGGCCACATCAAGGAGGTCGGCTACGAGCTCTACCAGCAGATGCTGGAGGACGCGGTGACGGCGCTCAAGGCCGGCATCGAGGACCTGCCCGAGGAGGCGTGGTCGCCGACCATCGCGCTCGGCGCCCCCGTGACCATCCCGGAGACTTATGTCGAGGATCTCGGGGCGCGGCTGTCGCTCTACCGGCGGCTCGCCACCATCCAGGACGATGCCGAGATGGAGAGTTTCGGGGCCGAGATGATCGACCGGTTCGGGCCGCTGCCGCCGGAGGTGGAGCAGCTCCTCAAGATCGGCACGATCAAGATCCTGTGCCTCAAGGCCAATGTCGAGAAGGTCGAGGCCGGCCCGAAGGGCGTGGTCGTCCACTTCCGCGACAAGTCCTACGCCAACCCGCAGGGGCTGGTGGCGTTCGTGGCCGAGCAGGCCTCCTTCGCCAAGGTGCGGCCCGACATGAGCGTCGTGTTCGTGCGCGAGCTGACCACGATCCCGGCCCGGCTCAAGACCGCCACCGAGGTGCTGCGCAGCTTGGTGAAGATCGCCGAGCGGGTGAAGACGGCGGCGTGAGGGTTCTGTTTCAGGGTCGGGTGCCGTTTAGGTGCCCGGCCTCGTAACTTCCAGGGAGACGCGCAGATGGCAAACCCGGCGCAGGCCACCGGCGCGTCAGCCTCAGAACGATCCGAAAACCACGCCTTCCTGACGCCCCTGTTCACCGACCGGCGGGTCGTGGCGATGCTGGGGTTGGGCTTCGCGCAGGGCATCCCGTTCCTGCTCGTCTACGCGACGCAATCCGCCTGGCTGGTCCAGGCCAAGGTGCCGCTCGCGACGATCGGGCTGATGAGCGAGCTGACCATCGCGTACAAGCTCAAGTTCCTCTGGGCGCCCTTCCTCGACCGGTACGACGCGCCGCTGCTCGGGCGCTGGCTCGGGCGGCGGCGGGGCTGGATCGTGGCCTCGCAGATCCTGGTGGCGCTGGCGCTGGCCGGGGTGGCCTTCGGCGATCCGGCGAACTGGCTCGCCTGGACGGTGGCCTTCTCGCTGGCGCTCGGGGTGGCGGGTGCGACCCAGGACGTGGTGATCGACGGCTGGCGCATCACCGCGGCACCCCCGGAGCGGCAGGCGCTGATGTCGTCCTGGGCCGAGATCGGCTTCCGGATCGGCAACCTCGCGGCCGGGGCCGGCGCCCTCTACCTGTCGGATGCCTATGGCTGGCGCGCCGCCTATCTGTGCATGGCCGTGCTCCTCGCCCCCGGCACGGTGGCGGCGCTGCTGGCGCCCGAACCCCCCGCCGCCACGGCGCCCCCGGCTGCCGGCTTCGTCGAGACCGTCTGGGCGCCGATCCGCGACCTGCTCGCCCGGCTCGGGCCCCTGGCGGTGCCGGTCCTGGCGCTGGTGGCGGGCTTTCGGATGCCCGGCTACGTCTCGAACGCCATGGCGATCCCGCTGTTCAAGACTTTGGGCTACACCAACACCGACATCGCCACGGTGACCAAGCTGTTCGGCTTCTGGATCACCCTGGGCGGGACGTTTCTCGCGAGCGCCATCATCCCGCGGATCGGCATGATGGCGAGCCTGCTGATCGGCACCGTGGTGGCCTCCGCATCGCATCTGGCGTTGGCCTACCTCGCCTGGCACGGCGGCCATGGTGGGGCGGCGTTCTGGACCTTCGCGGTCACGGTGGGGATCGACGGCTTCGCCTACGCCTTCGCGTCGATCGTGCTGATCACCTACATGTCCCGCCTCGCGGCCACCGAGCACGCGGCCAGCCAATACGCCCTGCTGACCTCGCTCTGCGCCCTGCCCGGCAGCATCCTCGCCGGGTTCTCGGGCTTCGTCATCGAGCAGACCGGGTTCACGTGGTTCTTCGTCGGCACCTCCCTGATCGGCGTGCCGGTGGCGCTGCTCTGCGTGCTGGTGGCGCGCCGCCACGGGCCCATGGAGGCGCCGGCCGGATAAGGTGTCGGCCGCGTCAGTCTTCGGGGCGACGGCGACCGATTTTCGGAGCGATACTCTGGTGTTCCGCCCCCCTTCGACGGGTGTTCCATGTCGGTCCGCCGGACGGGGCCGGCTCTTTAGCCAAGATTAACCATGGGGATGCCTAATGGGCTGGACGGTTGATGTCCTCCCCAGACGGGCAACCCAGGCCACGTGCGCGGAAAAGCCTCCGCGGGCGAACGGCGGCGGCTGCCAAGTGGGGAAGCGCGTACGCGAGTTCCCGCATGGCCCAGGTTGCGTATTCCCGACCCGCGTACCGCGACGCGGCCCCGATCCCGGCCTTTGCCCCGGCGCCGTACCCGCGCCTCGCCTACGAGGCGTCCTACGCGCCGCCGACCCGGGCTCCCTACCCGAGCGCCATGCGGCGCGCCCGCCGCCGCGCCCGGCTGACGGCGCTGATCTCCCTGGCCGCCCTGTCCATGGCCGGCTGGACCGTGCTGACCCTGCCGCACGGCTTGCCGATCAACTGGAACCTGCCCGCCCCGGTGGCCGAGGTGCAGCCCGCCCCCGAATCCCGGCCCGCGCCGCGGCCGAACATCGCCTGGATGCTCGATCCGAGCCCGGCTTTGGGCTCCGCCGCCGCCACGGCCTTCGGGGCTCCGCCCCCGGCCGCGTCCTTCCAGGTCGCGGTGGCCGAGCCGTCCCCGGCTGTCCGGGAGATCGCCCAGCGGGTCGCCCGCAAGGTGGTCCAGGCCCGGATGGCCTCGGCCGAGCCGGCCCCGGCCCCCGTCGCGCAGGCGCCCGTCGTTCAGGCCGCCGCCGTGCCGTCCAGGGCGGCCGCGCCGGTCCGGGTCGCCGCCGCCGAGCCGACGCCCGCCGCCCTCGCGCCGAGCCTCGTCCCGCTCCCGGTCGCCCGACCCTCCGAACTGCGGCGCCCGGCCGTGGCCCCGGCCCCCCGGGTGGCGGCCCGCGCCCTGCCCCGCACCCGCGACGTGTTCCGCGCCGCCATGGCGGAGGAGCCGTCCTTCCTCGAGAAGCTGTTCGGCGTCGGCGCCGCCGCGCCGCGCCCGGACTCGCGCCAGGCCTCGACCCAAGCCCTTGCCTATGCCAGCCCGGAGGCCCTGCCCCAGGAGGCGCCGCGCACCCGGATCAGCCCCGCCCCGGACTCGGTCGCCGGCATCGCCGTCTACGACATCACCGCCCGCACCGTGACCCTGCCCTCCGGCGAGGTGCTGGAGGCCCATTCCGGCCTCGGCGAGGCCATGGACGATCCGCGCTACGTCCACCTGCGCATGCGCGGCTCGACGCCCCCCGGCACCTACGATCTGACCGAGCGCGAGCGCCTGTTCCACGGGGTCCGGGCGATCCGCCTCAACCCGGTGGGCGGCAGCCGCGCGATCCACGGCCGCGACGGCCTGCTCGCCCACACCTACATGCTGCGCCAGCCCGGCGCCTCGAACGGCTGCGTCTCGTTCCGCGACTACAACCGCTTCCTGCAGGCGTTCCTGCGGGGCGAGGTCCGGCGCCTGGTGGTGGTGGCGGGCAGAAGCGGCGACTTCTTCGGCGGCCGGGTCGGCATGGTCGACCGGCCGGGCCGGCGGGGCTGATCTGCGCCGAAAGTCGGAGGGGCGTTCGGCGCGGCACGCCTTTACGCGCCCGCCCAAGCCTGCCTTAACGGGGCCAGACGCCAGCCCTGACAAGAGGCACCCGATGAAACTGCCCCGCCGCTTCTTCCAGCCCCTCGCCACCGGTGCGCCGGCCCCGTTCCGCGAGCTGCCGGTGCGGCTGGAGCGGATGATCCACTTCGTCCCGCCCCACAACGACAAGGTCCGCGCCCGGGTGCCCGAGCTCGCCGGCACCGTCGACGTGGTGCTGGGCAACCTGGAGGACGCGGTCCCGGCCGACCAGAAGGAGGCAGCCCGCAAGGGCTTCGTCGCCCTAGCCCAGGCGACCGACTTCGCCGCCACCGGCACCGGCCTCTGGACCCGGATCAACGCCCTCAACTCGCCCTGGATCTTGGACGACCTGTTCACCATCGTGGCCGAGGTCGGGGACAAGCTCGACGTCGTGATGGTGCCCAAGGTCGAGGGGCCCTGGGACATCCACTACGTCGACCAACTGCTGGCCCAGCTCGAGGCCCGGCACGGGGTGACCAAGCCGATCCTGATCCACGCGATCCTGGAGACCGCCGAGGGCGTGGCCAATGTCGATGCCATCGCGTCGGCCTCGCCGCGGATGCACGGCATGAGCCTCGGGCCGGCGGATCTCGCGGCGTCGCGCGGCATGAAGACCACCCGGGTCGGCGGCGGCCACCCGGATTACCGGGTGCTCAGCGATCCCGCGGGCGACGCCCCCCGGGCCACGGCCCAGCAGGACCTCTGGCACTACACCATCGCCAAGATGGTCGATGCCTGCATGGCCAACGGCCTCAAGGCGTTCTACGGCCCGTTCGGCGATTTCTCCGACGGCGATGCCTGCGAGGCGCAGTTCCGCAACGCCTTCCTGATGGGCTGCGCCGGCGCCTGGACGCTGCATCCGAGCCAGGTCGCGATCGCCAAGCGGGTTTTTGCGCCCGACCCCGCCGAGGTCGCCTTCGCGGCCCGGATCGTCGCGGCGATGCCCGACGGCACCGGCGCCGTGATGCTCGACGGCAAGATGCAGGACGACGCCACCTGGAAGCAGGCCAAGGTCATCGTGGACCTGGCGAAGCTGGTGGCCGCGAAGGATCCGGAGTTGGCGGCGGTGTATCAGTTGGGATAGCGCGCGGGGGGCTCACCGGGCTGATACCGGTTTGAGGCGCAATCCCCTTTGAGGACCGCAACGCGCCCCCTCTCCCGTGCGGGAGAGGGTTGGGGTGAGGGGTGCGCGCTTTCCGGAAGAACCTGATCCCTCACCCTGTCCCTCTCCCGCACGGGAGAGGGGACCCGCGCTTCGTCCTGAACCGGTATCATCTGGTTGATTCGGTGCCGTGCCGTCGAGGCGACCCGGTGAGCAAGTCGATCCCGCGAGCCCGCCATCTCCGCCGGAATCAGACCACCGCCGAGGCCAAGCTCTGGCGTGTCCTGCGGAACCGCAGGCTCAACGGCTGGAAGTTCCGCCGCCCGTATCCGATCGACCGCTTCATCGTCGATTTCGCGTGTGTCGAGACGCGGCTCGTGGTGGAAGTCGATGGCGCAACGCATTCGACCGAGCGAGAGCTTGTCTACGATGCCGCACGCGCCGCAATCATTGAGGCCTGCGGCTTCGCCCTGCCGCGCATCCTGAATGCCAACATCCACCAGGATCTCGACGGCGTGGGCGAGACCATCTGGGCTGCCCTCCCGCCCGGCGATCCGGTGTGACCCCTCATCCTCCGAACCGCGCCCGATACGCCCGCGGAACGCTTGTCGGGCCGGATGGGGTAGATCTCGTCGTCTCGCGTGCCTGCCTGTAAACCCGAAGCGCCCCGTGACGCGCGGCGCTTCCCGTTCCTGAGATGTCCACGATGCCCAGCACGCAAGCGACGTCCGTCGCTCATCCCGTTCAGATGCAGCTTGAGGCGTACAACGCGCGCGACATCAACGCTTTCATGCGCTGGTGGGCGGAAGACTGCCAATACTACGCCTTCCCCGCGACGCTCCTCGCCGACGGCGCGGCCGCCATTCGCGAGCGGCACATCGAGCGCTTCAAGGAGCCGGACCTGTTCGGAAAGCTGCTCACCCGGATCGTGGTCGGCGATGTGGTCGTGGACCATGAGCTGGTCCAGCGGACCTTTCCCGAGGGCCGCGGCGAGGTGGAGGTGCTCTGCACCTACCTGGTCGAAGGCGAGACGATCGTGAAGGCGTGGTTCAAGATGGGCGAACGGCGGCTCCATGCGCCCGCGGCGTAGGCCGGACCTGGCGACGGCGCCTGCCGCCCCTCACCCGCCGAACCGCGCCCGATATGCCTGCGGCGTCGCCGCGACGTGGCGCAAAAAGCTGCGCCGCAGGGTCTCCTCGGAGCCGAAGCCGCAGGTCCGGGCGATGCGCTTCACCGGCTGGGTGGTCTCGGCCAGCGCCCGCCGCGCCGCCTCGATCCGCAGGCGCTCCACGGCCTTGGCCGGGGTGAGGCCGGTCGCCTCCCGGTAGTGCCGGCTGAGGCTGCGCGCGCTCATCCCGGCGGCCTCCGCCAGGACCGGGAGCGACAGGTCGCCGGACAGGTTCTCGGCGATGAAGGCGTGGAGCGCCCCGAAGCGGTCCTCCCCGGCCTGCAGGGCCAAAGCCGCGCTGAACTGCGCCTGCCCGCCGGGGCGCTTCAGGAACATCACCAGGTGGCGCGCCACCGTCAGGGCGAGGTCGCGGCCGAGATCGGCCTCGACCAGGGCGAGCGCCAGGTCGATCCCCGCGGTGACCCCCGCCGAGGACCAGACCGGGCCGTCCTGCACGAAGATCGGGTCGGGCTCGACCCGGGCCAGCGGGTAGCGCCGGGCCAGGGCGCCGCAATGCTTCCAGTGGGTCACCGCCCGGCGCCCGTCCAAAAGCCCGGCGGCCCCGAGCAAGAAAGCCCCGGTGCAGACCGAGGCGACCCGGCGCGCCTGTCCGGCCCGGTCCCGCGCCCAGGCCACCAGCTCAGGATCGGCAGAGGCCACCGTGACCCCGGGGCCGCCCGCGACGATCAGGGTGTCCACCGGCGCGGCGCGATCCGGCAGCGGGTCGGCCACCAGGCGCAGGCCGGCCGAGGCGGTGAGCGTCCGGTCGCCGGCCGAGATCACCCGCGGGGCGTAGGGCGCGAGCCCGTCGCTCAGGTCGTTGGCCGTAGCGAAGACCTGGAGCGGCCCGGCCACGTCGAGGAGCTGCACCGCCGGGAAGGCCAGCACCTCCACCGGGCGGGACGCGTCTGGCGAGAAACGAGGGGTCTTTGGCATCTCGGCCAGATCGTGCCGCGGTAAGGTCTTCCTGTCCAGCACGGAGGCCCCGCATGATTCCCCCCGAGACCCATCTGCAGATCGGCTCGCTCCTGTTCGAGGGGCTCGACCAGATCGACCTCACCGGCCCGTTCGAGGTGCTGTCGCGGATCCCCAATTCGACCTACCGGATCTACGGGCCGAGCTCTGAGCCGGTGCGCGACCTGCGCGGCCTCCGGATCACCCCCGACGCCGCCCTCACGGAGGCGCCGCGCCTCGACGTGCTGCACATCCCCGGCGGCCAGGGCCAGGAGGCGCTGATGCGCGACGCCGCCGTGCTCGGCTGGATCCGCAGCCAGGCCGCGGGAGCCTCGCACGTCTTCTCGGTCTGCACCGGCGCGCTGCTGCTCGGGGCGGCCGGGCTCCTGATCGGGCGGCGGGCCACGACCTACTGGAACGCGGTCGATCTGCTGCCCTGGTTCGGGGCGCAGCCGGTCGACGCGCGGGTGGTGATCGACCGTGATGCCGACGGCCGGACCTGGCTGTTCGCGGCCGGCGTCACCGCGGGGATCGACGGCGCCCTGCGGCTCGCGGCCGAGCTGCGCGGCGACGATGCCGCCCGGGCGATCCAGCTCGGCATGCAATACGCCCCCGAGCCGCCCTTCGACAGCGGCACGCCGCTGAGCGCCCCGCCGGCGATCGTCGCGCAGGTCCGGGCGGCCGCCGCCGGCATCACCGCCCGGCGTGCGGCCACCGCCCGGGCGATCGCGGCCGAGCTCGGCATCCCGACCCCCGAGGCCGCTGCGGGAGATGCGCGATGAACCTGACTCATATCCACGCCTTCGCCGCCGCCCTGCAGGCGAAGGACCGGGACGCCATGCTGGCCCAGATGGCCGACGACATCGTGCTCAACACGCCCCTGGCGGCCGAGCCCGTGCACGGCAAGGCGGCGGTCCGGCCGGTGGTCGACGCCCTCCTGGCGGTGATCGACGCCTTCGAGATCCGCGAGATCCTGGAGGGGCCCGAGCACGCCGCGGCGTTCTTCGGGGCCGTGTCCGGGCCGCACCGGCTCGACGGCATGGATTACTGGCGCCTCGATGCGGCCGGGCGGATCCGCGAGATGACCGTCCTGTGGCGGCCGCTGCCGGAGGCGCTCGCGGTCCGGGACCTGCTGAACCGCACCGCGCAGACCGGGACGTGACACCGGCCCGGTGACACGCCCCGACATCGGTCCTATCTGTCCGCTCTGAACGGACAGAGTCATGACGGACGTAACAACCAGAACTGCAAAATTCGCGATCGGCGCGGTGGTGCGCCATCGGATCTACCCGTTCCGGGGCATCGTGTTCGACGTCGACCCGGTCTTCGACAACACCGAGGAATGGTGGCTGGCGATCCCCGAGGATGTCCGGCCGCGCAAGGACCAGCCGTTCTACCACCTGCTCGCCGAGAACGCCGAGACCGAGTACGTCGCCTACGTCTCCGAGCAGAACCTGCTGCCCGACACGTCCGGCGAGGCCCTGCGCCATGCCGGCATCGCCGAGATGTTCGAGCGCGACGCCACCGGCGGCTACCGGATGCGCGACCGCGTCCGGAACTGATTTTTTTCGAAGAATCCGGTCACCCTCGGGCAACGCCGCGGAGATAATCCGAAGCGCATCGCAGCGATTCGTCGAAGGTCCGTCGTGATGTCCCGCCCCCTCGCCGCGGCGCTCCTGGCCGCCGGCCTCCTCGCGGCGCCGGCCCGGGCCAATGACAGCGCCGCCGAGCTCGATGCCGGCGGCCTGATCCTGAGGCCGGAACCCGGTATCGTCCTGGCGAGCGAGGACCTGTCGATCGCCCTCGACCGAATCAACGTATCCTACGTGTTCCGCAACCAGGCGTCGGAGCCGCGCACCGTCCGGATCGCCTTCCCGCTGCCGCCGATCGACGGCCGGACCCTGAGCTTCTCGGCCACCAGGCTTCCGCAGGTCGATCGGGCGAACTTCGTGGGCTTCACCGTGACGGTGGACGGGCATCCGGTGGAGCCGGAACTGGAGGAGCGCGCCTTCGTGGGCGAGCGTGAGGTCACCGATCTGCTGCGCCGCCACGGCCTGCCGCTCAACCCGCTGCGCTTTTCCGAGATCGAGGCGGCCACCAAGCGGATCGGCAAGCCGGACTGGGCGGAGCTGGTCAAGGCCGGCCTGTTCCCGGAGGCCGAGGACATGACCGAGGGGCTCTGGCGCTTCGAGGCGACGTTCCACTGGCTGCAGACCTTCCCGCCCGACCGGGAGGTGCGGATCGCGCACAGTTACGCCCCGGTGAGCGGCTTCCACTTTCTCGACCCCAAGGAAGCCGCCCGCAAGGGTTACCAAGCGACCTACTGCCTCGATAAGGCCGGGCTGGCGGCGATCCGGCGCCTGCACGCCAAGGCGCCGAACGAGGCCGGCTACCTGCGGGCCTTCGTGGTGCCCTACATCGTCACCACCACGCGCAACTGGGCCGCCCCGATCGGCCGCTTCACCCTGAAAGTGGACAAGGGCAGCCCGGAGGCTTTGGTAAGCTTCTGCCGCTCGGGCATCCGCAAGACCGGCCCGACCACGTTCCGCTGGGAGGCCCGGGACTACACGCCCGATCACGACCTCCGGGTGCTTTTCGTCCTGCCCGGCCCGGGCCCCACGGGGATCCGGTAGGCCAAGTCCAGGATCCCAAAGGGCAAGCCCTTTGGCGGGGCTCGGGGCAGAGCCCCGAACGCGCGGCTCAGGCGATCGCCCATGAAAAAGGGGCCGGCCCTTAGCGGCCCGGCCCCCGATCGAAGTCGGCTGCGACGTTCCTTGTGCGCCGTTACTTGGCCGCGGGGGCGCCGGCCGCCGGGGCGGCGTTGCCCTGCTGCTCGAGCTTCTTGCGCATGTCCTCGCTGCGCTTCTCCAACTCCTGCTGGAGCTTCTTCTGCTGCTCCTCGAGCACCTTTGGGTCGATGGCCGGGCCGTCGAAGGCCTTGCCGAAGCCGGCCATCGGCACCGCGAAGGTGACCTCGCGCTGGGTCTGGTTCTGGACCGAGACGTTGAGGGTCGTGCCCTTCTTCATGGCGGCGATGACGCCGGCATCGACGCCGCCGGCCTCGGCGAAGCAGCCGTTCGGGAAGCAGACCGCGAAGCGGCCCGGGGTGGCGGCCTGGCCGTCGACATTGAAGCGGATGCCCGGCTGCAGCAGCAGGCCGAGCGGCAGCAGGTAGCGCACCACACGCACCTCTTGCTTCTGAGCGGCGTTCTTCATCTCGTAGACGGCCACCGCCAGGACGGGCTGGCCCTGGTCGGACACGAAGTCGCGCGTCGTGTAGCAGATGTCGGTGCCGGAGGCCTGATCCTTGCCGCAGACCTTGGTCCAGTCGGCCTGGCTCGGCTCGGACTTCACGGTCACGATCTGGGGACCGGTCTGCGCGGCGGCGCCGGCCGGATTGTTGGCGGCCGGGGTGTTCGGCGCGGCGGGGGCGGGCGCGGTCGGCGCGGGGGCGGCCGGCTTCTTCGCCTGGGCCAGCGCCGGGGCGGCCGCGAGGCCGAGGCCCGCGAGGCCGAGGAGGGCGGCGCGTGCCAGCGTCGCGGGGCGGGTGAAGGACATCGGCTCTGACCCCTTGAGAAACGTGGTGTGGCGAAACGTGGTGTGGCTTGCGGAATGCGGAGCCGGCCTGACGGGCTGGTCCGCCGGACCGCCCGGGCACGCACCGCCGTGGCGTGCCTCCCGGGGCTCCGGATGAATCGGTCCGACCATCGGGCGAGGATGGCGCCGGATGCGCACATCGCCCGCCCCGGCGACCGGGCGGCCTGCCTGTCCCCTCCGAATGAGGCGAAGGCATGACACCGCGGCATTGAGCGCCCCTCGGGGAACTCGGTGCCGCGGCCGGCCCCCGATAGGCCCGTGACTCTCCGGCTGCAAGCGCGACGTTGCCCGGACCCGCGACGCGCCCGGCCGCGCGGCGTCCCGCGCCGACGACAGCTTCGCTCAAGTGAACCGGTCTTAGCTGGGATTTAACCATAGTCGACCGACCATGCGGATGGATCTGCAGTTTGGGTGGGGGGCGGATTGAGCGCGTTCGCGGTGGCGGAGAGAACGGCCGACGCCGCGCCGGATGCGTCCATGCGGTCCGGCGGCCTGTCCGCCTGCCTGTTCGCGGCGGCCCGGACCGGCCCGCAGCGCACGGCCCTGCGTGATTCGGGGGACCGGGCGGCTTGGTGCGGGCGCCCGCCGATCACCTGGACCTACGCGGCGGCGGCCGAGATCGTCGGCCGCCTGGCCCGCGGCATCGGCGCGTGGCGGCTGCCTGCGGGCAGCCGGGTCGGCCTGTGGTTCTCCGGCGGCGCCGAATCGGCTCTCGCCCATCTGGCCGTCGAGGCGGCCGGCCACCTGCCCTGCCCGATGCCCGCCCTCTGGGAGGCCGAGCAACTGTCGGCCGGGATAGCTTCCGCGGGCCTCGTCGCCGTGCTGACGGAGGGACGCCGCGGCGCCCGCCGCCCGGCCGAGGACCTCACCCGCGCGGCCATGGGCCATTTCGGGCTGCGCTACCTCGCGGCCTTCGGTCCCGGGATCCCGGACGGGGTGATCAGCCTCGACGCGATGGCCCTGGAGCGCGGGGTGGTCGAGCCGGTGGCGAGCCTGGGCCTCGTGACCTTCGCGGCGGGGGATCCCGGCCGGCCAGTCTACCGCAGTGCGGCGGCGCTGGCAGCGGCGATCGACGTCCATCTCGGCGCACTCGCGGTGACCGCGGAGGAGCGGATCCTGACGCTCCTGCCGGCCCACGACCTGCGCGGCCTGGTGACCGGCCTCGGCGCGGCGCTCGCGGTGGGGGCCAGCATCGAAACCGTGATTCCCTTCGACGAGGCCGGGTTCCGCGCCGCCCTGATGCGGCCGGTGCCGACCCGGCTCGTGGTGCCGTCCCTGGTCGAGACCGCGCTCGCCGCCCTGCCCCTCCCCTGGACCGTGCGGTCGCTCCACGTGGTCCACCGGGCGCCCGCGCGCGTGCTCGCCAGCGCCCTCCCCGAATCGGCCGGCCCGCGCCGCATCGATTCGCTGGTCTTCGACGAGGATGCGGTGCTCACCCGTCCCGGCGGAAACGACCTCGCCGCGACCCTTGCCGCGACCCTCGCCGATCCGGCGCGGGCGCCCCTGCCCCGAGCACTCCTCGACCTCGCGTTCCTGGATCTCGGCGACGACGAGGATGGCTCCTTGGCCTATCGCGGTCTGGCCTGTGCGACGGCGGCCCTCCCCCGGAGCGGCGTCCCGGAGCCGGACGCCGCGGCGTGGCGGGATTCCGGCTACCGGCCGATTCTATCCGGCGGGATCGCGACCGGGATCGAGGCCGTCTGAACGGCGGGTCCGCGCCGGTTCATCCGGCGCTCAGGCGTGGCAGATAATCTCGCAAGCGCACATGGGGGACGGATCCGATCCGCTCTTTCGTGGGTTTCGCTTCGGATTGTGGTTCTGGCTATCTTCCCAAGCCACGCTTCATGAGGTACCGCTCAAGCCTATGGGTGCGCTGCAACAAGTGCTCGTGGTCGATGACGGCGTCCGCGCCGTGGACCGGTCCCTTTCGGGCGAGCTGGCCAACCTCGGCTACGCGAGCGTCACCGCCTCCATGGAGGCGGCGGACGATGTTTTGGCCGTGATCGCCCGCCCAGCGGCGGTGCTGCTCCAGGCCCCCACCCGTCGTGATCCCGCCTATGCCCGCCGCGCCGCCCGCCTCCGCGGCCAGCTGCGCGACCGCGGCATCCCGGTCCTCCTGATCGGCGACGCGGGCGAGTCGAAGGCCGGCGGCCCGGTAGACCTCGCCACCCGCCTCGGCGCCTACGTGGCGGCCCAGCCGGACCTCTGACGGCCGTTCTTCGGCCTTAAGTTCCGCTACCATCATTGCGAGCGCAGCAAAGCAACCCAGGGCTGCGCACCGTCCCCCGAATCGTGGCGCATCCTCGTGTCGCTTCGTGCGCGATGGCCGCACACGGATTCCCGCCGTCGAGGCCAGGATCCGGAGCCCGATGTCAGGCTGCGATTCGGATCGTCGACACGATCTCGTCGATCTCGCTCGACAGGCTGCCATCCTCCCCCCGCACGACGAGCCCCAGCTCGGCCAAGGCCACCACGTCCTCGTGGACCCGCCTAACATCGCGGCCGAGCGCGCGGGCCAAGGCGCGAATCCCGGTCTCGGGCGTCTGCCGGAGGTGGCGCAGGAGGTCGTAGCGCTTCGGCGTCAGCACGGCGCACAGGGCGCTCCAGTCCCGGAACAGGATGCGATCGCTCCCGGCGACGACGTGTCCGGCCTCCGCCGCCTTCCAGGCTTCGGCCACATCCGCCGCGGCCGCGCGCAGGCCGCGGCCGACTTCGACCTCAGTCCTCACCATGGTCTCTCCTCCAGGCTTCGACGGCTTCGACAAAGTCGGCGAGCAGCTGATCGACACCGACGAAGCGGTATGGCGCTTCGGCGTCCTGATCGTGCCGATGGTCGCCTTTGCCGCGTTCATTATCGAAGCCGATCACGCGTACGCCGTTGACGACATAGACGAGGCGGTACTTGAAACCGTGCTCCGTTGGCGGGACTGGTTTCGGGACACGCCATACGACCAGTTCGGCGAAGTTTCGGTCGCTGAAAGCCACGCGGCGACGGATGAGAAGTTCCGCCTTCATGGCCGCACGTTATGCCGGCGGCTGTTGGCGTCAAGTGACAACAGGGGCGGATAACACCCCTCTACGTCTGTCGCCCCGCGCACCGCGGTTACACCGAGCGGGCGCTCAGCGCGCCCCGCGCATCAATTCCGGCGCGCCGAGCCGCGGCAGCACGCCTTCGCGCATCACCACCCGCCGGAGCGGGCCGAGATACGACATCGCCAGCAGCCCGAGTCCCCGGAGCGCGTCGACCGGCAGCAGGTCGGTGAGCAGGCTGCGGTTGAGCAGATCCACCGCGGCGGTGCGCGCGGCGGCATCGAGGCGGCGGCTCCGGGCGTAGCCGTCGAGGACCGGCCGGGCGCCGGGATCGCGGCCATCGCGGGTCGCAGCCACCAGCAGGTCGCGCAGGGCGGCGGCGTCGCGCAGGCCGAGATTCAAGCCCTGCGCGCCGATCGGCGGGAAGACGTGGGCCGCCTCCCCGACGAGCGCCAAGCGTTGCGCCACAGGGCTCGATACGGAGAGGCCGCGCATCGGCACGAGGCCCCGGGGCCCGTCGATCCGCATGGCGCCGAGCATCGCCCGGGCCTGCCGCTCGACGGCCTGGCCCAGGGCGGCGTCGTCCAGGGCCGCCAGCCGCCGCGCCGCGCTCTCGCCCGTGACCCAGACCAGGCTGGACCGGTGCCCGCCCGGCAGCGGCACCAGGGTGAACGGGCCGGAGCGGGTGTGGAACTCGGTTGAGACGTCCCGGTGCGGGCGGTCGTGGGCCAGGATCGTCGTGATGGCGC
The DNA here is from genome assembly GCF_900114535.1 of Methylobacterium pseudosasicola. Taxonomy (GTDB): domain Bacteria; phylum Pseudomonadota; class Alphaproteobacteria; order Rhizobiales; family Beijerinckiaceae; genus Methylobacterium; species Methylobacterium pseudosasicola. The sequence goes on along the minus strand of NZ_FOTK01000037.1, from coordinate 30,428 downwards.
TCTGCGGGTAGGTCCAGTCGCGCACGCGTACGCCGCTGGCGGCCCGGAGCGGGGAGCGTGCGCCGTCGGCGCCGACCACGAGCTTGGCCGCGACGGTGCCGCCATCGGCCAGGTTCAGGCGTGCCACCGCCTCGCCGGGGACGGCGCCGGCGGCATCCGCCTCGACCAGGGTGAGATTCTCTTGGGCGCGGGCGCGGACCCGTAGGCTCTCCACCAGGCGGGCGCTCTCGACGTTCCACCCGAAGGCGTCGAGCCCGATCTCGGCGGCCTGGAAGCGCACCGGCGGCGGCCGGAACAGGCTGCCGGTGTCGTCGATGATCTGCAGGGTGCAGAGCGGGCTCGCCTGCGGCGCCACCGCCTCCCAGGCGCCCAGGGCCTCCAGGAAGCGCACCGACCCGTCGAGCAGCGCCACCGTCCGCCCATCCGCCACGGGGGCGTGGCGGCCGACCAGGGCGGTCCGGATGCCGGCCTGAGCGCTCGCCAAGGCGGCGGCCAGCCCCGCGGCCCCCGCGCCCACCACGGCGACGTCGAATGCCGCGCCCTCCGGTCTGCTGCCCTGCACGATGTCTCACCCGTTTCCGCGCCGATTCGTCTACGCGGCTCGTGCTCCTATCTGAGCATTCCGGTATCCCTGCCAAGCCCGATCCGCGAAGGCCACAGCGCCGCAGCCCGGAGCAGAGCATGCCGACACGATTCGGACCGGCCTCCAGCTTCTCCTCGGTGGCGCCGCATTATGACGCCACGCGCCATATCCCGGCCGCGAGCCTGCGCGCCTGCTACGATCGGCTGGTCGCGGCCGGGCTGTTCCCGGAGCGCGGCCGAATCTGCGATGCCGGCTGCGGCACCGGGCAGATCTCCCTCCCCCTCGCCGAGCGCGGCTACGCAGTCGCGGGCTACGACATCGCCTCCGAGATGGTGAGCCTCGCGCAGGCCAAATGCCAGCCGGGCTGGGACGCCCGCTACGCCGTGGCCGATGTCCGGGCTCTGCCCGAGGCGAGTGCCGTTTTCGATGCCGTGGTGGTCTCGAAGCTGTTCATGCACATCGCCGATTGGCAACTCGCCTGCCGGGAACTGATCCGCGTGGCGCGGCCGGGCGCGCCGCTGGTGCACATCCGCGACCGGGCGGCCTACGGCAACGCCGTCCGCCGGCATTTCACGGACCGGATCCGGGCAGCGGGGATCGATACGCTGTTCCTGGGGCCGGACCCAGGATCGAGCGCGGAGCTCGTCGCCTTCATGGCCGCGCAGGGCTGGACCCGGATCCAGGTGGCGATGTCCGACATCGGCTGGCGCTTCGAGACTTCTGCGGGCGACACCCTGCGGGGCCTGCGCGAGCGCATCTTCGCCGAGTTCTGGTACGTGCCGGACGCTGTCTATGCGGACGCCCTCGCCGACACGGAGGCCTGGGCCGCGGCTGAGCCCGGCGGCCTCGATCGCACCGAGACCATGACGCCCTATCTCGCCGTCGAGGTGTTCCGGGCGGAGGGCTGACCCGCGCCTCACCCGAGGAACGCCGAGAGCTCCGAAAACACCTCCTCCGGCCGCTCTTCCTGCAGCGTGTGACCGCAATCGAGCGCCCGGCCGGAAACATCCGTGGCCTTCTCGCGCCAGGTTTCCAGCACGTCGTAGGTCTGGCCGACCGTACCCTGCGCGCCCCAGAGGGCGAGCAGCGGCGCCGTGATCCGGGCGTCCGAATCGGCCGCGTCGTGCTCCAGGTCGATGCCCGCCGCCGCCCGGTAATCCTCGCAGATCGCGTGGCGGCAGGCCGGGTCGCTGTAGCAGCGCAGGTATTCCGCGAAGAGGTCCGGCGGGGTCGAGCCCGGGGTCTTGGACTGGCCCTCGATGTGATGGCGCAGGAAGTATTCCGGATCCGCCCCGATCAGCCGCTCCGGCAGGGGATGGGGCTGGATGAAGAAGAACCACCAGAAATACCGGGTGGCGAAGGCCTTGTCGGTGCGGGCGTACATCGTCGCCGTGGGGGCGATGTCGAACAGGGCGAGGCGCTCGACCCGCTCCGAATGGTCCAGGGCCAGGCGGTGGGCGACACGGCCGCCGCGGTCGTGGCCGACGAGCGCGAACCGGTCGTGGCCCAGCGCCCGCATCACCGCCACCGCATCCGCCGCCATGGCGCGCTTGGCGTAGGCCGCGTGGCGCTCGCCGCCCGGCGGCTTGTCAGAATCGCCGTAGCCGCGCAGGTCCATCGCGACGATCGTGCGGCTTTCGGCCAGGCGCGGGGCGACGTGGTGCCAGGTGGACAGGGTCTGCGGGTGGCCGTGCAGCAGCAGAACCGGCGGCCCGGAGCCGCCGGAGCGCGCGTGGATCGTCACGCCCGGTGCGGTCTCGATTCGGTGCCGGTCGAAGCCCGGCAGGAAATCCGTCGTCATGCGCGTCGGTCGCCTATGCCCGTGTCCCTTGCGCCGCACTGGCGCGCGGGGATGCACCGGATGATAAGGCGCTTCCGGCAGGATGTCCGCCGAGCCACCATGACAGATGCACGCGCGACTCAGGACGCCGCCCCCCGGGACGCGGCCGTGAACGACCCGGACGCCGAGGCGCCGGAGGGCGAGGCCGGCCGCGCGCCGCTGCTGCGCCCGAGCATCCTCGATCCCCTGTTCGCCCCGGTCCGGGCCCTGCCGGGGGTCGGCCCCAAGATGGCGCCGCTCATCGAAAAACTGCTCGGCACCCCGGAGCGGGAGGCCCGGGTGGTGGACCTGCTGTTCCACCTGCCTCAGGGCGGCGTCCCGCGCCGGCTGATGGGCTCGGTCAGCGAGGCGCCCGTGGGCGAGCCGGTGACCGTCGGGGTCACCGTGGTGGCGCACCGGCCGGCCCAGATCGGATCGGGTAAGCGCCCGCACCGGGTGCTGGTGGAGGATACCACCGGCGACATCTCCCTGGTGTTCTTCGGCATGCCCCGGGCCCGGGTGGAGAAGATGCTGCCGCTGGGCGCCCACCGCTACATCACCGGCCGGATCGACCTGTGGGATGGCACCCGCCAGATGGTCCACCCGTCCCGGATCGTGGACGAAGCGGGCTTGGCCGAACTGCCCGCCGTCGAGCCGATCTACGGTGCCACGGAGGGGCTGACCTCCCGGGCGATCAACAAGCTCGCGGTGGCGGCCCTGGAGCGCCTGCCGATCCTGCCCGAATGGCAGGACCCGGCCTGGCTGGAGAAGAACCGCCTCCCCGCCTTCGCGGATGCCCTGCGCGTCGAGCACCGCCCCGAGGAGCCCCTTCCGAAAGCCGAGGACCCGCTCCAGCCGCCGCCCGCCACCCCGGCGCGGCGGCGCCTGTCCTACGATGAGCTGCTGGCCTCACAGCTGGCGCTGGCCCTGATGCGCGCCCGCCAGCGGCGCAAGGCCGGCCGGGTCAATGCCGGCGACGGGGCCCTGAGCGCCCGGATCCAGGCCGCCCTGCCCTTCGCGCTCACCGGCGCCCAGGCCCGGGCGGTGGCGGAGATCCGCGCGGATCTCGCCGCCCCACGCCGGATGCTGCGCCTGCTCCAGGGCGATGTCGGCTCGGGCAAGACCGCGGTGGCCCTCCTCGCCCTGGCCTCGGCCGTGGAGGCCGGGCGCCAGGCCGCCCTGATGGCCCCCACCGAGATCCTGGCCCGGCAGCATTTCGAGCGGTTGCAGCCGCTGGCCGGCGGTCTGCGCCTGCGCCTGATGACCGGCCGCGACCGGGCCGCGGAGCGCAAGAGCACGCTGGCCGCCCTCGCGGCGGGCGAGATCGACATCCTGGTCGGCACCCACGCCCTGTTCCAGGAGGCGGTGACGTTTCGCGACCTCGGTCTCGCCGTCGTAGACGAGCAGCACCGGTTCGGCGTCCACCAGCGCCTGGCGCTGGGCGCCAAGGGCGAGGCGGTCGACTTCCTGGTCATGACCGCGACGCCGATCCCGCGGACCCTGGCGCTGACCTTCTTCGGCGACATGGACGTCTCGGTCCTCGACGAGAAGCCCGCCGGCCGCCAGCCGATCCGCACCCTCACCCTGCCCACCGAACGGATCGACGAGGTGGTGGCCGGCCTTGCCCGGGCGATCGCCACGGGAGAGCGGGTCTACTGGATCTGCCCGCTGGTGGAGGAATCCGAGTTCATCGACCTCGCCGCCGCGGCCGAGCGCTTCGACGACCTGAAGCAGCATTTCGGCGACGCGGTCGGGCTGATCCACGGCAAGATGCCCGGCCCCGAGAAGGACGCCGCTATGGCCCGGTTCGCCGCCGGGGAGACCAAGGTCCTGGTCTCGACCACGGTGGTCGAGGTCGGGGTCGACGTGCCCGAGGCGACCATCATGGTGATCGAGCATGCCGAGCGGTTCGGGCTGGCCCAGCTGCACCAGCTCCGCGGCCGGGTCGGGCGCGGCTCCAAGGCGTCCTCGTGCCTGCTGCTCTACCGGGGGCCGCTCGGCCAGGTGGCCCGGGCGCGGCTCGAAATGATGCGCGACAGCGAGGACGGCTTCCGCATCGCCGAGGCCGACCTGAAGCTGCGCGGCGAGGGCGAGGTGCTCGGCACCCGCCAGTCGGGTCTCGCGGCCTTCCGGCTGGCGCGGCTCGAGAGCGACGGCGACCTGCTGGAGGCCGCCCGGGACGACGCCCGGATGATCGTCGAACGCGATCCTGGCCTGAAGAGCCCGCGCGGGCAGGCCCTGCGGGTGCTGCTCTACCTGTTCGAGCGCGACGCCGCGATCCGGCTGATCGGCGCCGGCTGACCAAGCCTTTCCTGAACGGCGCTGTTCAGGAAAGGCCGGCGTTCAGGAAAGCTCCGGCCCGGTCATGTGCGCTAGGGAACATACCGCACGGAACCGCCGCCTGATGCATGGCAGGCACGATCTTCTGGGAAAGATGTTTTTTGTCAGTGGCTTGGTGTTGCGCGCGAAAGCTTCGCCGGAGCCTCGGAGGCGTCGGGAGAGCGCGTAGACAGGCCTCGTGACCTTGCATCAGCCACAATCTTCCCTTAACTGCAGATGAACGAATGGCCCGGTAAGCCGGGACATCACGGACGAATCTGGAGGACGGACATGTCGAACGGACTGTTCCAAAACCTGCCGGGCTCCCACGAGATGGCCGGTATCCAAGCCCTACCGACCGAGCCCTGGCTGCTGCCGATCTCGGATGGTGCCGCCGCAGCGGTGACGAAGACGTCGGAAGATTTGCAGGCTGCCGTCCGGCAGGCTGCGCGCCCCTTCTGGCTGGCTGCCAACGGGCTCTGCATCGCTTTGGGCCTGGCCCTAACGATCCAGTGCACCACCGGCTGGACGCCGACCCCGACCCGCAGCGCCGTGACGGTCGCCCAGGCGACCCCGCCGACCATCGCGCCGCAGACGGCTTCGCTGCAGCGCTGACGCTGGGCGAACACGACTCAGGTTTCAGGGCCGTTCCGCTTGCGCGGGGCGGCCCTTTCCTTTGACCCTCACGCGTCCTGCGGCTCCCGCTGGGCCGCCGGGTCGCCCGCCTGCTGGGCCGCCCGCAGGGACGCCGCCATGGCGTGCAGCCGGCCCTGCGGATCCTCCGGCTGGATCACGCCCGCCGACATCACGAGCTTGGCCGCGTCGTCGACGCTGATATGCAGCTCCACCACGGCCGAGCGCGGCAGGTAGAAGAAGAAGCCCGTGGTCGGGTTGGGGGCGCAGGGCAGGAACACCCCCACCATCTCGTCCGCGCCGGCCGCATTCCGGGCCTGGAGCGCGCCCTCGACCTCCGGGGATGCGGGCGCCGACAGGAACACCACCGACCACGTGCCCTTTACCGGGAACTCGACCAGGCCGACCGTGCGGAACGAGGTGCCGTTGGCCGAGAACAGGGTCTCGAAGATCTGGCGCAGGCCCTTGTACAGGCCGGAGATCACCGGCGTGCGGGCCAGCAGCACCTCGCCGAACTCGATCACCGAGCGGCCGACGAGGTTGGCCGTGAGAAAGCCCAGCAGCGTCACCGCCAGGAACGCGATCACCAGGCCGAGGCCCGGAATCGAGAATGGCAGGTAATGGTCCGGCAGGTAGCTCGCCGGCACCAGCGGCTTCACGAAGGAATCGATCAGCGCGATGAACCACCAGGTGATGTAGGCGGTGATCGCCAGCGGGCCGGCCACGATGATGCCGGTGAGGAAATAGGTGCGCAGCCGCCCCCGCGCGCTGACGCGCGTCTTCGGGGTCGCGGGGCCGGGCGCGGATGCGTCGGGCTCAGGAGCCTGAATCGGCGGGGAACTCGGCGCCACGGGTGCCCTCTCGGCCGCTCGATGCGCGGCGATCCTGCCCGGGGGCGGTCGATCCCCCGAGGGCACAGGTAGCGGCTGCGCTTGTCCGCCTCAAGGGCGGCGCCCCGATCGATGGATGTTCTCGGGGGCTCCGCCCCCAAACCCCGCCAAAGGGCTGAGCCCTTTGGGAACCCAGGACTCAGAACGCCAGGGCCGGCATCGCCTCCCGGGGGATCACGGCGCCGCGATGCCCGATCACGGTGCCCGCCAGGCGGTGCGCCTCGACGGCGGCGGCCTCGGGGCTCAGCCCGGCGATGCGGGCCGCGATGTAGCCCGCCGCAAAACTGTCACCGGCGGCGGTGGTATCGACCACCCGCGCCACCGGGCCGGCCGGAACGGCGGTCTCGCTCGCCCCGTGCAGCACCCGCGCGACCGGGATCGAATCGTCCGAGGTCTTGAGCACGATCTCGGCGCGGCCGCGATGGCGCAGCACCTCGTTCTCGCCGGCCGCGCCGAACAGCCAGTCCAGATCCTCCACCGAGGCGAAGATCAAATCCGCCAGAGCCAGAGCCGCGCGGAACGTGGTGCGGGCCACCTCCCGGTCCGGCCAGCCGCGGGGCCGGTAATTCGTGTCGAACGCGACCCGGCCACCCCGGGCACGCAGGGCCGCCAGGGTCTCGGCGAGCGCCGCGCGGCCGGCCTCGCCGTAGAGCGACAGGCTGATGCCGGAGACGTAGACGAGGTCGTCGGCCTCCAGGGCGGCGCGCGTCTTTGGGGCACCCGGCTCGGAGAACAGGTCCCGGGCGGCGGCGCTGTCGCGCCAGTAATGAAAGCTGCGCTCGCCCGCGTCATCAGTGCGGATGATGTACAGCCCCGGCATCCGGTCCGGCAGCCGACGGATCCGGCCGAGGCCGATGCCCTCGCCGCCCCAGGCCGCCACCATCGCGTCGCTCCAGGGATCGTCCCCCAGCGCCGTCACGTAATCCACCGGCACGCCGAGGCGGGCGAGATAGAGGGCGGTGTTCAGCGTATCGCCGCCAAAACCCCGGACGAGGCTCCCATCCGGCCGCTCCGACAGCTCGACCATGCACTCGCCGACGCAGGCGACCCTCATGCGGCTTCTCCCGTGCGGGCCGCTGACCGGCCCCGCGACGGACGGGCCTCGTTGGGCAAGGGATGTCAATCGCGTGGTTTCATATTCGGGCCGCGGATCTTCCCGGGCATAGCCGTCCCGAACCGACCGTGCGCCCTTCCCGCCGATCCTGTCCAGGATCCGGCTAGGTCTCCCCTCCCGCGCGTCGGGGAGCCTGCCGCGAGCCGCATCGTTCAGGACGCGGATCCAGATGGACGGACCCTTGTCTCGCCGTCGATTATCAGATGCTGTGATTATTCATGTGCCGTGCGTGACATGAAATTTCAAATTACAGCAGAAAATAGATCGGTATCCGCCATCTGCGTGATGTTTTCTGCGTAACGTATGTTTTATTTTAGAGTGACATCAATCCGTATGTGTCACGGTGTGATATTCTGCCGATTCATAACGTTCGATGCGCGAAAATTATTTAGTGTAAGAGCATTTGCGAAATTTTTATCGATCTCGTGCGATAAAAGACGAGATTTTTGCATATCCGATCTACCTCCAGAGGGGGTGATTCAGAGGACCGACGCCCATATTATCTTCGCCGCGATGTCCGAATGATGCCGGTGGGTATCGACTTATACAGGGATGGCCCCGATTCTTGCGCATCACACCACACGCCGGAGCATCGCATCCGTCGCCACCGGGCGGGTCTCGATGGCGTGTGCGGGAGAGCGGCGCCGCTACGCCGCGCGAAGGCTGGGCGTTGCGGGTGCCTTAGAGTCCATGGCGCGGCTTTGCGGGCGCCGTGGAAGGCCTCTGCGCGATGCTTTCGCTTCGGCGCCGCGTCTCAGACGACAGGTTCGGCCGAAGCGGCCCACCCGGGATGCGTCTGGATCGATGGCCGCGGGCAAGACTACGTTCGGGATGCTCTGAGATGTTTCATTCCGCCCTCAGCGCACTGACCTTTTCCTCCGGGGAATTTCTGACGATCACCGAGAGCCGGGGGTTGAGCGGGGCCTGGAGCTGGGTGCTCGCGGGTGGCGAACAGATCTGGTCGCCGGGGTTCTTCCGCCTCCTGGGTCTCGTTCCGAATGCCGCGAAGGCGAATTACGACCTGCTCCTGAGCCTGGTCCATCCGGAAGATCGGCACCTGTTGCCATCGCTCGGCGAAGTCCGGCAGGGCCACGTGCCCCGTGAGACGATCGTTCGGGTGATTCGCCCGAACGGCACGATGCGCGTGCTCTCGCTGGTGATGGAGGCGCGCTTCTCCGGGGATGGCCGGCCCGTGGCCGTGAACGGCACGGCGCTCGATGTCACCGACCGGGAGCAGCTGGCGCAGATGCGTCAGCTGGAGCGGCGGCGGCGGGGCGCTCTGTATCTCACGGAGCATATCACGTGCTTCTCGATCGGGCTCGATAACCGCTTCGAAATCCCCTTCGAGGTGGCGCAGGTGCATGGGCTTCCCTATGAGGAGATCTGCACCAACCCGTATCTCATGATCGTTCCCGAGGAACGGGGCGCCTTCCAGGAGGCGGCCCAGGCGCAGTTCGAGACGCAGCAATTCTTTCAGGGCACGGCCCACGAGCGCCTCGCCAACGGCGAGCTGTGGCATTTCAGGATCGTCTCGATGCCCGTCCGGGATCCGGATGGCACCTATCTCGGACGCTGCGGCCTGAAATGCCCGGTCCGGAGCCCCATGCCGATCTCGGCGGCGCTCAACGAAGGTCTCGACCAAGCTGTGAGCGGCCATCATCTGCGCGCGGCCCGGGCCCTGCTGGACTGGTCGATGATGGACTTGGCCCAGGCGAGCGGCCTGTCGCATTCCACCGTGCGGCGCCTGGAAGAGGGTAGCGAGCATCGCGGGAGCCGCTCCTTACTTCAGGCCGTCGCGTCCCTGCGCCGGGCCGGCATCCGCTTCATCCTGATGGACGACGGCACGCTGGCAGTGGCCAAGGGCTGAGCGAAGCCGGCTCCGGGCGGCCCCGAGTTCGCCGGCTGGGCGACTTCGGGAGCGCCGAACTCGGCCGCGAAGACTGCTGCGATCGACAAGCTGGGCGTGCCTTGGTTCACGCCGCAGCATGTGGAACCGTCACGGCGCGCGTCCCGCGCGGATCGGCCCGGTTGGCCCAAACCGGGAGCCGGTCCGCGGCGGGACGCGCGCGCGCACTCAGCCGACCTTGTGGCCGAGCTGGATCGCCTTGGCGATCTGCGAGCGCCGCTCGGCGTAGCTCGGGGCGACCATCGGGTAGTCGGCCGGCAGGCCGAACTTGGCGCGGTACCGCTCGGGCGTGAGGCCGTGGGCGGTGAGGTGCCGCTTGAGCGTCTTGTAGGGCCGCCCGTCGATGAAGCTGATCAGGCCGTCCTGGCCGATCGAGGCCTCGATCTGCGCGGCCGTCGGGCCGGTCCAGGCCGAGGTCGAGCCGGCGGTGCTGCCCTGAAGCACCGAGATGGCCGTGTGGACCTGATCGATCAGAGCCGGCAGCACTTCAACACCGACGGCGTTGCGCGATACATAAGCGGCGACCAGTGACGCCGTGCATTTGATCAGGTCGTAGTTCGGTTCCTGAGTATTGGTGTCGATTTCGATCGTGTTCATATTCCCCTCGCTTCAGGTTGCCGCGACGTATCAAGTTCTATCGCAGAAGATACCGATAATTTTACCGGATCGTCCCGGTCTAAATGCCGCCGGACTGCTGATACCCCGCCAAAATTGGCGACTAACAATACAAAATTGCGACGAATTGTCTAGGGTTTACCTTGAATAGTCTTTGAGCGTTTTTTGTTCCACCATCTCAACACGAGGTTGCCCATCCTTCGGCTCATGGCAATTATTGCTCATTCGCGAAGGTCGACGCCGTGCGAAGGCGCGTTGTTTCCCATTTGCCGCAGTCCCGGCCGCTGTGCGTGCGCATCGTTCGCCGACGATCAAGTCTGTTGGACAATGGAATGGACTGTTGTGAGCCGAGAAACATCACGGCATGGATTTTTCAATCACTGCTGTAAATATTTATGTGCTATCGATCATGATATCTGAGATGGTTTGTCAAAAAATATAAAAATTCTAGTTTGCTCAATATCCATCTTGGCGATACGTGACGATTTGATCGAGTATGGATCAGATAGAGCCATAAAAATCGGATCGTGCAATGAAGATACTGATCTTTGCTGCGATCATAGAAGCTGAATGTTAAATAACTCGTATTCTGCGGATTTTCTCAAGAAATCGATCATCGAATCGGGAGGCGTATCCGTGCCCGGTTGATCCGGATTCTACAGCGGCTTGTTCGCGGGGTACGGAGGCCTGGATAGCGCGACGCGGTTCGATTGCATCGGGCCGAACGGGAAACGCGGCGCGAATAGCTGCCCGATCATCGAGACCCGGAAGGGAAGCGATGGCGCGTTCATCGCGGGTGGCGAGATCGGCTACAACAGGTTGTTCGGGGCGCACCTGCTCGTTGGCGGCGCGGCGGATTATCAATTCACCCGCCTCTGGGATTACGGGTCCCGCGAAGGGACTTTCCCGGCCGTCGGCGGGGGGGGGGGGCTACCGGTTCAGCACCGCGCATGCCGGGCAGCGGCTGGATAATCTCACGACCCTGCGCGGGAAGGCGGGTCTCGCCGCCGGCCAGACGCTGGTCTACGCCACCGGAGGCCTCGCGGTCGGCAACGTTCGCGTCGACACGACGCAAACTCTTCGCGGTCTCTTTGGTCCCAGGTTCGGCGCCCGTCGCGGTGATATCCGCCTCGGCTACGTGGTCGGTGGTGGCGTCGAATATGCCTTCAGCCAGCATCTCTCGGCCAAGATCGAGGGATTGTACTACGATCTCGGCAGCCGCGCGGTCTTCGACGACACGACCCGTTATCGCATCGGCACGCGCGCTACCACGGACGGGTTCCTGACCCGGGTCGGCCTCAATTACCGGTTCGGCGATGGAGTGCAGGTTCCGCGGTTCGCCGTTGCCTCTGCGGGGGCTGGAATCTGGGGGTTCGAGGGCGGCCTGCGCTACTTCTACAGTTCCGGTGGCCCGCGCTACACGCTGGGCGACCCGTACACGCGCGGCCAAGTCAATTCCCGGTTGACCTACCAGAACACGGAGGCCCATGCCGGCGAGAGCTTCGCCCGGATTGATCACAACCCGACGGGCTTGTTCGCGAAGGGCTTTCTCGGATCGGGCGGCACCACCTCCGGCCACCTCTACGACGAGGATTTCCCACCTCTCGAAATCCCCTATTCGAAGACCCTCTCGCCGATCAAAGACGGCGACATCAGCTACGGTGCCATCGATCTCGGCTACACGGCGCTCCGCCGGGACGGCTTCAGCCTAGGCGGGTTCGTCGGCTACCAGTACGACGCCGAACTGGCCAACGGCTATGGCTGCACCCAGGTGGCTGGAGGGGACATCTGTGCAGGCCGCGGTGCCGTGCCGGACACTATCAAGGTCCTGACCGAGAACCTGCGCTGGAATGCGCTGCGCATCGGCCTCATCGGTGCGGCGCGGTTCGATCGGTTCAAGGTCAGCCTGGAAGGCGCCTATCTGCCCGTGGTCGCCGCGACCGGCGTCGACCGCCACTGGCTCCGGCCCATCATCAACCCGCTTCCACAGCGGGGCAACGGGGATGGCTATTTCGCCGAGGGCATCCTCTCGTACGACCTGACGCCGGCTGTCAGCGTCGGTGTTGGCGGCCGCTACTGGCGGATGCAGACGGGTTCGGGCCGCACAAAATTCCCGTTTAATCCGGTCAGCCCGACCAAGTTCGAGACCGATCGCTACGGCGCCTTCGCGCAGATCTCCTACAAGCTGTCGGATCTGGGACTCGGCGGATCGGATGTTCCGTCGGTTCTCGTGCGCAAGAACTGATCTGCGCCGAGTCGTAGGCTTGGGAGCGGCAGCCGGTTCGGGTGAAACCGACGCCGCTCCCAAGGTCCCATCCCATCGGGTGGCTCGGCGGAGCCGAATGTGCTTGGTGGATACCACGCTGGGAGGCGCGCCGGCGGCGATTCCATTAACAGAGTCCTCAGGCGACTCGTGGAAGGTGCGGGCCGCACCTGTGCTTCCGAAGACGACCGGTCATGTCCCATCTCCCCTCCCTGCCGCTCCGGCATGACGGCCCCGATCCGCAGCGTCCGATCCGGGAGGGTTACGCCCGGATGGCGCCGCTCTGGCAGGTGCTGGTCGGGGGCGAGGCGGTCCGCCGCCACGCGACCCTGATCCTGGCCGCCGGCGTGGCCCTGGCCCTGCTGGGCGTGGCCGTGATGATCGATGCCTTCGCGGGGGCGGTCCACATCCCGGAACGCTGGTTCGGCCTGCTCCTACTCCTGGACGGACTCGGCTCGCTCGCTGCCGGCCTGATCGCCGCGGGGGCGGCCCGGCGGCTGCGGATCTTCAAGGGCCTGTTCCTGTCCGGGGCCGCCATCCTGATCATGATGGCCTCGGCCTCGAGCTTCTTCCTGCTGGCGATGCTGTTCGGCACCGCCTTCCTGGTCGACGGCGCGATCCGGATCGTCCTCGCCTACCTGCTGAAGTTTCCCGAATGGCGGACCTCGGTGGCGCTCGGCGCGCTGGGCGTCGCCTTCGGGGTGTTCCACCTCCAGCCTTGGCCGACCTGGTATGTCGGCACTGTGGGCTACTGCATCGGGATGTTCCTGATCATCAACGGCGGGCGGCTGGCCCTGGCGGGCCTGCGCACGCGTCAGACGGTGTCCGAGCCCATGCCGGAGGGGACGCCGGACCCGGGCTCGGACAGCCTGACGGTCTATGTCTGGACCCCGACCGGCCAGGCGACCACGCCTGCCACGCAGCGGCTGGTCCGGCGCTACGTTGCCTCCGTCGATGTGGCGGGGCGGTATTCCACCGGCCACGCCGCCCTGGAACTGGGGGGCGACCTCTATATCAGCCACTACCCCGCGGTGGAGATCGATCGCTCCCCCGCCAACCTCCGGTCGAGCCTGCGCGCCGGGCCCGAGAACGACGTCCCAGGCCGGTTCCTGCCGTCCCATCGGGAGGAGGTCGCGGATTGGTGCGAGGCCACGGTGGCGGTCACGCTGAACGGGGTCGACGGCGCTCGGCTGCGGGCGTTCTGGGAGTCCTATTGCGGCGATACCACCTACAATTTCATCAGCCGCAACTGCTCGACCACGGTCGCCCGCGCCCTGGACGTGGCGGTGGAGGGCGCGTTCAGCCGCGATGGGCATCCGTGGCGGAACCTCGCCAACGCGCTGACCAGCCCGGAATTCTGGGCCGCCGCCCTGCTGCGGAACGGCGCCCGGTCCATGACCTGGACCCCCGGGCTGGTGCTCGATTATACGCGGGCGCTCAGCGCCCTGGTCGATCCGGCCTCGCCGGTGACGTCGATCGCCTGGGCCAATGTCGGCCGGCGGTTCATCCGCAACGGACGGGCCGGGTCACTGACCCGGCTGTACCAGCTCGTCCGGCGCCGGCCCGTCTCGGGCGCGGGCCCAACCGAGGCCTGAACGGCCTCCCTGCCCTCCCGGCCGTCGTCTGCGGCGGCCGCATGGCGTTTCCGGATGAGGGCGAAGGCTACCCCCAAGCGCGCCTCCCTCCCCCCTCTGCGGGGGAGGGTGGCCCCTGCGTCCGCAGGGGTCGGGAGAGGGGAACCCGGGTTCAGGAGAGGCGCGACCGGCATGACGGGCAGAGCCCTGTTCTGCACCGTCGCTCCCCTCTCCCGACCCCCTTCGGGGGCCACCCTCCCCCGCAGAGGGGGGAGGGAGAGCGCTTGCTTGCCTCGGACAGAGTTCTCTTGCAGCCGAGAACCATCCGGACCGCATTCTGTAAATCCGGTCGCCCGCACCAGAGAGGGGACCCGCGCCGCATCCGGAGATGTTTGAGTCTGTCAGGCGCGCCCGGGTCAGCGGGCCGTGCGGTGGGCGGCGCGGTCGCTGGCGATGGCCTGCATGACCGACAGGGTGTCGACCTCGTCCTGCTCGGCGCCGTGGTCGCTGAGCTTCACGATCACGGTGCCGGTCTCGCGGTTGACGTAGACATACTGGCCGTAGACGCCGATCGCCGAGATGTCGCTCTCGTCGCCCCCGGGGGCGTGCCACCATTGCGCCGAATACTGCCAGCCATCGACATCCCGGCGGGCCGGCGTCTCGATCCGGTCGATCCAGCGGGCCGGGATGATGCGGTTCTGCCCGGCACGGCCCTGATCGGCGACCAGCAGGCCTAAGCGGGCGAAGTCGCGGGGCGTGGCGTTGATGCAGCAGAACGCCTTCTCGATTCCCCCGGCCCGGTCGAGGTTCCAGGTCGCGTCCGCCTGGGCGCCCATCGGCTTCCAGATCCGCTCCGAGAGCAGGTCCGCCAGCGGCTTGCCCTCGACCCGCGCCAGGATCAGGCCGAGCAGCTCGGTGTCGATGCTGCGGTAGCGGCCCTGGCTGCCGGGCTTGAACGCCAGATGGGCGTTGTCGCGCACGAAGGCGGTGATGTCCCGGGTCAGGTACATCCCGGCGGTGCCGGTGAGCGGATGCTGGGGGTCGTAATTCTCCGGCACGGCGATCCCGCTCGTCATGTCGAGTAGGTCCCGCACGGTGATCTGGCTAAACACCGCGCCGTTGCGCAGCTCGGGCAGCAGGGCCGAGACCCGGTCGGTCTCCGCGAGCTTGCCGCGCGCCACCGCGGCGCCGACCAGCAGCGACACGATCGACTTCGCCACCGACCAGGAGGGGAACAGGGTCGCCGGGCCGGTCCCGGGGCGCTGCCATTCGTGGATCAGGATTCCGTCCTGCACCACCAGGAAGGCGTTGGTGTGCGTCTCAGCCAGCATCGTGGCGAGCGGGACCGTCTTCCCCTTCCAGGGGACGCGCTCCAGGATCGGGCTCGGCCGGAAGGCCAGGTCGCGGGCCTGTTCGGGCGCCTGCACCACGCGGCTCGGGAACCACGGTCCGATCGCGGAGGGCTCGATGACAGCCAAGGCCGCCAGGGTGACCGGGTTGGGGACGTTGATCAGCGCCGTGGCGGTCCAGGCGCAGGCCGCCGCCACGACACCGCCGGCCGCCGCGATCACGCCCCAGCGCGCGCCCCGCCGGCGTCCCGGACGGGGGCGGGCCGACGGCTCCGGGATCGCAGGCGACGAAGTCATGGTGGATCGGTATCGCTCTGGATCGTGACTGTCGTGGTGCCGTCGACCGGGGCCTCGGCACGCGCGGCGACCATGATGAGGAGGCGTTAACGAAGGGCCAACCCGGCCGGACGTTGAATTCAAGCTTCAGCCGCGCGAGCCCGGCCCGGGGGATTCGAAAATATTCATGGATTCGGCGGAAAAGGGCCGTCGAAGTCTGGTGGCATCTTACGGGAGGCGGCGCCTGCGTACAAACGGCAGCCCACCGTCCTTGCCTCACCGTCTATGCTGACCCGAAGATCCGGGTTTCACTTGAAGCTGTCTCCGTTCCTGCACACAAGGTCTTCCGCGCGATGAACCCTTTCCTGATCCTCGGGCTCGCGATCGGCGCGGAGGTCACCGCCACCCTGGCGCTGAAAGCCGCCGACGGGCTGACCCGGCCGGGGCCGACCTTGATCGTGGCCATCGGCTACGGCACCGCCCTGTGGCTGATGTCGAGCAGCATGGACATGCTGCCGATCGGGGTGGTCTACGCGATCTGGTCCGGGGTCGGCATGATCGGCGCGGCGCTGGGCGGCGCGTGGCTGTACGGCGAGCCGATCAGCCCGACCATGCTGGTGGGGATCGCGATCATCGCGGTGGGCGTCGCCATCCTGGCGTCCGGACAGGGCCAGCACTGAGCCGGCCCCGGCTCTGGCATGCTCAGAAGCGGCCCGCGATGGTGAGGCGCACGGCCGTGGGCTCCACCGGGTGGAACACGCGGTCGATCAGGCCCTCGGCCGGTTCCCCGGGCAGGCGCGAGACGTAGGCGTAGGTGATCTGGTCGGATCGGCTGTTGGTCAGGTTCAGCACGTCGAGGGAGACGCTCACCCCGTTCTCGAAGGCGTAGCCGACCCGGCAGTTGAACAGGGCGGTCGGGCGCGAGCGGATCGTGTTGTCCTCGATCAGGGGGCGCGGCCCGAAATACCGGAACCGCAGGGAGCCGAACCAGCCGAGCGGCTCGCCGAAGGTGACGCCCGCCGACGCGATGGTGGTGGGCGCCTCCGGCACCCGGTTTCCCACCGGATCGAAGTCCGAGAACCGGGCATTGGTGATCGTCAGGTCGCCTTCCAGCGAGAGAAACGGGGTCACCGCGTAGCGGTTGGTCCACTCGACGCCGAAGCGTCGGGTCGGGCGGCTCGGCTCCGTGGTGCCGGTATCGCCCTGGAACAGGTTTTCGGACGCGAAGTCGAGCCGGAACAGGGCGAGGCTCGTCTCCAGCCCGGCGATCGAGCGGTTGCGCAGCCCGACCTCGTAGCCGGTCGAGGGCACAAGGAACGGCGCGCGGGCGATGTTGAACAGGGGGCTCGCCGGATCGATTGTGGCAGTCACCCCGCGCACGTCGTTCGAGTGGAAGCCGCCGCCGTAATTCACGTAGAGCTCGGTATCGAACCAGGGCCCGAGGGTCAGGCCGAGCTTCGGGTTGACGATCCCGTCGCGCGCCCGGCCGGAATTGGCCGGCGTGTCCGAGACGACGCGGGCGGCGTAGCCGTCGGCGCGGAAGCCGAGGCTGGTGCGCAGCCAGTCGGTCCAGCGCACCCGGTTGTCGAAATAGAAGGCGCCGCTGGTCTCCAGCACCCGGTCGTCGAGCACGCCCGAGCGGTATTGCCGGTTCGTGGTGTTGAACAGCCCGACCCGGATGCTGTCGGTCCGGGTCTGCACGCCGATCTCGTTCTCCATCGGGCGCCCGAACAGGTCGCCCTGGAAGATGTGCAGGGCCTCGCCGCCGCCGATGATGCGCTGGTCGAGCTGGTGGAACTGGTCGCCATTGACCGGGTCGTTGAGGACATACGTGAAGTCGTTGAACAGGTTGAGCTGCGAGCGGATCACGTAGGCCGAGGCCCGGGTCACCCCCGTGTCGTCGGTGCTGCTGAAGCGGCCGGACAGCGAGAAGCGGCTCGTATCGCCGCCATCCGTGGGGTTGAGCGTGCCGTAGCGGCCGATCAGCCCCTGCGCGACCGCCCGCTCGGGGATCTGGTTGGTGGCGGTCCAGCGGCTCGCATAGGCCATGCCGGTGACCGAGAAGCCGTCCAGCGCCGTGCCCTGGCTGTAGCGGGCGACGGTGCTGATCTTGCGCAGGGCGTCCGGGACCACCCAGGGCCCGTCATAGACCTGCGCGTCGGCCGCAACCAAAAGGTTGCCGTCGCCGAGCGGGGTCGAGGCGATGCTGAGGGCGCGCTTGTAGCCGAAGCTGCCGATGGAGGTGAGCGCGAGGTTCTTGGCGACGGTGTCGAGATAGTCGATCCGCACCGAGCCGGCGGAGGCGAAGTCGCCGTCGCGCACGAAGTACGGCCCCTTGTGGAACTCCACCGCGCCGACGAGTTCCGGGATCAGGAAGTTGATGTCGGCGTAGCCCTGGCCGTGGGCGTGGGTGCGCATGTTGAGCGGCATCCCGTCCAGGAACAGGGCGATGTCGGTGCCGTGATCGAGGTTGAAGCCGCGCAGGAAGAACTGGTTGGCCTTCCCCTCCCCGCTGTGCTGCGTGACGATCAGGCCCGGAACCTCTTCCAGCACCTCGCCGGGGCGCGTCACCGGCCGGCTGTTGAGCTGGGCGCCCGTGATGAATCCGGCGCTGGCGGAATCCACGGTCAAGAGCGGGCCACCGATGCCGGTCACACCGCCGACATAGCCTGCACTGGCTGCGGCCCTACCCCGCGGAGGCGCGGACGGCTCGGCGGTGACCGAGATCTCGTCCAGCGTCGCCTCGGCGGCCGGGCTCGGCCGGGATCCATCCTGGGCAGAGGCCGCGGCAGGCAGGCCCGCGAGGCCGAGGACCGTCAGCGCGGACAGGTTCAAGAGCGTGGAGCGTGGGACAGGTCGGGACACGGGACCTCGGGCGACGGCAGTGGCACGTCACCGCGAATGAAGCCGCGCCGACCGCGCTCGCGCACGGGCGTCCCGACACCCGCCAGGACACCCCGCCCAGCGCGTTTCGCGTGTGACCACGGCTGACGGCAGGTCTCCTGGCTCACGGGTCGTCGCCCTCCCGTCGTCTTCCCGGGCGAGGGAGCCCAGTGACGTGGTGACGAGAAGGCTCACCGCTTACAGTTGCGGGGGCAGCCGCGGCTTCGGGGGCAAACCCCCTCACCGCGTTCCCTTTTGATCCCCGGAGGGAACCGTCGCGGCCACCATCGAGCCAAGGCGCGGGGCCCGTCAACGCCCCGGCACCGGTTGGCGGCCAGTGTGTCTCCCGGATGACACCGGGCCCCCTCACCGCGCCGGTCGATTGTCCGCAGGCCGGTGCCGGAGCTCCCACGGCACCCAATCCAGTCATGACGCTAACGATCGGCCGAAAAACGAGTTTTCGGCCTGACCGACCAGCCGGCGGCGGGCTTCGCTCGCGGGCCGAGGGAGCGCACGCCGGGTCCATGGGGCCGTCTGCCCGCTCCCGCGATCCGGCGCCCTCGGCGAGACATGGGCAAACGCTCGCCACATCCTCGCCGCGAACGTGCACTCAAGCTTGGCGCGTACAACGACGGCGGGAGGCGATACTGCGATGGCGCGGTCGTCTCGCACCGAAACGCGGCTGCAGGAGGACGGAGCGCTGATGCATGCAGGGTAGCGAGAGGACTAAGATCGTATCCGGGCTGGTCGTCCTGGCGCTCGCCGGCGGCCTCGGAGCGTGCAACACCACGCCCTCACCCCTGGTCACAGGATCGATCCCCGACCGCAAGCCGGCCCTGGTCGTCAGCGATGAGGAGCGCGACTGTCTCGGCCGGGCCATGTATTTCGAATCGAACCGCAGCGACCAGGGCGGCCTGCTCGCCGTCGGCACCGTGGTCATGAACCGGCTGGAAGCCGCGATCTTCCCGGGCGGCATCTGCGCGGTGGTCGGCCAGCCCGGCCAGTTCGCCCCCGGCGTGCTCACCAAGCCGATGCAGGAGCGCGACCTGCAGAAGGTCGCCGACGCGGCCGATGCGGTGCTGGCGGGCGAGCGGCACCCAAAGGTCGGGAAGGCGATGTATTTCCACACGGCGGGCCATCACTTCCCGTACAAGAACATGCATTACGTGGCCGTGGCCGGCGGCAATGCCTTCTATGAGAAGCGCGATTCCCGCGCGGCCCGAAAGGAAATGCCGAATTCCCCCGCGCTACCCACGACGGTCTCGACCTACGCGGCGATCCCGGCTCTGCCGGCGGCGCAATAGGGCCGGTCACGGCACAGGATCCGCGTAGCCCTGCCCGGTCGCGGTCCGGCATGCCCTTGTCGCGTAAAGGGCCCGGCACGGTCGCCGGGCCAGTCGGCCGGCCTCGGATCGCGCGTCCGAGGCCGCGGGGATCCCGATTTCCTCCGCGGGTATCGAACCGAAGCCAGATCTTAAAGTTGTATGCTCGCATTCAACTCGGCTCTTGCGCGACGATGTCTGAGGATGAGGGTTTCGGCCGCATGGTGGAGGCAGCCATCGCGGCGCATGAACTTCTGCTCGTGCATGGCACGTCGACCATGCAGCTCCTGTCGCGCTTGCTGCTGATCGAGGTCGGCGCGGAGATCGCCCTGCGCCGCGATGCGGAGACCGCCGCGAACGACAACCCCGACGATCCGGACGGTTAGGGCGCTTGCCGCCGACATGGATATCGGTTCGGCGTCAGCGAGCGCGTCCCATCAAGGACGGCTCTCGCGCTGATCCGGCGAAGGCCGATTCCTCGGTCCAGGCCTCTCCGATGCTGTCGAATGATCCGGCTTGACCGGTACTGGCAGATGAAGTGACATCGCCACCGGCGGCAAAACTGTTGATCGGTTCCGCCGCCCGCGGGTGCGACATTTACATCGACGGACAAAGCCTTAGCTTGTCGGTAGAAACTACCCACGAATCACGGAATTCCTGCCGATGATCGCCCACCGGGTAGCGCTCGCCGGCGCGGTTCTCATGCTGAGCCTCGTGCCGGCGGCCTCTCAGTTGCGCCGCCCGATGACCTGTACGGAGGACGTGTCGGTGCGGCTTGATCCGGTCCCCGCCCCCGTCCCTGTCCCCGAAGGCGCGAAGTCGCCATCGCAGCCGCAACGGGCGCGGACCTTCTCGCTGGTCGCCAGCGGCGGCTTGCTGACCGTCATCTCCGCCGGACGGTCCGATTATTACGAATGCCAGGTGGCCTCGCCGCGTCTGAACGAGCGGACGCCGCGCAATGCGATCAAATGCCAGAACGGCGTGTATTTTCTTCTGATCGATCTCAACAAGCTGAACTTCGTCGAGGCGCAGCTCAATCCGGAAGACCGCAGCGAGATCAAGATGAGCTACGGGAGCTGCCGGACTTTGTGACGGACTTCAATCCATCCGGATGAGGATGTAGGCCGAGACCGCGATGACGGCGACGGTGACGGCGAACAGCAGCAGCGTCTTCGCGAAAGGGTTGTCCGGCGGGTCTGGCGCGTCGTTCATGATGCTCCCCCAGCCCCGGAAGGATGGTGGCGTCTGCCGTCCGGCTCAACGTATGAGCGGCCAATCAGCGGCATCTGCCTAGCGTGTTCAGTAATCTGCGCTGTTGGCGCTGAAGAATCCGTTTCCCGCCCCTGTCCTGCATAAGGCCGTGCAGCCGGCGCCGGCGAAGGCGTGGCCGCTTTTAACGCGATTCGGCGCGGCCGAGGCCCCCCTCGACGGACGGGGGATCACCGGCAGAACTGCGTCGCCGCCGGGGTCCACTGGCCGAATCCCGTCGCGACCATGTTGGCGACGACCCGGCAGATATACTGCTTCTGCGCGGCATTGTTGTTCGGTCCGGCATGGTAGCGGGCCACCGCCATGGTCCAGCTGCCCTCCCGCTTCTTGAGTTCCTGAAGGAATTGCGTCGCGTACTGGACGTTCGCGTGCGGGTCGATCATGGCCTCGACCGAGTTGAACTTGCCGCCGTGGTAATGGTGGTTGATCTGCATGCAGCCGAGATCGATCAGGCGCACGCCCTTGCTGCGCGCCTCCGCGAAACGGGCGAGCACGTCCCGCGGCCCCGTCCCGAAATAGGCCGTCCCGGCGATGTTCATGGCATAGGGCTGCAGCGAGCCGCGCTTGCCGGTCTCCGTCAGGCCGACGGCATAAAGCACGCCCAGCGGCACGCCGTAGCGCGCGGAGGCGCGCCCCATCTCGTCCTCGCAGACATTCGCTGTGGCCGGGACGGCGCTAGAGATAAATGCCGCCGTCACGAGGACGTACCGCTTCATCCGTCCGTTCTCCTTCGCGTCGGGTGGTGGTGGCTTGGCGCTGCGCGTCCTGCCTCTGTCTGGCGCCCTCGTTGCCCGGTCGCGCGCCGCCGTCGGCGAACGACGACGCGGCCTGCTGCTGGGAAGCCTGTTGCTGGGAGCCGCCCGAGCCGCCGGCATCGGCCGACCGCGCCTGCCCGACGCTGACCTCGGCCCGATAGCTGCTGTTGCTCAGGAGGTCGGTGAGGATCGCCGTGTCCTTGTGCAGGAGCGCGGCGGTCTCCGGCTGCGAGGCGCGCAGATGCGTTTCGAGCAGGCCGTTCGAGAGCCGCATCTCCACGGTGACGACCCCCAGCTCCTCCGGCCGAAGCTGGATCTTGAGCGTGCGCAGCGGCCCCGCCGGGACGGCGCCGGCTCCCGGATCGGCTGGGAGCGAGCCCTGCGCCGCCGCCGCGGTCGCGCGTTGGAGCTCCTCCCGGATGGCCGTGGCGATCAACGGCAGGGATCCGGCGGGCAGGCTCGTGGCGGTCCCATTCCCGTCCCGAGGCGCTGCCGACGCCGCGGAAGAGTCCTCCGCGCGCTCGCCGACGGCGGCCAGGACGGCCCGTTCGACGCCCGACACCGCGCGGCCCTGGGCGGGGGCGATCACCGCCGGCTGCTCGCCCTCCCCATCGGACGCTGCAGCCACGGCGCGCCGCGGATCCGGCTCGGACCGGATCTGGGGGGCGAGCTTCAGCGCCGCTGCCGCCGCGTTCAGGGTCGGTATTTCGGGCTTGGCGATCTGCGGCGTGGCTGTGGCGATCTCGGCGCCGACTTCGGTGGTGGCCGGCTTGGTCTGGCCCGCCGGCGCGGCATCGGGCGCCGGCGGGCCACCGGGTACGACGGGCTTGAAATGAACAGCGCGACCGAGCACCTCGATCTTCGCCGCGGCGGTCTGGAGCACCTTTGTGATGTCCGTGCGGGCGGCGATATCCGCGCGCGGGGGCTCTTCCGTGCGCGTTGCGCTGTCGGGCTGCGCAACATCCTCAGCGCGCGTTGCGGTGCCTACCCGCGTGAGATTGTCTTTGCGGGCTTCGCTGTCTGCGGGGGCTATATCCTTCGCATCCGCTGCACGATCGGTGGGTGCTGCATCGCGGGCTGATGCTGGATGCGCCTTCGCGTCGCCGGGGGGGATCCTGATAGGCGTCGAGGCAGATCCCGAAGACGTGCCGGCCGATGCTCCGGTGGACCCGAGCATGGAGGCCGACAGGCTTTCGGCCGCGGAAGCAACGGGCGCCTCGTTCGACCGAGCCTGGACGGGCGCCGGAACCTTGGAATCGGCGGCCGCGAGGGCCGGCAAGGCAAGGCTCAGGAGGTTCGCCAGAATCGCCGCGGCAGAGCTTGCCGGCGCAGCGGGTGCCGGTGCGACCACAACCTCCGCCGCCACCGGTGGAGCGTCGCTGTCTGCGTCGTCGGGCTTGCCCTTCACGGCATCAGTGTCAGCCGGGGACGACGCACGCCCACCCGAGATTTCGCGCAGCACCGACCCGAAAGCGCTCTCGCACCCCGGCCCCTGCTGCGGAGTGTCGCCGTTGGCGTTGGACGGCCCGACCTCGCGATCCGGCTTCGGCGTGGGATTCTGAACTGCTGCGGAGATCGGGTTCATGGGTTGGATTTCCGAAGGAGTTGATCGACCTGGCCGATCATGGCTTCGGCCTTGGGAATCAGGCTGCCGGGCTCGTCGGCGGCTACCGTCTGAGCCTGCGTGCGCTTCGACGCCTCGGCATCCGGCTGCGCGGGCGTGCGGGCCAGCCCGCGTCCGATCTGCTCGGCCATCGACAAAGCCGCGTCGAGGAGTTGGACGTCGTGCGCGGGTAGCTTGGCCCTGTCGACGGCCTGCAGCTTCCGCAGGGCCGTCTGGAATGTCGCCAAGGTCACGATCTCGGCGGCCGCGCGGTAGAGCTGGGCCTGGGTCGCCTCCGGGCTTTCCGGGGCGCAGAGCACCAGCGCCTTATCGGACGCCATGAGGGCCGCGTTGGTCTTGCCCGCCTGGACCGCCGTCCGGGCGATCAGCAGGTAGAGGTCCCGCCGACTCTCGGGGGCGAGTTCGTTCATGATCCGGGTGAAGGACGCGAAACGGGTCTCATCCCGACCGAAATCAAGCTGTGTCAGCTGGTATGCGAAGCGCTGCCGGAAATTGCCCGCGTAGATCGAGTGCTGAAACCGGCGCAGGTACTGGATCGCCAGGACCTCGAATTTCTTTAGGTCGCCGCCCTGCCCGAGGGCGAAGATCTCGCGCCGGAGCGCGCCTTCCTCGACGAGGGTTCCTGGCATCAGCAACCGGACCCGATCGAGGAGGGCGATCGCGCGGACCGGGTTCTCGGTCACCGTGAGGGCGGCCTGCGTGAGGGCGATCGCCCCGGCGAGCGTCGTCGGCAGGGCCGCCGTGTCGACATTTCTGAGCAGGCGGCCTGCCTCGGCCTCCTGGCCGTCGATATAGGCCAGCGCGCCGCGTGCAAGATCCGTCTCGGGCGTTTCGGGGCTGTCCTGCTTGGTCAGGCGCCGCAGGATCGCCGGGCCGCCGCCGCTGAGGGCGAAGACGATGGCCGCCTGCACGTTGTGCCGATCGGTCCAGACCTCCGGCGCCGCATTCAGGAGATCGCCCTCGATCCGGGCTATCAGGATGGGTTGGCTCTTATGCGCCGCCAGGGATCCTGCGGCGATCCGATCCTGCAGCAATTGTAGCGTGCGCACCCACTCGACAGGACCGCTCTTCCGGTCCTTCAGGTCGGCGGTCGGGGCCGTCGTCGGCAAAGCTTCGGATGCCGGGGGCGCCGCCGCCTGCGGAGCCGCCTCCGCAGCCGTCTGCGGCTCCGGGTTTGCAGCGACCGGGTATGGACAGAGGGCGAGAAGTACGCCGAGAGCGATCTGCGTGAGCCGCCTCATCCGGGAGCGCCCTGCAGGAGAATCTCGATCCGGCGGTTCTCGGGGGCCTTCGGATCCGCGGTGTTCCGCGGCATCCGGTCGGCGGCGCCCTCGATCCGCGCGATCCGGGCCTCGTCGATGCCGGCCCGCGTCAGCATGTAGGAGGCCATACTAGGCAATCGCGCTGCTATGCGTCTCCCTCACGCTAGTTGATGGAAAAGCCATTGTAAAACAATGGTTTGTCGGTCGTTCAAACGCCATCGAAGCCTATCGGAAGCCTTTGATTCATGCGTTCGGGCACAATGACGGGCACAATGAGGATGACGATGGCGACGATCAGGAAAAGGAATGGAAAATTCCAGGTGCAAATACGCATCAAAGGATCGCAGTCTGTAACGCGAACATTTAAGACAAAGACCGAAGCAACTATATGGTCTAAGACTACCGAGGTCGAAAAATACAACAATCCAGTATCGCACAATAAAGATTGCACAAATCAGGAAACTGTAGGTTCATTGCTGGAGCGGTACTATATAGAGGTGCTTTCTAAGAGACCTTGGTATAGTAGAGAATGTTCAATACTTAGACGATTTCAGCGGTCCGATATATACAACATCCGTATCGAAGATTTGTGTGAGGGTGATATCGCTCGTTACAGAGATCAGAGATTGAAATCCGTGAAACCTGCGACGGTTGTAAGAGAACTCTCTATTGGGTCTCATTGTATGACTACCGCCCAAGGCGAATGGGGTATTCGTCTGCCAACAAACGCTTTTAAGAGTGCGCGGAAACCAAAAGTTAGAAACAGTAGAGAGCGACGCATTTCACAGGAAGAATGGAACCGGATTGTCGAAAGTGATCGCCAGAGAGGCAGGAGGTCTATGCTACATATTATTGAGCTAGCAATCGAAACAGCAATGAGAAAGGGGGAGCTTCTTAATGCTAAATGGACAGATGTTGATTTCAGTCAATCAACACTCCACATACCGAAAACAAAGAATGAATACCCAAGGACGATCCCACTTACTCCAAAGGCAATAAATATTATTAAATCAATAGTAAGGACTGACAACAACAATAATATCATCACTGTAAATTACTTCACTCTAAATTCTTGGTGGGTAGAGTTGCTAAAGGCCGCCGGGATTCGGAACCTTCGATGGCATGATCTACGACATGAAGGCATTTCTCGACATTTCGAATATGGCCTCAGCGTTCCCGAGGTTGCAATGATCTCGGGCCACAGGGACTACCAAATGCTAAGAAGGTATACCCATATCAAGCCCGCAAATGTTGCCGCCAAACTCGCTATGCTCTTTAATAAGGATTCGTAAAACAGCCATGCGACAAGAAATGATTAAACATTTCTTGTCGCTGATGCCGGATTTCCTTTGAATTTAAGACCAAGCTGCAACGTCAGCAGCGACTGAGACGAGTTATGTAAACCCATTAGTCCTTGCAATACTTTCCCCCAGTCGGAGGCATTCAGGTTCCGGTGGAGAGGATCGAACTCCCGATATACGGTTGAACTACCGCTGTTTCACCGTCGATTACAGAGGAGCGAATTTTCAGAACGACAACCGAGGGACCGTATTGTGCGAGAGCTTTATGTGATCGTCAACTGAACCTAAGCACATCGCCTAGATAGTGAGTGTGACCGTTATGCGACATTTATCAATAATGTTGGTTTGATCGGCGTAGGTGTCTTGACGGCCAAACTGCGTGAAGCGGCGAATCGCGACAGGAACTGGTTACTCAAAGGTAAATGGCGCTTGACCGCGGCCTACGTTTAAGGCATACGTTTGAAACCCAAGGGATGGGGTAACAGCGTTCGCCCTGCAGTGTATGCGGGCGTTATCTTCACCTTACATCAAGATTGTCTGGGCGCCGCCTCATCGTAGGTGGGCGACGATGCATGCATTAATAGGGCTGATACATTGACGAATTGAAAGAAGCAATATCACCAATACTTTAGCAACTGACGCATCATATCTTTAGTATACATTCAAAAACGTGATCAACTCTTAAATTCAGTCATTACCGCTGTCATTTGGTTGTTGCGGTCAACTTGCATTTACGCCTGTCTCGGCGTGACGGTTGTGCCGCACTATAATATTAAATTCACCGTTCAAGCTATAGCGCGAACAGATTTCATTCGGCATCCTACTCGATTTGAATTTCAATCGAAGAAATGGGCTGCCTTTTATAAGAGTCTAGCATTTTGAGCACACTTAATTACGCCAGTACTATAGCTGGCGGAGGAAAAACGTTTTCTATAATCAGAGCCGCGATTCACCGGTCGAAAACCGGAAGAAATACAGCCATCTGCGTTCCGACGCTAGTGCTGGCGGAAGAAGTTCGTCGATTATTAGAAGAACAGGACGACAACTGTAAGCTTAATGTGTTCCACAGGGACGATGGCGGCGAAGGTGCTGTGACCAATCGGGTCAGGGCTTATCTCGACACGTGCAAGCCTAACGGCCAGATCCTAATAATCACGCATCAGTGTTTCGACTATCTTCCATACTTCGCGCGGAAAGCTAGTTGGCGAGTCTTCTTTGACGAAAACATATCGGTATTTGAAACCAACACGGTGAACCTTCCAGAGAACCACGGGATTATCACCGATCATATGGCGATAATAAGTACCGGCTCGACATATGGGCGTGTTACTGTAACTGATACAGGCCGATTGCGAACAGTAGTTGAAAACAAGAATAATGATGCAGCTTGGGCTTTGGTCCGCGATTTCGGGTCGGTCCTTCTTGACGAGAACTACGATAGTTACGTCAAGATAAAGCAATTCACCGATCTTGTTGAGGGGAGGAAACAGGAGGGTCAACTCACAATATACTCATTGCGGAAACCTGATAAATTTCTTGGATTTGAGCAGGTAACATTTGCATCTGCGAATTTCGAGGACACGCTAGCCTTTAATTATTGGAAAAGACTAGGAGTGAACTGGATTGAAGATAGCGAAATTTCATCATCGGTGATCCGACGTGAGCACCACCATAGCCCCAATCTTCAGATCTATTACGGTTACGATGGCAGGAATTCCAAGGCGCTTCGCAACCGACTAGAGAAGAGTGGGAACAATGAGTTATGGGAAAAGGCTCGCGAATTGATGCGTGGTGAGCCCTACCTATGGCTTGAAAACAAGGATCGCGAGGAAACAAGCATCCTGAGACAAGAAGGCCCTATGCTACCTCCGGGATGTGCTGGACTGAATACCTATAGTCACATCAGGCACGCAATCATCTTACCTGCTTATAATTATGATCCGGGTCAATCTGACTTTCTGAGCAAGGTTGCGTGGTTCGAAAAAGAGATGCAGGAACGGGCTATGAACCTGAATCTGTATCAAGCCTTTATGAGAACTGCAATACGGAAAGGGGATGTTGGTGAAGAAGCTCGATGGGTGGTAGCCTGTAAGCGAGATGCGGACCTGTTGTCAGAACGCTTTCCAGGATCAGTCATCAAGCCGCTGGGTCTCACTCCGTTACCAGAACGGAAGGTGGGACGACCAAAAGTCTATAACGGTAATCAAAACCGAAGGCATAAGTACGAGGAACGGAAGAAAGAGCAGTTAGCGCGGAGCGCCGACTTCGTCGGTGATTTGGGACCTGAATTTCTTCGGGATGTCGTGTTCCATGACACATCGGACAAAAGTACTTTAAGGTCTATAGGTAATTTTGTCCGTAACTATCGCGGTTCTTATTTCCATAATTACTTTGATAAAGAGCCGCAGAATGTAACTATGAACGAAAGAAGGTTTGTCAGTTGGTTGAAGCAGTTATCAACTAATTCGTACAAGTCAAAAGACGACATCCCATGTATTTCCGGTGCCTTATTCGATCCAAGGAGATCATCAGAGAATACGCGGCACACAAAGAATGTAGCTTTGTGCAGGGGAATATGGATCGACATTGAGCTTGGGGACATGACGGTCAAACAATTCGAACGTGCTTTCCCTCATATCCAATTTGTTGCCTTCAATACGTTTCGACACACAAAGCAAGAGCCGCGTTATAGGATCTATATTCCTACAGATAGGCCGATGTATTTCGAAGAAAGTGTTGCAATTTATCATGAGGTAAGGTATAGTCTTAAAAATCAGGGTTGGATCAACGGCAAGCGGAACGCAAAGCCAAGCGCAAGCTTCAATCGTTCCTTTGATGGTATCGACTGCCGGCCTAATCCATCGCTGCTGTCAATCCTTCCATGTCAAACGCAAAGTGGCAAGGAATCGTTCTTCCACGATCTGACGAAGGGGAAAGAGCCATTGAACGTAGATGCGTGGCTAGATCAGCGTTCATGGTTTCAAGGCGATGATGACTTCTACGATCTTCCTCCGTTCAACTACAATAATCAAGATGCTGCGCTTACCCAGGAGCAGGAATTAATCATAGTAGAAGCAACAAACCGATGGGAAACTTTTGGCCGTTCCAAAGGCAACGGTGACGCGGGTATCTTCACCCTCTATATCGCCCTTAGACAAGCAAAAATTCCTTATCACGAAATCCAATGGCGCCTTTTGAACGCCGCTACTCAATCAACTTCACCCAACGATAGGAGAAAGCAAGTACAAGATCTTTTGAAAAAAGTGAAGCATTAATTTCATCAAAGCGAACAGGGGTCCGAAATTTCTAAGACAGCAAAGCTGCCGGATCCACCTACCAAAGAAAATTTTCGAATCAAAAAGGCATTATGACTATGATAGACACCAATTACGATTTTATCCGCACCGATTTCCTTCTAGCGCGCAACGGAACAAGTAGCGATTATAGCTATGTTCTGCGTAAGATGCTGCTGAGGGGTATTGAGGAGGCCTCATTTCGGTCACGGATCTCTGCGGGTGATAAGTCGGACAATTACAAGCACATCATGTGCTTTATCGAAGATGCTCTAAACGAATTTGACTGGAGTATGGATACCTACGGAAAGATCTATGAGGATCATAAGACTACCATCGTGGAGGCGTTGCAGCATTGCCGGTGCCTTTCAGCTATTGACCAGGCCGAAGCAAGTGCTGATTATAATAACTTGACCGTATACATCGCCGACGATCGCCGTGAGGACGATTGTAAGATGACTTTGGCAGCTTGATAGGCTAAGGGGCATCGCGGCAAAGGTGCCCCGCATCCAATTCATATTGCTGTTATAGAGAACGGTTTGCGCTCTAAATTCGCGGGCAATTTTGTGATGTGGCGAAAGGGCAACTAGCCATTACAGGTGGACGTTGACGGCTCAGAGCAGTTCCAGCCCTATCCTCCACCATGCCCCGAATATGCCATGACCCTTGGGCAGCGGAAGTGCGATCCGAACGAGGGGTGATGATGTTTCGATCCACGCTGTTCCTTAGCGCCGGTCTTGCGGTGGCATCGGTCGTTCTGACTTCGCTATGGATCGGATATGGCCCTCGACCGCAGGTGGCACAGGAAAAGCGGGTATCACCGGTCGTTCCCCTATCCAAGCAGGAACGAACCGGACTTGATGCGAAGGGGCAACCCATCCGCACCATCACACCGGGAGCGCCTACCAATTCGGGTATGATGGAGAAGACGCCTACAGGCTCAGCACCATCCGCCACCGCTTTAATTGATCAGCCGCCTACTCCAAAGCCCTATGTCGAACCTGATGGTCCCGTAGGCCAAAGGGAGAGCACGTCTGATCGGCCCCCACGGGGTGGTCCAAGGTTAAAGTTAGTGCACGGTTGGCCGCTCCACCACGGGTAGCTTGGCCGGCGGAGCTGGTCGGGCGAGCGCAGCCGGCCAAGCGGTGAAGGCTGGCATGAACACTTCCGGTGCCGGCGGCCGGTATCCCAGTGAGGCGTGCGGGCGTACGGTGTTGTAGTGCCGCCTCCAGCTTTCGATCACGATCTGCGCCTCCCTGAGTGTGTAGAAGATTTCGCCGTTTAGAAGTTCGTCACGAATCCGTGCGTTGAAGCTTTCGACGTAGCCATTCTCCCATGGTGAGCCTGGAGCGATGTAAGCCGTCTTGGCTCCGACGCC
>NZ_FOTK01000092.1 GCF_900114535.1 Methylobacterium pseudosasicola | reverse complement strand
GCCTGCCGGATTCGGCGATACGGTGGCGCTCGCGGTCGGGCTTGTGGTGCCGGCAGAGCCCGTCGACGGGGCTGCAGCCTGGGATGTCGCGCTGGTGGCCGCCGCGGGGCGCGTACCCGTCGTCGTGCTGCCGATCGCCGAATTCGTCGCGCCGGTCGCGCTGGCCGGAGCGGTCGAGACGGTGGAGCTCGGGGTCGTGGTCGTCGTGCCGGCGGTCGAGCTGCTTGCCCCCGAGGTGTTGCCAGTCGTCGAACCGGTCGCCGGCTTGCTCGTCACGCCGGTCGTCGTCGCAGCAGAACCGGCGGCCGCGCTGCTGGCGCCCTGGGACGAAGTGGTCGACGGTGTCGAACTCGCCGCACCTGTCGTGTTGCTCGAAGGGGCCGCACTCGTGGTCGTAGTCGTAGCGCTGGCCGTGGCGGTCGTGCTTGTCGATGCGGCTGCCGCGGAGGTGGCGCCGTACAAACCCGGATCCTTGCCGTCCGGGCTCGATACGGCATCCTGCTTGACGGCGACGGCGGTCGGAGCCTTCGAATAGGCCCGAACGTAGTCAATTTTAGACGTGATCGGCACACCGGCGACGTCGGCGTTGTTGCTACCCGAACCCTGCGTGGCCAAGTTGACCAGCATGTACATCGGGCTGTGCAGATCCGAGGGAGTGGCCTGCGATCCGGCCAGCTGACCGTCGACGTAGAAGCTGATCCGGTCGGCCTGCCAGTCCATGCCGTAGGTGTGATAGCCGTTCTGGTTCGGCATCTCGCTGGTGACCTGGCGATTCTGTTGCCAGGGGATATTCGGCGTCTGGTCCGTGGTGTGGATCGTGCTGTAGACGGTCTTCGGCCCATCACCGTACCGCTCGACGACGTCGAGTTCCTGGTGCTGACCCGCATTGTGCGGATCCGGCGTCTGCTGGTTGGGCAACAGCCAGAACGCATCCCAGGCGCCCACCTGCTCGGAGAAGTCGGCCCGGACCTCGAAATACCCGTAGGTCTGGGAGAAGTTGCCCTGCGTGGTCAGCAGGCCGGATTCCCAGCTGCCGGGAACGCCCGACGACGTCCTGTCCGGCACCGCGGTGATCGACAGAGCGCCGTTCTGAACCTGGAACGGGTCATAGCCCGAGCCCTTGTCCACGAAAGACGAGTGGCCGAAGCCGACATCGGCGTTCGCGTCGCCGCGATCCTGGGCACGGATATCCGCCCAGGTTGTACCTGCACCGGTCTGCGAGATACTGCGCGTGTTGAATTCTTCGTCGAAGGTTAGCTTGTAACCGGTCAAGTCGACCATGAATATTCCCCCAGACTTGCAGCAAGGCGCGATTCTTCGATCGCAGCACAAGAAAGCTTGCCTACGTGGATTCGGGGCGCCTGCGGCGAGACAACCCGTCCAGTTATATTTTCCTATATTTAACGCTGTGGAAACAATACGTACGTGGTTGCGGCACTGTCAAGATTGGTATTTCGGCAGCATTCGGAAGGCTGGTTTTGCCGTATGCAGATCATCTTCGTCCGATACCATATTGGGCATTGACAGTTGCGGACACGCCCCAGCCCATCGCGCGCTTATATTCCTGCCGCCGGCGACATGAGTCAGCTCAACCACAGGCTGCGATACCGTCGGGACTTTTCACAACCTGACCTGCAGCCGCCGTATCGCTGGGGGAGCCGCCTGCAGGGACCACTCCGGCCCGGGGAATCGGCTCGCTGGACGACAATCCTAGCCCCCAGTTCGGCTCTTGGCGGCTGCGATCCGAATGAGGGGGGAGGGGCAATTCGGCACGCCCGGGCGGCCGCCCAAAATTTGGGCCCTCGGAATCGGAGGCGCAGGCCGCGGGCCAGGGCTTGGCGCGGCGCCTCGACCTGAGACCGGGGCTGCGCTCCGGCTGTCCGAGCTCAGGCTTCCGTCAGCAGGCGCTCGTACTCGCCCTCCGCCGGCCCATAAGTGTCGCCCGCCAGATCCTTGAGCTTGTCGCGGTCGAGCACGGTGATGTGCCCCTCGCTCGCCCGGACCATGCCGGCGCCGGTCAGGACATACAGGGCGGCGGTCACGCCGGTGCGGCGCACGCCCAGCATCATCGCCATGAATTCCTGGGTGAGCGGCATCGCTTCGACGTTCAGCCGGTCATGGGTCATCAGGATCCAGCGCGCGAGCCGCGCCTCGACGTTCAGCTCGGCGCTCGCGTAGACCGTGTAGCCCATCTGGATCATCAGGCTCAGGGCGTAGCGGCTCAGGACGTCCCGCAGGCTCGGGCTCGCGTGCAGCGCCTCGCGCAGGGCGGAAGCCGGAATGCGCAGCGCCTCGCCCCCGCCTTGCACGATCCCCAGGAAGGGACCGCGGTCAGTCCCGAGCACGAGCGGCACGCCGGTCAGCCCCTCCCGGCCGACGAGGCCGATCTCGATCCGACCGCCCTCGGTGGCGGCCACGAGCGAGACCAAGCCGGTCTCGACGAAATAGGCGTGCGACAGCGGCTCATGGGCGCCGAACAGGGTGTCGTGAAGACGGAGCGGCCAGCGCTCCAGAGCCGGGGCCAGAGCGGTGAAGTCCTCCGGCGCCAGGGCACCGAGCAGACGGTTGCGAATGTCGGCTTGCTGAAGCTGAAGCATGGCTCTGCTCCCAATCAGGGCAAGAGCACGCGGTCTCCCAGTCGCCCGCGCCCGAAAGTTTCGGCGAACAATCATGAAAACATAGTACTATTCCACACAAAAATATAGGCCGAAAACAAGGGTACGATTTCGGACACAGCAAACAACCGACCGTCTAAATCTGATCGAAACCCATCATGCGGGCTTGTATACATATAGATCCGTCGATCTTTATTGGATTGATACGCGGCGGACGCATCGCTGATAGACTGGACCGAACGGATGCTCACTGCGCGCCCGGCCGACATGGCGGCCTACGCGACCCCACCCAGGAATCTCACGACCGAATTCGACTTTCCGCTGCGGGAACGCCTGGTTCCGAAGCAGAGCGAGGTTCTGGTACCGGGTGCCACGCCGGACACCGCTCACCTCCTGCTGGCCGGTCATACCTGCCGCTACCGCATGCTACAGGACGGCCGTCGCCAGATCACCGCCATCCTGGTCCCGGGCGACATCTGCGATTTGGAAGCGCTCCTGGCGGGGCGCTCCAGCTATGCCGTCAGTACGCTCACCCGCTGCACGCTCGGCGAGATCCCGCTGTCGCGGTTCGCGGCGACGCACGATCCGGCTCTGGCGGCGGCTCTGCAACGCCGCCTGCGGCGGGACGAGTCCATCGCCCGCGAGTGGATCGTCAGCCTCGGCCGCCGGGATGGGATCGAGCGCACGGCGCATCTCCTCTGCGAGTTGCGCTGGCGGCTCGCCGAGGTCGGGCAGGTGACGGATGACAGCTACGAATTGCGCATCACGCAGCACGATCTCGCCGACGCGCTGGGCCTGACGTCCGTGCATGTGAACCGCGTGCTGATGAATCTGCGCGCCGAGCGGCTGATCCACCTCAAGGCCGGCCGGCTGACGATCATCGACCGCGCCCGCCTCAAGCACCTGGCCCAGTTCGATCCGGCCTATCTGGTCCAATGATCGCCGCAGCCGCTTGGCCGCGGCGATCGCGAAGCGTCGGCGGCAGTTCCGGCTTGAGAT
Organism: Methylobacterium pseudosasicola; assembly: GCF_900114535.1. GTDB lineage: Bacteria > Pseudomonadota > Alphaproteobacteria > Rhizobiales > Beijerinckiaceae > Methylobacterium > Methylobacterium pseudosasicola. The sequence continues at coordinate 4,424 of NZ_FOTK01000092.1, read as the reverse complement.
CCGGAACATGCCTTCGGTGGGAAGCCGGCCGGCATCAGCGGGTCGGCAGCGCGGTCGCGGTGACGACGCGGGTCGCGGCCGGAGCCGCCGGGACGAGGCGCGGCGTGGTCGCCAGTTCCGTCGCCGGACGCTGGGCGGAGGTCGCGCGGGCCTGCTCGCGGTAGAGCGGCGGCGTCAGGGCGATGGCCTCGTCCGCCAGAGCGGAGCTGATCATCGGCAGGGAAGCCAGGGTGGCGATCAGGAAGGGTCGCAGGGTCATGGTGTCGGTGCCTCTTGCTGTCCGGGTCCGAAGCCCGGTGTCGAGACGATATCTGCGCTGCACTGCATCATGTTTCAAACAGATCGGATCGATATTAGAAATCGATTTCGTCAATGAACCGGTCGGCGTCAGCCCGTGCCGGTCAGAACCGCCCATCCGTATCCAGCCAGGCGGCGCGTCTTCTCTCCGGACCCTGATGCAGTTCACCGACCGCCATGCTAGGCCTCTCGGGTCCATCGAAGTCGCACGGATACTGGTCCTCGAACCGAGACGTTATATGCTGGGCTGGTTTCGTGCGTTGATGCCGAGGGAAGATCGGTTTTTCGACCTCTTCGAGCGTCATGCCGCGACGATCGTGGGCGGCGCGGCCGCACTCCGGGCTCTGCTCGACGGTACGGAGGACGTGCCCCTGGCCTGCCAGGCGATCGCCGACCACGAGGACGAGGCCGACACCATCACCCGGGAGGCCCTGCTGGCGGTGCGCCGGACCTTCATCACCCCGTTCGACCGGGGCGACATCCAGGCCCTGGTCGGCTCCCTGGACGACGCCATCGACCAGATGTTGAAGACCGCCAAGACGGTGCAGCTGTTCGAGGTCACCGCCTTCGAGCCGTCGATGCGCGAGATGGGCGCGGTGATCCAGGAGGCGGCCGCCGCCACCGCCGAGGCACTGCCGAAGCTGCGGGCACTCGGCGAGAACGCCGCCGTGCTGAACACCTTGACCGAGCGGGTCATCCAGCTCGAAGGCCGGGCCGACGACCTCCACAATGCCGGGCTGAAGGCCCTGTTCAAGGCATCCCGGCAGGATCCCATGGCCTTCGTGGTTGGGTCCGAACTCTACGACCACCTGGAGAAGGTCATGGATCGGTTCGAGGATGTCGCGAACCAGATCAGCAGCATCGTGGTCGAGCATGTCTGAGTCGGTCGCGTGACGCTCCTGATCGTCCTCATCGCCGTCGCCCTGGTCTTCGATTTCCTGAACGGGCTGCACGACGCGGCCAATTCGATCGCCACCATCGTGTCGACCCGGGTGCTCGCACCCCGCTACGCCGTCATCTGGGCGGCGTTCTTCAACTTCGTGGCGTTCCTGATCTTCGGCCTGCACGTCGCCAGCACGGTGGGATCGGGCATCGTCGACGTCACGATGGTGACCGACCGGGTGATCCTGGGCGCGCTCGGCGGCGCGATCAGCTGGAACCTGATCACGTGGTATGCCGGCATCCCGTCCTCGAGCTCGCACGCGCTGATCGGCGGCCTGCTCGGGGCCGGCATCGCCAAGGCGGGCCTCGGCGCGATCGTCTGGCCCGGCGTGATCGCCACCAGCGCCGCCATCGTGCTCTCACCGGCCCTGGGCTTCGGCCTCGGGCTTCTGCTGATGCTGGCCGTGTCGTGGATCTTCGTGCGCTCGACGCCCCATGCCGTGGACCGGCTGTTCCGGGGGATGCAATTCGTCTCGGCCTCGCTCTATTCCCTCGGCCATGGCGGCAACGACGCGCAGAAGACCATGGGCATCATCGCGGTGCTGCTCTACGCGCACGGGGAGGGGGGCGGCGCGTTCCACGTCCCGCTCTGGGTGGTGCTCTCCTGCCAGACCGCCATGGCGCTCGGCACGCTGCTCGGGGGCTGGCGCATCGTCCACACGATGGGCTCGAAGATCACCCGGCTCTCGCCGATGCAGGGCTTCTGCGCCGAGACCGGAGGAGCCGTGACCCTCTTCGCCGCCACCGCGTTCGGGATCCCGGTCTCGACCACCCACACGATCACCGGGGCGATCATCGGCGTCGGCGCGGCCAAGCGCGTATCGGCGGTACGCTGGAACGTCGCCCAGGGGATCGTGGTCGCCTGGGTCATCACCATGCCGGCCGCAGCCCTGGTGGCGGCCCTGGTCTACGGCGTCGCGGGCTTCGTGCTGCCGTGACCGGTCCGGCGTCGGAACGGCGGGGCGGGACACCATCGACCTAGCCCTGCCGAAACGCAGGCGGACATCACAGCCGCCGCGCATCATTAAATTTGGGTTTCTTAATATTGCAGCTCGTATAGGATTGGAGCGTAATCCTTACTATTGCAGTCAATAGGGTCCTGTTTGTTGCTTATCGCGGCCCTCTTGTTCGCGGCCGGGGTTCTGGAAGGCTGGCGCTACCGGGCCCCGATGGTGATGGCGAGCTCGATGCTCATCGCCGTGGTCTGCCTGCCGCTCTGGGCACTCGCCTCCACGCTCGATGCCGGGAAGGCGCTGGTTCTGCTCGCCTATCTGGCGGCGCATCAATCCGGCTTCCTGGTGGGGGCCTATCTCGGCGCCGGCCCGCATCCCGACCGGTGAAGCCGCTCACCAGGTCCAGACGATCCGGCCGGCAGCGTGACAGATCACCACCCAGATCCCGATCGAGACGATCAGCGACGCCACGACGACCGGGAGGGGCGGCTTCCTGCCATCCACCCGGCGCAGTCTCACGAATGCGTCCTTCACGCGCAGCCTCCCGGGCGCGACCTGCGCCGAGGGCCACAACGAAGACGCTCCGGAGAAAGTTTCAGGTTGCAGCTACGCCAAGACGAATCGCCGAGAAGGCGACGGGTCGAGCGATGCCAGCCAGCGCGGCTATCGCAGCTCAGGGGCCGAACTGCACCGGGACGCTGAGATCGGCGACCCCGGTCTCGGCCAGCAGCTCCGCCGGGGGCGGCTTGAACGGGCTGGCACCCCGGACCGCCCGGAGCGCCCGCCGGTCGAGACCGGGCGAGCCGGAGCTGCTCTCGATCTCGGCCTGCCGCACCGATCCGTCGGGGGCGATCGCGACGCGCACCACCACGGTGCCGGCGGCCCCGCGGGTCTCGCCGCGCCGGTCGGTGCGATCGACGGCGTCGATCCGCGTGACCAGGGCGGACAGCCAATTGCGCACCGCGGGCGTGACGCCCGTCCGCGCCTGTGCCGGCCAGGGCACCAGCAGGAGGCCGAGCAGGACGGTTCCGTGGGTCAACAAGCGCGACGACATGCGGGAACAACGACCCTGTGGCTGGACGGATGCCCGGCTATCCTTACGCGGAAGGGTTTACCGGCCGTCACCCGAAAGCCGGGCTGCTGCGATCCGACGCCCTCGATGATACGAGACGCTTCCGACGGCCGGAGATGTAAATCCAGCGAGAGCCTTCCCGCCTCACCACGGACCGGCAGGCCAGCGGCTGGAAACTTGATCCAAGATGCGGGACCCGCCACCCTTGCGCTTATGATGGTGGATTGCCCGATTTCGACCCGAGACATCGACGCCGAGACCCGCCCGGATACCGGGCGCCAGCACGGCCACGCTTGAACGATCCTTGGCTCTGGGCGACGACGCCCTGGCGAGACCACGACATCCCAACCCAATCCAGGAGAGAGCCCACATGACCCGATTGGCGGAGCTGCAGAGCGACCCGGCGTTCCAGCAGGCCGTGCTCGCGGTGCGCGGCGCGGCCAGCACGCTGAGCGGCCGGGCCGTCACCGCGGAGGAGGCCAGCTTCTTGGTCGGCATCGCCCTGGCCACCTTCGCCAATGCCGGCGGCTTGAACGAGCCCAGCGTCAGCCGCCTCGCGCGGTTCTCGGACACGGTCGGGCAGGACGAGACCGTTGACAGCCTGACGAAGCACTGAGGCCGGGGCGAGCCTACGCGACGCACCTGACGCAGCGCGGCGGACGACCGGCTACAGAAACCCCGTCCGCCGCGCCAGCATCACGGCCAGGGCCAGACAGGCCGCGAGGCTGACCGCGAGCATCGCGACGTTCGTCCAGAAGCGGACCGGCCGGCTGGAGCCCTCGATCCCGCTGGCGCGCAGGCGGACCCAGGGCACGTAGAGGAAGAGAGCCACCACCGTCAGAATCAGGAATGCGAGGCTGGCGATCCGCCCGGAAAACAGCGCGATCCCGGCCAGGATTACCCAGCCGAGCACGATGCCCACCATCGTGAAAAGGGCCGTCGTGTTCACGTCCGCACCATCCCCCGGATGCATCGGCGCGCGGCCCCACCTACGACAGCAGGGCCACCGGATCACAGCCGGCCTTCGATCCGTGCTGCACGTCCAATGATCAACGCAAGGCTTCAGGCCATAGCCCGAGCAGACCTTGGATCGACGAAGCTGGTTTCAGGAAATCTGGTGCTGCGAGAGAGGATTGAACTCTCGACCTCTTCATTACCAA
>NZ_FOTK01000083.1 GCF_900114535.1 Methylobacterium pseudosasicola | reverse complement strand
ACAGCTCCGGCTGCTCTTCGTAGGTCTGCCGGATCAGGTCGGCCTGCGCCTCGATAGTGTGCGAGCGTTGATCGCCACCCATCGGCTTGGCCTGCGTCCGCCCCTCCTGCACGAAGGCCCCGTGCCAGCGCACGGCGCTGGCCGGGCTGATCTCGAAACGTCGTGCCGCTTCCCGGCGTGACGCGCCCGCCTCGATCGCAGCCACGACCCGCTCGCGCAGATCGACAGATAGGGCAGACGCCATCGGCTCTCCTCCTCGGAAAGCCGCGCATCGAATCACAACCCCGTCGTGGCGGAAACCCCAGACGATTCAACCCGGTCGGTGACTGCTCTAGCGTTCCGCCGCAGCCATAGAGGAGCGCGCCGCCGTGAACGACCGGACGAACATCACATGTCGCCCTGTCTCGTCCACGCACCCGGCTCGCCATGTCTGCCTTTCTCACCCTGGACGGTGTCGCCCTCCGCACGCCTGAGGGCCAGACCCTCTTCGACGACCTGAACGTCTCCCTCGGGGCCGAGCGGATCGGCCTGGTCGGCCGCAACGGCTCGGGCAAGTCGTCGCTCCTGCGCGTCGCCGCCGGCCTCGCCGAGCCCTCTGCCGGTTCCGTGCGCCGGTCCGGCACGGTCGGCCTGCTCCGGCAGGACTGGCCGGAGAATTGGACGCTCGCCGACGCCCTCGGGGTCTCCGAACCGCTGGCCGTGCTCGGGCGCATCCTGACGGGGCAGGGCAGCGCCGAGGATTTAGAGGCCGCCGACTGGACCCTGGAGCCGCGCCTCGAAGCCGCCCTGGCGGAGGCCGGTCTGCCGGGATGGCCCTTCGACCGGCGCGTGGGCACCCTGTCGGGCGGCGAGCGCACTCGGGTCGGCATCGCCCGCCTGTTGGTCGAGGCGCCCGACCTGATCCTGCTCGACGAGCCGACCAACAATCTCGACCGGCCCGGGCGGGACACGATCTGGGCGCTGCTGCGCGACTGGCGCGGCGGCGTGCTGGTGGCGAGCCACGACCGCGCGCTGCTGGAGCATGTCGACCGCATCGTCGAACTGACGCCCCTCGGCGTGCGGATCGTCGGCGGCGGCTGGTCCGCCCTCGCAGCTTGGCGGGAGGCCGAGCGGGCCCGGGCCGCCGCCGCGCTGGAGCGGGCCGGCGCCCAATTGCGCGACGCGCGCGCGGCCGCGCAGCAGGAACGCGAGGCCAAGGCCCGGCGCGACCGGGCCGGTCGCGCCTTCGCGGCCAAGGGGTCGGCGCCGAAAATCCTGCTCGGCGCCCAGGCCGAGCGGGCCGAAAACACAGGCTCTCGCGCCCGGGCCGTCGGCGAGCGGCTGATCGGCGAAGCCGCAGCCCGGGCCGAGGCGGCGCGGGCGCGGGTCGAGGTGCTGGCGCCGCTCACGATCATACTGCCGTCGAGCGGCCTGCCGTCCGGCGCCGAATTGCTCGCCCTGGACGATGTCGTGGCCGATCCCGGCGGCGGGCCGCTCGGCCCCTGGACGCTCGCGATCACCGGGCCGGAGCGGGTCGCGATCGGCGGCCCGAACGGCGCCGGCAAGACGACCCTGCTGAAGGTGGCGGCTGGCGCGTTGAGGCCGGTGGCGGGGCGCGTGCGGCGGGCGGAGGGCCGCATCGCCCTGCTCGACCAGCATGTCGGGCTGCTCGATCCCGCGGCCAGCATCCTGGCCAATGTCCGGCGCTTGAACCCAAGCCTCGGCGAACGGGAGGCGTATGCCGTCTGTGCCCGCTTCGCCTTCCGTAACCGCGAGGCCGAGCGGCGGGTCGAGACGCTCTCAGGCGGCGAGCGCCTGCGCGCCGGGCTCGCCGGCCTCCTCGGGCGGCCACAGGCACCCTGGCTGCTGATCCTGGACGAGCCGACCAACCATCTCGACATCGAGTCCGTGGCGCTGCTGGAGCAGGCGTTGCGCGGCTACGACGGCGCACTGCTCGTGGTCAGCCACGATCCGGCGTTCTTGGAAGCGGTCGGCATCGAGCGGAATGTCGAGATCGAGGCCCGGAATTGCGTTTGAACAGGATTGGCTCGCACATCGTTTGTTCCCGAAAGCCGGAAACCACCTTTCGGGACGATGCTTTAGCGCCGCATCGTGTACTGCGAGCGCCCGGCCGCCTGGCGCATCAGGAACGACGCCATCTCGGCGAGTTCGGGGGCCTTGGAGCGGAAGGTCACCGAGAGGGCCAGCAGCGTGTCCTTGTGGTCGAGCCCGGGATAGACCCGCTCCTGCACCGGCACGTGGGCCGCGCGCAGCTTGGCGGCGAGGCTCACCGTGTGCCGGGGCTTCACCACCGTGTCGGCCTCGCCGGTGGCCAGAAAGGTCGGGGGCGAGAGCGGGCCCGCGAAGGTCATCGGCTGGGTCAGCGGCAGGTCAGGAGCCTGACCGAACACCTTGAGGGTGGTGTCCTGATCGAGCGGCAGGAAGTCGTAGGGGCCGGAGAGGCCGGCCACCGCCTTGATCGCCTTGGGATCGACCCCGGCGGCAGTGAGGTAGCGCGGGTCGAGCCCGAGCATCACGGCGTTGTAGGCTCCGGCCGAATGGCCGGCGAGCACGATGCGGCGCGGATCGCCGCCATAGGATGCGATGTTGTCGCGCACCCAGGCCAGCGCCGCGGCGCCGTCTTCCAGGAAGCCCGGGAAGGCCGTCTCCGGGAACAGGCGGTAATCCGGCAGGACCGTCACGAAGCCCTGGGCGGCCAGCGCATGGCCGACGAAGGCGTAATCGTCCTTGGAGCCGCTTTGCCAGGAGCCGCCGTAGAAGAAGACCAGCACCGGCGCCCGCTCGGCCGCCACCGTGGGCACGTAGACGTCGAGCCGGCGCCGCTTCCCCTCGCCGAAGGCCTGGTCCCGGGCGGCCAGGCGGCCACCGGCATCCCGCGGGCCGATCGCGTCGAACAGAGTCAGCGGCGAGGCGGCGCTGAAGCCGAACGCCGCGAGCCCAAGGCCGAGAAGGCTGGCAAACGCGATGAGGAGTCGTGTCATTTCCCGTCCGGTTGCCCTGATTGACCCATTCAAGGCGCCGCTCGGGGCGGATTGATGACGGAAGCGAGGCTTCAGGTAAAAAATCAGGTCCGCAGCACGATGCAGGCGCCCCCGACCTTGCGGATGCGGCCGCACAGATCGTCGGCGGCCTGCCGGCTCTGGGCGGGGAGGCGGATCCGGTAGAACGCCCGGGTGCCGCGGTTGCGCAGGCGGGTGCCGATGATCATCGGCCGCGCCTCGCCGATCACCCCGGCATAGGCGTTGCGGGCGCGGTTGAAGCTCTGCAGGGCCAGCGATTTGGAGAAGTTGCCGGCGAGCTGGATGCCCCAGGGCGCCGCCGGACCCTCGTTGGGCCCGATCGCGAAGCGGTCGCCGCGGGACGGGATGCGCAGGCTGGCGGTCACCTGCATGCAGGTGACGGGCGCCGCCGGTTTGGCCTCTTGCTTCTCCTTCGCCTCGGGCGCTCCGCCCTCGGGATAGGTGATCGCGGCGCCGCCTCGCCAATCCTCGGCCGGCGCTCCGGTGATGGCGGCGACGTAGGCGCGGGTCTCGGCGGGCAGGCCGCCCTCGCCGGACAGCCATTTGCTCACCCGGGCGGCCCCGCCGTTATAGGCGGCGGCCGCGAGCCCGAGATTGCCGAACTGGCTCTTGAGATCCGCCAGCAGGTGGGCGGCATGCGGGATCGCCTGCTCGGGATCGAACGGGTCGAGCAGCCCGCGCTCCCGGGCGGTGCCGGGCATGAACTGCGCGACGCCCTGCGCGCCGGCCGAACTCACGACGCCCACGCGAAAACTGCTCTCCCGCCAGATCAGCCGCGTCAGGAACGGCACCGGCAGCCCGCGCGCCTTGGCGGAGTCGTCGATGAGGCGGCAGAGCGCCTGCTCGACGGTCTCGGTGGCCCCCTCGGACGGAGCCGCCACGGCCGGGCCGGCGAGGAGAAGCGGAAGGATCAGGAGGGCGCCGAGGCGCAGAGGGGGGGCGATCACACAACCGCTTGTAGCGGGGCGCACGGGGGGATCAATCCGTACGGTTGGGGGAGCGATGACGCGGCGCAAGTCTTCCGGAGATCCCACCCGCGCCCTCATCCTGAGGCGCGAGCGCAGAGAGCCTCAGTATGAGGTCGTGGTTTGGAGAGACGAGTTTCGCGATATCTGGCGTGATCCGAAGCAAGATCACAGACAGCGATGATTTTCTGCGTCACACATCCGCTTAAGTTGCAAATCCCAGATCGAATTCACCCAAATTGACGCTGCAGAGCGAACGTTTCATTTGTCCGGCTCCAGACTTGGCCCCCGGCTTGCTTAACCGGAACCGTCCTTGACGCATCCGGATCGGGAGACGGGAAGCGAGATGGCAGAGGCATCGGAGTTCAGTCGGCGCAAGCTGATCGCCATGGTCGGCGCCGCGGCCGGGAGTGCGGCGGCCTATCAGGTCATGACCAGCCTCGGCTTCGCCGAGGAATCGCCCTATCGCGGGCCGATCCGGCTCGACGGCGATCCCAAGGGCGCGTCGGTGCTGGTCCTGGGGGCCGGGCTCGCCGGCATGACCGCGGCGCTTGAGCTGCACCGGGCCGGCTACCGGGTGCAGATCCTCGAATACAACACCCGCGCCGGCGGCCGGAACTGGTCGCTGCGCGGCGGCGACACCTACACGGAGCTGGGCGGCGCCACGCAGCGGTGCGAATTCGACGCCGGCCTCTACCTCAATCCCGGCCCCTGGCGGATCCCCTACCACCACCACGGCGTGCTCGATTACTGCCGCCGCCTCGGCGTGGCCCTGGAGCCGTTCATCCAGCTCAACCACAACGCCTTCGTGCACAGCACGAGGGGCTTCGGCGGCAAGCCGCAGCGGATCCGCACCGTGAAGACCGATTTCGACGGCGCCACCGCTGAACTGCTGGCGAAGGCGACCCGCAAGGGTGCCCTGGACGCGCAGGTCTCCAAGGAGGACCAGGAGATCCTGATCGAGGCTCTGCGGTCGCTTGGCGGCCTCGACAAGGACCTCGCCTACCGCGCCGGCCCCGATTCCTCGGAATTCCGCGGCTACGCCCACGATCCCGGCGGCGGGCTCTCGGCGCGCCCAGTCGACGGCGAGCCGATGGCGCTGCACGACATCCTGACCTCGCGGCTCTGGCGCGGCCTGCAGAACTTCCTGCTGTACGAATTCCAGACCACGATGTTCCAGCCGGTGGGCGGCATGGGCCGGATCGGCGAGGCCTTCGCCCGCGCCCTGCCGCCGGACACGATCCGGTACGGCGCCAAGGTCACGGAGATCGCCCAGGATGCCCACGGCGTCACCGCCACCTACCAGGATCTCGCCCAGGGCGGCGCGGTGCGGCAGGCCCATGCGGATTGGTGCGTCTGCGCCCTGCCGCTGACGGTGCTGAGCCAGATCCCCACCCAGGTCGGCCCCAAGATGAAGGCCGCGATCGACGCCGTGCCCTACGCCTCGTCGGTGAAGATCGGCCTGCAATTCAAGCGGCGCTTCTGGGAGGAGGACGAGCACATCTTCGGCGGCATCTCCTACACCGACCTGCCGATCCGCCAGATCGCCTATCCCGCGACCGGCTACAATGCCGGCGGCAAGGGCGTACTGCTCGGCGCCTATACCTGGAACGGGCCGAATTCCTACGAATTTACAGCGATGAGCCCCGCCGAGCGGGTGCGCCGGGCGGTGGCCTACGGCAGCCAGATCCACCCGCAATACAACACGGAGTTCGAGACCGGGATCGCGGTGGCCTGGCACCGGGTGCCGTTCACCCTGGGCTGCGCCGGCGACTGGACCGACGAGGCCCGGGCCCAGCACTACGACAACCTATGCGCGATCGACGGGCGGATCATGCTGGCCGGCGAGCACGCCTCGTACATCCCCGCTTGGCAGGAGGGCGCGATCCTCTCGGCCCTCGATGCGGTCACGCGGCTTCACAAGAGGGTTTTGGCGGCATGAGGGCTTTTGCGATCACCCGAACCCTGGCGCTGTTCCTCGCCACGGGCGTCGGCGCCGCCGCGCAGGAGCACGCCCTCCATGCGGCCCTGCCATCGGCCGGCCCCGCGATGAGCGAGGGCAAAACCTTCACCGAGGCCGGGGGCGAAGCGCTCTACGCCCAGGTCTGCGCCGCCTGCCATCAGGCGGGCGGGGAGGGCGCGGTCGGCGCAGCCTCCTATCCCCCGCTCCGGCACAACCAAAAACTCGCCAGCGCCGGTTATCCCGTCACGGTGCTGCTGTACGGCCTGCGCGGCATGCCCCCGCTCGGGCGCATGATGAGCGACACCCAGGTCGCGGACGTGGTGAACTACGTCCGCACCCATTTCGACAACCCGTACGGCGACGCGGTCGCCCCCGAGGATGTGAAGGCGGCACGGCCATGATCGGACGAACCCTGATTTCCGCACCCCTCGCGCTCGCCCTGGCGGCCGGGCCGGCGCTCGCCGAGGACATCGTCCGGTATCCGATCCCGGGCTCGGACTTCCCGATCTCGGAGGCGGTCGAGGTGCCGGCCGGGCACGCGACCGTCTATCTCAGTGGCTTCGGGCCTTCGGTGATCAACCCCAACGCCGAGAAGAACTCCTTGGCGTCCTTCGGGGATACCCGCGCCCAGACCGCCTCGACCCTGGCCTCCATCGAGGCCGCCTTGAAGCGCCGCAACCTGTCGCTGCGCGACGTGGTGAAGATGACGGTGTTCATCGTCGGCGATCCGGCCAAGGGCGGCCACCTGGACTTCGCCGGCCTGATGGAGGCCTACCGCGAACAATTCGGCACCGCGGCCCAGCCGAACCTGCCCACCCGCTCGGCGGTCCAGGTCGCCGCGCTCGCCAATCCCGGCTGGCTGGTGGAGATCGAGGTCACCGCCGTGCGGCCGTGATTTGGGCTGTACGGACATCCGCACACGCACCTCGTCATCCCGGGGCGCCGCAGGCGAGCCCGGGAGGCGTTGGCTTGAAGACGGCTTCTCCGGCCGCCGTCATGGCGTCGATGGAAACGCGTGGTCCAAGTCCGACGTTTGATACGGGCTGCAAAGGGTCGTCTCATCGACACCCAAGGTCAGCAGCCTCGGTGACCGAGACGGCCCCCCCCCCGCATCGATGAAACCCTACGGCCTGCGCACGAAGGCGGCGTGGCGATACTCGCGGGGGGCCATGCCGTACTGCGCCTTGAAGCGCCGGGAGAAATGGGCCTGGCTGGCGAAGCCGCAGCCATAGGCCAGGGTGCCGATCGACAGGTGGGCGCAGCCCGGGTCGGACAAGCGCTTGGCGGCCGCCTCCAACCGGCGCTGCCAGATCCAGTCCGAGATGTGCTGGCCGCGCTCGTGGAACAGCTCCTGTAGCCGGCGCAGCGACACGCCGACCGCGGCTGCGAGTTGGGGCGGATCCAGGGTCGGATCGCCGAGATGGGCCTCGACGAACGCCTTGGCCCGCTGGACCACGACGGTGCCGTGCAGGGGCCGAGGCACCTCCTTGGCCATGCGCTCGGCGATGCAGGCGACGATCAGGTCCACGCCGATCGACGCCATCCGCTCGGCGCTGTCCGGGTCGAGCCGGGAGCGCACCTGGATCAGTTCCTGGAAGAACGTCTGCACCAGGGAGGCAGAGGCCTGATCCGCCCTCATCGCCAGCGCGGTGTAGAGCCGGGTCGGCCCGAGCGCGCTCTCCAGGCGCTCCCGGGGCAATTCCAGGAACACGGCTTGGCTGCCCGCGCTCGTCGCCACGACAGCCGGTCGGCGGTCGAGCACGACGATATCGCCCGGTCGCTGCACCGAGTCCCGGTCGCCCTGAAGGCAGGTGGAGGTGCCGGTGCGCTTGAGCACGACGACGGCCATGCCGGCCCGCTCGTGGTCGCGCGCCGCTCGGGGCGTCGTCTCGCTCCGCAGGGCGCCCTGCGAGACGCGGCTCACGAGCATGGGACCGATACGGGTGCCCTCCATGCGGCCTTCGAAGGGCCTGTCGTCCAGGCGCTCCATCTCGAGGGGCATGAGCCGCTCGAACAAGGTCTCCCGCCACCGCTTGAAGCTATCCCGGGGTTTGAGCCCGTCGGTGGAAAACAATGTTTGCATGAAACGATACTTCAGTAACCGCGATGCCGAACGGACGAACAAATCCCGCTAGCGCGCGCAACTCAGGTTTGCAAATCTAACGAATAATAAATTTTGAGTTGCAGACAGCTGTCGTATTCAGGTGTGACTGAGCTGCGCTGGATCGCTGAGGTATGGCTGCCGCTGTGAAAGCGCGGCGTCGAACACGGATGCGTGAACACTTATCGGATGCGTGATGGGCCGTGTGTGGCCTCCTGGCGACGTTCCCGATCGCGTTGCAATCGGGCTCGCCTCTCACTCCTTGAGGGAACGCGCTCGCTCCAGCCGAACCGGTCTCCACGTTGGCGGCCTGCGTTCTCGCGATGAAAAGGCGTTTTCGCGAATGGCCGGCCGCGACCGGTAGCGTCCGCTTACGGAAGGTTGTGACCGTCAGCGGAGTGACTGGCATCGGTGGTTTTCGGCCGGTCCGCTTCTAAAAGACACACACGTTAAAGCGGATGTAATTCGTTATATACTGTAAGATATCAAATCATGACAACTTAATACGAACGTCCTACGGATTTATTCTATCTCTTCGTCAACCCGCGAGAGAAAAGAGGCGGGAATTTCTATTCCTAGTTTTTTGGCTTTGCGGATATTAATAGATAGATAAAAATGAGTATTAAGCTGAACTGGCAGATTTCCTACTTCAGCGCCGTCGATTATTTTCTTGGCATACCCAGCGGCCTTTTTATACGCGTCCGCCTCTTCGGGACCATAAGCCACTAGTGCCTCATCTTGCGCGGTCGCCTTGTTATAGGCGGCAACCGGAATGCCATACTTCTCAGAGGTCGAGGCTATTATTCGGCGATGTACATAATTGAAGCTGTCGTTCATCAAAATGAGACCGCATCTTTTTGTCGACAGCCCTTCTATTGTGTCTTCGATATCCTTCTCAGTGGCAACAGGAGAAAGCGTGGCCGTCACATTCAATGATCTCGATGCTTCCTCGAATGGAGAAACGTAGTACTTATAGTATGGAGCGGTGGCCGGATTATACATCATCGATACGCATGTCATTCCCGGTATCAACTCTTTCAGGTATTGCACCCACTTGCCGGCGATGCCGCCTTCTGAATTGACAAATCCCGTAACATTTTTCCCAGGGGCAGCAAAATTTGCTACAAAGCCGCTCCCGACTGGATCAGCTACTGTAGCAAATATGATAGGTATTGTTTTTGTTTCTTGTAAAAGGGCTCGTACCACAGGTGTCGTCGCAGCAAATATCAAATCAGGTTGATTCGAAGCAATGTTCTTGGCGTAGCGCCGAGCAGACTCAACATTTCCGTTAGACCAATAATACTCATATTTTATAAATGTATCTTTAGGTTTGTCGTTGTTTAACGTATCTACAAATTGTTTTACGAGAATTTGGGCCGCAGGATCTGCTTCAGAAAAATTTGTGATGACCGAGATTTTTCTTTCTTTTAAGTTCTGATCGCCGACGGCGCCCGTCGAGAAAATTGCAAGGGCCAGCATTTGGGTCAGCATCAGCTTAAGCATTGCTGTGAGCAATCGTTAAACGCGGAGACCACACACGATTGGTGAGATATATCTTCGCGCCGGTGAATGCGATAACTTATGATATAATACGTGGCCTAGACCAACTTATCAAGGGCGGAGGCGGATCGGAGACTAAACTCTCAGGCTCGGCCTGGAACGTGTTGGACCAAGCTTGAAGCGCTCGGATCTTGGTCCAAACCCGACGGAGGAGCCAATTGAGTGCGGAACCATGCGGGGCCTCCAGAGGCAGTGTGTAGTTGAAGGGTTTCATGGAAAGAGACGGTGGCCGCTTTCGAGAAACGCCGACAGCGGTCTGTACGGCCGCTACGGGTCCTGGCTGTGTCAAAACCCCGAAGGTGGTAGCTTTCCTCTGCACGACCGGAGGATGGCATGGGACGGTTCGTTGTCGGTGCCGAGCGCGAT
>NZ_FOTK01000038.1:17720-59425 GCF_900114535.1 Methylobacterium pseudosasicola | reverse complement strand
CGCAGCGCCAGAGATCAGCAGAGCGAGTACAGCTTGCGCCTGCGGCTGCGCCGGGCTGACGGGAGCTACGCCTGGGTCCTGATCGGTGCCATACCCTCCTACGGGCCGCCGGATCGGACCTTCCTCGGCTATCTCGGATCGTTGACGGAGATCAGTACCAGCGGCTCTGAACCTCTGACCGCCTACGGCACGCTCGCGCGCTTCGTTCCGCCGCCCATGAACGCGACGACACCTCCGGGCTCGACGCTCGAACTCGTCGCAGATCACTTGCTGATGGCCCATGGGCTGATCGAACAAGATCATGCGCATGAAATGTTGCCGGTGCTACAGCAGGCGTTGGCGGCGGCGGGTATGCTGCTCGCCCGACAAATGGCGTCCCCGGACCCCGAGGGCCGTCTTCATTGAAGCCACACGCGATGGCGATCCTGGAACCTGCGGCCTCTACCGTACCTCAGCCTCGGCCAGAGCCCGCACCGCTGCTATGAAGCGCTGTGCGTGCTCATGATCGACCTCTTGCAGATACGCTCGCACGAGTCCGAGAAGATGGGCCTCTTGCTCGCGACGAAGATGCGCGACCGCATCCGCATCGGCGTCGTAGAAAGCCGCCGCTGGGACTCCGAGCGCAGCACTGATCCGGGTCAGCGCATTACGAACTCCGCGTCCATCGTCGCTGCCATTGGTGTTGTCGCGCATGCCACCTCGCTTCGCGGCTCGCCTCTTAAGGCTAGGTCGGCATTTCCGCTGTGCGTCTGACTGCCACGCCGCACAATTTCTACGTTACGTCGTAAAATGAATGCAACCCAGGTTAGGGCTTTGGCATATTTGATACCCTCAGTGCGCGCCTGAGCGGCGCCCGTCCCACTTTTGGTTCCGAGAGGCGCCATGCGCAGTGATGTCACCCACGGCTTCAGCGAGAACGTAGACCGCCTCAGGGGGGCACTCGAAGCGTCGTGTGTTGTCGGCACATGGGACTGGGATCACGTTCGCGGCGTGGTCACCTACGACGCGGGCGCCGCTCGCCTGCTGACGGGTGACGCTGCTCTCGCAGAGCGCGAGATCAGCGGGATGTCTGCCGCGGCGGCGGTTCATCCGGACGACCGGGAATGGCTGGCCGAACACATGCGGCAGGCCGCGCGGGCTGGCGGCCTTGTGCTGTCCGAGTACCGCGTCATCGCCCCTGACGGAGCCGTGAGTTGGCTGCTCAGCCGTGGCCGGACATATCGCGACCACTTCGATCGCCCGCTCCGGTCACGCGGCATCCTGATCGACATCACCGAGATGCGCGACGGTGGCGCACGGTATGTCATGGGTAGTGCTTCGCAAGCAGGGGATCCGATCGAACGGGCGGCCGACCTCGCTATCGCGTTGAAGGAAACACTCGGGTCCGACGCTCCGGCCGAGTTACGCGCTGCGGCCGACGTGCTTCTGTTCAACCTTGGGCATGCCATCGCTCAGGGCTGGCCGTCTTGAAGGACGACATTGGTCGCGTCGTCTGGACTGGGCGGCGCTCAGCAAGGTCGGGCACCGTCGAAGAAGGCGAACCGCATGCGACGCCTACACTCGTTCCGGCTGCGCGAGCATGATGGCGGCGCGGACTGCGGCCCGGCGTAGCTCAGCGCTTGCCCAGGACTGACCGATCAGCGTGTTGGCGAAGGGGTGGTCCGCAACGGCTACCGCTGGGTCGATCCGATAACCCTCGCCGAACGAGACTGGACCCGAAGTCGGATCGGTCATGTAGGCGTTCACCACTGCGGCAACATCGTCCTCGACGATATCGAGCGTGGCGAACAGATCGAGCGTCATGAGCCGGTTTGCCATGGCGACGCCATAGCCGCTTCGCGATGGCCCGGCTCTGAACGAGGTTAACCGACCACCTTCCGCGCGTTCACGTCTTTGCGAGAGGCCGGAGGCGTGAAGGCTCGGCCGTATGCGAGCCGTCCAGACGATCAATCGATCGGCTCGGGACGCCCTTCGATCAGGCGGGCATACTCGGCCTCTGCCCCACCGTAGCTATCGCCAGCGAGGTCGAGCAGGCCATCGCGGTCGAGGATCTCGACCCTTCCGCGATGCTTCCGCACCAAGCCGTCCGTTTCCAGTGAGCGCAGCGCGGCGGTGACCCCCGGACGCTCGACCCCCAACATGAACGACATGAACTCATGGGTGACCGTGACCATGTCGCCGTCGATCCGATCGTGGCACATCAGCAACCATCGAGCGAGGCGCGTCGGCGTGGTGCCCCGCGCGTTCGCGAACGCCGTCTGGGCTGTCTGTACATGCTGGGCTTGGATGTAGCGGTGGATCAGGCGGCGGAGGGAAGGGAGCCTCTCGAACGCGGCGCGCAGAACCTCCGCGTCGATGCTCAGCATGTGTCCGGCCATCTGCACGAAGTGGGTGTGCGGGCTACGGTCGTCCCCGAGCAGCGTCGGTCCTGCCCCGACCACGCCCTCCCGTCCAACGAGCCCGATCTCGACCCGGCCATGCGCTCCATCCGCCGTGATGGAGACGAAGCCTTCTTCGGGGAAATAGATGACCTCAATCGCCGAATGGGCGGGGATCAATACCTGCCGTAGCTGCATCGGCTCCAGGCGCAGAGCAGATTGCAAGCTGGCGAAATCCTCTGGCGAGAGGCCAGCGAGGAGCTTGTTGCGTACATCCGGTTGTTGGAGGGGAGCCACTGGTGTTCGCCTGCTAGGGGCAAGAGCACACTCGGTCCCTCAATCATCAGCGCCCTGAATACGGCTGGCGATGATTCTGATGTCGTGTTTTCTTGACGAATAACAAGCGGATGATTTTTATGTAACTAATTTACAAAACAATACATGCGGTTCGACCACGGAAAGTGCCGTAACCGCGAAAAAACTTAATCCATGATGGTTCGGTTCGATAATATACCACCTACCCGATGTGCCATCGTCAGCCGCCCCGGAACAGGTGCTGCCGCCTGGGAGCGCCGTGTGCTTCCGCCTGCAACACAAGGCGAAGCCGCCATGGCCTCGAAGCTCCCCCACGCTCTCTATCCGCTCATCCGCAAGCTGGAGAGCGTCACCCGCCTCTCGGATGAGGCGCATCAAGCGATCGAGAGCCTGCCCGTCCGGGTGCGGACCCTCTCGGCAAAACAGGACATCGTCCGTGACGGCGACCGGGCGACGCAGTGCTGTGTCATCCTGGAGGGCTGGGCCTACCGCTATAAGTTCCTGGCCGAGGGACGGCGCCAGATCTTCTCGTTCCACATCGCGGGCGACATCCCGGACTTGCAGAGCCTGCACATCCCGCTGATGGACCACAACCTCGGGACGATGACCCAGGCCACGGTGGCGTTCATCCCGCACGAAAACCTGCACGACCTCACGGCCCGTTTCCCAGCCATCGCGGCGGCGCTCTGGCGTGACACGCTGATCGACGCGGCGCTCTTCAGAGAGTGGTTGATCTCCATGGGACGCCGCCCGGCGTTCGAGCACTTGGCCCACCTGTTCTGCGAACTGTACCTGAAGCAGGAGGCGGTCGGTCTGGCGGGGGATCACCGATGCCCGCTGCCGATCACCCAGATCGATCTCGCCGACGCCACCGGGATGACCAGCGTTCACATCAACCGCGTGCTGAAGGAGATGCGCGGTCGAGGTCTGATCACGCTGCACCGGCAGACGTTGGTGGTGAAGGCGTGGGACGAGCTTGTCCGCGCTTCCGAGTTCGACGCGACCTACCTGCACTTGCAGAAGCGAACAGCGGGATGACCCTGCACCTCCAGCCGGTGCGGGTTGCGACCAGCAGCGAGGACAGCGACGGGCAACTCGTGTTCGCTGATGGCTTCCTCGTAGCAGTTCTGGTGCGGCTTTCGGACCAGCACGGTGCCGATGTGGGCCTGTGGTTCCTGGAGGCGGCGTTCGGCCTAACCTCGGTGATGAGCGCGCCCCTGTTCTTGGACCTGGATGCGGCTCAGGGCTGGATCGAGCGACATCTCGGCGCCAAGCGCAGCAATCAGTAGATCAGGCGGCTAGAAGGCGCTGTGACCGGCTCGACCCCGCCGCCCGATCTGATCGCGGACCGATAGGATTTGCAGGCCGCATCTCGGTCGGCGAGTTAAGGCGCCAGTTACCTTAACCGCAGCGTTTCGAAACGTCGTTTGGCTTGTGGGCGTATCCTCTCCATGAGCAACCTGCGTGTCTCCCCGACAAAGCCAGCGTCTCAGAGCGAAGACGCGCTCATCCACATGTCGCAGGCCGAGTTCGTAGCGGCCTGGGAAGCTATAGTAGGCGAGCCGCCCGCCACGATGCTGGCAAGTCGCTCCGAGATGATCCGGCTCTTGGTGGACAGCGCATCGATGGAGACCCTGGCAGGATCACCCGATACCCTGCCCGTGAGTGTCGATCACCTGAGAAGGCCCTGAATTAGCTCCAGATGTATGCGACTGAGCACGATGGATCGCCCGATCTTGCTCAAGACGTGACCCTGACCCACCAAACTGGTCCGCGCTGAGCGCAAGTTTTTCGGGCATCCTGACCCCTGAAGGAGGGTGGATGCCATGCCTCGCAAACGCTTCACGAACGAACAGATCGCCTTCGCCCTGCGGCAGGCGGAGAACGGCGCGACGGTGGACGAGGTCTGCCGGAAGATGGGCGTATCCGAGCCGACCTTTTATCGTTGGAAGAAGCAGTTCGTCGGCATGGGCGTGCCGGAGATCCGCCGGCTGAAGCAGCTGGAGGACGAGAACAGCAAGCTCAAGCGGCTGGTCGCCGACCTGACGCTGGACCGCTCCATGTTGCAGGATGTGCTCAAGCGAAAGTGGTAAGGCCCGCCGCTCGCCGTGACGTCGCCGGCCACCGGCAGGCGGCCTACGGCATCAGCGAGCGTCGGGCCTGCCAAGCCACCGGCTTCGGTCGTTCGTCGCAGCGCTACAGGAAGCGCTCGGACCCTCAAGTAGCGCTGCGCATGCGGCTGAAGGAGTTGGCTGCCGCGCGAGTGCGCTACGGCTACCGGCGGCTGCACATCCTGTTGCGACGCGAGGGCTGGGAGGTGAACCACAAGCGCACTTACCGGATCTACCGCGACGAGGGGCTGTCGATCCGGTCTAAACTGCCCAAGCGTAAACGGGCGTGGCGCTATCGCCAGGGACGACCGGCGATCGGTGGACCCAACGAGGTCTGGGCCATGGACTTCATGTCCGACCGCCTGTTCGACGGGCGTCCGTTCCGGATCCTGACCGTCGTCGATTGCCACACGCGAGAGGCGCTCTCACTCACGCCGAGAGCCAACTTCCGCGCCTTCCAGGTGACCGAGGCGCTCGACGCCTTGGTCAGGCTGCGGGGTCGGCCGAAGAGCCTGCGGGTCGACAATGGGCCGGAGTTCGCCGGCCGCATGCTCGACCAGTGGGCCTACCTGAACGGGGTCGAGATCGACTTCTCACGACCGGGCAAGCCGACCGACAACGCCTACATCGAAGCGTTCAACGGCCGCCTCCGAGCGGAATGCCTGAACGCCTCGTGGTTCCTGTCGCTGGCCGATGCCCGCGAGCGCATCGAGGAATGGAGGTGCCACTACAACGACGATCGACCTCACACGGCCCTGGGCGGCTTGACGCCCAGGGCCTTCGCCAACCAAGCTGTCACAGCCCGGGAACTTGCATAGGCCGTGGACCACAAACGGGGTCAACTCCAGTCGGCTCAAAAGCTATACTTCAGGGCGGACCACTCCCAAGGGGCCCGGTCAGTCGCGGCCATGGATAGCCGGAAGGCCAGATCCGGGTAGCTGACAGGCGCGGGCGGCCGATAGCCCAGCGACGAATGCGGTCGGATGCAATTGTACGTGGTTTGCCATAGACCGATGACGATCTGCGCCTCCTTCAACGAGTAGAATATCTCCTGGCGTAGGCACTCGTCGCGCAGCTTGCCGTTGAAGCTCTCACAGTACCCGTTCTCCCACGGGGATCCTGGTGCGATGTACTGGATCTGTGAGCCAGCTTTGGCGACCCATTTGCGCAGCGCCATGGAGATCATCTCAGGGCCATTATCGCAGCGGATGTGCTCGGGGATGCCGTGCAGGCACATGGCATCGGCCAGCGCCTCGATCACGCCGACGCTGTTGATACGCCGTGCCACCTTCAGCGCCATGCACGCCCGGCTATCCCTTCGACAAGCTCAGGGTGAGGTCGTCGATCAGCGTCAGGATGCGTAGGCTTCGGCCGTCGTGGGTCTGAGCCTGCACGAAGTCGAAGCTCCACACATGGTTGCGGTGGAGCGGGCGCAGGCGCGCGCATGAGCCGTCGTTCAGCCATAGGCGGCTGCGGGGTCTCTGTCGGCTAGGGACTTTGAGCCCCTCGCGACGCCAGATGCCCTCATGGTGAGCCTGTCGAACCATGAACCCGGTCCTTGCCCACTTGCCAGCCGGCTGCCTGCAGCAGCGCGGTGACGCGGCGGTATCTGTCGCGCCCATACTCGGACGCCAGGGCGATGATGGCGCGGGTCAGCTCATCCTCGTCGGCCGGCACGGTGGGCACGTAGCGCTGCGTACCCCGATGCTGGCCGACGATCCGGCAGGCGTGACGTTCCGAGAGACCGTACTTCTCCCGGATGCCGTCGACCGCCTGCCGGCGTCGCTCGGGGGCTACAAGTTTCCCGAGGCGACATCCGCCAGCACTTGCTTCTCCAAGGATAGATCAGCCACGAGCCGCCGCAATCGCGCGTTCTCACGATCAAGATCCTTCATCCGGCGCGCTTGGTCGATCTGCAGACCGCCGTATTCCTTGCGCCAGCGATAGTAGCTTTGCTCGGAGATCTCGGTCTCCTTGCAGGCGAGGGCCAAACTCTTGCCCTGGGCTGTCTGCACCTCAATCTGGCGCAGCTTCAGCACGACCTGCTCCGCACCCGTCTTCTGACCTCGACGCATGCCCGACTCCTCTGGTCCTGGCTGATCCTCTCAATCAGCCCGGTCCAAAGCCAGCCGGTCAGGTCACCGCAGGATCTGCCGTTCTGTTCGCTGCCGCGATGTTCGCCCGCAAAACAATGGCGAGTTGATTGAACCCAACGCGTCGGAGCTTACAGACTGCGCCCGCCGATGGGCAGCAGCCGCGCCGTGTAATGCTTGGCCTCTGACTCGATCGGAGGCGCAACCAGACGGATGGTCCTGGGCATCGTCGCTTCGCGCAACAAACTGTCGTCCGCCACGACAACGATACCCTGACATCCTGCCCAAGAGCACGACCGTCGACGACGACCCTACCGGTCCCTGGGCTCCCCGCGATGTCGCGGCCATTGCAGGGCGTATGAGCAACTCGATGAGTGGTGGAGGGCCCGGTTGGGTTGCTCGGTCTGAGACGGGGCTCGGCGTCGGTGACGGCTTGGGTTCACGGCGATGGGAGGCCGCCTCGTGTTGCTGCCTCCGCGAACCATCCCTCCGCCAGCCAGCCGATGCTGGCGATCAGGATCGACTGGCCTGTTCCGCCATGACGGCTGCCGCCGCCGTCAGCCCCCAACGAACGAGATCATGGGCGTCCCGCGCCGTCTTAGCCTCCGCGTAGCATCGCAGTTCCGGGGCGTTGCCTGAGGCCCGAAAATGGATCGACCGTCCGCCATCGAGACCGATCCGGACACCATCCTGCTGATCCACCGTGCGCGACGACCCGATCGGCTGGAGGAACTCGGCTCTGAAGATCTCATCTCCAAGCCGTGCGAGAAATGCGCTGCTCCGTTCGGAAGGGGTATTGGGGAGGCGGTCGCTCGCCATCTCTCCCGCATCGAGCGAGGTCACGAGATCGGCCAACGTCGCACCGGCCGCGCGCGCTGCCGCGAGCGTGGCCAGGATGGGCAGCATCGCGTCCCGCGTGGGCAGGGCGGGCAGGATCCGTCCAGCGATGTTGATGTCCGATCCGAGCAGGAAGCCGCCATTCGCCTCGAAGCCCGCAACGGCTCCCGCCCCCTCGGCCTTTGCCTGCTCCATGCCGGCGATGACGAAGGGCGAGCCCACCTTGGTACGCACGACCCGGCTGAAGCCACCGGACTGCTCGAGCGCCGAGCCGGCGGTGACCGGCACCACGACCGTATCGATGCCGAGGTAGCGGGCCGTGATAAGGCCGAGAACGTCGCCACGCACGATCCGCCCCGCCCCATCGGCCACAAGGGGTCGATCCGCATCGCCGTCGGACGTCACCAACGCGTCGTAATCGCCGGACGCCATGACCTCAGCGATGAAGGCGATGTCTTCGGGGCGGTGCGCCTCGGTATCGATCGGAACGAACGTATTCGATCGGCCGATCGATACGGCGCTCGCACCGAAGCTCGCGAGCAGATCGGTCAGAAGGTCGCGCGCGACCGAGCTCTGTTGATAGACCGCGATGCGCACGTCCTTCAGGATCTCGGGCGAGAAGGCGTCGCTGTAGCGTCGATGGTAGCGTTCGACGGCATCGGGCTCTGGGATGGCAGGGACCGGCGTCGGCACTTGGCCGACCGCCGTGACGTCCCCCAGGGCTTCCAGGATGGCGATCTCATCCCTCTTGGTGATCTCGCCGTCGGGCCGGTAGAATTTAAGACCGTTTCGGTCCTCGGGAATATGGCTGCCCGTGACCATCACGGCGTAGGCGCTGCGTCGCATCGCCTCGAGCGCGAGAGCAGGTGTCGGGAGAGCGCCGCAGTCGATCGCCGTGAAGCCGGATGCCGCAGCGGCGCTTGCCACCGTCGCGGCGATGCCTGGACTGCTGTCGCGCAGGTCGCGCCCGATCACGACCTCTCGGCGGTCTCCGTCCGCCGAGACGGATCGGAAGAACGCGGCGGCGTAGGCGTAGCTCGGCCAGCCGACGAGATCCGTCACAAGGCCCCGCAAGCCACTCGTACCGAATTTCAAGCTGCTCACGGCGTTTCCATCTGCTCCGGCGCTGGGATATGCTCCGACGACTGATGCCGCGAATCGCACGTCTTCACAACGCCCGAGGGCAGTGAGAAGCCGGATGCGCAGATCGGTTCACCCCTCACGCGCGCACCAAATTGCCATCCCCCTGTTTGCCGGGTGAGACGGTCGGCTGCCTCGGAGCGCAGAAATGATGGGTCCGCGTCGGTGACATTGCCGCCCTCAATTCCCGCGAACGCAATCAGCGCAGGCGAGCCGCGTCCATCAGCGTATACTCCATCACTACATGAGCGATCGTCATAGGGTCATCGTTGGCGGCCGGCGGCGGGTTCACGCGTGGCATCGCTGCAGCCGCCCGCCTGCGGAAGGCAAAGGCTTCCATCGCCCGCTCATCCTCCTGGCTTTCGGGCTCGGGCTGCATCGGTTGCCCCGGCAACTGTAAGATACCTTCGAGGATCCGCTCCAGGGCTCGGATCCTCTCGGTCTCGGCTTCGCATGGATTACGCTGGGACGCTTCGCACGAAGACCTTGTGCCGGCCTCAACAGTAAAGCGGGTTTTAGATCGACGAAATTTCTCGCGCCGTCTCATGAGATCGTCGACCTCATCGTTATCGCAAACATAGTCCGGCCGAGCCTTCGAATATTTCGATCCTCGCCGCCAGCTTGGCCGAAGAAGCGGTCGCCAACATATAAAATCCAGCCCGCCTTTGAGGATTTCGATCCAGGGGGCGTGATCGGGGCTTATGTCGTCGACTTGACCATGATGACGACCGAGCGCCGAAACTGGATTTTGGGATGAGCCGAAAATTTCCAACTGCACTCAGTTTTCGTGACGTCGGTCGCGGGACCTCTCGACACGCATCTGTCGCAATAGATCTTGAGCAGCACCTCGATCAGCCGTCTCACGCGACGGCGAGGTCATATCGTCGTCTCGACCGATCAGATCGTTCGTCGTTTTCTATATCTCAGCTGCTTGCGCAATCCCGAAATCGAATCAATCCGGCACAGATATCGACCCTATCCACGCCGAATCAGTATGCAATAAGTTCTAGATGAGATAATTCCGATACAGATGTTCTGTATTAAAAATTTTTAATAGCAATCTATCAATATTATACAATTTTCATGTCATGAAAATATAAATAAGCGACTGGCAGGCCTGTCTTCATCGATGAACTCGTCCAAGATGCTCTTCGTGCGCCTGATTTTTCGGCAAGTGTGAGGCGGCGGGCCGCGTGCGGTGGCGCGCAAGAAATCCCGGTGAGGATGCGCGTCGGCGGAACGCGCTGAGATCGCCCGTCGTCATCGCGTGCGTTCGATCGCGAAACCGTTCCGTCATGCTCGTCGAGGCGTTCCGGATGGGCGGTTCCTGACGCGACGTATCTCAGACACGGACGGCCTCCGCCCCAGCGCGGCCAGGCCTCCGTTAACGCTCTCACGGAATACGGCTTGCCCGACCGGGGATTTCCGCACCGCGGCGCTTCCCAACGGCCTTGGACCAAGCCAGGTTCATCGACGGCAGAACCGTCGCATGTGCCGAGCCGCCCTTTAGCAGAGGGCGGCCGGCACCGGTGTTAGCAGCACCGGCGTCGGCCTGACCACGATCCGTATCGTTCAAGGATACCGACCCATGGCTGAGACCTTTCCTACCGGCGTTGTCCCGTCCGCGAAACCGCCCCGGGGCACGAAATCCGGGCTCCAATCCCTGCCCGTCCCGACAAAACGCATGATTGCCTGAGGCTCGCCCAACGCACCTGCCCGGTGCGGACGCACCCTGTCTCGCTTTCCTGCAACCCAGATGCCCGATCGATGCCGGTGGGCCACGGCCCGCGGTACGAACCTGCCTGTCGTCCTGTCGCATCGCGGAGGACGCAGGCGGGCGGGTGTCACCTGGACGGACCCCCTTATGCCCATCGTCGTCTCCCACCCGGCTGCCCACCGCGGCGTCCGGCATCGGATATCTGCGCGCGGCCAGCCCGCCCCCAGTCCGGAGCATCACACACGCATCACCGTCCCGCTCGGCAGCGCGGCTGCCGCCGGCTGCGGCTTCACCCACGCCGTGATCCCGCGGGCTTGCGGGAGCGAGTTGCTCACGGCCGCCGAGGCGGCGGTCGACGGCGCTCTCAGGGCGACCTTCGTGCCCGATCCTCTGCTCGGGCCCGGCCTGTCGCAGCTCGGGTCGGTGCTGGCCTCCGTGGTCAAACGCCATGGCGGCCTGATCGAGATGGCCATGACGGACGCCCTCGAGCGCAGCGGCCGCTACATCGTGCTCCGGGGTGTCGCGATGCCCATTACAAATCCCACCCAGGAACTGGTGCGCGCAAGCACCGTCGCGCAGCTCGGCGACATGTCGATCGCGCTCGCAGGACCCGTGGCCCAGACCGTGTTCCTCGACCTCGTCGTGGTCGATCGGCACGAGAGCCGTGCCATCATCGCCGAGGTCAAACGGGGTTCCGGCAAGAACGAGGCCAGAAAAGTCCATCAGGTCGAGTGGATTTTGCGCTGCGCCCAGGTCCAGGGCCGGGCCTTTCTGGCCAGTCTGGGCTTCGAGGTTGCGTCCGCGCGCGCTGTGCTGATCGATGTCTACGGACGTGCCGGCTACAGCGATGATCTGACGATCTCAGGTCCCGCAATCGACGGCTTGTTCGCGGTGCCGGTCACGGCCGCGGTCGAGGCCGTCACGGCGGTGCTTCAGCGCCGCCTGCGCGGCGCCGTCCCGGACCTGCTCACGGTCGCGCTGGCGAGCCTCGGCATCGGCGAGGACGACGCGTTCCCCCGTCGCCCCGAGCCGCCCGCGCTCTGACCGCATGCCTTGGCGCCGGCCGATGGCCCGGCGCGCCTTTCGCCCCTCCGATCACCGCCGTGCCGTGCGCCTGTGCGCCTGTGCGCCTGTGCGCCCTCTAGGTCTATCTCCATGAACTCAACTGCGCACCCCGATGCCGGCAGACCCCGTACGCCCGTCGAGCCCGTGCCCCCTCTGACGTGGTGGCGCGTCCTCGCCCCCATGGTACTCGACCTGGACGCGCAACGCCGTCTACGGACCGCTCTCCTCGATTCGCCGCCGCTGCCCTCCTCCGACTGGGGCGCCGCCTGCAGAGCCGATCCGACCGCAGCGATCGGCGTCGCAATCAATGTTCTCGCCGAAGGCACGATCCTGCCGGAGCGTCTGGACCCGGCGATGTCGGCGATCCTGTTGTGCGCGGCGCTGGGGGACCCTGCGTGCATCGACCTGCTCGCACACGTACTCGGGCGGCGGGCGCGGCGCCGGGCCGACCTCGGGGCCCTATGGCTCGCCAGGGCTTGGTGCTCCGCCGCGCGACGCGGTCCCGACCGCGTCACCGCTGTCTCCGGGCGCTGAAGGGGGCGAAGGATGGTTTTCTCGTCAAAACCGCCGATCCTGCAGATCGATCCCAAGGCGGCACGGCGCCTGCTGCAGCCCATGTTGCCGCGGCGCCTGCGCGCCTGCCTCGACCCTACCCTGCGCATTCCCGCCGCCTGCATCGGTCTCGCCGTCGAGATCACCGCCATCGCCCCCGAGGCCGAGGTGCCGGTCCAAGCCTGGAGCGCGGCGATCGCCGCATCGGGTAGCGACCTGTGGCACGATCATCGGTGGATCGCACCCCGATGCGCTCTGACCGGATTTCTCGACGCGTGGGCGGTCGAGCGCGACCAACCGGCGGCGCGGGCGCTCGCGGATATCGTGATGCTGCTCTCCTGCGGCGGTGATGATCGCGAGGCTGCCGCGCGTCTGGCTCGGCCGCTCTGGCTCGAATGCGACGCGATCTCAGACCTCAGCCTGCAACTCTCCGGCCTCGCGGAGGCGCAGACGCGTCTCTCGCTCGGCCGGGCCTCCGAACCCGATGCCGCCTCGGACGCCGAAATGATCGGCGCCACCGATCTCGCAACCGCCCTGCAGACGGCTTGGAGTGATGCGTTCGCGGACGCCCTGCTGGAACTCTCGGGTGAAGCCAGCGCCGCAGCCGCGGCGGCGGCGGCGCTGGCCGCCGGCGCCCACGATCCGTTCGCCGACGGAGTACCGTTGGTCCGGGCGCTCGTGCCGGTCGGGCAGCGCATGATGCAGCCGCTGGCGGATCACGTGGCGAGGCGAGAGCGGCGCAAGCGCAAAATCGTCGAGGCCTCGCTCGCCCGCAGCGAGGCGCGCCATCGCGACAAGGCGACCACGGGTCGGGCGGAGGCGCCGGATGACGATCTCAAATCCGAACTCTCGCCGGATGGGCACGTCATGGTCGTCCCGGCGGTCCAAGAGACCGGGACCGATCGCGGCAAGGGCGTCACCCGCGGCTACGAACACATCATCGGCAAGCCGTTGCCGCTGACGCCGGTTCCGGATCTCGCGGCGGTGCGTGCGGCCTTGCTGTTCGAGTTCCCGTACGCCCGTGGCACCGTCGACCGGCTGCTCGCCGATCTGGTCGGTCGGACGCATGCAACGCTGCGTCCGACGCTCTTGGTCGGCCCGCCCGGCGCCGGTAAGAGCCGGCTCGGGACCCGGTTGGCCCATCATCTCGGGCTGGTGCTCTGGCGGGTGGATGCGACGCGGGATTCGGGGGCGTCTATCGGCGGACTCGATCGGCGCTGGGCGACGTCGGAGCCGGCGCACGCGGTCATGGCAGTGGCCAGGGCCGGCTGCGCCAACCCGCTCATGCTGGTCGACGAACTTGAGAAGGCTGCGACCCGTACCGACAATGGCCGGCTCTGGAACGCATTGTTGCCGATGCTCGAGCCGGAGACTGCCCGGACCTACCAAGACCCGGCCTTCCAAGTCGAGGTCGACCTGAGCCACGTGTCGTGGCTTGCCACGTGCAACAGCGTGAAAGGTTTGCCCGGTCCGCTGCTCGACCGCCTGCGAATTCTAGAGATGTCTGCGCCCAGCGCGGTGCATCTCGAGGCTCTCCTCGCGCCGATCCTGGCGCAGATCGCGGCCGATCGCGGGCTCGACCCCGCCTTTCTGCCGGCCCTCGACGGCGACGCGGTTTCGCTGATCCGGCGGGGATGGCGGGGCGGTTCGATCCGACGCCTGACCCGGCTCATCGAGGCCCTGGTGACGGCACGCGAGACTCTCGTGACGCGCCAATAGTCGAAATAATGTTCACGACTTCGGAGCGGCTCAGGTAAGCGTGGTTCCGGGACCTGGCTTTATGCTCCTCCACGTGGTGGCGAGTGCGCGTTCGTTAGCCTCTGGGGCCACCAAGCCCACCTGTTGAGTCTGAACCCTCGCCCGTCAATCTATCGAACTCGAACCGTTGCTTGGCCCGCTCGACGCGAAGCCCGCTTGCGCAGGGGTGGGATCAGCCGCGCCGGCGGCCGCTCCCACTTGGCTCGACAACCCCGCTCGCCCTGACAAGTCACTCACTCCGATAGCCGAGCCGAAACCACCCCGTTGACTGGTTCCGGCCAGCCGCTATCGAAGCGGCAAGACGCAGAGAGTCCGCGCATGAACGTGGACCCTGAGGAAACGCCGGGCCTGCGAGCCCATACCAGGAGGGCCGTCCATGTCGTCGCCATTCCACCTGTCCCGCCGCCGGTTCCTGTCCGCCGGCTCGACGGCGCTCCTCGCCGGGACGGTGGCCAGTCCGCACGTGGCCCGGGCGCAGCGGGCTGACTTCACCTACAAATACGCGAACAACCTGCCCGACACGCACCCGATGAACATCCGCGCCCGCGAGATGGCGGAGGCTCTGCGGACCGAGAGCGGCGGCCGGTTCGATCTCAAAATCTTTCCGTCGAGCCAGCTCGGCTCGGACACCGACACGCTGAGCCAGCTGCGCTCGGGCAGCGTCGAGTTCTTCACGATGTCGCCGCTGATCCTCTCGACGCTTGTGCCCAACGCCTCGATCAACGGCATCGGCTACGCCTTCCCGGATTACGACGCGGTCTGGCCCGCGATGGATGGGGAGCTCGGAGCCTGGGTCCGGCAACAGATCGCCAAGGCCAACCTCGTGGCCATGGAGAAGATCTGGGACAACGGCTACCGCCAGACAACCTCCTCGACCCGGCCGATCGCCAGCCCGGACGACTTCAAGGGTTTTCGGATCCGCGTGCCGGTCTCGCCGCTTTGGACCTCGATGTTCCGGGCCTTCGAGGCCGCGCCCGCCTCGATCAACCTCAACGAGACCTACTCGGCCCTCCAGACCAAGATCGTCGAGGGCCAGGAGAACCCGCTGGCGGTGATCGCCACGACCAAGTTCTACGAGGTGCAGAAATACTGCTCGCTCACCAACCACATGTGGGACGGCTACTGGTTCCTGGCGAACCGCCGGGCCTGGGAGCGGATCCCCGAGGATCTGCGCACCATGGTCGCCCGCCACATCAACGCGGCCGGAATGAAGGAGCGGGCCGACGTCGCCAAGCTCAATGCCAGCCTGCAGGAAGACCTGACCAAGAACGGCCTCGTGTTCAACAAGCCCGATCCGGAGCCGTTTCGCGAGAAGCTGCGCAAGGCCGGCTTCTACGCCGAATGGAAGGGCCGGTACGGCGAGGAGGGCTGGTCTCTCCTGGAGAAAGCCTGCGGGAAGCTCGCGTGAACGGCCCGACGGGGCCGGCGCCGCGCGGCGGCGTCGCGCCCTGTTCCCGGCGGGTGATGAACCTCGCCCATTTTCTGCGCCGGGCGGCCCGCCGGTGGCCGGACGCGATCGGCCTCGCCTGGGGTGACCGGAGTTGGAGCTGGGGCGCCCTCGATGCCCGGGTCGACGCCATGGCGGCGGCGCTGGCGGCGCGCGGCGTCACCAAGGGCGACCGGGTGCTGGTCCAGGCCCGCAACGGCAATCAACTGTTCGAATCGATGTTCGTCTGCTTCCGGCTCGGCGCCGTCTGGGTGCCGACGAACTTTCGGCAGACGCCCGCAGAGGTCGCCTATCTCGCCAGCGCCAGCGGCGCCTCGGCGCTGATCTGCGGCACGGAGTTCCCCGACCACGCCGCCGCGATCCGCGCGGCCGCGCCCGGGCTGGGGCTCGTGGTCGAGATCGGCGGCTCCACCTTCGGGCTGGATTACGACGCCCTGGTCGACGCGCATGCGGGGGCGGCGGCCCCGACCGCCGATGTCGAGCACGACGATCCGTGCTGGTTCTTCTTCACCTCGGGCACCACCGGCCGGCCGAAGGCGGCGGTGCTCACCCACGGCCAGATGGCCTTCGTCATCACCAACCATCTCTGCGACCTGATGCCGGGCACCACCGAGGCCGACGCCTCCCTGGTCGTGGCGCCGCTCTCGCACGGCGCCGGCATCCACCAGCTCGCCCAGGTCGCGGCCGGCGCGAAGACGGTGCTCACCGGCGGCGCGCGCCTGGACCCCGCAGAGGTCTGGTCCCTGGTGGAGCGGTGGCGGATCACCAACCTGTTCACGGTGCCGACCATCGTGAAGCTCCTCACCGAGCACCCGGCGGTCGCAGCGCACGACCACACCAGCCTTCGCCACGTGATCTATGCCGGCGCGCCGATGTACCGGGAGGACCAGAAGCGGGCGCTGCGGGCGCTCGGGCCGGTGCTGGTCCAGTATTTCGGGCTCGGCGAGGTGACCGGCAACATCACCGTGCTGCCGCCCCGCCTGCATTCCGCCGAGGACGGGCCGGGGGTAAAAGTCGGCACCTGCGGGTTCGAGCGCACCGGCATGCAGGTGCAGATCCAGAACGGGGCAGGGCTGGAAGTGCCGGCGGGCGAGACCGGGGAGATCTGCGTCTGCGGCCCGGCGGTGTTCGCGGGCTATTACGACAACCCGGAGGCGAACGCGGCCGCCTTCTGGAACGGCTGGTTCCGCACAGGCGATCTCGGCCATCTCGACCCGGAAGGGTTTCTGTTCATCACCGGCCGCGCCTCGGACATGTACATCTCGGGCGGGTCGAACGTGTATCCGCGTGAGACCGAGGAGAAGCTGCTGCGGCACCCTGCCATCGCCGAGGCCGCGATCCTGGGGGTGCCCGACCCGGCCTGGGGCGAGGTCGGCGTGGCGGTCTGCGTCGCCCGCCCCGGAGCCGAGATCACCGAGGCCGCGCTGATCGCGTGGCTCTCTGGCGAGGTCGCCCGCTACAAACTGCCGAAGCGGGTGTTCTTCTGGGATGAGCTGCCGAAATCCGGCTACGGCAAGATCACCAAGCGGGCGATCCGCGAGGAACTCGAAGCCCGGAATTGCCTGCCCCTCGAGGTAGGTCCCGCTGCCAAACGGTGAGGGCGCGGGCGACTGCATTCGCTGCAATGCACGGGCTGGATACAGCTCTCAGCTCAATCCGGTGAAGATTCCGTGTCCATTGCATGCTTTCGCTGCATGGCAGGCCACTTGAGAACCCCCTGACACGCAATCCCGGGTGGATGCATATTGCACCGCAGCAACCGGGTGCATGGCCCGGTCCTCGTTCGGGATCAGGCACGATGGCGACCCTCGCGTATCTCGTTGGCTTTCGCGCTGAGCGTTCGCTTCTCGGCCAGGTCGCGGACCGCCTCGAAAGCGCGCTGAAGCGCGTCGCCAACGGTCGCTATGCCGAGCAGCGCGCACGCATCGCGCGCACCGGCGGCGCCGGGATGATCTGACCGGCGGAACCGCCCTAAGTCAGACGCGCCCGCGCCGCCTCCACCACCGCCTCGGCGGTGATGCCGAAGTGGCGGAACAGGGCTTCAGGTGCGCCGGACGCGCCGAAGCCGGTCATGCCGACGAAGCCGCCCTCCTCGCCGATCCAGCGGTCCCAGCCGAAGCGCAGGGCGGCCTCCACGGCGACCCGGACCGTGTCCCGCGGGATGACCTGCCGGCGATAGGCCGCGTCCTGCGCCGCGAACGCCTCCCAGGACGGCATCGAGACCACCGCGGTCGGCACGCCCTCCGCCTGGAGCCGGTCGCGGGCCGCCAGCGCCAGCGCCACCTCCGAGCCGGTGCCGATCAGCGTGACCCGCCGCGTCCCCTCGGCCTCCGCCAGCACATAGGCGCCCCGGGCGCTGCGATTCTCAGGCTCCCCCGGCCGGCGTAAGGCGGGAAGCGGCTGCCGGGAACAGATCAGCGAACTCGGCCCGTGGCGGTTGGCCAAGACAATCTCCCAGCATTCCGCCGTCTCGACCGCGTCCGCGGGGCGCAGCACCAGCATGTTCGGGATCGCCCGGAGCGAGGCGAGGTATTCCACCGGCTGGTGGGTCGGGCCGTTGCGGCCGATGGCGATCGAATCGTGGCTGTAGACCGTGATGACCGGCAGGTTCATCAGCGCCGCCATCCGCAGCGACGGGCGCATGTAATCCGAGAATACCAGGTAGGTGGCGCCCACCGGCACCAGCCCGCGATGGGCCGCGATGCCGTTCATCATCGAGCCCATCGCGTGCTCGCGGATGCCGTAATGCAGGTAGCGCCCGGAGCGGTCCTGCGCCGTGAAGGCGTGGAGCTCGCCCTTGTGCTGGGTCGGCCCTTCGAGATCCGGGGCGCCGGAGAACAGCTCGGGGATCGTCTCCGACAAGGCGGCGACGATCTCAGCGGAGACCTCGATGCTCGGGCGCGCCGCGCCGGCGGCGGCGAAACGGTCGCGCTGGGTGCGGAGCGCGTCGCGCCAGGTCTCAGGCAGGCGGCCGGTGCTGACCCGGTCGAACTCCACTCGCACCGGGGCGGGCAGGGTCTCGTGCCGGGCCTGCCAGGCCGCATAGGCCGCGCGGTTGCGCTCGGCGACGCCCGCGCGCCACGCCGCTTCCACATCGTCCGGCACCGTAAAGGCCGGATGGTCCCAGCCCCTCGCGGCCCGGGCCTCGGCGAGGTCGGTCTCGAACACCCGCCCGCCATGGGCGCCGCGCTGACCCTCCAGCCGGGGCAGGCCGCGGCCGATCACGGTGCGGCAAGCGATCAGGGTCGGGCGCGGATCGGACTGGGCGAGGCGGATAGCGGCGGAGACGGACTCGACGTCGTGGCCGTCCGCGTCGATCACCTGCCAGTCGGCGGCGCGGAAGCGGGCGCGCACGTCCTCCGAGATCGACAGGTCGGTGGCGCCGTCGTCGGTGATCCGGTTGTCGTCCCACAGGAAGGTCAGCTTCGCCAAGCGCAGATGGCCGGCGAGCGAGATCACCTCGTGGGCGATGCCCTCCTGCAGGCAGCCGTCGCCGACCAGAGCGTAGGTGCGGTGATCGACGAGCCCGGGACCGAATGTGGCGGCGAGCTTGGCCTCGGCCACGGCCATGCCGACGGCGTTGGCGATGCCCTGCCCGAGGGGGCCGGTGGTCGCCTCGATGCCGAGCTCGGGGGCGATCTCCGGATGGCCGTGGGTGTGGGAGCCGAGCTCGCGGAAGCGTCGGATCTGCTCCATCGGCAGGCCGGCATAGCCGGCGAGGTGGAGCGCAGCATAGAGCAGCATCGAACCGTGCCCGTTCGAGAGCACGAAGCGGTCGCGGTCCGGCCATTCCGGATCGGCCGGATTGCACTTCAGGTGGCGGGTGAACAGCGCCACCGCGATCTCCGCACAGCCGAGGGGCGCGCCGGGATGCCCGTCGCCCGCCCGCTCGATGGCGTCGAGGGACAGGAAACGGATCGCGTCGGCCATCTGGGCGGTGAGCGTCGACGAGTCGGTCTCGGGCATGGCGGGGGCTCGAAGTTCAGGCATGCGTCAGGGTTTCCAAAGGGCTCAGCCCTTTGGCGGGGTATCGGGGCGGAGCCCTGATGAAGCAGGCTGCTCGAGAGCAGGGCTTTGCCCTGCACCCACGAAAGGTCTCGGACCTCTCGAATGCGGGATTTTTAAAGGAACCCGATCGAGAACCAGGGGACGAGGATGATGACGACGAGGCCGACGAGCAGGGCCAGGATGTAGCCGACGATCGGGCGCATGCCCGCGTCCGGGTGGATCCGGCTGATCGCGCAGGCGGCGTAGTAGCCAACCCCGAAGGGCGGCGCGAACAGGCCGATGCCCATCGCGAGGATCACCACCATCGCGTAGTGGACCTCGTGCACGCCGACCTGCCGGGCGATCGGGAACAGCAGCGGGCCGAACAGCACGATCGCCGGGATGCCCTCCAGCACCGAACCGAGGATGATGAAGGCGCCCGCCGACACGAACAGGAAGCCCACGGGTCCGCCGGGCAGGCTCTTCATCGCCACCGCCAGGGTCTGCGAGAAGCCCGACTGGGTCAGCGCCCAGGCCATGCCGGTGGCCGCGCCGATGATCAGCAGGATCGCCCCCGACAGGGTCGCGGTCATCACCAGCATCGGGTAGAGCCGCCGCCAGTCGAACTGGCGGTAGATCAGCAGCCCCGCCAGCACCGCGTAGACGATGCCGATGGTCGAGACCTCGGTGGCGGTGGCGATGCCCTCGACCACCGCGAAGCGGATCACGAAGGGCAGGGCCAGGGCCGGCACCGCCACCAGGAGCGCCCGGCCGATCACCCCGCCGGAGGGCCGGGCGACGTGGCTCAGGTCCTCCCGACGGTAGCGCCACCAGACCAGGGCGCAGAGGGTCACGGCCAGCACAAGGCCCGGCATCAGGCCGCCGGTGAACAGGGCCGTGATCGACACGCCGGTGACCGAGCCGATGGTGATCAGCACGATGGAGGGCGGGATCGTCTCGGTCTGCGCGCCGGTGGTAGCCAGAAGCGCCACGAGGTCGCCCTCCTTGGCGCCGCGCGCCTTCATCTCGGGAAACAGCACCGGCGCGACGGCGGCCATGTCGGCGGCCTTCGAGCCGGAGATGCCCGAGACGAGGTACATGGCGCCGACCAGCACGTAATGCAGGCCGCCGCGGACATGGCCCAAGAGCGAGGCCAGGAACCCGACCATGGCCCGGGCCATGCCGGTCATCTCGATCAGCAGGCCGAGGAACACGAACAGCGGCACCGCGAGCAGGATGAGGTGGCTCATGCCCTCGTCCATACGTCCGACCACCACCATCGACGGCGCGCCGGTGGTGAGCGTGATGTAGGCGTAGGTGGACAGCCCGAACGCGAAGGCGATCGGCACGCCGGAGAAGACCAAGGCACCGACGCCGACGACGAAGAACAGCAGCAAGTTGAGATTGCCGAGCCCCGCGAAGACGGGCTGGAGCGCGATAAGCCCGGCGGCGATGCCGCCGCCGAGCGCCAGCGCCCCGACGGTGAGCCGCCAGTCGGCGGTCTCCAGCAGGCGGATCAGCGCGACGAGCAGCATCAGGCCGAAGCCGATCGGCAGGGCGGCGGCCCGCCAGGCGTTGTTGAGCTCCAGCGCGGGCGTCTGGACGAAGGTCTCCTCGCTGGCGAATTCGAAGGCCGGCTCCAGCACCAGCGCCACGAAGATCAGGCCGGCCACGAGGGCGACCGTTTCCAGGAAGGCGCGCATGCGCGGGCCGCACATCGCCACGATGGCGGTCATGCGCATGTGCTCGGCGCGGCGGAAGGCGACCACCGCGCCCAGCATGGCGAGCCACAGGAACAGGATCGCGGCCAACTCGTCCGACCAGACCAGCGGCTCGCGGAACACGTAGCGGCTGACCACACCGCCGAACAGCACGGCGATCTCGGCCAGCACCAGCAGGGCTGCCGGGATCTCCACGAGGTAGCCCAGGGCCACGTCCAGCTTGCGCAGCCAGGTCCGGGCGCGCAGGGGCGGCCCCGCCAGCTCAAGCCCGGCCGCGCTCTCGACGGCCGCGATGTCGATCTGCATGGCGTCCGTTCCTCAGGTGAGCTTGCCGGATACGTCTTCGAGATGCGCCCACGCCGCATCGCCGTACTTGGCCTTCCAATCCCGGTAGAAGCTCGTCCGGCCGAGCGCCTCACGGAAGCGCGCGCGGTCGACATCGACGAAGGTGATGCCCTTGGCGGCGAGGCTCTCGCGCAGGGAGAGGCTGAGCTTGGCGACATCCGCGCGCTGGTCGGTGCCGGACCGGTCGAGCTCGCGCGAGACCGTCTGGCGCAGGTCCTCCGGCAGGCGCTGCCAGGCCTTCTTGTTGCCCAGGATCCAGTAGCCGTCCCAGACATGCCCGGTCAGGCTGCAGGATTTCTGCACCTCGTAGAGCCGGGCCGTGGCCGTGATGGCCAGCGGGTTCTCCTGACCCTCGACCACCTTGGTCTGGAGCGAGGAATACAGCTCGTTGAAATTGATCGGCGCCGCGCCGGCATCGAGGGCCTTGAACAGCGAGGTCAGCATCGGCGCCGGCGGCACGCGGATCTTGAAGCCCTTCAGGTCCTCCGGCGTCCTGATCTCGCGGGTCGAGGAGGTGATCTGCCGGAAGCCGTTGTCCCAGACCTTCGAGACGGTGAGGATCGGCGTCTTGGCGATCTCGGCCCGGACGTAGGTGCCGAGCCCCCCGTCCATCGCCGACCAGACCGCGTCGTAATCCTTGAACGCGAAGCCGGTGTTGGGCAGGCTCGCGGCCGGCACGAAGGTGGCGAGGATCGAGGTGGCGAGGTTGAAGAACTCGACGCTGCCGTTGCGCACCTGCGCCAGCAGGTCGGTGTCGGAGCCGAGCTGGTTGGCCGGGAACAGCTTGATCTCCAGGCGGCCGCCGGTCGCCTCGCGGATCCGGT
Source organism: Methylobacterium pseudosasicola (assembly GCF_900114535.1). Classification (GTDB taxonomy): domain Bacteria; phylum Pseudomonadota; class Alphaproteobacteria; order Rhizobiales; family Beijerinckiaceae; genus Methylobacterium; species Methylobacterium pseudosasicola. The sequence goes on along the minus strand of NZ_FOTK01000038.1, from coordinate 37,135 downwards.
CGAGGGCCTCCTGCGCCCGGACGTTGACCGGGTGGGTCGGGTCCTGGCCGGTGGCGAGCTTGTAGGAGAACTCGGCCGCCTGTCCGCGCCGGGTCAGGATGCCGAAGACTGGAATGGCGGCCGCGCCGGCGAGCAGGCTGCGGCGGCTGAAACGCGTGTCGCGCATGGTTTCACTCCCTGGGTCGTCCCGAGCCGCCCGATCCCCGCCGTTAGCCGGTCATGTGGATCGTGCGTCCCTCCATTATTCGGCCCCGGATACGGGTTCCGGTGCCGTTCTCGTGCGTCTCACGCGCCGCTTCTTCTCCGGCGCGGATCATCCGGGCTCCGCGGCGCGCGGACAAGCCGCGCCGGCCCGCAAGCCCCTACATTCAAGCCCCTACATTTACTTGCCGTTGAGCGCGCGATAGGCGCGCACCACCTGGCTGTCGTCGGCACCGCCGTCGCCCCGGCCCGAGGTCGAGACGAAGAGCTGATGGGCCAGCGCCGCCAGCGGCAGGGCCGCACCGGCGCTGCGGCCGGCCTCCAGCACGATGCCGAGATCCTTGACGAAGATGTCGACCGCGCTGGTCACCTGCGGCTCGGCCTCCAGCATCCGGGGTCCGCGGTCGCGCAGCATCCAGCTCGCGGCCGAGGAGCCCGAGAGGATCTCCAGCACCACCGCGCAATCGACCCCGACCCGCCCGGCCAGAGCCATCGCCTCGGCGGCGGCCGCGATATGGACTCCGCACAGGAGCTGGTTCACCGCCTTGACGGTGGCGCCCTGTCCCGGCCGCTCGCCGACATGGAAGATCCGGTCGCCGAGCGCGTCGAGGATCGGGCGGATCGCCGCCAGCGTCGCGGCCGGGGCTGCGGCCATGATCGTGAGCTTGGCGGCCTTCGCCCCGACGACGCCCCCCGAGACCGGGGCATCCACGAACCGGCGGCCGGTGGCCGAGACGCGTGCCGCGATGGCCTCCACCGCCCCCGGCGGACAGGTCGCCATCAGCACCACGATCCCATCCGGGGCGAGGGCGTCGAGGGCGCCTTGCGCGAACAGCACGTCCTCCGCCTGGGCGGCGTTCACCACCATCAGCAGGAGCGCGTCGGCGCCCTCTGCCGCCTGCGCCAGGGTCTCGGCCGGCGCACCGCCCAGGGCCACGACGGCCGCGCGGCTCTCCGGCCGAATGTCGTAGCCGCGTACGGAAAAACCCGCGGCGACGAGGTGGCCCGCCATCGGCAGGCCCATGGCGCCGAGGCCGACGAAGGCGAGGCGGCTCACAGCCATCCGCGGATGCTCCGCGCCATGGCGGCCGCCGAGATCCCGTAGCGGTCATGCAGCGTCGGCAGGGCGCCGGCGTCGAGGAATTCGTCCGGGAGGCCGATCTGGCGGAAGCCGCGCTCGGGCATCGTGCCGTTGCGCATGAGCAGGCCCGCAACCGCCTCGCCGAGGCCGCCGATCACCGTGTGGTTCTCGGCAACCACCACGAGCCGGCCACCGCGCCGGGCCTCATGCAGGATTGTCGCCTCGTCCAGCGGCTTGATCGTCGGCACGTGCAGGACCGCCACGTCGATCCGGTCGTCGCGCAAAGCCTCGGCCACTTCGAGCGCCCGCATGGTCATCAGGCCGGAGGAGACCACCAGCACGTCGCGTCCGTCGCGGATCGTCTTGGCCTTGCCGAGCTCGAACGTGTAGCCGTACTCGTCGAGCACCAGCGGGACGTTGCCGCGCAGGAGCCGCAGGTAGACCGGCCCCTTATGGGCGGCCATCGCGGGCACGACCTGCTCGATCTCGTGCGCGTCGCACGGGTCGATGATCGTGAGGTTGGGCATGCCGCGAAAGATCGCGAGGTCTTCCGTCGCCTGGTGGCTCGGGCCGTAGCCGGTGGTCAGGCCGGGCAGGGCGCAGGCGATCTTGACGTCGAGATTCTCCTCCGCGATCGCCAGGCAGATGAAGTCGTAGGCCCGGCGGGCGGCGAACACCGCATAGGTGGTGGCGAACGGCGTGAAGCCTTCGCGGGCGAGCCCGGCCGCCGCGCTCATCAGCAGCTGCTCGGCCATCCCCATCTGGTAGAAGCGCTCAGGGTGGGCCTGCGCGAAGATGTGCAGGTCGGTGTATTTCGACAGGTCCGCCGACAGGCCGACGATGTCGGGCCGCGTCTTGGCGAGCTCGACCAGGGCATGGCCGAAGGGCGCGGCCTTGGTGCGCTGCCCGGGGGCGGCGAGCGAGGCGATCATCGCCGAGGTCTTGAGGCTGCCGCCCTCCCGCGGAGCGGGCTTCTCGTATTTCGAGCGTCTCACCGCACCCTCCCTTCGTCCAGGATCGCCAGCGCCCGCTGCCACTCGTCGGGCTCGACGCGCAGGAAGTGGTTGCGCTCGCGCGCCTCCAAAAACGGCACGCCCTTGGCCATGCGCGTGTCGCAGATGATGATCCGGGGCTGCGGCCCCGGGTGGTTCCGGGCGGCGTCGAAGGCCGCCACCAGCGCGTCGATGTCGTTGCCGTCGACCCGCTGCACGAACCAGTTGAACGCCTCGAATTTCGGGGCCAGCGGCTCGAAGTTGAGCACTCCCGTGGAGGCGCCGTCGGCCTGCATGCCGTTCACGTCGACGAGGCCGATCAGGTTGTCGAGCTTGAACGAGCCCGCCGACATGGCGGCCTCCCAGGTCGAGCCCTCGTCGAGCTCGCCGTCGGAGAACAGGTTGTAGACGAAGTTTTTCGAACCTTTCCGCTTGAGGCCCAGCGCCATGCCGACCGCGATCCCGAGCCCGTGGCCGAGCGAGCCGCCGGTGATCTCCATGCCGGGCGTGTAGGCCGCCATGCCGGACATCGGCAGGCGGCTCTCGTCGCCGCCATAGCTCGTCAGCTCGTCCTCCGGGATGATCTCCGCCTCGATCAGCGCGGCGTAGAGGGCGATGGCGTAGTGACCGATCGACAGCAGGAACCGGTCACGGCCCTCCCATTCGGGATCCTCGGGCCGGTAGGTCATGGCGTGGAAGTAGCTCACCGCCAGCACGTCGCTGATGCCCAGCGCCTGGGCGATATAGCCCTGGCCCTGGACCTCGCCCATGCGCAGGGCGTGGCGGCGGATGTGGTAGGCGCGCTCGCTGAGCGGGACGTTGGAGCCCGCGCGGGGCCGTTCGGTCGGTGACGACGCGGTCATAGCGCTGCCCTCAATGAATCAGCATGCCGCCGTTCACGTCGATCACCGCGCCGGTGATGTACGTGGACAGGTCGGAGGCCAGGAACAGGCAGGCGTTGGCGACGTCGTCGGCGACCCCGAGGCGCCCGAGCGGGATGCCCTTGGCGATCTCGACCTTGAGCTCGGGGGTGAGCTTGCCGCCGGTGATGTCGGTCTGGATCAGGCCCGGCGTCACGGAATTCACCCGGATCCCGTCGGGGCCGAGTTCCCGGGCCATGGCCTTGGCGAGCCCGAGCACGCCCCCCTTGGCCGCGCTGTAATGCGGGCCACCGAAGATGCCGCCACCGCGCTGGGCGGAGACCGAGGACATGCACACGATCGCCCCCGAGCCCTGGCCGCGCATCCCCGGGATCACGGCCTGGCTCATGTAGAGGGTGCCGCGCAGGTTCACGTCGGTGACGGCGTCGTAGTTCTCCGGCGCGATGTCCATGATCTTGAGCGGCTGGGTGATGCCGGCATTGTTGACCAGCACGTCGATGCGCCCGAGCCGGGCCACGATCTCCTCGGCGGCCCGGTCGCAGGCGGCCCGGTCGGTCACGTTGCAGGCGAGGCCGATATGGCCGGGGCCGATGTCGCGGGCGGCCTCCTCGGCCTGGCCGGCATCGAGGTCGAGCACGGCGATGCGGGCGCCGTAGGTCGCGAACAGGCGCGCCGTGGCCTTCCCGATGCCGCGGGCGGAGGCCGCCCCGGTGATCACGCAGACCCGATCGTTCAGAAGCATGGAAAACCCTCCCGGCATTCCGCGCGTGCGCGGAGGCGAAGCCTGTCGTCGCGACGGAGGCTGCGGCCGGCCGGCGACCGCGATCCGGGGATCGGCGGCCTCACGGTGACGTTTCCTCGCGTCTTGTTCGTTGCGGCGACATTGGCCCGGGGCGGCCTGCGCGACAAACGCGAATCCTACACCTGCAGGTGAGTGGGATTCACCTGCCCTCGCGTTTCAGGCGAGTTCGGCGTCCAACTCGATCGCGAGTTCCCGGGCGAGCCAGCGGGCGAAGACCCGCAGCGGCGCCCGGCGGCGGGCATCGGCCGGGCAGACGAAATGGTGGCCGATGTAGCTGATATCCTCCGCCCGCCCGGCGAGCGGCGCCACCAAGCGGCCGGCGGCGAGCTCCCGCTCGGCGAGCCGGGTCGATTCGAGCGCCACGCCGAGCCCATCGGCCGCCGCCGCCAGGGCCAGAAAGCTCCGGTCGAAGCGGATCGCGGCGGTGGGCGGCGCGGTGAGGCGGTTGCGCTCGAACCAATGGGTCCAGCGTACCTGCTTGTTGTCGCTCTGGATCAGGGTCTGCCCGAACAGGTCGGCGGGACCGGCGATCCGGGCGGCGCGTTCGGGATCACAGAGCGGCGTCACCGTCTCGAGCCCGAGGGGCATGCGCACCAGCCCCTCTCCCCGGGGCGGCCCGTAGACGATGTCGGCGTCGAACTCGTCGGTGATGAAGCGGGCGTAATCCATGCCGGCGGCGAGCCGCACCTCGAAGCCCGGATGCTCGCTGAGGAAGCGCGCCAGACGCGGCGCGAGCCATTGCGCGGCGAAGCTCGGGGCGCAGTGCAGCCGCAGCAATTGCGGCCCGCGGTTGGCCACGAGGTCGAGGCCGCGGTTCAATTCGGCGAAGGCGCGCCCGACATGGTCGCACAAAGCCTCGCCGGCCGGGGTCGGGGTGATGCCCTGCCCGATCCGCTCGAACAGGGCGACGCCGAGGGACTCCTCCATCTTGCGCACGGCGTGGCTGACCGCGCTCGGCGACAGGTTCAATTCGCCGGCCGCCGCCTTGAACGAGCGTCGCCGCGCGGCGGCTTCGAAGATCCGGACGGCGGACAGGGGAACAGGAGGGCGCATTCGAAGCAGGATGGGCCCGGGCTAACCGTGCTGGCAATGGCCGCGAAGCAGACCCCGCCGAACGGCTCGCCTCACGCCGCCAGAGCCGTTCTGACGTCCCGGCCCTGCGCCTGATCCATGATCTCGCCGATCCGCTCGCCGACGGCGATGGCGATCTCCGCCGAGGCCGCGCCTTCCGAGCCCTGCTGGCAGATTCGGGTGAGGACGTCGGTGACGCGCTGTTCCATGACGGCGAGGATGGCCGCGGCGGCCGCGGGCTGCGCACCGCGGAGCACGGCCGCGAGGTCGCAATAGGCGTCCTGGAGGAGCCGCAGCGTCAGGCGCTCGACGGCCTGCTCGTCTTCCGCCTTCAAGGCACCCATGCCACGCCTCCCTCGGGTCGCTGAATACAAGATGGAGAGGACACGTTAACGCCGCGTAAACCGAGCGCGGCCTAAGAAGTCATCGGCTAACCATGCCGCATCCCGGCAACGCACAATCAGCACCCGGAACAGATGCCGCTCGCGGCGTTCCGGCCGCCCTTCAGCAGGCGGTCCATCGCCGCCTCGCGGTCGTAGGTCTGAGGCGCGGAATTCGCCGCGGCCGGCCGGCCCGCCGCGGCGAGAACCGGCGGCTTCACGAGCTCGCCGGGGCGCAGGGCCTCCCAGGTCATGCGGCTGCGCCGGGACGTGTCCAGAGCCGCGTTCGGGTTCAGGCCGTGCGGCTCCGCCACCATCGGGACGGTCATGGTCCCGGGAATCACGATGCGCGGCAGGGCGGCGACGGTTTCGGCCGGGGTCTCCGGAACCGTCACCACCGGCCCCGCAGCGCCGGAGGCCGGCGTGCGCGGCAATGCGCTGTAGGCGGTCGGAACATTCGGCAGACGCGAGCACGCCCCTGCCAGGAGCACCAAGCCTAGAGCCGCAATCCGCTTCACAGAGATCATGATCGCCCTGAAGAGAGACTCGGCCTGGCCGCAGGCCGCGAGCCAACTGCATTAACGACAAATTAGGGATTTGTCCAATCAACAGCCGCCAGAACGGCCGATAGACAACACTTAGACATATATTGATGACGAGAAACGTCCAGATAATCTTGCGTTGATCAAATCCCGGCGCGGAAAGCATCGCCGGTACGGGCCGTCCGAAACCGCGCCCTCGGCATACGTATTGAGTACCGAAGACCCAAGAAAACGGTTTGCGCGACCGCGCCCACCGGGCAACAGGAAGCTTGGCGGCTCCGGTCGACCGCCGAGATGGGTCATGAAGCGCGTTCTACACTCCTTGGCGGCAACGCTTGCTGCATTCGCCATCGCGTTGCCGTCCATCAGCGCGGCCGTTCCGGCGAGCCGGGTCACGGAACGATCCGATCCGGGGCCCGACCGGAGCGCACTCATCGCCGAGCGGCAGCAGCGGACTTGGCAGCAGCTTTCGGGCTCCATCTGCACGGGCTGCATCACCGCGGCCAACCGCGTCGCGCCGGTCAACTACGACAAGCCGAGCCTGATCGAGCTGGCGCAGCCGGCCCCAGGCGTGAAGACGGCCACGCACCGCCCCAGGGCCGAGGTGCGGCTCGCCCAGTTGCGCAAGCGCTACGCCCGGCTCCAGCGGCGCGACCGACGCAGGCTCGCCTTGCGGGCGCATCCCGTTCGGCTGGCGAAGCGCCTGCACCTGCGGAAGCTCGCGCAGCTCCACAGGGCGCCGGTCGCATGGCCGGTCGGGTCGAGCCGCGTCGCCTACCGGCTGCCCGAACCGCCCGTCGAGCGCCCGTGGGTGCCGCAGGACGACGACCGGTGGCACGCGATAACGATCCTGCCGGCATCGTCGCAGCGCCCGCGGCGCTCCTGACACGCCGCGGAGCTGCGCCCATCGGGCGCCGGGGCCGACGCCCTAAAACGCCGCACGGCAGACGGGGAGGGGGATTGAACCCCACCGCCCGCATCACGTTGTGCCGGCGGAGCCCCCCATGATCGTCATCCGCCTCATCGCCGCCGGTTTTTTCGCCGTCGCGCTCAGCCTCGGCGCCGCGCACGCGGTCGAGCCCGATCCGACCGGCAGCATCGACGGGCCGGCCGCAGCCGAGCCGGTCCAGGGCGCAGAAGCCGGCGTCGATGGCGAGGCAATCGCCGCTGTCACGCTGCCCGAGCAGAGCGTGACAACCACTGCCCCGGCGCCGGCATCCTTGCCGCCGCTGAAGCCCCTGCCGAAATGGGATCCGCGCGTCTGCATTGGCTGCTAGCGCGGCGGAGGCCGGCTCGTCGCGACGACCCCGTCGAGCCAGGGCTGCGACGCGCCACCCTGATGCATCAGGTCGCTGCCCCCCGGCGGAACTGGCCCTGCCCCGAGCGCGTCGACTCCGTGACCCCCATCACTCGTCCGAGCTTTATCATGCGCGCTCTCCTCATCGCCGCCCTCTGCCTCTCGCCGATCGTGGCGACTCCCGTCCTGGCGCAGGTGCGGCAGAACAATCCCAACGCCGCGAACCAGTCCATGGAGTACAACAGCGAGATGCGCTCCCTGCGTCAGGAGCAGACGACGCAGGGCAACACGCTTCAGATGAACATCGAGCGGAATCAGGCCGCGACGCCCACCCCGAATACCGGGCCGAACGCCATCGGCCCGATCGGCGGCGGCACCGGAGTGGGCGTCGGCCGCTGAGCGAGCGGTCCAGGCTCACTCCCCGGTGAAACCGGCGCGGTGAGCCTGCCGGACCATCGCGTTTGCAGAGGCCCGACTGCCAATAACCGTCACGCCGCCGCGGGCAGGGCAGGGCGGCTCTCCATCGCATGGCGCACGATCGCCTCGACCTCGGCCCGCCGGGCTCCGGACAGGGGCTTGCGCGGGCCGCGCACGTGCTCGGTCGAGTTGATGGCGAGGGCTTCGGCAAGCTTGATGTTCTGGACCAGGTAGGTGGAGACATCGAGATCGAGGAGCGGCCGGAACCAGCGATAGATCGCCAGGGCCTCCTTGAGGCGGCCTGCCTGCATCAGGCGGTAGATCGCCACCGTCTCGGCCGGGAAGGCGCAGACGAGGCCGGCGACCCAGCCGCAGGCGCCGACCGCGAGGGCTTCCAGGGCGAGATTGTCGACGCCGGTGAGCACGGCGTAGCGGTCGCCCAGGCGGTTGATGATCTCGGTGGTGCGGCGGATGTCGTCGGAGGATTCCTTGATCGCCACGAAGCGCCGATCCGCGGCCAGCTCCTCCATGATCTCGGGCGTCACGTCGACCCGGTAGGCGACGCGGTTGGAATAGATCATCACCGGCAGGTCGCCCGCGGCCGCGACGGCCCGCAGGGTCTCCGCCGTCTCGGCCGGGTTGGTGTGGTAGATCGGGCTCGGCACCACCATGAGGCCGCTGGCCCCGGCCTTTGCCGCCTTGGCGGCGAGCTCGCAGGCCTCGCGGGTGCCCGCCTCGGCCACGGTCAGCAGGGTCGGCTTGCCCTTGGTGACCGACTGGGCCAGCCGGAGCACTTCGATGCGCTCGTCCTGGGACAACATCGGCCCCTCGCCCAGCGAGCCGCACACGATGATGCCGTTGCATCCGGCCTCCATCTGGAAGGCGAAGCAGCGCTCCATTTCGGCATGGTCGAGGCTGCCGTCGGGCTTGAATTTGGTCGTGACGGCGGGGATGACACCTGTCCACATGATCGATTTTCCTTTTGTGTCAACGCGTTGAACGGCACCGCGCTCGGGTCGCGCGGCCATGGCTTCGCCCACGCCTCGCGCGGCGCGGCGGCGAAATCGGTCTGCCCGTCGGGGCAGGGGGCGCGGCTCAGGCCGCCTCGACGGCCGGTGCCTCCGCGCGGGTGGCGGTCAGGACCGGACGCGTCTTGCCCCGCTCGGCCCGGCGGCGGCGCAGGTGCAGGAACTCGCCGACGATGCCGCGCCGGAAGAACGAGACGCAGACGATGAAGATCAGGCCGATCACCACGGTCACGAGGTCGCCGATGGTCGCGAGGTAGTTCTGCAGCCCGACCACGAGCCCCGCCCCGAGCAGCGGCCCGAAGATCGTGCCGACGCCCCCGAGCAGAGTCATCAGCACCACCTCGGTCGAGGTGTGCAGCGAGACGTCGTTGAGGGAGACGAGCTGGAAGACCAACGCCTTCATCGCCCCGGCATAGCCGGCGACCGCCGCCGAGATCACGAAGGCCAGGAGCTTGAACCGGTCGGTGTCGTAGCCGAGCGAGGTCGCCCGGGCCTCGTTGTCCCGCACCGCCTGCAGGATCTGGCCGAAGGGCGAGTGGACGACGCGGTCGACGAACAGGAAGCCCGCCGCGAACAGCGCCAGCGTCACGTAGTACATCACCGTGTCGGAGGAGAGGTCGAGCCCGAACAGGCTGCCGCGCGGGATGCCCTGAAGGCCGTCTTCACCGCCCGTCCAGCGGAATTGCACCGCCAGGAAGTAGATGATCTGCGACAGCGCCAGGGTGATCATCGCGAAATAGATGCCTCGCCGCCGGATCGCGAGGCCGCCGATGGCGAAGCCGACCAAAGCCGCCGCGGCGACGCCTGCCGCGAACGCCGCCGGCATCCCCAGCGGGTGGTTGCCGAAGCGGATCATCAGGGCGCCGGTGACGTAGCCGGCGCTGCCCAGGAAGGCGGCATGCGCGAAGGAGACGAGCCCGGTAAATCCCAGGAGCAGGTTGAAGGCGCAGGCGAACAGCCCGTAGCACATCACCTTCATCACGAAGACCGGGTAGATCAGCCCCGGCACGAACGGCACGATCAGGGCGAGCCCGATCAGGACCAGAAAGATCTTGAAGGTGTTCGACATCGGCTCCCCTCAGGCTTCGCGGCCGAACAGGCCGGCTGGGCGCACCAGCAGGGCCAGCGCCATGATGACGAACACCACCACGGTGGAGGCCTCGGGGTAGACCACCTTGGTCAGTCCCTCGATCAGCCCCAGGGCGAGGCCGGTCATCATCGCGCCGAGGATCGAGCCGAGGCCGCCGATCACCACCACGGCGAAAACGATGTTGAGCAGGTTGCCGCCCATGAGCGGCGTCACCTGCATGATCGGCGCGGCCAGCACCCCGGCGATGCCGGCGAGCGCCACGCCGAAGCCGTAGGTGAGGGTGATCATCACCGGCACGTTGATGCCGAAGGCCTGGAGCAGGCGCGGGTTCTCGGTGCCGGCGCGTAGATAGGCGCCGAGCTTGGTCCGCTCGAACAGGTACCACGTGCCGAAACAGATCAGCAGCGAGGCCACGACCACGAAGACGCGGTACTTCGGCAGCAGCATGAAGCCGACATCGATCGGCCCCTGCAGGATCTCGGGCGGCTCGTAGCCTTGGCCGGAGACGCCGAACGCGTACCGGAACGCCCCCTCCATCACCAGAGCCACCCCGAAAGTCAGGAGCAGGCCGTAGAGGTGGTCGAGATGGTAGAGCCGGCGCAGCAGCGTGCGCTCGATGACCATGCCGAACAGGGCGACGCAGAGCGGCGCCAGCACCAGCGCGACCCAGAAGTTGATCTGAAAGTCGGGATAGCCGAGCCAGGGCCCGATCTGGGTCAGCCCGATCCAGGCCAGGAAGGCGGCCATCATGAACTGCGCCCCGTGGGTGAAGTTGATGATGTTGAGCAGCCCGAAGATGATCGCGAGCCCCATGCTCAGCAGGGCGTAGAAGCAGCCGCCGATGAGGCCGATGGTGAGCTGGGCCATGAAGGCCTGGAAGGTGATGTCCATCGCGGGGTCACCGGCGGGTTGGAGGGGTCGAACGCTTCACGCGGGAGGCGGGACTTTCCACTCCCCCTTGCGGGGAGGGGTCAGGGGTGGGGGTGGTGCCGGATCGGTCGCATCGGTGCCTTCTGAGCCACCCCCACCTCCAACTCCTCCCCGCAGGGGGGAGGAGAGGCGCCCGATCCGGGGAGGCGGTGCGCGTCCTGAAGTGATGTTGCTTCAGCCCTTGGCGTTGAGCGGGCAGGCATCGGAGGGTTTCGGGAACACGTCGTCGCCCTTCAGGACCGCCCGGACGTTGTAGAAATCCCAGTCGCGCTTGGACTCCGCCGGCTTCTTCACCTGCAGGAGCAGCATGTCGTGGACGAGGGCGCCGTCGGCGCGCAGCTTGCCGTTGCGGATGACCGCGTCGTCGATGGTCATGGTGCGGAGCTTGCCCATCACCGCGCCGGCCTCGTCGGTACCCGCCGCCTCGATCGCCTTGAGGTAGCTGAGCACCGCCGAGTAGACCGCCGCCTGCGAGGCGCTCGGCATGCGTTTCATCTTGGCGAAGTATTTTTCCGCGAAGGCGCGCGAGCGGTCGTCGTAATCCCAGTAGAACGCTTCCGTGAGGTACATATCCTGGGCCTTGGTCAGCCCGAGGCTCTTCACGTCGGTGATGTAGGTCAGCAGCGGGGCGATCACCTGCTTGTCGCTGCGCCCGATACCGTACTCGGCGGCCTGCTTGACCGCGTTGATCGTGTCGCTGCCGGCATTGGCGAGCGCGATCACCTGCGCGCCGCTTCCCTGGGCCTTCAGCATGAAGGAGGAGAAGTCGCCCCCCCGGGAACGGGTGGCGCGAGACGCCCAGCACCTTGCCACCCTCGGCCTCCACCACCGCGGAGGCGTCCTTCTCGAGGGAATGGCCGAAGGTGTAATCGGCGGTGACGAAGTACCAGGTCTTGCGGCCGGTCTTCAGCAGCGCCTTGGCGGTGCCGGCCGCGAGCGCGTAGGTGTTGACCATCCACTGGGCGTTCAGCGGCGAGCACTTCTCGTTGATCGCCGCCATGGCGACCCCAGCCGAGAGCATCGTCACCCGGTTCTTCTGCTTGGCGATCTCCATCACGGCGAGCGCCGTCGAGGAGGTCGGGAAGTCGGCGATCATGTCGACCTTGCCCTGGTCGAACCATTCCCGGGCGAGGTTGGCGGCGATGTCGGGCTTGTTCTGGTGGTCGGCGGCGATGAGCTCGACCGGGGCGTTCAGGACCTTCCCGCCGACCTCGTCGATGGCGATCTGCGCCGCCACCGCCGAGCCGCGCCCGGTGAAGTCCGAATAGATCCCCGACAGATCGTTAAGGATGCCGATCTTGACGACGCCGTCGCTGACCGGCTCGGCGGCGAGCGACGGCAGGGGGGCCGACGCGAGCGACGCGCCGAGCACGTAACCGATGAACCGTGACCGCATGTTCCCGCCTCCTGTGCGTCCCGACTGTTCTTCCCCTGCCGAGGGTTCGACTGTGCATCGTCTTGTTCCGAAAGCCGGCATCCACCTTTCGGGACGATGCTCTAGACGCCGAGCAGGCGCCCGACCTCGGCCTCCCTGGCCGCCACCTCGCCCGCCGGGATCTCGGCCGCGACGCGGCCATGCTCGATCACGTAATGGCGGTCGGCGAGGTGGCGGGCGAAGTGAAAGTTCTGCTCCACCAGCACGATGGTGAAGCCCCGGCTCTTGAGCAGGGCGACCGCCCGGCCCAGCGCCTCGACGATGACCGGGGCGAGGCCCTCGGTGATCTCGTCGAGCAGCAGGATGCGGGCGCCCGTGGTCAGGATGCGGCCGAGCGCCAGCATCTGCTGCTCGCCGCCCGAGAGCCGGCCGCCGCCGCTATCGGCCCGCTCGGCGAGGTTCGGGAACATCGCCAGCACCTCGGCCACGGACATCCCATCGGGCCCGAGGCGGGGCAGGAGGGTGAGGTTCTCCTGCGTGGTCAGCGAGCGATAGATGCCGCGCTCCTCCGGGCAGTAGCCGAGGCCGAGCCGGGCGATCCGGTGTGTGCTGAGCCGGATCGTCTCCTGCCCGCGCACCCGCACCGAGCCGGCGCGGCGGTCGGTCAGGCCGAGAATCGCCTTGAGGGTGGTGCTGCGCCCGGCGCCGTTGCGCCCGAGCAGGGTCACGCACTCGCCCTCGCGCACGGTGAGGTCGATCCCGTGCAGGACGTGGCTCTCGCCGTACCAGGCTTCGAGCCCGCTTATCTCCAGGGCGGCGGACTCAGGCATGCCCGCCCCCGAGATAAGCCGCCTTCACCCCCGGATCGGCGGAGACCGTTTCGTAGCTGCCCTCGGCCAGGATCTCCCCGCGCTGGAGCACGGTGATCGTATCGCAGAGGTCGGCCACCACCGACATGTTGTGCTCGACCATCAGAATGGTGCGGCCCACGGCGATCCGCCGGATCAGGCGCTTGATCCGGTCGACATCGTCGATGGCCATGCCTTGGGTCGGCTCGTCGAGGAGCAGCAGGGGTGGATCCAGCGCCAGCGTCGTGGCGATCTCCAGGGTGCGCTTGCGCCCGTAGGACAGGTCGGCGGCATTCGCCTCGGCGTAGTCGGCCAACCCCACATCGGACAGGAGCGCCATGGCCTCATCGTCCAGCACCGCCAGCGATCGGATCGAGCGCCAGAACGCGTACTGGGTTCCGAGCCGCCGCTGCAGCGCGACGCGGACGTTGTCGCGCACGCTCATATGCGGGAAGGTCGCCGAGATCTGGAACGAGCGCACGATCCCCCGCCGGGCGATCGCCGCCGAGCTCTCGTGGGTGATGTCGGTGCCCTCGAAGAGGATGCGCCCGCCGGTCGGCGTGTGGACCTTCGTGAGCAGGTTGAAGAAGGTGGTCTTGCCCGCGCCGTTGGGGCCGATGAGCGCGTGAATTGCATGGCGCCGGACCGCGAAGTCGACCCCGCGCACGGCCGTGAAGCCTCCGAACGCCTTGGTCAGCCCCTCTGTCACCAATGCGTGCTCTGCCACGGCGCCCTCACCGGTCTCTTTTTGTAGATTGTATAAAATCTGCAGGCGCGTCAAGGCCCCTGGTGTCGGGTTCTTCACGGGGCGGGCTCAGCCGGCATGGGCGTGCCGATAGATCGCCACAAGCGACACGGCGGCGTGCGCGATATGGGCTTGCAGGAGGTCGGCTGCCTCGTTGATCCGGCCGGCCTCGCAGAGCGCCACGATCTGCGTGTGCTCGTGGTCGGCGCGCGCGGTATCCCCAGAGGCCGAGAGCTGCAGCCGGGTCGGGCGGTCGCAATCCTGGAGCAGGCCGGAGACGATGCTGAGGGAGCGGGGACGATCGGCGTAGCGCAGGAGATCGAGGTGGAAGCTCCGGTTCAGCTCGCCCCAGCGGTCGACCTGACCGGCCTCCAACGCCGCGCCATACTCGTCGGTCAGGCTGCGCAGCCTCCGGTAATCGGCCTCGGAGAAGCGGCGGGCGGACAGCGCGAGCAGCGGCGGTTCGAGCTGTTCGCGCAGGCGAAAAATGTCCTCGACTTCCTCGACGGAGAGACCGGTGACCATGGCTCCGCGATGCGGCACGATCTTGACCAGCCCCTGGGCCTCCAGTTGCAGCAGCGCCTCTCGGACCGGGATGCGGCTGATGCCGAATTCCTCCGCCAGCGCGTCCTGGCGCAACTGGATACCGGGCGCGAACTCGCCGTTCAGGATGCGCTGCCGGAGCGATTCGGTGACGGCCGCGGAGACCGTCTTGTGGCGCAGGCGATCGGTGGCGGACGGCGGAGAAGCCGGAGCAGACATGGACACCTCGAAACGAGGGTAGATTGTATCCAGAAACGATGCGCGGCGACAAACGGGGGCTCGGGGCTGCCATGAAGGCGTCCTCACGAGAGGAGCGAATGACCGAAGGCGGTGCGACAGCGGCAAGGGTCGGCACCCTCGGATCGCCTCGCCGGCACAGGCGGGACGGCCGCGAGGCGATCGTCCGGAAACCGTCTGTTCCGGCCGGACCGGCGCTCAGTCCTGCCGCTCTCCGCGCAGGGTTTTCAGGCCGATGCCCGTCGCCTCGAAGCCCCCGTCGACGGCGAGCTGCTGGCCGGTGACGAAGGAGGCGCGCTTGGAGCAGAGGAACACGATCGCCTCCGCGAGCTCCGTCTCCAGGCCGTAGCGCCCAAGGGGCACGGCGTCGTGGTAATCCGCGCGGATCTCGGGGCTGTGGACCGCCTTGGCCATCGCCGTATCCACCGGTCCGGGCGCGACCGCGTTCACCCGGATCCCGAACTGCGCCAGTTCGACGGCCTGCTGCTTGGTGAGCTGCGCCAGCGCCGCCTTGCTCGTGCCGTAGGCGGTCCGCAGCGTCGAGGCGCGCAGGCCCGAGATCGAGGTGACGTTCACGATCGCACCGCCCCGCGCGGCGAGCAGCGGGACGGCCGCCTGCGTGCACAGGAACGGCCCCGACAGGTTCACCGCCAGCACCCGCGACCAATCCGCGAAGGTGGTTTCCATCAGCGGCTTGAAGATCGCGATGCCGGCGTTGTTGACCAGCGCGTCGAGGCGCCCGAACCGGTCAGCGACCCGCCGCATCGCTTCCTCGACCGCCACCGGATCGGAGACGTCCGCGGTCACGGCCAACACCGCCTCCGGCCGGCCGAGGCGGGCGGCCGCCGCCTCCACGCCCGGGCCATCGATGTCGAGCAGGGCGACGCGCCACCCCTCCGCGAGGAACCGGGTCGCGGCGGCGAGCCCGATGCCGCGGGCCGCCCCCGTCACCAGCGCGGTCCGGTCCTGGGTATCGCTCATGGGCGCGTCTCCGTCGGCGATGGCCGCGCGCGGGCGGCGAGGGATCGTTCCGGCGGGCGGCGTCGCCGCGAGCCCGGATGTACGCATGCCGAGGCTGACCGCTGCCACCGTGCTACCCGGAGCCGTCTGCAACCGAAAGGCTTTTTGCTGCCGTCCGGAAACGATGGCCCGGGTCTCAGACCCAACCGCGAACGCCCTCTTCGCGTCAGTCTTCAAAGCCTCACGCCGAGACCGCCGCCCGGCGGGCCCCCACGCGTTGCCTTCGCCGGCCCGGCAGCTAGGTAACGCCGCGCCGGGTGACTGCGTGAACGCGAGGCGATCACGGTCGCGCCGCACCGCCCCGGCCAAGAAGCAGGACCATGGATCAGGACGACACCCGCCCGACCCTGCGGTCCCACCGGACGGGTTTTCGACCGGTCGCGCTCGACGCGCTGAACCTCGCGCTCGTCGACGTGAACGGCGCGATCAAGCCGTATCTCAACGTCTATCTCTACGTGAAGCGCGACTGGAGCGACGGCGCGGTCGGGCTGGTCGGGACCGTGGCGGGCCTCGTCGGAATCCTGTTCCAGGCGCCGCTCGGGGCCGCGATCGACGCGGTGCGCGACAAGCGGCTCGTGCTGCTCGCCGCGCTCATCGCCCTGGCGTTGGCGACCGCGGTGATCGCCGGGGCGCCCCATTTCTGGCCGGTCCTGATCGCCTCCACCGTCCTGGCGGTGGCGGGGGCCATCCTGAGCCCCGCCGTGGCCGCGCTCACCCTCGGCCTGGTCCCGCGCCGTCAGCTCACCCGGCGGCTCGGGCGCAACGCCGCCCTGGAACGCACCGGCAACGTCGTCATCGCGCTGCTGATCGGCGGGATCGGCTGGCTGCTCCCGGACCGGGCGGTGTTCCTGCTGGTACCGGCCCTCTGCATCGTGGCCGCCGCCGCCCTGTTCGCGATCCCGCGCCGGGCGATCGACGCCCGGCGGGCCCGCGGCGAGGCGGAGGGCGATACCGGCACCGGACCCGCGGGTCTCCGAACGCTTCTCGATAACCGGCCGCTCATCGTCTTCGCCGTCTGCGTCGGCCTGTTCCACTTCGCCAACGCCCCCTTGCTGACCCTCGTCGCCCAGGAAGTCGGACGAGACCGGCCGGACTGGTCGTCGGTCATCGTCTCGGTTTGCATCGTCGGCGCGCAGATGGTGATGGTGCCGATGGCGATCCTGGTCGGCCGCCGGGCCGATTGCTGGGGGCACAAGCCGCTCTTGCTCGCCGCCTTCGTGGCGCTGCCGCTTCGGGCGCTGCTCTACACGCTCTGGCGCGATCCGATCTGGCTGATCGCGGTGCAGCTCCTCGACGGCGTGGGCGCGGGGCTCCTGAGCGCGTCGAAGTCGCTGGTCCTCGCCGACGTGATGCGCGGCACCGGTCGCTACAACCTCGCGCAGGGGCTCGTCGGCACCCTCCAGGGCGCGGGCGCCGCGCTCTCCTTCGTGGTGGCGGGCAGCCTCGTTCAGCACGCGGGGTTCCAGGCTGCCTATCTCGTCTGCGGGGGCGTCGCGCTCCTCGCTTTGGCGCTGCTCTGGCTCGCCCTGCCCGAGACCGCCACCGAGCGGGACGGCCCTGAGCCCGCACAAGCCCGAAACGTCTGAGGAGCCCGCGCCATGCATCCTCTGTCCCGCGCGCTCCTGGCCCTCGTCTGGGCCACCCTTCCCCTCACGCCCGTCGCAGCGGCCGAGCTGCACGCCACCTGGATCGACCCGGAAGCCCTGGCGCTCCAGCGCGTCCTGCCGCCGCCCCCGGCCGCGGGCTCCGAGACGGAGATTGCGGATCTCGCCGCTGTGCGTGCGGCGGTTGCCACGCGAACCCCGGAGGATGAGCGTCGCATCACCGCCGACCTGCCCTGCACCCTCGACCGGTTCGCCGACGTGCTCGGGCCGGCCTTCACGGCCGCCCGCATGCCGAAGCTCGCGGCTCTGATCGAGCACGTCTTCCAGGACGGCGAATTGGCGGTGCTGGCGGCCAAGTCGGCGATCGGCCGCAAGCGACCCTACACAATCGATCCCGATCTGCGCACCTTCGGCCACCGGTCCGGCAGCACATCGTATCCGAGCGGCCACGCGACCTTCGGGTATCTCGCGGCGACCGTGCTTGGGATCCTGGCGCCGGAGAAGCGAGAGGCCCTGTTCGCCCGTGCGGACCAGTACGGCCGGAATCGCTTCGAGGCCGGCACGCATTTCCCGTCCGACCTCGAAGCCGGAAAGATCGCCGCCGCGATCATCGCCGAGGCGCTGTTGAGCGACGGCGGATTTCAACAGGCGCTCGCTGATGCCCGAGCGGAGATCGACCAGGCCGGCCGGTAAATGCCGCCCCCTGCTCGAACGTCGCCGGCTCCGGCCGCCCGGCGTCGCCGCAACGCGGTCGCCCGACAGCCATTTTAAGACTTTCGAACACAGAGGCCGGCATGTTTCGGTATTCCGGAACCGCCGAACGCAGCACATCCCCGGCAAAGGCCCTCTCGATGCTTCCGCGATCGGCCCGGTGCATACCGCTTACGGTCAACAATCGGCCCGTCCGGATTCAATGCGGTCCAGAATACCGGGCCGGTCGGGGGCGGAGTGATACCTCTATGGGATCGTACTTAAAGCTTAAGGACCGGGTGCCGGGTCGTCCGAACGAGCATCGCCATTTTTGCCGCACGCCTCAAAATTCGCCAGGTAGGAGCAAGTATTCAGGCCATGAGTACTCTTCCAGACGGCAACAGCCATTGACGAGTCGCGGCTGACTTTGAACCATGGCGCTCATGCCGTGTGGCCTCTGCTGCTCTTCGCCGAGGTGAGGGTTGCTCGTGAGTCGTCTGCTCTTCCTCTGGCTCGCTCTCGTGATGGCGACGGCCGCGCAGGCCCAAGTGGGCGCCGGCAACGGCAACGGCAACTCCGGAGCCGGCAACGGGAATGGCAACGGCAACGGCAGCAACAACGCGCTGGCCGCCGCTGCGGCGGCGGGCTCGTCGAGTTCGGTGAGCATCGGCGGCGGCAGCGGCCGGAACACGCCGAGCGTTTGGGCGCCGGGTCTCGCGGCCGCCGGGATCGAGAGTTGCCTCGGCAGCGCGAGCGTCGGCGGGGCCGGTCCCGGGATCGGCGTCACGCTCGGCGGCACATTGACCGACAAGGGGTGCAACCTGCGCCTCTATGCCCGGACCCTGTACAGCCTCGGCCACAGGGTCGCGGCCACGCAGATCCTGTGCAACGATCCCGACGTCGCCCTGGCGCTGGCCGTCGAGGGCGTGCGCTGCCTCGCCGGCTCCGGCGCGGAGACGCAGCGTTCCGTCGGCTTTGCGCCCTCCGAGGACTATCCCGCCGTCGCCGACCTCGGCGCGGAGACCCAATCCGATCTCGAGCCCCCCGTTGTCCGCCGCGCCCCGGTGAAGCGGCGTCGGCGCGCCCAGGCAGAGCCTCCGCGCTGACCGGCACCGTCCGCTACGGCGTGAGGCGAGCGGACGGGACGCGTCCGTGCCGGACGGGTGCGGCGGGCGTCACATGGGGCGTGAGCAGCATCGCGATCTGGGTCCTGTTGTGCAGCCCGAACTTGCGCATGATGTTGCCGATATGGGTTTTGACGGTATTGGCCGATATCCCCATCTCGTAAGCGATGCCGTCATTCTGCGCGCCGAGCGCTATATGCCGGATGATCTCCCGCTCGCGTGCGGTCAAGGCGATGCGGGTGTCGGCGAGAGCGGTTCGCGCGGACGGTTGGATCATCATTACCTCCTTCTGCGCCGGAACACGTCCGACGGGTCCATCATTCCATCTTGAGAGCGTCGACCGGATCGAGCCGAGAGGCTCGGTGGGCCGGGTAGTATCCGAAGAACAGGCCGACCAGCGCCGAGAAGCCCACCGACAGGACGATCGCCTGCGCGTCGATGATCGTCGCCCAGCCCGCCGACCGGGCCACCGTCAGCGAGATCGCGCTCCCGACGACGACGCCGGCCAGACCGCCCA
>NZ_FOTK01000038.1:0-17710 GCF_900114535.1 Methylobacterium pseudosasicola | reverse complement strand
CCACAGCCACCCGAACGGTACCCTATAAGCACAGCCGGATCGCCTACCGCCGGCGCAACAGGATTGAGCGCCTATTCGGCCATCTCAAAAACTGGCGGCGCGTCGCGACCCGCTACGACCGCTTGGCCTGCAACTATCTGGCCGCCGTCGCACTCGTTTCCTGTGTGATCGCATGGACCTGAATGAGTCCCCTACCTAGCAGGCCGTCATCAAACCCAGCACCCACGAGCATGGTATGACCACGTTCCGCATGCGTGCGCATGATCGCCATCTCCGAATGGGTGAGTTGGCCCGGCTTGTTCAGGATCTCGATGGGGACATGGATCTTGCCGACATCGTGGAGCAGGGCCGCTTGCGTTAGGCGGTGGCGGTCGGTCGGACGTAGACCGAGCGCCCCTGAGAACGCCGCGGCGAGGGCAGCGACAAGCAGGCAGTGCTGGTGGGTCGCATCGTCGAACTGCTGAACCGCGCGGACCCAGTCATAGATGCCGGTGTCGCTCACAGCGCGCACGACCAGTTCGGTACCGGCATCGGCCACGGCAGGCGTGATCGGTTGACCGGAGAACAGGGCGAGCTGGAAGAACTGTCGGGCCTCGGCAGATCTCGTTCGAGCCAGTATGGGGATCGATGCCCCCTGCAGGCGCTCCACGGCGGCAAGCATCTGCTGCACCCCTGCCGTGGCGGTCGCGCCTAAGACCCGAGCCTGAGCTTCTGAACGGGCGGCGTTCCCGTGCACGAGGAACAGGTATGGGACATCCTCGCCACGGACCTGCGCCAGGGTGCGGCGCAAGCGAACGATGGCCTCGGAGGTGAGCGCCTCGACATCACTGACGATCAGGGTGGGACCTATGGTTGGCAGTGCGTCATCGTACAAATCGTGGACGTGGCATGGTCGACGCGTGCCGAGATCCCGCGACAGGCGTCTGCCGCGATGGGTGTCGTCGGTGATCAGCAGAAGTTCGCCCATCGCCTATCCATCACCCCTTATCGGAGGATCGGTACAAATTTGGACATCAGCGATCCTGATGACCCACGGCGAACGGCAATGGCCCTGACTCTGTGATGCAGGCCGGCTCAACCTTCATTCTGCAGCTCATGGCTTGCTGAATGTACCGGGCGATCTGAGTCAGCCCCTCACGTGCGAAGTCGCGCAGATCTGCGTCTATGGCCTCGATCCACGCATCGCAACTCGGTACACGTTCCTCCAGATGAGCCAGGATCACGGCGAGCTGGGTCCGCTGTTCGCGTAACTTACCCAGAATGGCATCGAGCCGCGCGGCCGATAGGTTCGGGGCCTTCCCCTCGACCAGCAGCTCCGCCGCCAGCACGTCGAAACCGGCGAGCGCGGATGTCTGGTCGCGCTTCAGCCGCAGCGGGATGATCGCTCCGGTCATGATCCGGCCACCTTGGGGTCATTCCCGTCGGTTCGATATGACCCCTGGCACAGGCGATCCTTAAGCACACGCTGCAGCGCCTCAGCCTGATTCATGGCCCAAGCCAAGTGCTGGTACGGGGCCATCCGGTCATCGAACGCCCGATCGATGCGGGCGCAACTCACCGCGTAGGATGCCCTTGGATCCTCGATCGCAGCACGCACGAGATCCGCGAGCGCATCGTCGAGGCTACGGCGCACGGCGGCGCCCATCTCCGATAGCTGCGCCCAGTCTTGCCCAAGGGCGGCGGCGGCCAAATCAGGGCTTTGGGCCATCGTCAGGCGACCGCTCGCGCGGCTTCCCGCACCTGGCGCGTCGCTGCATCGACCTGCTCGCTGGCTCGGGCGATCGCCTCCATACCGCCGGCGATCGTGGTCACGCCGTGCGCGGCCGTGTGCATGCTGCCCGACATCTCCCGCGTCACCGCAGACTGCTCTTCGACCGCAGCCGCGATCGCGGATGAAACCTCGTCCAGACCCCGGATCGTGACCTGGATCGAGCCGATCGCATCGACCGCCTCCCGGGTCGCCGTCTGGGTCGCCGCAATCTGCCCGCGTATCTGATCCGTCGCCTTCGCGGTCTGCTCGGCCAGCGCCTTCACCTCGGTGGCGACCACCGCGAAGCCCTTGCCCGCTGCGCCCGCGCGTGCCGCCTCGATGGTAGCGTTCAAGGCGAGCAGGTTGGTTTGTGAGGCGATGCCCTGGATCAGCGCGACCACGTCGCCGATCTGCGCCGCCTGTCCGCTCAGCCCCGCCACGATACTCCCCGTATGCCGGGCCTGTTCGACCGCCTCACCGGCCATACGCGCGGCGTGGCTGACCTGCTGGCTGATCTCGCCAACCGAGGCCGACAGCTCTTCCGCCCCCGAGGCCACGCACTGGATGTCGTTCGAGACCTGTCCGACGGTGCTGGCAGCCTCCGCCGTCTGCCGAGTGACGTCCTCGACCGCACTGCCGATCGCGTCGAGGTCCGCGCCGATCATGTGCTGAGCATTGGCACGGCGCTGTCGCTCGTGCACCTGGGCGGTGACATCGGTGGCGAACTTCACGACTTTCAACACCGTCCCGTCCGCGTCGGTGATCGGATTGTAGGTCCCCTGGATCCAAACCGCGCGCCCGCCCTTGGCCACGCGCTTGAATTCACCCGCGGCGAACTCGCCGCGCCCGAGCTTGGTCCAGAACCCGCGATAGGCCTCGCCCGCCTGCTCGGCGGCGTCCACGAACAGGCTGTGATGCCTCCCCCGGATCTCGTCGAGGCGGTAGCCCGTCGCATCGAGGAAGTTGCTGTTGGCATCGAGGATCGTGCCGGCGGGATCGAAGGCGATCACCGCCTGCGAGCGATGCAGGGCAGCGATCTGGCCGTCGAGATCGAGGGCCTGCATTTTCCGCACGGTGATGTCGGCGGCGAACTTGACCACTTTCACGACGCGTCCGGTTCGGTCGAGCACGGGGTTGTAGCTCGCCTGGATCCAGACGGGTCGGCCACCCTTGGCGATGCGCTTGAACTCAGCGGATTGGAAGGTACCCCGCCGCAGGGCGTCCCAGAACGCGCGGTACTCGGCGCTGTCACGTTGCGCCCTCTCGACGAATATCGCGTGGTGCTGCCCCTGCACCTCGGACAGGGTATATCCCATCGCCGTCAGGAAGTTGGCGTTGGCGGTGAGGATGGTGCCGTCGGGCTGAAACTCAATGATCGCCTGTGAGCGGTCCAAGGCATCGAGTTTGGCCGCGAAATCGGCATGCGTCCGCGTTCCACCGAACATGGTCATCGACTCCGAGTAATCATCAGAAGCTGTTCGACAGCGGAAGTGAGAAAAACAGGCGGCAGCGGCATTTAACTGCCTCTAACCCAATTCACGCCATGAACCCTAGCGTAATATTGCAAGACATTCCTTAATTATGTCTTAAAATATTCAATTGAGCCAACATAGCACTAAATACGTCATTTGATTGTTTCACTTGTACAGTATCGAACCAAATCATAACATAGAACTGCAACTTATGAGTGCATAAATACACCAAGAGCGTGTAACGCCCCACTTAATACATTCTTACTTTCGTCGCTGGGTTCATAGCGACCAGCGGCGTTAACGGCTGGACGGCCTTTACGGCGCAGCACTTCGCGCTCGAACGAGACGAAGTTCTCGATGCGTCCGTCGGCGGCGCGCAATGGCCGGCAATCGATCTCAGCTCGGTACTTTGTGCCGTCCGCGCGATAGTTAGTCAGATAGCTGTGGAAGCGTTCGCCAGCCGCTAGGGCGCGGTGGAAGGCGTCGAGCGTCTCCCGGCGGGTCTCCCTGCCCTGCATGAACCGGGGGCTTTGTCCGACGATCGCGTCGAGCTCGCGGCCCGCGAGGCGGCCGAAGGCGGCATTGGCATAGAGTATCGTGGGGCCGGGCAACTCGATCATGGGATCGGTCACGACGACCCCGACAGTAGCATCGTGGGCGAATGCACGGATCAGTTCGAACCCTGTCATCGGACGCCAACACCGCAACGATGCCAAGGGCGCAAGAGCTCCATCGAGCAAACTCCCCCTAAGTGAGTCGAACGCTATCGTGAGCGATGGTCGACACAACCGCGTTCGTCATACCGTCCGACCGCAGACCGTCACCGCATAGCTCGGCCCGTCTCACCACCCGCGAGAATTCTCGTCCGGCCTGATCGGTCGAGGTCGCCAGCCGCTTGTCGGCAGCCCTTCGACGGTGCCGTATCCACAACCTGCCTTTGTGGATCTCCCCTATCCGTGGGGTGCATCGGTTTGCACCCTATGCTGCCCCAGAGCGCCGGGGCCGCCGATCGCCCTCCCCGCCGGAGCCAGGCCAGCCACTCGCGGCTGATGATGCGGATCACGTTCGGATCCGACTTCCGGCCCTGATGGCGGCGCTCCTGGATGGTCAGCAGGCCGTCGCCCTCGGCAAGACGGATCGCGGCCTGGGCCAGCCGCCGGCACACGCCCGCCCTGGCGGCGATGGCGTCGATGCACAGCCCGCATGCGCCGTTGCGGGCGACCTCGTCACCAACGATCCGCAGAACCGCGAGCTGCCCGGTGGTAAACCGGGATCCGAGTGCGGGTGGCATCGGGCCCGAAAAGGCCAGCCGTCGTCGTCGCTCAATGGCCACAGATCGCTCAGGAGCCCGCTGAAGGCGCTTGGCTGGAAACAGCGTCACACGGCCGAGTGGAATGCCAACGGGCGTCACGGCCTCGCGGATCGCATTCCTGCGGGTGTGTAGCGACTCGGCCAAGCCCTGGGCTTCGGCGTCGGTGACGGTCTCGGCGGCATGGGCCTGCCAGATCTTGCGCGACAGGTCGTCGAGCTGCGCGAGCGTGCGCGCGGCCTCGATCGCCGACCGCATGGTGGCGTGAAACATCGGTCCCGGTCCCTCACGGGCCGCGGCTAGGGTCCAGGCAAAGCCTTCCCGTTGACGGAAACAGGTTCCGTCTTGACACCCCGGGGGGTCTCATGGCTTGTGGGGGGTATTCACTCCGGCCCCACAGGCCCTCGGTTTTTCAGCAGCCTCTTCCTTGCCGGGAAGGGGCTGTTGGCTTTTCAGGGTCTATCTCGCGGCAGTGGTCTCCTGAATTGCCGGCTCTCGACTCGCCGAGGCGGGCCCGGCCGGAACGGTCCATGTCGGCCGGGAGGCACGGCTAAGTCAACGTTGGGGCAGGCTGGTGATCGACCGGGAGCCTTCAGATCCTGGAGTGCAATCCCTTGCGTGGCCGCCTCTGCACCCAGCTCTCCGGGCTGCCCCCATGTCCAGTGATGATCTGAGCAAGATCCAACGCCCGTTTATAGGACGGTCAATTTCATAGATGGCTCCAGACTGCCGCGAAGCGCCGAACTCACTCGTGCAAGCCGCCGAAACCACCTTGTAGCGCTATCGCTGCCGGCAACACCCAATGAGGTCGCGAGAAGTCCTAGATCATATCCGCTGAGTCCTCGAAACAGTCATTCCATCTTGAGAGCATCGACCGGATCGAGCCGAGAGGCTTTGTGAGCCGGGTAGTATCCGAAGAACAGGCCGACCAGCGCCGAGAAGCCCACCGACAGGATGATCGCCTGCGCGTCGATGATCGTCGCCCAGCCCGCCGACCGGGCCACCGTCAGCGAGATCGCGCTCCCGACGACGACGCCGGCCAGACCGCCCAGCAGACAGAGCACCAGGGCCTCCGCGAGGAACTGGAGCCGGATGTCGGTCCTGCGTGCGCCGACTGCGCGCCGGATCCCGATCTCCCGGGTGCGCTCGGTCACCGTGACCGTCATGATGTTCATGATGCTGATCCCGCCGACCAGCAGAGACACGCCCGCCACGGAGGTGAGCAGCAGCGCGATGGTGCGCGTGGCACCGCGCTGGGCATCCATCGCGGCCGCCGGGTCGGAGACCTTGAAGTCGTCTTCCTGCCCTTCGAGGATGCGGTGGCGCTGGCGCAAAAGCTCCTCGATCTCCGTGCGCGCCCGGGTCATCGCCTCGTCCGACACGGCCTTGGCCACAATGTAGGCGACGGCGTCGCGGTTCACGCCGCTGGCGCTGCCGAGAAAGCGCAGCTTGGCCGTCTCCAGAGGAACGAACACCACGTCGTCCTGGTCCGGTCCCTTGGCGTCGAGCACGCCGATCACCTCGAAGGGCACGCTCATGATGCGCACCTCTGCCCCGACCGGATTGTCGCGTCCGAACAGCTCTTTGGCCACGACAGTACCGAGGATCGCCACTTTGGCGGCGGTGTTCTGCTCGGTCCCGTTGAAGGTGCGGCCGCCCTTCAGCGTCCAGTCGCGCACGAGGAAGTGCCCGTTCGTGGTGCCGTTGACGGTGGTGTTCCAGTTCCGGCTCTCGCGCACGATCTGCGCGCTTCCGGACAAGGATCCGGCCGCGACCCGGATCTGCGGCACCTGCGCCAGGATCGCGTCAACGTCGCCCTCTGTGAGCGTCAGGCGGGTGCCGGCCTTCAACCGGACGCCATCCTTCTTGGCCGTCCCGGGGTTAATCATCAGGACGTTCGCGCCGACGGCCCGGATCTGCTCGGCGACCCGTCCCTGCGCTCCGCTGCCGATGGCCAGCACCGTCACCACCGAGGCGACGCCGATGACGATGCCGAGCATGGTGAGGAAGCTGCGCATCGGGTTCAGGCGCAGGGACCGCAGTGCGACGAGGAGGGTCTGGGACAGGCTCATGCGGCAACCGCCCGGCCGGGCTGGCGCACGTCGCCGACCACCCGGCCGTCCCGCAGGTGGACCGTGCGCGCGCAATGGGCTGCCACATTGGCGTCGTGGGTGATCATCACGACGGTCTGCCCGGCGCGATTGAGCTGGCGGAACAGGTCGAGGATCTCTGCACCGGTCCGGCTGTCCAGCGCCCCGGTCGGCTCGTCGGCGAGCAGGACCGCCGGCTCGCCGACGAGGGCTCGGGCGATCGCCACCCGCTGCTGCTCGCCCCCCGAGAGCTGAGAGGGGAAATGCGTCTCCCGGGCCGACATGCCCACCGCTTCCAGGGCGGCCCGGGCGCGCAGGCGGCGCAGGCGCGGCTCCATGCCGGCATAGATCAGCGGCAGCTCGACGTTCTCCACCGCGGTGCTGCGCGCGAGCAGGTTGTAGGATTGGAACACGAAGCCGATCCAGTCCCGGCGCATCCGGGCCCGGGCGTTGTCGGACAGGCGGGCCGTGTCCTTGCCGTCGAGGCGGATCGACCCCGAGGTGGGTCGGTCGAGGAGCCCGACCATGTTCATCAGTGTGCTCTTGCCCGATCCGGACGGCCCCATGATGGCGACGCACTCGCCGGCCTCGACGCCGAGGGTGATGTCGCGGATCACCGGCACCGGCACGGTCCCGACCTGGAACGTCCGGTGCACGGCTTCGAGGGCGAGGAGCGACATCTCAGAACCCCAGCCGCACGCCGAACAGGCGGCGACCCGCCGGCATCTCCGCCTGCCCGACCACGACCTCGCTGCCCTCGGCGAGGCGGCCGGCCGACCGCAGCGCGACCAGGTCGGCGCTGGTTGCTCCTGTCTCGACCCGGACGGCTTCGAGGCCTCCGTCCGCGCCCCGCACCCAGACCGCGGGGGCGGCCGGATCCCGGGGCATGCTGCCTTCGGGCCGGAATCGCAGGGCCGCTAGCGGCACCTTCAGGACGTCCTCGTCCTTGTGGATCGTCAGCTTCACCAGGGCGGTCATCCCGGGCAGGAGCAGGCCGTCGCGATTGTCGGTCTTGAGGACGACCGTGTAGGTGACGACGTTCTGCGTCACGAGCGGCGCCTTGCGGACCTGCCGGACCACGGCCTCGAACCGCCGGCCCGGATAGGCGTCCACCCCGAAGGTCGCGCGCTGCCCGGCGGCGACCCGGCCGATATCGGTCTCGTCCACGCGGGCATGGACCTCCATCTCGGCGAGGTTCTTGGCGATGTTGAACGCGGTTCGGACATCCAGGCCGGCGGCCAGCGTCTGCCCCTGGTTGACGAAGCGGCCGACCACCACGCCGTCCGTGGGGGATCGGATCACCGTTCGGTCGAGGTCGATCTCGGCGCCCCTGAGGCTCGCCTGGCGTTGGGGCACCGCCGCGTTGGCCTGCGTGAATTCCGCTTCGAGGCGCCGCACCTCGGCCACGGCGGCCTCCACCGCGAAGCCGTTGAGGTCGAGCACCGAACTCGCCTCGCGTGCCTGCGCCTTCCGGGAGGCGAGATCGGTCTGCGCCTCTTCCAGGGCGGCGGGTGAGGCGACTTCGCGGGAGCGCAGGGCGATCTTCCGGTCGAGATTGCGCTCGGCCGCGAGTTGCACCGCCTGGGCACTCTCGACCTTGGCCTGGAGGACGGCCTTGTTGCCGCGGGCATTGTCGAGATCGATACGCGCCCGGTCGAGACGCGCCTGCTGGACCTTCACGTTCGCCACCGCCATGTCGAGGGCCGCGCGGTTCTCCTCGACTTTGGCAATGAAGCTGCGCTGGTCGAGCTCCGCGAGCGGATCGCCGAGGCGGACCCGGTCGTTGAAATCCACGTACAGCCGGGCGATCTGCCCCGGCAGCTGCGAGCCCACCTCGACGGTGTCGACCGGCTGCACGGTCCCCGTGGCGGTGATGAGCTGCTCCAGGGCGCCGCGCTGGATCGGCGCCGTGATGAAGCGGCCCGCCTCCGGCACGGGGGCGACAGGCTCGTTTGCGGCAGCGGCCGCCGGCGATCCGCGCTGTGTGGACCTGAACAGGCCAACATCGGGATTCGCGTAGGTGAGCAGGGCAAAGGCGGAGACCGCGGCGATGCCGAGCGTCATCAGATTGTTGGGCAACCGGCGCGCCATGTGCGAGACCTCCCGCCTGTCCGCTTCGCATGCCCGGTGAAGCCCGGATCTAGCGGCTGCGACCGCGGGTTTTCACCCGGGCCTTTGCCACTTGGTTGCAGAAATTGTTACGCTTGGGAACTCAAACTGAACCCGTAAGTATTTGTACTTATATTTTTGTTTGTTCGATTATTGATTAAATTGATTGAATTAACAGTCAGACCGTGCATATTTGAAAATTTTAAATTATAAATAGTAGTTATAATCCGCGAAGTTTCTAAATAATGCTTCGAATTTTGACCTAAAAAATAACAAAAAATACTTATATCATCGACATTCGCGCGGCTCTTCGTACCAAAGTCTGGACACATCCGCAACCGGTTTTGGTCATGACCTTGGCGCGGTGAATTTCTACAGTGCGATAACTGATATCGAGTACCTGCCCGATCTCCTTGTTGGTGCGCCCGAGCAGGACGTGGTGAAGCACGTCGCGCTCGCGCCCGGTCAAGCGGCTGACCTGCTCTGCGAAGTCCGCGTCGTCGCTGGTCGGTTGGGCGCCGTCGTCCCCGACGAGGGCCGCCCGGACCGCGTCGAGCAGGAGGGGGGCCTCGAACGGCTTTTCCAGAACATCGCAGGCTCCGAGCTTCATGGCCCGCACCGCGGTCGGGACGTCCGCGTGTCCGGTCATGATCACGACGGGCATCATCGAGCCTGCGGCTCGAAGGCGGCCCAGCATCTCCAGGCCGTCGATATGCGGCATGCGCAGATCGGCCACGATGCAGCCGTTCAGGCGGCTGGACTCTTCAAGCAGCGTCGCCGCCCCGGCATGCTCGACGACGCGATGACCGAAAACCCCGAGGAGGAGTGCCAGCGAATGGCGCATCGCCTCGTCGTCGTCCACGACGTGGATCGTCGAAATGGAGGCCGTCTTCATATCAATCCTCAGCCGCGGGCAGGGTGAAGTGGAAGGTGGCGCCCCCCGTGGCGGGACTGTCCACCCTGAACGTGCCGCCATGTGCCTGCACGATCGACCGGCTCACCGATAATCCGACGCCCATGCCGGTCGACTTGGTCGTGACGAAGGGCAGGAAGAGGCTCTCGGCAACCGCCTCCGCGACGCCCGGCCCGGTATCCGAGACGCTGATGCAGACCGAGCCATCGTCTTGCGCGGCCGCGACGATCGCCAGGTTCCGGCATGCGCTGTCCCGCATCGCCTCGCAGGCGTTCCGGATCAGGTTGACCAGAACCTGCTGGATCTGCACGCGGTCGGCGAGGACGCGGATCCCGGGTGGACCCGGGTCGATCCGCGTCTCGACGCCCTGTGCCCGGGATCCGACGAGGGCCAGATCGCAGGCATCTTCGAGGAGCCCCGCGACGCTCTCCGAGCGCCTGTCCGTCTCGCCCCGGGTGACGAAATCCCTCAGGCGTCGGATGATGCCCCCCGCCCGCTGCGCTTGCCGCGCCGCGGCGGCGAGCGCGCTGCGGGCCGCCTCGATCTGCTCGTTTCCGGGCTCCGAGAGGAAATGGTCGCAGGCGGTCGTGTAGTTGCTGATGGCTCCGAGTGGCTGGTTGAGCTCGTGGGCCAGCGCCGAAGCCATCTCGCCCATGGCGGAGAGGCGCGAGACGTGGATCAGATCGGCCTGGAGGCGCTGCAGGCGCGCCTCGGCCCGGCGATGCGCGTCGATACAGTAGACGATGCCGCGGAAGCGGGTCGGACGCGTGCCGCGACCGAGTTCGGCCCGCCCGTGGGAGCGCACCCAGCGTATCGCGCCGTCGGCTTGGCAGACGCGATACTCGATGTTGTAGCGACCACCGTGCTCCAGCGCGCCACGGACCGCCGCCGCCCGTCCGGCACGATCTTCGGGATGCACGACGGCCTGGAAGGCGTCGTGATCGGTCAGGCGCCGCGCCGACACGCCCAGGATGGCGTGGCAATTCTCGGAGATGGCGACCCGACCATTCGCGGGATCGAGCGACCACGTGCAGATGCCGACCTCGTCGAGGGTCTCGCGAAGCTCGCGCGCCGAGAGCCCGTGTTGGGCTTCCGTCCTCCGACCCGATCGCGTGCGTTCCAAGCGCTGCACCGCCGCGTCCCTACCATCTCCGCGGATTACATCGGCATCGGAGAATGAATCCGATTTCTAAGCAATATACCGCACTGGCATTACAACTTAAACCCTAATCTTCGCCTCCATCATCAGCATTTTCTCCATCGAATTCCGACAGTGATGTGCCGCTATAATCCAGCCTCGCCAATGGCTTGCACGATTATTGCATTCACTGAGAAATCT
The DNA here is from genome assembly GCF_900114535.1 of Methylobacterium pseudosasicola. Lineage (GTDB taxonomy): Bacteria > Pseudomonadota > Alphaproteobacteria > Rhizobiales > Beijerinckiaceae > Methylobacterium > Methylobacterium pseudosasicola. The sequence goes on along the minus strand of NZ_FOTK01000038.1, from coordinate 6,728 downwards.
CCGAGCACATCTCAGGAAATCAAACAGATTTTTATCCAAAAGGCGTAGCCAACACAGGTTAGCTCGGATTTACGGCTATTCATGACCAATTCAACACAGCACCCTGACCGCGTTGCTCAACCCGAGCAACGGACCGCATGTCCCGAACCGCAGATAGAATTGGGCATGCATCGGACAGGAGGAATGCGCGATGAGGACAATCCTGCTCTCGGCCGTCGCCGCTCTCGCCCTCGCCGGCATGCCTTCGATGGCGTCGGCTCAGGCGCTGGGCAACGGAAACGGCAATGGGAACGGCAATCTGGGCTCGGGCAACGGCAATGCCAACGGCAACGCCAATTCCGGCGCCTTGAACGGCAACGGCAACGGCAATTTCAACATCGGCAACCTGAACGGCAACCTGAACGGCAACGGCAATTCCGGCTCGGGCAACGGCAACCTGAACGGCAACGTCAACTGGTTCGGCGCCAGCGGCAACGGTAATGCCAACGGCAACCTCAACTCCGGCAGCCTGAACGGCAACGCCAACGGCAATTTCAACCACGGCATAACCACCATCGGCAACGGCAACCTGAACGGCAACGCCAACGGTGGCAACGCCAACGGCAACGCCAACGGGAACTACAACGGATTCCGCTTCCTGACGGTCCGCTGAGCGGGCCGCGAACAGGCGTGCGACCGCCAAGTCGCATGCCCTGAGACGCATGAGGTGACCGCCGTCCAGTCCGGGACGGCCGTCGGCGGAGGCAGGCCGGAGATGCCCCGGCGCGGAACAAGGAGCAACGCGATGAAGTCTCGACTCCGCATCGTGGCCCTCCTCGGGCTAGTCGGCGCGACCACGGTTCCGGCGCAGGCTCAGATCTTCTCCATCGGGAACGGTGTGGGCAACGGCAACGGCAACCTCGGATCCCTGAACGGCAACAACAACGGCAACTGGAACATCGGATCCGGAAATGGCACCGGCAACGGCAATGGCAGCGGTACGCCCATCGTGAACGGCAATATGGGCGCCTTCAATTCCGGCTCGAACAATGTCGGCGCTTTCAACGGTGGGACAGGCAATGCCGGCGCGTTCAACGGCATCGGGAACACCGGCGCGAGCAACGGCAGCGGCAATGTCGGCGCCTATAACGGCAACTACAATTCCGGGTCCCACAACGGCAACGGCAATGTCGGCGCCGGCAACGGAAACCTCAACGGCGGCAGCAGCAACGGCAACGGCAACGTCGGTGGCGGGAACGGAAACCTCAACGGAAACATGTCGCTACCGTCCTGCTTCCGCCGTTAGAGCGCGCGCCGCCGAAGTGGATACCGGTTCGGCGGCGGATCCTGCATCGAGGCCCGAGACGGTGACCTGTTCCCGTCGGGCGACGACCCAGATGGAGCCGAGCGCCGTGCATCGCATCCTTGCTCTTCTCGCGTTGAGCCTGCTCGGGCCCATCGCGACCCAGGCCGCGCCCGGCGGCGTGACCGCCCCGTCACGGCTGGCACCGGACGGGCCGCCTGCGCTGATCGCGCCGGTCGGAGCAGGCAACGGCAATGGCAACGGCAACGTCGGCTCGAACAACGGCAACGGCAATCAGACGAACGGCAACGGAAATTTCGGCACCGGGAACGGACACGGCAACGGCGGCCGGAACGCGCCACGGGCCTGAACGCCTTCAGAATGCACTCATCGAAGGCAGCTTCACGGCGCGACGCCTGCAGGAGTGCTGCCACAGATCGGCGACGATGGCACGGGCCCCGTCGCGGTCCCGGCCGTCACGCAAAACTCTCCGCCTAGTGAGGCTTCCAAGACGACTATGCTCGTCGCCATCGTCTAGCGGATTGTAGCCGCCGATAATCCACCTTCATTGACGCAGAATTGGAGATATTATATTCGGTAAAAAATTTAGCAGTAAAGCGCCTGGCATGGAGTGCATCCGATGGAAATGCCTTGCCGGAAATGGGGCGGACGCACGTCGATTGCGCTAGCGCTCGGTCTGACGGTCTCGTTGTCCCGACCGGCGTCGGCACAGAGCGTGGATCATCGTCATCGCTCCGAATCTGATACGCCCATCGGCCGAACCGTTACGGATTCGGCGGCAGGCAGACCATCGGATTTGCTGATCAAAACCCATGACGCCTCCGGAAAGATTGGCGTCGCCCTACCTCTGGACATCAAGCTTGTCCGCGTGCGGAACGTCTATATTGAGGCGATCAAGCTGCTCGGGCTTCCCCGGGGCGTCACCATCAGCGACGCCACAAACACGTTCTCGTCGACCAGCGACAACAACGATGTCGATGTCAGCACCTGGGATCTGTCGAGGATCCAGATCCTGCAGAACGATGCGCGCGAGAGCAGCTTCGCGCTCTCCGTCGCGGCGATCTGGACTCCGGAATCCGGGGGGCACATCGATGTCACGTCGAGCCGCCTCAACGTCACTTTCACGCCGGATCGCTTAGACCGCGACGTAGCGGCCGGTGGCGGCGAACCCGGCAACGTCACGCCGCCGGCCGCGCAGATCCGCGAGACGCGTCCGCCGTCCCGGACTTTGGCCGCCAGTGCCAGCCCTGACGTGATGGCCTCCGATGTCCCCGTGCAGGCGGTGCCTGTCGCCCCCCCCGAAAGCGTCGCGGCGAGCGATCAACCGGCGCCCCCCGCCACCGCCGACAAAAAACGCGGCGCCGGGGCTCAGGCGACAAGCCTTCCACGGCCCGCGATGCCCACGCGTACACCGGCGGCGGCCGACCCGCTGGTCGAGCGCGCCAAGGGCCTGATCCGGCTCGGCGATATCAGCGGTGCCCGGCTCCTGCTGGAGCGCGCCCAGGCCCGCGACGCACCGGACGCGACCTTTCTGCTGGCGCAGACCTGGGACCCGGCGATGCTGCGGGCCTGGAAAGTCCACGGCCTGCGATCGGATCAGGATCTGGCCCAGAGCCTGTACGCGAAGGCCGCGCGCCAAGACCGGACGGAGGAGCGGCGCCTCGCCGCCACGGGTCGCTGAGCCCCCAATCACGAACGGCTGACAGATCAGCGAGGGACGTATTCATGCCGAGGTTTGCCAGTTTTGCCGCGCTCTTCGGGCTCGCCGCCCTGGTGGCGGGGCCCGCCGCGCGAGCCACCGAGGCGGCCTCGGCGCATCCCGATTCCATGACGGAGGCCGCCCTCGGCGAACGTATGAACGCCAACACCGTCACGGTGGTGACGGGAACCCCCGGCGGGACCTATTTCCGGATCGGCGCCGACCTCGCCTTCGCGCTGGACGATGGCGACAAGCTGCGGATCCTGCCGATCCTCGGCAAGGGCGCGGGCGAGAACGCCTACGACATCCGCTTCCTGAAGGGCGTCGATCTCGGCTTCGTCCGCACCGATACGCTGGAGCAGTTGCGGCAGGATAAGCGCCTCAAGAATATCGAGCGGTCGATCCAGTTCATCGCCAAGCTGTTCAACGACGAGCTGCACATCATCGCGCCGAACGCGATCCAGACCATCGGCGATCTCGCCGGCAAGCGGGTCAGCTTCGACGTCAAGGGCAGCGGCACGGATTACAGCGGCCGCGCCATGTTCCGCGAGCTCGGCATCGGTGTCGAGGCGGTCAATGTCGACCAGCCGACCGCGCTCGAGATGCTGCGCAAGGGCGAGATCCAGGCCGTCGTCTCCGTGGCGGCCAAGCCCGTGGCGTTCATCGCGGGCTTCGATCCGGGAGACCGCTTCCACTTCGTCAAGGCGCCCTATCCGGACACGATGAACGAGGCCTACGTCCCGGCCACCCTCACGCAGGCGGATTACCCGAAATTCGTCAGCGGCGATGCGGTCGAGACCGTGGCTGTAGGCACGGTCCTCGGGGTCTACAACAGTCCGCGGGGATCACCACGCTACGAGAAGCTCGTCCGCTTCGTCGACGCGTTCTTCGGCCAATTCGACAAGTTCCTGGCTCCGCAACGGCATCCGAAATGGCGCGAGGTCAACCTCGCGGCGTCGGTTGCCGGATGGACGCGTTTCCGCCCCGCCCAGGAGTGGCTCGATCGCCATCACGAGCAGGACATCGCCTCTCAACCGGATCTCGATCGCTTCTTCCAGGCGCAGGCCAACCGGCAGGCCGGGAAAGAAGAGATCTATCAGGCCTATTTGAAGTGGCGTCAGGCCAAGTGACGGCGTCGAGGGGCTGACACCTCCTCGGAAACGGCCGGCGCCGTACGCGGGGGGGGGGCCGGAAGGGAACGCCTGGGCTCACGGAGCGTAGCGCTTCAGGAACGGAGGCGCGCACCATGACTCAGGCTGACACCCCGATGCCGGGCGAGGATCCAGGCGCGTTGATCGAGGATCCGTCCCGCCTCGACGAGATCGAACCGGCAAAGCCCACCGTGCCGGACGAGGATGATCCAGTGGTGGAGGACACCGCGGTGCAGCCGACCTGATCCACGCCGCCCATCCACTGTCCGACGGCCGACACAGAGAGCGCCGCGATCATGATCGACCCGAAACGCCCTGAGACCGATCCAGCCGAGACACCGCCGGGCGAGCGTGGCTATGAGGACCTGCCGGTTCGCGGGACCTCACAGAGTCCGGGCTCGCTCGGAGCGTCCGAGCCCGGCGACATCGGCGCACCGCGAAACGATGAGGTGAAGCCGACGACCGAGCGCGGCGGCAAAGACACGCCTGCTGAGGGCGACAACGGGGACGAGGCCTTCGACAAGGCGCGGGCTGAAACGCGGCAGCGCACGTGAGCGGCTGGGACGCCGCGTGTTCGGTGGCGAAGTCCCGGTTCCCTGGCCCCCTGGAAACGATCGGGTCCTCAATACCGGACGTTGGAGACGCCGCTTCCGCTCCGGCTGACGACGCGCTGGATGACCTCCTTGGTCGAGGGGCTGATTCCGCCGTCGCCCCGTAGGCGCCGCCCATCTGCCCGCTCGACGCGATCGAACTCCGGACCGCACCGCTCCAGCGCGCGGCGGACTTTGGCCGCCGGCGTCGCCCCGCGTTGCGGACCGGCCCCGTTCATCTCGAACTGGAGGCAGGAAGCCAGATATCCCTTCACGTCGTCGAACGCCGCAGCGTGAGCACTCGACGTGACGACCACGAAAAGCAGGACGGATCGGATGAGCATCGGACGCTCCGCTCGAGGCTGGACGATGCCCCAACGCGCGAGCTTGCCATTGGTCGCGGACGCTTTGGGACGGACATTTCGAGGCCTGCCAAGCCCATCACCCGCCTGAGTCGCCGGAGCAGGTTTCCGTCGGACCTATGGCACGAGCTACGGTTGTTTGCGCTGGGCGGTGGGGTTGGGCGTCGAGCTCGTGTCCGGCCCGACGGCCGGACTGATGCTCGTCATGTACGACCACGTGCCGCCGATTGCCAGGATGCCGGCGAACAGGGCTGCGAAAATGCCGATGAGTGCGAAGCGGTTCATGCCAGAGGTATAGGGCGCCGGCGGCGTGGACTGACGCATCGCGGTCGACGGCGGTCCATCTGCCGCATGCCGTTCCGAGACATCGTGCGGCGTAGCAGCGCGCAGATGCGGTCGGCGGATGAGCCTGCGCCTATCGCGGCTTGATGCGGGGCAAGAGCATCCTGACCCTGACCCAGCAAACTGGTCCGCGTCGAGCGCAAGTTTTTCGGGCATCCTGAACCCTGGAGGAGGGTGGATGCCATGCCTCGCAAGCGCTTCACGCACGAGCAGATCGCCTTTGCCCTGCGGCAGGCGGAGAACGGTGCGACGGTGGACGAGGTCTGCCGGAAGATGGGCGTGTCCGAGCCGGCGTTTTACCGTTGGGAGAAGCAGTTCGTCGGCATGGGCGTGCCGGAGATCCGCCGGCTCAAGCAGCTGGAGGATGAGAACGGCAAGCTCAAGCGTTTGGTCGCAGACCTGACGCTGGACCGCTCGATGCTGCAGTACGTGCTCAAGGATCAGTGGTGAGGCCCGCCGCTCGCCGTGAGGTCGCCGGTCATCTGCAGGCGGCCCATGGCATCAGCGAGCGTCGGGCCTGTCAGGCCACCGGCTTCGGCCGTTCCTCGCCGCGCTACAGGAAGCGATCCGACCCGCAGATGGCGCTGCACATGCGGCTGAAGGAGTTGACCGCAGCGCGGGTGCGCTACGGCTATCGGCGGCTGCACATCCTGTTGCGACGGGAGGGCTGGACCATGAACCACGAGCGCACTGACCGGATCTACCGCGACGAGGGGCTGTCGATCCGGTCCAAACTGCCCAAGCGTAAGCGGGCGTGGCGCTACCGTCAGGGGCGATCGGCAATCGGCGGACCCAACGAGGTCTGGGCGATGGACTTCGTATCCGACCGCGTCTTCGACGGACGTCCGTTCCGGATCCTGACGGTCGTCGATTGCCACACGCGAGAGGCGCTCTCACTCACGCCGAGAGCCAACGTCCGCGCCTTCCAGGTGACCGAGGCGCTCGATGCCTTGGTCAGGCTGAGGGGGCGGCCCAAGAGCCTACGGGTTGACAATAGGCCGGAGTTCGCCGGCCGCATGCTCGACCAGTGGGCCTACCTGAACGGGGTCGAGATCGACTTCTCCCGACCGGGCAAGCCGACCGACAATGCCTACATCGAGTCGTTCAACGGCCGCCTGCGAGCGGAATGTCTGATCGCCTCGTGGTTCCTGTCTCTGGCTGATGCCCGTGAACGCATCGAGGAATGGAGGTGCCACTACAACGAAGATCGACCCCATACGGCCCTGGGCGGATTGACGCCCCGAGCCTTCGCCAACCAAGCTGGCACAGCCCAAGAACTTT
>NZ_FOTK01000027.1 GCF_900114535.1 Methylobacterium pseudosasicola | reverse complement strand
GCTAGGTAGGGAACTCATACAACCATTTGCGGGCGCTCGCGTTTTCTTCCTGAGTTTGGGGTTTTCAGCTTAGGAGGATCGCGATGGCACGGCTGTTCTGGCTTTCGGACGAAGCCTGGGCGCGGATCGAGCCGCACCTGCCTCACGGTCAACCCGGCAAACCTCGGGTCGACGACAGGCGGGTCATCAGCGGCATTCTGCATGTGCTGAAGGTCGGCTGCCGGTGGCAGGATACGCCCGCCGCCTACGGCCCGCACACCACGATCTACAACCGCTACAACAGGTGGTCCCAGCGCGGGGTCTGGCAGCGCCTGTTTGCAAAGGTCGCAGCCGCAGGCCCTGTCCCCGACGAACTGATGCTCGATGCCTCTCACGTGAAGGCACACCGCTCAGCATCGGGCGGAAAAGGGGGGCCTGGAGCCAGGCCATCGGCCGCTCGCGCGGCGGCTTCACGAGCAAAATCCATTGCTTGGCCGATGGTCGTGGCCGACCGGTTGCGTTCGCCCTGACGCCCGGCAACGTGGCCGACATCAGCATGGCGCTGCCACTGCTGCAGGCTGTCGTACCGCCCAAGCGCCTGATCGCCGACAAAGCCTACGATGCACAGAGCCTGAGGGATTGGCTCAAGAGCCACCGGGTGATCGCCACCATCCCGTCCACAGCCACCCGAACGGTACCCTATAAGCACAGCCGGATCGCCTACCGCCGGCGCAACAGGATTGAGCGCCTATTCGGCCATCTCAAAAACTGGCGGCGCGTCGCGACCCGCTACGACCGCTTGGCCTGCAACTATCTGGCCGCCGTCGCACTCGTTTCCTGTGTGATCGCATGGACCTGAATGAGTCCCCTACCTAGGCTTGAACCATCCGGCCAGAGCGTCGTTGACCGCGAAAGCAGGAGACGACGCCGTGCAGAGCAAGTGGATGACCCTCGCCGAGGTGGCGGCCGACCGACATCTGACGATCGAAGACGCTCAGAAGCTGGTCGACGAAAGCAAGTGTCCGAAAGCCTTCAAGGCGCACGGCGTCGTCTATCTGATCTGAGGCCATCGCTCCCGGCGCGCTCGGCTCAGGGCCGGGGGCGGATCCGGTGTTCCGCATCGTCGGGTTGCATCAGATCAAGCCCGGGCGAACAACCCGGGATGTCGGGCGGGTCTATTCGGCGGCCAAGCACGCGTCGGCTTCGCGGTCGGCGAATCCACGCGCGGCCAGCAGGAGGTCTTCCCGCGTCTGCGGATCCCGGATCGTGTGCCAGATGCGGAGCAGTTCGGCCGCGCCGGCGGTCACCGGATCAAAGGGCGCGCTCCCGTAGAAGGCCTCGACGGGCACGTCGAGAGCCTGTGCAACGCGTTGCAGGCGGGGTCCGGACGTTTCAGCACAGGCCGCGGACCGAGCGTCGTTCGGCATCCCTATGCTCTCCATCGGCTTTGCAACCGGGCAGGGTTATTGCACGCATTGATTGCAGGCCATGCGGGGGTACGCAACCGTGCTATGCAATCTTCAACCGCATACCACACCAGTAAAACTGCCGGTTGTACGATCGTTCCGCGGACGCAATAGGCGTCTCATAAACCGATCGATGACGGAACCGATGACCGAGGATGCCGGGCTCGAGGCGATGCTGGACGCCTGCATTGCGGCCTACGAGGCCGTGAAGACACACGGCACCAGCGAGATGCAGTTGGCGGCCCGCATTCTCCTCCAGCTGATCGGCGAGCGGATCGCGCAGGAGGTCGCGGCGCCGACCGTCGAGGCCAGCAACGAGAACGTGGCCTGAGGCGTGATGCGGAAGCGGCGAATCCGGGTTTCCGGACTCCCGCGCGCGGCCATCGAGAACGCGCTACCGTCGATGCGTCGTCCCCGCGATCCGTCACCGCAACCGCCAGACCCTCGGGTTCGTGGCGACGATGGCCAGGACGTAGAGGGCGACGCCGAGCGGCGTGCCATAGGCGATCACCACGACGCCGATGCCGATCCAGGCGGTCAGCAGCGCGAGCATCAGGGCCAGGACGACAGGATTCATGGCCGGCTCTGCCAGGATCGCTTCGGGACGCGGAAGAGCCGTATCATGGTCATGAGACGCGGTCATCGCCGTCGGAGATCGCCTCGGCGCGCCGGGCGACCTCCGTCAGGACGCGCTCGACCGCCGTCGGCCACGCGACGCCGTGGTCCTGCAGCATCCGGGTCGCGTTGACGAGCATGTGGAACTGCTTCGGCGGGATCGTCGCCCCCGCGGCGTGCTGTTCGAGGATACGGTCGGCCAGTGCCGTCGCCAGCCCGGCCACCTCGGCCAGCTTGTCGGCCGGAATGTCCGGGCTCGTCACGTCGGGTCGCCCTTCGCCTTCAGGGGCTCGGTGGGGAGCGTCACGGATCGCGTCCAGTCCTGTCCGGTCTCGATACTGTTGATCGGCGCGCACTGTGCCCACGATGGCGCTCCGGATCAACGCCGCGCGGGCGGCGGCCGCCGATTCGGTCTGCGAAGCGCTCGATACAGGTCCGCGATCTTCCGGCTCATAGGCGAGCGTTTTCGGCTACCCTGCCGCCCCGATCTTCGGGTGTGACGGATCAAATCCGGCCGCGGATCGTCTGTCTGGCGGACTTATCGCGGACGAGGACAGACCTGTGAGCGTTGGATTGATCGCCCTCTTGGACGATGTCGCGTTCATGGTCAGGGGGGCGGCAGCGTCCCTGGACGACGTCGCGGGTCAAGCCGCCCGGGCCGGAACGAAGGCGGCCGGCGTCGTCATCGACGATGCCGCGGTCACACCCCGCTACGTCGTCGGCTTTGCGGCGGAGCGCGAACTGCCGATCGTCGGCAAGATCGCCCTGGGATCGCTCCGCAACAAGCTCCTGTTCCTGCTGCCGGGCGCCCTCGCGCTCAGCGCCTTCGCGCCCTGGGCGATCACGCCGCTCCTGATGCTGGGCGGCGCGTACCTCTGCTACGAGGGCACCGAGAAGGTCTACGAGGCCCTCTTTCCCCATCACGCGCACGGGCATGAGGCGGAAGGCCGGGGCGACACGGGGAGCGATCAGGCCCTGGAAGATCGCCGCGTGGCGAGTGCCATCAAGACCGACTTTATCCTCTCGGCCGAGATTATGGCCATCACCCTCGCCGCCTTGCCGGAGGGCAGCTTCTGGATGCGGGCGGCCGTCCTGGCCATCGTCGCTGTGGGCATCACCGCGGGCGTCTACGGCGTGGTGGCGCTCATCGTGAAGGCCGACGACGCGGGCCTCGCGCTCGCCCGCAGCCAAGCGGGGCCGCCGTTCGGAAGCCTCATCCGCGGTCTCGGACGCGGCGTGGTCAACGGCATGCCGATCCTGCTCAAGCTCCTGGCCATCGTGGGTACGGCGGCGATGATCTGGGTCGGCGGCGGGATCCTGATGCACGGGCTGGAGACCTACGGCCTGTCGGCCCCGGCACACCTCACGCACGAGGCCGCGGTGCGCACAGCCTCGTACGTTCCGTTTGCGAAGGGCTTGGTCGCGTGGCTGGTCACCGCGATGGCGTCGGGCCTGATCGGGCTGGCGGTCGGCGGTCTGCTGATCCCGCTGACGAGCTTCGTCCTGGCTCCGGCGTGGCAGAACCTATCAGGCTTGTGGAGGCGGGACGCTTGAAGCGAGGCCGCAGCCGGTCGCAGAAGACATTTCGCGGCGATCGACTATCGGCCCGGCTTCGAAGCGACGAGGCATCACGCTTCGCAAAGGACCACCGCGATGTCCGCTTTGGAGTTCTCTTTCGAATGCTCGCAATGAGTAGATTGTGTTGAAAAACGCGAAGACTGCGCCTCAAGCGGTTCTTCAACACAATCGGCGCAAAGCGGTCGACGGGATCGCGCTTATTCCCGTCATTCGATGAGCCTCGGACGCTGCTTCAAAGCGGACGATCACTGCACATCCGGCCAGTTCGCTCGGGCAGCGACCACCTCGGTCCTGATAGGTCTCCCGTCCCACCTTTGCCCATCGGCGCCACCTTCGGAAGCCGACGCGCGACTGTGCAGACCACGCCTCTCAGACAGACATCCACTTCAGCACGTCCGCCTCGACCATCTCGGAACGAGAGCCCGATAGGACCACCTGCCCACGATCCATGACCGCATAGGTGTCGCACAGGTCGCGCGCCCACTCGAAGTACTGCTCGACCAGCACGATCGCCATCTCACCTTTGCCGCGCAAATAGAGGATCGCCCGGCCAATGTCCTTGATGATCGAAGGCTGGATGCCCTCGGTCGGCTCGTCGAGCACGAGGAGTTTCGGCCGCGTCACCAGGGCCCGGCCAATGGCGAGCTGCTGCTGCTGTCCGCCCGAGAGGTCGCCGCCGCGCCGGTGCAGCATGTCCTTGAGCACTGGGAACAGGTCGTAGATCTCCCCCGGCACGTGCCTGTCGCGGCGCTTGAGCGGCGCGAAGCCGGTTTCCAGGTTCTCCTTCACGGTAAGCAACGGAAAGATCTCGCGGCCCTGGGGCACGAAGGCGATGCCGGCCCGCGCCCGGTCGTAGGGGGCAAGCCCCTGGATCTCACGGCCGTCGAGCCGGATCACACCCTTGCGCACCGGCTGCTGTCCGACGATCGCCCGCAAGAGCGAGGTCTTGCCCACGCCGTTGCGTCCGAGCACGGTCGTAACCTTGCCCGGATCGGCGGCGAGCGAGACCCCGCGCAGGGCCTGCGCCGCGCCGTAGTACAGGTCGATCCCGTCGACGCTCAGCATCCGTCACCGTCCCAGGTAGACTTCGACCACCCGCGGATCCGCGGATACGGAATCGATCGATCCCTCGGCCAGGACCGCACCCTCGTGCAGGCAGGTCACGCGGCATCCGAGCGCCCGGACGAAAGCCATGTCGTGCTCTACCACCACGACGGCGTGATCCTTGGCGATGGTGCGGAGCAGGATCGCGGTCGCCTCGGTTTCGGCGTCGGTCATGCCGGCCACGGGTTCGTCGACGAGGAGGAGCTTGGGGTCCTGGGCGAGCAGCATGCCGATCTCCAGCCACTGCTTCTGTCCATGCGACAGGTCGGCGGCCGGACGCATGCGATGAGGCAGCAGCCCGACGACGGTCAGGATCTCGTCGATGCTCTCGGCCTCGACCCGGTTACGCCAACCGAACAGGGACGCGACGCCGGCTCGCGGCCCCTTAAGAGCCAGAAGGATGTTATCGGCCACTGTATGGCTCTCGAACACCGTCGGCTTCTGGAACTTTCGGCCGATGCCGAGATCGGCAATGGCCGGCTCGTCGAGCTTGAGGAGGTCGTGGGTTCCGTCGAACAGAGCCGTTCCGGTGTCCGGCCGGGTCTTGCCGGTGACACAGTCCATCATCGTCGTCTTGCCGGCCCCATTCGGGCCGATGATCGCCCGCATCTCGTTCCGATCGAGCGACAGCGACAGACCGCGGAGCGCCCGGTAGCCGTCGAACGTGACCTTGAGGTCATCGAGATACAGCAACGCCCCCGTCGTTTTCTTGCGATTGGCAGGCCCCAGTTCGAGGCCCTGTTGCGTCACGGGCGGAAGGGTTTCGGCCATGCTCACGAGCCTTGCCCCTCCTCGGCGAGCTGCGGCGGGATCTCGGGCTCAGGCGGCAACGTGGCTGCGGCGCGGCGACCGCCGAACTTCTCCATCGCGGTGCCGACGATGCCGCGCGGCAGGAACAGGGTCACGACAACGAACAGGGCGCCGAGTGCGAACAGCCAGGCATCGGGCATCACGCCCGTGAGCACCGTCTTGGCGTAGTTGACGACGACGGCACCGAGTGCCGCCCCAACCAGGGTGCCGCGCCCGCCAACCGCCACCCAAATGACCGCCTCGATCGAGTTGGTCGGAGCGAACTCCCCAGGGTTGATGATTCCGACCTGGGGCACGTAGAGCGCGCCGGCGACGCCAGCCATCATCGCTGAGATGGTGAAGGCCAGAGTCTTGAAGTGCTCCGGCCGGTAGCCGAGGAAACGGGTGCGTGATTCCGCATCCCGCACCGCGATCAGGATCTTGCCGTAGGCCGAGACGGTCATGAAGCGCGCGATCAGGTAGCCGATCGCCAGCGCGACCCCAGTCGCTACGAAGATCGAGACGCGGAAGCCCTGAGCCTGAACGTTGAAGCCCAGCAGATCCTTGAAGTCGGTCAGCCCGTTGTTGCCCCCGAGCCCCATGTCGTTGCGGAAGAAGGCGAGCATCAGCGCGTAGGTCAACGCCTGGGTGATGATCGAGAGGTAGACGCCAGTCACCCGCGAGCGGAAAGCCAGCCAGCCGAACACGAATCCAAGAAGACCCGGCACGGCCAGCACCATCAAGGCGGCGAAGGCGAAATGGTCGAAGCCGAGCCAGTACCACGGCAGGTCTTTGTAGTTCAGGAACACCATGAAGTCGGGCAGTATCGGATTGCCGTAGACGCCGCGCGAACCAATCTGGCGCATCAGGTACATGCCCATCGCGTAGCCGCCGAGCGCAAAGAACGCACCGTGCCCGAGCGAGAGGATGCCGCAGAAGCCCCAGACGAGGTCGAGGGCCAGGGCGAGCAGCGCGAAGGCGAGGTACTTGCCGAACAGCGAAACCAGGTAGGTCGGCAGGTGCAACGCGGAGCCCGGCGGGAAGCCGAGATTCAGCAGCGGGACGATCACGCAAATCGCGGCCAGCGCGGCCAGGAAGATCCAGCCCTTCGGATCGATCAGGCGGGTGCGTGCCATCCTACGACTCCACCGCCCGGCCCTTCAGGGCAAAGAGCCCGCGTGGGCGCTTCTGTATGAACAGGATGATGAAGACGAGCATCCCGATCTTTGCCAGCACAGCGCCGAAATACGGCTCCGCGAGCTTGTTCGCGACGCCGAGGGTCAACGCCGCGACCAGGGTGCCCCAGAGGCTGCCGACACCTCCGAACACCACGACGAGGAACGAGTCGATGATGTAGCTCTGACCGAGATTGGGCGAGACGTTGTCGATCTGCGACAGGGCCACCCCGGCGATGCCGGCGATCCCAGAGCCGAGCCCGAAGGTCATCGCGTCGACGTAGGGCGTGCGGATGCCCATCGCCGCGGCCATGCGCCGGTTCTGGGTGACCGCCCGGGTCTTCAGCCCAAACGAGGTCTTTCGCAAGACGAACATCAGGCCGAAGAACACCGCGATCGAGAAGGCGACGATCCACATCCGCCCGAGGGTGACGGACAATCCGAAGAGATCGAAGGCACCGCTCATGAAGGCAGGCGCCCCGACCTCACGGTTGGTCGGCCCGAAGATCGAGCGCACCGTCTGCTGCAGGGCGAGGCTGACGCCGAAGGTGGCGAGGAGCGTCTCCAGGGGGCGGCCGTAGAGGAAGCGGATGATGAAGCGCTCGATGAGAACGCCCACCGCGCCGGCCACGACGAAGGCGCAGGGGATGCTGATGGCGAGCGACCAGCCGAACAGGCCGGGTGCCTTGGCGCGGATCAGTTCCTGCACGAGGAAGGTCGTGTAGGCCCCGAGCATAACCATCTCGCCGTGGGCCATGTTGATCACGCCCATCACGCCGAAGGTGATGGCCAGCCCTATCGCGGCGAGGAGCAGCACCGAGCCGAGCGACACGCCGTACCAGACATTCTGCGCGGCGTTGAGGAGCGCAAGTTTGGTCTCGATCGCCGCGATGCCCTTGGCCGCGGCCGCCCGCACCGCCTCGCTTGGATCGGCGGAGAGACCGCGCAAGGCACCCATCGCGTCACCGTCGCCGCGCGCCTGGATCGGAGGAATAGCTGAGAGACGGTCGCCTTCGGAGGTGCCGGGCTTGACGAGCAGCACCGCGGCCCGCGCCTCGGTCAGCGTCCGCTTGACGGAGGCGTCCGTCTCGCGGGCCAGCGCCGCGTCGAGAGCAGGGAGGGCTGCCACGTCACGGGCCTTGAATACGGCATCCGCCGCCTCGCGGCGCCTGCCCGCATTGGGGCTTGCGAGGTTGAGCTGGCCCTGCGCCGCCTCGATCGCCCGGCGGATCCGGGTGTTGGCTCGCACCAGCTTGAGCCCGTCGTCGGCGGGCGCCGGCGCCCCGGTGCGTGCGTCGGAGAGCGCCGGGCCCTGCTTGATGAACAGCGTTTTGTCCGCTGGGCGATAGAATAAACGGCCGTCGGAGAGGGCGGCGAGGATGTCGCCGGCCCGCGGGTCTCCGCTGGCGGCGAGACCCGCGACGCCGGCATCGATGTCGGAATAATTGTCGCTGGCGAACTTTTCATAAGGGCTGGGCGCCTGCGCACAGGCGGGGGCCGCGATCAGCAACAGGAGCAGCGCGAGGAAGCGGGTCATGCGGCCCTGTCGAATGAGAGCGGTGGGATCCTCTCCCCACGATCGGGGAGAGGGAGGGTCAGACTAAGCGCCGCCGCACTTCTTGGTCTTGGTGTTGTAGTTGCCGCACTTGAGCGTGACCCAGTCGGCCTCGAGGTCTTTCGAGCCCTCAAGCTGCTTCGACCACGCCTCACCGGGAATTAGACCCTCGGTCTTGTTCACCACGTCGAATTGGCCGCTCGCCTCGATCTCGCCGATGAAGACCGGCTTGGTGATGTGGTGGTTCGGAAGCATCTTGGCGGTGCCGCCGGTGAGGTTCTTCTGCTCGATACCCGGCAGCGCGGCGATCACCTTCTCGGGATCGGTCGATCCGGCCTTCTCCACAGCCTTCACCCACATGTTGAAGCCGATGTAGTGGGCCTCCATGGGATCGTTAGTCACCGCCTTGGGGTTCTTGCGATACGCCTGCCATTGCTTGATGAACGCCTCGTTCTCCGGCGTCTTGATCGATTCGAAGTAGTTCCACGCGGCCTGGTGCCCGACGAGCGGCTTGGCGTCGATGCCGGCCAGTTCCTCCTCGCCGACCGAGAAGGCCATGACGGGGATGTCGGTCGCCTTGATGCCCTGGTTGCCGAGTTCCTTGTAGAACGGCACGTTGGCATCGCCGTTGATGGTCGAGACCACGGCCGTCTTCTTGCCGGCCGAGCCGAAGGCCTTGATCTTCGAGACCTCGGTCTGCCAATCCGAGAAGCCGAACGGGGTGTAATTGATCATGATGTCCTCGGACGCGACGCCCTTGGACTTGAGGTAGGCTTCGAGGATCTTGTTGGTGGTGCGGGGGTAGACGTAGTCCGTCCCCTCCAGCACCCAGCGCTTGGCCTCGCCGCCATCCTTCGACATCAGGTAGTCGACGGCCGGAATCGCCTGCTGGTTCGGCGCGGCGCCGGTGTAGAACACGTTGCGCTCGCTCTCCTCGCCCTCGTACTGAACCGGATAGAACAGGACGTTGTCGAGTTCCTTGAACACGGGCAGCACGGACTTGCGCGATACGCTGGTCCAGCAGCCGAACACGGCCGCGACCTTGTCCTTCGAGATCAGTTCGCGAGCCTTCTCGGCGAAGAGCGGCCAGTTCGAGGCGGGATCGACGACCACCGGCTCCAGTTTCTTGCCGAGCACGCCACCTTTTGCGTTCTGCTCGGCGATGAGCATCAGCATCACGTCCTTGAGAGTGGTCTCCGAAATCGCCATCGTGCCCGACAGCGAGTGGAGGATACCGACTTTGATCGTCTCCTCCGCGCGAACCGCGCCTGCGCCGAGCACGGACAGAGCCATACCGCCCGCGAGCACGGCCGCGGAGCAGCCTCTCCAAAGCGCATTTTTCATGATCGTCCCCTCCTGAGTCTGGCTGCGCTCAAGCTAGCAATCTATGTGCCACTTTGTTAGGCAGATGGCTCTCAGAGCGACATCCGAACGTCGTGAAAGGGATGTCTGGCTCGAGGGTTGGTTGGTGAAGGCGAGCGCTGCTGTCCTCAGCCTTGTCCCTCGATCTGCGTGAATGGGTTGTGGGTGCCGGCTGAAGCGGGAGCCTCGCGGCATCAGCTGGCACGAAACCCATGATGGTGCCGAGCGACGGATCGGCATGGCGTGCAGGCGACGATCCGAGCTACGGCGTGATACGCTGTGGCTCCTGAAGAACCGAGAGCGCGTTCGTCCGCGCAGCCGCTCGCTACAAGCGCACCATCAACGTGGCGCTCGACACCCTCGGCCCCCGGCTGGCGAGAGCTCTTGAGTCATGATCGCCACGAGGGCCATCACCGAAGACCCGCTCGATAGGCCAGGGACGCGGACAGATCACGCCTGCCGGCGCCGGAGCGCGTCACGAATGGCCACCGGCGTCCGCGTGCCGGAACCGTCCGGGATCTTCGAGCAGCCCGATCACACGCCCCGAACGCTTCACGCCTCAGGTGGCCGCAGCCACCAGCACCTCCTGCAAGCGTCCGTCGAGTTCGCCTGCCACCGCGTCGACGTCCTTGTCGCCGAACTGACCGAAACTGGCCCTCGGCCGATCGTACTCGAAGGCGGCGCGTCCGTCCTGATCCTCGCTCAGAAGCACCCTGATCGGGGCGTAGAGCGCGGACGAGAGGACATGTCGCGTCATCATCGAGGCCGTGAGCGGGTTGCCGATGTCATACTGGATCGCCCGGCGCTGCAGTCCGGCGATCTGCAGCAATTGACCATGATTCCGCGTGCCGAAGATCGAGAGGGGGGCCTGCCTCCCCAAAAGATCGCGGGCCGCCTCCACCTTCCCGGACGCCAGAAGCTGAACGTAGGCATTGTCAAGCTTGGGCAGCGCGGCCTCCAGAGCCGTCCTCACCGCCTCGAACGGCTTCGCGGAGCGGATCGTGACGTGCTCGGTCGTGACGGGAACGGACGATATCTCAGGGTTCGTCATCGGGTCTCCTACGCCTCCAGGAGAAGATCCGGCGCCGCGAGCGGTGTTGCCGGCAAGCATGAATACGCCACTGCCGAACAATAGGGTTCGACGCGACAGATTGTTGGCCGCCCGAGGGAGCCGCGAACGTCTTGGTAGCGGTTCGGAACACGGCCGCCCGCTCAAGGCTTCAGGGCGCACGGGTCGGCCACTGGTATCGACAGGATGTTGCCTCACCAGCGCGGCATCCGATGTCCACCCGTATCGGGGGACGCGCGAGACGAAGGGAGTATTGAACATACCGAAGCTTGCGACGCTCAAGTCTTTGCCGCGGAGACGATGATGCTCGCCCAGTCCTGAGGGCGCTCCAGTGCGCTGAAATGGCCGGTCTTCGCAAGGGTGATGACCTTCGGATCGGGCGCGCTGCGTTCGACGCCAGCCCGATCTTCTTTGGACGACCAGTCATTTTCGCCCCAGACGAGCGTCACGGGAGCTATGATCTTGCTGTATCGCTGGCGGGCTGCGACGAAACTGGGAAGCGCCTTGAGAAGGCGCCGCATACCCTTCCCGTAATCGCGGCGCATGCCCACCCGCGAGATCTCATCGAGCAGGTCGTCGGGGAGCTTCTTCGGGTCGTGGAAGCCGCCTCTGATGATGCCGCCGGTGATCGACCGGTTCTCCGTTGACGCGAAGATCGGACCGATGAGGGGCGCGCGCACGCTCTTGATGATGATCGACGCGAGAAGGTTGGCCCGCTCCAGACCGGGCAGATAGTCGTAGGTGTTGAAGGCCACGACGCGATCCACGCCGTCACCGAGTTCCGCCGCCAGCGAGAGGGAGAGCGTGGCGCCAATCGATTCGCCGGCCAGGATCGGGCGTCGGATGCCCAGGACCTGCAGGAATTCCTTGAGCTGCGCCCGGAGTGTCGGCTCGTCCTTTGGGCGCTCCGGCAGGAGGTCCGACCAACCAAAACCCGGTAGGTCGAGCGCATAGACGGTGAAATGCCGCGACAGCAGGGGAATCACGAACTGGAAGATATCGAGCTGCGTGCGCACGGTGTGCGTCAAGACGAGATCCGGCCCTTCGCCGGCCCGGACATAGCGTATCCGGGTCCCGTCCCGCAGAATGGCGAAGGAAACGTCACCCGCATTGAGCCAGCGGCGCGTGTAATTCCGAGCCTCATCCTCCACCGCATCATTCGCTTGCTTCGTCATGACTAAGGCTCCCTGAGGGCGAGCGGATCTGAAGGATCCATCAATGTGCTGGAGCTGACCGCCGCGGCGTAGGGTGATCGAGCTCTCTGGCGGCGGCAGGGGGCGGGAGCCCGGCGGGAGCGCACCGTTTGGGCCATCTCCGCTTCGGTCGTGCCCAAAGCGTCCTCAATCGCTCCGAGCCTGTCCCGGAGGCTTCACCACGTCGGCCACGAGAGCCGTTTCCGACGTATCGCCGACGACCCGTCCGCGGCGGCCGCGGGCAAGGCCGCCCAGGCAATCGCCAGCGACAGCGCCGAAAGCCGGAGCGCGCGCCGAACCGTCACGATGCCGCTCATGGCATGACCTTTTCGTTCACTGACTGGGTTCCGGGTTCGTTCGCGTCCGGGGCGTCTCGCCGGAGCCCGGAAGGCGGCCCGGCTCTGTTAATATGATGATCAACATCTATTAGAACATGGATGACGCGTCAACCGCGATGAGGTTCCAACAGCGTTGGATCAACTTCCAGGCGTGGCGACCGCTCGACCGGGGGCGATCCGTTTCAGGACGATGCTGGCGTTCACGCCTCCGAACCCGAAGCCGTTCGACAGCGCGTAGTCCACGGATGCGTGTCGAGCCTCCGGTCCGATGAGGTCCAGGCCGACGGCTGCCGCGTCGGGATCGGTGAGATTGAGCGTGGGCGGGAGGACGCCCTCGCGCAGGGCCTGCACCGTGATGACCGCCTCCAGGCCGCCGGCCGCACCGAGCAGGTGTCCGGTCGCGGACTTGGTCGAGGAAATCGCCGGGCCGGCCTCGCCGAAGACGGATCTGAGCGCTGCCAGTTCGCCCGCATCACCCACCGGGGTCGCGGTCGCGTGCGCGTTCACGTAACCGATGGCGGCGGGTTCGAGCCCCGCCATGGCCAAGGCCGCGGTGATCGCCTGGCGGGCGCCGCTGCCATCCGCCGGTCCGGCGGTCAGGTGGTAGGCGTCGGCGCTGGTGCCGTACCCGACCAACTCGGCCAGCGGGACGGCACCCCGTTCCAGCGCATGCGACAGCGTCTCAAGCACGAGGATGCCGGCACCCTCGCCCATGACGAAGCCATCGCGACTTCGGTCGAACGGGCGGGAGGCGGCTGCCGGGGTGTCGTTGTGGGCTGTCGAGAGGCTGCGCGCCGCGGCGAAGCCACCGAGGGCGACGCGGGTGACGCACGCCTCCGCACCACCGCAGACGACGACATCGGCCTCGCCGGCGCGGATAAGGCGCATGGCATCGCCGATGGCCTGGACGCTCGCCGCGCAGGCCGTGACGGGAGCCCCGAGCGGTCCCTTGAAGCCGTAGCGGATCGAGACATGGCCGGCGGCCAGGTTGACCAGGAAGGCCGGCACCGTGAAGGGCGACAGGCGCTGTGCGCCGCGGGCGCGCACGGTCTCCACGGCGTCGGTGATGGTCTGGAAGCCCCCGATGCCGGAGGCCACGATGGTCGCGGTGCGTACGCGCTCCCGCTCGGTCGAAGGCGTCCAGCCCGACTGTCGAAGCGCCTGATCCGCGGCCACCAGCGTGAACTGGATGAAGCGGTCCATCTTGCGACGATCCTTGACCGGGATGAGGGCGTCCGGATCGAACCCATCCGGGTCCTCGCCGATGGATGGCACGAGCCCGGCGACCTTCGCGTCGATGTCGGGGACGAGGTCGTCCGGCAGGCGCCGCAGGCCGGACTCGGATGCGACGAGCCGGCGCCACATCCCCTCGACGCTGCAGCCCAGCGGCGAGACGACACCCAGTCCCGTAACCACGATCCGTTCGCGCATCGGTATCCTCTCGCAAAGTTTGGTCGTGCGGCGCGCAGCGCACGGCACATGCGGTTCCCGACAGGGCGATCCGGGTCCCTGCTTCAGGTCGTTAGGAACGCGCTCACGTGGGCGCGGGCCGGAACCGCCGGCCCGGCTCCGTCACCATCAAGCGGAGACGGAAGCCTGCGCCGCCTCAATCAGTTCGCTCGCCAAAGCCTCATCGTCGACGGCCCGCGCCAACACGACAGCGCCGACGATCGTCGACAACGTGGCCAGGGACCGTTGCCTGCGGCGCTCCTTGGCTGCCTTGGGCGTCAGGCCGGCGAGGATGGAGGCCATGCGCTCCACACCTTGCGTGAATCGCGACCGGACGGGGCCGCCCCGCGGCTCCCGCGCCACGTCGTTCGCCAGGGCCGCGAGCGGACAGCCCATACCGGGCGACTTCACGTGGGCGAGGGACAGGTAGTTGGCGATGAGGGTGTCGAGGCTCCCGCGGTAATCCTCGTCGAGCGCGGAATCGAACGCCTCGGCCGCCAGAGCCTCCTTGTTGGCGAACTGGCCGTAGAAGCCGCCATGGGTGAGGCCGGCGGACGCCATGATATCGGCGACCCCGACACCGTGGAGACCGCGCTCCCGGAACAGCGACGCGGCGACTTCGACGACACGTTGACGGTTGAGCTTGGCCTGCTCCTGCGAGACTCTGGGCATTGCCTGATCCTTCGACGGTCCTGACGCCTATATAAAAGCAGGCCGTCATCTAAAGAAGCGGTGGGCCACGGTTCGTTCCCTGTGGAAGCTGGCGCTCTGGAGCCGAGCGTGCTGAGGAATGTCTCGAACGTCGACCGACCGGCCTGCGTAGGGGGGCATGAACGCAGGCCGGTCGACGCCTCGCACGTTCCATCGCTGAACGTGCGATCCTGGGATGCCCCGCCATCGGGACACGAACGTGGGATCCCGGGTCAGGGCTTGGCCTGGACCGGCACCGCGTCCGAACCGGATGCGACGCCCGCCGCGAGAGGTTCTCGTCCGACCCGGAACCACAGGGCGTAGAGAGCGGGCAGGAACAGCAGGGTGAGCAGGGTCCCGACCCCGACGCCGCCGATCAGCACGTAGGCCAGCGCCCCCCAGAACACGGAGTGCGTCAAGGGGATGAAGGCCAGCATCGCCGCCGCCGCCGTGAGGATCACCGGACGGGCCCGCCGCACTGTGGACTCGACGATGGCGTCGTAATCCGACAGGCCGGCGGCGCGGTCGTGGTGGATCTGGTCCACCAGGATCAGCGTGTTGCGCATCAGAATGCCCGACAGCGCGATCAGGCCCAGGATCGCGTTGAAGCCGAAGGGCTGGTGGAACAGCAGCAGGGTCGGCGCGGCCCCGACGAGGCCGAGCGGCGCGGTAGCGAACACCATGAACATCGTCGTAAACGACCGGACCTGGAGCATGATGACCGTCAGCGTCACGATCAGCATCAGCGGGAAGACCGCGACCAGCGCATTCATGGCCTTGGCGCTCTCCTCCACGGCCCCGGCCGTGTCGATCCGGTAGCCCGGCGGCAGCTTCGCCTTGATCGGGTCGAGCTGCGGGAAGATCTGCGCGTGGATGTCCGGCGGCTGCTTGCCGTCGAGCACGTCGCCCTGCACGCGGATGTAGGTCTCGCGGTTGTAGCGCTTGAGCACCGCATCCTCGTTGCGGCTCTCCAGGTGTGCGACCTGCGAGACCGGCACTTGGCGCCCGTCATGCGTGGTCAGGGTCAGGTCGCCGATCTCTCCGAGCGAGCGTCGCTCGGGGCCGGGGCTGCGCAGGAGCACGTCCACCGAGCGCAGGTTCTCGCGCACCTGGGTCGCGGGTGTCCCGTTGAGATAGCTCTGCAGCTGCTGGCCGGCCTCCTTCGGGGTCAGGCCGATCAGGCGCAGGCGTTCCTGGTCGAGGACGAGGTGCAGGCTCGGGGTTTTGTCGCCCCAGTCGAGGTGGACGAGACGCATGTTGGGGTTGGCCATCATGACGTCGCGGACCTCGGCGGCGATGCCGCGGATCACGTCGGGGTCCGGCCCGACCACCCGGAAGGCCACGGGGAAGCGGATCGGCGGCCCGAACACGATCTGGAGCACCCGCACCCGCGCCTCGGGGAAGAGCCCGTCGCTCACGAGCTTGCGAAGCTTGATCCGGAGCGCGTCGCGGGATGCGGCGTCGGCGGTCTGCACGACGATCTGCGCGAAGGCGGCATCGGGCAATTCCGGGTCGAAGGAGAGCACGAAGCGCGGCATGCCCTGCCCGATGTAGCTCGTGATCTCGCGCGCCTCCGGGAGCCCACGGACGGCCGCCTCGACCGCCTTGACGCTGGCCTCGGTCGTCGCGAAGGCCGAACCGGTGGGCAGGGTCACCTCGACGATGAGTTCGGGCCGCTCCGAATTCGGGAAGAACTGCTTCTCGACCTTGCCCATGCCGACGACGGCGAGGGCGAACAGCCCGACCGTGATACCAGCCGCCATCCACTTGTGATCGACGGAGGCCCGCACCACGCGGCGCAGGCGCTGGTAGTTCCTCGTGGCGTAGATCGCCTCGTGGCCGCCTTCCACTTTCTTGACGTCGGGCAGGAGCTTGACGCCGAGATAGGGCGTGAAGGTCACGGCCACGATCCAGGAGATGATCAGCGAGAAGCCGACCACCCAGAAGATGTTGCCCGCGTACTCGCCCGCCGTGGAGGCGGCGAAGCCCACCGGCAGGAATCCCGCGATGGTCACCAGCGTGCCGGTGAGCATCGGCGCGGCGGTGGCGCTCCAGGCGTAGGTCGCCGCCCCGACGCGGTCCACACCCTCCTCCATGCGCACCACCATCATCTCGATGGCGATGATGGCATCGTCCACGAGCAGGCCGAGCGAGATGATCAGGGCCCCGAGGGTAATGCGGTCGAAGTCGCGGCCCGTGACCATCATCACCACGAACACGGCCGCGAGCGTGATCGGGACCGCGAGCGCCACCACGATGCCGACGCGGAAGCCCAGCGCCACGAGGCTGACGACGATGACCACCGAGAGGGCGGTGAAGAACTTCACCATGAACTCGTGGATGGCGTCGTCGATGACCTTGGCCTGGTCAGTGATCTTTGTGAACGCGATGCCGGTCGGCAGTTCGTGGTGGATCGCCACCTCCTCGGCGTTCAGCGCCTCGCCGAGCGCCAGGCCGTTGAAGCCGGGCTTCATCACGAGACCCAGCATCAGGGCCGGCTCGCCGTCGTTGCGGATCGCGAAAACCTTCGGGTCCTCGTAGCCGCGCTTGACCTCTGCGATGTCGCCGAGCTTGAGGCTTCGGTCGCCGGCCGCCACCGGCAGGTTGCGGATCGTGTCCAGGCCGTCGATGGCGCCGTCCAGGCGCAGGTAGACCCGCGGGCCGGCGGTCTCGACGAAGCCCGCCGGCGTCACGTCGTTCTGGTTGGCCAACGCCGCGAGCAATTGCTGCCCGGTGATGCCCAGGGTCGCGAGCCGCTGGTAAGAGATCTCGACGAAGATCTTCTGGGCCTGCTCGCCCAGGATGTTGATCTTCTCGACGCCCGGCACCCGCAGCAGCCGCTGGCGCAGGTCTTCGGCCCGCAGCACGAGATGCCGGTGCGGCAGGCCCTGGGCCTGAAGTGCGTAGAGGGCGAAGTAGACGTCCGAAAACTCGTCGTTGAACAGCGGCCCCATGACGCCGCGCGGCAGGGTGGACGCTTGGTCGGATAGTTTCTTGCGGGCTTGGTAGAACTCCTCCTGCAGTCGTGCCGGCGGCATGCTGTCCTTGAAGTAGACCTTCATCAGCATGAGACCGGGCCGTACCGTCGTCTCGACGCGGTCGTAGTAGACGAGCTCCTGCAGGCGCTTCTCCAGCGGGTCGGCCACCTGCCGCTGGATCTCCGAGGTCGTGGCACCGGGCCAGGCGGCCGAGACCGCCATCGTCTTGACGGTGAAGGCCGGGTCCTCGGCGCGGCCGAGCTTCTGGAAGGCGAAGAAGCCGGCGACGGTCACCGCGATGATCAGGAAGAGCGTGACCGCCCGCTCGCGGACCGCCAGGGCGGAGAGGTTGAAGCCGGTCATCGCGCGACTCCTGTTAGGCTCGGGGCAGCTTGGCGCACCGTCTGGCCGGCCTTGAGGAGATGGGCGCCGAGCGACACGATGCGGTCGCCCGGATTGAGGCCGGACACGACCTCGGCCCCTTCCTCGGACAGGCGGGCGACGGCGACCGGCTGGGCCGTGACGGTCTTGGTCTCGGTGTCGAACTTCCAGACTTCCGAGCCGTGCCCGATATCGAACAGGGCCCCGAGCGGCACGTCGACCGAGGCGGCGCGCCCGGCATCCGTCGGCTTGAGCCGGAGCGTCACGGTCGCCCCGAGCGGCGCGTCCTCGCCGCCGCCCGACAGGATATAGCGCGCCCGGTACGTCCGGGTGGCCGGGTCGGCGGTGGCCGACAACTCGCGCAGCCGGGCCGGATAGGTGGTCTCGCCCTCGGCGTAGAGCGTCGCCGAGGCCGTGCCCTGGGCCAAGCGCCGGCTCGCTTCGGGCAGGAAGACCTCCGCCTCGCGCGCCCCGTCACGGGCCAGCTTGACGACGGTCTGGCCGGCGGCGACGACCTGCCCGGGCTCGGTCGGGACCTCCATCACGACGCCGTCGGCATCGGCCTGGAGCTCGGAATAGCCGGCCTGGTTGGAGACCTGGCTCGCCTGGGCCTCCGCGTTGGCGAACTGGGCGATGGCGGCATCTGCTGCGGCCTTGTTCTGGTCGTAGGTCTGCTTCGAGGTCCAGCCGTCGCCGACGAGCTTGCGGCTGCGTTCCTCGTCGGCCTTCGCCTTGATCATCTGTGCCCGGGCCGCCTCGACGGACGCGCGGGCTGCGTTGAGCGCCAGGGTAAAATCGGTCCGATCGAGGCGCATCAGCGGCTGCCCGAACCGGACGTGGTCCCCCGGGTCGACGAGGCGCTCGAAGATCTTGCCGCCGACGCGGAAGCCGAGATTGCTCTCCGTGCGGGCACGGATGACCCCGGTGTAGCGCGCGACCGCCCCGGTCCCCGGGCCGACCTCGATGGTCTGGACCAACGGCGGCTCCGGAGGAACCGCGGTCTCGGCCGGCGAGCATGCCGCGAGGGTCAAGCCCATCAGCCCGAGCATCCATCTCGCGTACATGGCCCGCCTCCACGTCCATCCGGTCGTGCATGAAAAATGATGAACATCATCTATTATGCATGCGCTTCGCCGTCAATGGCCGGGATGCTGCGACGACGCAGACGGGTTTTGCGTCTTTTGCCGGTCTGCGTGGATCCCGGGCCACGACGGGTGTGACCTGCGCCTCCGACGTGACCGTCGCGCCGAAGATCAGCGCCGTTTCGGTGTCGATACAGAAGACGATTCTCGTTCAGGCGCTGAACGATTTGTACCGAACTAGGAACGTTGGGGCGCCGTTGAATTCGAAAACCGACCTTATCATGGTCCTAGTGTTAGCCATGTCGACGTCCGACGGCGTGATTTTCTTAGCAAGCGGTTATGGCTGCCGGAGGCTACCGGCCACGTCATCTCCACCGAGGAGCCAGTCGCGCGGCTGGAACGGCCGCTTCCAGGAAACCCGCTAGCGGCACTACGCGCCCGAGATGGGCGCAAAGCCGAATGTCGGCTTTCGGGCGGCAACCCGAGGACGGCTCACCCTTCCGAGCCGACTATAAACGTCGACCGGCCTATGGCTGCTTTTGGGAAGCCCTGATGCTTCTCCCCATGCCCGACATGGGTTGATAGCGGCTGAGCCTAATTGTCGGGGAAACTGCTGTATAACTGACACACTGCGCAATAGGATAAATGTCCGAGTTGGGTGAGTTGCGGAAGTTGGGTCGACGCCTGGAAGCGGACCTTCGGCTTCGCGTCCCTGTCGGACATCTGGCAGGCCTCGGACGCTGCTCCAAAACGGATATCCAGCGCGACGGCCAAGCTGAACTTTTCGCGTAAGCGTTGCTTATGGAGCATGCGCCCGCAGTTCGGTCGGTAGCATCTGTAAAGCCTGGATCGGCGTCATGGACGTTTTGCAGCGGAGCGCGTTCACAAGCCTCTGCAACCCTTGTCTTCTCGTCGTCGGTATTCAACAGAAATGGCACCTCATGCCCCGACAGAGCATGGGCCGACAGACAGGCCATATCCGCGCGCAGGTTGTCATCACACGGCCTGCCGAACCTCGAGATAGCGACGCCATCCGCCGTGCTCGGTGATGTCTTGTGCTGCGGTGAGGCTCTCCGCCTCGGCCAAAAACCCCTTTGGGGTCGTTCCATCCGAGAGCCGCAGGGTTCCGATCGTGAGCGGCATCGGGACAGCCGCCACGAAGGCACCGAACCCGGCGGTCGGAAGCGCCCAGACCTCCGTCTCGATCGGTGCGCCCATACCGGGCGCGACCCGAACCAAGCCCGGCCGCGCCGGCGGACCGCCCGGAAGGGCGTGGAGCCGATACTCGGCGCTGGTCCTGACCGCGCGAAGGAAGCGTCCGCCGTGCCCGACGAGTTCGCCGTTCAGCGGCAGCCCAGACATATGCGCTCCGACCACGGCGATCTCGATCTCGTCACCCTGGGCCCGCGCGACATGTGCCTGCCCGGCGGTCTCAAGAGAAACGGGCATGGTGCCGACCCCGAGCCTCAGGTCCGCCGCCGCGTGCAGCCGTGCGCCGAGATCGGCGATCAGACCGTCTGCGCCGCGCGGCGCGATCAGCGTCACGCCCGAGGGGAACCCGTCGCCGCGGAAGCGGCCCGGCACCGCGAGCGCGCAGAGATCCAGCAAGTTCACAAAATTGGTGTAGGTGCCAAGCTCGCTGTTGGGGCCGATCGGATCGGCGGTAAGATCGGCGATGGTGCGGGGCCGCGGGTAAGTCGGTACGATCAGCACGTCGATCCGCGTCCAAACCTGTTCAGCCGCGCGGCGTAGCTCTGCCAAGCGGTAGAGCCCCGCGAAGGCGTCGGCAGCCGAGCGTGTCGTCGCCGATGCGATGATCGCGCGCGTCGTCGGATGGAGCGCCTCGGGCTGC
The DNA here is from genome assembly GCF_900114535.1 of Methylobacterium pseudosasicola. Classification (GTDB taxonomy): domain Bacteria; phylum Pseudomonadota; class Alphaproteobacteria; order Rhizobiales; family Beijerinckiaceae; genus Methylobacterium; species Methylobacterium pseudosasicola. The sequence goes on along the minus strand of NZ_FOTK01000027.1, from coordinate 66,571 downwards.
TCCTCGATGAAGGCGCGGATCGCCTGGTAGCGCTCGGCGACCCAGGGCCCCTCATAGAGGAGCTCAGCGACCGCCTTGAACGGCGCCAGGTCGATCGGCACCGTCTCGCCTCTCATCACGGTCTTGAGATCGGTTAGCGACGCCTCGAAGGCCGCCTCCGACAGGGCGTCGCCGCCGAAATGCCGGCTCACTCCATCCGGTACGCCCACGCGCAGCCCGGGCGGGCACGCGCCGGGCCGCGGCGGGACCGGCAGGGCGCGGGAGAACGGGTCGTCGGCATCGTAGCCGAGCATCACCCGATAGACCGCATCGGCATCCCCGACGGTCCCGGCAAACACGGACATGGTGTCGAGGGTGCGGCAAGCCGGCACCATGCCGCGCGTCGAGATGCTGCCGAGGGACGGCTTCAGGCCCACGACGTTGTTGAGACCGGCTGGCACGCGGCCGGATCCCGCCGTGTCGGTGCCGATCGCAAAGGTGACCAGGCTATGCGCGACCGAGACGGCCGAGCCCGATGACGAGCCCCCCGGGACCATGGCCGGGTCGAAGGCGTTCCTCGGGACGGCGTAGGGGGTCCGAACACCGACCAGGCCGGTGGCGAACTGGTCGAGGTTGTTCTTGCCGATCAGGATCGCCCCGGCTGCGATCAATCGCGCGATGGCCGGCGCGGTGGCCGCCGGCAGGTAGGCAAAAGCGGGACAGGCGGCGGTCGTCGCAAAACCGGCGACATCGATATTGTCCTTGACGGCAAAGGGGACGCCCCAGAGCGGCTTTGTCACCGGATCGAAGGACCCGAGCGCCCGCGCCGCCGCCCGAGCCTGTGCCTCCGGCACGAGCGCGAGAAATAGACCGGGATCGTCGACCTCCGCCATCCGCCGGTACGTCTCGGCAATCACGGTCTCGGGCGCGAGACCGTCGGCGTAGGCGGCATGAAGCGCGGGCAGGGTTGGGAAGGAAGGAACCGGCATGTGCTCTCTCCTGCGAAGGATGGCGTGCAGGCATGTCCGAGACGGCATGCCGCCCCAAAGACGCTCGGGGTGGTACCCGTTCAGATGTGACCGGCGCCCTGCGCCGCGAGCACGGCGTCCTCGTTCGCCTCTTCCGCGGTCGTGCGGTTGAAGTACGCGTTCAGGAGCACGGCTGCGATCGAGGTCAGGATGATGCCGTCGCCGAAGATCGGCTTCAATTCCGCAGGAAAAATCCGGAAGAAGTTCGGTGAGACGATCGGGATCAGACCGAAGCCGATCGCGATCGCCACGACGATCGTATTGTGCGGCGCCTTGGCGTAGTCGACGCTCTTCAGGATCTTGATGCCTGTGGCGGCGACCATGCCGAACATGATGAAGCCGGCTCCGCCGAGCACGCATTGAGGCACCGAGGCGACGATGAAGGCCAGCTTGGGCACGAGGCCCAGAGCCAGCATGATCACGCCGCCCGCCGCGCAAACCCAGCGGCTGTAGACATTCGTCACGCCGACCAGCCCGATGTTCTGCGAGTAGGACACGTAGGGGAAGGTATTGAAGAGGCCGCCGATCAGCGTGCCGAGCGCGTCCGCGCGCAGGCCGCGCTTGATGTCCTCGGGGCCCACCGTACGGCCGGTCATCGCCCCGAGTGCCAGGAACATGCCCGTGGCCTCGATGAACACGATCGTCATCACGAGGCACATCGTCAGGCACGGGATCAGGTAGAAGGTCGGGACACCGAACTGGAGCGGCAGCACGATGCGCAGCCAGGGCTCTTCCTGGATGCCGGAGAAGTCGGTCCAGCCGAGCGCGATGGTGACGAGATAGCCGGCGGTCACGCCGAGCAGGACGGCCATATTGGCCAGGAAGCCGGTCCCGAAGCGGATGATCAGGAGGATCACGGCCAGGACGAGACCCGCCACCGCGAGATAGCCGCCAGCCCCGAAATCGGCCGCCGCGGCCCCGCCACCGGCCCAGTTCACGCCGACGCGCATGAGCACGACGCCGATCATCGTGATGATCGTGCCCGTGACCACGGCCGGGAAGAAGCGCAGCACGTACTTGACGAACGGCGCGACGCACAGCCCGAACACACCGCCGACGATCACCGCGCCGTAGATGCCATTGAGCCCGACGCCGGGCATGGCGGCCATCGCGAGCATCGGCGAGATCGATACGGCGGTCACGCCCATGATGACCGGCAGGCGAATGCCGAACGGCCCGAATCCGATCGTCTGCACCAGCGTCGCGATCCCGCAGGCGAACAGGTCCGCGTTGATCAGCATGGCGATCTGATCCTTGGGCAGCTTGAGGGCCGCGCCGAGGATGAGCGGCACGGCCACGGCGTTGGCGTACATGACCAGGACGTGCTGAAGACCGAGCGCGAACAGACGCGGTGCGGGCAAGACTTCGTCGACGGGGTGCACGGGCTCAGCCATGGCGATCTCCAACGGCATGCGATGCAGCAGTATTGCATGCAGTTTTTGATTTCTGCATGCCAAAATGTTGTGCGGCATTGCACAAATCATGAATGCATGCCGTGCTTGCGTTGGGCAGTTGCTGGCTCGATGATCATCCGCGTCGTGAACGAGACTGTTGAGATGACGTCGTCGAACAAGCAGACGCAGACGGACAAGTTGGCAGCCGAGATCGGCGACGCGATCCTCTCCGGCGTGCTCGCACCGGGAACGCGTCTCGATGAGCATCGGCTGGCGGAGCAATACGCGGTCTCGCGGACACCGGTCCGGGAAGCGATCCGCTCCCTCGCCGCCACGGGCCTGGTCGAACTGAGACCGCGACGGAGCGCCGTCGTTGCCGAGATCACGCCCGCGCAATTGGAGATCATGTTCGTCGCCATGGGCGAGCTGGAGGCGACTTGCGCCCGGCTATCGGCGATGAGCATGACGCCGATCGAACGCAGGCGCCTTCAGAGTCAGCACGAGCGGATGGGGGCACTTGTCGAGAGCGACGATGTCGCCGGGTTCATCGAGGCGAACCTGATCTTCCATGCCTTGATCTACGCGGGCAGCCACAACAGCATCCTGGCGGATATGGCCGTCGGCCTGCGCCGGCGCCTCGGCCCCTATCGTCGGGCCCAGTTCCGGAGTCCCGGACGCTTGCCGCGCTCGCACGCCGAGCACGAACGCATCATGCAGGCGATCGTGTCGGGCGATGCCGCGGCGGCGCATGCGGCCATGCTGAACCATGTCAGCTTGGTGGAAGACACGTTCATCGGTCTCACCGCGACGCGGGCCGCTTGATACGATCGAGAGGACGCGGCTGCTTCACAGACGCGCAAGCTCAGGCGAAGCAGCGAGATGCTGGCGCGCGTCGCCATCGCGATACGCTTGCCGGCCTGAGAAAAGCTCCTGCCGCGCCGCTGCGAGGTACGTCGCTCAGGAAATCGGCAAGTCAGGAATTCACGCGCTTCGGTATCGCGCGCCCGCGACAGGCGGCGCGGTATTGCTGGCGCGGTAGGCCCCGCATGTTGCGCCGGTCCGCCTCCTGCGTGCAGGCGGTCTTGCGATCAGCCTTGTTCAGCTCCCTGGTGCCGGAGGACGGCACGTCGGTCGGCGCAGGCGCGGTGTAGCTTTGTGCGTATGCGGCACCCGGAAGGGCAACGAGAAGGGCGAGCCCGAGATACAACCGGCGCATGATCTTCCCTAAGAACGACAGCCAAGCTGAAGCAAGCGCCGCGCCAAAGTGAATACTCATGGGCGGAGCACGAGCCCCGTTCAGGCCATGGCCTCCGACACGGGATAGCGCAGCGGGTCGCCTGGGCGGCGATTGTCGTAGACACATTCCCCCGCGACCCAGGTGGCGCGGACCGTGCGGTGGTCCCCCAGCGTCATCAGCACGAACAGAAGCTCCTCGATGCTGCTGCAGGTGCCGGTGCGGAAGCCGAGAAGCGGCGTGGCCGCGAGGTCGAGCACGCAGAGGTCGGCGTCATGGCCCGGCGCGATCCGGCCAATCCGGTCGTCGAGGCGCAGGGCTTCGGCACCCCCCAGGGTGGCAAGCCAGAACGCCCGGACCGCATCGAGCTTGGTGCCCCGCAGGGCCGCGACCTTGTAGGCTTCCCCGAGCGTCTTGAGCAGCGAGAGTGTGGTGCCCGCGCCGACATCGGTGCCGAGCCCGACCCGCACGGGGCGCTTCGGATCGAGGGCGTCGAACAACCGGAACAGGCCGCTGCCCAGGAAGCCGTTCGAGGTCGGGCAATGGGCGAGCGCCGCCCCGCTGGAATGGCAGGTGCAGAAATCGGCCTCGCTCATGTGGATCGCGTGGCCGAGGACCGAGCGCGGACCGACGAGGCCGGCATGGGCGTAGACGTCGAGGTAGCTCTTTCGCTCCGGAAACAGCTCCCTGACCCAAGCGATCTCGTCGGTGTTCTCGCAGAGATGCGTCTGAAGGAAGAGGTCATCGTGCTCCCGCAGGAGTGCGCCGGCCGCATCGAGCTGCGCCTCGGTGCAGCTCGGTGCGAAGCGTGGCGTGACGCAGTAATGTTGCCGACCGCGTCCGTGCCAGCGCGCGATCAGCGCCTTGCTCTCGTCGTAGCCGCGCTGGGCCGTATCGAGGAGCGCCGCCGGGGCGTTGCGGTCCATCAGCACCTTGCCGGCGATCATGCGCGTCTTGAAGCGCTCCGATTCGGCGAAGAACGCCTCGACCGAGCCGGGATGCACCGTGCAATACACCACCGCCGTGGTGGTGCCCGCGCCCAGGATCTCGCGGAAGAACAGCTTGGCGACCGTTTCCGCGTGTGCCGCGTCAGCGAACTCAAGCTCGGCCGGGAAGGTGTACTTGTCGAGCCAGGCAAGCAGCTGCTCGCCGTAGGAGGCGATCATCTGCAGCTGCGGGTAATGGACGTGGGTGTCGATCAGCCCCGGCAGGATCAGGGCGTTCTCGTACGCCACGACATCGACGCCGGCGGGGACCATGCCCACGAGCTGCGCATACGGGCCGAAGGCGGTGACGCGCCCGTCCTCCATGAGGATGAGCGCGTCGGCGACGTGGTCGAGGCAGTCCTCGCTGAGGAACGGGTTGCCCCGCAGGCTGACGGCCTGCCCGCGGATCGCTCTCATCGCACCCCCTCTGCGTGCGCTGCCGGTCCCGGCGAACGCGAACCGGACGACCGCTACGATCACCCGGGCCACGAGCTTCACGCCCTGCGCTTGAGCCCCATGATCAGCGAGTCGACGCTATCCGAGCGCCGGGCATCGTCCCGGCGACGTAGCAATATGCCTGCCGGGATGGAGGCCTATGGCGGTGCCGATCCGTCGAGGGCGTCGACAACGGCGGCGGAATCGGTGACCCAGCCGAAGATCCCGCCTTGCGCCTTGATCATCGCGAGCCCGGCGGCGTGGAACTCTGGAATATACGAGCCGCAGGCATCCGCGACGACGGCGCATCGGTAGCCGCGGTCGTTGGCCTCGCGCACGGTGGTGTGGACGCAGACCTCAGTCGTCACGCCGCAGACGAGGAGGGTGTCGATGCGCCGGGCGCTCAGGATGCTGGCGAGGTCGGTGGCGTAGAAGGCGCCCTTGCCGGGTTTGTCGATGACCGGCTCGCCGGGCTCGGGCCGCAATTCCGGGACGATGTCATGGCCGGCCTCGCCGCGGATCAGGATCCGGCCCATCGGGCCGGGATCGCCGATGCGGGCGGACGGCTCGCCGCGGGCAAGCTTGGCCGGCGGGGCGTCCGACAGGTCCGGTCGGTGACCTTCGCGCGTGTGTACCACCAGTAGCCCGGCGCGGCGGGCGGCCGCGAGCAGTGCCCGCGCAGGCGGGACCGCGCTGGCCAGGAGCGAGACGTCGTTGCCGAGGCTCGCCCCGAAGCCCCCCGGCTCGAGGAAGTCGCGCTGCATGTCGATGATCACCAGCGCCGTGCCGGCCGGCTCAAACGCCAGCGGCGAGGGCTCGGCTGCGAGGCGGCGGGTCACCGTGGCCGTGGCAGAGGTCATGGAGCGCACCCTCGGGGAGCGCCCGAATCACCGGCCTCCCGCGGGAATGATGCTGTGTGTCGGCGGAGAATGCATGTGCGTCCGAGGGTCCCGTGTCTGTTGCAATTTTATAACGCGTGGGGCCGTCTGCGCGCGGAGCCGGGGCGTTGGCATATCGGTTGCGGTCGCTCTCCCAATGCTTTGCGAAGCCGGGAGACCGAGACGATGTTCAGGCGCGGAATCGCGGCTGCTTTAGTGCCAGCCTTCATCATCGGGGTCGCGCATGCGGCAGACCTTGAAGCCGGGAAAAAGGACAAGGCGCCCGAAGCCGCGGCCGTGGCCGATGTGCCGTTCTTCCTCTTCGCCGACACGCAGATCAGCTATCGCTATCAGTTCCCGACGGTCTCGCCCGGCGTCCAGATCCAGCGGGCGGACGGCAGCTTCGTCTCCCGGGAGGCGCCCAAGCAGATCCTCAACATCGCGCATGCCGACGCATGGGCCTACGGCACCAACTTCTTCTCCCTCGACATCCTGAAGTCGGGCTCGCAGTTCCCGGCCGGCACCACCAACCCGCCGGGCAGCGTCGGCTCGCCGGCCTTCTCCGATTACGGCAATACCGAAGCCTACGGCTTGTACCGCGGCACCCTCAGCCTGAACGCGCTCACCGGGACCAAGGCCTTCACGATTCCCGGACTCGTGAAGGATGTGTCCCTCGCCTTCGGTTTCGACGCCAATTCGCAGAACGACGCGTTCGGTTCGAAGAAGCGCGATATCGTCGGCGGCTTGAACTTCTCCTTCGACGTCCCGGCCGGCTTCCTCAATCTCAGCACGCACGTCTACAAGGAATGGAACCGCAACGGCTTCAACCTCCAGCCGGATCGCGACCAGAGCTTCGACGCCGTTCCGGAATTCGAGCTCGTCTACAACTTCCCGCTGGCGTTCACCGGGCTGCCGCTCAGCCTGACCGGGTTCAACAACATCGTGCTGCCCAAGGGACGTGGCGTGCGCAACGTCGCGGCCTTCCAGTTCAACCCGCCGCGCGGCCTCGAATTCCTCTCGCGCACGAACCTCGTGCTCGATCTCGGCAAGCTGATCTATGACCAGCCGAACAAGGTCGATGTCTTCATCGGCTTCCAATACTGGCTGAACAAATTCGGCAACGTGGAGACCACGACCTTCAAGGGGACCGAGGAGAAGAGCTTCCTGGCGGGGTTCGCCTTCCACGTCTTCTGAGACGCTGTCCCGGCATCGCGGAGGGGCTGGATGACGATCGCGGCGACGGAGCCGATGCCCGCCTCGGGCGATCTGAGGCCGCTGTTCGGCGCCTACGGCATCGTGAAGCGCTTCGGGGCCTTCACCGCCAACGATCACATCGACCTCGAAATCCGGGCCGGCGAGATCCACGCCTTGCTCGGCGAGAACGGGGCCGGGAAATCCACACTGATGAAGATCCTCTACGGCCTCCTGGAGCCGACGGAGGGCGTCGTTACGCATCGTGGCGAAACGGTGAGGCTCGCCAACCCGGAGGCGGCCCGCCGGCTCGGCATCGGCATGGTGTTCCAGCACTTTTCCCTCTGCGAGAACCTGACGGTCGCCGAGAACATCGCCCTCGTGATGGGCAAGGGCCTCAGCCGCAGGGCGCTCGCCGACCGGATCGCGGCCCTCGGCCGGACCTATGGCCTGCACCTCGAACTGGATCGGCCGGTCTGGTCGCTGTCGGCGGGGGAGCGTCAGCGCATCGAGATCGTGCGCTGCCTGCTCCAGGACCCGAAGCTCGTCATCCTCGACGAGCCGACCTCGGTGCTCACCCCCGGCGAGGCCGAAATGCTGTTCGCGGTGCTGGAGCGCCTGCGGGATGAGGGCCGGGCGCTGCTCTACATCTCGCACCGGCTCGATGAGGTGCGCCGCCTCTGCGCCCGCGCCACGATCCTGCGCGGCGGCCGGGTCGTCGGCACCTGCGATCCGCGTGCGGAGAGTGCCGGCTCGCTCGCCGCCATGATGGTCGGCGAGCAGGTCCGCGCGCTGACACGCGCGGCTGCCCCCGCACAGTCAGTGCTGGCGGGGCCCGAGCGCCTGCGCCTCGACCGGCTGTCGCTGCCCGCTCCGGGCCTGCACGCCACCGGCCTGCGCGACATCTCGCTCGGTGTCCGCGGCGGCGAGATCTTCGGCATCGCCGGGATCGCGGGCAACGGCCAGTCGGAACTGTTCGCGGCGCTGTCGGGCGAGGCCCGAGCGCCAGAGGCTGGCGCCGTCTGCATCGACGGGACACCCGCCGGCCGCCTCGACATCAACGCGCGGCGGCGTCTCGGAGCCGCTTTCGTACCGGAGGAGCGCAACGGCCATGCCGCGGCGCCCGGCCTGAGCCTCTCGGAGAACGCGGTGCTCTCCCGATACGCGACCGCCTCGCTCACGCGCTTCGGACTCGTGCGCCGGGCGGCAGCGCGGGCGCTGGCGGCCCGGGTGATCGAGGCGTTCGATGTTCGCAAGGTCGGCCCGGACCCGGCCGCCGGCACCCTGTCGGGGGGCAACCTGCAGAAGTTCGTCGTCGGTCGCGAGATCCTGGCCGAGCCCGGGGTGCTCGTCGTCGATCAGCCGACCTGGGGCGTCGACGCGGCGGCGGCCGCGCGCATCCGCCAAGCGCTGATCGACCTCGCCGCGCGCGGGAGCGCCATCCTGGTGATCAGTCAGGATCTCGACGAACTGTTCGAGATCGCCGGCTCCATCGCGGTCCTCCAGGCCGGCACCCTGTCGCGGGCCGTGCCGCGTGCCGAGACCTCCCGCGAGGCGGTGGGCCTGCTGATGGGCGGCTCCGCCGGTCCGCCCCCGGGCGGCCATACGGTTGCCCCGCCCGGCCGCATCCGCGGAGGAGCAGCTCATGCAACGTAAGCACGCGCGGTAACCATGCGCCTCGACCTCGTGCCGCGCGTCGGCCGCTCGCCGCTCGCCGCCATCCTTGCGCCGGCCCTGGCTTTCCTCGCCTCCGTGCTGCTCGGCGGCGTGGCCGTGTCCCTGCTCGGCGTCTCGCCGGCAGCGGCCTTCTCGGCCTACTTCATCGCGCCGCTGTCCGAACTGTGGTCCCTCCAGGAGATCGCCCTGAAGGCTGCGCCGCTCGCCCTGATCGCGACCGGCCTGGCCTTCTGCTACCGGGCGAACCTGTGGAATATCGGTGCCGAAGGCCAGTTCGTGGTCGGGGGCCTAGCCGGCGGCTGCGTCGCCCTCGCTGCCCAAGGCAGCGCGGGCTTCACCCTGTGGATCCTGCCGACGATGCTGGTCGCCGGCACGCTCGCCGGCGTCGCCTACGCAATGATCCCGGCCGTGCTGAAGGTCCGGCTCGGCGTCTCTGAGATCCTGACCAGCCTGATGCTGGTCTACGTCGCGGAACTGCTCCTCGACTACATGGCCCGGGGGCCGTTGCGCGATCCGGCCGGATACAATTTCCCGCAGAGCGTCAGTTTCGATGCCGCCGCGCGCCTTCCCTACCTGATGGAAGGGGATACCCTGCATGCGGGCGTGCTCGTCGCCTTCGCTTCCGTCGTGCTGGCCACGATCGTCCTCGGGCGGACCCTGTTCGGGTTCGAGGTGCGGGTCGTCGGAGCGAGCCCGCGCGCCGCCCGGTTCGCCGGTTTCAGCGAGGGCCGCCTGACGCTCGCCGCCTTCGCGGTCTCGGGCGGGGCGGCAGGGCTGGCGGGGATCGCGGAAGTCGCGGGCAAGATCGGCCAGCTCCAGCCGACGATCTCGCCGGGCTACGGCTTCACAGCGATCATCGTCGCCTTTCTCGGCCGGCTCTCGCCCCCGGGCATCCTCGTCGCCGCCCTGGTGATCGCGCTCACGACGATCGGCGGCGAGGGCGCGCAGATCGACCTCAGGCTTCCCCTCGACCTGACGCGGGCCTTCCAGGGCCTGCTGCTGGCCTTCGTCCTGGGGGCGGACGTCCTCACCCGCTTCAAGGTCCGCCTCGTCCCGGGAGCGGCGCGATGACCCTCGACATGGTCCAGATGATCCTGGTCACGGTGCTGACGGCGGCGACCCCGCTGATCATCGCCGCGATCGGCGAACTGGTGGTCGAGCGCACGGGCGTGCTCAACCTCGGCGTCGAGGGCATGATGATCTGCGGGGCGGCCGTCGGCTTCGCCGCCGCGGTCGAGACCGGCTCGACACTCCTGGGCGCCCTGGCCGGCGCCGGAGCCGGACTGGGCCTGGCGGCTCTGTTCGGGCTGCTGACCGTCGGGCTCGCGGCCAACCAGGTCGCCTCGGGCCTTGCGCTCACGATCCTCGGCCTCGGCCTGTCGGGTCTCGTCGGTGCCCCGTATGTCGGCCTGAAGCGCGAGCCGGCCCCGCATCTCGATATTCCCGGCCTCAGCGACCTGCCGGGCATAGGCCGGTTGTTGTTCGGGCAGGACGCCTTCGTGTACGCGGGCCTGGCCCTGACCGTCGCCGTCTCGTGGTTCCTGTGGCGGACGCGGGGCGGCCTGATCCTGCGCGCGATCGGCGACGACCACACCGCGACCCACGCCCTCGGCCTGCCGGTGCGCAAGCTGCGCTTCCTGGCCGTGCTGTTCGGGGGGGCCTGTGCCGGGCTCGCCGGATCCTACCTCTCGCTGGCCTACACCCCGTTCTGGGCCCCGGCGATGACCGCGGGCCGCGGCTGGATCGCCCTGGCGCTCGTCGTCTTCGCCTCGTGGCGGCCGGCGCGGCTGGTGGCCGGGGCGATCCTGTTTGGAGGCGCCACGGTGCTGCAACTCCATGCTCAGGCGGCGAGCATCGGCCTGCCCGGACAAGCGCTCTCAGCGCTTCCCTACCTCGCGACGATCGTCGCCCTCGTCCTGCTGTCCCTCGGGCGGCGGCAGGGCGGCTCGCTCGCACCCGCCGCCCTGGGGCGCGACTTCACCCCGCACCGCTAGCGGTGCCGTCCACCGGAGAGGACACGAGCGACCATGCGACATTCCTTCTGCGCCGGCCTCGGTGCATTCCTGCTCCTGCTCGGCCCGGCACAGGCCGAGGGCAAGCTCAAGGTGGGCTTTGTCTATGTCGGGCCGGTGGCCGATTACGGCTACTCGTTCCAGCACGACCTGAGCCGCAAGGCGCTGGCCGAGGCCATGCCCGACAAGGTCGAGACCACCTACCTGGAGAACGTGCCCGAGGCCGACAGCGAGCGGGCGATCGAGAAACTCGCGCGGTCGGGCATGGGCCTGATCTTCACCACGTCGTTCGGCTTCATGGAGCCGACCCTGAAGGTCGCCAAGAAATTCCCGACGGTGAAGTTCGAGCACGCCACCGGTTACAAGCGCGCGGCCAACGTCTCGACCTACTCGGCCCGGTTCTATGAAGGCCGTTACGTCTGCGGGAAGATCGCGGCCAAGCTGTCGAAGACCGGGACGGTCGGCTACATCGCGTCCTTCCCGATCCCCGAGGTGGTGAGCGGGATCAACGCCTTCATGCTCGGCGCGCAGTCGATCAACCCGAACGTGAAGGTGAAGATCGTCTGGGTGAACACGTGGTTCGACCCGGGCAAGGAGGCCGAGGCCGCCAAGGCCCTGTTGGCGCAGGGCGCCGACATCCTGACCCAGCACACCGATTCAGCCGCCCCGCTGCAAGAGGCCGAGAAGCAGGGCAAGCTCGCGTTCGGGCAATCCTCCGACCAGTACCGCTTCGCCCCGAAGGCACAGCTCACGTCGATCGTCGACGATTGGAACGGCTACGTCATCAACGAGGCCAAGGCCGTGCTCGACGGCTCCTGGAAGAGCCACGACACCTGGGGCGGGATCAAGGACGGCCTCGTCGTGCTCGCGCCCTTCACCAACATGCCCGCCGACGTGAAGGCCATGGCCGAGGACACCGTGAAGGCGATCGCGACGGGCCGGACGCATCCCTTCGCCGGGCCGGTGACGAAGCAGGACGGGACCGTCGCGGTCAAGGACGGCGAGACCGCCTCCGACCCGATGATCCTCGGCATGAACTGGTACGTGAAGGGCATCGACGACAAGCTGCCCCAGTAGGGCGGCCGGTACGGCGGGTTGGCGCCGACCCAGACGCGGATCGGGCTCGGCGCCGTACGATGCGCGCGTCAGCGGCGTGTGGGCGCCTCGTTCGTGCTGGGCGGCGGCAGGGCGGGTTCCTCGATGGCGACCCCGCCGCGGTTCGGCGCCACCTCCACGGCATCACCCGACCGGATCGATTCGGCCTCGTTGCGCGGTCCGGCGAGGCCCTCCGTGCCGCCCGGCGCGGTGGATGGATCGCGCCCGGCCGGCGCACCGTAGGATTGCGCCGATGCGGCGCCGGCCGTGCCGAGAAGCCCGCAGAGAGCTAGTATGACCGTTGTTTTCTTTCGCATGGCCGCCTCGTTCCCGATGAATTCTGTAATCGGGACGAATGGCGCAGCCGCCCGCAGGTTCCGCGGTTTCAGCGGCGATGATGGGGATGCCTTCGGAAGAGGCGAAAACCGCGGCGGCGGACGCCGTGACCGCGCAGGCCGCCCGGAGCGGTGACGCGCGGCTGGCCGGCCGGTGGCGTCACGGTGCCCTGCGCCGCGGCACGTTGCGGGACGGCGGGCAGCCCGCCCTCGAATCCGGCGCCCAGGCCGAGCCACGCGCCCGCAGCCAGCAACGCGATCGCTCCCAGGCGGACAATCCGCATCCGGTCTGCTCCTGAAGTCTCGACGGGCCTTCCCGGCTTCGCCGCAAACCCTGTGCCGCAGGCCTCAACTCCCCCGATAGGTTTGAAAGCTCCACGGGGTCGCTGCCAGCGGCACGTGGTAATGCGCTTCCGGCTCCGCCACGCCGAAGCGCAGGGGCACCACGTCGAGAAAGGCCGGCCGCGGCAGGTCGATACCGAGCCGGCGGTGATAATCGCCGAGCGCGAAGCGAAGCTCGTAGACCGCGATCGGGACCGGGCGTCCGCTGATCAGCGGCGCGTCGGTGCGGCCATCGGCATTGGTGTGCGTCCGCGCGACGAGGGCGGTCTCCATCTCCGAGACGATCTCGACCAGCTCGAGGGCGACGCCGGCGGCCGGTTTGCCCAGCATCGTGTCGAGCACGTGGGTCGAGATCCGGCCGGTGGTCCCCAACGTGCCATCCCCCTCGACCAGGGCGCCGAGGCGGATGGCGGCGATGCGGAAGACCTCGGCCTGGGCCGTGCGGAACTCGGTCTCCGGATCGGAGGCGAGGCGGTCCTCGAAGGCGGCCATCAGCGAGGCGCGGCCGTGGCGTTTCACGCAGAGGATGAAGGGGATGCCGAAGCGGCTCCGGTAGGCGGCATTCATCGCCGCGAACCGCGCATATTCCGCATCCGAGAGCCGGTCCAGGCCGGCCGCCGCCTGCTCCGCGATCGAGTCCGGAGCGATGGCGCCGTCGCGGGCGGCGCGGCCGGCGAGCTCCGGATGGCCGGCGAGCAAGGCGTGGCGCATCGCCTCCGGCGCGGCTTCCACCGCCGCGCACATCGCCGCGTAGAGTGCGGCGACGGTGCCGAACGGGCGCCGGGCCGCGGCGGCCCGGGCGACCCAGGGCGCGTGCTCGAAGACCGCGCCCAGCGCCGCGACGAAGTCGGATTCCGGCATGCCGTCGAGATCTGCGAGAGAAAACGTCATCGCGCCCGCACCGCCCCAGTCCAGTATGACCGCGAAGCAGGCAATGAGCCAAGTACCAGCGATCGACCGGTCGTCACCGCCATGACGGGCGTTGAAAGGGAGGCGTGGCATATGGCTTGCGCATCTGAGGTTCTGGCGCATCGGGCCGCGATCCGGCTGCCGGTTCGCTGCGCCTCGGGAGAGTCTCCACGATGTCGAGCGCCATCCGGTCAGAGCCTTCTGCAGCCTCAGGTCCAGTCCCCCTCGGGCCGGCCACCGCCCCGGTGGGTCGGGTCGGCCCTCTCGCCCTCGGCCTCCTCGGCCTCCAGCACGTGCTGGTGATGTATGCGGGCGCGGTGGCGGTGCCGCTCATCGTCGGGCGGGCGCTGAAGCTGGCGCCGGAGCAGGTGGCGATGCTGGTGAGCGCCGACCTGTTCGCCGGCGGCCTCGCCACCCTGGTCCAGAGCTGGGGCCTGCCCGGGATCGGCGTCCGGATGCCGGTGATGATGGGCGTCACCTTCGCGGCGGTGACGCCGATGATCGCCATGGGGAGCAATCCCGAGATCGGGCTCGCCGGCATCTACGGCGCGGTGATCGCCGCGGGCCTGTTTGCGCTCCTCGTCGCGCCGCTGGTCGGGCGGCTGCTACCGCTGTTCCCGCCGGTGGTGACCGGCACCATCATCCTGGTGATCGGCATCTCGCTGATGCGGGTCGGCGTGAACTGGGCGGCCGGTGGGGTCGGAAACCCGGCCTACGGCGCGCCCGTCTACCTGGCCATCGCGGCCTTCGTCCTGTGCGTGATCCTGGCGATCACCCGATACGGCACCGGCTTCGTCAACTCGGCCTCGGTGCTGATCGGCATCATCGTCGGCATGGTCGTGGCCGGCTTCTTCGGGCTGGTCGATTTCAGCCACGTGGCGAGCGCGCCGTGGTTCGACGTGGTGCGCCCCTTCGCGTTCGGCTGGCCAAGCTTCGATCCCGTCTCGGTGGTCACGCTGAGCATCGTGATGATCGTCGTGATGATCGAGTCGACCGGCATGTTCCTCGCGCTCAGCGAGATCTGCGCCGATCCGGTCGACGAGGCGCGCCTGACCCGGGGCCTGCGCGGCGACGGCCTCGGCACGGTGATCGGCGGCATCTTCAACACCTTCCCGTACACCTCGTTCTCGCAGAATATCGGCCTCGTCGGGGTCACCGGCGTGCGCACACGCTACGTCGCGGTGGTCGGTGGGATCATCATGCTGGGCCTCGGGCTGGTTCCCAAGCTCGCCGCCTTGGTCGAGGCGGTGCCGCAATGCGTCCTCGGCGGCGCGGGGCTCGTGATGTTCGGCATGGTCGGGGCGACCGGCACGCGCATCCTCGGCGCCGTCGATTTCGCCAACAACCGCAACAACCTGTTTGTGGTCGCGGTCTCGGTGGGCTTCGGGATGATCCCCCTGGTGGCGCCGGGCTTCTTCCGGCAGATGCCCCAGGCGCTGCATCCGCTGCTCGAATCCGGCATCCTCCTCTGTGCGCTCTCGGCCGTGCTCCTGAACCTGTTCTTCAACGGGCTCGGCAGCACGGACGAGGCGCGTGAGGCCGCCATCCGCCAAGCCAAGACCGCCGAGGCGCATTGAGAAACGCCTTCGGCCTTTTCCCGGAGATCCCCATGGCCCTGACGGCATCGCGATACGGCAAAGGCCGGGTTCGGGTGATGCGCCTGACCCGCGACGGCGACCACCACGTCCCGCGCGAACTGACGCTCACCGTCTTGATGAAGGGCGGGTTCGACGCCGCCTGGACCGCAGGCGACAACCGGGCCTGCGTGGCCACCGACAGCGTGAAGAACATCGTCAACGTCACCGCGGCGAAGAACCTCTCGCTCGACAAGGAGGCGTTCGCCGAGGCCGTGGCCAAGGTCTTCCTCGACACCTATCCGCAAGTGGAGGAAATCTCGATCGAGGCCACGGAGACGCGCTGGCTGCGCCAGGAGATCGGTGGCGCCCCGCATGGCCACACCTTCATCCTCGACGGCAACGGCTTCGGCTATGTCGGGCTCGTGGCGAGCCGGGGCGGTTCGGTGCTGCGCTCCGGCCTGCGCGGATTCACGTTCATGAAGACCACGCAATCGGGTTGGGCCGATTTCGTTGACGACGCCTACCGGACCCTGCCGGACACGATCGACCGCATCGCCGCCACCAGCATGGACGCGACTTGGACATGGGCCCGTGAGCCGATCGACTACGCCGCTGCCAACGCCAAGATCCTGTCGCTCCTGATCGAGGTGTTCGGCACCACCTACAGCTACGGCGTCCAGGACAGCATGTACCGGATGGGCGAGGCGGCGCTGGCTGCCGTGCCGGAGCTCGACGAAATCGGCTTCGCGATGCCGAACAAGCACTACATCCCGATCAACCTGCAGCCCTTCGGCCTGGAGAACCCGGGTACCGTGTTCCTGCCCACAGACGAGCCGCACGGCCAGATCGAGGCAACGATCCGCCGGACGGGCTGAGGCGCCGCGCACGGTCCGCACATCGCCTTCCTGGATCTGCCCGACATCGGTGCGGAGATCGCCCGCGGCGGCCTCGGCTTCATGGCTCTTCGCGAGGCTGCTGCCGTCACCCTGATCGCCGCGCAGGTGCAGCGTGTCCGTTCCACGCTGCACCCGCCCGCACACTGCGTCGCCAGGCAGATTGAAAGCCTTCGACAAGCACAGCGTCTGCGATTGGCGGACGAGCCGACGCGTGCCTGCGAAAGAAGCGTGCCACCACGTCGATCGCAACGATCGTTTCGCTCCGATCAGCTAAATCACTGACAATTTGATTGTTTTCAACGACAATCCGGTCGCCTGCCTCGGGGCAGGCCTCCGGAGCACGCGTCGCATCGTGCGAAAGCGCACAAATAGCGGACAGACGTTGTTGTTTTTCTCGGCAGCGCTGCACAATTTTGACTCTACGGAAGGTGGGCAGCCCATGCCCGGCACCTTCGTCATCGGATCTTGAGTCATGACCACCCGCATCCTTCTCGGAGCCGCTCTCGGCCTCACGCTGTCCACCGCCGCGCTCGCGCAGAGCTACACTGCGCCCGCCGGGATCCCCGCCACCACCGCGCCGGGCGGCCTGGAAGGGCGCGCGGCCCTCCCCAATCTCATGAACGACCGCGGGCGCACGGTCGGCCTCGGTCAATCCTACGAGACCACGGACGATCTGGTCACCGGCGCCTTGCGCCGCCCGCATCGGAACTACACCGGCGGCGTGCGCTGAAGGCGGTCGCCGACGCGCAACGCGACGCAGACGAACACCGGTTGATCCCTTGACGGTAGCCGAGCCCGGTTTCGCTTGAGCGCTGCGCGGTGGGCCTGATGACCGGTCCGTTCGCAGGTCTCCTCGCAAGAAGGTGCCGCGCAGTTCAGAAACAGGACAGCTCAACGCCGCCCCATGCGCTCCCGCATGGGGCGGCGTTCGTTCATCTCGACCCCGTTCGGCTATAGGGCAGGTCTGCGATGAAGGCTTCCCGGTTGAATCACCGGTCAGAAGCAGCAACGCACGCGTGGCGCGCGATCGCGCACGACCCGACCGATTCTTGTGCGTCCGCATAGGTCGGCATCCATCCCTGTAGTAGCAATCGTTATGGCGAATGCTGAAAATATCGGCTTCACCGTCTGTCTAACGAGGTTCTAGATTGGCTCGCGTCATCGATCGGATGGCGTGAGCAAGCGGATGCCCGTGGCAGATCTTCCTTTCACGCGCAGGCGTCTTCTCGGCGCGGGCGCCGTCCTGGGGCTCGGCGTCGCCACGGGGTCCCGCGCACGCGCGGCCGGCGCCCTGACCGTCGGCGTCATCTATGTCGGCCCGAAAGACGATTACGGATACAATCAGGCGCATGCCCAGGCCGCGAAGGCGCTGAAGGGCCTGCCCGGTGTCGAGGTCACCGAGGAAGAACGCGTCCCGGAGACGAACGCCGTCGAGAAGACCATGGAAAGCATGATCAATCTCGACGGGGCGACGCTGCTGCTCCCGACATCCTTCGGCTATTACAGTCCTTATCTTCTCGCCGAGGCGAAGAAGAACCCGAAGATCCAGTTTCGCCATTGCGGCGGCCTCTGGACCGAGAAGGATCCCAAGAACGCCGGCTCCTACTTCGGCTACATCGCGCAGGGACAGTACCTGAACGGCATCGTGGCCGCCCATGCGTCGAAGTCGAAGAAGATCGGCTTCGTGGCGGCCAAGCCGATCCCGCAGGTGCTCAACAACGTCAACGCCTTCCTGCTCGGCGCACAGAGCGTCGACCCGGCGATAACCTGCCAGGTGATCTTCACCGGCGAGTGGTCGCTCGCGGTCAAGGAGGCGGAGGCGACCAACGCCCTGATCGACGGCGGCGCCGACGTCATCACCTGCCATGTCGACAGCCCAAAGGTGGTGGTCGAGACTGCCGCGCGCCGTGGCGCCTTCGTGTGCGGCTATCACGTCGACCAGTCGCCGCTGGCGCCCCAGAAATATCTCACCGGCGCCGAGTGGAACTGGCTGCCGATCTACAAGGGCTTCATCGAGGCGATGCAGGCCGGCAAGTCTCCCGAGAACTTCGTTCGCGGCGGCCTTGCCGACGGCTACGTCAAGATGAGCCCCTACGGGCCCGGCGTCAGCGACGCGGCCCGCAAGAACGCTGACGCTGTCAAGGCCGAGATGCTGAAGGGCGGCTACACGATCATCAAAGGCCCGCTCAAGGACAACGCCGGCAAGGAGGTCCTGCCGGCGGGCAAGGCCTACCCGGAGAAGGCGGCGGAACTCGAGAGCACGAACTACCTCGTCGCCGGGGTGAAGGGCTCGGTTTGAGGCGCGCTGGCACGGTTTCTGCCGGCCGTTCGGCGCCGACCTATCCGGAGGGCCCTGAGACGTGGTCGCGGACACAGCCCCATCAAGCCTGACCGTCGCGCCTTCGCGATCGTCGGCATTCCTCCGAATCCGCGCGTGGCTCGCACGCCGTTCGGAGGCCGTGGCGATCCCCGTCGGAGCCGCCGCGCTCGGCTTCCTCCTGTTCGGCCTGTTCCTCGCAGCGCTGGGCAAATCGCCCTTGCAACTCGTCGACATCGTCTGGCGCGGCGGGTTCGGCTCTTCCTTCGCCCTCGGCAACAGCTTGCAGCGGGCGGCGCCTCTGCTCTTCGCCGCGCTCTGCGTGGCCTTGCCCGCCCGGCTCGGCCTCGTGGTGATCGGCGGCGAGGGCGCGATCGTGCTGGGAGGCCTCGCCGCCGCCGCGGCGGCACAACCGCTGGCCGCGCTGCCCGCCCTGCTGGCGGTGCCGCTGATGGCCTGCGCCGCCGCCCTGGTCGGTGCCGTCTGGATCGGGTCGGTCGGCTGGCTCCAGGCTTATCGCGGGGTCAACGCCACGATCTCCAGCCTGCTCCTGTCGTACATCGCGCTCGCCCTCGCCAACCACCTGATCGAGGGGCCGCTGCGCGATCCGACCAGCCTCAACAAGCCCTCGACCCTGCCCGTGGACGACGCGTTCATGCTCGGGCCGATGCCGGTGATCGGCGTGCATTGGGGCCTCGGCTGCGGTGTGATCGCCTGCCTGATCGCCTACGGGCTGATGGACCGTACGACGCTGGGCTTCGCCGCGCGGATCGCGGGCGGCAACGTTCGCGCGGCCCAGATTCAGGGGTTGCCGGTCGGCCGGCTCATCGTTGGCTTCACCGCGCTGGGGGGCGCCTTCGCGGCGCTGGCGGGCTTCTTCGAGGTCGTGGCCGTCCAGGGCACCGCCAACGGCACCCTGGCCGCAGGCTATGGCTACACCGGCATCCTCGTCGCCTTCCTCGCCCGGCAGAACCCGATCGCGATCGTGCCGGTGGCCTTCCTGCTCGGCGGCATCGAGGCGTCTTCCGGGCTGATCCAGCGGCGGATGCAATTGCCCGACGCCACCGTGCTCGTGCTCGAAGGGCTGCTGTTCCTGATCGTGCTGATGAGCGAGACGCTCTACGGCCGGTTCAAGCTGTTCAACCCGCATCTCTGGGCCGAGAAGCGCGCGCCGGTGCCCTCCGCCGCGGTGCCGGCATGAGGCCCCCGCGATGAGTGACGATCTCGGCCTCTGGACGGTGCCGCTTGCGGTGATCGGCGGAGCGATCCGCGTCTCGACACCGTTCCTGTTCGTAAGCCTCGGCGAGACGATCACCGAGCGCTCAGGCCGGATCAACCTCGGACTGGAGGGGACGCTCGTCTTCGGCGCCATGGCGGCCTACGCCACCGCCGTGATGACGGGCTCGCCCTGGGCCGGTGTCGCGGTGGCCGGGCTCGCGGGCGGCCTGTTCGGCCTGCTGCACGGCTTCGTCTGCAAGTTCCCCCGGGTCAACGACGTCGCGATCGGCATCGCGCTGATGCTGTTCGGGTCGGGGCTCGCCTTCTTCCTCGGCAAGCCGTTCATCCAGCCCTCGGCCCCGCCGCTGCCGGCGATCAGTTTCGGTGGGTGGTCGGACCTGCCGCAGGTCCAGGCGGCGCTGCGCGTCAACGTGCTGTTCCTGATCGGCGCCGCGCTGTCCGTCGCCCTGTGGTGGGGGCTGCGCAACACGAGAGCCGGACTGGTCCTGCGCGTCGTCGGCGATAGCGCGGACGCGGCCCGCGCCATGGGCTACGACGTCGACCGTGTCCGGTTGCTGGCGACCGGCATCGGCGGCGTGCTCGCCGGCATCGGAGGGGCCTACCTCTCGCTCTACTATCCGGGATCCTGGAACGAGGGCGTCTCGTCCGGCCAGGGCCTGATGGCGGTGGCGCTGGTGATCTTCGCCCGCTGGAACCCGCTCGCCTGCTTCGGCGCGGCCCTGCTGTTCGGAGGGGCGGGTGCGCTCGGCCCCGCGCTGCAATCGGTCGGCGTCTCGCAGGGCTACTACCTGTTCTACGCCGCCCCCTACGTGCTCACCCTCGCCCTCTTAATCGCCACCTCCTCGCCCGACCGGGCGCTGGCCGGCGCCCCGGGCGAATTGTCCCTGTCGAAGTGAGGAACGTCGCGATGAACGGGCTCGGCGGACTGAACAAGTCTCCCAACGGCGTCGTGATCGGGCTCGTGCAGCTCCAACTGCCGCGGATCGCCACGAAGGCTGATCTCGCCGCCCAGACCGACCGCATCGTCGCCATGGTCGCCAAGGCGCGGAGCAACCTCGCGACAATGGACCTCGTCGTCTTCCCCGAATACGCCCTGCACGGCCTGTCGATGGACACCGATCCGGACATCCTGTGCCGTCTCGACGGTCCCGAGGTCGCGGCCTTCAAGCAGGCCTGCATCGACAACCGGATCTGGGGCTGCTTCTCCATCATGGAGGCCAACCCGAACGGCAGCCCGTTCAATTCCGGGCTGATCATCGACGATGCCGGCGCGGTGAAGCTCTATTACCGCAAGATGCATCCGTGGGTGCCGGTCGAGCCGTGGGAGCCCGGCGATATCGGCATCCCGGTCATCGAGGGTCCCAGAGGTGCCAAGATCGCCCTGATCATCTGCCACGACGGCATGTTCCCGGAAATGGCGCGCGAATGCGCCTACAAGGGCGCCGAGATCATGATCCGCACGGCAGGCTACACGGCGCCGATCCGCGAATCCTGGCGCTTCACCAACCAGTCGAACGCCTTCTGCAATCTGATGATCACCGCCAGCGTCTGCATGTGCGGCTCCGACGGTGCCTTCGACTCGATGGGCGAGGGCATGATCTGCAACTTCGACGGGTCCGTGATCGCCCACGGGACCACAGGTCGTGTCGACGAGATCATCACGGCGGAGGTGCGGCCCGACCTCGTGCGCGAGGCGCGCATCCACTGGGGCGTCGAGAACAACATCTACCAGCTCGGCCATCGCGGCTACACGGCCGTGAAGGGCGGCGCCCAGGACTGCCCCTACACCTATATGCACGACCTCGCCGCGGGCCGGTACGCGCTTCCCTGGGAGGACGCGGTGAAGGTCGTCGACGGCACGGGCTGCGGCTTTCCGGCGCCGACCCGCTCCTACGGCGCGGCGCAGACGCCGGCTTCGCGGGAGGCGGCGGAGTGAGCGGGGTCCCATGCCCTGGCGTGACCGCCGCCGGAACCTACGTGGCGGCCGAGCCCTATCCCTGGCCCTATGACGGCGACCTGCGCTCCGGGAACACGGCGTTGGTCATCATCGACATGCAGACCGACTTCTGCGGGCCGGGCGGCTATGTCGACGCCATGGGCTACGACCTCGCGCTCACCCGCGCTCCGATCGGCCCGATCGCGGATTTGCTCGCTGCGGCGCGGGCCCACGGCTACCACGTGATCCACACGCGCGAGGGCCACCGCCCGGACCTCGCGGACCTGCCCGCCAACAAGCGCTGGCGCTCGCGCCGGATCGGGGCCGGAATCGGCGATCCCGGCCCGTGCGGCCGGGTGCTGGTGCGCGGCGAGCCGGGCTGGGAGATCATCGCCGAGCTGGCGCCGCTACCCGGCGAGCCGGTCATCGACAAGCCCGGCAAGGGCTCGTTCTGTGCGACCGACCTGGAGCTGATCCTCAACCAGCGCGGCATCCGCAACCTGATCCTGACCGGCATCACCACCGACGTCTGCGTCCACACCACGATGCGCGAGGCCAACGACCGCGGCTTCGAATGCGTGATCGTCTCCGACGGCACAGCCGCCACGGATCGCAGCAACCACGAGGCGGCGCTGCGGATGGTGACGATGCAGGGCGGCGTCTTCGGAGCGGTCGCCGCCTCCGCGGCGATCCTCCAGGCGATGGGGTGAGCGCGATGGACACCACCACGCCCGGCGCCATCGGCGTCGAGACGATCGGCATGACGAAGCGTTTCGGCGCCTTCGCGGCCCTCGACGACGTGTCGATGAAGATCGAGGCCGGCGGCTTCCACGCCCTGCTCGGCGAGAACGGCGCCGGCAAGTCGACGCTGGTCAAATGCGTGATGGGCTTCTACGCGCCGACCGCCGGCAGCGTCCTGGTCGACGGGCGCGAGGCCGAGATCACCAACCCGAAGGGCGCACAGGCGCGCGGCCTGGGCATGGTCTACCAGCATTTCACGCTGGTGCCGTCTCTGACGGGGGCGGAGAACCTCGTGATCAGCCGCGCCGACGCGCCGGCGATCCTCGACTGGAAGGCCGAGCGCGCGGCGCTCTCGGCCTTCATGGCCGGGATGCCGTTCCGATTGAACCTCGACCGGCCGGTCGCGGAACTCGCCGCGGGCGAGAAACAGAAGCTCGAGATCGTCAAACAGCTCTATCTCAAGGCCCGCTTCCTGATCCTCGACGAGCCGACCTCGGTGCTCACCCCCGACGAGGCGGAGGAGGTGCTGGGGCTCCTGCGCGCCATGACCGACCGCGGCGCCCTCACCGTGCTGATGATCAGCCACAAGTTCCGGGAGGTCGAGACCTTCGCCCGCTCGCTGAGCGTCCTGCGCCGCGGCAGGCTGGTGGGCGGCGGCGCGGTCGGCGACCTCTCGCGCGACGACATGGCGGCGATGATGATCGGGGAGCGGGTCGTACGCCCGATCGCGGCCCGGATCGGCGAGCCGGACGCGAAGCGCGAGATCCTGCGCATCGAGGAACTCGACGCCACCGACGCCTCGGGCCTGCGCCGCATCGCAATCGCGGACCTGCGCGTCCGGGCGCGGGAGATCGTCGGCATCGCGGGCGTCTCCGGCAACGGCCAGAAGGAGCTCGCCGACGTGCTCGGCGGCCAGATCCGCGCCGCCGGCGGGCGCGTCGCGGTGGCCGGCGAACCCTATACCGGCCGGCGCGCGCAGAGCCGGGCGCGTCGCGTGCGCTTCATCCCGGAGGAGCCCCTGCGCAACGCCTGCGCCCCGCGGATGTCGGTCGCGGAGAATCTGGCTTTCCGCGCCTTCGACCGGCGTGGCGAGGACCCGTCCGGACCGCCGACCCTGTGGCTCGACCGGGGGGCGATGACCCGGCGCGCCAAGGATCTGATCGGGCGCTTCAAGGTGAAGACCGCTTCCTCCGAGGCGCCGATCGCGACCCTGTCAGGGGGCAACGTGCAGCGCGCTGTGCTCGCACGCGAGCTGACCGACCCGGTCGATCTGCTGATCGTGGTCAACCCCTGCTTCGGCCTCGATTTCGCGGCGGTGTCGGAGATTCGCACCCGGATCGTGGCCGCCCGCAACGCCGGCGCGGCGGTACTCCTGATCAGCGAAGACCTCGACGAGATTTTGGAACTGTCGGACCGGATCGTCGTGATGTCGGACGGGCGCTTGGTCTACGAGACGGCTGCCGCCACGGCCGAGATCGGCACGATCGGCCGGCACATGGCCGGTCACCATTGAGGCGCGCAGGGCGCCACCCGGCATTTCGACTTTCTCGAACGTTTTGATCTAGTCTTTTCGGGTTTTCGCGGGGTCGGGACGGGACCATCTTGACGGCATCGGATGACGGCGACGCGCCGTCACCCCACCGGATTGATGGAGCCCACCATGTCCCGCCTGCTCGCCGCCTCCGTCCTCGCCCTCACCCTCGCGGCCAACACGACCGCCCAGGCCCAGAGCTACACCGCTCCTGCCGGCATCCCCGCCGCCGCGGCCCCCGGGGGCGCCAGCGTCTCTGAGCCCAGCCGTGCCTGGACCGGAGGTGCGGCGATCGCCTCCGACAGGCTGACGACCGGGTCCGTGACCCGCAACGGCCGAGGGGCCGCCCGCCGCTGAGCCGATACGCCTCGCGCGACGAAGCCGGTTCCGGAGACGGGGCCGGCTTCGTCATGTCGGGCACGGGACTGGCGGTTCCCTTGCTTGTCGAGACCTCCGGAAAGGCGACGCGCGCGTCGTTCGAGGATTTCGACATGCACGGACCCGGGACGCCGACCCTCGATCAATTGCGCGTCTTCCTCACCGTGATCGAGTGCGGCAGCTTCGCGGCCGCCGGGCGGCGCCTGAACCGCGCGACCTCGGTGATCAGCTACGCGATCGCCAACCTCGAGCTCCAGCTCGGCCTGTCGCTCTTCGACCGTGCGGCGACGCGCAAGCCGCAACTCACCGAGGCCGGGCGCGCCGTGCTGGCCGAGGCGCGCACCGTCGCCCACGGCATCGATGCGTTGCGCGCGAAGGTCAGCGGCCTGCTGGGCGGCTTGGAGGCGGAGGTGCGCTTGGTCGTCAGTGTTCTGATGCCGGGCGCCCGGCTCGTGGACGCGCTCACCGCCTTCCAGGCGACGTTTCCCACCGTCTCGCTGCGCCTGAACGTCGAGGCCCTCGGCGCCGTCCAGCACCACATCGTCACCGGCAAGGCTGTGCTCGGCATCAGCGTCGAACTCTGGAACCGGGAGACCGATCCGCTGGAACGGATCCCGGTGGGCGACGTCGAGATGATCACGGTGGCGGCCCCGGCGCATCCCTTGGCGAAGGCCGGCGGGCATGTCCCGAGCGCCGCGCGGGACCATGTCCAGCTCGTGATCGCCGACCGTTCGCCGCTCTCCGAGGGCCAGGAATTCGGCGTGATCGCCGACCGCACGTGGAGGCTCTCGGATCTCAGCACCAAGCACACGCTGCTTCTGGCCGGGATCGGCTGGGGCAGCATGCCGGCACACATGGTCGAGGCGGACCTCGCGGCGGGGCGCCTCGTCGCGCTGCCGGTGCCTGACGCGAAGCATCGCCGGCTGCCGTTCACCGCGATCTACCGGAGCGATGATCCACCAGGCCCGGCCGGGCGCTGGCTGATCCACCGCTTCACCGAGCAGGCCGCGACAAACCCCGCCGCGGCGCGGCCGATCGCATTTTTGTAGCTGCCGATCCTGATCCTCCCCCGGTTTCACGGACACCTTTGATACGCGGGTTACGCGCGGGGAAAGGTGTTTGGTGGCCAAGACGAGACGCGCGTTCACGCCCACGTTCAAACGCGAGGCGGCGGCCCCGCTGGAGAGCAGCGGCCGGGCGCAGATGCAGATCGCGGCCGAACTCAGGATCCAACCCTCGATGCTGAGGCCGTGGCGCTCGGCACTGACGAGAGGCTCCCCACCACCGCGGACAGCAGGGTCACCGGGAGCCGCTGCGCCACTCCCATCGCGAAGGCCGCCGAGCGTATGCCGCTGCCGGACAGAGCGAGGCCGACGCGAGTCCATGCGGGTCGGGTCTGGTCCTGGACCGCCGGCCCGAGCGTTTCGAGATCGGCCTCGGAAAGGCGGACGCCCTGGACCGCCGCAAGTTCAGCGAGATCCTCCGACAGAACCACGTCGAAATCCACGTGTTCGCTGATCCGTCCGTCATTCGCGGCCAGGAAATCGTCGGGATCCCACCCTGCATCTTCAACCGGAGTGCTGCTGGAAAGGGATTCTACGGTTCAAGCGTCCCCAATCCTTCGCGTAGTGCCGTTCGACGCCGAGATCGGGGATGAGGTTCCGTCGTCCCGTACAGCGTCGCCCCTCCCCGGCGAAGGCATCCCTAGGCGCTGTTCCTTCCGCACCTCGTAGGATCAGGCCCGCGGCCCCAAGCAGGAGGCGGATGAGAGATCGGCTCACGAAGAAACTGTAGCGTTCGCGGCGGTTTGAACGGTGCTTTGGCGGAGACGAGGGGCGAGAGGCCCAGGAAGCGCCATATCGATGCCGCCATCGACCACGCCCTGATCGATGTCGCAGAGGATGGGTCAGAGTAACTTCGTCGCTTCCGATCCCTCTCGAAAGTACGAGGCGGGACCATTTTGCGGCCAAGCGTCGAAAGAACGGGCTTTGCATCCGTTACGCTAGGTTCGGCGGCCAGACGTCAGGCTGCGGGTCTTGCCGTGGAAGTCGAATACTTCGGAGAACCTGCGGAGGCAGTCTTCCAGACTGCTGGGCGGTGGAAAGAAGGTACTGTGAACCGAGCGTTGGCGATCCATATGGATCAGCCGTTTCAGCCGTGTCATGCGCCTCGGGAAGCGGCCGTCGGTGCAGCGCCGGCGGACGATCGGGGCGGCGGAAGTTCCTCACCCTGATCGGTCACCCGAAGACGACGCCGCGGGTGCATCGCACGGCTCCTTCCGTCGCCCCTTTTCACGTTGGCAGAACTGAGGCCGACGCATCGCAGCTCCACGGGCGAAGCGCGTAGGTCCAACTCTCGAATCGACATCTCGTTGGTACCGCCCCCCGGGCTGGTCTGGTTGATATGGCGGACCCGGCAGCGGGCCTGACGTCAGGGACGTTCGGTGGCCTGTCTGCGTCGAGGGCATCGCGGAATATGCCGGGACCGCACGTCGACGAAGGAACCGAACGAAGGAACGAACTCGTGCCGCGTGCTTCGGCATGAGGCGAGGTCCGCCCTTTGGATAGGGAGACCTGGGGATAAAATTTAGGGAGCTGTCTCGTAACGCGTTGCCACCACTCACTTTTCTGGAGCGAAAAATAAGTGGTGGAGCTGAGGGGACCGTAACCCCGCACTCGCCCAAGCTCCTGCCGCGCCTTAAAAATCATGCCAGTCAGAGACTTGTCGGGATGGAGCCGGGGATGAATCCGGGATTTACGGGCCCGTCCTGACGATGTAACCCCGATCTGCGATCTCGGTCGGTACGTGACCGTCGGTGTCCGCGTTCGGGCCGGATTCGACGCCGGTGAGCCTTCCCCCCAGGGGAGTAGGCGCGTCCGAGAGTCCCCGCCGAGCGCCGGACCGGCCACGGCTTGGCCCGCATGGGAGCCGCGGCGCGGATCGGCTTCGGGGCAGGCCGACGTCCGAAACCGAAGGGGCATCCCGATCCGGCGAAAAGGTTGGGCCCCACCCCGCATCCGAACTCATCCGTTCGATGTGGGAGCTGACGTCACCGCCAGGGGAAGTGCCGTCTCGGCGGCATTCTTTCGCGAGTGACCGTCGGCTGCTGCCTGAGCGCCCGTCACGTCGCTTTCGCATCGGCTTGCGATCGATGCTGACTCTTGCGATCCGAGCGACCGGCCCCACGCATGGCCGTGAGGCGCCGATCCCGTTCCCCACTCGGCGAGGCGCACGTCGGCTCGACGCCCGGTCGCCGTTCGGGCTGCCTGCCCGCGATGGGCGCGGCCCTTCATCGTGGTGGACATCCGTTCCCCGGCGAGGTGGGAAACGGATCACGGCGCCGGCCGCATCGCCGAGCCCGCCCCGGGAACGTCGACGGCGAACCGTGCCGGCGGCCGATCGCGACGGTATCGACCGCGTCGTCGGAGAGAGGCTCATCCCGCCACCGGGAGCCTCGCCGTTCCGACAGATGTCGCATGGCCGGGCAGCCGAGCCCAGAAATAACCTCCATCCTGACTGTCGAGTATGCCGGCGTCCTCGTTCTCCAATATCTCCAGGAACATGGAGATGTACTGATCCTCCTTAGGCGCCACGCCTCTAACTTGCCAGATGAACGAACTGTGCCGGAACAACGCGAGCAGGTTCAAATTTTCCCCGCGGTGGATGAAACTATTCCATAGCAATCCATGGCAGTTATCAAACAAATGGGGGATTATTCTCATGAGTAAATACTGATATGCGGAAATGATTCGAGCATGATCGTCGTTATGAAATATCTTGCCGCCGCGGATGCTGCGTTCGGGTAACTCGACCGTCGCCCTGACGACGTTGTAGATGTCCTCAGTTTCCGTCCCCGTATCGACGACAGCTCCGAGATAGCGGTTCGCCTGTTCGAGGTCGTCGCTCTGCTTTGCAAGAGCGAGTGCCAGGTTGTTGGCCACGACCCAGCATTTCTTCTTGCGCGCTTCCCGTTCCAGGGCGATGAGCTTGGATCGCCGTTCGGGTGTGGCTGGCTTCGCCTGGATGATGATGGAGCACGCTTGGATTTTATACGGGACGGATTTCGTCGCTCTCAGCAACTTCTCGGCGACCTCCGTGGCCTTGCCGTCATCGTGGCCTGAATGCGCCAGGCTGAGGCTCACCAGCAACGATTCCTGGTCGAACCTATCGAGCAACGACGGGTCGATTCCCTCCATGATCTCGATGGCCTTCGCGCGTTCGCCCACCATTCGAAGCGACTTGCCATGGCACAGCCTGACGCGGCCGATCATTTCGTCGGCGATGCCCGCCGGGGCCGTATGAAGGAAGGAGGCGCAGAAGCCCGTAGCGCCGTAATAGTAGGAGCCCGCGAACAAGGCGTCGCCGTATGCCGCCGCCAAGTGCAGAGTGCGCCTGTCTCATCCTGGTCGCTCGAGCGTCAGGAGACTGTCCGTCGGGAACGCGGAGCTGAGGTCAAGGCGCAGATACTCGAACGGCTGACGGCCGTGCACCGCAACGATGACCTGGCGCTCGTGCTCCTTTGGGAGCGTGCGCAGCCCCGGGACGCCGACCCCTACCTCATGCCCCCATATAGGCCGCCAGCTCGTCCGGCGTGCCTTTCGGAAACGCTTGCTTCAGGTGGCCAAGGAACGCCGACACGCGTGCGCTGAGAAGCCGGCGAGAGGGATAGAGCGTCCAGAGCGCGATGTCGGGGCCGTCGACGTCGCCCCAGTGAACCAGTGTTCCCGCTGCCAGGTCGTGGCTGACGAGCGAGATCGGCAGGCATCCCGCCCCGACGCCGGCCCGGACCGCATCGCGGACCATGATGAGCGACGACAGCCTGAGGATTGGTTCGAAGGCGATGCGTGATCCGCCGCCAGGTGCTCTCACCTGCCATGCATCGCCGCCGCCGGGACCACGTTCCACGGCGGGCACGGTCCGGTCGGCCGCCGGCCGTTCCAGGCCCGGGCTCGACACGACCACCAGACGATCCCGCAGGAAGACGCGCCCGACCAGGCTCTCGTCGGTCTGCGGATTGACGCGGATCACCAGGTCGTAGCCCTCCTCGACCATGTCGACGCCCCGGTCCTCCGTGGTGACCTCGAGCCGGACCTCCGGGTGCTTCGCCGCGAACTCGGCCGCCAGCTTCCCCATGGCGACCTGCGAGAACAGAAGCGGCGCGCTGATCCGCAGCCGGCCGCGCGGCTTCGCGCCGCCCGAGGCGATGGCCGCCGCGGTCTCGTTGAGTTCGGCCAGCAGCGTCTCCGTCCGCTCGTGGAGGGCCCGTCCTTCCTCGGTGAGCTTAAGAATGCGCGCGCCCCGCTCGAACAGGCGGAGGTTGAGGGCGGCCTCCAGTTCCGCGACCCGGCGCGACAGCGTCGCCTTCGGTCGATCGGCCGCCCGCGCGGCGCGTCCGAAGCCCCCGTGTCGGGCGACGAGGTTGAAATCGGCGAGTGCAAGCAAATCCATGCGTTCCACCGGTGGGACGGACCGTCCAACCATAACGGCTTTCGACGCCGGCGTGGATCGCCAACTTCCGGCCTGCCACCAACGGCAACCCGGAGACATCGCATGACCATCCTCGTTACAGGCGCCACCGGCACCATCGGCCGCCATGTCGTCGACCATCTCGTCCGGCGCGGCGCCGACGTGCGCGCCCTCGTCCGGGATCCGGCCAAGGCCGGCCTCCCGGCGGGCGTCGCCGTAGTCCGGGGCGACATGCTCGACGTCGAATCCCTGCGCGGCGCGTTCGCGGGCGCGTCCACCCTGTTCCTACTCACCGCGGTGGCGGCGGACGAATTCACCCAGGCGTTGATCGCGCTCAACGTCGCCCGGGAGGCCGGGATCGAACGGATCGTCTACCTGTCGGTCATCCACAGCGACCTATACGTGAACGTCCCGCACTTCGCGGGCAAGTTCGGCGTGGAGCGGATGATCGAGCGGATGGGCTTCGAGGCCACCATCCTGCGGCCCGCCTACTTCATGAGCAATGAATTGACGATCAAGGACATCGTCCTGCGGCACGGCGTCTACCCGATGCCCATCGGGGCCAAGGGGCTCGCCATGACCGACGGACGCGACGTCGGCGAGATCGCGGCCGTCACGCTGATCCGCCACGAACGGGCCGAGCGGCCGCTTCCCCTCGACCGGATCAACGTCGTCGGTCCGGACACCCTGACCGGCGGGGGCGTGGCCGCCATCTGGTCGGAGGTTCTCGGACGCCCGGTCGCCTACGGCGGCGACGACACCGCCGAGTTCGAGGCGAACCTCCGGAACTTCATGCCGGGTTGGATGGCCTACGACATGCGCATGATGGCCGAGCGCTTCCAGACCGACGGCATGGTCCCGGAGGCCGGCGACCTCGGGCGGCTGACCTCGCTCCTGGGCCGGCCCCTGCGTCGCTACCGCGACGTCGCCGCCGAGATCGCGGCCGCGGCCTGACGGCCGGGCGCCACGCAACCCCGTCGGAAGGACCCTCGTAGTGGTCGACCCGACTGCGAGCGTCGCGGTGAGCCCGGGGGGCTCGGTCCCCAGGCCCGCGACGCCCGTCAGTTCCCGCCCTGGGATCCGCACCCGACGCAAGGGGGGAGGAAAGCGCGACGTCCCTCGTCCGCGAGGCCACCGTCGGGGACGTCGATCCAAGCGGGATCATCGCCTTCGACCCAGCCCTGCGACAGCCGTTCGTAGTTCCCTAGGTGTTTGATCCCGCGGTGTGGTGGTACGGTTGACCACCATGCAGCGAGAGATGCGCTATGGGCCAAATTCTCCACGGCAGCGCCCGCACGACGGAGGCGGTCCGTCGCGCAATACAGCTACGTCAAGAGAGCGTGAGAGGGGCGGCCAAGCGCTACGGCGTCAGCCCGACGACGATCCAGAAGTGGCGAACTCGGCAGACGACAGGCGATGCCGCCATGGGGCCGAAGCAGCCCCGTTCGACGGTTCTGACCCCAGAAGAGGAGGCCATCATCGTGGCCTTCCGCCGGCATACTCTGCTGCCGCTGGACGACTGCCTCTACGGCCTGCAGCCCACGATCCCGCACCTGACCCGCTCGTCGCTTCACCGCTGCCTGGAGCGGCACGGCATCAGCCGCCTGCCTGAGATGGAGGGCGACAAGCCCAAGACAAAGCGCTTTGCCGATTACCCCATCGGCTACGTGCACATCGATATCGCCGAGGTCAGGACAGAACAGGGCAAGCTCTAGCTGTTCGTCGCCATCGACCGAACCTCAAAGTTGGCGTTCGCCAAGCTGGAAGCTGAAGCCAACCGCTACACGGCATCGGACTTCCTCCGCGCGCTGGTCGCGTTCGTGCCGTACACGATCCACACCGTGCTAACCGACAACGGGGTGCAGTTCTGCCATGCCCCGCGCAACCGCTCAGGTCCGACAGCTCTCTACAGCCGACACATGTTCGACCGCGTCTGCCACGAGCACGGCATCGAGCATCGTCTGACCAAGCCCAACCATCCCTGGACCAACGGTCAAGTCGAGCGGATGAACCGCACCATCAAGGACGCCACGGTCAAGCGCTATCACTACGACACCCACGAACAGCTCCGGGCGCACCTGCAGCTGTTCGTCGACGCCTACAACCATGCCCGTCGGCTGAAGACCCTGCGCGGCCTTACGCCCTACGAGCATGTCCTTCAGGTCTGGACCAAAGAGCCCAAACGCTTCAGGCTCGACCCGTCACACCACATCCCGGGACCATACACCTAGGCCGTGATCGGGCCGACCTTCGCAAGATGCACAGTAGGGCTTCTCCCATGCGCCGAGGCTCGGATGGCCCGGACCCGGCACAAGCGACCAGGTTCGTCGACGCGCCGTCGCCGGAGCCAAGCGCGTGCCGCGCATCGGCGTTAGGGATCGCTCGAGTCGCACCCCCGGCCCACGCCCAGCGCCTGCGCGAACAGGCGACCCAGCATCGGATCGGCCGCGTCATTCGGCAGCGCCATGTAATGGCCCGGACGGCGTATCAATCCGCACAGGAACCGACCGTCCTCGCACTCGAGCGCCGGGCAGGGCGCTTCCATCGCGCCGATGTGCTCACGCGCCAACCCGCAGACTTTCGTGGCACAACAATATCCGCAACCATTGCACTGTTGGCCATGCGGCGGCTTCATAGGCATCCGCCGCCCCGCGGTCTCGTCCAACAGGTGAATTGCCTGCATCGTCGTACCCCTTCGAACCTACGGCCTCCTGGCTCGGGCCACGGCTCGTCATGACCGCATCGGACCGGATCCGCACGGAGCCTCAGGCGACGGTGCGGATCCGGACATGCCTCGCCTCGTAGGCCTGCGGACGGTTGCTTCGGGGCTGGGTGACATGCGGGCCGAGGCCCCTGCCTGGAACGCGTGTGGGCAGCCTACGCGATTCGGACGCTGCCAGCGCGCGGGGCCGGACCCCGGCCGGGAATTTCAAGCCTCGTCCAAGGCACCTTGCGCGAACCTAGGCGGTATGGCTCGTCCATCCTCGGGAACGAAGCGCGCTGCGTCACCGGGACGCCGGAGATCAGGGCTTGAGGATGCGGGGCGGCGGCGAGGACCCCGATCTCGCGGCGACTTGACAGCGCGGACGCTTGCGGATGAACCCGGCGGATGGACGTAGGTGTCGCCGCAAGCATCTTGGAAGCCCTGGGTAGCCCGACGCGCCTGCGGATCCTGATCGAGCTCAGGCGCGCCGGCGATGCCGGCCTGTCCGTCGGCACCCTTCAGGAGCGCCTTGGGATCGACGCGAAGTCGACCCTCTCCAACCACCTGCGGCAGCTCGTCCAGTCGGGGCTCGTGACGCAGGAACGCCGGTCCACGACGCTGCTGTGCCGGGCGTCGGCCGAGCGGGTGGCCGCCCTGGTCGAGTTCCTGGGTCGCGATCCGCCCGGCTAGGCCTCGCATCCCACCCGTTGGCACCTGCAGGACCGTATCCCTAATTCTCTCCCGACCTTTCCGATGGAGGCCGCTCGGGTCCCGCCCGTGCGGCGTCACGGGCGCGTCCTCGACGGGATGCGCGGGGAGCCTGTCCGCGACGGTCCCGCCCAGCGTTCCGCGATCCGGCGCAGGTCGGGCCGGCGCGGGTGCCGCCGGGCTAGGGACCTCAGGGCATGGGCGAGCACGACGCGCGCCGTCTGGTCGCCGCGTCGGCGGGCTATCACGACGAGGTTGCCCATCACGACGTCGAAGACGGGGCCCTCCGGCTCGTGTCGGTGGATCCGGTCGATGGCGACCGCCGCGGCGGTCGCGGGATCGCCGGCCCGCGCCGCGGGCCAGCGCCGCTCGTGCAGGATCGCGGTCGCGGCGACGGCGCGCGCCAGGGCCGTCACGTCCTCCTCGGTGATGTCGGACGGGTCTAGTGTCCGCCAGAGCGGCAACGGGCACGCGCGACCGCGCGGGGCCGGCCTGGCTCGCGCGGGGCGGGCGCCCCGGCGGGAGATGGGGGTTCGCATGCAATCTCCGTCGTTCTGGGAGCAGGGGGGGCTGGCCGCGGGCGGGGCGGCGCTGGCGTTCGGACGGCCGCTCAGACGGAGACGACCAAGCCCGGGTCGAAGGTGTCGCGACCGCGCTCGCCCACGCGGGGGTTGGCGACGACCCTGGTCTTGCCGAGCACGTGGTCGGCGGCGCGGGGCACGTTGCCGTGCGCCCAGAGCCTGGGCGCGCCCCACGCCTCCATGGATGCGCCGGCCTCGGACGCGAGGGACGCCGGCACCCAGCCGTCGGCGTCCCAGCCGTCCCAGTCGGCCGGCAGGGAGCGCGGGGTGGGCGCATGGCAGGTCAGGACCACCGCGACGTCGCCCGGCAGGGCGCAGTCGACGCAGGCGTTCGGGCCGCCGCGGAGCCCGAGCGACCGGATGGCCACGCTAGTCAGGGCGTCCTCGATGTAGGCCCGTGAGCGCGCGTGCATCCCGAGTGCGTCCAGGGGCGTGAGGGCCCGTCCCCGTCGCAGGAAGATCCGGCCCGCCTCCTTCCAGGCCGTCCGGGCCATGACGCGCGCGCTCGGCACCTCGCTGGAGGCGCCGAGAGCCCAGTCGGTCCAGAGCGTCGCCCCGATCGCGACGGTCCCGTCGCCGCCGGGCGGCCCGAACCGGACGGCGTCGTCCGAGAGCAGGACGAGGCCGAGCTCGGGGGCGACCTCGCGGCCCCGCGCGAGCGCCTCGACCAGCGGGACGTCGGACCGGTACTCGACCGGGCCCGGGACGAAGAAGACCGGCCGGTCCCCCTGGCGCCCGCCGAGGGCGCCGTGGAGGGCGCGGAGCGCGGCCGTGAGGCCCGGGGCGACGTTGCCGGCCACCAGCACCGCGTCGTAGCCGTCCGGCGGCTCCGGCAGCTCGACGCCCGGATCCAGGTCGAGGCGCAGGTCGGACAGCACCCAGAACGCGCGGCGCGGCCGCGGCGCTGGCCGCGCCGGGGGATACCCCCGCGGCTCGGGGCGCCGCGGGGCCGGCCTTCGAACGGCGGGGGCAGACCCCGGGCTCCGACGCCCGGTCGGGTCGAGGCCGAGGCTCAATGCGCCCTCCCGGCCTGGGCTCGGTCGCGGACGCGCAGGATCGCCTCGACGGCTCGGCCCAGCCGGCGTACGGAGCCTCCCCGCCACCGCGCGCGCAGCGCGGCCCGCTCCACGCCGTCGAGGGGGGGGTGGAACCGGGGGTCGAGCCCAGCCTCCCCGGCGATCTCCGCGAGCAGCCCGGGCAGGAGCGCGTCGAGATGTTCCGCCCGGGGCTCGGGGAACCGGATGATCCGCATCCGATCCAGAAGGGGGCCGGGCAGCTTCGAGGGATCATTGGCCGTGGACACGACGCTCGCCCACGAGATGTCCAGCTCGAGCTGCAGACTCGGGTCCGGGAAGCGACAGGCGTTCTCCGGGTCGAGGGCCTGGAGCATCGCGTCCCAAAGTCGTCCATAGTCGGACCGGGTCGCCGCCTTGTCGATCTCGTCGACGAGCACGATTGGGTTGGCTTGCCGGTGCCTGGCGATCGCCATGAATGGCCGGCATGGCTCCGACGAGTACCACCGCCGCTCGGTGCCGCCGAAGCTGCCGCCCGAGTCGTTCGCGCCGTCGACCCGGTATACGCCGACGCCGAGCGCCTCGCCGAGTCGGCGCACGAAACGCGTCTTGCCGGCACCCGGCGGCCCCGCCAGGAGCAGCGGGCGCGCTCGGACATGGGCCCTCCCGAAGAACGCGCCGAGGACGGCGCCGATCGCCTCCCGGGCGTGGGGGAACTCGGTCGTGAGCGCCACGTGGGCCCGTCCGATGTCCGGGGTCGGGACCAGGGGCAACGGCCGGCCGATCGCATGCTCGTAGCCGCGCGCGATGTCCTTCGCCTTGGCGGCGCCCTTGGCCGGCAGGGCCGGACAGACGAGGACGTGGCCCGGCGGGACTGCGATTGCGTCCGGCCCGGGCTCAGGGGTCGGGGGAGCCTCGAGCGCCCGGACCAGTTCGCGCAGTTCCTCGATCTCCGCCTTGGCGTCCCCCTCGAAGGATTGCCGGGCCTCCCGCACGGCCCAGTGCGTCAGAGGGTGCGTGACGGACCGCCCGTGATCGATCGCCGCCTGCGCCAGGGTGTCGACGTGCCAGGTCCGCCGCGGGCATCCCGCCGCCATGGCCGACAGGCCGACGGCGAGCAGGCATGCGTCCCGGCGCAGGTCGGCGAGGGCGTCATCGATCGCCGCGCGCCACTTGGCCCCGGCCTCCGGCGCGCCCTCTTCCGCCGTGGCCTCTTGCGCTGCGCCCTCCGTTCGACGTACCGGCCGCCCGGAGGCGGCGAGGGCGGGCCATGGGGGATGGAGGGCGTGGTCGTCCTCCGGCGGTCCGGCGGCCGCGAGCCCGAGTTGGTGGAGCCGAGCCTGCGCCTCCGGTATCCGGTCGAGGCAAGCCCAAGCCGCGGCCGCGGCACGGCCGGCGAGCGTCGCCAGCCGATCCTGCCCGCCGAGCATGACGAGCGCGTCCGAGATCTCGCGCAGGGCCGGGTCGTCCCGCTCGGCCGCCGCCCGGTCCAGCGTGGCGAGCCCGCTCCCCGCCGGATCGCCCCCCGCGGCGTGGGGGGCGGGCTCCGCGTGCGGGCCGGCGTCGTCGAGCCAACCCGACAGGCCCGGGCAGACGCCGACGTTGTCGTCGATCCACCTGGCGAGGGTCACGCCGAGGCCTGGGAGGATCAGCTCGGCATCGGCGGCGAGCTCCGCCGGCAGCGGGCCGTTCGCGGCCTCGCGGTCGAGGGCGGCGCGCAGGGCCCGCGGAAGGTGTCTGAGCACGATCGCGCGCGCGACCGCGGGGGGCACTGTTTCCAAGGGGACCTCCATGCGGCGGCTCGGAGCGGGGCGCTGCCCCGGATCAGGCGGACAGGTCGATGACCAGGCCGGGGTCGAAAGCCGGGTTCTCGGCGCCGTAGCCCTTGGGGTTGCAGACGACGCGCGCCCGGCCGATGCGGTGGTCCCGGCTCGCGTGCACGTGGCCGTGCACCCACAGTTCGGCCCCGATCCGGTCGACGAGGCCCTCGAGCCGCGAGCCGAAGGCAGGGTTGAGCGGCTTGCCGGCGAATGCCGGATCGAGCGAGGCGGCGGCGGGCGCGTGGTGGGTGACGACGACCCGGGCCCGCGCCGCTGTCCAGGCTCGCTCGTGGACGAGGGACTCCAGCCGGGCGCGGCTCGCGCGATGGAGCGCGGCGGCATCCTCGGGCAGGAACGGCTCGCGCCGCGGCCGGCGCGCGCGGTCGATCAGCCGGTGATCGTTGAGCATCCGTCCGGCGGCGGCCATGGACGCCGCGACGCGGTCGTCGCCGTCGAGCCGATAGTCGGTCCACAGTGTGCAGCCCGCGACGGCCACGTCGCCGATCCAGGTGACCTCGTCCTCGAGGAAATCAATGCCGAGACGGGCCGCCGCGGCCCGGCCGCGCGCCAGCTCCGAGCCGAGGCATCCACGATAGTATTCGTGGTTGCCCGCGACGAAGGCCACCCGCATGTGCGGGCGGATGGTCCGCGCCAGCCACGCGAGCGAGGTCTCGACGCCCTCGCCGACGTCCCCGGCGACCAGGGCGACGTCGGCCTCGGGCACGGCCGGCGGCGTCCACGGCGCGGTGCCTCCGCGGTGCAGGTCGGAGAAGATCCAGAAGCGCATGCGCACGACTCCTTTCGCGGCGCCGGTCGACGCCGCCTCGGTCAGGACACGGTGGAAGGAAGGCGAGGTCGGCGATGGCCGCCCCGGTCGACGCGCCCGGCGGTCGGCAGGCGCCGGACACGCGCAGCGCTGGAAGGCCCCGCGATGCCACGCGGTCCCCACGGGTCGGGAGCTTCAGGCCTTCCCGGGGGGATCGCGGCCCGGCGAACGCGGGTCCGGCCGTGACGGAGCTTCCAAGGGAACGCCCACCGAACCGAGCCCGGCGACCTCGACGGACCTAGCCGGGACGACCCGTCCCGCACGAGGCGGGCGGCACGCCCGAGCTACGGGCGCGGCGTACCGCGTCGCGCATTCGTTGGCGGCCACCGCCCGAGGACTTGGGCGAGGCTGGCCGTCGATCTTCTCGACCGGGCCACTCTTTGTGCGTTGAGCTTGGTTATTATACTGGTCTTGAGTTTCAAAATCAACAGAATCGCCGATTTGGATTGCCTGGCAATGCCTGTCTTGTGGATGCATTGACGAAGACTTGCTTAGATCGGGAAAGGCCGCGATCCGGGAGCATCATCGTCGGGCGACCCCGCGCGGCCAGTCCCGGCGCCCCGGCAACCGTCGGGCAGGATCGTTCGGGTCGTGGCGGGGTCGGTGGCCTTCAAGGGTGGCCCCGCCGTCCCGGTGCGGACGGCGGGGCCATGGTTGCGCGCCGAGGTTTCAACGCGCCGCCTTGTCCGCGAGCCAGGCGTTCAGACCGTCCGGTCGCCGGGCCTTGGTGATGCGGAAGCCGCGGCGGCAGCGGAGCCGCGAGATCGCCACGCGGATGGCGCGGTTCGCCTGCCCGGTCTCGGCCGCGATCTCGGGGAGGGTCGCGCCGCGGGGACGCGAGAGCATGGCCACCACGATGCCCATGTTCCGGCGCGGCCTCTTCTTGCCGGAGCCGTCCCTGGCCGACATCCCGGGCCGCGCCACGTAGTCGAAGCGCCGGGGGTCGATGCCGTCGAGCAGGTGCGGCGCCTCGTCTCCCAACACCGTCGCCACGCGGGCCCACCACCCCGACCGGACGAAGCGCTTGATCGCTTTCCTTCGCGCCTCCGGGCTGCCGTACCGGTCCGGGAGGTCCGTCGCCGCGCGACGGAGCCTCAGGGCGAGGAGCATGACCTCGACCAGCGCCTCGGCGCCCCTCCGCCTTCCGTCGAGCATGCCGACCGCCTCGTCCGGGACGAGGTGCCGGATCGCGGCCCAGGTCGCCCGGTCCAGGCTGCAGGCGCCGGACGCCAGGTGCCGCTCGGCCTCCTCCAGCCCCCGCCGCCGGCTCTGCTCCTCGCGGCTGGGCGGCACGTGCGCGCCCCGGACGATCCGGACCGGCCCCACGTCGGCCGGCGTGCCGGGATCGTAGAATCCGAGCTCGGCGAGGGCGAGCTCGATATGGACGCCGTGCGAGCCCGGGTCCGGCGTCGGGACCACGCGACGGATCAGCGCCCGGATCGCGCCCGCAAGCTCCTCGCCCTGCGGCGTCCCGAGGTCGATCGCACCCTCGCCCGAGAGTTCCCGGAGGGCGCTCGCCAACCCGCCGAGCTCCTCGACGCGACGGGCGACGTCGATGACCACGCGCGGGGACCCGATCTCCGCCAGCTTCCCGTTGATCGCGTCGACCTTCGCCTGCTTGCCCTTGCGGATCTTGAGGACGATGTGCTTCTCGAGCCCCTCGGTGTAGGCGTCGTCGAAGCTGGCCACGAGCTCCGCCTCCAGCGCGTCGCGCTGGCGGACCAGCCCGTCGCGCCGCGAGGCCGCGTCGGACGCAGCCCGGGCCGCCTCGGCGCCGAGGCGCGCGAGGTAGGGCGCGTAGAGCGAGGCGTCGTCGAGGACCCCCGCCAGGAGGCGCAGGACCCCCGTCTCGACCCAGCCCATGTCCCAGCTGCGGGCGTTGGCGCACGACTTGTTGTAGTTGTGTCCGGAGCACACGAAGCGGCTCGGCCGCCCGCCCATGCAGACCATGTGCCGGTCGCACGTCGGGCACCGGACCAGCTCGGACAGCAGGAACTGGCCGCGCGCCGACTTTGGCTCGCCGTCCGTCCGGGCCGTGCGCCGCTTCGGGCGCGCTGCCTCCCAAACGACATCGTCGACGATCGCGAGGTGCTCGGCGTAGGCGATGACCCACGCGTCCTCGGGCGCGGCCTCGCGGCTGTAATTGCCTTCCGAATCCTTCGTGTAGATGTACCGGCCATACAGGATGATGCCCCGGTACAGGACGTTGTTCAGGACCCGGCCGACCGCATCCGCGGTCCACGGCGTCTTGCGCCGCCCCATCTGATTACGCTCGTTGAGGATGGCCGCGATCCGGGCGCGGCCCAGATCCAGGGCGGCGAGCCGGAAGATCTCCTTGACGATCCCCTTCTCCACGGGGTCGGGCTCCACGTGGCCCCGGCCCCTCGCGCTCTTGACGTAACCGAAGTTGCGCGCGCCCCAGGGGATCCGGAGCTCCGCGACCATCGACCTGCGGGCGTGCCGCGTGTTGTGGACGAGGGTGTCGACCTGCTGATGGTTCACGTAACCGTGCATGGCGACCTGCGCCATGTCCATTTTCCCGCCCTGGGCCGTGTGCAGCTCGACGCGCTGCCGGCGCAGGGTCTTGAACAGCCAGCCCAGGTCGACGAAATCCCGCGCCAGGCGCGACGAGTCGCCGATCAGGATCGCGTGGATGCCGCCCGCCTTCACGCGCGCCAACATCCTTTCGAGCTCTTCGCGCCCGGTCATGAAGAAGCCGCTTCGCTCCTCGTCGGAGTACACGCCGTCGTTCGGGATCTGGAAGCCGACGAGCTTCGCGTAGCCCGCGGTATCCTCCAGCTGCCTCGCCGTGCTCATCTGGTTCTGGCCGGACGTGGAATAGCGCGTGTAGACGAGCGCGATCTTGGGGCCGCCCACGTCCAGGGTCGCCTTCCTCGCGGGCAGCCGCAGCGAGCGCGGCACGCTCTCGAGCAGCTTCTCGCGCAGGGCAGGCGCGCCATCCTCGTGACGCGAATTCAGAACGATGGCGCCGTCGCCGCGTTCAGCGTGGCGGATGCTCAAGCAACTCATGATGGCGATACTCGCGATTACTCCGTGAGGCGACAAGTCGATCGGGTGATCGCCTGTCCATGGCCCGAGTCGGGCCGAAGAATGGATCTCGAAACATCTGGAACAAGTCCAGTCTTATATTTACGAGTACTTTGCATATCGGGAGTCGCGGGTTCGACGGACGATCAGACGGTCCTGCCGTCCGGTCGGCTGCGCCGCGTGCCGGACGAAGCGACATCGGGGCCGGGGCGACGATCCGCCTCCGCGACCGCCCTTCGGAAACGCCAGGCCGCCAGTGCCTCCAGGAAAGCCTGCACGGACGGATGAAGGATGATCGTCTCGTCGGCCGCCGACCCCCCTTGGTCGATGGCCTTCAAAGGGGCATGGCGCATGATCGCTCCTCTTGTGATGCAGTGGGGGGAATCCGGGTTCGGACATGCGTCGGCCGCCGCCGCACGACTCGACCGCCGCCCGGATGGCGGCTTGGCCTGTCGATCGGTGGTTGGCGTGAGACGTCGCGACGGCGCCGGCGCTCGGCGGGGGGCCGGTCGATCGACAGGCCGGCGACGCCAGCCGCCGCTCGGGCGGCGGCTGGCCGGTCGATCGATGGTTGGGGGGACGCCGTGACGGCGTCGGCGCTCGGTGGGCGGCCGGTCGATCGACAGGCCGACGACGCCAGCCGAGGCGGCGGTCGCCAGATCAAAATGCAGGGATGTCGTTATTGTATAGATCGATCGCCGGGCCGTCGACCGGGCCGCGCCGGGCGGCCTGTGGAATGCGTGGACGGACGGTCCGGACGGCACGAAGTCTCTCGGGCGATGCGACCGCGGGACCGACCGCGCCGGTGGGTCATATCGTCGAGGACGGCCGCCCCGACCTGCCCACGGCGGTTCTCGCACGCTCGCTTTCGGGCCTTTGGATCGTCATGGACGCACCAGGCATTTCGCGGTGCGTCCATGACGGTCTTGGCCCACCGGACCGATTGTCCGCCCCCCTGCATGAGCCGGGCGGGAGCGCGTACGCGGTCCGATGATGGAAGTGTCACTGCGCCCTGCCGGCCAGCGCTGGTTCGGGGTCGACCAGCCGGTGCCGAATCGGCTGAAGGCTGGCAACGTGCGGTCCGCCCGTCGCCGCGACGGCGCGAAAGCTGTCCCAGCCGATTCCCCTGTCGTCGCTCGGCCCCCGCCCCGGAACGGGAGCGGGGTCGATCCGCCGGTCGAATCCCTCGATCGGCTGCGTCGGAGCAGCTTGGGAACCCGGCGGCCCGGGCTCGTCGGCGCCGAGCCGCCACGCCGACCCAAGTGCCGGCCGTGTCCGTCACCCCCCGGCGAGGGTCGCCGGCGCGGTGCCGAGCGGCCGCGACGCGATCGCCGCGTTGTGGCTTTCATCCATCCGTCGGACGCTTCCCGAAGAGCGAAGCCGAGGCCTAAGATGACACGTCGATCGATCCTCTACCGCGCCCGCTTGCCGCGGAACAAGACAAGGCCGCCGATGTCCGGCTACCTTCAATCGACTGGCGCGGATGCCACTATCTGGAGCGTGTACAAGGTCCCGGGACTGGTCCTCTTCGACCCGGACAGGCGGTTGATCCAGGTCGCCGGACAGGGGCGGCTTTTCCTGACCTACGGCCCGGAATGGCGCGAGATCCCGGCGCCGCCCGGGGCACCGACGGGGCCGGTGCCGCCGATCGGCGACGCCCAGTCCCCGGGACACGAACCCGGGTCAGCCGAGGATCCAGATGCGGCGCCGTCCGCTACCCCGCGTTGATCTGGCGGGGCGCCGGCTCCTGCGGGACATCGCCGGTTTCCCGCTCGTCGGGAAACGTCGGCCTCCCGGTTTTCCATGCCGCACGGTACGCATCCTGCAACCGAGCCGACACGCCGATCGCCCAGAGCGCCAAGCCCGGGGTGAGAATACGGTCGATCATGAGGGGCGGTCCCGGCATTGGCGTCGCGAACCGTTCCAGCCCGGCCAGCAAGTCCCGCGTGCGCTGCGTCGTCGGGGCGGCGTCGCCACCCAACCTCGTGTCGGCGTGGACCAGCAGGTGCCTCAGCTCGATGAGGAGCTTCACCTCGGTGGCGAGCGCCTGGTCCATCGGCTCGCCGCCCGACAGCTGGCGGTAGAGCCGGCGCAATCCCTCGGCCTGGTTCCGAACCCCACGCTTGGCTCCGTTGGCCTCGCAATCCGACCCGGCCGGGGGCGTGCGCCGCGGATCGTCCACGGCGGCCAGGAACAGCCTCGCCAGGTTGGCGTAGGCTTCGATCGCGCCGACGCAGTGGAGCACGGTCGACAACGGAGCGGCGGAATGCGCGGCGTCGGCGAGGGCCCGCCTGCAGGCATCCCCCGCCGCCGCCATGTGCCGATCGCACATATTCGGCAGCACGTGGGGCGCGATGTCGCCGGTGCCGACGGGCTGGGCTGAAACGGCGAAGCTCGTGGTGGTCCCGTCCAGGTCCATCAGGCGATCGAGCGTCGGCGTCTCCGGCACGGGCATCGCGCTCGCGACCATCCTCGGCAACGGGAAGAGCCGCAGGCGGGGTCGGGTCTCCCCGAGGGCGCTCGCGCATACGCCTATCCGGCGGACCAGGTCCTTGGTACGGGCGCCAGCGGCGTTTTCGGTCCCCCCGGCTATCGCGGACGCCTGCAAGGCCATCTGCCGCGCGCCGTCAAAGTCGCCGTCCTCGAGCAGCAGGAGGCACGTCGACAAGCGCGCCGCGACCCACTCCCCGGGCCTTGGCGAGCGATCCGCCCGCGCGAGGCGCGCCAGCGCGAGGTCCAGCGGTGTGCCGGGCGACCCGGATGCCTCGCCAGGCTTGCTCCCGGTGCCGGTCGCTCGCCCGGCCAGGGCCGGGTCGGGGAGGGCAGCGGCTCGTGCGGCGGCACGGCGCACCGCCTGAATCAAATCAGCATCCGTGGCCGCCTCCCACCAGGATGCGGGGCGGTCGGGATAACCTTCGTCCGGGTCGTCCCTGTCGGGACTGGATGTGACGATCCGTTCGAGGTCTTTGAGATCGATCGCAGGCATCGGGCCTTGTTCCGCACGTGCGCGGAGGGTAGGGCGGATCGCTTAACGACGCCTGTCCATGGGATGCGCGCCGAGTGGCGATTTCGGGAAGACCCGCGGACGGGGGCGCGCATGCGGGGGTGAAGCATGGACGACCGTCTGCGCGGCCGACTCGCCGCTCAATCCCGGTCCAATCGCCGGATGCATCGCGGAGCGTCGGAAGCCACCCGCGTCGTACAGAAGGCCGGCCTATCCTTCTCAGATCTCTCGGCACTCCTGAAAACGCTCTACGGTTCGATGCACGCCGACCAGGGTGACGGTGAGCCGGGATCGGACCATGCCGCCGCGTCGGGGATCACCACGATAACCGAGTGACCGGGCTGCCGGTCACACCCGTAACGTCAAAGGTGAGGATCCCCGGCCGCCCGCAGCCTGCCCGCCGCGATGGCCTCCCGAAAGATCCGGTAGTCCTCTTCGTTCCGGTCGCCGTAGGCCATCGACCAATCGGCCAGGGCCTCGCGCAGGTCGGCGCGGCCTTCATGGCCGCAGTAGCCCGCGATCGCCGCCGCATCCCCGGTGCGGGCATGGGCTTTGGCGAGCAGGGCGCCGTAGGCGTGGGAGAAGTACAGGAGCGACTGGCCCGTCATGCGTGAGACCGGGATCTCACCCTTCATGTTCTTCATCTGCCGGACGTAGAAGGGCCGCCCTTCGATCTTCGTCCACCCCAGCAGCGGATCGCCCACGGCCTGCAGGAGGCGTTGCCCGTAGATCACGCGCTCGCCCTCGTGATCGGCATAAGGCTTGGGCATGCCGCGTAGATACGGCGCGTGGGCCGGTCGCACCGCTTCCTTCACTTGGAGGAAGAGCACGTCTCGATCCGAGTTCCCGCACAGCAGCGCGACATACGCCCGGGTGCCGACGCTGCCGACGCCGACGACGCGATGGGCCACGTCGACCACGTGGTAGCGGCTGAGCATGAACCGCCGCTCGCGCGGCAGCGTCTCGGCGTAACGCTCCAGGCCCGTGGTGACGGCCTCGCGCGTCGCCTCATCGACGCGGACGAGGATCGGCGGCTCCTCCCGGAAGCGCCAGCCACCGTCCGTGCGACGCTCGCCCACCTGATCGAGCAAGCTCGTGTTGTTCTTCCGCCGCGCCTTCTCGACGGCCTTGCGCACCACGGCTTGCGACCGCGCGTCGATCTCGATGCCAGCGAAGGCGAGGTCCTCGGCTCGCGCCGAGCGCTGCCAGACGTCGAGCGAACCGCGCGGGGCGAGATCGTCCATCGTGTGTTGGTAGCCGGCCACGGCGCTCAGCGCCGCTTGCCGCCGTTCGCCTGGGGTGACGTCAGCATCGCGCGCTGCGATCTCGATGCTCGCGCAAAGGCGCTTCAGGTCCCATTCCCACGGCCCGACCGTGACCTCGTCGAAGTCGTTGAGGTCGAGCACCATGTCACCCTGGGGTGAGCCGAACAGCCCGAAGTTCGCGATATGTGCATCGCCGTTCATCACCACGTCGATCGCGCCGCGCGGGCCCTGCGCGAGGTCCCAGGCCATGACCTGGGCGGCGCCGCGCAGGAACGCGAACGGCGAGGAGGCCATGCGGGCGACACGCAGCGGGATAAGGTGTGGTTGCCGCCCCTCGTGCGCCGACTCGACGAGGGCGACCGGGTCGGGACGATTATGGGCGATGTTGAGGCTGGCATGGGCGGCGTGCGGCAGGCTCGAGCGCAGGACCTTGCCGGCGGCGCGACGC
This sequence comes from Methylobacterium pseudosasicola, assembly GCF_900114535.1. Classification (GTDB taxonomy): domain Bacteria; phylum Pseudomonadota; class Alphaproteobacteria; order Rhizobiales; family Beijerinckiaceae; genus Methylobacterium; species Methylobacterium pseudosasicola. Next base: position 21,578 of record NZ_FOTK01000027.1, on the reverse strand, counting down.
TTCTCCCACGGCTCGACGCCCGAGCGCAGGTCGACGTGCGGGAAGTCCGCGAGGGGTTCGAGGACCGCCTCCTCGGCAGCTTCGATCACCGCTTCCTGCTCGCCGACCGCAGCCGCTGGGGTATCCGTGGGCTGCGCTGACCGTTCCATCGACCTCGTCCGACTGCCTCAGACCATGCCAACGGCCTGGCCGCGGAATAAACCCGTCCGCTCGACGTGGACTTAACCGCACACCCCTGACAGACGGCTGACGCCCGTGCAGGTTTGGTTGGCCGCTTCGCGCCCATCTCGATCGCCCCGAGGGTTGAAGAGCATCCCCAAAGCGAACCGTACTTTTCGTTTGCCTTGGGCATGGGTGGCAGTTGGTTCTCGACCTCGATCCCTTGCCCGGCGAGAGGTTGCGTCTGCAGTTTCTGCAATCGGCCCATTGGAACATCGGTCCAATGACGATCAATCCCGCAGCGTTGGTCGGGACCCTCGGTGTCGCTCCAATGACCGTACGGATCGCGAACCCGGATTGGAGACCCCGTTCGCGCGGGCCAGCGCGATGATGCGGCGGACAATATCCAACCAGTCCGCGCCTTGGTCGAACACGCCGAACCGCTCGCCAAGTGCCGCGGGAGAGTTGGTAACATCAGATCCTGACGTCCTTCTAGACATAAGTATCTTGGTTTCTGATGTTACCAACTCTCCTGCGTTCGCTGAGAGCACTGCGCCTGGCGCGCGCCAGCGACACGCCATGCCGGCTCACCCATCCCACGGCCGGCCGCCCTCGTCGAGCGCGGGCGCGTCGGCAACGACCGGCCTAGCTGTCACGCGGCCGATGCGCGGCCGGCGATCGATCTGGCAACAGGGCGGACGCAGGTTGGCCGACGGCGTCGGCTGATTGCCTTTCCCGGAGTTGCCCCGAGCCGTCGGACCGCCGGGCTACCGCCGGCTTCCACCAGCTTAGCCCGCGCGCCTGGAATGCCGGCGACCACACCTTTAACCAAGGCGGAACGACGGATGCAGGCCACCGTGCACGGGCGGCGATCGGCGACGTCGTACGTGATGGGGCGCGACCGATGGTCGGACAGATTCGAGCTTGCCGCGAATCGCCCGGCGGGTGACCATTCGGAATGCCCCGACCTCAAGCCTCCCTTTCCGATCGCCCCGATCCCGGAAACGCGGGCGCCCCTGCCGCGGTCCCCGCGTTGACCGAGGCGCTGGCAGAACGCGTCAAGCACCTGGAGATGAGGCTGGCGATCCAGGAAGATATCGTCGCCGCCTGCCTGGAGCGGGGCGCGGCTCGCACGGTCCAGTCGCTCGGGGCGGTCGTGGAGTACCTGGCGAGCCGCGGCCTCATCGACGAGGAGGAGCTGAAGGCCTTCATCGAGGGTGACCACCGGACCGCCGATCATCCGGCGGCTGACGGATCGATCAGGTCGGTGCCGGACATCCATCAGTGGCTCTCCTGGCGGAAGAGCGGAAGAGCGGAAGGGCGGGAGGCGCGGCGGGGCTTCGGCCGGCCCTACCCCTGTCCGGGGCGCTCCTCGAAGCCCTCGGCACCCCTAGCGCCCGGGGACCGGATGCTGCGTCGGATTCTCGGGGCGCTGCTTGATCCTGACCTCGAAGTGGGGTCGTGGGGTCAACGAGATGTCGATGTCTACGTCCGGGAAGAGCACGTGGCACTCCCGCGTCGCCAGCCTGGATGACTGGACGACGCGCTCGTGGCTCTCGGCGAGGCTCGCCGTCCAACGCCCCTCGCGACGGTGCATCCTTTCCAGCCCGGCGATCTGTTCGCGTTCGGCCGCATGGACCAGCTCCTCGCAGGTGACGGCGTTCATCTCCTTGTAGGCTGCGGTGCAACCGCAGATCCCCGCCAGGATGAGCAGGGCGTACGGCGCCCCATGGACCTGGAACCTGAAGCCGGTCGGGTTCAGGCGATACGCGCCGACGAAGTCGAAGCGCAGGCGGGGAACGTACGGCCAGTCCTCATCGGCCCCGGAGGCGATTTCCGTGGCCATCAGATGAAGCGCGACCGCCGCGACATCATGGTGCCGCAACCCGGACTCCAGAAGCCGCAAGTCCTCAAGATGTCGGCGAGCCAGCAGCCAGCCCCTGTCGGTGAAGGCCGGGATGTCCTGCAACCAGAAGCCGAAGGCGACGGTCGCCTGCACGAGGCCCCTGAAGCGCTCGATCCGGAATGTCCGATCGATGAGACCATCAAGCTCCAATGGCTTGCCGTCCCGATGGAAGCGGAACTCGATCTGCGCGGGACCCTGGATTCCTTCCGGCCCGATCGCCATCGACAAGTTCCTGCCCGTACGGGGTGACGTGGCTGCCCAGGGCGCCCGCGCCGTGGAGCGAGAGGGGATATCGGTCGCAGGCGGCACCGTCCAGGTAAGGCATGGCCCTGCCCTGCCCTTTGGGGGGCGACTGACCTGCGCGGGCATCGACCGGCGATCCCGAACGGTGTCGCCGAAGGGCCCGCCTGCAACCGGACCGGACGATGGCGCATCGGGGCGATCAGACACCCTTGGACGCGGGAGGCGGGGCGGCGGGGGCTCGGTCCGTGGCCGCCGCGCGGGCGCCCGTGTCGGGCCGGCCGATGCCGGCAGGCATGCGCGCCCCGAGTGCGCGACGATCGCGCCGTATCACGGCGATGGTCGGATCAGCCCGCGTCGCGCCCGTCACCGGTCCGGTCCATCCCGGGCCTTCCCGATTGGGGCCGCGAATGACGATGGCCCGGCGGCAGCTCGTCATGGCCAGGCCGGACGGGCGCCTGCCTCGCCTTTACCGTCGGAGATTGGGGGCACCGAAGCCAAAGGTCGCCGGAGAGGCGACCGCGATCGGCGGCAAAGGCCTACGGCATGACAGCATAGCAGCCCATATCGAGGCTCCGCCTACCGCTCGGCACAGTCGTCACCGGCGATCAAGCCGCCCTGCCGTCATGACGCCGGCCGGCGTCAGCGAACCGGATCCCGCCGGCCGTCAGGCGCCGTCGACGTACCACCGCCTACCCTCGAACCGAACGAGCCCGGCCCCGTTCAGGACGGCCTTGGCGGTCTCGGCCGTCCCCGGCACGAGGCCGGCCGCGCGGATCGCCGCGCCCAGGTGCAGGCTTGAGAGGCCCGGGGCCCCGGCCGCCCGCACGATCCCCAGGATCACCCGCATGGCCTCGGCGGCCTTCGTCCCGGCGGGCGGTCGATCGCCCTGCGGCGGGGCGCCCCGACCGAGGCCGATCGCTGCATGGAGCTCCTCGATGCGCCTGCCCTGACGCTCGATCGCCTCCGCAAGTTCGGTAACGGTGGAGGCCCCTGGGACCACCCCGGCCGCATGCTCCGGCGCGGCCCGCTTCACGCGTGCCTCCAGGAAGGCCTGGGCCGCCTCGACGTAAACGGAGCTCGTCGATCGGTCCTCGTCGAGGGCGACCTGCGCCATGGCCTTATGAACGGACGGCGCGACGTAGAGCATGACCTTGGCGTTGGCGTTGGCCGGGCGCCTGCCGCCTTCGGGCGCGCGATCGGATGCGGACACGGGTCGAGGCCTCCTTGGCGACAGCAGCAAGCCAGCATGACAGCAAGCTGTTAAGATGTCATCGCTGGTTGAGGATAGATGCCCGCCAGCATGACAGCTTGCCGCCATGCTGGTCGTGACGATCCTGACGCGTCGCCCCTCCCGCGGGTCGGAGGGAGCGGCCTTCAAGGGCGATCGACGAGCGCGGCTTGGGCTTCCCCGATCCGCTTCCCCCGCCGGCCGGCCATCCGCCGCGGGTTCGAACCGCTCCGGCAGCACGCCTTCACGCCGGGCGCGGCAGGTCAGGATTTGCCCGACAAGCCAGACCCGGCGCCTCGGCCGACGGCGCCGAACCTGCCGAGCGGCCGCGTCGGCCTGGGCCCCCGGGTTCAACCGACCTCGCGCGCCGCCGCGGCGGCGGGTCCGGTCCCGTGCCGCGGGACGGCTAACCGACTCTGCTGCGTGTCCCGGGTCCGCGCGTGGCTGCGCCGACCGGCCCGGGCGGCCCAGGCCGGATGGGCTTGCGCCGGGCCTGGATGCGCCCGACGGAACGGCGCGTCCCCCGATGCCCGGGCGGCCCCGGATCGGCGGGGGCGAAGCCGGACCGTGGTTTCGCCACACGGGCGATCCAGGCCCGACGGAGCGGCGTTCCGGGATCCCGGCGAAGAAAGGGCGACAGGGCGGTTCACGAGGAACGGGACTTCGCGGACTTCGCCCCGGCGGTACGACGCCTGATCGCGGAGACGGTCGAATTGATGCAGCGCTACGAGGTCGGCTATCCGACGCTCGACCGGCTCACCCGGGACGTGGCCGGGTTCATCGGATTCCTCTCGCCGGCGCTCGACGGGACCGTCCGCGACGGCGGTGCCCAAGAGCGGGGCGGCTACCTCGAACGCCTCGTGCGACCGGCCACGTTCATCGCGCCGTCGCCGCGCGACGCCCATGCCACGGCGTTGCTGTTCTGGGCCATCGCCCGGGCCGTCCAGGATCTTCTGCTGACATCCGGGCAACATGGCCTCAACGAGGTGGCCAGGAACACGGGCTTCTTCGGCCACCTCGCGAGCACGCTGCGGACCTTCAGGCTCCTGGAGGACGTGGACGACCCCGAGGGTTCCTACGGCCTGGTCTACTGGGCGGATTTCGCCTCGGATCGCCTCGAGCCGAGCCTGGGGGCCGATTTTGCGCTCGTCGTCGGCCTCGGCGGCGATCGCTACAAGGTGGCTTTCCTGCAGGCCAAGCGCGCGAGACGGTTCCCCCTCGCGAAGGTCGACCACACTGTCGGCGACACCCTGCAGGTCGACCTCCTGGTTCGGCACGAGGCGCGACATCCGGTCGTCGACGTGGACGGCGGCTGGCTGCCCTGCCTCGGCGAGCACGGCATCCTCGGCCGGTGGTGCTTCTACCTGTTCTGGCACGAGGCGACCGTGCAAGGGGAGCTGTTGCTGCCCACCGTGCGGGCGGCCCACGCCGTCAAGGAAACGATGCGCGGTGTATATTCCACGAGCCTCGACGACGGCGTCGAATTGACGATCTTCGCCGCGCTCCTCCTCGCCGACCCGAACTCGCGCGTCGGTCATCTAGTTGGGCCCGATGAACTGCCCGAGTTGTTCGACGGGCATCGGCCGCATGCCCTGGTCTTCGTCGACCCGCCATCGGGCGGCCCTTCGCCCGAGGAGAAGGCGCGGTTGCTCGATGACCTCGGCTATCGCCCGTCCCCGCTCCGTCCGGCGCGGGTCGCGCCCTCGGCGTCTTCCGACGACGATCCGCCGAGCATGGGCCCGATCTGATCGGGCGCGGCGACGCCCCCCGATCGCCGGTCCGCCGGGGATGGCCGTCGCACCTCCCGGGAGTACCGGCATCCGAACGAATCGCTATCCTGGAGGCATCCGCAGGCCGACTTCCTCTTGGACGCACTCGACGACGATCATGCCGCCTCCCTGGACGCTGGACCAGTATCTCGGCCGACTCGCGCAAGGGGCGAGCCCCGAGATCGCCGAGGAGGTCATCCGGCTGGGCCGAAACCTAGCGGCCGCGAGCTCAGCCCTGCGGACGCTGGACGGCCTGCTGGCCTCCGAAGGGGACGCCTACGTCCTGCAAGGCCTGGGCTTCGTCCATGCGGACCTTCGCTGGCTGCGGATCGCGTGCGACGGGATGTCCGTCGACGCCAGGCGGGCCGTATGCGCCCGCGTGCCGGCGCGGCGGCGACGGGACGTCATCGTCGCGGCGATGGAGGCCATCCGCGCCTCGTTGGACCGGACCGGCGCCCCGAGCGGGCAGGATGTCGCCGCCCTGGGGCACGCGACCGTGGTGGGCGCGGCCTCGATCCTCGATCCGGTCGCCTTCGAGGGTGCGATCGACGCGATCCTGACGCCGGGGAAGCCGGGCCGCCGGTGCGCCGTTCCGGGGAACCCACCGGTGCGCCAAACGCCGCATATTGACGATCCGCCCGCGGTTTGGCGTTCCTTCGTGCTGGCTCTCTTCGAGGCGGGACGACCTCGCCCTATGCGGGCGGATCGATGAGGGATCCGAGGCAGATGGGTGACGTGCCGGAAGATCGACGCATCGCGGCGTTGTCCGCCAGGGAAGGATTGATGGAGGTGTCGCGCCTGCTCGACACGGTCGTCCCATCGCCATCCGACACCCCGATGGTCGGGAGGGAGCTCGCCAAGACGAGGGCGACGCTGCAGGCGCTGCTGCGAAGGCTCGAGCTGTATGCCGACATGGGGGCGGCCGATCCGCACGGCACGCCCCCGCCGGTCCCCCTGGGAACGCGTCCCAGCCGCGGCTTGGGGTGACGTGATCGATGCGGAGGCCTGAAACCCGACGTTCGTGACCGATCGGTCCACACCGGGGTCGCGCGGAAGCAAACGGAGCGGGGTCACGGCGGAACCTTCGCGGATGTCCCCGCATCGGCTGGCCGTCGAACGCGGGGCCGCCCGGCTCCGTTCCGAACCGGCGGCCGGTGAGGCGAACCGCGGGTCACGGTGGCGAAGCGGTCGACCCCGGCGCGGTCTGCTTCGAGGCTGGCGGTCGCTCGGATCAGCTCGCCGCCGACTGCCCACGCGGACTACCTCGGCGAGGCAGGCGTTGGCGAAGGCCACGGCCGTGATGCCGACGCCAACGACTTAGAAGCACGCCCATATACCAACACGACGTTGCGGGCATGCTGTACTTTTTGACCCATCTCAGACATCCAGAACGTCCGCTTGCTGGAGGTCTGATCGAACCAGAATGACCGAAGGTGGCCGAAAGCGGTCTGGCGGCTTTCGGTTGCGCGAGGTGCTAAACCGGACATCGCAACGTTCTCGCCGCCGGCTGCCGACGGACACGTTTTTTCGAAGTTTAAATTTCCGACGCGGTTTTCCTACAAAAACCGGCAGCCTCGGCGGGTGCAACATGCATGGCCAGCGTTTGTCGGGAAGACGATCGGATAACCGACAGAACGGGTGATAGGACTGAGGTCCGATCAGGGTGGCAATCAGACCTTCGCCCTTCGCCCCGAAGCGGACGTTCGGTTTCCAACCCATGGCACGCACGGCTGCGAGGCTTACACCCCAACCGAACTTCCCGGAGGGCCAAACCTTGCCTTATTGCATTAGTTGAGCGCCTACGCACTTTACAACTATAAGTTGCATAGTATCGTAGCATGCACTGCCGGGCGACGATGATCGTGAGCGACCGCCCGGAGGATCAAGGCTGTGTTCCGCCTGGTGTTGAAGTAAAGCATCTGATCGTAGGGGGCATGACATGGTGGTAGTGCTCGACCCTCGGACCGGCAAACTCGTCCAGATCCGCGTCCCGCCTCGACCGCCGTCAAAGCCAACGAAGTAGTGAGCAAGGTGCGCCTGAAGCGGGACACGAGGTTGCAGTCACTCAGTTGACCTGCGACCGCGATCCATCTCCACGGGCCAACGCTTGACCGACCCTAAACAATGCGCCTTTGACCTCCTTCAGACCTGACATCACGTCGTGCTGCTCCATCAGCGCGTGCACGATGATGAGGTGATCCGCGATGGTGTCGAGCGGTGCCACGGCCCGTGTGGCCACGTGTGTCGGCGGTGGAACGAACCTCTCGATGCCGCCATACGCTGCAATCTCAGTCGCCTCGGTCGGAGCAAACTCGATCATGGACCCGAGATAGCCGAGGAACGAGCGCCCCGGCGGTCCAAATGAGGGAACGCCTCCAGCCGCCAGCCACCGCACCGACCCGTTCGCGCACCGAATGCGGAACCGGACGCTGAACTCGGCTTGTGCTTGGGCAGCCTCCGCGAGGATGGCCCTGACAGCACTCTGGTCGCTCTCCAGGACTGACGTGGTCCAGCCGTCCCGGTACGCGGCCTCACGTGTCTGCCCGGCGTAGGAGAACCATTCGAGGCAGATGTACGTGACTTCGCCCTGAGCGTCGGTCGTGAAGATCACCAGCACCTCCCGCCTCAGTTCGGTCGGGCCAACATGCTGACACAACCTTTGAACGCACAAGTCGTTCGCGTTACAACCAAGCGGGATGGTACCCCCTACGACCGCACACGACCGACGATCTTTGGAGGGCAATATGCTCAACGAGAAAGACGCTCGTCATGAGAGTTTGAAGCGGATTGCAGATACGCTTCGCATATCCATAGATGACTTGTATGGCTTTGGCGAAGATTTTATAAAATTTGAGCAAACCGATCGAATGCTACAATTGTGGGAGCAGCTTACTACTGATAGATTGCGTGAAGATGCGTTGGATGCCATCCAGGGCCTCATTTAGCACAAAACATAGCAAGATACTGTCACGGGCGCGAGTACTCGCTATTTTGGGGCGGCGTTCGGTTCGCGGCTGCTGTCTACTACTCATTCGAAGTTCTCTTGGGTACGTGGGATCAATGTTGATCATAGAAGGCGGCTAGCGCGCCGTCCCCCTGTCTTGATTGGTCGCGCGGCTTTATCTTACGAAGTGCTTGGAAGCGAACATTCCCAAGGCCTACTTCGGGTCGCAACCGGACCCTCGCCCTCCGCTCATAAGCGGATGTTCACCCGGTCAGAAGCGCTGAGGCTGCGGTTCGGTGCGTCCGAATGCGTACAGTCATAACAACCTCAGTCACTTACTAGCCGCCAGCTGACCATATCCATCATATGACGGGGTTTCTTGTCTCACACCGGACGTAGGGAGGCAGATCGCCCTTCGCTGCCGTGGTCCAATGCAAGATGCGCTGATACGGAAGCTTGAGAGCTTCGAGGAACTGACCGACGCCGACTGCAAGGCGTTGCGGGCGCTCGTCCCCAGGGTTAGGCAGGTGGGGGCCCGGAAGGACTTAATCCGGGAAGGTGACGTTCCCAGCAATGTGAACCTCATCCTCAGCGGCTACGCCTGTCGCTACAAGGTCCTGCCGAATGGCGAGCGCCAGATCATATCTATCTTCGTGCCGGGCGACTTCTGCGATCTGAACGTGTTCATCCTTGACCAGATGGACCACAATATCAGCACGATTTCAGCCTGCCAAATCGTAGAGATCCCTCGCCACTCCATCGAAGAAATCATGGCGATTAATTCACGGGTGACGCGGGCGATGATGTGGTGCGCCCTGGTGGATGAGGCCGTGCTGCGCGAATGGCTAGTTAACATCGGCAACCGTCCGGCTGATCAGCGCATCGCGCATCTCTTCTGTGAGCTGCTGCTACGTCTGGAAGCCGTGGGGCACGTAAACAACAACAGCTATCAGTTCCCGTTCACCCAAACCGAGATCGCCGATACGATGGGCCTATCTGACGTGCATGTGAACCGCACGCTCAGAGAACTGCGCCGGCTTGAACTGATCACCTTGAAGGGCCGGCTCCTGACGATCCTGGACGTCGATCAGCTCAAGGCGTACTGCGGGTTCAATCCCAACTACCTCCACCTCAGGAACGCGCGTTGGAGTGGCCGCCGGCAGGTGCCGTGGCTGAAGAGCGTCTAGGGTAGGTAGCGTTGGCAGACCGGGGTAACGTCGAGACCCTGGTCGTTCTCCAGCCCATCTCCATCGATACGGCGAGCCCGGACCAGGCCGGCATGCTGGTGATGGTGAACGGTCGGCTGGTCGCCCTGTTGGTCCGTCTCGATACGCCCGAACACGAGCGGCCTGGAGCGTGGTTCATGGAGGTCGGACTAGGACGGCTTGCGGGAGTGCGTGCGCCCGTATTCGATACCCTTGAAGACGCAGCGCGTTGGGTGCGGCACCGCCTATGGGGGTGATCATCCTCAGAGGCGATAGTCGAAGGTCAGCTTCACGTACTTGCTGCTCGAAAGCAGACAGGCAGCAAACCACCCAACCCAATCGTGGGTCCTTGGCCCTTGTCAGCCTGGAAGCGGACCTTCCCAAGCCAGCAATAGGTCGGAACCGGTCGCTCGCAGACCGTCAATTCGTGGCCTTGCACTGGGCGCATGAGAACCCTTGTCCTTTGGGGCATTCCCCAACGGACAATAACCGTGACCCGTGAGTGGCGCCCTTCGGATCACCTATCTCACTGCCGTCAACTTTGGGGCGTATTGCCGCTTGCGATACAAGCCTGTAAGCGGCCTGCGTTCTGATGCGTTTGGGAGAAGGCGGTGATGAAGACCCCGATCGCTCTGCGGATCGACCCGGAGGTGCTGGCTGCCGCTCGCGAGTGCGCGCGCCAGGACAACCGCACGCTCACCAATTTCATCGAGACTGCGCTGCGCCAACGCATCGCTGAAGTCATGCCAGCCCTCGTCGCACGCGAACAGGACTGCGCACAGCAGAGCAGGGAACGACCGCGTGACTTCTGAACGCACTACAGCGTCCCTGCCCAAGGCGCGCACCGGTATCGACGGCTTTGACGACGTCACGTTCGGCGGCTTGCCCGCGGGGCGGCCGTCGTTGGTCTGCGGCAGCGCCGGCTGCGGTAAGACGCTGTTTGCCACCACATTCCTCGTGAACGGCGCCACGCTGTTCGACGAGCCCGGCGTGTTCATGAGCTTCGAGGAGCGCGCCGAGGATCTCGCAGCCAACGTCGCCTCGCTGGGATACGACCTCAACGGGCTCGTGGAAACCGGCAAGATCGCCGTCGATCACGTCAAGGTCGAACGCAGCGAGATCGAGGAGACCGGCGAATACGACCTCGAAGGCCTGTTCATCCGCCTCGGCTACGCCGTCGACACGATCAAGGCCAAGCGCGTGGTCCTCGACACGATCGAGACCCTGTTCGCCGGGCTGAGCGATGCAGCGGTGCTGCGCTCCGAACTGCGCCGGCTGTTCGCCTGGCTCAAGGACCGCGGCTTGACCGCGATCATCACCGGCGAGCGCGGCGAGGGACAGCTCACCCGCCAAGGGCTCGAGGAGTACGTCTCGGACTGCGTCGTGCTGCTCGACAACCGCGTCGAGGACCAGATCACCACGCGTCGCCTGCGCATCGTCAAATACCGCGGCTCAGCCCACGGCACCAACGAGTACCCGTTCCTGATCGATGAGCAGGGCATCAGCGTCCTGCCGGTGACCGCCGCCGATCTGAGCTACGACGTCTCAAACGAGGTCGTCTCCACGGGGGTCGAGAGCCTGGACGCGATGTTCGGCCCCGGCGGCCTGTTTCAAGGCGCCAGTGTGCTGATCTCCGGCTCGGCCGGCACTGGCAAGACGACGATCAGCAGCCATACGATCGACGCCGCCTGCACCCGCGGCGAGCGCTGCATGTCCTTCGTGTTCGAGGAGAGCGGCGAGCAGATCTGCCGCAACGCGCGGTCGGTCGGGCTCGACCTGCACCGTCACGTCGATACCGGCCTGCTGCGCTTCGAGGCGGCGCGACCAAGCTTGTACGGACTGGAGATGCATCTCGCCCGGATGCATCGGGACATCGAGCAGTTCAGGCCGAGCGTCGTGGTGATCGACCCGATCTCGGCCCTGCGCGGACCCGAGGTCGAGCTGCAGGCGACGCTGTTGCGCATGGTCGACATGCTCAAGGCCCGCGGCATCACCGCGGTGTTCACGTCCCTGCGCACCGACGGCGCATTCGGGCAATCGGGCGATCTCGGCCTATCTTCGCTGATGGACGTGTGGATCAAGCTCCAGGACATCGAGGCCAACGGCGAGCGCTCGCGCACGCTCTACGTGATCAAGGCCCGCGGTATGAGCCACTCGAACCAGGTGCGTGAGTTCCAGATGTCGTCTGCCGGGCTGAAGCTCGTGGATGCCTACATTGGCCCGGCCGGGGTACTGACCGGGACCGCCCGCATCGTGCAGGAGGCGCAGGAGGAGGCCGCCGCGTTGCGCCGTCGGCAGGACAGCGAGCGGCGCAAGCGCGACGTGGTCCGGCGGCGGCTGTCGATCGAGCGGCAGATCGCCGAGCTGCGGGCCAGCTTGGAGACCGCGGAAGAGGAAGAGACGCTGCTCCTCGACGAGGACGTGGCGCGCGAGACGTTGCTGTCGAGCGAGCGCACCGACATCGCCCGTCGCCGGAGTGCGGCCGAATGAGCGAGCAAACCTCACATGCCGGCGATCCCGTCTCGGAAGAGGATGGTGATCCGGGGCAGTATCATCTTCGCCTGTACGTAGCCGGCCAAACCCCGAAGTCGATGGCCGCGCTGGCCAACCTCAAGCGGGTTTGCGAGCAGCATCTCGCCGGGCGCTACGACATCGAGGTGGTCGATCTACTGAAGAACCCGCAGTTGGCAGCGGGCGATCAGATCCTGGCAATCCCGACCCTGGTCCGTCGGTTGCCCGCCCCGCTTAAGCGGATCATCGGCGACCTGTCGAACACCGAGAAGGTGCTGGTCGGCCTCGACATCCGCCCGCGCGCCTCCGCAGGGTCCGGCGCGCCTTGAGCACCGGTGGGGCAGAGGGCCCGGACCCGGCCGAGTATCAGCTGCGCCTGTTCATCGCCGGCACGAGCCCGCGCTCGCAGCGCACGATCGAGAACCTGCGCCGGATCTGCCGTCAGCACCTTGCCGACCGGCACAACCTGGTGATCGTCGACATCTACCAGCAGCCGGAGTTGGCAGAGGCTGATCAGGTCGTCGCGGCGCCGACGCTGCTCAAGCTGACACCCGAGCCCCTACGACGGATTATCGGAGATCTCTCGGACGAGGCTCGCGTGCTACGCGGGCTCGGCATCTTCCCGCCTCTTGGAGGCGGCGATGATCCCAGGATCTGATCCGACCACACTCGATGAAGCTCGCGCTCGCATCCGTGAACTCGAAGCACGGTTAGAGGAGAGCGAGGAGACGCTCGCCGCGATCCGGCGGGGCGACTTCGACGCCGTCGTCGTCCAGGCCCCGGGCGGCGGGCAGCAGGTCTACACGCTGGAGAACGCCGATCGTCCCTACCGCGTGCTGATCGAGCAGATCCAGGAAGGGGCGTTTACGCTCGGCGCGGATGGGGCGCTACTGTATGGCAACCCCCGGGTCGCCGCGATGCTCGCGAGCGTTCCGGAACAGCTGATCGGGCGCTTCCTGCATGAGTTCATCGACGCGAAGGAGCGACCAGCGCTGGTGCGGCTACTGGAAGAAGCCAACAGGACAGGCGCGGCCCGGGGTGAGGTCTGCCTGCGGTCGGCCGCCGGGTCGCATCTGCCGGTGCATGTCTCCCTGAGCCGCCTACAGCGTGGCGACGGCGCGGCCCTGCTGTGCGGCGTCCTCACCGACCTGACCGAGCAGCGGCAGCATCTCCACGAGCTGGCCGAGGCCAATGCCCAGCTCAAGGCGCAGGGTATGGAGCGCGAGCGGATCGAGGAGGCGCTGCGGCAGGCTCAGAAAATGGAAGCGATCGGCCAGCTCACCGGCGGCATCGCCCACGACTTCAACAATCTGCTGACCATCATCCGATCGTCGGTGGATTTCCTGCGCCGACCGTCGCTGCCCGAGGAACGGCGCCTTCGGTACATGGACGCGGTCTCCGACACGGTGGACCGCGCCGCCAAGCTGACCGGTCAGCTGCTGGCCTTCGCGCGGCGCCAAGCGCTCAAGCCTGAGACGTTCCAAGTGGGAGCCTGCCTGCACGAGGTGGCCGACATGCTCGACACGATCACCGGCGCCCGTATCCGCGTCGTGGTCGAGGTTGCCACGGTGGAGTGCTTCGTGCGCTGCGACCGCAGCCAGTTCGAGACGGCGCTAGTGAACATCGCGGTGAACGCCCGCGACGCGATGGATGGCGAAGGTTGCCTGACGCTACGCCTTACTGGCGGTTTGCCGATGCCGGGGATCCGCGGGCACGTCGGCTCGCGCAAAGCCTTCGCCGCCGTATCGCTCACCGACACCGGCACGGGCATGCCGGAGGAGTACCTCGCGCGGATCTTCGAGCCGTTCTTCACGACTAAGGCGGTGGGCAAGGGGACGGGGCTAGGGCTGAGCCAGGTGTTCGGCTTCGCCAAGCAGTCCGGCGGGGACGTGGACGTCGAGAGCACGCTGGGGCATGGCACGACCTTCACGCTCTACCTGCCGGAGGTCGAAGCTGCTGCGGGCGCGGCGATCACGTCGCCGGCCCCCGTAGAAGCGACACACGGTGGCGGACGGCGCATCCTGGTTGTTGAGGACAACATTGAGGTCGGTCGCTTCGCGACGCAGATCCTGGAGGACCTCGGCTACGATCCCGTTTGGGCAGCGAACGCCGAGGATGCCCTCGAACGACTGGGGGCAGATGGCGGCGGCTTTGACGCGGTGTTCTCGGACGTGGTGATGCCGGGCATGGGCGGGATCGTCTTGGCCGAGAAGCTGCGGGATCGGCTGCCGAGCCTGCCCGTACTACTGGCCTCGGGCTACAGCCACGTCCTCGCCCGCGACGGGGACCACGGCTTCGAGCTGTTGCACAAGCCGTACTCGGCCGATCAGCTCTCGCGCGTCCTGCGCCGGATCATTGGCGAAAACAGCGCCTCGGGCCCTACGCAGAAAGTGCCGCCTTCGTGACCGATCGAACGCCGGTTGAAGTCTCAGATCCGGACCGCATCGCGTCGGTTGATGGCTATGCGGTGCTCGATACGCCGCCCGAGAAGGGATTTGACGACATCGTGCTGCTGGCGCGCGTGCTCTGTGCTGCTCCGGTGGCACTGGTAAGCCTCGTCGCCGAGGACCGGCAGTGGTTCAAGGCGCGCTCCGGGTTCGAGCTGACGGGGACCGAACTCAGCGGGTCCATCTGCGCCCATGCCTTAGGTCGTACCGATTTGCTGGTGATCACCGATCTGACGCTCGACGCGCGTACCCGCCAGAACCCTCTGGTCGTGGGGGAACCGCATCTCCGCTTCTATGCCGGTGCCCCCCTGCTTACGCCAAAGGGACACACGCTTGGGACGTTATGCGTCATCGACACTGTAGCTCGACGGACCGGCCTGACGCCTGAGCAGCGAGAATGCCTCCAGGCCCTCGCTGGCCAAGTCATGGAGCAGCTTAACCTCCGGCGGGCTTTGGCGGACCGTACACGCGAACTCGCTGCGCAGTAGTTCGATGCCACCACCGCGTAGGCCAGCACCGGCTGCACCGTTTCCTCCAAAAGCCCTATCCCAACATTACGCTCCAGACTGCTGAGTGGCGCAGCAGTTCAAAGTCGTTCGTTATTTCTCACATCCGTTGGGCATGGCCACGCGAAACTTGAGGACTGCTATAGGTCGAAATCTAGCGCTTGGGCATGTCGGGAAAACCATCATTTTTCGTACACAACCGATCGCGCTACCTGCCGTTGTATTCCAATAGGGCTCGCTGACTAGAACTATCCCGCTGGAATGTGGCCGTTCCAATAGGGCAAGCTCAATGGAACTGCATAGCCGGAACTTGACCTTGCCATTGATGATCGACGGTATGAGACCGCTCTTTTGGTTTGGTTGGGGTTGCGTCGCAGTCGTCCTGCCGTTTACGCGACCATAAGGTTTCTGGGTCGTGCTTGGCGCTCGTAGACGAAGGCGCTACAGGCCGCACGGATGACCTCGACCGCGATCGATGGGTTTGCGGCCGAGCTGATGCCGTCCCACCCCAGCTTTCCCCCGCCGGACCGCAACCTATCCAGGATCGGCCTGCCCACCCGTGCTCGTGGCCGGTCGGAGAGATGCCACCTGCCCCTAAATCCTGTCGGCCGGGCATCTCGATGTCCCTGACCACCCGCATCCTGCTCCTCGTGCTGCTCGCCCTCGCCCCAGCACTCGCGATCCAGGGCTACAACGAGGGTGACCTGCGCGCCGCGCGTGACGAGGCCGTGCGCGCCGACACGATGGCGACTGCCCGGGCCGTCGCCGATGACTTCGCCCAGTTCGCCGACGGCGTCCACCAAGCGCTGGACCTCGTCGGCGAGGACCCGAGCGTGCGCAGCCTCGACGCCGTCCCGTGCACGGACTATCTCCGCCGTGCCGCCGCCCGGCTGCCGCACATCCTGTTGCTGGCTCTGGCCCGCCCGGACGGATCGCTCGCGTGCAACAGCGTCGGTTCGCAGCCCGGCGCCTACTCGAACGCCGAGCGCACCTATCACCGCCGCGCCCTGGCCGAGGGCGGCTTCGTCATGGGCGGCTACGCGCGGGGGACTGCGACCGGTAGGGCTTCGGTCCACTTCGCCCAGCCCCTGCGCAGCGCGGGCGGGGCCATCGACGGCGTCCTGGTCGCGGCGGTCGATCTCGATTGGTTGTCGCAGTACCTGCAACAGGAACTGCGGCTGCCGAGCACGTCGCTCACCATCGCTGACGAGGACAACGTCATCATCGTACGCAAGCCGGATGGGACCGACTGGGTCGGCAAGCCGGTCCCCGCCGAGCGTATGGGGCTGCTGGCGAGCCGGGGCGAGGGTGTGCGCCTCGACTTCGGCATCGACGGGCGTGCGCGCATCCTCGCCAACGTCCGCCCGCGGGGGACGGCGGTGCGGGCCTGGGTCACGGTCGGGCGCGACCGCGACGTCGCCTTCGCCGACGTCGATGCGGCGGCGCACCGAGGCTCGATCCTCATCGGGCTGGGTGTGGCGATGGCCCTTGCCGCGGCCCTCGTGGCCGGGCGCCTGTTCATCCGTCGCCCGTTCGACCGCCTACTGCGCGCCTCCACCGCTTGGCAGACGGGCGATCTGACCGCGCGGACCGGTCTGGGCGGCGCCAGCGAGTTCGGGCGGCTCGGGGACAAGCTCGACGCGATGGCCGCCTTGCTCCAGCGCAACGAGGGCGAGCTGCGCGAGGAGATCCGGCGCGGGCATGCCCTACAGGAGCGGCAGGTGACGATGCTGCACGAGCTGAACCACCGGGTGAAGAACACGCTCGCCACCGTGCAGTCGCTGGCGCGCCAATCGGCCAAGGGCGGTGAGGGACAGGCGGTGCAACTCGAAGCGCGCATCCTTTCCCTGTCGAAGACCCACGACCTGCTCACCCGCGAGGACTGGAGCGGCGCCACCTTGAATGAGGTGTTGGAGAACGAGCTGTCACCCTACCGCGCCGGGTGTGACCACATCGTCCTCGACGGGCCCGAGGTGGCGCTGCCGCCGCGCCACGTCCTGGCGCTCGGCATGACCGTGCACGAGCTGACGACCAACGCAGCCAAGTACGGGGCGCTGTCGACGGCGGACGGTCGGGTCGAGGTAAGCTGGCGGGTGGATCGAAGCGAGACGGGAGCGGCGTGGTTACGCCTGACCTGGCGGGAAAGCGGCGGTCCGGCCGTTGCCCCACCGGCGCGCCGCGGGTTCGGGACGCGGCTGATCGCCGGCGGCGTCGGGCGCGAGCTGGCCGGGGACGTCGATCTGGACTTCGACGTGGACGGCCTGCGTTGCCGGATCGATGTGCCGCTGGCCGAGGTCGGCAGCCGTATGCTCGCGCCGACGCGGTAGCCTCACCCCACCGGTGAGGGTGATGAGCCGCGGGCTCACCGCGCCGTGGCACCCCAGGGATAGCTACAACGGAAGCGATAACGATCGGAGACAAATCATGCCGCCGCGGCAGTAGCTTGGCGGGGGTAGCTGTTCGGGCTACAGCTCAGCTTGGTCTATCTCGGCCGTGCTCAGCATCCTTCCCCCGTCGCCCTCCGCGGACGCATGACGATCGCCCCTCCTGAGCCCGACCGTCTACACGCCCTGGCCGATTACGCGGTGATGGGCACGCCATCGGAGAAAGGGTTCGATGATCTCGCCAGGATCGCGGCCCTGCTGTGCGGGGTGCCGACTGCGCTCGTGACCCTGGTCGACGATCGGCGGCAGTTCTTCAAGGCGCGAGCGGGCTTCGACGGCGGTTGCGAGGCGCCGCTCGACGTCGGGTTCTGTCCGCTGGTGGTCAAGGCCGAGGCGCCGCTCATCATCCACGACACGCGCGAGGAGGGCCATGCTGATAACGCGGCCGTCGCCGAGGGCGGGGTCCGCTTCTACGCCGGCATGCCGCTGCGGACCGCCGCGGGCGCGGTGCTCGGCACGCTGTGCGTGCTCGATCGGCAGCCGCGCCCGGAGGGACTGACACCGGGGCAGTTCGAAGGATTAGAGCGGCTGGCCGAACAGGTCGTCGACCAACTCGAACTGCGTCGTGCCCTGAGCGAGCGCGAGCGCCTGCTCGCCGAACAGCGGGTGGCGACGCAGCAGCGACGCACCTACAGCCAGACCCAGGACGCGATCGCAGCGAGCGGCGGCGATCTCGACACCATCCTCGACGCCCTGATCGAAGGGGCGATGCGCGCCGTGCCCGCGGCCGAGGGCGGCGTCCTGGAATTACTCGACGGCGAGGAGCTGGAGTACCGCACCGTCGGCGGCACCCTGACCCAGCATCGGGGCGTGCGCGTGCCGCTGGACGGCAGCACGTCCGGCACCTGCGCCCGGGCCAACAAGCCGATCCTGCTGGCCGATGCCCTGCTCGACCCGCGGGTGAAGGCCGATCTTCGCGCACTCATAGACCTTCGCTCGGCCGTGCACGCGCCGGTCAACCGTGGCGGCAAGGTGCTCGGCGTGCTCAAGCTGCAGTCGAGCAAACCCGACGTGTTCACCGAGCGCGATCTCGAACTGGTCAGAAGCTTCGCCGGCTTGGCCACCGTCGGGCTGACCGAGGCGAGCGAGATCGCGGCGCAGCGCGCGGTGCGGGCGAGTGAGGCGCGCTACCGCGCCGTGTTCGAGAGCGCGATCGACTACGCGATCATCGTGCTCGACCTGAAGGGTAACGTCATCGACTGGAACGCCGGCGCTACCCGGATCCTGGGCTGGGCCCCGAGCGACGTCTGCGGGAAGCCTGCCGACGTGTTCTTCACCCCCGAAGACCGTGAGGCCGGGATCCCAGACCAGGAGATGCACAGCGCCCTGACCGTGGGCCGCGGCATCGACGAGCGCTGGCACCTGAGGAAGAGCGGCGAGCGGTTCTGGGCCAACGGCGAGATGATGGCGTTGCGCAACGAAGCCGGCGCGGCCATCGGCTTCGTCAAGATCCTGCGCGACCGCACCGAGCAGCGCCGCAATGCCGATGCGCTGCGGGATACCGCGGTGCGTCTGCAGAGGGCGCAGGAGGCGGGTGGGGTCGGGGTGTTCTCGATCGGCATCGCCGACGCCATCCTGCGGCCGAGCCCGGAGTTCTGCCGCCTGTACGGCCTGCCGGAGCGCGAGGCGTACCTGTCGACGGCGTTCGAGGAACTGATCGTCCCGGAGGATCAGCACCTGATCTCCACCGCCCGCTCACGCAGCAGCGGCGCGGCGCCGCGGGACGTCGAGTACCGCATCCGCCGGCCGGACACCGGCGAGGTCCGCTGGATCGCGCGCAAGGGCGAGATCGAGCACGACGACGCCGGAGGGCCGGCGCGCTTCTCCGGCGTCGCCCGTGATATCACCGCTCAGCGGGCGGCGCAGGAGGAGCTGCGCATCAGCCAGGAGCGCCTGAGCCTGGCGTTCGAGGCGGCCGGCGCCATCGGTTGGTGGGACTGGGACGTCCCCAACGATCGGATCGTGGCCAACGCGCGCTTCGCCGAGCTGTACTCGGTCGATCCCGCGGCGGCGGCGGTCGGCACCTCGATCGCCGGCTACATCGACGGCATCCACCCCGACGACCGGGCGTGGGTGGGTGCGAAGATCGAGCAGGCACTGGCCAACGCCGGTGAGTTCGCCGAGGAGTACCGCCTGCTCCGGGCGGACGGCAGCGTGCGCTGGGTCTATGCCCGCGGGCGCTGCTACCACGACGCGGCCGGCCGTCCGCTGCGGTATCCGGGGGTGTCGATCGACATCACCGCGCGCAAGCTCGATGCCCTACGTCAGGCGGCGCTCGTCGCGCTGGGCGACCGCCTCAAGGACCTGAGCGAGCGCTCGGAGATCATCGGAGCCGCGGCCGAGATCATGGGCCAGACGCTCGATCTGTCCCACGCCGGATACGGCGCCGTCGATCAGCGCCGCGAGACCATCGTGATCACACGGGGCTGGAGCATGCCCGGCGTCGCGGCGATCACCGGCCTACACAGGTTCCGCGACTATGGCTCGTACATCGACGATCTGCAGGCCGGCGCGACCGTGCTGATCGCCGATCTCGCCCGCGACGCGCGCACGGCGGCTGCGGCTGACACGTTCGCCGCCATGGAGGCGCGCGCGCTAGTCAACCTGCCGGTGATGGAGCGCGGTCGCTTCGTGGCTTTGTTCTTCGCGCTGAAGGCGACGCCGCACGTGTGGAGCGCCGACGAGGTGGCCTTCCTGCACAGCGTCGCTGATCGCGCCCGCGCGGCTATCGCCCGGGTCGAGGCCGAGGACCGGCAGCGGCTGCTCAACCAGGAGCTGAGCCACCGCATGAAGAACGTGCTGGCGATGGTGCAAGCCATCGCCACGCAGACCATGCGTACAGCCACCGACATGGACACCGCTAAAGAGGTGCTCGCCGGGCGGCTCGTCGCCCTGGGCAAGTCGCATGACCTCCTACTCGGCGGTGAGATCGGCAGCACCGCACTCGACACCCTGATCACGAATGCCTTGGAGCTGCACCGGGATCGACCCGATCGCTTCGTGATCGCGGGTCCGCCGGTCGCGGTAGGCGCGCGGGCGGCCCTCTCCCTGTCGCTGATCCTGCACGAACTCGCGACCAACGCGGCCAAGTACGGCGCGCTGTCGACCGATGCAGGGCAGGTCACGATCGATTGGCAGATCAGATCCGAGATGCACGAGCCGGAGATGGTGCTGAGCTGGCGGGAGGTCGGCGGCCCGGTTGTGGTCGCACCGACACGGACGGGCTTCGGCACGCGGTTGATCGGTCGCGGGCTTGCCGGCAGCTTTGGCGGGGTGGTCGACCTCGCCTACCCGCCGACGGGGGTGGCCTGTACGATCACGGCGCCGCTCAGCGGATTGCAGGCCCACGATCTGGGATCGCTCGTCTAATCTTCGGTAGCGTCCGGATCAGAGAAACGCTGGCTCTGGGTGGTATCCAACCGACGGAGCAGTGCGGCCATAGCCTCTGGCACCGGCTCGGACGGGAGCGCGGCGTAGACCTGCCGAAGATTGCGGCCGAGGTGACGCTGGATCGCATGGGGGGAGCTGGAGTGAACCCAGTGCGTCTGGGGTCCTGGCATGGGGAGGGGACTTTCAAGGTCGATCATCGCCGGCCCAATCGGGGGCGTTCGCTCTGTCACACCAAGTGGCTCCTACGACCGAAGGTTGCGAGGATCTGCGTTAAAATGGGCCGACGCCATTACGTTCCCGCTAACCGGCGAAAGCTGACGCTTGTGACATGGTGAGCACAACTGCGTCGAAGCGGGTCGGATGAGCGCGGAAAAACATCCTCATAGCTTTCATCAGTTCGATAGAGTCAGCTTAGGCAGATAGCCAGGGATCGAACGGACAGAGAATGGTTTCGAAATACAGGCTGCTTCCGACCGAGGCCGTGTGAGAACGCAGATCCCTTAGGTTCAAGGCGAAGGTCCTGAGAGTGTCGCAGAGCGAAGTGGTGGCCTTCAGGCCCGGATCGCCGCCATCAGCGGACCGACCCCGAAGATCTGGATCATCCGCTTCATGTTGTAGGCCAGAACCTGCAAGCTCATCTCGGTCCTGACCTTCGCCAAGGTCCGGGTCAGGAAGTGTGTTGCTCCCATCCAGGCCTTCAGTGTGCCGAATGGGTGCTCCACCGTCTGGCGACGGATCTTCATCGCGTCTGGCATCCGGTCGAGCCGCTCCTGCATCGCATCGAGCACGTCCTCGTGCACCCAGCGTTTGATCCGCCGCATCTCTG
>NZ_FOTK01000118.1 GCF_900114535.1 Methylobacterium pseudosasicola | reverse complement strand
AACGCCGATTTCGTCGCCCGCGCCCCCGAGGAGATCATCGAGGAGAACCGCGAGCGCCGGGAGGCCGAGGCCGCGCGGCTCGTGAAGATCGAGGAGGCGCTGGCGCGGTTAGACAGCGAATAGTCTGTTAACCACGCAAAAAAAGAACGCAATATATCTGGCTATTAATGGCCGCACTAGGATTCTATATTTAAACTTTGAGATATTTGATAGTTCCAATGCTATATTTTGTCGTCCGCATTATTATACCGCTTCGCATGCCTCAAATTAGAGGTCAGATCTACCCTTCCCTTTAGTAATTTATTAGAATATAGAGATCTTGATTTTGCGCTAGAATGAGGTCTACGGCATATGTGCGCACCGAGCATCAATACACTGCTTCAAATGTTTTCATTATCGACAAAGATAGCACTATTTGGAGTCTGTATTACTGCTTTAATCCCAGGACACGCTATAGCACAAAATGTTGAACCATCAATTCAAAGCAATAAAATGGACTCGGTTCCAACCGAAACATTCCTAAGCTCGATGGGTATATGCATCCATCATGCACAAGGCGTACCATCGCAATCATACATTTTGCCACTTCGCTACTTGGGCGTCCGGAACATAAGAGATGACTTCGGCAAGCCCCAGGGCTACATTCACATGAGAAAACAAGCTGGCGTTCGTGCCAACTTGATAGCCAGTTCAGCGTCCCTTGAGACGACTTTGGACACCTTGAAATATCTCGCTCGAGATGACGCCCTGCTATCTGTTGAAGGCCCAAACGAACCTAATAATTTCCCGATCCAATATCAGGGTGAAAAAGGCGGCGGTTTTGCGAGAGTCCTAACTAGCTCATCGGATTGGACACCAGTTGCAAAATTTCAGCGCGACTTATACGCAGCA
The DNA here is from genome assembly GCF_900114535.1 of Methylobacterium pseudosasicola. GTDB lineage: Bacteria > Pseudomonadota > Alphaproteobacteria > Rhizobiales > Beijerinckiaceae > Methylobacterium > Methylobacterium pseudosasicola. The sequence continues at coordinate 1,004 of NZ_FOTK01000118.1, read as the reverse complement.
GTAAAATCGGATCCATTACTTTCAAAATTTCCAGTTTTTCACACCTCTGAAGCTGGAGCCCAAAGTCCAAACGTAGGCCTGCAATTTCTAACTATACCAGAAGGTGCGGGAACGACTTTTCCCGCCGGGACGAAATATGCTGATTTTGCCAACGTACATAATTACGTAAGCGGCACCAAAAAACAATACGTCGACAACCAAGCCTGGAACGCTGCCGATCCCGTGCTGAACGGTGGCTGGGATGGGCTCTACGTCGAATATGGAAAGTTATGGGGCCATGGTTACAGCGGATACAGCAACGAAGAATTGCAAAAATTGCCTCGCGTGACGACAGAAACGGGCTGGGATTCAAGTTCAGACAACGGCGGCGAACGTGTGCAGGGAACAGTCCTCCTAAATACTTATTTGTCGCAGTTTAAGAGGGGCTGGCGCTATACGTTTGTCTATATGCTACGCGACGGAGAAGGTGGCGCGGGCAATCAAGGCGTTTTCAAAGCCGATTCCACCCCCAAATTAGCTGCAACATACATCCATAATTTTACTACAATACTATCAGGCGCAGAAAAAGTTGAAATCAACAAACAACTAACACTCCGCTTGAGGGGGGCGTCAGCAACAACACATGATATTCTTCTTCAAACAAAAAATGATGAGTTCGCATTTGTTGTTTGGGGAGAGCGTGTTAGCGGGTCAGAAAAAGTTACCATAGAACTGGGTCAAAAAGCGAAAATTTTGGAATTACTTGATCCAACCGTTGGTACAGAGCCGTTTGATCAGAAAAAAATGGCTGATACAGTTGAGATTGAAATAAGTGATCATCCGATAATCGTTCGGATAAAACAGTAGTGCTATTGGTCGGTTAGGCCCTAATTCTATCAGCCACGGGAAGCGATGACGGCAGCCACAGCGACGGCTGCCAGCTGGATCCCGCCTACGACCCGCGGGCGATCACCGGGGCGATCAACCGCTGGGCGCTGACCGAAGCGGCCCGGGCCGTGGACGAG
>NZ_FOTK01000039.1 GCF_900114535.1 Methylobacterium pseudosasicola | reverse complement strand
GGCTCGGGCGTGGTCGTCGGCATCGAGGCCGACGCCCAGTACCTCGACTTCGGCCGCGGCCGGAACAACGCCTTCGTCAGCGGCGCGCTCGCTCCCGGCTACTACGTCACCGATCCGCGCGGCCTGTCGAGCCTGGACTACTTCGGCACCGTGCGCGGCCGCCTCGGCTACGCCTTCGACCGCACCCTCGTGTACGGCACCGGCGGCTTCGCCTACGGCTCGGGCAGCGCCGAGCGCTCCTTCGGCGGCTACGCCGGTAACGACAGCTTCCGCACCGGCTACGCCGTCGGCGGCGGCATCGAGTACGCGCTCCCCACCGACTCGTTCCTGAACTTCTTCCGCTCCTCGGCCGTGACGCTCAAGGTCGAAGGCCTGTACGTCAACCTCGACCGCAACACCCGCAACCAGGGTGCCCTGGTCATCAACGCCGCCAACAACTTCCCGGTCGCCTACAGCAACGTCGGCCGCCGCAGCGACGAGTTCGCCGTCGTCCGCGCCGGCCTGAACTACAAGTTCGGCTCGTACTAAGACCCGACGAACGCTCCCGGTCTCCGGGCCGGGAGCGCTTTTTCGGACGGGCGTGCGGGACGAGACTCGCACGCCGCATCCGGACCCTATCTTCACCTCGGCACCCCAGCCCGATCAGACTGGCCGCTCAGGTCGATCAAGAAGCCCCGGACGCTCATGGCGCCCGGGGCTTCTTGTCGTTCTTCCGGGTCCCGTCCCGCGTGCGAACCGAGCGACCTCACCCACGCCAGGGCGAGTGGCGGATCACGCGGCAGAAATTCCCGGCGTGGAAATGCGGCTCCTTGTCGGCGATGACATCGGCCTTGACGTTGCCGAAGGTCGTATCCGGCTTGTGCCGGATCCCCTCGTAGAACGCCTGGATGATGTCTTCCTTGAAATGTGGGCTCCGCGGATGGGCCTGCACCACCGCCTCGCGCTCGGCGTCGCTGTACGCGGCGTAGGTCAGCCCGAGCACGTCCATCTCGACCCCGGCAGTGACCAAAGCGACCACGGGATGCATGTGCTGCGGGATGCCCGGCGTGGTGTGCAGCGCGATGGCGGTCCACACCGTGTCGATATCGGCCTGGGCGATGCCGTGGCCGCGCAGGAAATCCCGGGCCGCGTTGGCGCCATCGACCTCGAAGCGCTCGCTCGCGCTGCTGTGCTGCGGGGTGAGCCCCATGTCGTGGAACATCGCGCCGACATAGAGCAGTTCCGGATCGTAGCGGAGGCCGCGCTGCTTCCCCGCGAGGGCGCCGAAATAATAGACGCGGCTCGAATGGTGGAACAGCAGCGGCGATTCCGTATCCCGGACCAGTTCGGTCACCGCGTGGGCGAGCGCGCTGTCGGGAATGGCGACGCCGTCGATCGGATGAGCCATGGCCTTTTCTCCTTGCTGACCCCGGGATCCTAGATCCCCGCGCCCGCGTCCGGATTTGACGGAACACGTCTCAAACGGACAAATACCGTCTCTGACGGACGCGAGGATGTGCGCGGTGGAGCGGAACGTGGCGATCGTGGCGGGACCGGGGGTGCAGATGCTCGACGTCTCCGGCCCGCTGGATGTGTTCGCGGAGGCGAACGTCCAGGCCGGGTGGCGCGTCTATCGGATCGAGATCGTGTCCACCGAAACTGGCGCGATCGAGACCTCGTCGGGCGCGCGGCTGCTCGCCGACCGGACGATCTTCGAGGCCGATGCCGGCCCCCTCGACACGTTGCTGGTGGCGGGATCGCCGGAGGCGCCACATCGGCGTCCGACCGCCGCCCTGCTCGCCTGGCTGCGGCGCACGGCGCCGACGGCTCGGCGCTTCGGCTCGGTCTGCACGGGAGCCTTTGCCCTGGCCGAAGCCGGACTGCTCGACGGGCGCCGGATCACCACGCATTGGGCCGCTGCCGACGCCCTGGCCCGGCGATATCCGGCCGTTCGGGTCGAGCCCGACGCGATCCAGGTCCGCGACGGGCCGGTCCGCACCGCCGCCGGGGTGACCGCCGGCCTCGACCTAGCGGTGGCCCTGGTCGAGGAAGATCTCGGCCGGGCGCTGGCCCAGCGCGTCGCCGCGCAGCTCGTGATGTTCTTCAAGCGCCCCGGCGGCCAGATGCAGTTCAGCCGCAGCGGCGCGGTCGAACCGTCCGGTCGGGCCGTGCTCCAGGAGGTCCAGCGCTGGATCGCGGCCGCGCCCGCAGAGGACCACAGCGTGGCCCGGTTGGCAGACCGGGCCGGCCTCAGCGCCCGCCACTTCGCCCGCCTGTTCCGAAGCGAGGTCGGCATGACGCCGGCCGATTGGGTCGAGGCCGCCCGGGTCGCGGCGGCGCGGCGCTACCTGGAAGCAGAGGGCCTGCCGCCAAAGCAGGTCGCCGCCCGGACGGGCTTCGCCAACCCCGACACCCTGCGGCGCGCCTTCATGCGCCACGTCGGCATCACCCCGGCGGAGTTCCGCAGGCGGAATGGCGGGGGATAGCAGCGCCGATCCACGGGCAATGAACGTCCCGCTGGTCGGTGCAGGAGGCACCTCAGCGACCTTTCGGAACCGAGAAGCCTGCTCTAGGCCTGTCGCCCCGAAACCGTTGCGAACCCGACGCGCACGCTCAAGGCGTGTTTCACGGGAAACATCGGTGGCAGGCGGCGCAGGCCGACCTGTCGCCCGCTTACTGAGCCAAACATATGGGATGGCGACCCCGGTTGGGCTCGAACCAACGACCTGCCGCTTAGAAGGCGGCTGCTCTATCCAGCTGAGCTACGGAGTCTTGAGGTGCCAGCGCGCCCAAAAGCCACGGGCTTGGCCGAGGGTCAAGCGTCTGCGCCGCGGACGATGGTCGCCGCGTGGCAGGTGCCGCTTTACGTCTCCCGAGGCCGGCATGGCGGGGTTGCGGCGCGGGGTGGATCCGGACAGGCCGAGCGTGGTTCATGCGGGGGCGCCGCGCCCGCACAGGAGTCCCAGGTTGCCTGGCCCGAATCCCTCCGCATCGTCCCCCGGGCGTACCCGGCGCCGCCGGGTCGCCGGCCGGGGCAGCCTGGCTCGGCCCGGGGCGGATCTGCGGCGCCTGCCCACGGGTCTCGACCTGCGCAACGTCCGGCTGGTCGAGGGGGTGCGCGCCGCCTTCGCGTTCGGCGTCGTCATCCTAATCAACATCTGGGTGCAGTGGCCGCCGCTGCTGACCATGGCGCTGGCCGCCAACCTCGCCTGCTTCTGCGACAATGGCGGGCCGATGCGGGTGCGCCTGCGGGTGCTCACCGCCTTCTCGCTGCTCGGCGGCCTGCTCTGGGCGGGGGTCGGCCTGCTGCAGCCCCTGGGGCTACTGGTGGTGGTGCCGGTCTCCTGCGCGCTGATCTTCGCCTGTTCCTATGTCCGGGTCTGGAGCGTGCAGGCGCAAGCGGCCGGGAACGTGCTGGTGGTCGTGCTGTGCATCGCCCTCGACCGGCCGCTCACCCTGGAGCAGGCCGGGATCGTGGCGCTGATGTTCGCAGCCGGCGGGCTCTGGGCGACGCTGCTCGCCCTGGTGATCTGGCGCCTGCACCCGTATCGGCCGGCGCACCGGGCGGTGGCCGAGGTCTGGCACGGCCTGGCGCGGCTCTGCGGCGATCTCGAGCGGCTGGTCGCTTTGACCGATCCCGACGCGGACGCGTTCGACGGGCATGCGCGGGGCCATCGGCGGGGCGTGCGCGCCAGCATCGAGGCCGCCCGGACCATGATCCTCGACCTCGCTCGCTCCCGTGAGCGCGTCTCCGAGCGCACCGCCCAGGCGCTGCTACGCCTGGAGAGCGCCGAGCAGATCTTTTCCGCGCTGATCGCCGTGGCGGAGTTGATCGAGAGCCGGCCGCCCCCGAGCCGGCGGGCGCTGGCGAAAACCTTCCTGCGGCGGCTGCGGCCCCTGCTCGTCACCATAGCCCGGGCGATCCGCGAGGATGCCAGCCTGGATCTCGGCCGGCTGGAACACTCTATCGCCCGGGCCGCGGAGGGCCTGTCGGAGGACGCGACCCTGGCGCGGCTGGCGGACCGGATCGTCGGGCGCGTGCGGATCGGCGCCAAGCTCTCGACGCCCGAGGGCTACCAGCCGGGCAGCGCCCTCACGGACGGCCGCAGTCTCGACCGCTGGACCCGCTATGTCGAGCCGCTGCGGCAGAACTTCACCCTGGCCTCGCCGAACCTCCGGCACGCTCTGCGCGCCACCGCGGTTTCGGCGCCGGCGCTTGCCGCCACCCTGACCTATGCCGGCGCGTTCACCCACTGGCTGGTGATGACCGTGGTGCTGACCATGCAGCCGTTCTACGCGGCGACCTGGCAGCGGGCGCTGGAGCGGATCGGCGGCACGGTGCTGGGCGGGCTCGCGGGAGCGGTGCTGGCCTATTACGCCACGACCCCGCTGGTGGAGGCCGGGCTGATCCTGGTGCTCAGCGTGGTCGGCTTCGCGGCGCGCCAGATCTCCTACGGCTTCTTCGTCACCTGCCTGACGCCGCTGGTGGTGCTGCTGGTCGAGCTGCTGGAGCCCGGCCACAGCTCCTGGGAGATCGTCGGCATGCGAGCCGGCTTCACGGTGCTGGGCGGGCTGATCGCGGTGGCGAGTTGCCTGGTGCTCTGGCCGATCTGGGAGCCGGACCAGGTCCGCCAGGAATTGCGGCGGGCGCTGAAGGCCCATGCCGGCTTCGCCGAGGCGGTGCTGCTCGCCGCTCCCGGGGAAGCGCGCGAGGCCGCAGTGTCGGCTCGCGCCCGGGCGGCGGGCCTCGCCCTCAACGACCTGGAGGCGGCCCTGTCGCGGGCCCTGCAGCAACCCCGGGCCGGCGGCCACCCGGAGGTGGAAGCCGCCATGGTGGCGGACGCGACCCTGCGCCGGATCAGCGCCCGGCTCACGGTGCTGCGCCACGCCCCCGAGGCGGCCGCCCCGGAGGCGCAAGCCTGGCGAACCTGGATCGCCGCCACTCTAGCCGCGCTCAGTGAGGACCGGCCGCTGCCGGAGCGGCCCGACCTCGACCGGGGGCAATCGCTCACCCGGTTGGTGAGTCAGGTGGATCTGTTGAGCGGGACGCTGCGCCCCGGAGAGCTGCGCGCGCTTGAGGGGACGGGGCCGGAGGCCGAAGCCGTCGCGCGCGCGGGTCGGGCCGTCCCGGCGACCTGACGCGAAGCGGGCCCGCGGACGATCCGCGGGCCGCGCAGGGTCTTCAGTACCGCGGCAGGGCGTTGGCCGGGCCACCGGCATGCGGGCCGGCGTAGCGGTAGGCGGAGGCCCGCGCGAGATGGGTCCGATCCTGCTGCAGGACGCCGGCATTCCCGATCCAGCCCGAATAGGCCGAGGCCGGGTAGGGCGAATGCTTCGAGTCCATCCCCTGCGCGAGGGCGGGCGAGGCGGCCGCGGCGATGAATGCGGCGGCGGCGAGCATGCGAAGGGTCATGATCATCTCCTCTTGTCTGCGTCTGACTTCGACGGGAAGTCATCCGGTCAACCGTGTCGGGTGAGGAAGATCGTCGGTGCGGCGGTCTTGATCGCTCGGGCTTTGCTTGGCCGAATGTGACCTCTCAACGGGGATCGTCTGCCGGTGGTTCGACCGATGCTGTGCGCTGGCGCACGATCGGTGCGTGTTCATCTACGAATGCCTGACGGACCCACCCGGAGAGGGCGGCACCACCGGCAAGGCTGTGCAGGGTCCGGTGCCCAAGCGGGGATGCGCCGCGCGCGGAAGCGTGCCAGAGACCGCCCCGAAAGGGATGCGCCGAGGGAAAGTCCCATGACCGGGAGCGCGCCAGGGACTCTGCCATGCGGTTGATCGTCGGCCTCGGAAACCCCGGTTCGCGCTACGCGAACAACCGGCACAATATCGGCTTCCTGGCCATCGACGCGATCGCCCGGCAGCACCGGGCGAGCCCGTTCCGGCATCGGTTCCAGGGCGAGGCCGCCGAGGTCGTGCTGGGCACCGAGCGGGCGATCCTGCTTAAGCCCTCGACCTTCATGAACGAGTCCGGGCGCTCGGTCTCGGAGGCGCAGCGCTTCTACAAGATCCCCTTGAGCGACGTGATCGTACTGCACGATGAGCTCGACCTCGCCCCGGCCAAACTCCGGGTGAAGCTCGGCGGCGGCAATGCCGGCCATAACGGCCTGCGCTCGATCACCGCCCAATGCGGCAACGACTATCGCCGGGTGCGGCTCGGCATCGGCCATCCCGGCGACAAGGCGCTGGTGCATTCCTACGTGCTCAACGATTTCGGCAAGGCCGAGCTGCCCTGGGTCGAGGATCTGGCCCACGCTGTCGCCGACCACGTCGCGCTGCTGGCGGCGGGCGAGGATGCGAGCTTCCAGAACAAGGTCCATCTCGCCATGGCCGACCGCGGCTGGGACGCGGTGAAGACGCTGGGTTCCAAAAATTGACACGAAAACACGAGGACACGATATCGGCAGCGGAGGCTGTGATGAAGAACGTCACCGTGACGATGAGCGAGGCCCTGCTGCAGCGGGCGCGTGTCGCCGCCGCGCGCGACGGCAAGAGCTTGTCGCGTTTCGTCGCCGAGGCCGTCGAGCAGCGCGTCGGCCGGCCGCTGACGCAGCGGGAGGCGCTCGAGCGGTTCCTGGCCGGGCCGCCCCTTCACGTTCTGGACGAAAACGGGAAGGCTCCGACCCGAGACCAACTGTACGATGACGACTGATCTGGTCTTCGTCGATACGAACGTCTTCCTGTATGCCCGAGACGACCGTTTTCCGGATAAGCAACGAACGGCGACGCACTGGCTCGCGACGCTCGCCGCTCGCGAGGCCCTTGTGGTGAGCCCGCAGGTGCTCGGCGAGATCCACAATGCGGTCCTGCGCGGGAAGGTCGTCGTGGAGGGCGCGGAGATGCGGCGCATGACGACGGAGTTGCAACCCTTCTCGCAGGGCGCGACAGATGTCGAACTCATCACGCTGGCTTGGTCGATCCGGACTGAAACCGCCTTTCAGTGGTGGGATTGCGTCATCCTCGCAGCCGCGATTCGCGCCGGGTGCCGCTATCTTCTATCGGAGGGTTACCAGCACGACCGCACGGTCCGCGGCACCACCATCCTCAACCCTTTCATGGTCGGCCCCGAGGCCGTCGTGACCGAACACTAGGACCGATCCATGGGCTTCAAATGCGGCATCGTCGGCCTGCCGAACGTCGGCAAGTCGACCCTGTTCAACGCGCTGACGCAGACGGCGGCCGCCCAGGCGGCGAACTACCCGTTCTGCACCATCGAGCCGAATGTCGGCGAGGTGGCGGTGCCGGATCCGCGCCTGGACGACCTCGTCCGGATCGCGAGCTCGAAGGAAAAGATCCCGACGCGGCTGACCTTCGTGGACATTGCCGGGCTGGTGCGCGGCGCCTCCAAGGGCGAGGGCCTGGGCAACCAGTTCCTGGCCAACATCCGTGAGGTCGATGCCATCGCGCACGTGGTCCGGTGCTTCACCGACGGCGACGTCACCCATGTCGAGGGCAAGGTCGATCCGGCCGCCGATATCGAGACCATCGAGACCGAGCTGATGCTGGCCGATCTCGACAGCCTGGAGCGCCGGGCCGTCGCCCTGGAGAAGAAGGCCAAGGGCGCCGACAAGGAAGCCAAGGAGACCCTCGACCTCGTCAACCGCGCCCTGCCGCTGCTGCGCGAGGGCAAGCCGGCCCGCCTCGTCGAGCGCAAGCCGGACGAGGAAAAACTGTTCCAGTCGCTGGGGCTGATGACCGCCAAGCCGGTCCTCTACGTCTGCAATGTCGACGAGAGCGATGCCGACAAGGGCAACGCCTATTCGGATGCGGTGTTCGCCCGGGCCAAGGCCGAGGGCGCCGTCGCCGTGGTGGTCTCGGCCAAGATCGAGAGCGAGATCGCGGTGATGCCGGAGGCCGACCAGGCCGAGTTCCTGGAGGCCGTGGGGCTGACCGAGCCCGGCCTCAACCGGGTGATCCGCGCCGGCTACGATCTGCTCGGCCTCGTGACCTACTTCACGGTCGGCCCCAAGGAGGCCCGGGCCTGGACGATCACCAAGGGCACCCGCGCGCCGGGGGCCGCCGGGGTGATCCACTCGGATTTCGAGAAGGGCTTCATCCGCGCCGAGACCATCGCGTTCAAGGACTACACGACCCTCGGCGGCGAATCCGGCGCCCGGGATGCCGGCAAGCTGCGGCTCGAGGGCAAGGAATACGTGGTGCAGGACGGCGACGTGCTGCATTTCCGCTTCGCCAACTGAGCCCACCTTCCCTGCCTGGATGAGGCTGCCATGCCGGACCCCGCGGTCGAGGACTTTTCCGTCGGCGACGTGATCGTCGGTGAGCCCCTGACGGTCAGCCGCGACGACATCGTCGGTTTCGCGCGGGCCTTCGACTTCCAGCCGTTCCACCTCGACGAGGCGGCAGCCGAAGCGACCTTCGCGGGACGGCTGATCGGGTCGGGCTGGCACAGTGCCGCCCTCGGGATGCGGCTGCTGCAGACGGGACCGTTCCAGGGCGGCTCGTCGCTCGGCGCGCCCGGAATCGACGAGCTGCGCTGGCTGGCCCCGGTCCTGCCCGGGGATGCCCTGACGCTGACCTTCCGGGTCGTCGGGATGCGCGACTCGGCCTCGAAGCCGGGGCTCGGCTTCGTGACCGCGGAACTCGCCCTCGGCAACCAGCGCGGCGAGACGGTGCTGACCCAGCGCTTCACCTTCATGCTGGCCCGCCGCGGCACCGACCCCCTGCCCCCGCGCCCCGTGGAGATCGGCGAGCCGGAGCCGGTGACCGAGCCGGAGGATGCCGAGATCCTGCCGTTCCTACGCGATGCCGAGATCGGCGCGGTCCGTGATCTCGGCGCCTACCCGTTCAGCGCCGCGGCGATCGTGGCCTTCGCCGAGGCCTACGATCCGCAGGCGTTCCATCTCGACGAGGCTGCGGCCCGGCGCAGCCATTTCGGCGGCCTCTGCGCCTCCGGCTGGCACACCACCGCCGCCTACATGAACCGGCTGCTCACCACCCGCGCCCGCGACGCCGCCTACACGGCGACCCGCGGCCCCGTCCCGGAAGCCGGCCCCTCCCCGGGCTTCAAGAATCTGCGCTGGCTGAAGCCGGTCTACGCAGGCGACACGGTCCACTTCAGCACGAAGCTCACCGACAAGCGCGCCTCCGCGTCCCGCCCCGGCTGGGGCCTGGCCTTTGCCCGCAACACCGGTGTGAACCAGCGCGGCGAGCCCGTCTTTTCGTTCGACAGTGCGGTGTTCCATCGCTGGGAGCCGTAAGGCGCAGCGGTTCCCGCCCCCGCGCGTTGTCGCGACGGACACGGACGGGATCCCACGCACATGTATCAGAAGAAGCTCGGCAACACGGGGCTGTTCGTCTCGGAGCTCTGCCTCGGCACGATGACCTTCGGCGGCGGCGGCGGGATGTGGCGCCAGATCGGTGCCCTCGACCAAGCGGAAGCCGGGCGTCTCGTCGGGCGAGCGCTCGATGCCGGCATCAACTTTCTCGACACGGCCGACGTCTACGCGGAAGGTCTCTCCGAAGAGATCACCGGCCAAGCCCTGCGCGACCTCAAGGTCTCGCGTGACAGCGTCGTCGTCGCCACCAAGGGCTACGGGCCCATGGGATCGGGCGCCAACGCTCGCGGCGCCTCGCGCCTGCACCTGATCGACGCCTGCAAGGCGAGCCTGAAGCGGCTGCAGCTCGACCATATCGACCTCTATCAGGTCCACGGCTTCGATCCGGCGACCCCGATCGAGGAAACGCTGCGGGCCCTCGACATCCTCGTGCAGCACGGCCACGTCCGCTATGTCGGCGTCTCGAACTGGGCGGCGTGGCAGATCGTCAAAGCGCTCGGGATCAGCGAGCGGGCCGGGCTCGCCCGCTTCGAGACGCTGCAGGCCTACTATTCCATCGCGGGCCGCGACCTGGAGCGGGAGATCGTCCCGATGCTGCGCTCCGAGAACCTCGGCCTGCTGGTCTGGAGCCCGCTCGCCGGCGGCCTGCTCAGCGGCAAGTATTCCGACGGAACGGGAGAGGGCCGGCGCGCGAGCTTCGATTTCCCGCCGGTCGACCGGCCCCGTGCGGATTCCTGCATCGACGCCATGCGGAATGTCGCCGAGGCGCGGGGCGTCTCGGTGGCGCAGGTGGCGCTCGCCTGGCTCCTGCACCGCAAGGCGGTGACCAGCGTCATCGTCGGCGCCAAGCGCCTCGACCAGCTCGAGGACAACATCGCCGCGACAAAGCTCCAGCTCACCGCGGAGGAGCTCGATCGCCTCGACGCGGTGAGCGCCCTGCCGGCCGAGTATCCGGGCTGGATGTTCGAGCGCCAGAACGCCCGGGCTCAGCAGCTCGCCGAGTCCGGCCGGCCCGGCGCGCGGTGAGGCGGCTCACGCCGCCGTCCGACGCTCATCGTGCGCGTGGTACGGCAGCCCCGACCGCGTTCTGGCGTCATTCTGGCCGATCCTGCTATGGTGTTGTGGGAGATCGGCCCATGACGGATCTACTGGACAAGGCGGTGGCGGCCGTTCGTCGGATGTCCGCCGCCGAACAGGACACCATCGCCCAGGCCATGCTCAGCCTGGCGCAGATCGCCGAGCCGCTCGACGTCGAGCCTGAGCACAGGGCCGCCGTCACGGCCGGCCTGGAGCAGGCTGATCGCGGCGCGTTCGTAGAGGGTGAGACGACCGAGATCATCGCAGCGGCCTTTGCACGGGTGCGCGATGCACCATGAGGCTACGCCTCACCCCGCAAGCCCAATCCGATGTGGAAGCGATCGCGGCCTATCTGGAGGCTCGCAACCCGCGCGGCGCACGGCATGTCGAGACGGCCATCCAGGCTGCGCTCGTGCTCATCGGCCGCTATCCCGAGATCGGCCCAATGGGGCGTCGCCGTGTCCGTCGTTTCGCCCTGCCCCGCTATCCGTATCTGATCTTCTACCGTCTGGACGCATCGGCGGATGCCATCGCGATCCTCGCGATCCGGCATGCGTCCAGGAAGCCGGGCGGCTTGTCCTAGAGCAGAACACGACAGCAGCCCGCGCTGCCCTCACGCCGCCTTGCGCCGCTCCGGATACAGCCCGTACAGCCCCTCTTCGCTGGCCGCGCAGATGCCGCGCTCGGTGATGATCCCGGTCACGAGGCGGGCCGGGGTCACGTCGAAGGCGGGGTTGGCCACCGGGCTGCCGGGGGAGACCACCTCGATCGTGGCGAAGCCGCCATCGGCCAGCCGGCCGGTCATGTGGGTGACCTCCCGGCCGTCGCGCTCCTCGATCGGGATCTCCTTGACGCCGTCGTGGAGCGTCCAGTCGATCGTCGAGAACGGCAGGGCGGCGTAGAACGGCACGCGGTTGTCGTGGGCGGCCAGCGCCTTCAGGTAGGTGCCGATCTTGTTGCAGACGTCGCCCGCCGCCGTGGTCCGGTCCGAGCCGACGATGCACAGGTCGACTCCGCCATGCTGCATCAGGTGGCCGCCGGCATTGTCGGCGATCACCGTGTGCGGCACGCCGTGGCCGTTGAGCTCGAAGGCGGTGAGCGCCGCGCCCTGGCTGCGCGGCCGTGTCTCGTCCACCAGGACGTGCACCGGCACGCCGCGCTCGTGGGCGGCGTAGATCGGCGCCAAGGCGGTGCCCCAATCCACCGTGGCGAGCCAGCCGGCGTTGCAATGGGTCAGCACCGTGACCGGCCGCCCGCCATGGGCAGCGTGCAGGTCGGCGATGATCTGGCCACCATGGGCGCCGATGGAGCGGCAGCTCGCCACATCCTCCTCGGCGATGCGGCCGGCCTCCGCGAAGGCGCGGGCGAAGCGCTCCGCCGGCTGGATCTGCCGCAGGTTGCCGGCGACCCGGTCCAGCGCCCAGCGCAGGTTGATCGCCGTCGGGCGGGTGGCGGCGAGGGTCGCCACCGCCCGGTCGATCCCCTCCATCGAGGGATCGGCCCGCATGGCGAGCGCCAGCCCGTAGGCCGCGGTGACGCCGATCAGCGGCGCGCCGCGCACGATCATGGTGCGGATCGCCAAAGCCGCGTCGTCGAGCGTGGCGAGGCGCTTCAGCTCGAACGCGAAGGGCAGGCGTGTCTGATCGATCACCTGGACGCTGACGCCGTCCGGGTCCGGGAAGATGGTGCGATAGGGCGTGCCGTCGATATTCATGGCGGTTTCTGTGCCATAGCGGGGCGGTTTTTGCACCACCCTGCGGCTGCTCCCGCGCGATCCCGGTAGGCGCCGGGTCAGGCTTCCTCAACCTTAGCAGGTCGTTAAGGCCGGCATGACTAGCCTCGGGCGAGAGTCCCCGTTCGCGTCCGGTCCCGCATGCGCTCGCTTCGCCGTCCCGCGTCGCCCTACGACACTTACGTCGACAGCGTTCGCCCCTTCCTGGGCAAGCGCCTGACGGAGCTCGGAGGGTTCGTGCTGTTCACCGGGGCGGTCGCCCTGACCGTCGCCCTGGCCACGTGGTCGATCGACGACCCGAGCCTGAACCACGCCACCGACCATCCGGCCCACAACGTGCTCGGCCAGCCGGGCGCCGTCGTGGCCGATCTCGCCATGCAGATCCTGGGGCTCGGCGCCCTCGCCTTCGTGCTGCCCCCCGTGCTCTGGGGCGTGCGGCTGATGCGGGAGCGCGACCTGCCGCAGGGGGGCATGCGCCTGGCGCTCTGGATCATCGGCTTCTGCGCGGCGAGCGCGGTGGCGAGCGCCCTGCCGCCCACCGCCCGCTGGCCGCTCCCCACCGGGCTCGGCGGCGTGGCCGGGGACGGCCTGCTGTCGATGGCCCGGGTGATCGTCGGGGCCGTGTCCTCGGCGGCGGCCCATCTTGTCGGCTTCGTTTATGCGGCTGTGGCGATCCTCAGCCTCACCGGCGCCTGCCGGTTCGGCGCCGTCGAGGAGGAGTCCTTCCACGACGAGCCCTACCCCGTTCGGCAGCAGCCCGCCCGGGGCCGCGCCTCCGGCCGGGACGAGCGCGAGGATGCCGACGAGCCGAGCCTCGGCCTCGTGGGCATCGGCGCCCTCGCCCAGGGCCTGATGCGGATGCGCCTTGCCTTGGGTCGGCGGATCGAGGCCTGGCGGACCGGCCGGGTCGAGCCGTTCGACAGCGCCTCGCCGGCGCTGGCCGCCCGTCGCGCCTTCACGGATGCGGACCTGCCCTGGGCCGAGCACCTGCCCGAGTCCCCCCAGCATCCGGGCGCGGAGCGGCGCGAGCCGGTCTTCGATGCGCCGGACGAGCCCGCGGCCCCCTCCCGCCGGGCCGCCCTGCCCCCGGAGGATGACGAGACGGACGTGTTCGAGGCCCCTTCCCGCGAGGCCCCTTCCCGCGAAGCCCCTTTCCGGCCGGCGCCGCCCCGCGCCCCGGAACCCACCGCCTCGCGGGTCGCCCCGCCGGCCGCCGCGCCGGTCCCGGCCCGCCGGGCGCCCGCGCCGCAGATGCGGCCGGAGGATTACGCCCTGCCGGCCCTCGACCTGCTGGCCGCCCCGCGCGGCCCCTCGCCGGCGAGCCAGGTCTCGGCCGATGCCCTGGAGCAGAACGCGACCCTGCTCGAGGCGACGCTCGGCGATTTCGGCGTGCGCGGCGACATCCTGGCCGTGCGCCCCGGCCCGGTCGTGACCCTCTACGAGCTGGAACCGGCGCCCGGCACCAAGTCCAGCCGCGTGATCGCGCTCGCCGACGACATCGCCCGGTCCATGTCGGCGGTTTCGGCCCGCGTGGCGGTGGTCCCCGGTCGCAACGCCATCGGCATCGAATTGCCGAACGCGAAGCGCGAGACGGTCTACCTGCGCGAGCTCCTGGCCTCCACGGACTTCGCCGAGAGCAAGCACAAGCTCGCCCTGTGCTTAGGGAAAAACATCGGCGGCGAGCCGATCATCGCCGATCTCGCCCGCATGCCGCACCTGCTGGTGGCCGGCACCACCGGCTCGGGCAAGTCGGTGGCGATCAACACCATGATCCTCAGCCTGCTCTACCGCCTGAAGCCGGAAGAATGCCGCCTGATCATGGTCGATCCCAAGATGCTGGAATTGTCCGTCTATGACGGCATCCCGCACCTGCTCTCCCCGGTTGTGACCGACCCCAAGAAGGCGGTGATCGCCCTCAAATGGGCCGTGCGCGAGATGGAGGAGCGCTACAAGAAGATGTCCAAGATCGCGGTGCGCAACATCGACGGCTACAATGCCCGCGTGGCGGAGGCCGCCGCCCGCGGCGAGGTGCTGACCCGGACCGTGCAGACGGGCTTCGACCGGCAGACCGGCGAGGCGATCTACGAGGACGAGGCCATGGACCTCGCCCCCCTCCCCTATATCGTGATCGTGGTCGACGAGATGGCCGACCTGATGATGGTGGCCGGCAAGGACATCGAGGGCGCGATCCAGCGTCTGGCCCAGATGGCCCGCGCGGCCGGCATCCACCTGATCATGGCCACGCAACGCCCGTCGGTGGACGTGATCACCGGCACGATCAAGGCGAACTTCCCGACCCGGATCTCCTTCCAGGTGACCAGCAAGATCGACTCGCGGACCATTCTCGGCGAGATGGGCGCCGAGCAGCTGCTCGGTCAGGGCGACATGCTGTTCATGGCCGGCGGCGGGCGCACGACGCGCGTGCACGGGCCGTTCTGCTCGGACAGCGAGGTCGAGAGCGTGGTCGCCCACCTCAAGCGCCAGGGCCGCCCCAGCTACCTCGACGCCGTCACGGCCGACGACGAGGAGGCCGCCCCCGAGAAGGGCGGGAAGGGCAAGGCCGGCGCGGCCGAGCTGGAGCTCGACGGCGCCGTGTTCGACCAGGGCTCCTTCGGCGAGGCCGGCGGCGACCTCTACGACCAGGCCGTGCAGGTGGTTCTGCGCGACCAGAAGGCATCCACCAGCTACATCCAGCGCCGCCTCCAGATCGGCTACAACCGCGCCGCCTCGTTGATGGAGCGGATGGAGACCGAAGGCATCGTCGGCCCGGCCAACCACGCCGGCAAGCGGGAGATTCTTCTGGAGGATGCCGCGGGCTGAGACTTGCTTGGCTTGGCCGAGGGGCGGATTTTTCCTGCCTCTGCAAGATGTTCACCAATCGCACCTTCCAGAGCGTGACACGCTCTCCTCCCCCTTGTGGGGAGGAGCCGGAGGTGGGGGTGGCTCAGGAGGCACCGCTGTGCCTCATCCGGCACCACCCCCACCCCTGACCCCTCCCCACAAGGGGGAGGGAAAAGCGCGGCCCTTCGAGCGCGCGATGCCGAACGCGCCATGTGAACAGCGGCTTGTGCAGGTCGCGACAGGCCCCCTCTCCCGCACGGGAGAGGGGACCCGCGCCTTGTCCGGAGATGCCTGGGTCCAGTCGTCCATAGAAGGGGAGGCAAACACACGCACGTCCGCCCCCGGTCTCATCCGGTAGCAATGCGTGAACCGCTTCGCCCCGCGCGCAGAGCGCAAGGCTTCCCGCCTACCCCGCCGAGGCCCAACACCTTCAAAAAAACCGCACCCTCTTGCGGAACCGCGCCGCGAAGCAAACGTTACGCGCGTGCGAGGCCTGGAAATGGGCTCGCCAGTTGGGCGCCGGTCTTGGTGTCCGGCGTCTCTTGTAGTCACGTTGCTCAACGGAGGATGTGGTTATGAGGACTTACGACGTTGCGCCCCTGTTCCGGTCGTCCATCGGGTTCGACCGTCTGTTCGAGCTGCTGAACCAGGCCGAACGCGTCGAGACCACGGCCGCCTGGCCGCCCTACAACATCGAGAAGGCCGCGGACGATCAGTACCGCATCACCATGGCGGTGGCGGGCTTCACCCCGGACGAGATCGAGCTGACCCAGCAGGACACGGTGCTCCTCGTGTCGGGCCAGAAGGCGACGCCGGAGACCGAGCGGCAGTACCTGCACCGCGGCATTGCGGCCCGCACGTTCCGCCAGACCTTCAACCTGGCCGACCATGTGAAGGTCGTGGGGGCCAACCTGGAGAACGGGCTCCTGACCGTCGAGCTCAAGCGCGAGGTGCCGGAGGCCTTGAAGCCCCGCCGCATCGCCATCGGCGGCGTCACGGCCACCTCCGGGCAGGACAACGCTCCCGCGCAGATCGCCGAGGGCAAGGTCGCCCAGCCCAAGGTCGCGGAAGCCAAGGTTGCCGAAGTGAAGGCCGCCTGATCGCGTCCGGGTCCGGGCCGCCCGATCCGCGGGCCGCCCGGGCTCCCCGCATCGAACGAACGACAGGCCTGGCGCACCCGCAATCCCGCGGGCCGCCGACGGCTACCCGAATGAGAAGCCTATGAAACCAAACTTAAGGAGGTCCCCATGAGCGTGAGAGATCTGATTCCGTGGAACCGAAGCACCGGCACCCCGGCGCCGACCGCCCTGTCGAACGAGGCGACCAATCCCTTCCTGACGCTCCACCGCGAGGTGAACCGCCTGTTCGACGACGTGTTCACCGGGTTCGGTTCGGTCCCGAGCCTAGGCGGCCGGAGCTTCGGCTGGCCCAATGTCGAGCTGGTGGAGGCGGATGGCGGGCTGCGGCTCTCGGCCGAGCTGCCCGGCCTCGACGAGAAGGATGTCGAGCTCCTGGTCGAGGACGGCGTGCTGACCCTGCGGGGCGAGAAGCGCGCCGAGACCACCGACAAGGCGCGCGGCTACTCCGAGCGCAGCTACGGTCGCTTCGAGCGGGTCATCGCCCTGCCCTTCCCGGTCGAGGAGGACAAGGTCGAGGCGTCGTTCCGGAACGGCGTGCTCACCGTGACGCTGCCGCGCTCGGAGAAGGTGCCGGAGCGGGGGCGCCGCATCGCCATCAAGAGCGGCGACGGCGCCCAGAAGGACGGTGCCCACAAGACCGCCCATTGAGGCGGGTTCGCCTGAACGCATGATGCGGCGGCCGGCATGGACCGGCAGGACCACCGAGCGCGGACCTGCCGGCCGCCCCAACCTTTGCTGACGCGCACAGGAGGGTCGCATGCAGCCCATCGATACCATCCCGATCGACACGCCTATCGAGCGCCTCGGCCCGATGGCCGCGGCCAACTTGAGGGCGACGGCGGTCGACCCGTTCGAGGCCTTCGTGGCGCCGGGCGACGTGTTCCGGCATCCCCGCGAGGTCCTTTCCTATCCCGGCCTGTCGCGGGCCGAGAAGCGGGCGATCCTGGCCTCGTGGGCCTCCGACGCCCGCGCCGTGGAGTCCTGCCCGACGTTGCGCTGCCTTCCCGGCTGCCGGGCCGAGCCGGTGCCGATCGACGCCATCCTGGCCGCGCTCCAGGCCCTGGACGGCGCCGCCGCCCCGAGCCCCCCCGCGACGCGCCAGCCGCGGATCCCGGTCGTGCTCGGCCGTCGCGGACGGCGCGGCTCGGCGGCGCCGGATCCCGTCCTGAACTGAAACCGGGAGGGAGACGATGACGACCTTCGACCTGAAGGACCGCTATCGGTGGTCGAGCCGGCTCCGGCGCGGCCGGACCGGCCTGCCGGCCGAGGAAGCGGGGCGGGCGAGCTGGTCCATCCTCACCGGCTGGATCGCGTCCGCCGCCCTCTGCCTGGCGCTGGCCGCCCTGAGCCCGGCGCCGGCCATGCCCTGGGTTCTGGCCGGCCTGCTGAGCCTGTCGGGTTTCGTCTGGCTCGGCGCCGCGATCACCCGGGCCGGGCCGCCGGCCAACGCCACGCACCTCACCGCCTGGGACGCCGCCCTCCTCGCTTTCGCGGCGAGCTTCGGCGTCCAATCCGCCGCGCGCCTCGGGCTGCTGAGCGCCTGAGCGCGTCGCATCACCCATGTCGAGCCGGCTCGACGGTCACGCCGTCGGGCCTGGCTTCAAGGAGGCAACCATGCCAACGACCATCCAGGATCGCACCATCGGCATCGGACACAACAATCCCCCCGCCTTCGTCGCGGCCGCCCCTTGGCTCGCCGGCCGGAAGGCTTTGATCCGGCGCCAGCAGCGCCTCGTTGAGACGTCGGGCCGTGCCCGCGAAGGCACCTGGGTCCTAACCTTCGCCCGCGAGACGCCGCCCGAGATCGAGCCCCTGATGGGCTGGACCGGCGGCAGCGACCCGCTCGCCACGGATGTCCGGCTCACCTTCCCGACCCGGGCGCAGGCCATCGCGTATGCGGAGCGCCAGGGCCTCGACTACGACGCGGAGCCGGAGCCCGCGGCGGCGACCCGCAAGCACCCGGATGGCCGCCGCCGACCCGAACGGGCACCGCTCCGGGTGGTGCTCGGCCGGAAACAGGCGCCGGCCGCGCCGCCGGGTTTTCCGGACGGGCCGGACCTGGAACGGGCTTTGGTCAATCCGGCGGCGGTCTTCGCCACGCCGGCCGCCGTGCTCGATCACCCGCGAATGCTACGCGAAGGGAAGCGCGAAATTCTTCGCCGGTGGGCCTGGGACGAGTACCTGAAGGAGGTCGCCGCCGCCGAAGGGATGGCCGAGGGCGAGCCCTCGCAACTCGAAGCGGTCAAGGCCGCGCTCCTGGCGCTCGGCGAGACCTGGCGCCCGAAACCCTCCGCCCCGGCGGTCGCCGTTCCGGTCCCGCAGCAGGAGGATTCAGAGGACATGGCTCTCGCGGCGTAAGCCGCGTGCGCCTCAGACCGGATCGAGGCCGAGTTCCTTTTTCAGGCCGGTCCAGCCGGTCGGCGTGACCTGCACGGCGCGCGTCGTCTCGGAGCGGCGCAGCCAGCCTTTCGCGCAGAGCAGGCTCATCAGCTGCACGCCGAGCGGACCGGCGAGTTGGTGCTCCCGCTCGGTCCAATCGAGGCATTGCCGGGCCAGCCCATGCCGGCCCGGTCTCAGCCGGTCGACCTCCAGCCCGAGGCCGGCAAACCACGCCGCGCCGGCCGGGGGCACGTCGAAGCGCTTGCCCGCGGCCGGCACGAGATAGCCGCGCGCCTGCAAGGCGCCCGTGACGGCGACACCCAGGTGGCCGGCCAAGTGATCGTAACAGCAGCGCGCGAACCGCAGCTCCCGCGCCTCCCGGCTCAGGGGTTTCGACCGGACGGGCGCTGCCGGGCCGATCGCCGCGAGCGTCTCCAGCGCCAGGGCGACCTGGGGGCCGGCCAAGCGATAGTACCGGTGGCGCCCCTCGGTCTCGACCGCCAGCAGGCCGCCCGCCAAGAGTTTGCCGAGATGCGAACTCGCCGTCTGCGCGGTGATGCCGGCGGCGAAGGCCAGCTCGCCCGCGGGCCGCGCCTTTCCGTCGAGCAGATGCATCAGCATCACGGACCGCGCCGGATCCGCGATCAGGAACGCCGCTGTGGCGAGGCTCGGGTGCGGATTCATGGACGATCTCCTGCGCAGCCGGCCCACCATGCCACCGAAGCGGTGCGGATGCTTCGACACGCATCGAAGCATCCGTGCCGCCCCGCCGCTAGGGTCCCGGTCATCGCATCCGATCCGAGGTTGCCATGACCGAGACGCCCGAGGCCGACATCCGCCGCATCTACGAGCGCTGGCACGCGACGGTGCTGGCCCGCGATATCGATGGCCTGATGGCCCTCTATGCCGAGGACGCCATCCTGGAGAGTCCGCTGGTCCTGGCCGAATCGGGAATCGACGCGTCCGGAATCCTGACCGGCAAGCCCGCGATCCGGCGCTTCTTCGACGGTGCGCTCCGCAAGCCCGGAAGCGCACTCGGCCGCTGGTACCGCACCGGCACGTTCTTCTCCGACGGCCGCCAGATCACCTGGGAATATCCGCGCGCCACGCCGGAGGGCGACCAGGTCGATCTGGTCGAGGTGATGGACCTCGCCGCCGGACTCATCGCCCACCATCGGGTCTACTGGGGCTGGGTCGGCTTCCGGGCGCTCACTCCGAGCCTGAACGCATCGGCGCGGTGATGCGCCGTCAGCAGCTCACGCCACCGAGAACCGGAAGGTCGTGACCGCGCGAAACACCTCCCCCGGCCGCAGGATTGCGGAGGGAAAGCCCGGTTGGTTCGGGGCGTCCGGAAAGCCCTGGGTCTCGAAGCAGACGCCGTCGCCGGAGCGGTAGATCCGGCCGGAGGGGCCGATCAGCGTGCCGTCCAGGTTGTTGCCGGTGTAGAGCTGCAGGGCCGGCTGCGTGGTCGCCACGTCGAGCCGACGGCCGCTGACCGGATCGATGCAGGTCGCGGCCGGGCGCAGGGCCCCGGCGGGGCCGCGCAGCACGAAGGTGTGGTCGTAGCCCTTGGCGAAGGCGAGTTGCGGGTCGCCGACCCGGATGCGGTCGCCCAGCGCGTGCGGGGTGCGGAAATCGAACGGGGTGCCGGCGACCGGCCGGATCTCGCCGGTGGGGATCTGGGTCGCATCGGTGGGGGTGAACGCGTCGGCGTCGATCCGGACCACGTGGTCGAGGACGCTGCCGGTCCCCTCACCGGCCAGGTTGAAGTAGCTGTGATTGGTGAGGTTCAGGATCGTCGGCCGATCGGTCACAGCCTCGTAATCGAGGCGCAGCAGGCCGTCCTCGGGCAGGCTGTAGCGCACGCGGACATCGAGGTTGCCGGGAAAGCCTTCCTCGCCGTCCGGCGAGCGGCGGGCCAGAGCGAGGCTCGTGTCGTCGGCCACCTCGACGTGCCAGAGATGTTTTCCGAAATTCCGGTCGCCGCCATGCAGGGTGTTGGGCCCCTCGTTCACCGGCAGCTGGTAGGTCTGGCCGTCCAGGCTGAAGCGTCCGCCCGCGATACGGTTGGCGTAACGCCCGACGATGGCACCGAAGCTCGGGCTGACGGTCTCGTAACCCGCGAGGCTATCGAGCCCAAGGACGACGTTGGCGCTCCGGCCAGCCCGGTCGGGAACCTCGATTGCCGTGATCACCGCGCCGAAATCGATGATGTGGACCCGCAAGTCTCCCCGGGCCAGGACGTGCCGGGTGACCGTCCGCCCGTCCGCGGTTCGCCCGAAAACGTCACCCGGCATGCCCCCTCCCCCGCTCTCGGCAAAGTCCCGGTTTCAAAAGGTCGTCGACCTTTTGCGGGTGCAGGGCAGAGCCCTGCGAAAGGGCGTCGCCGAACCGGCATCCGCTTCGACGGCGAGAGCCCCTAGCGCTTCCAGACTCCGAGCCGCTCGCTGCGGGCGTGATCCTCGGCCGCGACGAGTTCGGGGCTTGCCTCCGGGGAGGCCCGGCCGCCGCCGTTGAACAGCACGACTTCGGAGAGATCGCGCCCGTTCACCTGGCAATTCATGTTCTCGCTGCCCGGCGCCGGCAGGCAGGTCACCGGGCGGCCGCCGAGGTAGCGGGCGAGCTCGTCGGCCTGGCCGCCGCGCACCCACTCGACGCCGAACAGGTGCACGACCTTGCCGCCGATCTTCAGGGTGGCGGTGTCGATCACCTGGGCCGGCCCGGTGATGGCGTTGGCCGCGGGCGGCGGCGTGTCGGGTTCCGGATCGCCGCCGGTCTCGGGCGGGGGCGTGACCGTGTCGGGGGGCGCGGGCTGGGACGCCGCGGGCGGTGTCGCCGGAGGGTTCGCCGGAGCCGCCGTCGGCGCATTGGACGCCTGGGGTGGCGGCTGCGTGGTCGTCGGACGGGTGGATTCGGGCTCGCGGCCGGCCAGGACCAGCCCGGCCGCAATCACCGCCACCAGGGCGGCCGCGCTCGTGCCGACGAGCCAGCGCCGATGGCGGCCGCTCTCATCCCCGCTCCCCCCGCCGAAGCCGAGCCGCTCGCGCAGTCTGGGCAGGCCATCGCGCAGAGATTCGCCGAGCCGGCCGGGACCCTCGTTCCAGGCGGCCACCGGATCCGAGCCGCGCTCCGGCGCCGCGGTCGCGTCGGCGGGGCCGCTGAACCGGGTCCGCAATCCCGTCCGCAGGGTGGCGAACCGGCCGGCCGCATTCTGCGCCAGCGCCCGCCCCTGCACGGTGGAGCGCTCGACGAAGCGCGCGGTGGCGGCCTTCACCTCGTAGGCGCCGGTCAGGATCGGGGAATCCTTTGCCTCCTCGGCGGCGGGTGCGGCCGCGGGCTCGGGGTCCGGGGGTAGGAACAGGGCGGGGTGCCGCGCCTGCAGCTCCGTCACGAAATCGGCCAGCGTCATCGGCTCGGCGGAGCCCGGGCGCAGACGCGGAACACCGTGGCGGTCGAGCACCCGGTAGCCGTAGGCGCCGGGCACGATCGCGGCCTCAGCCATAAGTTCGAGGGTCCGCACGGAGACCGGCCGCGGGCGTGCCCGGGCGATCGCGGCACGGATCGCTTCGCGGAGGCCGGCGCGCTCCGGATCGTCGAGAGCCGGACGTGCCGGCCCCGCTTCCTGTTCCGCCGCCACCGTTGAAGACGTCATAAACCCGATCCCGGCATCGCCGTGCGCCGCACGGGATCCGCTTGAGAGCCTCTCACGAAACGCCCCCTGCGCCGTGCTGTGCGGAGGGCGGCGCCCGGTCGGGCGTTGTGCGAGACGCTCTTACGCCTTGCCGGGCGAGGGAGCCAGGGTGCCGGCCTGCACGCTCCGGCGCAGGACCCGTCCGGTCTCGCCCACAATCACGGGGCGCGGGCCCGCGAAGCTGACCTCCAGGACCAGCTCGGCTGCCCCGGTGGAGATAGCACCGCGACCAGGATTCGCCGTGCGGAAATCCACGATCGTGCGGATCGTGCAGGTCTCGGAATCGCAGGCCGTCTGGATCGCCCGCGGCTCGTAGCGGCGCTCGGGCCAGCGCTGGACGAAGCTGCGCTTCTCGGCCAGCAGCCCGGCCAGGGTGATCGGGTGCCCGTAGAAGCGTACCCGCGTCGCGTAGAAATGCGGCGCCGTACCGACCATCGTGTCGCCTGTGCTGGAGACGGTGGCGAGGTAGTTCGCCGCGAGCGCCCGGGCGATGGCGGCCCGCTCGGCGGAGACCGGCGCCGGGGCCGGGGCCACGGCGGCGGGGGTGTCGGCGAGCCGGCGGGGATGCGCGGCGTGCCGCCGCAGGGTCTCGCGGACGGGCGGACGCTCCAGGGCGGCGGCCCGCTTCGGAGCCGCGGCCCTGGTCGAGGCGGACTTGGGCAGGGCATCCTCCGCGGGGTCGGGCTTGGCCGCCTGCCGGACCGGCGCCTTCGCGTCCGCCGGCGGCTTGGGCTGCTCCTGCGTCGCGGCCTTCATGGGCTCCTTGGCCGGCGCAGCGGTCGAAGCACGGGCGGGCGGATCGACCCAGGAACTCTGCGCGGAAGCCCCTTGCTGGGCCGAGGCGGCGCCGACGAAGGCCAGGGGCAGGATCACGCCGAGCGCGAGGGCACGTGGTCGGGTGGGTTGGGTGGCGGGCATCGGTGCCTTCCTGGCGGCCGGGGCGGACGTGACGAGAACGCGCCCAGAGGCCGAAGGGGTTCCACCGGTGTTGTGGGCGCGCTTCCGACTCTGCCGATTCGCAGAGCCGGCACCAGCCGGGGATTGCGTGGATGACGGGGTTGCGTTCGTCCGTTTCGCTACCAAGTGGGGACAATCTTGGCCGTCACCGGTTTCAGGCTTTTTTTCGCCCTGCGCATCGAGGTTCCCGTGGCCCGACCCGAGACCGAGGCGACCCCGCAGACGCATCGGGGGCGGCCATGAGCGCGAGCATGAGCGCGAGCCCGCGCCGGGCGCTGCTGATCTGCAATGCCAAAGCCCGCAACGGCAGCCTCGACCTCGACGAGGTGCGGGGAATCCTTCGGGCCGGCGGCATCGAGCCTGTGGAGCCGCCCCCGGACGCCGATTGCCGCGACGAGATCCGCGCCCACGCCAAGGCCAAGGATGTCGACTTGGTGATCCTCGGCGGCGGCGACGGCACCATGAACACGGCCGCACCTGCCCTGGTGGAGAGCGGCCTGCCGCTGGCGATCCTGCCGCTGGGCACGGCCAACGACCTCGCCCGCTCCCTCGGCCTGCCGCTCGATCCCCTGGCGGCGGCCCGGTTCATCCCGACGGCGGAGGCGCGGCCGGTCGATCTCGGCTGGGTCAACGGCCACTATTATTTTAACGTCGCCAGCATCGGTTTCTCGGCCGAGCTCGCGGGCGAGCTGACCGCCGAATCCAAGAAGACCTGGGGGGTGCTGGGCTACGCGGTCGCGGCCATCCGGGTCCTGCGCCGGGTGCGGCCGTTCACCGTCACGATCGAGCATGACGGCACGGTTGAGAAGGTGACGACGATCCAGGTCTCGGTCGGCAACGGCCGGCATTACGGCGGCGGCATGACCGTCGAGGAGACCGCCACGGTCGACGACGGCAAGCTCGATTTCTACAGCCTGGAAGTCACCCACTGGTGGCGGCTGATCGCGCTCCTGCCGGCCCTGCGCCGGGGCACCCATGGGCGCGCGGCCGACGTGCGCGCCTTCCAGACTCGGGAGATCACGATCTCCACGCGCAAGCCCCGGCCGGTGAACACCGATGGCGAGCTGACCACGCACACCCCCGCGCATTTCAAGGTTTTTCCGAAAATCCTCCGGGTCTTCGCCCCCGAGCCGGCGAGCCGGCCCGGTCCGTTCGACCTCACCACCCTCGGCAGTCGCCTGTTCCCGACCAGCGAGACGCCCGACCCGTGACCGACCTAATCCAGCTCGCCAGCCAGCCGGCCGTCTGGGTCGCCCTCGCGACCCTCGTGGTGATGGAAGTCGTGCTCGGCGTCGACAACCTGATCTTCATCTCGATCCTGACCAACAAGCTGCCGGCGGACCAGCAGACCCGGGCGCGGCGGATCGGGATCGGGCTGGCCCTGATCCTGCGGCTCGGGCTTCTGGGCACGGTCGCGTTCATCGTGCACCTGACCGAGCCGGTCTTCTCGGTGCTGGGCCAGGACTTCTCCTGGCGCGACCTGATCCTGATCGGCGGCGGCCTGTTCCTGCTGTGGAAGGCCACCAAGGAGATCCATCACAGCGTCGATCCCGATACCACCGACACCAAGCCGGCCGGCGGCTCGATCGGGTTCGGCGCGGCGATCGGCCAGATCCTGCTCCTCGACCTCGTCTTCTCGATCGACTCGATCATCACCGCGGTGGGCATGACCGAGCACGTGCCGGTGATGATGGTGGCCGTGGTGGTGGCGGTGATCGTCATGCTGGTCGCGGCCGAGCCGCTCTCGGCCTTCATCGCCCGCAACCCGACCGTGGTGATGCTGGCGCTGGGCTTCCTGATCATGATCGGCATGACGCTGATCGCGGAAGGGTTCGGGGCGCATGTGCCGAAGGGCTACATCTACACCGCCATGGCGTTCTCGGCCGCTGTGGAAGGCCTCAACATGCTGGCCCGCGGGCGCCGGCGGGTGGCGGGCGGAGGCCAGAAACAGGCTTGAGCGCGCGTGCTCTTGAAACGGGACTGACCATGCGGATCGCCGCGGCCCTGTGCGCCCTGCTCGTCTCCGCCCCGGCCCATGCGGAGCCCCGGATGACGCCCTCGCCCGCGATCCTGCACGACCTCGCCCCCACCGGCACGCTGCGGGCGGCGATCAACCTCGGCAATCCGGTTCTGGCCCGGTCCGGAGCGGACGGCCCGGCTGGCGTCTCGGTCGATCTCGCCCGGGCGCTGGCGCAGAAACTCGGCGTGCCGGTGGCCTTCGTGACCTTCCCCGGAGCGGGCGCCGTTTCGGGCTCGGCCGGATCCGGGACCTGGGACATTGGCTTCCTGGCGATCGACCCGAAGCGCGCCGAGGGTATCGCCTTCACCGCGCCCTACGTGCTGATCGCCGGCAGCTACCTCGTGCCGGCCGCCTCGTCGATCCGGACCGCGGAGGCGGTCGATCGCGACGGCGTGCGCGTCTCGGTGGGTCGCGGCAGCGCCTACGACCTGTTCCTGACTCGCGCGCTGCGCCACGCCACCCTGGTGCGGGCGCCGACCTCGGCCGAGGCGATCACGGCCTTCGCCCGGGACGGCCTCGACGTCGCCGCCGGGGTCCATCAGCCGCTCGCCGCCTACGCGGCCGCACACAAGGAGGTGCGGCTGCTGCCGGGGCATTTCATGGCGATTCCGCAAGCGATGGGCCTGCCGGTCGGCCGGGATGCGGGGGCAGCTTATCTGGCCAAGTTTCTCGCGTGGGCGAAGGCGGATGGATTCATCGCGCGGAGCCTGGAGGCAAACGGGCAAGATGCCGGGCTGGCAGCGCCATGAGCCGCTATTCAGGCGGCCGTGAGCTGGGCCAGATCAACCCCAGCCGCGAGATGATCCTTCGTGTCGAGGATCTCGATGGCGACGACACGGCCCTCCGCGTCGAAATCCAGGACGATCCCCGGCCGCACCTCCTCGCTCTCGCTCACGGGGGCGTCGGCGAGGCGCAGATACAGGGCATCAGCCTCCGGATCGTATCGGACTTTCACGTCTTCGCCTCCAGCCGCGATCCAGGAAGAGCGTGATGACCCGGTAAGTCAACGCTAGCTCCTCGACGTAAACGAGCCGGAGCACGCGGCCCCCGTGCTCAGGCCAGGCACGGTAGGCCCGCACGCGCTCGGGATATCGTGGGTCCGGTTCGGTCGCCTCCGGCGCGAGGATCGTGCGTTCGACCAGCTCGCTCGCGATCCCCCGGTCGATCAGGTTCTCCCGCGCATGGCGTGTGTAGGTGAAGGCCGGCGCGGGCATCGGGCGATCATCACACCACCAGATTCACGATCCGCCCCGGGACGACGATCACCTTGCGCGGCGGCTTGCCCTCCAGGATTTTTTGCACCGGCTCCAGCGCGAGGGTGGCGGCTTCCACCGCCTTGGCGTCGGCGTCGCGGGGCACGGTCACGTCCGCGCGCTTCTTGCCGTTGATCTGGACCGGCAGGGTGATCTCGTCTTCGACCAGGAGCCCGGCTTCCGCCTCCGGCCACGGGGCCTGCGCGGTAAGGCCGGAGCGGCCCAGCGCCGTCCAGCATTCCTCGGCCAGGTGCGGCATCATCGGGGCGATGAGCTGCACCAGGATGCCGGCCGCCTCCGTCGCCGCGGCGCGGGAGACCGGACCTCGGAGCCCGTCCTCGAGGGCGTTGGCCAGGGTGTAGATATGGGCGACGCAGCGATTGAAGCGCAGGCGCTCGATATCGTCCTGCACGGCGGCCAGGGCCCGGTGGGCGGCCTTGCGCAGGGCGAGGTCGGCGGCGCCGTCGCCGGTTGCCGCCTGGGCGGCGTTGACCAGGCGCCAGACCTTCTGGATGAACCGGGCCGCGCCCTGCACGCCCTCCTCGCTCCAGATCACGTCGCGCTCGGGCGGCGAATCCGAGAGCACGAACCAGCGCGCCGTGTCTGCCCCGTAGCTCGCGATGATGTCGTCCGGATCGACCACGTTCTTCTTGGACTTCGACATCTTCTCGATCGGGCCGATCGCGACCGGCGCCTGAGTTTTCACGTGAAACGCGCGGCGCTCGCCCTCCTCGGTGGAGAAGCGGATTTCGGCCGGCGGCACCCAGGCGCCGGCCGCGTCCTTGTAGGTCTCGTGGACGACCATGCCCTGCGTGAACAGGCCGGCGAAGGGCTCGGAGACGCCGGCCCAGCCGGTCTCGCGCATGGCCCGCATGAAGAACCGGGCGTAGAGCAGGTGCAGGATCGCGTGCTCGATGCCGCCGATATACTGGTCCACCGCCAGCCAGCGATCGACCGTGGCCCGGTCGGTGGGGGCGTCGGTGAGCCAGGGCGCCGTGAAGCGGGCGTAGTACCAGGACGAATCGACGAACGTGTCCATCGTGTCGGTCTCGCGCCGGGCCGGCGCACCGCATTTCGGGCACGGCACGTTGCGCCAGGCCTGGTCCCGCTCCAGCGGGTTGCCGGGCTGGTCGAAGGACACCTCTTCCGGCAGCTTCACCGGCAGATCCGGCACCGGCACGGGCACCGGGCCGCAGCTCTCGCAATGGATGATCGGGATTGGGCAGCCCCAGTAGCGCTGGCGCGAGACGCCCCAGTCGCGCAGGCGGAACTGGACCTTGCGCCTGGCGACTCCCTCCGCTTCCAGCCGGCGCGCCACGGCCTCGAACGCCTCGTCGGTGGTCATGCCGTTGAGGAAGCGCGAATTGATCATCCGCCCGTCCTCGACATAGGCGGTGGTGGTGATCAGGAAGGCTTCCGGATCCTGCCCCTCGGGGCAGACCACCGGGACGTTGCCGAGCCCGTACTTGTTGGAAAAGTCGAGGTCGCGCTGGTCGTGCGCCGGGCAGCCGAACACCGCGCCGGTGCCGTAGTCCATCAGTACGAAATTCGCGACGTAGACCGGCAGCTCCCAGGCCGGATCGAGGGGATGGCGCACGGTGAGACCGGTGTCGAAGCCGAGTTTTTCCGCAGTGTCGATCGCCGCCTGGGCGGTGCCGGTGCGCCGGCATTCCTCGATAAAGCCCTGGAGGTCGGGATTGTTGGCCGCCAAGGTCGCGGCCAGCGGATGGTCGGCGGCGATCGCCAGGAACCGGGCGCCGAACAGCGTGTCGGGCCTTGTGGTGTAGACCGTCACGGACTCGGCCGCGCCGGCCGGTGGCCGGGCCAGGGCGAACCGGACTTCCAACCCCTCGGAGCGGCCGATCCAGTTCTTCTGCATCAGCCGGACTTTTTCCGGCCAGCGATCCAGACCGTCCAGGGCGGTGAGCAGGTCCTCGGCGAAATCGGTGATCTTGAAGAACCACTGGGTCAGCTCGCGCTGCTCGACCAGGGCGCCGGAACGCCAGCCGCGCCCGTCGATCACCTGCTCGTTGGCCAGCACGGTGTGATCCACCGGGTCCCAGTTCACCTTGGCGGTGCGCCGGGTCACCAGACCCTTGTCCAGGAAGTCCAGGAACATGCGCTGCTGGTGCTTGTAGTAATCGGGATCGCAGGTCGCGATCTCCCGGCTCCAGTCGAGCGACAGGCCCATGGCCTTCAGCTGGTCGCGCATCGAGGCGATGTTGGCGTAGGTCCAGTCCCGCGGGTTGACCTTGCGCTCCATGGCGGCGTTCTCGGCCGGCAGCCCGAACGCGTCCCAGCCCATCGGGTGGAGCACGTTGAAGCCCCGGGCGCGCTTGTAGCGGGCGACCACGTCGCCCATCGCGTAGTTGCGCACGTGGCCCATATGGATCCGCCCCGACGGGTACGGGAACATCTCCAGCACGTAGTATTTCGGACGCGGGTCGGCGTTGTCGGTCTCGAACAGCTTCTGCTCCGCCCAGGCGGCCTGCCAGCGGGGCTCGGCATCCTTGGCGTTGTAGCGCTCGACGGCGGAGGGGGCGGTGCTGGTCATGGATCCGGCTGGGTCAGGGGCTCGGCGGCTGATCGGGGAAAGCCGCGGCACGTTGCGGCCCAGTAGCATATCTGCGCCGGAGCCGGTCAACGGATGCATGGCTCCGGGCTTGCGCGGGACGCGCAACGGCATAGGTCGGCGGGCAGCACACGATTCATGAGAGGGCCCGCATCAGGTCGGTCCCACCCATCCCCCTCATCCTGAGGCGGCGGAGCGAAGCGGAGACCTCGAAGGAGGCCTCCAGCCGGCCGCGCGATCCCTGGAGGGCTCCTTCGAGGCCCAGCGATCTTCGATCGCCGGGCACCTCAGGATGAGGGGGTGGGTTGGATCACCCTTCTCCTGGGACGGGTCCGGCAGCGACAGGACAGGCACGCGATGGACGACGCGATCACCGACTCGAATGCCCCCCCCACGGACGGGATGGGGCAGCCGACCGCCAAGCTGCCGGTCGGCGAGGCCGATGTCGCCGCCGGGCTCGCCGAGGTCCGGGCCGCCATCGCGCAGGCGGCCGAGGATTCGGATCGCGATCCGGCGGCGGTGCAGCTCGTGGCGGTCTCCAAGACCGTGCCGGCGGCGGGCATCGTCCCGGCCCTGGAGGCGGGGCACCGGGTGTTCGGGGAGAACTACGTCCAGGAATCCACCGCGAAATGGCCGGACCTGCGCGCCCGCTACCCGGATGTCGAATTGCATCTCGTCGGACCGCTGCAATCCAACAAGGCCCGTGAGGCTGTGGCCCTGTTCGACGTGATCCACTCCCTCGACCGGCTGTCGCTTGCGGCGGCGCTCGCCAAGGAGATCGAGCGCTCGGGCCGCGCCCCGAAGCTGCTGATCCAGGTCAATACCGGCGCCGAGCCGCAGAAGGGCGGGGTCCTGCCGGACCAGCTCGCCACCCTTCTGGCCGAGTGCCGCGACACCCACGGGCTCGCGATCCAGGGCTTGATGTGCATCCCGCCGGCGGAGGACCCGCCCTCGGCCCATTTCGCCCTGCTCGCCCGGCTGGCCCGGGAGCACAACCTGCCGATCCTCTCCATGGGCATGAGCGCGGATTTTCCGGCGGCGATCCAGCAGGGCGCCACCCATGTCCGGGTCGGGACGGCGATTTTCGGGGCTCGGACTCGGAAGGTGTGAGCCTCACCCGATCCGCAGATGCGTGCGCGGGCCGAGGCGCCGGAGCAGCCGGAGCAGGTCCGCCCGGGCCAGTGCCACGCAGCCCTCGGTGGGCCGGTAGCCGTCGCGGGCGATGTGCAGGAAGATCGCCGAGCCGCGCCCCTTCCGGATCGGGGCGCGGTTGTAGTCGAGGTCGATCACCACGTCGTAGAGCCCGTCCGGGCGCCACATCGACTCGGCGCTGATGCCCGGGGCCGGCAGGCGGATCGGCCGGTTGTAGCGGCGGTCCCGGCTCTCGTCGCACCAGCCGTCATCGGGCCGGGTCGCCCGGAGCGGCAGGGCCGTGCGCGGGCGCAGGCCGAGATGGTCCGACCGGTAGGCGCCCCCCCGCAGGCGGAAGCGCCCGCGCGGCGAGCCGCCGTCGCCCTCGCGCTTGTCGCAGACGATGCCGCCCGCCCCGAGGGCGCAGGGGATCACGGCCGGGCCGACGAGTAGTTGGCCCCGGCGGCGGTCGCCGACCAGCACGCGGACGCGGATCTCGCCCAAGGTCACGCGGACGAGTCCGGGCCGCTCACGCCGATGTCCACGCACCAAAGCCCCCTCCCCTGCCTGCCGCACGCACCATCCGACCCCGCTTATCGCGGGGTCGCAGGGCGGATCGGCCGGCGTTATGCCCGGTATCCAATACCGAAACCGTGAAAAATTGCGCACAAGGCAATTTCCGGCCACAAACGCGGCCCTATCCTAGCCGCGGAACCCAGGCCGCCGAAGCCGGGATTCGGGAGCGAACCAGCCCACCGCCCTGCGCAGGCGGGGACCGAGAACGCCCTTGAAGACCGGTGCGGCGCGCCCTGGCGTTCCCTGGAGCCCGTTGCATCGTCATCCGACGGACGCGGGAGGCTCCAGATCCTTGTCATCGCAGGCCGTTCCCGGATACCGGGTTTTCCGGTCCCGCCGCCTGCTCCAGGGTCCCGGACGATGTCGAACGCCTATCGCCTGCTGATCTGTGACGACGACGCGATCCTGCGCGACACGCTCACCGAGCAGCTCGACCTCTGTGAGGATTTCACCGTGGTCACCGAGGCGAATGCCGCGGACGCGATCCGGCGGGTCGGCACCGACCGCATCGACCTGGCGGTGATGGATGTCGGCCTGCCCGATCTTGACGGGCGCGAGGCCGTGCGCCGGATGCGCGCCGGCGGCTTCCGCGGCCCGGTGATCATGCTCACAGCCCAGGATTCCGAGGCGGACCACGTCGAGGGGCTGGAGGCGGGCGCCAACGACTACGTCACCAAGCCGTTCAAGTTCGGCATTCTGCTCGCTCGGATCCGCGCGCATCTGCGCAGCCACGAGGCGTCCGAGGACGCGGTGTTCCAGATCGGCCCCTACACCTTCCGGCCCGGCGCCAAGCTGCTGGTCGGCGAGCGCGGCTCGAAGCTCAAGCTCACCGAGAAGGAGACCGCGATCCTGCGCTTCCTGTATCGGGCGGGCCGGGCCGTGGTGAACCGCGACACGCTGCTCGCCGAGGTGTGGGGCTACAACGCCCACGTCACCACGCACACGCTGGAGACCCATATCTACCGGCTGCGCCAGAAGATCGAGCCGAACCCCGCCACCGCGGCGATCCTCGTCACCGAAGGGGGCGGCTACAAGCTGCTCCCCTGATGCCCCCTGCGCCTCACGGCGGGAACCGAGAGCCAAGCGCGATTGCAACGCGATCGGGAAGGGCTTTAGGGATTTGCGTGTAAGCGAGGCTCAGGCTCGTTTGCGCGCAGGGTGGTGAGGCGGTTCTTTGGGGCTCGACGACGACATCGCGATCCTCGCCGACGCGCCGCTGTTCGGCTTCCTCGACCGGGACGCCCTGCGCCTGCTGACCTTCGCGGCCGAGCGGCGTGAGCTGGCCGACGGCGACCTGCTGTTCGCCCGCGGCGACCCGGCCGATGGTGGTTTCGTGGTGATGTCGGGCACGATCCGGCTCGCCCCCCGGGTCGCGGATGCCGAGCCGGTGCGCGCCGGGCGCTCGGCGCTGATTGGCCAGCTCGCCCTGTTCGTGCGCGGCACCCGGCCGACCGAGGCCCGGGCCGAGGGCGCCGCCGAGGTGATGCGGATCACCCCGACGCTGATGCGGCGCGTGCTGGAGGAATTCCCCGCGGCCGCCCAATCCGTCTACGACACCCTGGCGATCGACCTGGTCGACCTCGTGACCGATCTCGACCGGGTGCGTGTTCTGCTAGAGGATTGAGGCCCCCCGGGTGACAGCCCCGGTGCCCGCTTGTAAGCACGGGCTCCCCGTCACAAGAGCAGCGTGCGCCCATGTCCACCTCCGACCTCGCCAAGACCATCGAGACGGCCTGGGAGGAGCGCGCCGGCATCTCGACCAGCACCCAGGGCGCCGTGCGCGAGGCGGTCGAGGAGGCGCTGAACCTGCTCGATTCCGGCAAGGCCCGGGTCGCCGAGAAGAGCGGCAACCACGATTGGGTCGTCAACCAGTGGCTAAAGAAGGCGGTGCTGCTCTCCTTCCGCCTCAACGACATGGCGGCGATCGAGGGCGGCCCGGGCGGCGCGCCCTGGTGGGACAAGGTCGCCTCCAAGTTCGCCGGCTGGGGCGAGGCCGAGTTCCGCGCCGCGGGCCTGCGCGCGGTGCCGGGCTGCTTCGTCCGCCGCGGCTCCTACATCGCCCCGGGCGCCGTGCTGATGCCGAGCTTCGTCAATCTCGGCGCCCATGTCGGCGAGGGCACGATGGTCGACACCTGGGTCACGATCGGCTCCTGCGCGCAGGTGGGCAAGAACTGCCATATCTCCGGGGGCGCCGGTATCGCCGGCGTGCTCGAGCCGCTCCAGGCCAATCCGGTGATCATCGAGGACGATTGCTTCATCGGCGCCCGCGCCGAGGTGGCCGAGGGCGTGATCGTCGGCCAGGGCAGCGTCCTGTCCATGGGTGTCTATATCGGCGCCTCGACCAAGATCGTCGACCGCACCACCGGCGAGGTGATGTATGGCCGCGTGCCGCCCTACTCCGTGGTGGTGTCCGGCACGATGCCCGGCAAGGCGCTGCCGGACGGCACCCCCGGCCCCGGCCTGTACTGCGCCGTGATCGTCAAGCGCGTCGATGCCGGCACCCGCTCCAAGACCGCCATCAACGAGCTGCTGCGCACCTGATTTTTTTTGGGAGTTTGGGGGCGACCCGGTGGAGACGACGCGAACCCTCGACCTGATCGTGGCGGGCCGGCCCGTGCCGACCCCGTGCGACGTGATCGGCACAGGGCGCGACGCGCTGCTGCTGCCGGCCCTGTCCACGATCTCGGACCGGGCCGAGATGCGCGACCTCGCCCGCGCTCTCGGCTCGCAGTATCGCAGCTTGGTGCCCAATTGGCCGGGCTTCGGCGCCCGGCCGCGGACCCGCCTGCCCCTCGGTCCGGACACCCTGCACGCATTCCTGGACGCGCTGCTCGCCGCCGTGCCCGGCCCCTACGCGATCGGGATCGCGGCCGGACACGCCGCCGGCTACCTGGTCGCGGCGGCGCGCAGGCACCCGAAAGCGTTCGAGCGGCTGGTTCTGGTGGCGCCGACCTGGCGCGGGCCGCTGCCCACCGCGATGCCGAGCCGGGCGCATTGGTTTCCCCGCATCCGCCGGGCCGTGGAGGCGCCGGTCCTCGGCGATGCGCTCTACCGGCTCAACATCAGCCCGCCGATCATCGGCCGGATGATGCGCGCTCATGTCTACGCCGACCCGGCCCACGTCACGCCGGCCGTGATTCGGGCCAAGCACGCGGTCACCCGCCAGCGCAACGGCCGCTTCGGCACCGCCGCCTTCGTCACCGGCGGCCTCGACCCCGTGGCCGACCGCACCGCCTTCCTGGACCTGTTCGGAGAGGGCCTGCCGCCGACCCTGGTGCTGCGGCCGGAGAAAGCCCCGCGCCGCTCCGGCGCGGAGATGGACGCGCTGATCTCTCACGGCCGGGTCACGAGCGCCGCGATCCCCGGAGCCCTGAGCCCGCACGAGGAGTTCCCAACCGCGGTCGCGAAGGCGGTCCAGGCGATTTAGCCGGCAAATTTACGGATTCAAAAGGTCCGGGACCTTTTGCGGGTCCAGGGCAGAGCCCTGGCCTCATCAGGGCTCGCCCTTTGAAAACCCATGTTCCGGCGGCATCGTGATCACGCCGCGATGGTAGGGAAAGCGGGCGCGCTGGAGCGGGTCCGGCCCGGTGAAGATCAGCCGCGTCCGAAACGAGACCGGGCTGACGCACATCAGATAGCCCCGCAGGCGCTTCTCGTCGGGCACGAACAGGGCGGTCGCCAGATACCGGCTCTCGGCCCGGACCCAGCCCGGGATCGGCAGGCCCCAGCGCCGGGCCAGATGCTCCCCGGCCCCGCCCAGGAACGCATCGGCCTCCGGCCGCCCGAGCAAGCCTGGCTCGTCGGCGACGAACGCCGCTTGCCGCGCGACGTCCCCGTCAGCCGCGTAGAAGGCGTCGAGGAAATCGCGCAGGTGATGCTCCCAATCGCCGTCGTCCCGCGCCCGCTCGACCACTTCCGCCAGGGAATGCGGTCTCATGATGCCACCGGCGGCGGAGCTTCGAACGCCTCTAGGAGGCGGGCGCGGTCGAGGGGCTGAGCCATGCGGTCGGAAGGCCGGAACGGGGACACCCGTAGCGTTCTCGCAAGCGGCAGCCAGGGTCAACCGCCGCCCATCCGTCATGGCAGCCCCTGGACAGGATCGGAGGCCTGTGCGCGGACTGAACCGTCCGGCCAAGCCGTTCGTTTGTCTGCGGGAGCGGCCCGCTTCCTGTCTCGTCCCTCGCCCGACACCGCCACGGATCCGATGCTGCGCACCCTCTCCCTGCCGGCCCTCGCCGTCCTGATCGCCGCGTCCCCGGTGCGCGCCGAGGATACGCCCCGCCCTGCCCCGTCGAACCCGCCGGCGGCGCCGTCGCTGGGAGCCGACACGCTCAAGCCCGGCAAGCCGGCGGTGAAACCCTATCTCGCCGAGACGGCGGGTCCCGATGCGACCCAGATCCTGCCGCCGCCGCCGGCCCACGATGCGCCCCTCGACAAGGCCGACCGGGCGGCCTTCGTCGGCACCCGCGCCCTGAAGGGCAGTCCACGCTGGGAGATCGCGGCCAACGACGTGTCCGAGGGTGCGGCCGCGGTCCTCGACAACTTCGCCTGCGTGCTCGGCACGCGGATCGATCAGGCCCGGGTGCCGGCAGTGCTCAACCTGCTGGAGCGCGCCCGGCTCGATCTCGCCCGGGCGACGCGCGGCCCGAAGGTGCATTACCGGCGGCTGCGCCCCTTCGTGGGCAACGAGGCGCCGATCTGCGTCCAGCGGACCCAGGCGCTCACCGACAGCTTCAGCTACCCCTCCGGCCACGCCACGCAGGGCTGGGCCTACGCGCTGATCCTGGCCTCCCTGGTGCCCGAGAAGGCCACCCCGATCCTGGCCCGGGGCCGGGCCTATGGCGAGAGCCGGGTCGTCTGCGGCGTGCACTGGCTCAGCGACGTGGCGGCCGGGCGCCTCACCGGCACCTCGGTCTTCGCCACGCTGATGGGTGATCCGGGTTTCCGCGCCGATCTGGAGAAGGCCCGCGCCGAACTTCGCGGCGCCCTGTCCGGAGGCGGCACCGCCCCCGACCAAGCCGTCTGCACCCGCGAGGCCGACGCACTACGCGAGCCGCCGCTAGAGTTTTGAATGCGAACAATTTCAGATTTGAACGGCTCTAAGTGTGTGATTTGCAACACGTTTTCGGCTTGATCAAGACCCCGTGAACGATGGATCTTGAGATTGAAGCGCCAGCGATCGGCGCATCTCAGGGTTTGCCATGTCTTTGCGTTCCGCCCGCGTCAGGCTACTTGTCACCTCTACGGCTCTCGCCACCGCCGCCGGTACGCCTTACGCCACCGCGCAGGGCGCCGTGCAGCTCAACGAAATCTCCGTGGAGGCCACCCGTCCCGCCTCCGCTCCCACGGCCGGGCCCGGCTTCGGGGGTGCCAATGTCAGCGGCGGCAACGGCAACAGCGCGGCCACCAGCGGCGGTGGCGGCGGCCCGTCCGGGGTTACCGGCTACGTCGCACGCGTGAGCCCGACCGCGACCAAGACCAACACACTGCTCATCGAGACCCCGCAATCGGTCTCCGTGGTCACCCGCGAGCAGCTCAACGACCGCAACGTCCAGAGCCTCAACGAGGCCCTCGCCTACACGCCGGGCGTGTCGAGCAACGTGTTCGGTTTCGACCCGCGCGCGGATTCATTCTACATCCGGGGCTTCGCCGAGACCTACGACGGTATCTTTCGCGACGGCCTACGCCAGACAGGCGTCGGCTTTGCTGTCCCCCGTATCGAGCCCTACGGCGCCGAGGCGCTCACCATCTTGCGTGGGCCAGCCTCCGGCCTCTACGGCCTCGGCTCTCCCGGCGGCATCGTCGATGTGACCAGCAAGCGCCCGGTCTTCGCCCAATTCGGCGAGGTCT
Source organism: Methylobacterium pseudosasicola (assembly GCF_900114535.1). GTDB lineage: Bacteria > Pseudomonadota > Alphaproteobacteria > Rhizobiales > Beijerinckiaceae > Methylobacterium > Methylobacterium pseudosasicola. Next base: position 19,469 of record NZ_FOTK01000039.1, on the reverse strand, counting down.
GGTTCCAGGGGGGCAGCTTCGACCGTTACCAGGGCAATTTCGACATCGGTGGCCCCGTCGAAGGCTCCGATGGAACGATGGCCTATCGGCTCACCGGCGTCGCACGCCAGTCCGACACGTTCCTGCCCGGACCTGGCGTCCGGGACGACCGGTTTACCATCGCCCCCGCCTTTACGTGGCGGCCCTCGGCCGACACGACCTTCACGCTGCTCACGGAATTCCAGGAATCGAACGTTCCGGGCAATGCCACCTTCTATAACTTCCCGGGCTTCCGCGTATCGCGGATCTACTCGGGCGACGGCGCGCTCAACACCTACCGGACCGATCAGCACCGGATCGGCTATGCCTTCGAGCACGTGTTCTCGCCGGACCTGATCCTGCGGCAGAACTTCCGCTATTCCGGCGTCGACGCCAACTTCTCGTACACGCAGGTCGACGCGGTGACGGGCCTCAGCGCGCAGCGGTCCACCGGTCTATTCAAGCAGTCGCTGGCCTCCTTCGCAGTCGACACGCAGCTCGAGGGCCACCTCCAGACCGGACCGATCGCCCACACGCTGCTGAGCGGCATCGACTACTACCACTACGATTTCTCCAGCATCGCCGGTTTCGGCGTGGCGCCCGACCTCAACCTGCTCACCCTGAACTACGGCCGCCAACCGATCACCCGGCCGACCATCGACCGCTCGTCGCGTCAGGCCCAGGATCAGGTTGGCGTCTATGTCCAGGAGCAGGCGAAGTGGGGGAGATTCGTCCTGACGCTGACCGGACGGCAGGATTGGGTCGCCTCTGACACGGCGAGCGTCACGCGGGGCATCGTTGCCGGACCGCAGAGCCAGAACGACAGCGCCTTCACGTACCGCGCCGGCCTGAACTACGAACTCGCGCCCGGCCTCGTCCCTTACGCCAGCTACGCCACGACCTTTACCCCTCAGGTCGGCGTCAACGTGGTTACGGGTCGCCCCTACAGGCCCGCCACCGGTGATCAGATCGAAGCGGGCGTGAAGTACCTGATCCCGGGCACGAACATCAGCGCGGCCATCGCGGGCTTCGATATCAACCAGACCAGCATCCTGCGCCAGGATCCCACGAATTTCGCCAACCAAGTGGCGACTGGTGAGGTTAACTCGCGCGGCTTCGAGATGGAGGCGACGGCGAACTTCGCGCCGGGCACCAACCTGACCGTCGCCTACACCCATCTCGACTTCCGCTTCGTCAAACAGACCTCGGCCGTCACCGGCGCGCCGATCGACGGGAACCGTCTCTCGGGCATTCCGGGCGATACCTTCGCGTCCTTCCTGACCTACCTGTTCCCTCCGTCTTCCGCCCTGCGCGGATTGACGATCGGCGGCGGCATCCGGTTCAACGCCAACAGCTTCGCCGACGATGAGAATACGGTTCGCAACCCGACCGTGACACTGTTCGATGCGCTGGTCGCCTACGATTTTGCGGCCCTCGATCCGAAGTACAAAGGCTTCCGAGCGCAGATCAACGCGTTCAACATCTTCGACCGCGATTACTACAATTGTCAGGCCGGCTACTGCTACCGCGGCGCCCCGGCCACGGTGATCGGCAGCCTGATCTACCGCTGGTAGGCGCATCGCGAAGGCAGGGGAGCATGGCAGGTCCCCGCCCTCGGGACTGGAGATCGGCGGCGAATCCATTCTAAGGCCGGCGCCTCGTCCTCCGACTCGGGCCGCCTATGCTCTCGACCCTGCTGGTCGTGCTGCCGATCTTCGCGCTGATCTTTTCCGGCTGGCTGGCCCGGCGGATCGGCGTGCTCGGTGCTGCCGCGACCACCGAACTCAACTGCTTCGTGGTGTTCCTGGCCCTGCCGGCGCTGCTGTTCGACGTGACCGCGCATGCCCATTGGAGCGCGATCTGGAAGCCCGGCTTCATCGCCGCCTTCGGGCTGAGCAGCCTGGCGGTGTTCACCCTCACGGTGCTGGTCCGGCGAGGGGAGGGTCACCCGCTCTCCGACGCCGCCGTGGACGGGCTCAATGCCGGTTATCCCAATACCGGCTTCATGGGCTTCCCCCTGGCGCTGGTGGCGTTCGGCCCGGAGGCGCTGGCGCCCACCACCGTGGCGGCGATCCTCACGGTCTGCGGCGTGTTCGCGGTGGCGATCGTGCTGATCGAGACCGGCCTCCGGCGGGAGGCGCGCGGGGCCGGGCAGGGCGGTTCGAACGTCCCGGTCTGGCGCGCGGTCGGCCGGTCGCTGATCCGCAACCCGTTGCTGATCGCGCCGGCGCTCGGCGCCCTGATCCCGAGTGCCGGCCTCACGCTACCGGCATCGGCCGAGACATTTCTAAAACTCCTCGGCGGGGCCGCCTCCCCGTGCGCCCTGGTGGCGCTCGGCCTGTTCCTGGCCCAGAAGCGCCGGCCCGGCAGCGCCCAGCCCCGGGCGGCTTCCCTGCTGGTCGGCCTGAAGCTCGTCGGACAGCCGCTGCTCGCCTACGGGCTCGGCCGCTATCTGTTCGATCTGCCGCCGCTGCTCCTGCACGTGGCGGTGCTGATGGCCGCCCTGCCCACCGGGACCGGCCCGTTCATGCTGGCGGAGTTCTACCGCCGGGAGGCCGACCTGACCTCCACGGTGGTGCTGGTCTCGACGATCCTGTCAATCGTCACGGTCTCGGGCTATCTGGCCACACTCTGAAACGTCGCGACCACGCTCTCGCCGCAGAGAAATCGTAACGCTTGACCCATAGGCTCATGGCGCGACCTTGCCGGTCCGCGCTAAACACAGGCGAACACGACGGGGCGGGCGGCGACGTGATGGTGGGTTCGGGAGTATCGGTTGCGGGCCGGATCGGCCGCCTCGCCTGCGTGGCCGGCCTGGCGCTGAACCTGTCGGCCTGCTTCCGCCCGCTCTACGGGCCGACCGCCTCCGGCGAGACCGTGCAGGCGCTGCTGGCCTCCGTGCAGGTCGACGATGTCGGGATGGCCCAGGGCCAGGAGCGGCTCGGGCATTACCTGCGCAGCGAACTGATCTTCGAGCTCGACGGCTCCGGCCAGCCGGCGAGCAAGCGCTACCGACTGAAGCTCTCGGGCTCCGAGATTGTGCAGACCCCGATCGTCTCCTCCACCACCGGCCGCGCCGAGGCCGGCACGCTGGTCGCCAACATCAAGTACAGCCTGGAGGATATGGCCGGCACCAAGGTCTATTCCGAGGGCGTCGCGACCTCGACGGCGACCTACGACCGCTCGGTCCAGCGCTTCGCCAGCCAGCGGGCGGCGCGCGATGCTGAGATCCGTCTCGCCAGCGTCCTGGCGGACCAGATCAAGACGCGCCTGGCCGCCGTGCTCTCGACCAAGCCGTGAGCCGGCTTTGACGGCGGTCAAGGCGGGCGAGATCGAGGGCCTGATCCGGCGCGGGCCCGATCCGCGCATCCCGGTGATCCTGGTCTACGGGCCCGATACCGGCCTGGTCACCGAGCGTGCGCGAAAACTCGCCGAGGACTTCGTCACCGACCCGGGCGATCCCTTCGCGCTGGTGCGGATCGACGGCGACACCCTCGCCTCCGATCCGGGCCGGCTCTGCGACGAGGCCGGCACCATGGGCCTCTTCGGCGGCCGTCGGTCGATCTGGGTGCGGCCGGGCAGCCGCAATTACGCGCCCGCGGTCGAGGCGGTGCTCGCCGCCGAGGTGGCCGATGCCCGCATTGTCGTGGAGGCCGGCGACCTCGCCAAGAACAACCCGATGCGCGTCCTGTGCGAGCGCTCGCCCAAGGCGCTGGCGATTCCCTGCTACGCCGACGACGAGCGCACGCTCTCGGACCTGATCGAGCGCACCTTGCAGGAGCGCGGCCTGCGCATCGATCGCGCCGCCCGTGAGGTCCTGGCCCGCAGCCTCGGCGGCGACCGCCGGGCCAGCCTGATGGAGATCGAGAAGCTCGCGCTCTACGCGGGCGGGGGGGGGCCAGGGGACAAGGTCGTCACCCTCGACCATGTCGAGGCCGTGACCAGCGACGTGGCCGCCAGTGTGCTCAACACCCTGATCGATGCCGCGTTCGACGGCCGCCGAGAGGCGGTGGAGCGCGATTACCGACGCTTCCGGCACGAGGGTCTGGATCCCGGCGCGGTGCTCGGCTCGGCCCTGCGACACGCCCTCACCCTGCTGGCAACCCGTCTCGACAATCCTGACAAGACGCCGTCCCTGATGGTGGCCTCCTGGCGGGGCCTGCATTTCAAGCGCAAGGCCAGCATCGAGGGCCAGCTCGCCACCTGGCCGGCTGGCACGCTTCGGCAGGCGGTCAAGGCCCTCCAGGAGGCGATCCTGGCCTGCCGGCGGGCGGAGCCGGAACTGGCGCACGCCCTGGCCTCCGCGGCGCTGCTGCGGGTGGCGGAGGCGGGCGCCCGGCGGCGGCGTTAGACCATCCAGCAGCTTCGCCTTCGACGAGACTCCCTGCATCGATCCCATCCGCGCCCTCATCCTGAGGTGCGCCCGCGCAGCGGGCGCCTCGAAGGAGCCCTCCAGAAACCGCGCGATCCCTGGAGGCCTCCTTCGAGGCCTTCGCTTCGCTTCGTCGCCTCAGGATGAGGGAAGGGGTGGGATGGACGCCGGAAAGAAGCTTTTCTCAGCTCTCTTCCGACACCTTGAACCGGTTGAGCAGCCCCTCGAGCTCGTCCTGGGTCTCGTAGCGGATGCGGATCTCGCCCGATGTCTCGTCCTTGGGCTTGTAGACCACGTCGACCCCCAGGGCCCGGCGGATCCGCAACTCCAGCTCGCGGACCGGGGCAGGGCGCTCGGCCGAGAGGCGCGGGCGACCGGGGCGGGGAGTGTCGGGGGCAGCGGCCTCGGCGGCTTCGGACGCGGCGACCGCCTCGACCTCGCGCACCGACAGGCCCTCGGCCACGACCCGGCGGGCCAAGGCTTCGGGATCGCGCACCGCCAGCAGCGCGCGGGCATGGCCGGCGGTGAGCTCGCCGGCGGTGACCCGGTCCTGCACGGCGGGCGGCAGGTTGAGCAGCCGCAGGGTGTTGGCGAGGTGGCTGCGGCTCTTGCCCAGGATCTCGGCCAACTCCTTCTGGGTGTAAGCGAAGTCCTGCATCAGGCGCTCGTAGCCGGACGCCTCCTCGATCGGGTTGAGATCCGCCCGCTGGACGTTCTCCAGGATGGCGAATTCCAGGGAGGCGCGGTCGTCGATCTCGACGATCACCACCGGCACCTCATCGAGCCCGGCCTTCTGGGACGCCCGCCAGCGCCGCTCGCCAGCCACGATCTCGAAGGCCCCCGGCACATCGGCCAGCGGTCGCACCACGATCGGCTGGATGATGCCGCGCTGGGTGATCGAGGTCGCGAGTTCCGCCAGTTCCGCCTCGCCGAAGCTGCGGCGGGGGTTGCGCGGGTTCGGGCGCAGGAACTCCACCGGAACCTTGCGCTGCGGCTCGATCTTGCCCTCGGCCTTGGCCGCCTGCCCGACATCGCCGAAATCACCGATCAGCGCCGCGAGCCCGCGCCCGAGACGGGGTCGTGCCCCCTCCTCCGCCATCCTTGTCACCCGTGTCACGCTCCGCACTCGATCCCCGATTTTTTGGGATCACACAATCAGGCCGCTGCCGGCACCCGGCCTTCGCGCTGGATCACCTCGGAGGCGAGGCGCAGATACGCCTGGCTGCCGGCACATTTCAAATCGTAGAGCAAAGCCGGCTTGCCGTGGGACGGCGCCTCGGAGATGCGGACGTTGCGGGGGATCACGGTCTCGTAGACCTTGTCGCCCATGAAACCGCGCACATCCGCCACCACCTGGGCGGAGAGGTTGTTGCGCGGGTCGAACATCGTCAGCACGATGCCCTGGATGGTCAGCTTCGGGTTCAGCGCACCGCGGACCTGCTCGACGGTGCGCAGCAGCTGGCTCAAACCCTCCAGCGCGAAGAACTCGCATTGCAGCGGCACCAGCACCGCGTCGGCGGCCGCCAGCGCGTTGATGGTCAGCAGGTTGAGCGAAGGTGGGCAATCGATCAGCACGTAGCTGATCCGCTCCAGACCCTTGGCCTGCGCGATGTCCTTGAGCACGCCGCGCAGCCGGTGGGCCCGGTCGGGCAGGGTGGCCAGCTCCATCTCCAGGCCCAGCAGATCCATGGTCGAGGGCGCGATCGACAGCCGCGGCACCGCCGTGGGGATCACCGCCTCGGCCAGCGACGCCTCGCCGGTCATGACGTCGTAGGTCGAGACCTGCCGGCGAGCCCGGTCGATGCCGAGCCCCGTGGAGGCGTTGCCCTGCGGGTCGAGGTCGAGCACCAGCACGTCCTCGCCGATCGCCGCCAGCGCGGTGCCGAGGTTGATCGCCGTCGTGGTCTTGCCGACGCCGCCCTTCTGGTTGGCCAGCGCCAGGATCCGCAGGGGATGTCTCACGGACGGTCTTTCGGCAGGGGTCAAGACGGGATCGCTGGACGGATCCACGGACCGGTCGGCGGAATCGCCGAGGATCGCTTCGGTCATCGATGGCTCGGGGCGGCGAGGGCAGTGACGCGCACGATCCGGGCTTCGGAATCAGTCCGGCTCGGCACGAGGTCGTTAACGACTCTCCACTGCGCGGCCGCCTGGGTCAATTCAGCTTGCACGTCCCGGCCCTTCGGAAACAGCCCGGTGGTGCCCGTTTTCAACAGCGGCTCCGTCCAGGCGAGGAGCTGCGTCATGGGCGCGAGGGCGCGTGCGCAGACGATGTCGACGCCCTGGTAGTCGCCGATCACCGCCTCGATCCGGGCGTTGCGCACTCGGGCCGGCGCACCGGTGACGCGGGCGGTCTCGGTGAGAAAGGCGCATTTGCGCGCGTTGCTCTCGATCAGATCCACCTGGATGCCCCGCTCGCGGCCGGCGATAGCGAGGATCAGGCCCGGGATGCCGGCGCCGGACCCGAGATCCAACCAGGTCCCGGCGTCGGGGGCGAGGTCGAGGAGCTGGAGGGCGTCGTCGATATGGCGGCTCCAGACCTCCGCCAGGGTGGCGGGGCCGACGAGGTTCTTGATCGGCTGCCAGCGCCGAAGCTGGGCGACGTAGAGGTCCAGCAGCTCGGCTGTTTCACGTGAAACACCGGAGGCGGCGAGGATTCGGGCGCGGTCCGGATCGCTCATGGGACGCGGCAGCCGGCATCGGGCGCAGCCCGTCGCGCGTGGGCGGCCAGGAGGGTGAGGGCGGCGGGCGTGACGCCCTCGATCCGGGCGGCCTGGCCGAGGGTGCCAGGGCGGACGGTCTCGAGCTTCACCCGCATCTCGTTCGAGAGGCCGCTGATCCCGGCATAATCCAGGCTCGCGGGTAGCCGCACGGCCTCGTCGCGCCGGAAGGCGGCGATGTCGGCATTCTGCCGGTCGAGATAGACCGCGTAGGTCGCGTCGGTCTTGAGGCGGTCGGCAACCCGCGGCGCGGTCTCGGCCAGCTCGGGCCAGATCGCCGCGAGTTGGCCCCAGGTGATCTCGGGATAGGCCAGCAGCTGGAACGCGCTGCGGCGGATGCCGTCGCGGTTCAGGCTGATGCCCTGCAGGGCCGCCTGGTTCGGCGTGAGGCTCAGGGCATCGAGCCGGCTGCGCGCTTCTCGGAGTTCCGCCTGCGAAGCCGAGAAATGATCGGCCCGGTGCCGGCCGACGCAACCCAGCGCGATCCCCCGGGGCGTCAGCCGCTCGTCGGCATTGTCGACCCGCAGGGACAGCCGGTATTCCGAGCGCGAGGTGAACATCCGGTACGGCTCGCTGACCCCGTGGGTCACGAGGTCGTCGATCATCACGCCGAGATAGGATTCGGCCCGGTCGAAGGTCGCCAAGTCGTGGCCGCCGGCGCGGCGGGCGGCGTTGAGCCCGGCGACCAGCCCCTGGCCGGCCGCCTCCTCGTAGCCGGTGGTGCCGTTGATCTGGCCGGCCAGGAACAGGCAGGGCAGGCGCTTCACTTGGAGCCCGGTATCGAGCTCGCGCGGGTCGACGTAATCGTATTCGATGGCGTAGCCCGGCCGTAGGATCGCGGCGCGCTCCAGCCCCGGGATCAGGTGGATGATCTCCCGCTGGACCTCCTCGGGGAGGGCCGTTGAGATACCGTTCGGGTAGATGGTCGGGTCATCCAGCCCCTCGGGCTCCAGAAAAATCTGGTGGCCCTCCCGGTCGCCGAAGCGCACGACCTTGTCCTCGATCGACGGGCAGTAGCGTGGGCCCCGACTGGCGATGCCGCCGGAATACATCGGTGAGCGGTGCAGGTTGGCGCGGATCAGGTCGTGGACCGCCTGGGTGGTCCGGGTGATGCCGCAGCGGATCTGCGGCGTGGTGATCGTGTCCGTCAGCGTCGAGAACGGCACCGGCTCGGCATCGGCCTCCTGCATCTCCAAGCCCGACCAGTCGATGGTCCGGCCGTCGAGACGGGGCGGGGTGCCGGTCTTGAGACGGCCCAGCCGCAGGCCGAGCCGGTCGAGGGTCTGGGCTAGCCCGATCGCCGGCGCCTCGCCGACCCGGCCGGCCGGGATCTGGCGCTCGCCGATATGGATCAGCCCGCGCAGGAAGGTGCCGGTGGTCAGCACCACGGCGGCGCAGGCGATCGCCCGGCCATCGGCCAGCACGAGCCCGGAGAGCCGGCCCTCCGGATCGAGGACGAGATCCTCGCAGGCGCCCGCCACCACGGTGAGACCCGCGGTCTCGGCGATGGCCGCCTGCATGGCGGCGGCGTAGAGCTTTCGGTCGGCCTGGGTGCGGGGACCGCGCACGGCCGGCCCCTTCCGGCGGTTGAGCAATCGGAACTGGATGCCGGCCGCATCTGCGACCCGACCCATCAACCCGTCCAGGGCATCGACCTCGCGCACGAGATGGCCCTTGCCGAGCCCCCCGATGGCGGGGTTGCACGACATGGCGCCGATCGTGGCGGGGTCGTGGGTGACCAGAGCCGTGCGGGCGCCGCAGCGCGCGGCCGCAGCCGCCGCCTCGACGCCGGCATGGCCGCCGCCGACGACCACGACGTCGAACCGGTCGGATGAGGTGGTGAGCATGCGGGTGATTACGCGGGCGTGGCCGGGACGGTCAACGCATCCGGTCGCAGGATTGCTGGATCACCGGGGGAGGGGCCTTTTTTGGATTGGGCCGCCGCTCAGCCGGCGCCTTCGCCCGAGGCCGTGAATACGGTATTCACGGCCTATTTCTCAGTCATCCCATCCAGATGTGCCACCGATCCCGCACACCGCAATCAACCAAATACAGTCCGCAAGATATTACGCGCGCCTTGCGAGTTTTCACGCGCCGTGCGAGCATCCGAATACAAACAAAATCCTGAACGGACAACGGCGTCCGGCAGGCCCCGGGAACGGGACTGTTTCGCAGCGTCGGGGCTGACGCGCGATGAGGAGGGATTGCGATGTCATCTCTGACGATCGGCCTAGGCGCCGCCTGCTGCGCGGCCGGCGCCGCCGCCCATTTCCTCGATCCCACGCAGCGCAAGGAAGGCCTGTTCGGTCTGGCCGCCTTCGCGCTGCTGCTGACCGGGATGTTCCTAACGCGGGCCTAGGCTCCGTCTCAGCCGGTCATGGCCGTGGCAGTGTAGCCGGCCTTGGTGAGCGCGTCCGCGATGACCAGGGCCTGGGCGTCCGTGCGGATCGCGACGCGGCCGGATTCGCGGTCGACCTGGATCTCGGCCGCCGGGTCGATCCGGTTCACCGTGCGCGTCACCGCGGCGGCGCAGCCGTCACAGGTCATGCCGTCCACCTGCATCAGCAGATCGGTGCGCGTCTCGTCCATCCGAGCCTCCGTGAACAGTGTCACCGGGATGTCGGGGCGCGGCGCGGCCGGCGCAAGACGCCTCAGAACTGGGCCGGCATGCGGAACGCGTAATCGACCTTCAGGCCGAACTGGAACTGGTCGGGATTGCCGAACGGGCGGCGCACCAATGGGCTGTCGCCGGACGCGCCCAGGATCCGGGTGTAGCCGGCATAGCCGGTATAGGCCCAGGTCTCGTCCTGGGTGTAGGTCACGGCGCCGAGCACGCCCGCCGCGTAGAAGCTTCCGGGATTGTACGGGGTCACCCGGCCGTTGAGCGCGGCCTCGGCCGGCGACACGCCGAAATACTTCCGGGCGTAGCTGGCATCGCCGATGTTGAAGCGCGGACCGATGGAGAACAGGAACTGGCCCGCCGGCATCAGATAGTCGGCCGCCACCGAGCCGACTGTACCGTGATGCCCGTACACGCCCTGACGGGCCTCCACGCGGGTGCGGATGAACGGGGTCGGGTAGAACTCGGCGAACACGCCCGGCTCGAGAGCGATGCGCGCGTCCCGGAAGCCGTATAGGTGGCGCCGGTCATCGCCGTAATAGCGGCCGGGCACGATGCGGGCGGTCGGCCCGATCCGGAACGACGGGTCGTCGTAGAAGGAGAAGCTGAAGCCGTCATCCGGCGTCGAGAAGCGCCGTGGCTCGCCGGCCTTGCGAATGTCGATCCCGGGATAGCCGACCGCGGTGTAGTCCGACGCACCGGGATAGCGCGGGATCGCCTGAAGCGAGGCGCTGACGGTGACGATCCAGGTGTTCGGATCGACGGCGTTCGGATCGACCTGCGTGAAGACCGGCGCGGAGCGGGAGGATGCCGCCCCGAGATCCGCGGCTGATGTCGGGACAGCAGCCAGCGTGAGAGTCAGGGCGCCGACGGACAAACCAACGCGGCGGAGGACATCGGACATCGGAACGCACTTCAGAACGCAGGCAGTCACAATCGTCATGGCCACGCTTTATGGCGCCTTTTCTTCCCATTCGCATGAGCGCCCGGTGCAACCCTCGTCCGACCCCTTGCAAACCGCCCGGCCGTGGCGATTCCGCAACGTTTCCGCGGGCGCCGACACCACACAGGATGGAATTCGCATGCCCTCGCCTTGCCGGGCGAGCCGCGCGGCGACAAAGATCGCAGAATCGGTCTCCGCCCGCCGAATCAGCGACTGGGACTTCTCCCGACGGTCGGTGCAGGAACCCTGGTAGGTGTTGTCACGATGATCCCGGTCCTCCGCCGATACGCGGGGTTGTTGGCGGCCGGGCTTCTGGCGCTCGTCGTGCTCGGGCCGCTCGCGGTGTTCGCGCCGGCTACGAGCGCCCTGGCACTCGGCGCACTCGCCGCCGTCGCGGCCGGCCTCGCCCAGGTGCGCGCCGCCACCCTGAAGGCCCGTTGCGACAAGCTCTCCGGCGAGGTGGACCTGCTGTCCCGGCGCCTGTTGAAGGCCGAGACCGCGGCCGTGCCGCCGCGGCCGGAGGCCGGCGACGCCGCGCTCCGGGCCGAAGTCGAGGAACTGACCGTGGAGCTCGGGCTGCTCAGCGGCATCGTGCGCGACCTGACCACGGTAGTGAGCACCCAGGATTCCGAGATCGCCAGCCTCAAGGCCCGGCCCGAGCCGCGCCCGGAGCCGGTGCGCGCCCAGGCGGCCCCGGACCCCGAGCGTTTGCCGCTTCCGACCCCGATCCCGCCCGCGGCCCCGATCGAGCCGCGTCTTGCCGCGCAGCCGATCGTCCAGGACACACCGCCCGAGCCGCCCCCGGCGCCGCGGCCGATCCCGCCCCGTCCGGTCCCCCGCGCGCCCGCGCCCTGGGCCGAGAGCGAGGCCGAGATCATCCGGGCCTTCGAGGCGGATGCGCTGGAGATCCACCTGCAGCCGGTGGTGACCCTGCCCCAGCGCAAGGTCACGGCCTACGAGGCCCTGGCCCGCCTGCGGGTCGAGGGCCGGCTCATCGAGCCCGAGGCGTTCCTGCCGGCTCTGGAGCGCTACGGCCGCACCACCGAGCTCGACCGGCGCATGCTGCAGCGGGCCGCCATCGTGGCGCGCCACCTCGCCCGCCGGGGCAGCGAGACCATGCTGACCTACGGCCTGTCGCCGCTCTCGCTGTTCGAGCCGGGCCTCCTGCGGGAGCTGGCCCGCACCGTCACGGAGGATCCCGCCCTGTCCGGGCTGGCGATCGCCCTGCCCCAGGCGAGCTGGCACGGCCTCGATGGCGGGCAGCGGGGCCTGCTCCTGCCCCTGCGCGGCCGGATCGGGTTCAGCCTCGACCGGGCGGACGACCTGCGCTTTGACGTGGCCCAGCTCGCCGGGCTCGGGGTCGGCCAGGTCAAGGTGCCGGCCGAGATGCTGTTGCGGCCGGGCTCTGACCGGCGCAGGCTGTCGGACATCGCCATCGAGGATCTGGCGCCCGCCCTGGCCCGGGCCGGCATCCGCCTGGTCGCCACCGGCGTCACCGACGAGGCGGACGTGCCGGATCTAATCGATCTCGACGTGCCCTACGCCCAGGGCGCGGCCTTCGCGGCTCCGCGGCCGGTGCGCGCCGAGGTCCTTTCCGCGCCGCCGCCCGAGGCGCCCACCCCGCCGCCCCCCGCCGAGCCGGAGCCCGAGCGGCGGCCGTTCCGCTCGGTCCTGCGCAGAGCCGTCTGACCGGCCGTCTGAGCCGCGCGCCTCACCAGTAGATCTGCAAACGCCCCAGGACGGTATCCACGGAGAACGGCGCGGTGCCCAGCGCGTCGGACTGGGCGGCGCCCGGCTGCACGCGGCCGTGGATGACGTTGGCGATCAGGCGCAGGTTCGGCTCGGGGTACCAGCTCAGGCCCAGGCTCACGTCCCGCTCGGTGCCCCCGCGAAAACCCCGGGCGTTCAGCTCGATGGCGCTGTAGCGCGCGGACAGCTCGAACACGCCGATTCCGCCCCGGGAGACCCTTTGGTCATCCCGCGGCTGGACGCCCTTGAAGGTCGCGCAGGTGGTGCCGCCCTGCGGAGCGAGGGCGTAGGCGCGGCCCGCGCCGTTCAGCACCCAGCCGGCCTCGACATAGCCGCCCTGGAAATCGAGGCTGGGCGCGGCCCCGCCCGGGCCGGCGAACCGGTCGATCGCGGCGCGGATATACTCGGCCTGCACCAGGAACGGACCGTTGCGATAGGCGAACTCGGCGCCGATTCGGGACACGCGCGCCACGTCCGGCAGGTCGCCGGTATCGACGAAGGGTCGCGCGAACAACGAGGCTTCCGGCGTGGTGGAGAAGCTGAAATCCCCGTCGCCTCGGGCGCGGCTCTGATAGAGGCCGGCCAGCCCGAAATGCAGGGTCTCGCGCTCCTCCAGGATCGGCGCCACCGTGGCCCGACCAGCGGCCGCCACGCCGTCGCCGGTGATGCCGTTGCTGGCGGCGTTGCCGAACACGCTCGCCACGGCGGTCCAGGCCTGCCCGTGATGCCCGACCGCGAAGCCGAAGCGGCGATCCGGCACGAAGGCGTTGGCCAGGGAGCGCTCGGCGAACAGCGTGTCGTTGTTGCTCTGCAGCCATTCGAGGCTGAAGGGCACCTTCATGTTGCCCAGCGTCAGGATCGTGTCCGGCAGCCCCTTCCAGGCGACGAAGGCGTCGTTGATCGGCAGGATCGGATCGCTGAAATCGTACTGGAAGGCGACCACCCAATCCTTGCCGATGGTGAGCGTCGGCTCGATCCACGAGCGGCGGACCGCCACGGTGTCGGGGAAGGTCGCGGCGAGGCCAGGCCGGCTGAAGCTCGCCGCGCCGGCATCGATATGCAGGCGGCCGCCGATCTGGAGCTTCACCTCCGGCTCGGGAAAGGTCAGCGTCAGACCCTTCGCGTCGTAGCGCAGGCGCTCGCCGGAGGGACCGGCCATGCCCTCGATCGCGTCCTCGGCCGCCCCGGCGGGCGACGCGGCGGCGAGCGACAGGACCAGCAGGGCAGGGGCAGGGCGCATTCCCATCACCCGGCCACAGAGCAGGTCAGGAGCCCCCCGCCAATCACGCAAGGCAGCGAACGCCCGAATCACGCCGGGCGTGGCCTCGCGGCCACGGCCTCGTGACGGACAGCCGACCGCAGGCCGGGCTTCGGATCCCGGGTCAGGGCTTTCCAGTCGCGACCGGCCGCGCAGACGGCAGCCGGGCGGCGGCCAGCAGCCCGATCAGGGCGGCGAGGGCCAGCAGCAGCATCACCCGGGCAAAGCCGTCCTCGCCGAACGCCACGGCGCCGAGGGTGACGCCGATGCTGCCGCCGAGCAGCGTGCAGCTGTTGACGATGCCGGAGCCCTGGCCCGCCTGCGGCCCGGGGATCTCGGCGAGCGCCAGGCGCGGCGCGATCGCGTAGGGCACGGCCAGGCCCGCCCCGAGGCAGAACAGCCCGACACCGAGAAGCGGGAGCGCGCGGGCTCCGAAGGCCCACGCCACAGCCAGGGCCGCCACGGCGACCACCAGCAACGCCGCCCCGATGGTCTGCCGCACCCCGAACCGCGCTGCGAGCCGGGGGGCGAGCAGCGCAAAGGCGAGCAGGCCCGCGCTCATCGGCAGGAGCAGGCCCCCCGCACCGATGGCGCTGAGTCCGAGGCCGTCCGGTCTCTGGGCGTCGAGGTTGAAGAACAGCAGCAGCGGCAGGATGCATGACATCGCCGTGGTGGCGATGATCAGAGCGGGCTTGAAGCCCCGCGTCGTGAACAGGCCGAAATCGACAAGGGGCCCGGTGCAGCGCCGCTCCTGGCGCACGAATAGCGCGAAGGCCAGGAGCGCGAACCCGAGAGGCACGGCCAGCCGGAGGGGCGCCTGGCCGATATGGGCGAGCCCCTGCAAGGCGAAGATCGTGGCAACCATCGCGGCCGCCAGGGAGACGAAGCCGAGTCCATCGAAGCGGTGCGGCCGAACTGTCGGCACCGGTGGTCGGGTCGGTCCTGCGAACCACAGGCCGCAGGCCGCCAGCACGATGGCGGTCCCATCCGCCCAAAAAATCACGCGCCATCCGGCGAGATGGGTGAGGATGCCCCCGATCAGCGGTCCGATGCTGAAGCCGAGCATCAGGGTTCCGGCCCAGGCGCCGATCGCCCCAGCGCGCCGTTCGGGCGGGCTCGCGGTGCTGATCGCCGCCAGGGTGCTGGGGATCGACAGGGCTGCACCGAGGCCCTGGAGCGCGCGGCCGGCGAGCAGAACGTCCGCATCCCGCGCCAGCGCGATCACGGCGGAGGCCAGGGCGAAGAGCAGCAGGCCGGCCACGGAGGCCCGGGCAGCGCCGATCCGGTCGGTGATGGCGCCCCCCAGCATCACGCAGGCGGCGGCTGCCACGAGATAGGCGTTCACCGCCCAGGCCACGTGACCGGCATCCAGTGCGAGATCGCGCCGGATGGTCGGCAGGGCGGTCATGATCGCCGTGCCGTTGATCCCGATGGCCAGCATGCCGAGGCAGCATGACAGGACGACGAGACGCGGGCTCGCCGTCCCGGTCGTCATGTGCCGGACGCCCCGTCCAGCCGCGCCCGGATGAAGCGCCCCGCGCTCGCCAGGGAGCGCCGGCCGGTCGCCACCTCCGGGTAGAACAGGTGCCAGGCGTGGATCATGTGCGGCCAGACTTCCAGCTCCACCGCCACATCTGCGGCTGCGGCCACCCCGGCGAGCCGCAGGGCGTCGTCGAGGAGGGTCTCCGCGGAGCCGACCTGGATGAGCGTCGGCGGCAGGCCGGCGAGATCGGCGTGGATCGGCGAGACCAACGGGTCGCGCGGGTCGGCGCCGTTGAGATAGGCGGTGGCGAGCTCGGCGAGGTAGGCCCGGCTGATCAGCGGATCGACGACGGCCTTGGTGTCCAGGCTCCCGCCCGTGAGCGCGAGGTCGGTCCAGGGCGAGCTGAGCCACAGGCAGCCGGGCATCGGCATCCCCCGCGCCCGCAGCGACAGGGCGGTCGCCACCGCGAGGCTGCCCCCGGCGCTCTCGCCGGCCAGGGCGATGCGCTCGGGCGCGAACCCGGATTCGAGCAGGAACCGGTAGCCGGCCAGCGCATCGCCGATCGCCGCCGGGTACGGGTGCTCCGGGGCGAGCCGGTAGGCGAGGGCGAAGGTGCGCGTGCCCGACTCCCGGCCAGCCTGGGCCACCATGTGGCGATGGCTCGCCAGCGACCCGGAGACGTAGCCGCCCCCATGCAGGAACAGGATCACCCGGTCCCGGTCAGCCGCCGGCGTCGCGGTCCATTCCGCGGGCACGTCCCGGGCTTTGGCCGGCTGGACATGGACATCGTCCGGCAGCGGATAGTTTGCCCCGAGCGCATCCACGCGGGCGCGGCGGGCCGCGAGATCGGCCGGCCTCGGGCTGGCGGCCAGACGGGCGCGGATCCGGTCGATGTCGCGCTCGTCGGGCGAAGGGGTCGGCATCGGCGGGTCTCGGCGCGGCGGAAATACAGTTACCATGGCCGGAGCCACGTGATCGGCCAAGATGAGCGCGATCCCGCTGCTGACGCAACTGGAGGTTTGACGGACTTGAAAAATTGCAGGGCGCTGCCCTGCACCCGCAAAAGGTCGCGGACCTTTTGAAACTTCGGGTTTCGCCGATGCATCCGGACGCGGGGCGAGCCTTAGACCGCCACGTTATCGATCAGGCGGGTGCGGCCGAGGAACCCGGCGACGAGGACCCGGGTGGGTCCGTCCACCCGCTCGACCGGTCCCAAGGTCCGGGCGTCGCAGACCGCGAGGTACTGCACCTGGAAGCCCACCGCCTCCAGGGCGGCGCGTCCTTCGGCGACCGGGCCTGCGACCGGGCTGCCGCCGCGAGCCGCGGCTGCGATCTCGGTCAGCACCGCGTGGAGCCGCGGGGCCACCGCCCGCTCCTCGGGCGAGAGGTAGCGGTTGCGCGACGACAGGGCGAGGCCGTCCGCCTCGCGCACGGTCGGCACGCCCCGGATCTCCACCGGCAGGTCGAGATCGGCCACCGCCTGCTGGATCACCCGGAGCTGCTGGAAATCCTTCTCGCCGAACAGCGCGACATCCGGCTGGACTTGGTTCAGCAGCTTGGTCACCACCGTGGCGACCCCGGAGAAATGGCCGGGCCGGAACGGGCCGCACAGCCCCTCGGTCAACCCGGCGACATCGATCCGGGTGGCAAAGCCCGGCGGGTACATGGTCTCCACGTGGGGCGTCCAGGCGGCGTCGGCGCCAGCCCGGCCGAGCAGGGCGAGGTCGGTCTCAAGGTCCCGGGGGTAGCGCGAATAATCCTCGTTCGGGCCGAATTGGGTCGGGTTGACGAAGATGCTCGCCACCACACGCCGGCCGATCCGCCGCGCCTCGGCCACCAGGGCGAGATGGCCTTCGTGCAGCGCCCCCATGGTCGGCACCAGCACGATGCGCTCGTCCGCCTTCCGCCAGCCGGCCACGCTTCGGCGCAGGCTAGGAAGATCGCTGAAACGCTGGGGGGTCGATTCGGACACGGGTCGGGCTCCGCGGCGGGGCGCCGATCTAGAGCATGATCCGCCGGAGTGGAACCCGGCTGCGCCGGATCAGGGGCAATAGGGCAGGAGCGACCGGCCGAACGGATCGTCGACGCCGGGCGGCGGGGTGAAGCCGTAATAGCTCGGATGCGACAGGCCGTATTCGGAGCCGACATAGCTCGGATCGTCCGGCGCGTTGGTCGGCACCGGCACCCGGCGGGGCGTGCAGCCTACCGGCACCGCCCGGCTGCGAAGGCTGTAGACCGGGCGGCGATCGATCCCGTCGCTGCGCGGGAAGAAGCGCAGGCTGCCGCGGGTGACCGTTTCGTAGCTGCCGCGCACGTCCAGATCCGCCGCGGGAGCCGCGTGCCCGGCGACCAGCAGGGCGAGGCCGAGCGCCGTCCCGATTGCGTGTCGCCCCGTCACCCGCATGCCGCACCCGTCCCCGTTCCGGCGGCAGGGTGGGGGAACAGGGTAAACGGTCGCTTACGCCCGGGGCGATCAGGTCAGCGGCACCACCAAAGCCGCCAGGACGGCCACGAGATCGCCCTCGGTCAGGCGGATCTGCACCCCCCGCCCGCCGCCGTTGATGTGGATCTCGGCCGCCGGATCCGACAGCGAGCCGGCATCGATCGCGGTCGGAAACACCCGCTTCTGCCCGAGCGGGCTGATGCCGCCGACATGGTAGCCGGTCAGGCGTTCGGCATCCGTGGGCTTGAGCATCGCGGCCGCCTTACCGGAAAACGCCGCCGCCACCCGCTTCATCGACACCTCCTTGTCGGAGGCGACCAGCAGGCAGACGGTCTTGCCGTCCACCGCCGCCATCAGGGTCTTGAGCACCCGGCCGGGCGCGACGCCCAGCGCCTCGGCGGCCTGAAGGCCGGTGCGCGGCGCCTCCGGGTCGTACGCGTAGGCGTGCAGGCTGTAGCGCAGGGCGGCTTTGTCGAGGGCCTGGGTGGCGCGGGTGGTCTTGGCAGGCGTCTTGGTAGGGTTCTTGGCCATGGTCGTCTGCAATCAGGCTGCGCCAACTCGTGCGGCGACGAGCCGGCCGATCTCCGCGTAGGCCGCCTCCACCGCTTCCGCCGGAACCTGGGCGCCGGTGATGTACACGCAGGCGAAGACCGGCGCATGGCCCGGCGGCCGCAGGATCGCCACGTCGTTGAACGTGCCGTTGTCGCCGGTGCCGGTCTTGTCGCCGACGGGCCAGTCCGGCGGCAATCCGGCCCGGATGCGCTTCAGCCCGGTCCGGGACGCGACCATCCAGGCCTCCAGCCGCCCGCGCGAAGCGGCCGACAGGACGGACCCGAGCAGCACGCGCCCGAGGGTGTCGCGCATCGCCGCCGGGCTGGTGGTGTCGCGCGGATCACCGGGGAGGGCGGTGTTCAGGGTCGGCTCGTCGCGGTCGAGGCGGGTGACGGGATCGCCGATGCTGCGGAGCCAGCGGGTCAGCGCCTCGGGTCCGCCCAAAGCCGTGAGCAACAGGTTGGCCGCACTGTTGTCGCTCCATTCGAGCGCGGCGGCGCAGAGCTCTGAGAGCGTCATCCGCCCGGTGCCGCCGCCGGCGTCCAGGGTTTTTCGGGTGATCGGCGCGTAGCTCAGAAGGTCGCCTGGTCCGAAGGCAATGACCCGGTCCAGAGAGTCAGTCCCCGCATCGATCCGCGCCAGCACGGCCGCAGCGGCCAGGACCTTGAACGTGCTGCACATCGGGAACAGCTCATCCACGCGATGGCTCAGAAGAACGCCCGCCTGCGTGCCCACCGAGACCCCGAGTCGCCCGCCGAGCCGGCGCTCGATCGCGGTCAGTGCAAGTTCGGTCTCCTGGGCGTGGGCGAGCCCGCTGCGCAGGATCAGCGGCGCGGCGAGGGCGCTCAGGCAGGCGGTGCGGCGGGTCCAGGATAGCATGGCGCGACTCGGTCTTTCGACGGCATCGCGAGCCGATGTGATGACCTAGCTTGGCCATTCGATGGCGGCGATGGAGCGGGGGCGCCGAGATGCTAGAGCGTTTTCGATTTAATCTGGTTCATATCCGGCGGCTGTGAAGAAGTGAGCGCATTCATCGGGCGTGATGGTGTCGATGAGCCGTCCGATGGCTGCCCACAATCCCTCGACAGTGCGCTCGGCGGCCTTGCGCAGCAGCGCCTTGAGCTTCGAGAAGGCCATCTCGATCGGGTTGAAGTCGGGCGAGTAGGGCGGGAGAAACAGCAACTGCGCGCCTGCCGCTTCGATGGCGGCACGTACCGCCGGGCCCTTGTGGCTGCCGAGGTTGTCCATCACGACGATGTCGCCGGGAGCGAGTTCGGGCACGAGCACGCGCTCGACGTAAGTCTGGAAGGC
>NZ_FOTK01000097.1 GCF_900114535.1 Methylobacterium pseudosasicola | reverse complement strand
TTTTCAAGGGCGTCCTTTGCCTGCGCGACTTGCTCGCTCAGGGTGCGGGCGGCATCGTCCAAGGCTGCGCGCTCGTCGGCGGTCCGCCGGCAGGCATCAGCCAGGCGCTTGGCAATCGCCGCGTCTTCGCCGTTCGTGTCGACTAAGAACGCGCGCTGTGCGGCGATCGCCTCCTCAGCCTTCATGGCCGCGGCCTCCGACCGACGAACCACGCCCGACCGGCGGGTTTCGAGATCCTGGAGCGTCGCCTCCAGGCTGGCCTTCTTGTTCCGTAGTCCGAGCATGCCGTTCCCCAAATCTGGGGAGCGGCGCCCTCGCCCACCCCGGAGGTTAGAGGGCACCGCTCCTGCCGACACGCCGGGGAGATGAGGCCCGGCTATCGACAGGATCAGTATCGGCCAGCCCTGCGAGGCTGCGAACTAAACAGAAACTAAACAGGTCAGCTTTTCTGCTCGGGCGGCCGAAGTACTTTCCTGGCCTCGCGGAGCCGTAGACGAAGCGCCTCGGCGGCGGACGTGTGGTCGTTCATAATGACCTCCTTTGTTTGGCCTGTTTCGCCACGGCCTTGCGCGCCTCGGCTTCTGCGAGGACCTGTGCGTCGCCATCCGCCGCCATGTCTTCCATCGCGACGTAGAGACGGTTGCGCACCACATCATGCGCGAGCTGCGCCACCTCGGGCGGCATGTCGGTCTGCACCTCGACCGGGACGGCCAGGAACCGCTCGCGGGTCGCCAGCAGGATCTCACGAACATCGCGCTCGACGTCGTCGTACCGGACGAGCTCGCCGCGGGTGACGGCGTTCCTCAGCTCGGCGGTTTCCGCGAGTGCCTTGTCTTTCCGGGCTCGTTCCTGAGCGGGGTCGAGGTCGCCTGGCTGCGGCGGCTCAGGCTGAAGATCGCGAAGGTATCGGATGTAGGCCACACGGCAGACATCACAGTCCAGATCCCCGCGCGCAGCCTTCGGCAAGACGTTCATTCCCTGCAACTCACGCACGCGACGTTCGCTCAGGTCGAGGTGGATGGCGACTTCGGCAATCGTACTCATGGCGGCGGAACCCCCTATGTGAATTTCATCGCTGGGAAAGGCCTCAGCCTCGCGCGTTACCTCCGGGGTGGTGCCCCTCCGGAAGGACCCGGGAACACTGAGCACCCTCCTTGTGAGGTCCGGGGCCCTACCCATCACCGGCCTCGGGCTGGCTCGGCAGGTGCAGCTCCCAATGCCTGCCGACCTTCCGCCCTGTGCCGCTGGCCTGGCCGCGCTTGGCCCGCATGCGAGCGGCCGTCACGTTGATCGGCAGGAAGCGGGGCGCGTGGGACACCCGAACCCAGTCGGGCCGCTCAGGCTGGCTCAGGGCGGGCGTGATAGGCGCCGCGGTCGCCACCGTGCTCCGCAGCGCCTGGACGGCTTCCTGCGCCAGCTTCAGCCCGCGCGGGTCGCGATGGATGCGCCCAGCGTGATGGGCCTCAAGCGCCTCGACCTTTGCCTTCACATCGAGGAAGGCCGTCCACTCGGCGGGCGTCATGGTCCGCTCCTTGCAGCTGCGTACCCCGGATCCGTGTCGCGAACACTGATCAGTTGCGTCATCCGCTGCCTATTTCGGAGGCTCCGATGCCGTTTATCTATCGAATGATCACCAAAGCGTTCGATTTCGTTGTCGGAGCTGCTAGCTCGCGTCCAGTGGATTTGCTGCCCGCAGACGGCGGTGCTGAGAATTCCACAATAGAAGACCATCGCAGTACTAGGAATTTTGATCAGGACTACGCGAGCGCCGTCAAAATTCTCAGAGATCGGCTGGATCGCAACTTTCCTGATGGGCAATACGCCCACCGCAGATTGCGGTTGAGCGTCACCCGCGATCACGCCGAGGATCGCGCTCAAGCCATCGACACTATGTCGGCCGTCATCGCGATGGCATTGCGCAACGGCGCAACTGTCAAGCAGGCTGCTGATGCCGGCGCTGCCAGCATTGGGATCTGACGGAAGGATTAGCGCCTCAGACGCCGACTGGGGCGGCTCTCCACCTCCACCCTGTGGCGAGCCACCTCCACCACCCCCACCCACCCTATAAGGGGTGGTGGTGGAGAAGGTTTTGTCTCCACGTTCTCCACCTTTCTCCACCCACCTTGTCAGGGTGGAGAAGGTCCCATTTGCCGACCCTTCAAGCATGCTGGCCGACCTCCACGTAGTCGCGTGGCTTGCCCTTGCCGTCCTTGCCCTCGACCACCGCGAACATGCCGGTCTCGATCCAGACCTTGAGCATGCGGCTGATCCGGCTGCGGTGCCCCTTGTCGTCGTGGTTGAGCTTCAGGGCCCGTGCGATCGGGATGCCGACCCAGTCCGGCGACTGGACGTTGAGCCGCCAGCGGGCGCCGGCCGCGATCGTGCCGGCCACCTCGGACTGGGCCGCGCGCAGGTCGTCCGCGCCCACCCCTTCGAACGGGTCGGGCCACTCCCAAGGCTCGACCACCGCGACGTGATCCCCATAGTCCAGGATGCCTGGTGGCCCGTTGCCCAGCGACACGGACACGAGTTGAAACCAGTCGCTCTTGTCCGGCGGCGGCGCGAGGTTGGCCTTGCCGTTGTCGACCCGGAAAAAGCCCCGGTTCGTCGGGATCCCTGCCTTCTCGGCCTGGTCCTTGGTCATATGGTTGAGCACGCGGGCTGAGCGAGCGGCGGCTAAAAGTGCGCCGGCGCCTCGACCGTCCTCGACCGTGTATTCACCCTGGCCGCCCTGTCCCTTTCGGACGTGGTGTACGAGCTCGATCGAAACGTTGGCAGCCTCGGCTACCCGGTTCCAGGCCTTGGCGACGATGTCGATCTCGTCGTTGGCGTTCTCCGTCACGCGGTGCGAGCTGACGAACGGATCCACCACCATGTGATCGATGTCGTTCTCGACCATGCTGGCAGTGAGATCTTTGATCACCGGCTCGGCGATCTTCACGCCATCCCGCTGCCGGGTGGCGATGATGATCTCGGCCGTCCGCCCGCTGTCGAGGAACAGCCGGCCCTCCAGCTCGCGTGCGTCGATCCCGTAGTGCAGGCAAATCGCGGCGACCCGGCGCTCGGTCTCTTCCAGTGGATCCTCAAGGTTTGCCACCCAAACCCGAAGGGGCTTCGGCACGGACACACCAAGGAGCGGTCGGCCAGTGACCATGGCGATGGCTTCCACCAGCACGAGGCTGGACTTGCCGACCGCGCCAGGCGCGACCGTCGTGCTCAGGAAGCGACGGATCAGGTGTCGACCGTAGACCCAGTCGCGCGGCGGGATCGTCGCCGGATCGCGGTAGACGAAAGGCGTTGCCCGGATCCGCGTGCGCTTCGCCTCCGACCCCGGCGAGGGGTCGTGATCCGCCCAGGGCGGCTCGTCGTAGTAGGAATGGCGGTGGCGCTCGGGTCCCAACGCCTCCTCCATCTCATCGAAAGGATCGCGCTTATCCATCGCGACCCCGCAGTCCGAGCGCCACGTCGGCGCCCTGCTGTTCGGCTCTGGCGAGCTGCTGAGCCTGAAGATCGGCGGCGTTCTTCTCCTCAAGCATCTTGAGGATGGCCACGCCGTGCTTCAGTGCCGCGACCGCCCGGCGGGTCGAGTAGGTCAGGCCGGTGTCATCCTTGGCCGCGGCGTAGTCGACGCCCATGCCGGCGTAGAACTGAACCTGCGTCAGACACTCAGCCACGAAATCGCGCAGGGGTTCGGCCGTGCCGTAGTAGGGAGGTTCGGTCATCAGTGATCCTCCGGGCTCAAAGGGCCGCGGGGCTGACGCGCCGGGGCGTTGAGGGCGGCGTAGCTCGCGAGGATGCGACGCCGATCCAGGGAGGCCAGGCCATTCAGGACTGCCAGGGCGCCGGGCAGCACATCCGGGTTGCTCTCGGCCTCCTTAAGCGACCCGACGAGCTCGGCGGCCCGCGGCCCGCACGAGAGGTGAGCGATCGCCGTGAGGCAGCGGAGGCGGGCGATGCGCTCGCCCGGCTCGATGCGGTCGGCGAACGGGCCCCAACGGTCGACGGCGGGGATCATCGTGCGCCCCGCCAGCTGTCGACATTCGGGAACGCCAGCTCGGCCACGACGCCAGCGATAGACGGCGTCAATCCGAAGCGGGCGGCGAGATAGTCTTGTCGGAGTGCCTGGGCTGGCGTATCTCTTTGAGTGTCGACCTGGCAGAAGACACTCTTGGAGACCCGCCGCAGCCCACGCTGTGCGCGGGTTTTCTGCTTCATGGCTCAGGCCGCCTCCGTCTCGAGCGAGGGGAGCGAGGCGAGGTAGCTGCGCAGGCTGTCCGCCGGGATCAGGGTGCGATTGCCGGCCTTGATGGCGCGGAGCTTCTTGTCCTTCACCAGCTGGTAGATGGTCGAGCGACCGAGGCCGGTGCTGAAGCAAGCTTCCGTCAGCGTGAAGCACAGCTTCTCCGTCGACGCGCGCAGGGAGACCTGCGGCGCCTGCATCTGGTGCAGAGCCATGTTGGATTTCCTTACGTATCCACCAGCGTTTGCCGGCGGGTGATCGGAAACTGATGCTTCGTTAGGCCGGCGTCACCGGTTGAAACGGGGTTTAAACCTCCCCGCTGCCGCCCTCGGCGGACTGGACGCGAGCTAGCGCGTCGTATGCCTGGGCAACTCGTCGCTCCAATGCTCGATCGTCCTTTGGGGCACTGCCCTCATTCTTCACGAACCAGTCCTTGACCAGTTCTACTGCAGCGTTTTTGGTCTCGGGAAGTCCGTTGCGCGATATGAACCAGCCTAGATAGGCAAAAGCCGCCCACCAGCTGTGTTCTTCAGGCCGACCGCCCTTTTTGTTCGCCAATTTCGATTGTTGTATTTCAACACCAAGCAGTATGTTCAAATCGCTCTCATGAATATAAACATACCACTGGCCGCCAATGAGCGACAATCTATAGACTACAACTTGAACTACGGTCTCATTGAGGGTGCTAAGAGTAAAATTTGTGTCTTTCCATACCGCCGGCGGCAAGTATGTTTCTCTCATAATGGTGTCTTCAGTAACGTAGCCGCGCCTGACACCACCAATCAAATTTGCCTTGGAGCGCAATTCGCCAGCTACCAGTGCATCGCGAATTATTTTTAATGAGACATCACGACCGACATGCTTTTCGCGTATTCGCGCAAACGCAATATCAAGTGCTACCCAGGGCCCAGCCGGAACGTTTGGATCGATTAGGTCAGGATTAGTGATCATGGCCGAGATACATAGTTTTCCCAGGCATCCATCAGATCGCGCCGCTTCTGGAGTAGATCTCCGCGCCGGTAGGCCGCCTCGACCTTGTTGTCGATGATGTGGGCGAGCGCCATCTCCACCATCTCATTCGGGAAATGCGTGGTCTCGGCCGCCCAGTCGCGGAACGTTGACCGGAACCCGTGCACGGTCAGGTCCGGCCGGCCCATCCGCTTCAGCAGCTCCAGCATCGCCATGTTCGACAAAGGCCTGCCGCGCTTGCCACCGGGGAAGACATACTTGTCATCGAGCGCCCTGAAACGTTCGAGGACCCTCAATGCGTGAGCACAGAGCGGCACCCGGTGCTCCCGACCGCCCTTCATCCGCTCGGCCGGCACGGTCCAGGCACGTTCGGCTAGGTCGATCTCATCCCAGGTTGCCCCAATCACCTCGCCGGTGCGGGCGGCCGTCAGGATCGTGAATTCCAACGCCAGGGGCGAGGTCCCGTTTTGCTGGCGAAGGCTGGCGACGAACTCGCCGATCTGAACGAAGGGGAGGGCGGCGTGGTGCTCGACGCGCTGCACCTTCGAGCGCTTTGGCAAGAGGTTCTGCAGATGGCCGCGCCAGCGCGCCGGGTTCTCGCCCTGCCGATAGCCGCGCGTGGCAGCCCAGTCGAGAACGGATTCGATCCGGCCCCGAACTCGGGTAGCGGTCTCTGTCTTGTCGCCCCAGATCGGCTCGATCACCCGCATCACGAGCCCAGTGTCGACCGCCTGGACGGGGAGGGCGCCGAACACGGGTGAGGCGTAGGTCGCCAGGGTGTTGCGCCACTGGTCAATGTGCTTCTCGTTGCGCCACCCCTTCTTGTGCGCCTCGATGTAAGTCTCGGCGCAGGCGTCGAACGTCATGGCCTTCGCGGCGTCGAGCTGAGCGGCCGATCGAACTCTCTGACGGGCCTCTATCGGATCGATACCGTCGAGGCAGAGCTTTCGGCACTCCGTGGCCTTGTTACGCGCTTCGGCTAGCGTCAGCGTGTGGAGCGAGCCGAGACCCATCGACCTGGCGCGGCCATTGAGCATGAACCGGAAGATCCAGGACCGCGCGTCGGCATGCGTCACCTGCAGGTAGAGGCCGCCGCCGTCGGCATAGAGGCCCGGCTCCCGCGTGCGCGAGACAACCAATGCAGACAGCTGTCCCGGCCCGCGCCTCAACTCACAACCTACAGCCTTACCTACAAACGTGAGCCGGATTGTAGCGTGTCCGTGTGTGTACGGAAAGACGGTGTTGGGGGAGGTGGCCCAGGGAAAACAACAGCTTACAGACACGGGCGGACAGTCGTGGACACTCCTTGTGGGGACACCCCTTCCGCCGCCCGTGTCCTAAGAGCGCCTAACAGAACCGTCTGATCTGGTTGAGTGTGATGAGGCTGGCAGCGAGGCTGGTGAAGGCTTCGTAGATGTCTGCACGTCGCTCGTAGCGCACGGGCAGCCGACGGAAGCGATTGAACCAAGCGTGCGTGCGCTCCACCACCCACCGATGCCGGCCTAGCCTCTCGCTGCTCTCGATGCCGCGGCGTGCGATGCGCGGTACAATCCCACGCGCCCGGCACTCGTGTCGGCGCGGTTCAGCGTCGTAGGCTTTGTCGGCGTGCAGTTTGTCCGGGCGGTGTCGCGGCCGGCCCCGCCG
>NZ_FOTK01000057.1 GCF_900114535.1 Methylobacterium pseudosasicola | reverse complement strand
CATCGCGGTAACGCTGCCCAAGCCGCTGACCTCGGGCGCCAAGGCGGAGGGGCGCTTCGGCAAACAGGACTTCGTCTACGAGCCGGAGGCGGATGCCTATCGGT
The DNA here is from genome assembly GCF_900114535.1 of Methylobacterium pseudosasicola. GTDB lineage: Bacteria > Pseudomonadota > Alphaproteobacteria > Rhizobiales > Beijerinckiaceae > Methylobacterium > Methylobacterium pseudosasicola. The sequence goes on along the minus strand of NZ_FOTK01000057.1, from coordinate 23,928 downwards.
GTCCAGCCGGCGAGCGGCTCTCTTACCGCTACACGAACGTGGAGGGTGGGTTGACGCTGCGCCGCTACTGGACGACGGCCTGTCAGGGTTGCGCGATCAAGGCACGCTGCACGCCGGCCAAGGAGCGGCGGGTGACCCGCTGGGAGCACGAGGCGGTCCTGGAAGCCGTGCAGCGCCGGCTCGATGCAGACCCGCACGCGATGCGCACGCGCCGGCAGACGGTCGAGCACGTGTTCGGGACGCTCAAGGATTGGATGGGGGCGACCCACTTCCGGATGCGCAGGTTGAAGAACGTGGCTACCGAGATGAGCCTGCAAGTCCTGGCCTACAACATGAAGCGGGTGATCGCGATCCTCGGCACCGGGCCACTCCTCACCGCCCTGCGGGCGTGAGGGACCGCAGTCCCGCGCGCGTCATCGCCGCTCCGCGCCGACACACCACACCGCGTTCTCACACAGCCTCCACCTTAAGCGGTCATAGGCCCCTGCTTCGTAGACGCCCCAACCCGGACGTGGAGCCTCCACGAATCTGCCGCGAAGCGGACCTTCCGTAGGGTTTGAAGGGTTGTGAAGAGCCGCAAATTTTGGTCGTTGAAAGGCGTATCCAAGTCGCCCCAACGTTCGGGATGGCAACAACAGAATGGAAAAAAGGCCACTCCCGAAGGAGCGGCCCAAGTCAGGGAGGAAACGCCCACAAGTGGGCTGCACGGTGTTGAGACGTGCGCCGCAGCAACTTTTATGCACTGCGGCGGTTCCATAATGAATTATGCAGGTGATGGTCGACTGATCGACGGCGGGTGTCTATGCGTTCTGGGCGACCGAACAGATACCCCTGAAGCTCATCGCATCCCTCATCGACCAGGAAATCGCGCTCCTCGTCAGTTTCAATCCCCTCGGCGAGCACCGTGATACCCAAGGCGTGACCGAGGGCGATGGCGGCGCGCATGACGGCGACGCCCTGGCTGCCATTCGACAGGTTCCGCACAAAGGTCTGGTCGATCTTGATCTTGTCGAACGGGAAGCAACGCATGTAGTTCAACGAAGAGTATCCGGTACCGAAATCGTCCATCACGATGGACACGCCCATCCGGTGCAAAGCCTTCAGGATCTCCAGGTTCGTCAGGTCGTCCCGAAGAAGCACGCTTTCGGTGATCTCGAGCTCCAGCAGCTTCGCCGGCAGGCCCGAGCACGCAAGTGCGCGTTCGACCACGGCGACGAGCTCCTTTTCCCGGAACTGCACCGCCGAGAGATTCACGGCCACACGCAGGCCGGGCAGCCAACCGGCGGCGTCCTCGCAGGCGTGGTGTAAGACCCACGAGCCGATCTCGTGGATGAGGCCGATCTCTTCGCAAATCGGAATGAACTCGGCGGGCGGGACGAGGCCGCGCGTGGGATGGCGCCAGCGCAACAGCGCCTCATACCCGATCACCGCGCGGCTCGCCGCTTCGACGATGGGTTGGTAGTGCAGCTCGAGCTGCCCCTTCTCCAGAGCGCAGCCGAGATCCGTCTCCAGCCGCCGCCGTTCACGGTTCTCGCATTCCATCTGCGGTTGGTAGAGGCACCATGTGCGCCTGCCGGAGGCCTTGGCTCGGTAGAGGGCGATGTCGGCGTTGCGCAGTAACGTTTCGGACGAGCCGTCCGCCACGTCCACCAGCGCCACTCCGATGCTCGTCCCGATCGAGAGATGGACGCCCTCGATGACGAATGGAATTCCGAGCGCGGAGACGATGCATTCGGCCAGTCGAACGGCATCCCCCTCTTCGTCCCGCCCGAACCGCACGACGGCGAACTCATCGCCGCCGAGGCGCGCCAGGACGTCGGGGTCGTCAATCAAAGCCGAGAGCCGCACCGCGACCGCCCGCAACAGTGCATCGCCGAGGGGATGGCCATGGACGTCGTTCACCTGTTTGAAGCCGTCCAGGTCGAGCAGGAGGAGTGCGCCGCTATCCATCGAAGTGCGCCCGCGTTCGGCCAGCAGCCGACCGGTGGCTTCCTGCAGCAGGACGCGGTTCGGCAACCCGGTCAACGCATCGTGATGCGCCATGTGGGTGATCATGGCCTGGGCGCGGTGCCGTTCCGTGATGTCCTCGAAAGTGCAGACGATGCCGCCATTCGGCACGGTTGCAGTGGTCACGCCGACGATGCGGCCGTCGGTCAGATCGCAGACCAGCGCCGCCGAGCGGCTCTCCCTCGCACTGGCGGCGAGGACATCCGACAGTCGATCTCCCTCGGCCTTCGTCATGGAGGCGATGATCTGACGGAGCAGGACATCGAGATGGCTGCCTGCTTCGCGTAGGATGGGAGGGATGTCGAACAGCTCGGTCATGCGGGCGTTCAGGACGACGAGCCTGCTCTCGTGGTTGAGCAGCAGAACCCCCTGGCTCATGCTGTCCAAAGCGGTCCCGAACCGGGCGTACTCATCCCGCAGGCGGCGGTCCGCCGATGCCCTTTCCTCGGCTGCAGCCTGCGCCGCGCTGGACGAAGCGAGACGCTCTTGGGCACGAAGCTGCGCCTTGGCGATCCTGACGATGAAGAACACGCCGCCGACGAGCAGCGCCACCGTCGCGGTCAAGGGCAGGGTCTGCGCCCGCCATGGGGTCAGCGTCGCCGAGATGGTGCGGCTCGTGCCCATGATGATCGGATAATGCTCCATGAGCTGGGCCGCGACGATCCGATCCTGCCCGTCGATCGGTGTCGTCATGCGTTCCACGCCGGAGGTCGGACGTTCCGCCCCTTCGACCCGCATCCATTTGAGCGGCGGGACCTTGCGTCCGATCGCGCCGGGCGGACGCGGATGGCGTGCCAGCATGGTCAGATCCGTGTGGACGAACGAGATGACGTCGGCCTCGTCGGGGGAGACCCTGGCATAAAGCCGCTCGAAGTAGCGCAGGTCTACGGCTCCAATCATGTAGCCGACCGAACGGCCGTCGGTGTCGAGGATGCGGTGGGCAACGATCAGATCCAGGCCCGAACCGTCCGGCCTAGCCGTACCGGCGACGATGATCTTCCGTCCGGCGGGATCCCGGCCGAGATCTTCGAGAAAAGAAGGACGGGACAATTCGTCGTCCGCGGGCCGGTCGATCGAGGAGTTGATCGTTCTGCCCTGGAGGTCGACGATAGATATCTCCTTGACCTGGGGTAAGGCCGAGACGCTGGCACGAAGCTTGTCGTGCATGGCCGTGCTCGAGCCAAGCGACGCGAGCGAGCGATCGGCCGACGAACGAGCGCTGGAAAGCTCCCTCGCCACGTCCAGCTGAATGACCTCCATCGCCTGCATTGACCTGTCAGCCTGCTCGGAAAGCAGGGTCGTGAGACTAACAAGGCTTCGCTCGGTGCCGCGGATCTCCAGGTCGTAGAGCTTCCGCGCCACTAGGATCCCGGCTCCGGTCAGGACGATGGCAAGGACGATGCCTGCAGTCGTAAGCCACGTTGCGGACAAGGTCGGATGTCGTGGTAATCGGATCGATCGACGCTCTATGGAGGATCCTCGTAACGTCCAAGTCGAGTGCATGTCCGCTTAGCGTCCGTCTAGGCAGTCGTTGGACACAAGCTCGACGAAGCGCCTTGCTATCCGTGCGGCTTCACCTTGGCATCCCGAAGTTGAAACGGTGTGAACGGCGTCGCCTCTCGGGCAGGGCTAGGATACCGAGCCCTTAGAGAGTCGCGACTAGGCAAGCGACCGCCGACTCGCTGCTGACGCGATCGCTCCGGACGCTAGTACAGCCATCGTTACACTCAACTCCCAGAGCGCAGCCCCCACCGGGGTCGGTGGTCAGCATCCCGCGTCGCACGCAAGGAGCATTGATGCCGTCGTCCGGTTTTCCGGATGCGGCCAAGGCGGAGGCGCGCTGGATGGCAAGGTCGGAGATCTCTGACGTGGGCAGAATACGGCCAGTAATTACAACCTAGGACTGTATGCGGGCTTCCTTTTTGCCATCGGTGCGTCTGAAAGCGCACCGGCAAAAATTCACCCCTCTGATGCGCTCGAGCGAGCACCGCGGGGCGGCAGATGCCGGCGGAAAGCCGCCGGTCCGCTTCGGTGCCGGTCAGCCGGAAAAGCAGATGGTCCTTTAGCGACCCAACCCGGCCGCCCCGACTGTCATCAGCACGTCTCCAAAGCGGCCGTCCAGGAACACGGGTTCTGATTGACGTCCGACCTTCGGCGCTACGGCCGAAACCGAACGGTTGACGGAGCCTCTTCGATTTAGCCGGGACGGAACGACCGCCATCTCGCGACCAAGTTTAAAAAATTTCTAAAAACGCCGGTGGGACCTATAATCTTTCGGAGTCAATCCAGTAATGCGTCGAAAGGCCGTTGCTAGATGGCTTTGACTTGAGAACCCCGTATCGAATGCGATCGACGTGATAGCTAAGTCAGTGGAAAGCAACATGACCTTGGCTCGCTCGATACGTCGGGAGAGGACGTACTGATGCACGGTCGTTCCCCATTGCCTGAGGCACGCGCGGGACAGCGTGCGGGGGGATACACCAACTTCGGTCGCCAGGGCTTCCAGTGAGAGATCCTCCGCGATCCGGTCTTCGATCACATCGCGGAGGCGCCATATCTCGCAGCGATCGGGCGCATCCATGGCAGGCATCGTGCGTGCCGACCGTCCGTTGGCCGTGTAGGCCCGCACGAGGCGGACCACCATAGCGTGGACGAGTTCCTCGACGTAGAGCGCTGAAGACGGATCGGGCTCCTCTCGCAGGATCTGCAAGATCGCCAGCGCCAGCTGTTCGAGAAGCGGATCAGACGTCCCAAGGGGGATGTCCAGCTCGACCTGCTGCGCGGTCGCACTCCACATCTGGCGCGCAGTGTCGTCGATTAACCCTTGGCGAAGATGCATCGCCAGCATCTCTGAACGGCCCCGTCTTTGCCATTCGCTCTGGTCTAGGGCCGGGATGAGGTGGAATTGCCGGGGACGCAACGTGCTCGTCTCGGTTGTGCCCCCGCGCCCGATTCGCCGACGGATTTGAGCCGGCCTGTTGACGCAGTAGCCGAGGCAGGGATTGCCGACAGGATCGAGCGTCCCGGTCCAAGGCTCGACGGCGACGTGCTGCGCATGGATGTCCTTCCAGCCTCGTCCCGTGCTGCGAGCTAACGTGACATTCTTCGGCCAGGAGCCGATGTCGCGCGTCTGCATTGTCGCAATCGTCATGTCCGACCTCTTACTCCATACCCCACCGTTCCCTCGCTGAACGCTGTCTGGGATCTGTTCAAAATCGGCGTGAATCTGGAACGACGTTGTCCGAAGCTACGGGCAATATAGGGACCAATCAAATCATAAATGGCGGGCGTTGCAGCGTTCGACTGCACTATGCGCAATTTGATTGGCTTATTTTCGAGCATGTAGCTCGCTTCTCCAGCAGAACGTCTTGTTGGATGCAGGGGGCGTGAAGAGAGATCGCGATGTCCTCATTGTTCAGCGAACTCAAAGTCCGTGATGTCACCCTGCGCAACCGTATCGCGGTCTCGCCGATGACGCAGTTCTCGTCACCCGACGGGCTCGTGAACGATTGGCATCTGGCGCATCTCGGCTCTAAGGCGGTGGGCGGCGCGGCCATGGTCGTGGTCGAGCAAGCGGCCGTCGCGCCCGAGGGCCGGATGTCCACCCAATGCGCGGGCATCTGGAACGACGCGCAGGGCGAGGCGCTAGCGCGAATCGCCCGGTTCGTCTCGTCCGTCGGCTCGGTGCCGGGCATCCAGCTCGGCCATACGGGACGGCGCGGCTGCGTCGAGCCGCCTTGGAAGGGCGGCGGCCACTTGCCGGACGATCACCCCGAACAGTGGGAGGTGATCGGTCCCTCTGCCGAGGCGTTCGGCGGGAACATGCCGCGCGTGCCGAAGGCGATGACCCATGAGGACATCCGCACGGTGACCCGCCAATACGCCGACGCCGCCCGACGCGCTCGGGAGGCCGGGTTCCGGTGGTTGGAGATCCACTGCGCCCACGGCTTCCTCCTGTCGAGCTTCTTCTCGCCGCTCGCCAACAAGCGCACCGACGAATACGGCGGCGACTTCGCCGGCCGCAGCCGTCTCCTCGTGGAGGTCTGCGAGGCCGTGCGGTCGGAATGGCCCGAGCGCCTGCCACTCTCGATGCGCTTCGGCGTGACCGAGTTCGCCCCCGGCGGACAGACGGTGGACGAATCGGTGGAACTCGCCCGCCTCCTCGCCCCCCGCGGCCTCGACCTCGTGGACGTCTCCTTCGGCGGCAACACGGGCCGCGCCCAGACGCCCTGGGACGAGGAGGGCTTTATGGTTCCAGCGGCGAGGCGCATCCGCGAGGAGGCTGGCGTTCTCGCGGCCGCGAACTGGAACCTCGCCGATCCGGTCTACGCCGATGCGATCGTCAAGGACGGGCATGTCGATCTCGTCATGCTCGGCCGCCCAATGCTCGCGAACCCGCACTGGCCGGTCTACGCAGCCATGGTGCTCGGTGAGGAGCGCCCCTACGACATGCTGCCGGTCCAGTTCAGCACTTGGCTCAACAAGTATCAGCGCAGCCGCGTCAACAACGGATTCGGTCGCATCGTGACCGATAACACACAGAAAGTCGCCGAATAAGCTTCATTCTTTTTGTAAGATCTGTCACCAACCGAGGATCGACCCATGTCAACAGACAGACCCACGCCGAACAACGACCTGCCGCAGGCCCGGCTCGGCTGGATCATGGCCCTCATCCAGACCCTGATCTACGGCACCTTCGTGGGGACCTTCATCGTCTCCCCGGCGACGATGACCCGGCCCATTGCGCCGGGCATGGCCGTGACGGTGGCGACCGTTGGCGGCCTCCTCGTCATCCTGTCGACGATGGTGCTGACGGGGCTCTACGTCCTGACGGCCAACCGCCTCACCGCGCGCTAAGGAGCCCGAGGTCATGCGCAGATTCCTGCTACCCGCCCTTCCCCTCCTGGCCGCCGCGACGCCGGCCTACGCCGCCGGGTCCGACGGCGTGAACGTCACCGCCGTGACGATGTTCATCGCCATCGTCCTCGTGACGCTCGGCATCACCTACTGGGCCGCGCGGCGCGCCACCTCGGCGGACCAGTTCTACGCGGCCGGGGGGCAGATCTCCGGCTTCCAGAACGGTGTCGCGCTGGCGGGCGATCTCGTCTCGGCGGGCGCCCTGCTCGGTCTCGCCGGGTTGATCTGCTCCTCGGGCTTCGATGGGCTGATCTTCGCCGTGGGCTATGCCACCGGCCTCCCCTTCGTGGTGTTCCTAGTGGCGGAGCGCCTGCGGAAGCTCGGCCGCTATACGGTGGCCGACGTCCTCTCCACCCGGCTGTCGGAGACGCCGATCCGCATCTTCACGGCGGTGGCGACGCTCATCATCGTGATGTTCTACCTCATCGCCCAGATGGTCGGGGCGGGGCAGTTGATCCGACTCCTGTTCGGGCTCGATTACCTCTACGCGCAGATCTTCGTGGGCGCGCTGATGATCTGCTACGTCATGTTCGGCGGGATGGTCGCAACGACCTGGGTGCAGATCATCAAGGCGATGCTGCTACTTACCGCAGGCTTCGCAATCTCGCTCCTCGTGCTGGCGAGGTTCGGCTTCGACTATAACGCTCTGGTGGCCAAGGCGCTCGCCGTGCATCCGCGCCACGAGGCGATCATGATGCCCCAGGTCTATTCGGGCAGCGTCTGGCAGTCGGTCTCGCTGGGCATGACCCTGATGCTCGGCACCTCAGGCCTTCCGCATGTGCTGATGCGCTTCTTCACCGTGCCGGATGCCCGCGCCGCCCGTGTCTCGGTGTTCTGGGCGGTGATGTGCCAGAGCGGGTTCTTCGCCCTGATCTTCGTCCTCGGCTTCGGGGCGTTGGCGATCGTCGCGGGCGATCCGGCCTACCTCGACGCGAAGGGTGCGATCCGCGGCGGCGGCAACATGGCGACGATCCACCTCGCTCACGCGCTCGGCGGCGATACGCTCATGGGCCTCGTCTCGGCGGTGGCCTTCGCCACGATCCTTGCGGTGGTGGCGGGGCTGACCCTGACCGGCGCCTCGGCGGTCTCCCACGATCTCTATGCCCGCATCATCGGCCGGGGCCGGGCGACGGAGCGGAGCGAGATCCGGGTGTCGCGCATGGCGACGGTCGGGCTCGGCATTCTGTCGGTTCTGCTCGGCATCGCCTTCCAAACGCAGAATGTGGCCTACATGATCAGCCTCGCCTACGCGGTGAGCTGTGCCTCGACTCTGCCGCTGTTGATCCTGGCCCTGTACTGGAACGGCCTGACGACGCGTGGGGCCCTCGCAGGCGGCGTGACCGGCCTCGTCCTGGCGCTGACGCTGACGGTCCTGGGGCCGCCGGTCTGGGTGAAGGTGCTCGGAAATGCCTCACCGATCTTTCCGATCGATCCGCCCACGATCGTGACGATGCCTTTGGCATTCCTGACGGCATTCCTCGTCTCGGTGTTGGACCGGAAGTCGGTGCCGGAGGCAGCAATGCCTTCTGCAATTTAGCCTCCTGATCGCGAGGCCCTGCAACTTACACTGTTGCGGGGCCCGGTTGCACTTCTGGACGGTCAGCCGCAGCCAAGATTATGAGGTGATAAACACCAGCTGGCCGGCCACTTGGAAGCTTCGCTTATTCTGTCTCCAAATATCATCCTGCGCTTAAGCGCGTTGCGCGGACTGGCTCTATTTAACAGTTGTGGAAAGCCGATCTAAAAGCGCGGAAGGTAGCCGGAAAATCGACTTTGCTTTCACTCACTTTCAAGGTGTGGCCCTAGGCCTGTGAATTATTGTGAGCACGCGATAGCAATGGGTGAATGTTACAAAGTCATAATTCGCGCCGCGTAATCCCGGGCGTGGGTGGACCCTCTATCTGCCGGAGCCGAGCGTCCGCTTCACAGTTCCATCGACTGTAAAGCGGACGGGCCGTTTTCCACCCAACCTAGCCGTTCAGTCGCGCCAGCCAGCAAGGCCGGAAGTGGCCGAAAACGGAACAGCCGCTTTGGAGAAGGCCCGCCGGAAAAAGCGGACGGCCTCCTACCGACCCAACCCGGCCGCCCGAAGCGCTCGCGCCGCATCTCGAAAGCGGTCATTCGTCAGCCGTCCGGCCGTTTCGGCTTTGGGAGGTGATTCGTCATCACTTCGCCATCGCCGCCCTGGCTGCTTGGATCTTCGCCTTGACCGCTTCCAAGTTGAAGCTCGCGCCCTTCTGCATCGGCGGGAACTCAACGGCCGTCATAGCAAGCTTCTCCACCTCCTGCTGCACGAAGGTGAAGCGCCAGAACTCATATAGAAACCAGTTCATGTAATTTTGTGTGCCGATCTTCGTGCCACTGTCGGGCCAGCCTGTACGCTCAAACGGGTCAAGCCGAAGATTCGTAATGTATGGCACATCCGGTTTGGTCTTGTCCCCAAGCCAACCTGCGGGTTGATCGATAAAACGATATTTATAATCCCCAATCCGCACCGCTCCAAGTTCACTCTCGCCGAAGTACCAGATCTCATTACGCTTCGACGGCCCCTTCCCGGTGATCAGATCCATCTGATTATAGCCGTCAAGATGTACCTTATAATTCTCGTCGCCAATCTTCTTGCCTCGTTTCAGTTCTTCACCAATGTCGGCGTTGCCGGCTGCAGCGACCAAGGTCGGGAACCAGTCGAGGCCGGAAATGACGCCGTTCTGGACCTGCCCGGCGGGCACTTTGCCGGGCCACCGAATCATCGCCGGCGCCCGGAAGCCACCCTCCATAACGGTGCCCTTCGACTGCGCGAACGGTGTTTGTCCGCCATCCGGCCAAGTAAAAACCTCGGTGCCGTTGTCGGTGGTGAAGACGACGAGGGTGTTGTCGTCCACACCCAGGTCGGCCAGCTTCTTCATCACCGCCCCGACGACGTCGTCGAGCTGCGCCATGCCGGCCTCATGGATGGTCCAGCCGTTCTTCGAGTTGCGCAGGGCTTGATATTGCGGTGACAGGTGGGTGGTGACGTGCATCCGGGTCGGATTGAGCCACACGAAGAAGGGCTTGCCGTCGGCCTTGGCCCGGTCGATGAAGCCGAGCGCCAAGTCGCGGATCTCGTCGTCCACCGTCTCCATCCGCTTGGGATAGAGGGGTCCGGCATCCTCGATCCTCTGCTTGCCGACGACGCCCCAGCGCGGATCGTCGGTGGAATCCACCACGTTCGTCGCCCAGGAATGAATCATGTTGCGCGGACCGACCTGACCCAGCAGCTCTTGCGGGTAGCCGGGGTGGGCTGGGTCTTCCATCGCGTCGAGATGGTAGAGGTAACCAAAGAACTCGTCGAAGCCGTGCACGGTGGGCAGGAACTCGTTCTTATCCCCGAGGTGGTTCTTGCCGAATTGCCCAGTCGCGTAGCCCATCCCCTTCAACACGGTGGCGATGGTTACAGCCTCGGCGGGCAATCCGACGGAGGCGCCGGCTTGGCCAACCGTGGTCATGCCGGTCCGGATCGGCAACTCGCCGGTGATGAAGGCCGCGCGCCCGGCCGTGCAGCTCGCCTCGGCGTAGTAGTCGGTAAACAGCATGCCCTCGGAGGCCAGCCGGTCGAGGTGCGGCGTCCGTCCCGCCATCATGCCACGATGATAGGCTCCGATGTTCCAGATGCCGATGTCGTCGCCCATGATGACGATGATGTTTGGCTTCTGCCCCGCCGACGTTGTCAGCTGCTGAGCGTGAGCGGTCTCTGTTGCTTTCAATGTCAGTCCGGCGGCCGCCAAGAGCGAAGTGCCCGCCAAGAGCATGTTGCGACGACTGAGTAAGCTTTCTGGCGCGGAGTTCGTTCGATCCGCTTGGTGCGCGTCATCGTGCGTCATGACTGAAGCCCCTCTCTCAGGACACACCTGAAGCCGACATGGCTCATGGAGGTATCGACGGGCTGGGCGTGCCGCGCCGCCGGCCGATAGCGGCGGCAGTAGTTCGGCGCGCATAGGTGGGAGCCGCCCTTCACGACCTTGCAGGGGATTGGAACCTGCGGATTGCGGGGGTCGAAGCTCTCCTCCTCGCGCCCGCCATGGGGATTCCGAGGAATGCAACAGGCCTTCGAGGCATCAACCGGATGCGTCGGCCCGTACCAATCGGACGTCCACTCCCAGACATTGCCGATCATGTCGACGAGACCGTAGCCGTTCGGGGGGAACGAGCCGACCGGCGTCGTGCGCTTGGAGGCGTCCGGGGCGGTATTGAGGTGTGGGAAATCGCCTTGCCACGTGTTGGCCATCAGGCGCCCGGCAGGCGTAAATTCTTCGCCCCAAGCGTACTCGGCACCATCGAGTCCGCCGCGGGCCGCGAACTCCCATGCGGCCTCGGTCGGCAGAGCTTTACCGGCCCACGCAGAGTAAGCCTCGGCGTCGCGTAGCGCGACGTGCACGACCGGATGATCGTCGAGGCCCTTGATTGAACTGCCGGGACCGTAGGGATGCCGCCAGTTCGCACCCCGCAGAAAAGTCCACCATCGAGTCCAGTCGCGCCTGTCGCCGGGCTCACGCGGCGGATAGAAGGTGAGCGAGCCGGCGTAGAGCATGTTCGGCCGCGCTCCCGGATAGTCCTTCGGCTCCGGAAGGCTTTCCGCTACTGTTCGATATCCGGTCGCGCGAACGAACGCCTTGAAGCTCCTGTTGGTGACGGGTGCCTCGTCGATCCAGAAGCCGTCTACGCTAACGAGGTGTGCGGGCGCTTCTTCAGGATAATGGCTATCCGACCCCATACGGAACGTTCCGCTCGGGATCCGCATCATCCCATGCATCTTGTGCGATAGCTCTGGACTGAGTCGCCCAAACGCGAAGGAAGTAGCGTCTGACATCTCTCATTCCTAAACTTAGCTCATGAAGTCATATCTATTACACACTAACGCGGCGACCACCGCACTGATGCAGCGGGCCGGGAGAAAGATCGAGTTATAAAATTTATATAATGATATTACATCTGCAGGCAGGTCAATAAAGCAACATAGCTTGGTGGCCCACCGATACTCACTTCCTGAACGCATTCGCTTCGACGGTTCTCTTTGAAGCCCGGCCATTGCTGTTCAAGCTGTGTGCGAGCCAGCGTCTCGTCGTGTATGCAGCCCTTATCGGTAGTCTGGACGCTCTGACCGAGTGAAGGCGCCTCACCACAGACCGCCTTGATGTTGAAGCGCGGCACCTCCTCAGCTTTTACGGCCGTTGCAGCAAGAAATAGCCACAACATAGAGTATGATATCTTCAACATCTGCTGCCTATCCAGGGTACGATGCTGCAGAAAGCGTTCGACAAATCGGTAGGACGATCAGATCGCTCTGGTACCCACGATGATTATTGCGAATTCGAAAGCCGCGCCTGAGATCCTTGGACCCTACAGCTGCCAAGCGCGCCCCGCCGAAGCCAATGCCAACGTTGGATAGATTTGGTCTGCGGACTAATCAGAGTGGACAGATGCGACTTATTTAGCACGAACCCGCGACAAGTTAATTAAAATCGCGTCAATGAACTCGACAAAATAGTCCTGACACTGATTTTTGTAACGTTCTTATCTGCTGCTATACTACTACAAGACATACCGAATATTATAGCGTAGGACCGTTTTCATCACAGTCTGTGTCTCAAATTTACATCATATTCTAGTACGTAACCGCAGACGCTGCGAACGAACGCTTGATAGCGATTGTAGGCTATGTCAGTTTTGCTTCAAAATCAAGCGACTCAATTCGAATATTGGGAGCTGACGCGATGCGAAACGTCGGAATGGTAAGCCAATGTGCTGCGGCAGCTTTGCTAGGCGCCTTTGCCTGTGTCGCAACCGAGCGAGTCCAAGCAGCTGAATATGCGCAGGGCATCTACGTGCTCGGCACGCGCGGCCCGCTGGCCGGGGTGATTCCCCCGCCCGGCTTCTATTTCGAGAGCGAGACCTACTTCTATCAAGGCGATCTTGGAGGAAACCGTGTGTTCCAAGGCGGCGGTGTCGTAGCTGCGAACGTCAAGATCAACTTGAACGCGGAGTTCGCGTCGCCGATCTGGATCACACCGGTCGAGATCCTGGGTGGCAATCTCGGCTTTGCCATCACCATTCCGTTCGGGACGCCCGACGTCGCAGCCGGGGCTGTGCTGTCTTCGCCGCGCATCGACCGCATCATCGCTGGACGCGAGCAGGACGCTATCTTCAACGTCGGCGATATATATCTATCATCGTTCGTGGGCTGGCATTCCGGCAATTTCCACTGGACCGCGACGGCGCTCGGCGTTGTCCCCTCCGGTTCGTTCGAAAATGGACAGTTGTCCAACATTGCGCTCAATCGACCTGCGCTCGATTTGAGCGGCGCGCTCACCTACCTCGATCCGGTCCTTGGTTATGAACTCTCGATCGCGCCCGGCATCACGTTCAACTGGATCAATCCTGCGACACGGTACCTGACCGGCACCGAATTTCACCTGGAGTGGTCAGCATCGAAGTACCTGAGCAAGGATTTGTCGGTGGGCCTTGTTGGCTACTTCTACGATCAGCTTACGGCGGACAGCGGCTCAGGCGACAGGATCGGCCCCTTCAAGGGACGAGTCCTATCGCTAGGCGGCCAGATAAATTACACCCTTCACGCTGGCGAGATCCCGATCTCGACGGGCGTCCGGGTCTATCGCGAACTCGACGTCAAGAACCGGTTTCAAGGTACCGCGACTTACCTGACCATTTCTGCCCCGATCTGGGTGGCGCCGCCCAAGGCAGCCGCGGAGGTGAAGTCGGTGGTTGCGAAGTATTAAATAGTAAGATTTCCTTCATACACGCTCCTGGTGGTCGCTCAGCATCATCCGATACAATGCTACGCGGCATGCTGCCTACCAAACAGGGGCTTGCTGAAGGTCCGCTTCTTATATTTCGCTGCCGAAAGCGAAGGGACAGCTTGCAGCCAGCTGCAGCCGAAGCCAGCCCACCGGACTGCCTGGAAGCGGACCTTTCGGCCTTCTGCAAAGGGTGGGGAGCGAACCCTGGCCTTCTATCCGGAAGCGGAAGTTCCGTCTCCGATCCGTAGCAGCTACGCTGAAATCACCAAATTGCTGCTGAAAGTTGCCGTAAATCGGCTATCATTCTGATTGGCGCGCGGTAGCCCGGACTGATAATACCTCATGACAAGGATGGGCTACCATCGACTACAAAACCTACGTATACTGCATCGCATTGGACGAAAATTGAGAAGCACTATCCATGATTAGTGCAATCACTTGTGAATTAACTGCAGTAGAATGGGTCGCTTGGTATGAAACGTCTTCATAAAAATCTCGGTCTGAGCCGAAGAGCATTTGTTGGCGTCTTTCTGAGTGGTTCAATCTTATCGAAAGCTGTCGCCCAAGCGCAAAAGCGTCGTATTGCTTGGGTTACTAGCAAGACGTCGACTGCAGACGCATCTCGCGTGGAACCCTTTCGAGCAGCTCTACTAGCAAAAGGTTGGACTGAAGGAAAGAATATAGATATTCTATGGAGTTTCGCAGGAGACAAGAATGACGATATAGATGCGGCGATCGAAGAAGCGATTTCGCAGAAACCCGATGTTATAGTGGCGGAAACGACTGGGATAATTGTTAAGTTGAAGCGCCTGAAAGAAAAATCCGCTATCGTGTCTTTGTCGGCAGGCAGTCTCGAAGGCGCTGATCTAATAGACAGTATCAATAAACCCGGTCGGAATGTGACCGGCAATCAAATGTTGTCTGCGGATCTCATATTCAAGAGAGCCGAATTAATAAAAGAACTTCTTCCAAACGCGACCGCAATGGTATTTTTGGAGCCTTTAACTCCAGCAGCACTAATGCAGCGATCTTATGTCGATACGGCAGCGCTTGCCGCCGAGAGATACGGCCTAAAATTCAAAAAGCTTTCAGTCCGAAATCCGGACGAAATCGAAGAATTATATCGAATGCTGTCGGCGGACAGGTCGCAAGTCGTTCTGGTTCCTTCTAATCCTCTGACGGTAAATAACGCTAAATCAATTGTAAACTCATCAATTCGCCATCAAATAATATCAATTTACGAAATAATAGCCTTCGTAAAAGTTGGTGGGCTGATATCGTACGGCCCTAATAGAGATAAGTTTCCATTGGTCGCCGCTGATTACGTCGATAGAATTTTGCATGGAGTTTCCCCGGGCGATTTGCCTATATACCAGTCTTCAGATTACGAAATGGCGCTTAATATGAACACTGCTCGCGAACTTGGGGTGCAAATACCACATAATATCTTAGCTAGAGCATTGGAAATAATTGATTAAATGTCCCGGCATTATTTTGACTGCTTCGCTCCGATACTTCTGGAAACATGATTTGGTGAAGTTGGACGATAATGTCAGCTTCGATGCGTGACCGCTTGGGGGCGGACCACCTCCCGTCCCAGTCGTAGGTTTTCGCCTCTCCGAGCAGCCTGCAAGCAGACGTTGCGATCTTCTGCAATGGGTGGGGAGCGGACCCTGACCCTTCGCCTCAAAGCGGACGCCGAGGGCCTCTACGCCTTGCCTACAGATGTTTCAGGCCGAAGCTTTCCAGCAGCGGAAGAAGCTCATCCCGTGCACGCGAGCGATGGCGGTAGGCCTGTTCCTGCGCTGACGCGGCATTGCCTATGCGGATCGCCTGGATGATCTGCTCATGCTCCGCCACTGAAGCACCCAGCTCACGCCGAAGCTTGAGCGTCAGCATACGAGCGCGGTGCGCTTGGTCGGTGATCGTCTGATTGATCCGGATCATGCGGCCGTTCCCGGCTCGCTCGACGAGGGTGCGATGGAAGCACTCGTCCGCATGGCCCCAGCCTGCAAGGTCACCGGCCTCCCGTGCCGCCGCCATGATGGTCGTGTGCGCGGCGAGTTCCGTCGCCGCAACCCCGCGTTCGGCCTCCGGCATCTCCGCAAGCAGTGCCGCCGCGCGTCCCTCAATGGCGATGACGACGTCGTAGATCTCCCGCATGTCCGCTGGCGCTAACGCGCAGATGATGATGCCCTTTCGGGGTAGGATCCGGACGAGGCCGTCTTCCTGAAGGCGAATGGCCGCTTCGTGGACGGGCGTGCGGCTCATGCCAAGGCGCAGCGCAATTTCCTGCTCGGACGCCTGATACCCGGGCGGGAAGCGCGACTCTCGGATCTCCTCCTTCATCGCCGCGTAGGCGTCATCGACGAGGGACGGGCGCCGATCCGCCTCGTCCAGCTTCTCAACGCGCATCCGAGTCATTTGCAACCCCACTTATGCTGCCGATCTACCAGCTTCCATGGAAGCTGCAATGGAGGATTGACAGCGCAAACCGGAATATCTTACCTAATTCCACCTTGCATGGAAGTTGGCACTTAAGACTGATTCGCTTGCAGGTGCTTCCCAGGAGGAAACGATGGATCGCTCGCTTGAGCAGGCGACCATGCGCAAAGTCGCATGGCGCCTGGTCCCCTTTATCTGCTTGCTCTACTTCATCGCCTTCATCGACCGCGTGAACATCGGCTTCGCCGCGCTGACGATGAACAAGGATCTCGGCTTCTCCTCGTCCGTGTTCGGGTTCGGAGCGGGCGTGTTCTTCGTCGGCTACTTCCTGTTCGAGGTGCCCTCGAACATCATCCTCGACAAGGTCGGCGCCCGAATCTGGATCGCCCGCGTGATGATCACCTGGGGGCTGATCTCGGGAGGCTTCGCCTTCATCACGGGCGAGACCAGCTTCTACGTCATGCGATTTCTATTGGGCGCGGCGGAGGCCGGCTTCTTTCCCGGCATCATCCTCTACCTGAGCTACTGGTTCCCTGTCCGCTACCGCGCCGGCGTCGTCTCGCTGTTCATGGCGGCCGCTCCCGTCTCGGTGATGCTCGGCTCGCCGCTGTCGAGCGCGCTCCTTGCGATGGACGGCATCCTGGGACTGCACGGATGGCAATGGATGTTCATCATCGAGGCGATTCCCGCGGTCATCCTCGGCGTCGTCGTGCTGTTCTACATGACGGACCGGCCAGAGAAGGCGAAGTGGCTCACCGACGGCCAGCGCGGCTGGCTCGTCGCCGAGATGAACGCCGAGCGTGCCTCTAAGCAGGTGGCGGCCAAGCACAGCCTGATGAGCGGCCTCGCCGATCCCCGGGTGCTCGCCCTCGCCCTCGTCTACTTCGGCACTTCGGCGGGCCTCTACACCCTCGGCATCTGGTCACCACAGATCATCAAGGGGTTCGGTCTGTCGACGATGGAGGTCGGCTTGCTCAACGCCGTGCCGCCGACGTTGGCCGTCATCGCCATGATCCTGTGGGCCCGCCATTCCGACAAGACCGGCGAGCGCACCTGGCACGTGTTCATCGCCTGCCTCGTGGCAGCCGCCGGCCTGATGCTGGCCGGTGGCGCCTCTTCGGTGATCGCCGTCATCGCCGCGCTCAGCCTCGTCAACATCGGGATCAGCGCGGCCAAGCCGCCGCTCTGGGCCATGCCGACGATGTTCCTGTCCGGTTCAGCCGCGGCGGTGGGCATCGCCACCATTAATTCCATCGGCAATCTCGGCGGTTTCGCTGGGCCCTGGGTGATCGGCTGGATCAAGGACCGGACCGGGAGCTTCACCGGCGGCCTGATCTTCGTGGCGACCCTCCTCGTCATCTCGGCCGTCGTCACCCTTCTCGTCGCCCGCTCCGGGCGGCGCGCTGAACACACCCGCGCCACCACGGCGCACTGATTTCCCACGTCGAAGGACAGATCCCATGAAGACCTACAACATTGCCGCCATCCCCGCCGACGGAATCGGCGTCGAAGTCATCGCCGCCGGTATCGAGGTGCTCGACGTCCTGGCCGAGAAGAACGGCTCGTTCTCCTTCAAGTTCGACCACTTCGACTGGGGCTCGGACTACTACAAGAAGCACGGTGTGATGATGCCCGCCGACGGGCGCGACCAGATCCGCAACCACGACGCGATCTTCTTCGGGGCGGTCGGCGCTCCAGATGTCCCGGACCACATCACGCTCTGGGGCCTGCGCCTCGCCATCTGCCAGCCCTTCGACCAGTACGCCAACGTCCGTCCGACCCGCATTCTGCCCGGCATCACCAGCCCCCTGCGCCACGTCTCCGGGCCGGAGCTCGACTGGGTGATCGTGCGCGAGAACTCCGAGGGCGAATATGCCGGCGTCGGCGGTCGCGTGCACCAGGGCCACCCCAACGAGGTGGCCACCGATGTCTCGATGATGACCCGCTCGGGCGTCGACCGGATCATCCGGTTCGCCTTCAAGCTCGCTCAGTCGCGTCCGCGCAAGCTCCTCACCGTCGTGACGAAGTCGAACGCCCAGCGCCACGCCATGGTGATGTGGGACGAGATCGCCGCGGAGGTCGCAGCCGACTTCCCTGACGTGACCTGGGACAAGATGCTGGTCGACGCCATGACCATGCGCATGACGATGAAGCCCCAGACCCTGGACACCATCGTCGCCACCAACCTGCACGCCGACATCCTCTCGGATTTGGCCGCCGCGCTCGCCGGCTCGCTCGGCATCGCGCCGACCGCCAACCTCAACCCGGAGCGCACCTATCCGTCGATGTTCGAGCCGATCCACGGCTCGGCCTTCGACATCACCGGCAAGGGCATCGCCAATCCGATCGCGACGTTCTGGACCGCGTGCCAGATGCTGGAGCACCTCGGCGAGAAGCCGGCGGCCGACCGGCTGATGCGCGCGGTGGAGCGGGTCACCGCCGACCCAAGCCTGCACACACCCGACCTTGGCGGCAACGCGACCACCCGTCAGGTGACGGATGCGGTGATCGCCGCCATCAACGGCGACAACGAGTAGGGTCGGCGCAAGGCCCCGAAGCGACCCGCAGGCACCCTCGTGCCCTGCGGGTCCCCCGGGACGTTGCCCCGGGGGACCCTGATCGCGAGGATGTCCGCGCGATCCGACTGTCCGACCCCCGTTCCGAGAAGGCGGTCGCCCGCGGCCGAGACGTCCATGCGCCGCTTCCGTCACGCCAAGATCGTCGCCACCGTCGGCCCCGCCAGCGCGTCGCCCGAGATGCTGCGCCTGCTTTTCCTGGCCGGGGTCGACACCTTCCGCCTCAACTTCAGCCACGGTACGCAGGACGACCACGCGAAGGTCCATGCAGCGGTCCGCTCGCTGGAGGCGGATGCCGGCCGGCCCATCGGCATCCTGCAGGATCTGCAAGGGCCCAAGATCCGCGTCGGCACGCTGGCGGGCGGACGCCTCGACCTCGTCGCCGGCGAGACCGTGCGCTTCGTGTTGGAGGGGGGCGAGGGCGACAAACAGGCGATCCCGCTGCAGCACCCCGAGATCTTCGAGGCCGTTATCCCCGGCCAGGACCTCCTCATCGATGACGGGCGCATCCGCGTCCGCGTCGGCGGCGTCGAGGACGGCGCAATCACCGCCGAGGTCGTCACCGGTGGTCCAATCTCAAACCGCAAGGGCGTGAACCTGCCCGGCACGCTCCTCGACCTCTCGCCGCTCACCGCCAAGGACCGGGCCGACCTCGCCTTCGGGCTCGAACTCGGGGTGGATTGGGTGGCGCTCTCCTTCGTACAGAAGCCCTCCGACGTGATCGAGGCGCGCGGCCTCATCGGCGACCGAGCCGGCATCATGTCGAAGATCGAGAAGCCCCAGGCCCTTGAGCGCATCGACGACATCATCCGCCTGTCGGATGCCGTGATGGTGGCGCGCGGCGACCTCGGCGTCGAGATCCCGCACGAGGACGTACCCGGTCGCCAGAAAGAGCTCATCCGAGCCTGCCGCCTCGCGGTGAAGCCCGTGGTGGTGGCGACCCAGATGCTCGACTCCATGGTCGGCGCGCCGGCCCCCACGCGGGCCGAGGCCTCCGACGTCGCGACGGCAATCTATGACGGCGCCGACGCGGTGATGCTATCGGCGGAATCCGCCACGGGCCTCTATCCTGTCGAGGCCGTCTCGACGATGGACCGCATCATCCGCAGTGTGGAGGGGCATAAGCTCTACCGCTCGATCATCGCC
This sequence comes from Methylobacterium pseudosasicola, assembly GCF_900114535.1. Classification (GTDB taxonomy): domain Bacteria; phylum Pseudomonadota; class Alphaproteobacteria; order Rhizobiales; family Beijerinckiaceae; genus Methylobacterium; species Methylobacterium pseudosasicola. The sequence continues at coordinate 4,043 of NZ_FOTK01000057.1, read as the reverse complement.
GCCTCGCAACCTGCCGAAGAGGAAACGCCGCCCCACGCCGTCGCCACGGCGACGGCGGTGCTCGCCGAGGGGGTGCAGGCCCGTGCCATCGTTGCCTACACCACGAGCGGTACGACCGCCGCACGGGTGGCGCGCAAGCGTCCGGCTGTGCCGATCCTGGCCCTTACCCCGAGCCGGGAGACCTCGCGGCGCCTGAGCCTACTCTGGGGTACGCACAGCGTCCAAACGGACGATGTCGATTCCTACGAGGAGATGACGGAGAATGCCGCGCGGCACGCGCGCGACGAGGGCTTTGCCAAGCCGAACGACATGATCGTGGCAGCTGCCGGCATCCCGTTCCATACGGTCGGCAACACCAACAACATCCGCGTCATTCAAGTCTGAATGATCGCGTCCAGCGTCGACATTCAGTATCGACCGTCCACTCGATTGGGGGGAGCGGACGGATCGGCCCCGACCCGTGTAGGTCATCGGTCCTGGCTGCCCCCGCTCCCCCCGAAGCGGACACGCCGGACCTGACCTCCAAGGGTCGGTCAGGACTGCGCGAGCGCTCAGCCGAGGACGAACTTGTCGCGGTTCTGCTGAATGAACTGGTCGAGCGTGGTCAGCGGCACGCCCCAGCTACGGACGGCATCGAGGTCGACCTTGTAGCCCTCGACGTTGTTCCAGGACTCGTGCTTGTAGCCCAGCTCACCATAAGGCGACGACGCGAGCACCTCTTCTTTCGACAAGGTGACGGCTGAAACCGGCTTCCCCGTGGCCTCTGTGATCTTGGCGGCGACCTCGGGCATCGTGAAGATTTCCGCTGCGAGGTCGATCTCGTGACCGTGGAAGCGCTCCGGATCGGCGAAGGCCGCCGCTGCGAACGCGCCGATGTCCTGCGCCGCGATCCAGTCCATGCCGGTGTCCGCAGCGATCGCGGTCTCGAACCGGCCACGTTCGCGGAGCGAGGGATACATGACATCCGCCATCGGCGGCACGATGTCCTCCATGATCATGGCTGGCTTCAGGATCGTCCAATGGCGGAAGCCCTGCGTCTTGACCATGTCGTTCACTGCCGACTTGTTGTTCCAGTACAGCGGCTCCCAGCGTCCCTCATCCCAGCCGACGAAATTCTTCTGATCGCCCGCCCTGGCGACGGAGGTGTGGACGACGGTGTCCACCCCTGCGCGATGAGCTGCTTCGATCAGCGCTCTACCGGTCACGATCTCGGTCTCCGGGTCTCCGGGATGCGATCCCATCTGCACCGAGAAGACGCCCCCGATCCCGGCCATCGCGGTATCGAGACTGGCGGGATCGTTGAAGTCGCCCTTCACGACCTCCACGCCGTGCGCCGCCAGGGCCTGTCCCGCGGCCGAAGCGGGATCGCGCGTCAGGGCACGGACGGGGCGCCCAGCCTGCAACAACGCGCGGACGACGGAACCACCTTGCTTGCCGGTGGCACCGGCCACGAGGATGGGGCGGACAGCGGTATTTGACATAAAAAACCTTTCGGGGCGTGTCCGCGCGCTCTGCGCCGGGGTAGTGCCGACCGAAGGATGGGACCGCCCATTACGAAACGCAATGGTTTCGGTACGGTGTATTTTCGTATAGCTGGATCCATATGAACGCCATGGACGATCAGGCTCACAGTCATCAGCGTCGCCTGCCGCCGGCCGACCGTGGGCGTGCCCAAGACAGGAGCCGCGACGATCTCATCATCGGGGCAGCCCTCGGGCTGCTCGGCGAGAAGGGGTACCACGGCCTGACGATGACCGACGTGGCCGCACGAGCGGGGGTGTCAAAGGCGACGCTGTATCGGCGTTGGACGGCGAAGGCGGATCTCGTGGCCGACGCCGTCGCCACACTGAGCCCAATGGCGACGCCGTGCTATCCCGGCACGTCGCTGCGCGACGATCTTCTCGCATTGATGGTGCAGGCCGGCCATTGCGACGACCGTCCCGAGATCGTCACAGCGACGATGGAGATGGCGCGGTCGCATCCCGACCTTTATCGGACCCTGTCCGAGCGCTTCAGACTGTTCGTTCGGGCCGAGCTGGACAACCTCGCCCGGCGCGCTGCCGACGCGGGACACGCGCCCTTGTCGGAGGCGGAACTCGACGCCTTGAGCGACACGGCCGTCGCGCTCCTGGCCCATAACGCCGGACCAGCTGGCGTATCGGTCCCGCGAGAACGTCTGATCAGTCTCGTCGATCATGTTCTGCTGGTCTTGCTGACGCGGGCCCGTGCCGCGGGATAGGCGATCTGACCGCCACGCTGCAGCCTTTCGCGTTCGTGGCCTCGGACCTGCCGGTCGGCGATCCACCCGACCCAGCAGCAGTCTCGGTTTCACCGACCAGCCTGAAAGCGGACCTTTCGAGGGGCTGCAACGGGTCGGGAGCGGTCCCCGCAGCTATGTCTGCTTCAATGCATCCGCCTTCCGGAAGCGGACGGGCAGGAAACCACCCTGAGCCGCCATTCGGCTACCGACCCATCCCGGTCGCTCATTAGGCTTGTGGAAAATCCCGAAAGCAGCCGCTCGCCCCCCACCCTATGACAGGGCTGAGAGGTGCGTGTTGCGGACCGTTTGCCCTTTATTTCCGATGCATCGCCAATGGTCGATCGACAGAGTTTGCCGAAGGGCCCAAGCTTGAAGATTGTCCTGGCAAACGTGCCACATCCGGCCATCGGCAGCCGCATCCCCAAGGAGCAGCTACCTCCATTAGGCCTGCTCTGCGTAGGTGGCCCACTGATTGATGACGGCCACGCTGTCGAGTTGATCGATGCGGAGCTGGGTCCGATGGCTCTGGAGGACCTCACCGCGACGATTATTGCGCGGAGACCAGACGCGGTCTTGTTCGGTCATTCGGGTTCGTCGTCGGGTCACCCTATTATCGCTCAAGTTTCCGCGATCGTTGCTCAAGCTCTGCCCGATGTCGCGATCATCTACGGCGGCGTTCATCCGACCTATTTTTGGCGAGAGATCCTCGCGCGCGAGCCACATGTGCGTGCAATTGTACGAGGAGAAGGCGAAGAGACTATAAGACGCCTCGTAAGAGCTATTCATCTAGGTCATGCTTTGCATGACATCGATGGAATCGCGTACATCCGCGACGGTGAGCCTGTCGCGACCCGTGCTGCAAGCGTCATCACCGACCTTGACGCTTATCGGATCGGATGGGAGCTCATAGACCATGCGAATTATAGCTATTGGGGTGGCAAGCGCGCCGTTGTAATTCAGTTTTCTCGCGGCTGTCCGCATCTATGCAACTACTGTGGTCAACGTGGCTTCTGGACGCGTTGGCGTCATCGCGACCCTGTGCGGCTTGCGAAAGAAATAGCGCGCCTGCATCGTGAATATGGTGTCGAGGTTTTTAATTTTGCCGATGAAAATCCAAGCGCCGGTCGCAAGCCCTGGCGTGCCTTCCTCGAAGCCCTAATAAAAGAAAATATCTCTATCACTTTGGTAGGCTCTACCCGCGCCGACGACATCGTACGCGATGCCGACATTCTCCATCTCTATAAGAGGGCCGGTTTCGAACGCTTCCTCATGGGTATGGAAAATACCGATGAGGCGACACTGAAACTGATCCGGAAGGGTGGCGCAATAGCCAGTGACCGCGAGGCCATTCGCCTCCTGCGGCAGCATGGCATCCTTTCGATGGCAACGTGGGTCGCAGGCTTCGATGATCAGACCGACTTAGATCTTTTGCGCGGGCTTCGACAGCTTATCTCTTACGACTGACCGGCCCCCTTGGGAGTGGTCCGCCCTGAAGTATGGCTTTTGAGCCGACAGAGGACGGAACCGATGGCCCAACGACCCAAGCCCGAGGAGATCGTGAGCAAGCTGCGTCAGGTCGACGTGCTGGTCTCACAAGGACAGAGCGTTGCCGCGTCGATCAGGGCGATCGGCGTGACCGAGGTGACGTACTATCGCTGGCGCAAGGAGTACGGCAGCCTGAAGTCGGATCAAGTGAAGCGGATGAAGGATCTTGAGACGGAGAACCAACGTCTCAGGAAAGCTATTGCCGACTTAACACTGGACAAGCTGATCTTGCAGGAGG
>NZ_FOTK01000032.1 GCF_900114535.1 Methylobacterium pseudosasicola | reverse complement strand
GATCGATCGCGCGGGTCTCGACAAGCGTACGATCTAAAAGCTTGGCGGCTTTGGCGTGCCCGAGCGCGTGCGCAGCACTACGTAGCGTCCCATACCGGGCGATGTAGAAATGCGCCGCAACTTGACCGTACTCAATGTTGATGAGATCGCGGTCGACGGCGTTCCTGTGCTTGGCTATTTCTGCTTCGTTGAGATCGCAGATGCCCTGCATGGCTGGATCTTTTTTGGGATCGGGCCTGATGCCGATTAGATCAAATACTTCGTCCAACCGCTTCTGCTGAACGATGTTCTGCTTGGATCCCGCCTCCAGCATCTGTTTGAGCTTTGGCAGCGTCGACGTCTTGTCGTTGCGTGCCGCCTGTGCCGCCCCCTGCCGATGCGCTTCGTGGAGCAGATGTAACCCGTCCTCGAAAAGTCGCCGGTTCCCTGACATCGTTTCACGCCTCGTGTTCGCCGTTCTTGGCTCAATGTCTGTTTGGCAGACCTGACCACTCGAGCCGTTCGGTTGATGTGAGCGACCATAATGGCCAACGCGGCGGGCGAACGCCGGGTCCAACTCAGGATTTCTTCGGCTCTGCGAGCGATAGTCCTGGCTTGTGGGGTTCACTCAGGGTCGACCTTTCCAACTATCTGGAACGGTTGTGAATGGCTCCGGCTGCGAGGTCCGTTTCGCCACAGGATCTGCCCCGCAGCGGAACGTCAGCATTCCACCCATTATAGACGGCCGCGGCCATTTTTATTTCTAAGTTTAATTTCAATTCAGGTGGGCAGAAACATCAGTTAATCGAATTCGAATTTATTGCATAGTGCATATGAAATATAAACTCGGTCTAATAACAACATAGCAATGTCGATCCATAACGCTCAATGAGCACAGCGTCTTAGCGCTCTAAATCACTTAATCAACATTTTATGATGTTTCGCCCGGGCGGGGCTCCTCGTCGAGATGCTCGCCCTTTGGTGCTCCTGGCTGCACGTCTCGCTCCTTGCAGTAGGAGGATACGCATGCTGTCCCTGATTGATGCCGCAACCCGGAAACTGCTCCTATCTAACGGCCGACAGCGAGACCGGGATCACTCTCCCGTGGTCAAGCTGTTTAATCCCATGGGGCCGGCGACCTGGTTGCCCTGCGAGCTTGATGCCGACGGTGACACCCTCTTCGGGCTCTGTGATCTTGGCGTCGGCGAGCCCGAGCTGGGTTATGTGAGTCTAGAAGAGCTCAAGAGGTCAGCGCGGGCCTCGCAATTGGCTTTGAACGCGATCTCTCGTTCCGGGGCACGCGGCCAATCTCCGTATATGCGCGTGCCGCGAGAGCAGCGGGCAGAATCATTGAGCCGAACAGCGGGAAAAACAATATAGTCATGCCACTGACGGCGCGCTGTGAACTCTGGGGGGGCCTATGTCGATCAAGCCCCCTGCTTCTTCACGGTTTGGGCGTGGTCCACTTTGTGGGCCGGGCCTTCCAGCAGTTGGCGTAGAATTCCTTGCGTTCCAACGTCTTGCTACTTTGATCGTCTGGCTTACGCATTCGAAGCCCATCACCCTTGTACATCTCAGCGATACGGACGTGCGCCTCTCGCATAGCGGTGGAACGACCACCACCAAAGTAACTATCGCGCTCGCCCACCAACTCCTTGAGATTGATATTCCAGCACTTCATCACAGTGCAGCCGCGTTTGATCGCCTCTGTCGCGAACAAGGTGTCCTCGCCGTGAATCGTGTATGAGGGGTCGGGCAAAACTTCGTGGCGCCCTGCTTTGCGAAAGTTCCGCACAATGAACATGCTGCCCTTGAGATCAGGGTTGCGTTCAAAAACATGATTTCTAGCGTACAGCTGCGGATCCGCCGCATACTTTACGTTGAAGCCTCCGCCGGGCTTGCCTGGATTGTTGGGAAAAAAGACATCGACTTCTGCATAGGCAGCCTGTCCGTTCTTTGCCATCTCGGGGAATAACCTCCAGGCGCTGTTGTGCTGTGCCTTTTCGTAGAGCACTGCATCATCGTCCATCATAATGCCCCAGTCGTAATCGCTCGTGTAAAACGCCTTGAGGCACTCGATACGATTGTGGATCAGCATCGCTCCCGGAACCAGTTTGACGGAACCGCCCAACTTTTGGGCCCGGGCCAGGCATCCGGCATAGTCAAGTTCGAAGGAGTCCAGATCCTTTTGGCCCCATCCGCTCAACCGAAAGTGCAATTGCACGTCCGTATTGTCTAACCAAGTTGTGATTTGCTGGGCAAAAGCTTTTCTACGCTTGCGCCATTTGTTGTCATCGGACGCGCGGAACGATGTGATAAAGGCACCAAATTGCTTGGTAACCTCCGTCGCCACTCCGTCAGCGGACGATGTATTTAGAGGGGGATTTGCTTTACTCAAGTCGCTGCTTGAATTGACTTCATTCGTCTCTTGGATGGCTTCATTGATAGGCATAATAGGAGGATCATCCACTGTGCTAGAAATCGGAAAAGATGCGACAAAATTATCATTTATGATCTTCGTAACTTTTTTCATTGCCTTCCTTTTCGTTGCAAAAATGCTGAACATCAATCGGATGATCCCCAGCATTACAAATCCAGCGCGAATTTTATTTGAACTGTAGATTTTCCGTTTAACGGAAATCGTCCAAGACGTTGCTCAGCAAGCCTTTGTTGTAAAACTGCAGCTGTTGCTTTCGATTGTCGAAATGCGAAATATTCTCAGTCTCAAACAGATGATGGATCGCCCGCACGCCCTCTTGGACGTGCCAGGGAACGAGAGATCCCATGCTCAGATCCATGTCGCAAAGAAGGTTTGCCTGCTCGATGGCGCTCAACTCCATGTAAGTTTCATGGTGACTGAGGAGATTGGAGCCTACGGAATCGAAGGCCGGAACGGCGGGACTACTGCCAGGCATGAAATCACCTAGCGTGCAGAGCCGACCAAGAGGGCTATCAAACGGAAAGCGGATGCTTCGATCCAGTTTCGCTCCACGTTGCGGGAAGGAGAACAAACGGAAGTCGAAGGCGTTATCGGAGCCGCTGTTGCCAGTCATACCCAGCTTCAACCCTAGGGTGACCTGCCCATAGGCTTGTGCGATCCTATACGCGCGGCTGCTATCGAAGGTGACTTCGAGATCGTCCCGTTTTAGATAGCCGTGCAATGCTCGCTTGAGCGCCGTGAGTAGCACAGCAACCCCGGGCTCGGTGGTGCCTAGCACGTGGATGTGCCGGATGTGATCCAGATAGCCGTCGTCGATAAGCTTCTTAATCGCCTTGCACCAAAACCAAAAATCCAGGCGGGTGTGGCCGCCCAACGCAATGCCCCACATGCGTCGGGTCTTCATCTCGGCTGCCCAAGCTCGAGCCTCCTGATGATTGCGCCCCTGGTACACAGCTAGAAGCCGGGTTCCCGCACGGGCATTGGCAATGGCGTAGTCCGTGTTGTCTAGGGTGGCATCAAGGCACTTACGAAAGGTCCAAACATTGGACTGTGCGTCGATAGCGCGAGTCGGCACGTCGACGGGAAGCCCCACATTGCAGTTGATCTCAATCCACTTGAGCGAGCGTTCGCGAAACGTCTGAAGCGCCTCCTTCACAGCTCCGCTGATTACGGAGAAACCGCCGCTATCGCCCAGTAGGAACGATGTGCTTGGGTCGCGAAGGCTCACCATTGTGGGCTTGGTGTCGTAAACCCCTTCCGCGGCTGTATAGAGGGCCCAGGGGTAGTGAAACAATCCGGCCGGATCGAGGAAGTCCAATTGGTGGGCGGCAAGACCGGCAGGAAGCGGTCGCTTATGTGCAGACGTAGGCTTGCGTGTAAATTGAGCGAATGTGCCATTGATGGCCGGTAGAAAGCGCGCGTAGTTGTTCGCACGCTGATGAAGCGCGATCATATCATTGTCCAGTCGATGGAATGAGTGATGGATGGGGAGCCTTTTAAAAGGCTCCCCTCAGTTGATTGCTAGATCTTGGCGGGTTCATTGTTCGGGGTTAGCGAAGCCCCCTTGGGCCATTTCTCATCAGCAATCTTGCGAACACCACTGTTCATTCGAACGCCATTGTCAGACAACGGGATGAACACTCGATAGGTAGAGCTCGTTGTACCAAATTCGAAGCAAACTCCGTCATCTCCGACGCGACATATCACACCGAGATTGACCTCGGGGTACACCGCGGCAAAGGCTTTGAGGAATGCCACGTAGTCGTCCAGGCGGACGGACACAGAGCTTGCTCCCTGAACATGATCGACCGCCATGCCGACCGGACGGGCGTCAGCCTCAACTCCACTAGACGTAAATCCTATTGCACCAATCGTAATGGTGACGTCCGGTGGCGGATTGGCCTTCCTTGTAGCGGTCTTCACGGCCTTAGCCGCGTTATCCGCGTACGGGCCGGCGTAGCCGTGGAACACCGCAGGCACAGCCTCGCAGTTGGCGCGAAATGTTATGTCCGGCCTCAGCTCCATGGGTAGAGGACCAGTGAGCCCCTGAAGCAGCACTCCAACTCTATCCTTGCCTACGGCGGGATCGCTGGCTACGCCGGTAAACAACATCAACTTGCCAACGCCGGTCACCCTCTCGGTAGCTTCTACGCCGACGTCAAAGACAACTCGGCGTTCCCTTGGCAAAATGTTTTCCTCCACGACCTTGCGCCTCTGGGTATCTAGCCGAGTATGCCCCTGAACCTTGGCACCCAGAATGATGTCGGGCACGAGCGGTCGTACCTCGACAACCACGCTGCTCTTGGCCATCAAAAGACTCCAAGTGATTTTTCCCTCTGGGTGAAACACCATCTGCGGTTCGTCATGCCGCCGGGGTGTCCGAGGACTGTGTGGGTCTGTTCCCGGTTGCGCGACGATTGATGTGACTTCAGCGATCACGCATCGCCCCATGTCCATCGCTTCCGCGAGCGCCTGAGTGCGAGGCAATGGCTTCGCCAGGTCGGCAACTGCCTTGGTGACCAGGTTCTCAGCTACCTCGCCCACCTCTTCGGTTGTGCCGTCGGGGCGCACGGCCTGGAGCACGACTTTGGGCGTAGCTCCGCCCATACCTTTCAGTAGAGACAGGCCGCGGGCATATAGAAACCTTCCCCTCTCTTCGGAGCTCAGCGCGATGGGTTGTGGCGACTGATCGTCGTCGGCAGCTTCCTTGCGCTCGAGAGCGTTAGTGCCACCCGCCTTCTCGATAACGCCCAACAGTTTGAGAACACTATCGCGGCTCAATGGCATGTCTTCGAGACTGAGCCCTTCCTCCCGAAGAGCCAGAAGCAAGCCGTCCCGCTGCGCGCAGAGCGAGTTCACTCGCTTGCTGTTATGCGTCTTGTTGACGGCATCGCCAACGTTTAGGCCGAAGATCGCCGAAGCGGCTGGCGCAAACACGTGGTTGCTACCAGGCTTCTTGAACTTGCCCTCTCCGAATGCGTCCGGGAACTGGTTGTTGGACGCATGCCGGAATGACAGCATGGCCATCGCGAGCATTGTCCAGTTGGCAAATCGTGACCGGTTGCCAGCGATCGCCACGACCGAGCCCATCGCGGTGATGGAGTTCTGCCAAGTGGCGCGGTCCGCGTCGGTGGGGTCGGCACCACCTTCGGGAACCTTGTCGTCGATCAGGTCCTGGTTGGCTGCGATCAACGCAGACAGAGAGGTCGTGTCAGTGATGATAGCGAGAGCAGGCGCGGGATCGGCAGCGTGCTGAGTGGGAACGGCAGTCATCGAAATCTCCAAACACAATCGATTGCCGCACTGCCAGGATTGGCAGCACGTCAAAACGGCCGCATACGCGCGGAAGTTTTGGTGGTTGGATGGACCTCGCGGCTCCGGGTGCGCAGCAAGCTGCCACCGCCAACCAATCGATTGCGTAGGCAAGAGAATCGGCCCGCGCAGTCGGGGGTATAGATATCACATCCTATAGAGTCGTCAAGCACTGTTTTTACGTATTATTGGACTGAAATCTGACTACTTGGCTTGGATTGGTTAACTGGCACCTTTCCGTTCAACGGAAAGGTGTTCTCTGTCGCCATAGAACTCAGGCTCTGCTCCCTCCGCCTCGCGTGCCGAGCCAGAGCTGCAGCCTTCATCTTGGCTTTGTGCTCAGCACTCTTGGGCTGGCCCTTAAGAGCCTTACCGATGGCTTGGCGTACTGATGGTGACTGGGTTGTTCCGGTCCTGGCTTTCCGGATCTTTTCGATGCTCTCGGGTCGATGGGTCTCACCCGGCTGCATATGGCACACCCGCCTGCTCTTCTTTCGAGTTTTGATCTCCATTGTTTGTGCATTGATGATGCCCGCTTTGAAAGCATCCTTGTTTTTCCATGTCAGCACATAACCGTCCTCGCTGGCCATAAACTCCCAAGCGTCCCTCATCAAAATCCGCTCTCGCAATCTTGCAAGCTGATATCGACTACTTTTCCAAATGGCGCAGTATTCCTCAAAACTGATGTCGAAAATGCGCCCCCGCCCCTCTTGATAGCTTTTGCTTGCTGCATATCTTTGATGCAAGAAAGCATTGACCCTCGTTTCAAATGCGATATTCACCATCGTTATTATCTCCTGTTTTTGGAACCATCAACTCATAGCCTTTGAAGAACCAGATTGTGGTCTGAGCCAGTAAAATCACTAGCATGGCAATAGGTTGGTTGTATGTATATTTATAGGAGGCAATACTGACCTAGATGGAAAGTAATAGATTACATCCATCTACTCCGTAGGAGTAGATAGACGCACTCAGATTGCTGCCAACTAGATCAGGCATAGCCGTCCTGACATACGACGTTTCGCGTCGTGCCTTGCTCGCTCTGCTCGCAAGCCACTCGCGAAGCCGTCGGACGTCCCGGCGCTCCGCTCCTCGTTCTGCTGGCGGTGCCATCAGACGAGGGCTGCTCGTGGCGCCACTTCGCTGTCGCTCCATGGGGCGCGCCACGAGCGGACTTCCAGTCTACCCATTTGGTTCTTGGGTTAATGGGCTGGGAAGGTTGTGCCGCGCCGCCGACGTGAGATGCAGTGCGCCCAAAATGCACGAAAACACGAAAATTTTGAGCGTGTTCTCAATGACTTATTTTCGTGATTTTCCCGAAACAGTGCCAGTGTAGGGAAATCCGCCAAGACTGTTCGCACGTCAATATGGCTACCACTATATGGCGCGGCCGTTAATCCACTCTAACCTCTGAGAAAGTCTTTGGTTGAACGGCAGGATCACGGCAGTAGCGTCCCGAGCATGAGGGCTGACGGAGCTCACATGTGAGGAGATGGAAATGAGTGTGTTGAAGACCCTCAAGCTGAGTGCCGCTGCTCCCACCGCATCGGCCAACGATCCACTGGGCCGTGCACGGGACAAGCTGCTGGCACAACTGGCAGACCAGCGGGACATGGTGAGCGCCTCGCTGGAAGGCCGCCTGTATGAGCCGCCCAGGATGCTGGCTCTGCGCAAGGATGCTTCGGGTCAGCGCGTGCGGGTTGAGGTCAACCGCCGCGTGCGCCGGGGCTGGTTTCAGGACCCGGCGGGCACCGTGCACTTCATCATGCGCGTGGGCGGCAAGCCACTGGAGCTGCAGCCGGGCAAAGCGGCGATCAGCATCGGCAGCCTGGACAAACTGCCGGGCACCCTTGAAGCGCTGATCACCGCCGTGCGCGCGGGGGAACTGGATCCGCAGATCAAGGAGGCGGCGGCGGCCCGCGGGCTCATGATGGCGGAGCGCCGCAAGCCCCGGGCAGCTTGATCGCTGCGAGAGGGACGGTGAACGGCACGGCTGATCATGCCGCTCACTGCGCCGTCTGCTACGTGGGAAGAGGACCCCGTACATACCCTCAAAAACTGCGTTCTACCGGTTTTTCTGAGCGTAATCTCAAGAGCTTAGGTAAGCCAATGTGGTCGCCAGCTACTCGCGCGCAGAACGTCAAAATCCAGCGACCGCGACGCTGCCAACGGCCTTCGCACCCCTCTGGCGACCACTCAGTGCGCGAGGCCCGCTGGTTTGGCGAGCTCTACGCGGAACCGGATGGCCTGATCGAACAGCGGGGCTTTCCGATATTGCCGATCACGCCGCCACGATGGGGCGCTCTCATCGCCCACCAACCGGGTTTCGAACAGACCCAGCCACGTCAGCGGTCGCAGCACCCGGCTTTCGAAGGCAAAGCCCGCGAAATCCGCCGGGCCGTGGTCCAGCGCGGGGTCCCAAACCGTACAGCTGCGCATCAGGTCCTCCCGCGCAACCCATTCCGGCGACATGACGGAAAGGCACCACAGCACGATGCCGATGTGGTTCTGCGGCCAGGCCTCCATGGGCACTCGGTCGAAATAGCCAAGGTTGACGCGCCAGAACATCGTCTCGAACAAGCAACGAAACAGATCACCGGCCTGCTCGTCATTGGCAAGCGCTGCACCAGCTTTGGTCACCAGCAGGCGCCGCTGCCGTTTGCGAAGCAGCTTGGCAGTTTGCGCGATGAGCCGGGTGGCCTCCACGGGCATCACGTCGATCTCGTTGAGCACCTTGTTCATCGAGAGCACCTGAGCCTTGTCATAGCCGGGCCAGGTCATGGCATCGAAAAGCGCGCGAACGTCGACGCGGCTCAGCGCACCAGTGGCGGTCAGCGTGAGGTTAGCGAGTGCCTGAGCCCGATCGAGCATCAGGCGCGTGATACCAACCAGTGGCGCGCCCATCACCTGATCCGGTGTGGCATCGACAGTGATCACCCCCGGCATTCCTCCGGCCAACAGCTCCAGCAGGGTATCCAAGCTGGATCGAGTGAGGAGACCCCAGACAGGGAATGGGTGAGCGTGGACATGAGCGAATATGTGCCATCGCCCCAGCGGTGATGGCCAGAGTTATCAGCCCTGCTCCAGGACGCTCGCCCACACGCTTGAAGGGCTCCCGGGCTGCTAGAGCGCTGAACCCGCGCCCCGCCGGTGCTGGGGCTTCCTGGGCGCGGGATGACAGCTGTCGCTGTGAGGGGAGGAGGCAGCACTCGGAGTGGGTTTGCCCAACTGATCCTCCAACGACGCGAGGATAAGGCATGCTCAGGCTCTGGCTCACGAGCACGGCCATCGGCACGCTCGCAGCTTGGTACTACGGCCTCGATCCATTCGCCCCCTACTTGTACGAGTTCATCATCCTCGGCGTGTTGGTGTTCGGCGCTGGCCTTCTCATCCTCGTGGCGGGTGTACTTCGCAGCTCGATCCTAATGCTGCTCGTCGTTGGGGCGCTCCCCCTGGCCATGGGTTACAGCGAATACATTCTTCAGGATGGGATCAAACCCAGCGGCGCCTTTCACCGCTACGGCGCGGATGCACCCGTGAACCTGGAGACCCGGATCGAAGGCTCTCACCTGTACGGGAGGATCACCAATCGGCATCCTCGAGATTGGCTGCGCCTGGCTATGGTCCGATGCACGCCAGTGTTCGCGAACGGTACCCCCAGCCAGAGGGTGCAGACGATCTCAGTGGGTGCCGGGGGATGGCTCGCCCCGGGTGAGGAGGTGGAGCAGCGGTTATTGAGCAGGTCCGGCATCCTGTGGGAGCCCGGCATGAGCTTGCCTCTCACCACCTGCGGCATCGATTCCGCGGAATTCTACGCGGATCCCAAATTCAAACCCTCGTTCACCTCCGCCAAGGACAAGGACAACCGCTACGTGTTTGAGGTCACCAACACGCGGCGGGACGCCAGCCTCACACGGGTGGGTTTTTCATGTTGGGTCCTGAACGCTGCGAGCGGCAGCAGTCCGCACAAGCAGGATCTCTGGGTGATCCCCTTGTATGCGGACGCCACCAGCTACATCGTACCGCCGGGGCAGCGCATCACCCTCTATAACACCGAATTTTTTGCTGGCCGCAGTATTACGAGCTGCGCTATCAAAGAGGTTCTGTGGACGCAATAATACCAAGTTATACTAAATAAAATTTCTGCCCTAAGCACAATTGCTACAACACGTCATCAAGGCAGACCCATAGGCCCCTTCTCAAGCTTGGTTGAACGGATCTGCAACGGTCCGCTCGCGGAGCGCGGCATTGAAGCGGACATCGCCCTTCCGCCCGCTTCCGACCCGTTGCAGAAGGTCGGAAGGTCCGCTCCCAGGCGCGTGAAGAAGTAGGGCTGTACGACTGGGGCGGGTGGAAGGCGATCGTGCCGCAATCGGCACCGGGAACGGAGAATTATCGAGATCGGTGATGGCGTAGAGTTGAAGGCCGCCGTCACCCATAAGGATTGATAGCTCTGCTCAGCCGTGCGAGGGCGACCCATGTCCGCCACGCCCACGCGCTGCATCGCTCTCACGAAAGAGCTAGAAGCCTACATCCGGGCCCAGGTCGCCTCGGGGCGTTACAGCAGCGCCAGCGAGGTCGTCCGCTCGGCTCTGCGCCTACAGATCGACCGTGAGGGCGCCATACTCAGCACCCCGCCTATGGGTGGGCGGTCGGCGACCGAGCGCGGTTCGGTCTGAAGCGTCATGTCCGCCATCGCTGATATCGTCCGTGATCCGGTCCGGCTCGCCGCGCTCGACGCCCACAACATCCTCGACACCGCGCCCGAGGAAGGCTTCGACGACATCGTGCAGCTGGCCACCCAGCTGTGCCAGACCCCGGTGGCCCTGGTCAGCCTCGTCGCGGCCGATCGGCAATGGTTCAAAGCCCGCGTCGGGTTTCCCCACTGCGAGACCGACCTCAATAGCTCGGTCTGCGCCCACGCCCTGGCCGAGCCGGACCTGCTCGTCATCCCGGATCTCACGGTTGATCCGCGCACCGAGGCGAACCCGCTCGTCACCGGCGATCCGTACATCCGGTTTTATGCCGGCGCGCCACTGCGCACCGCCGAGGGGCAGGTCATCGGCAGCCTGTGCGTCATCGACACCGCGCCGCGTCCGAGTGGTCTAACCGAGGCTCAGGCCAGCAACCTGAAGGCGCTCGCACGACAGGTGATGAGCCAGCTCGATCTCAGGCGGGCTGTGGCCGGCCGCGACGCGCTGCTGGCCGAACAGGCGGTGGTTCAGCATACCCGCGAGACGCTCCACCGCACGCAGATGGCAATCTCGGAAGCCGGGGGTGACCTCGACGCCATCCTGAAGATCCTCATCGACGGCGCCATGGAAGCCGTGTCCGAGGCTGACGGCGGGGCCGTCGAGCTCGTCGACGGCAAGGCGCTGGATTACCGGGCCGTTGCCGGCACCCTCAAAGCCTTCCGGGGTCAGCGCGTGCCGCTGGAGGGCAGCCTGTCCGGAGCCTGCTTCCAGTCCCGCAAGCCGTTGCTGGTGCCGGACGTGCGGGTCGACCTGCGCGTCAACCAGCTCCGGGCCGAGCGGATGAAGCTGCGCTCGTGCGTGACCGTGCCGGTATTCCGGGGGCGTAAGAGCATCGGTGTGCTGAAGCTGCAATCGAGCCGACCGGACGCCTTCACGGAGCGTCACCTGCAAGTCGCCCGGCTGTTCGCCGGTGCGGCCTCGGCTGGCCTGATCGAAGCCCGCGAGGCCGCCGCTCAGCGTGCCGTGCAGGCGAGCGAGAGCCGGTACCGGGCGGTGTTCGAGAGCGCCACCGACTACGCCATCATCGTGATCGACCTCGACGGGCATGTGATCGACTGGAACGAGGGCGCCACGCGCATCCTCGGTTGGACACCTGAGGACATCTGCGGCAAGCCCGCCGACGTGTTCTTCACGCCGGAGGACCGCGCCGCCGATATCCCCGCGCAGGAGATGCACAGCGCCCTGACCGAGGGCCGCGGCATCGACGAGCGCTGGCATCTGCGCAAGGGCGGTGAGCGGTTCTGGGCCGCCGGCGAGATGATGGCCGTGCGCGACGAGGCCGGCACGGCCATCGGCTTCGTCAAGATCCTGCGCGACCGCACCGACCAGCACTTGGCGGGACAGGCACTCGCGGAAGCGGAGGAGCGCCTACGTCAGGCGCAGGCGGCCGGCGGTGTCGGCCTGTTCACGATCGACTTGGCCGACAACGTTCTCACCCCGACCCCGGAGTTCTGTCGCCTCTACGGCTTGCCCGAGCGGGCGAGCTACCCGGCGACCGCGTTCGAGGGCCTGATCATCCCCGAGGACGCGCATCTCATCTCGACCGCGGAGACCCGGCGAGAGGGCGAGCCGCCTCGGGATGTCGAGTACCGTATCCGCCGTCCGGACACCGGCGAACTGCGTTGGATCGCCCGCAAGGGGGAAATCGAACGCGACCCCGCCGGGCGTCCGATGCGGTTCTCGGGCATAGCCCGTGACGTCACCGAACAGCGACAGGCGATCGACGCCCTGGCGCGCAGCGACGAGCGGTTCAGGACGATCTTGGACACGGTCGAGGCGGCCTTCGCCATCGTTCAGGTCAAGTTCGACGCCGATGATGAGCCGGTGGACTACCGCTTCGTCGAGGCCAATCCCGCTTTCGAGCGAGAGGCCGGGGTCAATCTGCGCGGGAAGTGGGTCACGGAGTTCGCCCCGGACCTGGAGCGCTTTTGGTTCGAGACCTACGGGCGGGTCGCCAAGACCAGAGAGCCCGCCAACTTCGAGAACTATGCCGAGGCATTTGGGCGCTGGTTCGAGGTCCGGGCTGTCCCGGTCGGTGATCCGGTCGAGCAGCAGATCGCAATCTTCTTCAACGACGTTACTGCCCGGCGCGTGGCGGAGGAGCGCCTGCGCGCCAGCGAGGCGCTCGCGCGTGAGAACGTGGAGCGCGTCCAACTCGCGCTTGCGGCCGGGGCGATCATCGGCACCTGGCACTGGGATTTGCCGACCGACCGCTTCACCATCGACGAGGCCTTCGCAAGTGCCTTCGGCCTGGATCCGGCGCTCGGCCGGGAAGGCATCCCGCTCGCTCAGATCGTCGCGACCGTCCACCCCGACGACCAGGCGGGGCTGGCCGAGGCGATCAACGAGGCCGTCGCGCGCGGCGGTGCCTACGCCCATCAGTATCGCACCCGGCGCGCGGACGGGAAATACTATTGGTTGGAAGCCAATGGTCGGGTCGACCATGGACCGGACGGTACGCCCCTGAGCTTCCCCGGCGTTCTTCTCGACGTCGAGGCGCGTCGCGCCGTCGAGGCCGAGCGCGACCGTGCCGCCGCGGATCTTCGCGCCCTCAACGAGACGCTGGAGCAGCACGTCGCCGAGCGCACGGCGGAGCTCATGAAGGCCGAGGAGCTGCTCCGCCAGTCGCAGAAGATGGAAGCGGTCGGCCAGCTCACGGGTGGGCTGGCGCACGACTTCAACAACCTGCTCGCCGGCATCTCCGGGAGCCTGGAGTTGATGCAGACCCGGATGAGCCAAGGGCGGCTGAACGATCTCGACCGCTACATGACGGTGGCCCAGGGCGCGGCCAAGCGCGCCGCCGCGCTCACCCACCGTCTACTCGCCTTCTCGCGCCGCCAGACGCTCGACCCCAAGCCCACCAACGTGAACCGACTGGTGCTGGAGATGGAAGAGCTAATCCGACGCACCATCGGGCCGCAGATCGCGCTGGAGGTGGTCGGCGCCGCGGGGCTGTGGCCCACGTTGATCGACCCGGGCCAGCTTGAGAACGCGCTGCTGAACTTGTGTATCAACGCCCGCGACGCGATGCCGGACGGTGGGCGCATTACCATTGAGATCTCCAACAAGTGGCTGGATCGACCGGCCGCGATCAAGCACGAGATCCCGGAAGGGCAGTACCTGTCGCTGTGCGTGACTGACACCGGCACCGGCATGCCGCCGGAGGTGATCGCCAAGGTGTTCGAGCCGTTCTTCACGACCAAGCCGCTGGGCGAGGGCACGGGCCTCGGCCTGTCGATGATCTACGGCTTCGCCCGGCAGTCGGGCGGCCAGGTGCGGATCTACTCGGAGGTCGGCCTTGGCACGACCGTGTGCCTGTATTTGCCGCGGCACTACGGGGAGACCGACGAGGATGACGCCGTTGGCATGCTCGCGGAGGTGGCGCGTGCCAAAGACGGTGAGACGGTACTCATCGTCGACGATGAGCCATCCGTTCGCATGTTGGTCACCGAGGTCTTGGAGGATCTCGGTTACACGGCGATCGAGGCGGCCGACAGCGTCGCCGGGCTGAAGGTCCTGCAATCGGACGTGCGCATCGACCTACTCGTCACCGACGTCGGTCTGCCAGGCGGCATGAACGGGCGGCAGATGGCGGATGCGGGCCGCGAGCGGCGACCTGACCTCAAAGTGCTGTTCATCACCGGCTACGCGGAGAACGCGTTTCTCGGCAACGGGCACCTGGAGCCCGGCATGCAGGTGCTGACCAAGCCGTTCGCGATGGAAGCGCTCGCCTCGCGGATCAAGGATCTCATCCACGCACCGTGAGCACACCAAGGATCGTAGGCGGAACGTCCGCTTCCCGCTGAAAGGCCAAAGTCTGTTCCCCACCCTTCTCGGACCATCGCAAGGTCTTCTGGTGGGTGTCCGTGTGTTCACAATCGGAACCGATAAGTAAGAAATTTACATCCAGCCCGCAATCGAGATCGAATGTAAAAGATATACGATACTGAACGATTTACATTATTTCTATTGATCACCATATATTCACTGTGGTCAGCTCGTTTCAGGGCGCTGACGATTGAGGGACAGTGTGTGCTCTTGCCCGGAACGCAAGAGCACACGTGGCACCCCTCAAGCAGACCGACCTACGCAATCGCCTCCTGCGCGCGCTGCCGCCAGAGGACTTTGCTGCCCTGGCGCCTGCGCTTCGTCCCGAGGTGATACCCCTCAAGCGAGTGCTCATCTCGGCCAACACGCAGATCAGGACCGTCCACTTCGTGGAGGCGGGCATCGTCTCCGTCACCTCCGATGCGCCCAGCGGTCGCGTCGAGATTGGATTGCTCGGCCATGAGGCCCTGGTTGGTGCCGCTCCGGTCTTGCTCGGCGACGATCGCAGCCCGTTTACCCACTTCGTGCAGGCAGCTGGGCACATATTGTCGGTCGATGTGTCCGACCTGCGCGCTGAAGTGGAGCGACGCCCCGCCCTGCGCGGTCTCCTGCACCGTTACATCCAGGCCCAAACTATCCAGACCGCGCAAACGGCGTTCGCAAACGCACGGGGCGGTACGCCAACCCGCCTCGCCCGCTGGCTGCTGATGTGCGACGATCGGGTTGAGGGCGATGAGATCACGGTCACGCAGGAGTTCATGTCGCTGATGCTGGGCGTAGAACGGCCTGGCGTGACGATTGCGATGCAGTCGCTGGTGAAGGATGGCCTCGTCGCCACGCGCCGGGGCTGCGTCCAAATCATCGACCGTGAACGCCTGCTTGACCTGGCGGGGGACAGCTACGGCTTGGCCGAGATCGAGTACGCCCGACTGATCGAGGGGAGCGCCGACCCGGAGGCGCAGTAGCCCGAACTATCATCACGTTGTGGACGAGATTGAATGTCCGCTCTCGGGCTTTGTGCTAACCACTGCTTTCCACCCCAAGCCGAAGTTGCCGGATGGCTGACGAACGGTCCCTTTGGAGGAGTGCCGTCAGCGCTTCGCGCGGCTGGCATCGTCGGACAGCAGTCATGCAAGCTCGTCGCAGGCTCCCGGGACAGCATATTTCAGAGATAGCGCACCGTTAGCGCAGCTGTCCAAGATCGCCTTCCAATCAATGGCTTAGCGCTACTCTAGATCTATCATAACCTACTGCTCCGGCGACGCTGTCACCTTCTGCAACGGCAAGGATCCGGACAGCCCCGAGATGGACGCCTGCTTCAAGGCGAACTTGGACAAGATCTCGGAGAACTGCCGGCGCGCGATCACGGCTTACAAAGGCGGTGGGGGCAAGTAGCACCTCCATCGTGCTTATGAGATAGAAGCCGGCGCTGCAGGCGCTTGGCCATAGGAGCAGATGAGGGTGATCACGGGTCCCCAGCTCCGCGCAGCACGCGTGGCACTCGGCTGGAGACAGCAGGTCTTGGCTACCAGAGCAAAGGTCCCGCTGGGTGTGGTGGAGCGGGCTGAGAGCAGCCCCGGTGAGCCGGCCGTCACGATCGCGCAGCTGAACGCTCTGATGCAGACACTGCGCGCTGCGGGTGCCAGCTTCCCGGTGGCTGGCCCTGATGAAAACGTCAGCGACGCTCCGCCGTGAGCCGCTTCAGAGGCTGATGCTAGGGGAGTAGTCCGGTCCACTTCGCAATCACGAGTGCGACGAGGCCCACGACCGTCGCGGCGATGAAGCTGGAGAAACCGACGGCGGGCCTTTCCTTCGAGCGCATGGTCACGCCGGTGAGAGCACCGCAATGGGCGCAGATCCTGGCAGATTGATTGATGTGCCTGCCGCATGTCCGGCACGTCGAGTACAGCATCGGACCGCCCTATCGGCCTGAGCAGCGAGAGGGTGAGATAGGGCGCGAGGTAGCAAAATCCGCATCTACATTTGGATGGACTGCCGCTTGCAGAGACCTCCGCAGATGCGGAGGACTAGCGCGTGCGTCTCGATCTCGACAAGCAGGGTGGTTGGCGGATCAAACCTGCAGAACTGGCTCGCCGGCTTGGTGTAGAAGAATGGATACTGCGAAGGCAGGTCGCTCTCGATCGCATCGATAGCCGTCTCGATCGTGGATATGGCCGTGATGAAGGCCGCTCGCGGGTGACGATCACCGGCGACAAATTTGGCTGGCAGGGCATCTTTGGCGCCGATGGCCAGCTACTGACCGAATTCCGTTGGGAGCCTCGGCCCAGCGCCATGGCTGTCAACAGGCGCGAGGCTCTGCGGGACGTCGAGGCTGACCGGCACGGCAGCAAGGAGAGTACAGCTAACCTGAAGAGCGCCTGACCCTTCCCGTTCCGGGACCCTAGCCGGTCCTAGTCGTAGTGCTTCGACTAACTGTTCCCCGGCATCCTGTAACCCGTGCCGCGTTGCGTATCGGCTCCGCCGCAGGACCTGATAGCCCCGCCATCCCATGATCAGATCGGGCGGCGGGGCAGCAACGTTCGGATCAGGCTGCCTTGCGAGCTTTCCGACCACGCCCGGCCATAACGCTGGGCTGGCCGAGCCCGAACGACTTGGCGAGGGCGGAACGCCACTCGGCGTAGCTCGGTGCAACCATCGGGTAATCGGCAGGCAGGCCGTAGCGCTCGCGGTAGCCCTGCGGGCTCAGGCCGTTGGCTGTCAGGTGCCGCTTCAAGGTCTTGTAGGTCTTGCCATCGATGAAGCTGACGATCCCCTCCTGCTGGACCGACTTGCGGATCTGGGCCGGGCTCGGCCTTTGCACATCGGCGTCCATGACGACGGCATCGGGAACGCCGCCTAAGGTTAGCCCTGAAACTGTGCGTCGCACGCTGTGAATGAGCCCCGGAAGTCCGGCTACCGGCACAGAGTTGTTCGAGATGTACGCGGCGACGATGTCCGCGGTTAAGGTGACGATATCGCTAGGGCGATCGAATTTTGTATTTTCTTTCATGATTGAACCTGATAATTTTCGCTTTGCTGACGCTGATCATGATTATTAAATTCGGGACCGATTAATAAATCAAATCTGCGTCAGGCTGACGGCAATCTTCCACCGTAAGATGTACAGATCAGTGTGAACGATGCCGCTCACGCTTCACTGTGCGGATTTACCGGCACCTGCTTCCGCTGCGATCGGGGTGCTCTCCAACAAGACCCGGATCATCTCGGAGCGGTCTTCGAGCATCGTGGCAGGCGGCTCCCCCACCAGCGCTTTCCAGCCCGCGATGAATTCAGAGCGCGACATCTGGGTCAGCGTGTCCTCGGGCTGGGGAACCGGCTCGGTCGGTATGATGCGTTCGCTGCTCATGAGAGGGGTACGCACACCGCCCCACGCATGTTTCGACGCGCTAGGGTCAGGGTAAAGAAGTCGTTGCCTTGATCGCGGCGGCGGGGCCGAGGTGGTCAGGGCTTTACCAGCAGAACGTTCACGGCCTTGGCGAGGACGTGGACGGTGTCACCCTCCTTGAGGTTCAACTCCTCCACCGAGTCGATCGTCATCACCGAGGACATCCGGTAGCTCGTACCGACCAGTTCGACCTCGACCTGGGCCATCACGCCGCCGCGCTTGATCGCCGTCACGGTGGCAAGGATGTCGTTGCGGGCACCGTGCTTCATAGATCGTCACTTACGAGGTTGAGGTTACGCTCGCCCTATCGTCTCGAAACGGGACTAGTCTAGCGCTATCAAAGGAAGCCCAGTCAGAGCCCGATTTCCTCACGAAATCGTATGGGCTGTGCCTGGATCTATAGCTCGCAATCAGAGTTGGGCAACACAATGAGGCTCAGGCCTTTAGCCATCCAATAAGGTATGTCGTGTGACTAAGATCGTTCTGGCTGCAGCTCTCGCCGCGCTTTGCACTACAACCGTGCTCGCCCAGGCTGTCATCGAGACGCCGACCAGCACTACGGTCATCGTGCCGCCCGGTGCGCCTGGAGTGGTCACGCGCCAGCCCGGCTCGACCGGCGATGAGCCTGCCGCAACCTATTCGCCGACCGGACGCGCCGCCGATGGCATCGCCACCGACTCGGCCGCCGCGGGCAATGAAGGTCAGCCCTCTCGGATGGGATCGACGGGTAGCGGTGGCGGAAAGTGATAGTTCAGGCACAGGCATGGACCAGGCTTTGCTCCAAGCAATCCTGAGTTCGTTTCTGAGACCACGAACCATCTCAGCCCGCCCGGTTCGCCGGAGCGGGCTTTTTTGTTGGCTTTGTCTCGGCGTTCAAGCTGGAAGGATGTGGAGCATCGCGCCGATCGCCCCGAGCGTCCCCATACCGATCAGCCCCGCGGCGATGTACACTCGCATCCAACTTTGGTTGGCCGTCTCCGAAAAGCGACCTTCTTCAAGGTAATCAGACCAATCGACCACGGGTCCTCATCGGTTTGCGCAACCAGAGGGCGTGCTCCTATGCCAGTGCTACGACGTTGAGATGACCTTGGCCGTGTCGTGTGAGTTCGCTTAGCAAGCCTACTGCAAGTTCACTGAGCGTCCTCGTGGCTCTCAAACCGCACCTCGGTTCGAAGTCGCCTCAGAATATATGCCGAAGGATGAAGAACAGTGTTCCGGCGATCAGCATCGCCGCCGGCAGGGTCATGATCCAGGCGAGGGCCATGTTACGCACCGTGGCCAGCTGCAGGCCCGAGCCATTGGCCGCCATCGTCCCGGCGACGCCCGACGACAGGATATGCGTGGTCGAGACCGGCAGGCCGTAGAGTTCGGCCAGCCCGATCGTGCCCGCAGCGACGATCTCGGCGGAGGCGCCCTGGGCGTAGGTCAGGTGGGTCTTGCCAATCTTCTCGCCCACCGTGACGACGATGCGCTTCCACCCGACCATGGTGCCGAGGCCGAGCGCCAGGGCGACGCAGACCTTCACCCAGCTCGGGATGTAGCGGGTGCCGTCGTTGAGCAGCTCGGTGTAGCCCTTGAGGGTCTTGGTGTCCGCCTCTGACAGGGTTGCTCCGGACTTCGGCAGCAGGCGGATCGCGTCGGAGGCGAGGTACATGTCATTGCGCACGTTCGAGGTCGCCCCCGCCGGGACCTGCTGCAGCGAGCCGTAATTCTTCACCGAGGCCGCGATGTCGGTCGAGAGTGCGGCCAGGGCTCCGAACACCTCCGGCTTGTTGAGCTCTTTCGCCTTCAGGGCGTCGGCTACGGTCTTGCGGGCCTGGGCAGCATCGGGACGCGCGCCTCCACCGGCATGGCCCGCGAACACACCGCTGGCGGCCTCGGAGGTCTGGACGAAGGCGGGGGTCGCATCGGCATTCATGGTGCGGTTGAGCGCGTAAGCCGTGGGGGCAGCGCCGATCAGGATCAGCATGATCAGGCCCATGCCCTTCTGGCCGTCATTGCCGCCGTGGAAGAACGACACCAGGGTGCAGGTCAGGATCAAGAGGCCGCGGATCCACGCCGGGGGCGGGGCGTCGCCCTTGGGCGCCTCGTACAGGTCCTTGCGCCGGACCGTGAACTTGAGGGCAAGGAGGAGCAAGGCGGCTGCCACGAAGCCGCAGATCGGGCTGAAGGCGAGCGCCTTGAACACGCCGAGCGCCTGGGTCCAGTCGACACCGGAGGTGCCGTCCTGGCCGCCCATGAGCTGATTGGCGAGGCCGACGCCAAGGACCGAACCGATCAGGGCGTGGGAGGACGAGTTCGGCAGGCCGAATGCCCAGGTCCCGAGGTTCCAGATGATAGCCGCGATGAGCAGCGCGAAAATCATGGCATAGCCGGCCCCCGAGCCGACCTGCAGGATCAACTCGACTGGCAGCAGGGTGACGATGGCGTAGGCCACCGCGCCCGACGAGAGCATCACCCCCAGGAAGTTGAAGGTCCCGGACCAGATCACCGCCACCAACGGCGGCATCGAGTGGGTGTAGATCACGGTCGCCACCGCGTTGGCGGTATCGTGGAACCCGTTCACGAACTCGAAGCCAAGGGCGATCAGCAGGGCGAGGCCGAGGAGGACGAAGGCGCTCAGCGCCAAGGGCTCCTGGTGGACGGCGTTCATGTCGGCGATCAGGCTGAAGACGGCGTAGCCAAGCCCAGCGACGAGCACGAGCAGGAAGGCGATAACGCCGCCGGGATGAATGCCGTGGTCGAGCCGGGGCTTTCCCGTCTGCGGTGAGGCGCTAGCCGTTAGACTGGGAGGTGCCGCGATGGCATCGGACATGGAGGCCTCCCAAAAGTGCTTGTAGCGCTAGGCTACGGCCTTATTGAGCCCACATGACGGTCCCGTGACAGTTCTGCATCAAGTAGCCGAGCTTTTTGGCGTCCAACATAGAACCGATAGATTGTATATGCTAGGTATTAAGTCGGATCACGCGCTGGCCAAACGCCGTGAGCACGTTTTTTTTCGAGAGTTTGAAAGATGGCTCAGCGCCGATCCCGTCCTGAGAGCACTGACTAAAAGCGCTGCAGCAGAGCGCCAGATCTGATCTTGCGGATCGCCCCGCATCCTAGAGCGTTTTCGGTTTGGGCTGAGTCGGCTTGGTGGGGTTCACGCGGCGCTGGGAGGCTGATTCACTCGGCCGGTCGACAGCCGGAGTGATGCATGGGCCGCCCCTACAGCTTGGACCTGCGCGAGCGGGTGGTGACCGCGGCTGCGGCAACCTCGCGCCGTCAGGCGGCCGCCCGCTTTGGGGTCGGCCAGGCAACCGCGATCCGCTGGATGGCGGCGCTCGCCGCGACTGGAACGGTGGCCGCCCGGCCGCAGGGGCGTGCCCGCCGCTCCAAGCTCGACCCGTACGAGACGTTCCTGCGTACGCTGATCGACGAGAAGGTTGACATCACCCTGGAGGAGATGCGCGCCCGGTTGCAGGACGAGCATGGCCTCACCGTCGGACTCGGCACGCTGTGGGCTTTCCTCGACGCGCGCGACCTAACGTACAAAAAAAGACGGCCCACGCCGCAGAGCAGGATCGGCTGGACGTGAAGGCCGCCCGGGAAGCGTGGTTCGAGAGCCAGCCCGATCTCGACCCGGACCGGCTGGTGTTCCTCGACGAGACGTGGACCGCCACCAACATGGCCCGCACCCGCGGGCGCTGTCCCCGCGGCCAGCGGCTGCGCTCCCCCGTCCCGCACGGTCATTGGAAGACCACGACCCTGGTGGCGGGCCTGCGCCTGTCCGGGATCGCCGCGCCGTTCGTGCTCGACGGGCCGATCAACCGCGATGCCTTCCAAGTCTACGTCGATCAGGTCCTGGTGCCCGAACTCGCACCCGGGGACATCGTGATCATGGACAATCTCGGCAGCCACAAAGGCCCGGCCGTGCGCGCGGCGATCGAGGCGGCGGGCGCGCGGCTCCTGTTCCTCCCGCCCTACTCGCCGGACTTCAATCCGATCGAGATGGCGTTCTCGAAGTTGAAGGCGGGGCTGCGCAAGGCTGCCGAGCGCACGCGCGAAGGGCTCTGGACAACAATCGGGCGGCTCGCCGATGCCGTCACGCCCGACGAGGCCGCAAACTTCTTCGTCGCAGCAGGATACGACCCCGATTAAACCGAAACCGCTCTAGCGCAGATTTGAACAGGGTGGAGGGGTTCCAATCCCGCGGTCGTCTTCCTGTCGCGGAGTAGTGCCTACATTTCCGCCATGGCAAAGCGCCCGATGACACTCGACTTGTTCGTCACACTCGACATCGTCGATGATGATGTCTCGGCGGTCGTGGACGCCTATCTGGCCGATCCCACGTCTCGAACCATGAAGTTCGGCGAGGGCTATCGGATCAATCCGGCGGCGGCAGTAGCCTCATATCCATTCGCTCGGACGCTGATCTCACAGCCATGGGCAGATGTCGGCCTTCGACGCGCTGCTGTGCGAGCCGCGATCCTATTGGCGGAGCCGGAGAGGATCTGAAGCTATCTGTGTCCGCACGACGGTTCCGGGCGTCGCGTCATGTGGCTGTCGCACCCGCGATGGTAGCGCCGCCGCCTACGGCGAACCTCCCAAACCCTATGCCGTCACTCAGCCCGCCCGGCGCCGCCGCGGCGGGCCTTCTTTGGCCTGCGGTCCAGAGAGCAACCCAACCTTCGAAAGCCTGAGCGTGATCGCGTCGTCGCGGAGCATGGCGTAAAAGGCCGCACGCAACTCCATGGAGACCGGCAATGACTAAGGACAAAAAAAGTACCTTCCCCGGCTCAATGCGGGACCACCAGGACGCAGTGAAGGCCGAGGCTGTGAAGGTCAGCACCAAGATCGACGAGGCGTTCGGGAAACTCGCCAAGAAGATGCGTAAGCGTGCCGACAAGGCCAAGGGAAAGATGGACGGCGCACGGAAGCCCGAGAGGCGCGCTATCCTGCTGCGACGCTTCGAGTTGTACGCGGATGCCGCTAATCATCTCGAAGAGCGTCTTCCCCGCAGCGACGACTAAAGGCTTAGATAGCCCCGAGCCCCGCCAGCCCGTGATCGGATCGAGCGGTGGGGCCAAGTCGGATCACCACAGGCACGTAGAGCGATCAAAACAACGCTGGCGTGGTGAACGAGTAATCGATTTTGATGCCGACCTGATACTGGTTCGGGCTTCCAAACGGGCGGCGCACCAGAGGGCTATCGCCGGATGCACCTAGGATGCGAGTGTAGCCAGCAAAGGCCGTGTAAGCCCAGGTTTCATTCTGCGTGTAGGTCACCGCGCCGAGCGCGCCTGCCGAGTAAAAACTTCGTGGATCATAGGGCGTGACCCGGCCGTTCAGAGCCGCTTCAGCCGGCGATACGCCGAAATACTTTCGGGCAAAGCTCGCATCGCCGATATTGAAGCGTGGTCCGATGGAGAAAAGTAGCTTTTCTGTTGGGATCAGATAGTCGGCCGCCACGGAACCGACCGTGCCGTGATGTCCGTATACGCCCTGCCGAGCCTCGACACGGGTGCGGATGAAGGAGACGGGGTAGAATTCCGCGAACACGCCGGGCTCGACCGCGAACCGCGCGTCGCGGAGCCCGAACAGGTGGCGTCGGTCGTCGCCATAGTAGCGGCCGGGCACGATGCGAGCGGTCGGGCCGATGCGAAACACCGGATCATCATAGAGGGACAGACTGAAGCCGTCGTCTGGAGCCGAGAAGCGGCGCGGCTCTCCGAGACGACGAATGTCGATGGAGGGATAGCCGACAGGCGTGTAGTTGCTGGCGCCGGGATAACGGGGCACAACCTGGAGCGAACCGCTGACAGTCACCACCCAAGTGCTTGGGTCGACTTGAGTAAAGGTTGGCACCGGACGCGGCAGAACCGCGCTCAGATCCGCCGCATGGGGCGCTGCCGTACCGCATACGGCAAAGACTGCGCCTGCGCCGAGGAAGGCAGGAAACCGCAGCGCACGATGGGGTGATGATGACATGGCCACGCTTTATGGCGCCTTTTCATCCCGCCCGCATACGCATGACGTGCAATAACCGTCCGAACGCCTCGCAATAGGATCGGCCGTGACCATTCAGCAACGTTTCGCTTTGGCCGGATTTCCGAGAGTGAGGCCGCTTGGGCCGGGGAAACCCGGTGCTCAGATCAGCATTTAAATCCGCGCGATCTGTTAACGCGAACATTTATCCACGGCGAATTAGACCACTATCAATTCGGTGTCTCAATCCAGATAAACAGCGCTGTCGCGACTACTAGCAGCGCCCCAAAAATATAGGCCGCATAAAATTCTAACCGGCTCTGGGACGTTTTTCCGAACGCAGACATGATCAGCTTTACCGCCGTAGCGATACTGGCTCCCCCGAAGAATAGGATGAGGGCGAACAGGATCCAGCCAGCAAGCGTCTGAGGCATGGATCGCTCTACTGCAGTCTGCTAAGGGCGTCCATCGGACCACGGTGCAAACGGCTGACGAGACTGTTACCGCCATCGTTTCTTCATACAGGCCAGCACATAGACGGTCCGCATGCTCCGCTCCTTATCGCTCTGGGAACGCGCACTGCCCATGCAGGCCTCCATCCCGGAGGAGAGCAAGAGGCGATCAACATCTTTCGCGGTGGCGCAGGTGAAGATCGGTTGGAAGCCTTCGAACCGGCTCACTTGCCAGAAGATGACGACGAGCAACAGTAGGCAGAACGAGCAGACCATCAGCCTGCTGTCGTAGAACCACTGCCTGCCACCGGTGGTCATGGTCGTAGGCTCGATCATCCCTTCACCGGATGCGCCATCAGGATTGCGGTGCGGACAATGTTGCGCTTGTAGGCGTCCCGGTCGGCGAGCAGCGCGTCCTGGGAGGCCTTGTGTTCGGCGACCGCCGCGACCAGGTCGAGGATCCAGCCCTTCGCCAGCGGGTATGCCTCGCTCGCGAGATCTTGGAGCACCGCATCTACCGTGGCGGTGATCTCCTCGTCTGTCACCTCAGAGACCTCGCGGAGGTCGGACACGGTCGGGTTGCTGGCCATGCCGCAGAGCTATGTCAGGGCCCCAGTCCGTCCATCTTCGTCTAGGCATACCGATGAGATCGGCGTCAGCCTGTCTGGGTTCCCAGCCAAAAGAGGTACGTTCGAGGGCGCGGAAACTGCGTAGTGGGGGTCTCACCGATGCTGCTGAGAAGCGCCTCATGCCCCGCTACTTCATCGACTTGCACGACGGGGGTGAGTTGGTTCGGGACAAGATCGGCTACGAGTTGCCCGACCTTGCAGCTGCAAAAGCCCAGGCGGTGCGGATCATGACGAGGATCGCCCAGGGCCTTACGGACCTACCTGGACGGCAGGATTACGTCGCGGCCGTCCGCGATGCCGAGGGCGCCGTGCGCCTGCGGTTGCGTGTCTCGCTGGATGCTGACCCAATCGACTGACCGAACCGGCAGGCTGGTGCAAGCAGTCGAGGTCAACCGGATCGTGTTCGAGCGTAGCGCGGGCGACCGGAACACCTCAAGCAAGGTCTGGGGCGTGCCGGTCTGGGCGTTCAAGGCGAAGACCGGTTGAGGCGGCTCCGGTTGGAACGGGCTACGAACACGGCGAGGCACCGACCGAGAACGTTGCTATTCGTCAGCCGCATGTCACCAGCATCCGTGAACAGAGCGGGTCTCGGTAAGAAATTGTTAACCACGTAGGCCCAGGATGGCCGCTGCGACCAGCTTCGGCTGAGCACCGGAAGAGCAGCACCGGGCCGTTACACGGTCGGTCCCGGGGCGGCCTCGCTGGCGCAGTCGCAGCAGGCTCGCCTCAGTCCCCCTGGGCGGGCCTTGCTCGTTCAAGTGCCTGAACCTGCCCTACGCCGCAGCGACCAGCACAGTTCCAACCCGTCCAAGGGTTGCACCTTCAGGCTGGTAAGAACGCAGGTTACGGAGGCATCGGCCTCAACGTGCTCCAGCGCCGAACGTGAGTTATCGAAAGCCGTGACGGTGTGCCCACCGGCCTCCAGCATCTCTCCCACGGAGCGCCGCACCACGCGGCTCGGATCGACTAGGACGACGTGCACGCTTGCATCTCAGGGTTGTTATCTCGATGTTGACCTACGCCACCGGCCCCTCCCAAGCGCAAGCAATGCGGTCTAAGCTACAATTATATATCGGGCAACCGATCTGCAGCGCAGCATCATCCCTTGTAACGGTAAAGTGTGTGACTTGATTTTTGGAGAGAATAGAAGTGCTGTTGCACCCTATGGTCGGTCTCGGCGCTTAAATAGAATGGCTCTTTACGGTAGATCAAGGCGCCGTATGAGTTCGGTTTCAAACCTCTCGCGTGTCATCAACATGTGGTGGACCGAACTTACCGAGGGGAGGCCTTTGCGGAGCTCAACGCCCGCCGGCCCGGACCGATCCAAGCATTGCCGGAGCGGGAAAGCTCCGCCCGAACCATAATCTTAGGACGTCAGTCATAGGCCCATGCCGCAGCGCTTAATGCGGTCGCCTCCACGGAAGCCGCAACGGGCGCAGCGTCCAGCACGGCATATCCTTGCGTGTTTGGAGCGACAGGAGGAAGAGGGACTTCAATCGCGCGTAGCGCAGTGCTAGCGCAGCACCGTGGCGTCCCCTGCCCTATCAATGACTTAGCCGTGCTCGCGCTCAGATCATAATCCTTGTGTCGGGGGTTCAAATCCCTCCCTCGCTACCACAGTACTCCCACTACCGGCCGCATCAGACCAACTCGAATCGCCGATCAGTTCGTTCAGCCGGCCGCGGATCTCGACGCCGGCCCTTGGCCCCTCGGGGTGGATGGTGACAGTCTCGATCAGCGCCTGCAGATCCACCACAGCCTGAGACCCGCCTGACTGTTTGGTCCCGGTTCTCGGCATCGACTCGGTATTCGGGCCCTGCCAGCGTTGGCGCGACGAGGGGCCGGGCGAGAGCTTGATGCTGGTGCGGCCCGCGGTCGGGCGCCTCCAGGTGATTCAGGGCGGCCGTAGCGTCGCCCGCTGCTCCCGGGACGCGCTGCTCATCACCGCCAGCCGGGGCGCCGTCTTCGACGCGCTGGGCGTCGACTGGATCGACCTCCTAGCGATCGAGAGGGAACGGCTGACCGGCCCGCTCGCCGCGCTGGAGACCGGACGGGTCGTGCGGATCGGCCACGATTATCCCGGCCTGCAGACCCTGACGATCTATGGGGCGAGCCTCTTACGGGGATTGATCCCGGTCGGCTCCTTCGGCATCGCGGAGCTCGTCCGCGCGCATCTCACCGAGCTCCTCGCTTTCACGGTGCACGAGCCGGCGCCCATGACAGCCCCGCCCGGCCCAAGCCGGCGCGAACTGCGGATCCAGGCGCTGAAGGCCGAGGTCAAGCAGCGCCTCGGCCAGCCGGACCTGAGCCTGGAGGCGGTCGCGCAGGCGCAGCAGATCTCCAGCCGGCAGGTCCAGGCGATGTTCCAGGCGGAGGGTGAGATCTTTTCGGGCTTCGTCCTCACCCGCCGCCTCGACCGGGCGATGCAGCGCCTCACCGATGTCGAGGATGCCCGGCCGGTCAGCGCCATCGCCTTCGATGTCGGGTTCGGCGACCTCTCCTACTTCAACCGAACCTTTCGCAAGCGCTTCGGCCTCACGCCCTCAGAGGTCCGCCGGTCGGGCAGAGCCGCCGAATGAACGCTTGCCAAGCTCGAAGCTTGGTCGGCCGGAACGCTCGCGTTGGCGGACGCCCCGTGCGCGGGCAGGGAGAAGCTTCTCGGAGCCTATTTGAGCGCGATCCGTCTGGTGCGTCGAGCGCCACGGCCTCGACATCCACCTCACGACCCCGGCGCAGACGCGCCGCAGGCCCCCTCAAAAGCGCAGCTGCATGCGCGCGGTCCCGGCATGCGAGAGGCGGTTGCCTCCGATTTCGCCCTGATACGCGCCGGTCACCTTGATGCCGTCGCCGAGGCTGATCAGGAAACGAAGCCCTGCAATCATCGCAGGGTCGGTGATTCGCCGGCCTTCAGATGACGGTCCTCGCCCTCGGGACCGCCGAGCGAGACATGCGAATTCAGGCGCTCGAGATGTTCGAAGATGTGCTCGAAGGCGCGCGTGACCGCCTCGTCGAAGGAGCCGTCGCGCTCGCCCTGTGAAGCTCTGAGGGCGCGGAGGAGCTCCTGATGTTTCTCTTGGTCGCTCGACATATCGTTCCTCCCGCTGATCCTATCGCCAGCGAGGGGCCAAGTACTGGTGTCGGCATCGGTTCCTGCCGCAGACCTGTGGCTAACGTTTTGCCGAGGCCGCGACGGTGTTCTTGGCGATCCAGACTGCAAGCGGGATTTCCGTGAGCGAACGCTAACCGAGGAGAAACACCTCGCACAGGTCTTCGTCGGGCCGCTTCTTGCCAACCTCGGCGATCAAGAGGTCGAGGACGACAACGACGGCGTCTGATCTCTCGGACAAGGCGAGGCCGACGGTCTGCAATTCGTCCGTCATCTGTCCCCGTCGAAGGTCGCCGGCGACACGCTTGGCAAGCTGGAGCATTTTGGCCCGTGGGGCATTCACTGGAGCGGGCATCACGGAAGCGGCCTCGTGGATGCGGCGTTGCCAATTGATCTGGCGGTTCCGAGATCGGATCAATCAATTTTGGTCCGGCGGCGCCAGCCCGAGACGAGATCATCCTCGTGAACGCCCGGTCGCCGATTCCCACCGCTCCCCAGACGGAAACGCTCACCGGCATGGTCGCGCGGGTGACTGTCCGTCATGCCGATACCGGTCCGTCAGACCCGAAGCGAGCCGATCAGATCGTCCGCTCCAGCCGCATGAGCGGGCCAAGCGCGGTTTCTACGCGCGGAACGGACCAGAGGGGCAGTTGGACCGTGAGGCCCTGATCCGATACCGGGAAGTATCAACGACGGCCGGTGGTTAACGTCCCAGCCACCGTTCGAGGCCGAGATGGTCGCGAAGCGTCAGGCCGAGGGATAGCCCCCCATGCAGCAGGTCGACGGTGACGTAGAGTTCGCACCGTACATTCACCGAAATGTCCAGGTCAGCGTACGCGCGGCAGGATCTGCTCGGCGAACCGGCGCATCTCGGCCTCGAACGGCTGGAACTGCAGCATGAACAGGTCGATGCCGGCCGCGTGGAAGGCGCGGATCCGGGCCGCCACCGTCTCGTAGCTGCCGACCAAACCGGCTGCGGTGCCGCCGTTGGTGCCGACATGGCGGCTTGCCGCCGCGTCGGTCTTGGCGAACATCACGCTCTCCGTGTCGGTCCTGGCACGAGTATTAGCGCGCAACTCGGCGTCGCGCTGCGCCAGGGCGAGGAGGCGGGCGTGCTCGGCCTGCGCCGCCGCGTCGGTCTCGCGGGCGATGACGAAGGCCGAGAGGCCGTAGCGAGGCGGGCCGTTGGCAGCCGGTCGGCGGGCCACGTCGGCGATCAGGCCGCGGACAGCCTCAAGGGGCTGGCCGTTGATGAACCAGACATCGGCGTGGTCGGCCGCCAGCGCCCGGGCCGGTTCGGATTCGCCGCCGAGATAGATTCGGGGCCGCGGCCGATAAGTGCCGGCGGGGCGAAGCTGGTACTCCTCGATCTGGAAATGCGCGCCCGAGTAGGTGACGCGCTCGCCGCGCATCAGCCGGTCCACCAGGCCGATCCATTCGCGCCCGTAGGCGTAGCGGTCGTCATGGGCTGGGAACGGCAGGCCGGCCCGCTCGAACTCGGCCCGGTTCCAGGCATTCACGAGGTTCAAGGCGAAGCGGCCGCCGCTGATATGCTCGATCTGCAGCGCCATCTTGGCGAGCACCACCGGGTGATAGAGCCCCGGCTTGATCGCCGCGATGATCTCGATCCGCGTCGTCAGTGCCGCCAGGGCTGATGCGGCGGTCCAGGCTTCGAGCTGGTCGCGGCTCGCGTCGTAGGGGTTCATCGTGTGCTGGGCGACCAGCACCGAATCGAAGCCCAAGACCTCCGCCTCGCACACAAGGGCGCGGTTGCGCTCCCAGCTCGCGTCGTCCGGCTCGTCGGGATCGTGATGGGCGGCGCGGGAGCCGTGGACGGCGGCCCAGATGCCGAAACGGGGTGCATCGGCCATCGCCTCAGCCCTTCACAGCCGGCGGCGTCCAGATCCGGACGTCGGTGGCGTCGATCCGGCGCGGGATCAGCTTGGCTTCGAGGAAGGTGTCGGCGATCGCCTGCTGCTCGCCGAGCTGCGCCCGCTCCACAGGTTCCACCTGGTAGGTCCGCCGGGCATTGGCCGCGGCCACGACGGCGGGGGGCAGGTCGCCCCAGACGGGGGTGAGCAACGCCACCGCCGCCTCCGGGTTGGCCTTCACCCACTGGCCGGCCTCGACCAGGGCTTGATAGACCGTGGCGACCACCTTGGGATGCGCGGCGACGAAGCTGTCGTTGACCAGGTAATAGCGGTGGTAGCTGGTCAGGCCAGTTCCGTTCGCGATGGCGCGCACCGGGCGCTTGGCTTCGGCGAAGGCCAGGAACGGGTCCCAGATCGACCAGGCATCCAGGCTGCCCTGCTCGAAGGCGGCTGCCCCCTCGGGTGCCTGGAGATAGGCCGGGCGGATATCGTCGAAGCTCAGCCCGGCCCGCTTCAGGGCCGCGGCCAGGACGTAATGGCTGCCGGAACCGCGCGAGACGCCCACCGTCCGCCCCTTCAGGTCACCGACCGTGCGGATCGGCGAGTCCGCGGGCACGATGATGGCTTCCGCCGCCGGCGACCCGCGCTCGCGGGCGAAGAAGGTCAGCGGCGCCCGGGCGGATTGGGTGAAGATCGGGACCGCGTCGGCTACATCGGCGTGGATGTCGACTGCCCCGGCATTCATCGGTTCGATGACGCTGGTGAACAGGTGCCAGGTCGGCGTGAACCCGAGGGGCGCCAGGCGCTCGGCTAGGGTGCCCTTCACCTTCAGGACCGTGAACAGCACCGAGGAGCGCTGCATGCTGATCTTCACGTCGCGCGCCGCCGCATGCACGGCCGGCGACGCGAAGGGCAGCGCTGCGGCGCCGAGGCCAGCCTTGAGGAGCGTCCGGCGGGACGGGGACCGTCCTGCGGGCGTGTCGTCTGTCATCGTGGTCTCCGGTCGGTGGCCGCCCATCCGCCTACATGCGGGAACCGACGATCCCCGGTTCATCGGCTCCTGGACTGGGCGACCACTATTGAAGCCCGCCCCCGGGGGATCGATCAATGAAACAGAGTTCCGAATTCAGCGCGATTCGAAGGACAGTCCTTCTTCGGCGGCGACGGAAAACAGCACAGAGCCTTTGGAGATCGGGGAATCATGCGATGTCGAGCGACGCTCGGCCGACCGAAAGGTCAGCCGATTGCCAGCTCGGGCAAAAAATCGGTCTCCGTAATGAGGCTTCATAGAAAAATCGTTCTATGAAGCCGGGGAAGTATGTACCCGCCTTTCCTTGACCCCTCTCGGCGCCGACCGTCATACAGATCGCTTCCGTGAGACCTGACGTTGTCGCGGACCGCTTGGTCCCGATCGAGGAGCATCCATAGGCTGTGTCCCACCTGCCGCCGTCCCGCAATCCCGCTGACCGACCCCTCATCCGCTTCGAGAACGTCTCGAAGACCTATCCGGCGCGGAAGGGCGCCGCGCAGGTGGCGGCGCTCTCAGGGATAGACCTCGCCGTCCCGGCCGGCACGATCCTCGGGGTGATCGGACGCTCAGGGGCGGGCAAGTCGACGCTGATCCGGCTGATCAACGGCCTGGAGCGCCCGAGCGCCGGCCGGGTCGTCGTCGGCGACGCGGAGGTGTCGAGTCTGCCGGAGCGGGAGCTGCGGAATGTGCGCGCCCAGGTCGGCATGATCTTCCAGCACTTCAACCTGCTGTCCTCGCGCAATGTGGCCGACAACGTCGCCCTGCCGCTGGAGCTGGCGGGCTGGAAACGCGCGGCGATCCGCGCCCGGGTGGCGGAACTGCTCGCCCTAGTGGGCCTGGAGGCCCAGGCCGGCCGCTACCCGGCGGAGCTATCGGGCGGCCAGAAGCAGCGCGTCGGCATCGCACGGGCGCTTGCCACCGAGCCGGACGTGCTGCTCTCCGACGAGGCCACCTCCGCCCTCGACCCCGAGACCACCCGCTCGATCCTGGCGCTCCTGAAGCGGATCAACCGAGATCTCGGCCTGACCATCGTGCTCATCACCCACGAGATGTCGGTGATCCGGGCGGTGGCGGACGAGGTGGCGGTGATCGATCACGGCGCGATCGTCGAGCGCGGCTCGGTCTATGACGTTTTCACCCGGCCGCAGGCTGAGGTCACGCGCAGCCTGCTCGCCGGCGAGGTCGGGCTCGACTTGCCGGCCGGCCTCGCGGAGCGGATTTCGTCTGATCCGCGCTCCGGCGGCGTGCCGGTGCTGCGCCTCTCGCTTCGGGGGCCGCAGGCCGATACCCCGATCCTCGCCCGGCTCGCCCGCGAGACCGGGATCGAGGCCGCGATCCTCGCCGGGGCGGTGGACGAGATCGGCGGCCGGCGTTTCGGCTCCCTCGCGGTCGGCCTGTCCCCGGGACCGGACGTCACCGCCCGAACCCAAGCCTATCTGGCCGCGCTCGACATACCGGCCGACATCCTCGGCTACCTCCCGCCGGCGCAGGACATAGTCCCAGACAGCAACACAGAGATCGAGCCCGCCGTCGCCCGGGAGGCCGCCCGTGTCGCCTGAACTCATCAACCTCCTGGTCCAGGCCACCCTCGACACGCTGACTATGGTGGCGCTCTCCGCCATCATCGGCACCTTGCTCGGCCTGCCGCTCGGGGTGTTTCTGGCGACCAGCCAGCGGGGCGAATTGCTGGCGGCGCCCGCGCTCAACGCTGCCCTCGGCGTGATCGTCAACGCCACGCGCTCGACGCCCTTCATCATCCTGGTCGTGGCGATCATCCCGTTCACCCGCCTGGTGGCTGGCACTTCCATCGGGACCTACGCCGCCAGCGTGCCGCTGACGGTGGCGGCGGCGCCCTATATTGCCCGGCTGGTGGAGTCGGCGATCCGCGAGGTCGATCAGGGCCTGGTCGAGGCCGCGCGGGCCTTCGGGGCGAGCCCGTCGCAGATCATCCGCAAGGTGCTGATCCCGGAGGCGCTGCCCGCCATCGTCATGGGGCTCACCCTCGCGGTGGTGTCGCTGATCGGCTACTCCGCCATGGCCGGCGCGGTCGGCGGCGGTGGCCTCGGCGATCTGGGCATCCGCTACGGCTACCAGCGCTTCCGGCCCGAGATGATGCTCGCTGTCGTGGTCGTGCTGATCGTCCTCGTGCAGGTGTTCCAGACCGCGGGCGAGCGCTTGGCGCGAGGCCTCAACCGGCGCCATCGCCGGAGCTGATCCCCACGCATCACCCCATAGGCTCGCAGAATCCCGGGACGACGGTCTCGGTCGAAACGATTTGCGCCGAAGCTGCCGAGATGCGTTCGGAATAGGGACGCGCTTGGTGGAAAGAAGGTGCACGGGTCGCTCAACCGCGCTTCCGTCCAGCGAGAACGTTGTTTTCTTTCTCGCGTGTCGGAAGAAGCGGCTATTCGTGCAGAGCATCGCGACGAGATTGCATTTCCAAATCGATCGACAACGGTCGTTTTTCCTGCACGCCGTCTTGAGATCGTGGCCCGACTTGGCGAATCCATTGGTCTCGCGCCGAATGCCTTCGGGGGGGGCGGCAGCGAAGGTCTGGATGGGATGCGCAAGGCGATGTCGCAAAGGGATGCGGGTTGGGGCGCTGGCCCGAGCGAGCGCTACGAGGAGTTGGCCGAACGCTTCCGGCCCGTCTTCGCCGAGATCCGCGCCACGGCAGTCGAGCGCGACCGCACGCATGGCCTGCCGCATGCCGAGATCGGCTGGCTGAAGGAGGCCGGCTTCACCACCTTGCGCCTGCCGGTCGAGGCGGGCGGCCACGGCGCCAGCCTGCCCGAGCTGTTCAACCTGCTGACCGAGCTGTCGCAGGCCGATTCCAACGTCACCAACGCCCTGCGGGCCCATTTCGGCTTCACCGAGGACGTGCTCGGCTCGACCGCGCCGGAGTGGCGCGCACGCTGGATCGCCAAGATCGCCGCCGGCGAAACGGTGGGCAGCGGGGTCTCCGAGACCGGGACCGCCAAGGTCGGCCAGTTCGACACGGTGGTGCGCCGCCGGGGCGCCGACCGGGTCGTGTCGGGCAAAAAGTTCTACACCACCGGGTCGCTCTTCGCGGACTACATTCACCTCTCAGCCGATGACGAGGACGGCACCACCATCGTGGCGGCGGTGCCGACCGGGACGCCGGGGGTCGACATCGTCGACGATTGGGACGGGTTCGGGCAGGCGCTCACCGCAAGTGGCACGATCCGGTTCGACGACGTCGTCCTGTCGCCCGACCTGATCAAGCCGGACCCGGCCCGCTTCCCCTACGCAATGGCGTTCTTCCAGCTTGTCCATCTGGCGACGCTCGCCGGGATCGGGCGCGCCGCGGCCGAGGATGTCGGGCGCCTGGTGGCTGAGCGGACCCGAATCTACAGCCACGGCAATGCCGGGCGGACCGCCGACGATCCGCAGATCCTGGCCGTGGTCGGCCGGGTGCGCGGCAACGCCTACGCGGCCGGCGCCTTGGCGCTGAAGGCGGCCGAGGCGTTGCAGCGGGTCTACGAGCTGCATCGCGATGGAGGCGGCCAGGGAACCGAGGCCGAGGCGGAGCGCGCCATCGCCCTGGCCGATGTCGAGGTCAACCAGGCAGTCACCGTGGTCACGAACCTGGTGCTGGAGGCGACCACCATCCTGTTCGACGCGCTGGGCGCCTCCGCGGTGAAGCAGGGGCTCGGCCTCGACCGCTACTGGCGCAACGCCCGCACCATCGCCTCGCACAATCCCCGGATCTACCGCGATCGGATCGTCGGCGCCTTCGCGGTGAACGGTACGGAGCCGCCGCGCCAGTATCGCGTCGGCACGGCCTGAGGGACGTAGGGATGCCCCGCCGTCACGACCGCATGCGCCTCGGAGCGTTCCTGTATCCCGGCGGCCACCACGTGGCGGCGTGGCGCCATCCGTCGTCGCAGGCCGATGCCGGGATCAACGCCGCCCATTACCGGCAGCTCGCCCGGACGGCCGAGGCCGCGAAGTTCGATCTGATTTTTCTGGCCGACGGGGTCAGCATACGCGGCGACGATCTCGACGCCCTGAGCCGCACGGCGATCCGCTATGTCGGGCAGTTCGAGCCGCTGACCCTGCTGTCGCATCTCGCGGCGGTGACCGAGCGAATCGGCCTCGTCGCCACCGCGTCGACCACCTACAACGAGCCGTTCCACGTGGCGCGCAAATTCGCCTCCCTGGACCATCTGAGCGAGGGCCGGGCCGGCTGGAACCTGGTTACCTCGGCCGACCCGCGCGAGGCCTGGAATTTCAGTCGCGAGAGCCATCTCGCCCATGCCAACCGCTACGCCCGGGCGGAGGAGTTCGTAGACGTGGTCCGCGGCCTCTGGGATTCCTACGAGGACGACGCCTTCGTGCGCGACCGCGAGGCCGGCCGGTTCTTCGACCCGGAGAAGCTGCACCTGTTGGCCCATGAGGGTGCGCATTTCTCGGTGCGCGGCCCGCTCAACGTGCCGCGCCCGCCCCAGGGGCATCCCGTGGTGGTGCAGGCCGGCTCCTCCGAGGCCGGCAAGGCGCTCGCCGCCCGCACCGCCGAGGTGATCTTCACCGCGCAGGATTCGCTGGACGATGCTGTCGCTTTCTACGCCGACGTGAAGGGCCGGATGGCCCGGCACGGCCGCGACCCGGACCATCTCAAGATCATGCCCGGCGCCTTTCCGGTGGTCGGCCGGACGGAGGAGGAGGCCCGGGAAAAGTTCGCCGCCCTGCAGGCGCTGATCCACCCGGTGGTCGGCCGCTCGCTCCTGGAACAGCTCACCGGCGCCGATCTCTCGGCCTACCCGGACGATGCGCCCATGCCGGACCTGCCCGAGACCAATGGCGGCAAAAGCCGGCAGGACCTGTTCCTGCGTCTCGCGCGCCGGGAGGGCCTGACCATCCGCGAGCTGTATCTGCGCGCCGCCGGCGCCCGGGGCCACTGGGTCTTGGTCGGCACACCAGTTCAGATCGCCGACGCGCTGCAGGAGCGCTTCGAAGCCTACGGCGCCGACGGCTTCAACATCATGCCGCCGACGCTCCCGGGCGGCCTCGACGATTTCGTGGCGCTGGTCCTTCCCGAATTACGCCGCCGCGGCTTGTTTTGGGAAGACTACGAGGGAAACACCCTGCGCGCGCATCTCGGCCTGCCGCGGCCCGGTTTCCAGCCGCGCCATCGGTCGGTGTGAGGATTCGAGACCGTACAGGACCATACTGCGGTCGTCTGGCGTGGCGGATTCCATATTGATCCACCGTTACACCTCTATTGCGATTGTGGGCATCCGAGACAGTAAATCAGATCCTTCGCAGATTCTGCCGAAGATATATCTATAGAACTGCTCTTTGGTAGAGTATAAATTCGAAGATTGCGATCCTCTCATCAAGTCTCTGTACCGACTGCTGGCGCCTGTGAGGATGTGGCTCGACCCGGGCGCCCAGCCAACGCCGTGAAGGCGATTCATTCTCGGATTCACGCTGAGCGAGCGAATATCTTTCTTTCGTCGAGAGAAAGATAAGAAAACGCTTTCGTTGACTCGGCTGTGAGTCAATTGAATATTCAAATCGTTGATCCCTCGACGGATCATTCACCGAAATTGAGGACGCATGACCTGTCCGGCCGCGAGGCCGGGCCGTTTCGTGCGTCGATTCAGCCTTGCCGCGCCATCGCGCGGCCCGGAGACTACCGATGACCGACGATCCGTCACATCCGAGACCCACAGGATCGGGCCGGATGCCCTCGCGCCGGCTCTTACTGCGGGCCGGCGCCGCCGCGATGGCCGCGCCCTTCGGCTTCGGCCTCGGCGCCAGCCAGGCCTGGGCGCCCGGGCCGGGCGCGCCGTTCGATCCCGGCCCGCTCTGCCGGCCCGCCGCGGCCGAGACCGCCTCGGGTCCGCTCCGGCCGGTCAAGCTGGCCTGGAACGCCACCGCGATCTGCACCGCCGCCGCGCCGGTCGCCAAGGAGCAGGGCATCTTCGCCAAGCACGGCCTCGACGTGGAATTTGTCAATTTCGGCGGTGCCACCGAGGCCCTGCTGGAGGCCATCGCCACCGGCAAGGCCGATGCCGGGATCGGCATGGCCCTGCGCTGGCTCAAGCCCCTGGAACAAGGTTTCGACGTCAGGATCACCGCAGGTCTGCATGGCGGCTGCCTGAGGCTGCTGGCCGACAAGTCCAAAGGCATCACCGACATCGCATTCCTCAAGGGCAAGACCATCGCGGTCAGCGATCAGGCGAGCCCGGCCAAGAACTTCTTCAGCCTGCAACTGGCCAAAGCCGGGATCGACCCCGATAGCGGCGTCGAGTGGCGGCAATACCCGGTCGATCTCCTGAATCTCGCGGTGGAGAAGGGTGAGGCGCAGGCCCTTGCCGATAGCGACCCGCGCACCTGGATCTGGCTGAAGGACCCGCGCTTCGCCGAGATCTCGACCAACCTCGCGGGGGAATATGCCGACCGCTCCTGCTGCGTGGTGGCGGTCCGCGGCAGCCTGCTCCGCAACGATCGGGCGGTCGCCGCGTCGCTCACCCGGGCGATCCTGGAGGGCGGGCACGCCGTCCACGACAATCCGGAAGCGGCCGCGAAGGCGTTCGCCGGCTACGGCGGCAAGGGCTCGATCGAAGACCTCGCCGCCATGCTGCGCAGCCAGCACCACGGCGACAGCCCGGTCGGTGGCCGGCTCAAGCAGCAACTCGCCCTCTACGGCGATGAACTGAAGCTTGTGAACGTCCTGAAGCGCTCGACCGACACGGCGAAGTTCGCCGAGCGGATCTACGCCGACGTGCTGAGCTGAGGAGCCTCATGTCCGGAAGCATCACCGCCGGCACGGCCCCGCGCAATGTCGCCGTGTCCATGCGCCTGTCCTTCCCGCACTGGCGCGTGCTCGCGGCCGGCATCGTCTGGCTCGCCCTCGGCGGCGCGACCCTGGCGCTGCCGGAGGCGGGCGATTTTCCGAGGACGGCGATCTTCGCGCAGGGCGCGGCACTTATCGGTCTGGCCCTATTGCCGCTTGGCCTGCTCGCCGCCCGGCTTGGGACTTTCGGAAGGCGGTTGCGGCACTGGAGCCCCTGGCTCGCCGCAATCGCCATCGTCCTGCTGGCCTGGGAACTCGTCACGGCGAAGTTCGACCTGCTGCCGATGCCGTTCTTCCCGCCGCCCCAGGCGATCCTGGAGGTGTTCCTGGACGATTGGCCGAAGCTCGGCGGCAGCACGCTTAACTCGCTGATCCTGCTGGCCGGTGGTTACGCCTTCGGGGCGGGGATCGGATTTGTGCTCGGCGTCGCCATCGGGACCTCCAAGGCGGTGGGCTATTGGGCGCATCCGGTGCTGCGCTTCGTCGGCCCGCTGCCCGCGACCGCGTGGCTGCCGCTGGCCTTCTTCGTTTTCCCGTCCTCGTGGTCGGCGAGCACCTTCCTGGTGGCGCTCGCCACCGGCTTTCCCGTGACGGTGCTGACCTGGTCTGGGGTGGCGGGCGTCAACAAAGCCTATTTCGACGTGGCGCGGACGCTCGGCGCCTCGCGCAGCTTCCTGATCCTGCGAGTGGCGATCCCGGCGGCGCTGCCGCACGTCTTCGTCGGCCTGTTCATGGGGCTCGGCGGCTCCTTCGCCGTGCTGGTGGTGGCCGAGATGCTCGGCGTGAAGTCCGGCCTCGGCTGGTACCTGCAATGGGCCCAAGGTTGGGCAGCCTACGCCAACATGTACGCCGCGCTGATCGTGATGGCCCTGATGTGCTCGTCGCTGATCACGCTGCTGTTCCGCCTCCGCGACCGTCTGCTCGCGTGGCAGAAGGGGCTGGTGCAATGGTAACCGCGACGCAGGAACGGCCGGCGGCCCAGGCTATCGGGGCGCGATTGAGCGTGGAGACGGTCACTCACGCCTTTGACATCCGCGGCACGCCTTTGCCGGTGCTGGATCGGGTCGGCCTCACCGTCGAGCCGGGCGGGTTCGTGGCGTTGCTCGGGCCCTCCGGCTGCGGCAAGTCCACCTTGCTGCGGCTGGTCGCCGGCCTGGAGCCGCCGGACCAAGGCCTCATCACGGTTGACGGTGATCTGGTGGAGGGGCCGGACCCGTCCCGGCTGCTCGTGTTCCAGGATCCGACCCTGTACCCGTGGCGCACCGTGCGCGGGAACGTGGCCCTGGGGCTCGAAGCCCAGGGGGTCGGCCGCGCCGCGCGGGCGGCGCGGATCGATCAGGCGCTGAGTCTCGTCGGGCTGTCCGCTTTCGCGGATGCCTACCCGCACCAGCTTTCCGGCGGCATGGCGCAGCGGGCGGCCTTGGCTCGGGCGCTGGTCAACGAGCCGCGCCTGTTGCTCCTCGACGAACCCCTGGGCAAGCTCGACGCCCTGACCCGGCTGGCCATGCAGGCCGAGATCCTGCGCCTTTGGCAGGAGAAACGCTTCACGGCGGTGCTCGTCACCCACGATGTCGAGGAGGCGTTGATCCTGGCCGAGCGCGTGATCGTGCTGGGTGACCGTCCGGCCGCGATCCGGGCCGAGCTCCCGGTCGATGCCCCCTACCCGCGTCACCGGGACGATCCCGACCTCATTCGGCTGCGCCGGACGATCCTGGAGATTCTCGGCCAGACCACCTGATCGCACGAATCCC
Source organism: Methylobacterium pseudosasicola (assembly GCF_900114535.1). Classification (GTDB taxonomy): domain Bacteria; phylum Pseudomonadota; class Alphaproteobacteria; order Rhizobiales; family Beijerinckiaceae; genus Methylobacterium; species Methylobacterium pseudosasicola. The sequence goes on along the minus strand of NZ_FOTK01000032.1, from coordinate 31,410 downwards.
TGCGGCGCGCGGCGTTGCGGATCCCGAGCTTCGGGCCGCGCGCCGCGAACCTGTGCGTGCACGCCTTCCCCAAAACTTCGCCCGAACTAGGTTCCGCTCATGCGCTCCTCACGCCGATCCCTCCTGGCCGCCGGCCTCGCCCTGATCTCCGCGTCCGGCCTGTTCGGATCTGTGGCTCGGGCTGAGGATCCGAAGGAGATCCGCCTGGATTGGGCGACCTACAACCCGGTGGGTCTCCTCCTGAAGGAGAAGGGGTTTCTGGAAGAAGCCCTCAAACCGAAGGGTATCCGGGTGCGCTGGGTCCAGTCGCTCGGCTCCAACAAGGCGCTCGAATTCCTGAATGCCGGCGCGATCGATATCGGCTCGGCCGCCGGTGCCGCCGCGCTGGTCGCCCGGATCAACGGCAATCCGATCAAGGCGATCTACGCCTTCTCGCGTCCCGAATGGACGGCTTTGGTCACCCGCAAGGAGACCGGGATCGCCAAGCCCGCCGACCTGAAGGGCAAGCGCGTCGCCGTCACCCGGGGCACCGACCCGCATATCTTCCTCATCCGGGCGCTCCAGGGCGCGGGCCTAACCGAGAAGGATGCGAAGCTCGTCCTGCTGCAACACCCGGACGGCCGCACCGCCCTCGACCGCGGCGATGTCGATGCCTGGGCCGGTCTCGATCCGCTGATGGCGGCGGCCGAGATCGAGAACGGCGACGTCCTGTTCTATCGCGACCCGGCGGCCAACACCTGGGGCCTGCTCGACGTACGCGAGGACTTCGCCAACGCCCATCCCGATCTGGTTCGGACGGTGATCGCCGCCTACGAGCAGGCGCGCGCCTACGCGCTCGCCAACCCGCAGGCCCTCTCGGCGGCCCTGGTCGCCGCCACCAAGTTGCCCGAGCCGGTGATCGCCCGCCAGCTGGAGCGCACCGACCTGTCCCAGCCGTCGATCGGGCCGGCGCAGGCCGAATCGATCAAGGCCGCCGGCCTCGCCCTGCAACAGGCCGGCGTGATCCCGGCTGCCACAGATGTCACCGCGGCGGTCGACGGCCTGCTCGATTCCGGCTTCAACCCCGTCGCGGCGCGTTGAGAGCCGGGGCGCTGATGCGGCAGGGCGGCCGCGTCGGTCTCGGGCTCGTCCTGCCGCTGGCTCTGGCGATCGGCTGGGAGATCGCCGTCGATAGCGGCTTGGTCTCCGGGCGCCTGCTGCCGCCGCCGAGCCGGATCGGCGCGACGCTGCTGGACCTCGCGACCTCGGGCGACCTGTTCCTGCATGTCGAGGCGACGCTGATCCGGGTCGGGCTCGGCTTCTTCTGGGGGGCTGCCGCCGGGATCCTGGCGGGTGGGCTGGTGGCCACGCTTCCGACCCTGCGCTGGCTGGTCGATCCGAGTCTGCAGGCCCTGCGGGCCGTGCCATCGCTGGCTTGGGTGCCGCTGTTCATCCTGTGGTTCGGGATCCTCGAGACGCCGAAGGTGCTGCTGATCGCCGTCGGGGTGTTCTTCCCGGTCTATGTCGGGGTCTCCGGCGCGATCGCCTCGGTGGACCGAAAGCTTATCGAGGTCGGGCGCATCTTCCGCTTGTCGCGCCTCGCCCTGGCTTGGCGGATCCTGCTGCCCGCGGTGCTGCCCGCGACCCTGGTCGGGTTGCGCACGGGGCTCGGCCTCGGCTTCCTGTTCGTCGTGGCGGCGGAGCTGATGGGCGCCTCGGAGGGCCTCGGCTACCTGCTGGTGGACGGGCAGCAATTCAGCAAGCCCGATCAGATCGTCGCCGCGATCATCACCTTCGCGCTCGCCGGCAAGCTGGCCGACATGGTCCTGGTGACGCTGACCCGGCCCTTAACGCGCTGGCAGGATACCGCCCGGGAGAGCCTGTGACCGGCGCGCCCCATCGATGCAACCGCTCACGCAAGACACGCCCGTGCTCATCGTAGACGATCTCTCGAAGACCTACGCGGACGGCACGCAGGCGCTGGCCGGGATCACCCTGTCGGTGCGGCCGGGCGAGATCGTCGCGCTCATCGGCGGGTCGGGCTGCGGAAAGACGACCCTGCTGCGGCTGATCGCGGGCCTCGACCAGGCGAGCCGCGGGCGCGTGCAGGTCGACGGCGAGACGATCCGTGAGCCGCATCCGAATGTCGGCGTCGTCTTCCAGGAGGCGCGGCTCTTGCCCTGGCTGGATGTGGCGGGCAATGTCGGCTTCGGCCTCGCCGGGCTCGCCCGATCCGAGCGCCGGGCGCGGGTCGCCCGGGCGCTGGAGCGGATCGGTCTGACCGAGCATAGCGGCCGCTGGCCGCGAGAGCTCTCGGGCGGGCAGCAGCAGCGCGTGGCTATCGCCCGGGCGTTCGTGACCAACCCCCGCGTGCTGCTCCTGGACGAGCCGTTCTCGGCGTTGGACGCCTTCACCCGCAGGGATCTGCACGATCAGCTCCTGAGCCTGTGGGGCGAGACGAAGCCGACGATCCTGCTCGTCACCCACGATGTCGGCGAGGCGGTGACGCTGGCCGACCGGGTGGTGGTGATGCGCCCGCGGCCGGGGCGGCTCGACGAGACCATCGATATCGGGCTCGCCCGCCCACGTGACCCCGTCGCGGCGCATCATGAAGGGGCGGTGCGCCGGGTGATGGCCGCCCTCGACCGTTCCCTGCGGCCGGCCGCAACCCATCAGACGCTCGCCCCCGAGACCCGTGCCGCGTGGTGGTAGGTTCTCTTCCTGAACCCCTCGCCCTGAACCCCTCGCCCTGAACCCCTCGCCCTGGATCACACGATGCCCGCCTCCCGCCGAAGCCTGATCGCCGGTCTCGCCGCCGCCGCGCTCCTCGCACCGCAGCGCGCCGCCCGGGCGGTCGCGACCCTCCGCATTGGCTACCAGCGTTCCTCGACGCTGATCGCGCTGCTGCGCCAGAACGGCAATCTGGAGCGGGCCCTGGCGCCGCTCGGCACCGGGCTGTCGTGGCACGAATTCACCAGCGGGCTTCCAATCATGGAAGCGCTCAATGCGGGGCAGATCGACGTCTCCGCCGACGTGGCCGACACCGTCCCGATCTTCGCCCAGGCTGCCGGCGCCCGGATCAGCTACATCGCCCAGGAAGCCCCCTCCCCGGACGCGCAGGCGATCCTGGTGCCCGAGGCCTCGGCCGCCAAGACGGTTGCGGACCTTCGCGGAAAGCGGGTCGCCGTCACCAAGGGCGCCGGAAGCCACTACCTGCTGCTGGCGGCCCTCACGGAGGCCGGCCTGACCTTCAAGGACATCGTTCCGGCCTACCTGACCCCCGCCGATGGCCGGGCAGCCCTCACCAGCGGCGGGGTCGAGGCCTGGGTCGCCTGGGATCCGTTCCTGTCCGCCGCGCAGCAGCAATCGGGCGCGCGGGTCCTGCGCGACGGCGCCGGGCTCTCGCTGTACAAGCGGTACTATCTGGCGGCCGATCCGTATGTGGCTGCCAACGGCCCGGTGCTCGCCGCGTTGTTCGGCCAGCTTGCCGAGACCGGCGCCTGGGTGAAGGCGCAGCCCGGTGAGGCGGCGGCGCTTCTCGCGCCCCTCTGGAAGATCGAGCCCGACGTGATCCTGCGGGCGAATGCGCGCCGCAGCTACCGGGTTGAGCCGGTCACGCGGGCCGGCCTGTCCGAGCAGCAAAAGATCGCCGACGCATTCAAGGCCGAGGGGCTTCTGCCCCGCCCCGTGGACGCCTCCGCCCTCGGCATCTGGGAGCCGCCGGCGCGTTGAATCCCTAACGCATCGTGCCGGAACCGGAATTGGCGCGATGCGCCAGCTTCTTGATTCGCATCGTCTTTTCCCGAAAGCCGGTAACCCCTTTTCGGGACGATGCCCTAACCGCGGGGCACGCCCAAGACCTTCCGGCTCTCCTCGGCCAGCACCGCGTGACGCACCGCTTCCGGCCCGACGGTGGGCGTCTCCTGAGCGGCCTTCGCGATGAGTGCCTTGAAGCGCTTCTTGTCCCAGGACCGAGAGCGCAGGCTTTTCCGTACAGCCTCGAGCACGACCTGCACGGCGAGCGAGCGCTGCCGCTCCCGCAGGAGTTCCGCGGCCAGCAGCGGATCGCGGAACTGGGCCGCGCCGAGGGGCACGACGAGGACGGCGTTCTCGGCCAGTGCCGGCTCGTCCTCGACGGTCGTCATCCCATCGTCGGGCGTCTTTCGCCGGTTGAGGATTTTCGTCGCCTCCTTGAGCAGGATGTGGTGCTGGATGGGGGCCAACGCATTCGCCGGAACGTCCTGACCCGCCAGCGCGATCTGCTGCCGGAAGCGGCGGCGGTCGAGGCCGAACCGGCCGAGGCTGGCCTGCACGGACGAGAGAACCTTGCGCAGGGCTTGCGCGCGGTACTCGGCCTTCAGGAGCTGGTCACGGAGAAGGCCCGCCGACTCGCTCAGCGGTCCGTCCGGCATTTGGCGCGCCTGCTCGGCGAGTTCGACGATCACGCGTTGCATGAGGGCGGTGCGTTCACGCCGGGCATCGTCGGGGGCCAAGCGCAGCGCGCCCTTGCGAAGCCAAGCGAAGAATTCCGTCGCGTGCTGCTCCTGAAGCTCCTCCACCTGCAGGTCCAAGTAGCCGAGCAGCGATAATTCCAGGATCATCAGGCTGAAGCTTGACGGCACGAACACCCAGGCATGCGCATCGGTATAATCCGGACGCGTCACGGCGGCGTGCCATTGCGGTGCGTCAGTCACTGGATTGGCCGGCTCGGCCACCTGGATGTCGCTTGCGGCCCAAGCCCCGACCCCTCCCGGCTTCAGCGCCATGTTCAGGGCGTAGTCGATATGCGTCCGCAGCGTGTGCCGGTCGCGTCGCTCCAGGAAGGCCGTGACCGCGTCGGCGGTGGCGGAGAGCGGGCGGTAGAAGTCGAAGCACTTGCGCTTGTCCGGGACCGCCAGGATCACGACGCCATCCGGCTTAAGCAACGTCTCCGCGGCGCGCAGGAAGGTGACGATGTCGGTGGTGTGCTCGATGACGTGGCTGGCGATGAAGGCGTCGAACGTCCCATGCTGATCGCTCGGGACCGCGTCGGCCAGGGAACCGCCGGTCCAGACGATGTCCACCGCCTCGATCCGGTCGATCGTCTGGTCGTGGTATTTCTCAAGCAGCTCCTCACGCGAGGCGTGATCGACCACGATCGTGTTCCAACCGTCGCGCTTCGGGGCAAGGGGATTAAAGCTTGGGCCGATCTCGATGATCCGCGCGTCTTTGCTCAGGGATCGCAGAAGTTGCTGCGCTCGCTCCATGTCCAAGCTTAGCTCCTAATTAGCGTCCCGCCGCGTACGATGGCTTCGGATTATCAAACTGCCGTCGCGAAGGAAAATGTCTGGTGGAGAAAAGACCGCTCGCTGTGGTCACCATGGCGTTCAACGAAAAAGCGATGTTGCCGCTCTGGTTGAGGCACTATGAACGGCAGGTCGGGGCCGAGAACTGCTACGTTCTCGATCACGGCTCCGACGATGGCTCGACTGTCGGGATCAAAGCGAACCTGATCCGGCTACCGAGAACGCCCCTGGACGAATGGGAGCGCGTGAACACGATCCGCGACTTCTGTGCTTCGTTGTTCATCGGTTTCAAGGGCGTGCTCTTCGCCGATACCGATGAGCTGGTCGTCGTCGATCCGGATGTGGCGCCGTCGCTGTCCCAATACGTTGCGGCGCGCGAAATACCGCCGATCCTCGACCTGTTCGGTGCGGATGTGCGCCATGTCGAGGGTGAGCCGCCGATCGATCTTCAACGCCTGATATCGCTGCAGCGAGGCTATGTCCGCCCCCTATCGACCCTCTGCAAGGCGACGCTGATCTCGAAACGGACGGACTGGCATATCGGCTTTCACTGCGTGGTCCACGATCACCGGCCGAAATTCGACGACCTCTTCCTGTTTCACCTGGCCCATTGTGACAACGACATCTTGTTCGAGCGTCAGAAGAAGCGGAATTCCGCCCCGCCGGTTGGGATCCCGGACTCGCATCACGCCATCGCGCCGATGGCGTTCCGGGATCATATGAAGTCGGACATTGCCGGACTTGTGCGGAGACGCGTCCAGTTGCGTCGTGGCGACGATCTGTTCGAGACGACGAAGCGGATCTTCGCCGACGCAATTGAGCGCAAGAGTTGGGCACAGGCGGCGGATCTGTGGCAGCTGCCGGACCGCTTCGTCGGATTGTTCTGATGGACCGGGGTACCGGCCCGATCGGACGCTTCGGTTTCACGGCATCGCCGAGAAATTGACGGCTGGTCGGGAGATGCGTAGCAGCATGGCCGACGCGAACCTTTGCAACGGCAGGTCGCCCCGGCCCGCGTCTCTTAATCCATCGAAGCTGCGCCGGAGGGACTGCATTTCTGACCTCGGCGTTCAGGACGAGCTTCACCCGACAGACCTCTGGTCCGAGCGCGTGGCGGATCTCGCCCATGCGGCCCTGATCGACGAGCTCGAAACCTGGCCGAAGCCCGGCCTCGTCAGCCCGGTCGATTCGGGTAGCCATCACGACATGGATGCCGGCACCCTGCGCCGCAGCGCGGCGGCGATCCGGCCGTATTTCGCCGACCTCGTCGCTGCGGGCGCGAGAGGCGCCGAGATGGATGAACTCCGGGCGATCGGCCTGCGGGCCGAGGCGGCGATGCTGGCGGCGACCGGCGGCGTCAACGCCCATCGCGGCGCCATCTTCTCGCTTGGGCTGATCTGTGCCGGCGCGGGCGCGGCCGGGGCTGCACCCGCTGCGGCCGAGGAACGGGCCGAGGCCGTCGGCCGCCTGTGGGGCGCCGCCATCGCCCGGGCGCCGGCCTCGGCGGATAGTCATGGTGGCCGGGCCACGCGCCGCTACGGCGTCGGGGGCGCCAGCGCGGAAGCCGCTGCCGGCTTTCCGACCGTCCGGGCCGTGGGCCTGCCGGCCTTGCGCCTCGGCCGGGCTCGCGCACCGGACGATCCCGAGGCCGCCCGGGTGCAGTGCTTCTTCGCGTTGCTGGCTGTCGTGGACGACACCAACCTGCTCCATCGCGGCGGCGCGGACGGGCTGGACCGGGCGCAGGCCGCCGCGGCGGGCTTCCTCGAGGCCGGCGGGATCGCGGCGCCGGATTGGCAGGACCGTGCTATCGCGATCCATCGCAATTTCGTGGCAGCGCGCCTGAGCCCGGGCGGTTGTGCCGACCTGCTCGCCACAACCCTGCTCCTCGATGCGCTGTCCAAAGCCGCGTGACGCGTGCTGCACCGTTCGGCCGCATGGGAACAAGCGCGGCCGCTTCCTACATCTGATTCATCTCCCGCCACGCCCCGGCCTATCCCGTGTCCCTGATCAGGTTCGCGCTCGTCGCGCTCGTCCTCCTCTTCCTCGTGCCGGTTGCGGTCTCGGCGACGCTGTACTGGCTGCGCGCGGACGGCGACTGGCGCTCGGCCGATCGGTCCAGTGCCGGCCTCCTTCCGGCGGCCGAGACCCATCCGGCGGCAATCGTCCGGATCTTTTCCGCCCGCACGGTGAGCTGGCGCGGCATCGTCGCGACCCATAGCTGGATCGTGATCAAGGGCGCCGGCGAGCGCCGCTACCGCCGCTACGACTACACGGCCTGGGGCCAGCCCATCTGGATCGACCGCTTCGTGCCGGATGGGCGCTGGTTCGGCAACGCGCCCGAGACCGTGTTCGCCGCGGACGGCCCGGAGGCAGAGGCGATGCTGCCGCGCATCCGCAAGGCCGTGGCCGAGTACCGCTACGCCCGCCCCGGGGATTACGTGGTCTGGCCGGGGCCAAACTCGAACACCTTCGTGGCGGCGGTGATGGCCGCGGTGCCGGAGATGCGTGCGAGCCTGCCCGCGACTGCGATCGGCAAGGATTTTCCCTACGACGGTAGCTGGATCGGGTGGACGCCCTCGGGCACCGGCATCCGGACCAATCTCGGCGGCTATCTCGGGCTGACGCTCGCCTGGGTCGAAGGCCTGGAGCTGAACCTGCTCGGCGGCGTGGCCGGGATCGACCTGCGCCGCCCGGGGATCAAGCTGCCGGCCATCGGGCGCGTGGGGATCTGACCGCCGCTGGAGCGCTCGCTGCCGATACTAGCTGGGCGGTGCACACTTACGGAGGATATACTTTGTGTAGAAAAGAAACTCGCGACGTGTCCAGACATTTATCGCGACGAATGCAATGTAAATTATAATATATCGGGATTTTATGCTAATCTTTGCCGGCAGTGCATGCGATGTAACAGCTCCGAAATGGCGCACAAGCTATTTCGTCGGTTGGATCACGTGATTGCCAGCCCTACAGGTCGAGAGTTGTTTCTCCGGCGTGACGTGCGAAAACTCCCTCTAATCAGATAGTGATGTTGAACCAAATTGGTACAAAATTACCCTGAGTATTGGATTTCAAAACGATTTTTGACTTCCCTATTGAACGCACGATTCCCCTGAATGTTGACCTGGGAGCCATATGTGAGTTGAAGGGATCGTCCACAGATTGAATACGGCATGCCACCCTCCTCAACAGAAGGCATCTGGAGACGCGTTCATGAGTCAGGGGTCTGACGGTGCGGAGGCCGAGTTCAGAGGGCGGCTTGCACGCATCTCGGAGGCTCTGGGATTGTCCGTGTCGACTTTCTTCGGTGCGAGCTCGGACCCGACGACGGCTCACGACCTGGAGGACGAAGCGGAGGCCTATCTGCTCAGGCTCGTCGCGTCCTATCTGCGGGAGGCGGAGCCCGAAGCGCGCTGCCGCTTCGCAGCGTCGGTCGAAGCGCTGCTGCAGGCCGATTCGCAATAGCGCACCGCCGAACGCAGTTCGCCATGTCCGCGTATGCGCCGCGACAGGAGACGCCGTCGCCGGCGACCGAAGAACCCGAGCTCAGGTGCCGTTCCGGGCGATCCTGGTGCGAATGGGCGTTTCGGCGAGGCTCGGCAGCGGATCCTGGGTGCCGGCCACGACCACGAGGCGCTGGACCTCGCCGCGCAAGAAGGCTTGCAGGAACCGGTCGTAGTCGCGGAACGAGACGCAACCGTTCGAATCGCCGCGCTGGCCGAGCATGAAGGTATGGGCCAAGAGCCCGACACGGCCGTAGACGGCCTCGGGGCCGCCGACTGGTGTCAGGCGGATCGCCCGGACGCCGTGGAACAGCTGCTCTCGCTCCTTGAGGTCGTAGGTGCCGGGGGGCGTCGGACCGCGCATGCGGACATTGACCAAGCGCGGCTCGTCAAAGCCCTCGCCGAGGCCGGAATGCGCTTCCAGGCGCTCGCCGTTCGGCAGCGTCACGACGCGTGCCGCGATGTTGTAGACCGCCGTTCCGGCCGTGGGGCGCGCATCCGTCGGGGCAAGCGGCGGCGAGATCCGCCGCTGCGGGACGAGATCCGCGGGCCTGCTTTCGAGGGCGGCGTAGGCGAGCGCGGGGGCGCGCTCGACCCCAAACAGCTTCTCTAGGAACGAGCGGTCGTCCTCCCGGGGCGGGATCGGCACCGGCGGAAGCTCCCGGCGGGCGACCCGCCGTTCGGACCTGCGCGCCATGTCCGGTCCCCGGTAGAAGCGGAACTCGGGCGGTCTCGGCATCGGGAGAGGGACGGTCATCGCTGCACGGGGCGGCTCGGCGTCCTGAGCTTCCGGGGCCGGCGCTTCGTCTGGGATCGGCGTCGGGGCGGGCGGCTCGATTTGCGTCCAGGCCCAACGCGACAGGGGTCCGCCGGTGGCCTCGCGCCAGGCTTCGGTCGCCGAGGGCTCCGGATTCGCCGCCAGGGTGGCGGCCTCACCGGGCGATTCGACCGTCGTGGCCGAGGTTTCGATGCCGACCAGCGGGATCGCCGGCGAGCTTTGGAAACGGGGAAGGCCGCTGCCCAGCGCGGCCAGCGCCACGGCGGCGGTCAGGACCGCCAGGGGGGCCGCGCAGCCGCGGCGGCTGGTCCGGGTGGTGGGGCCGTCCAGCGGCGCGGGATCGATAGCCATGCGGGCGCCCATGCTCTCGTCGCGGAGCGGGCACCTGCCGGATCATCGGCGCTGCAGCCTCGAAGAGCCGTCAGCGGATGTCGATGGACCGGCTGGCCCCGCCGGAAGGAAACAGCGGGGCCGGGCGGGCTTTTCTGGGGCGACTGCATGGTCGATTGAGGATCGATCGGGACCATTTTCGGGCGGATAGAGGTTTCGTGCCTCAATTCCGTGTCTTGGCCGCCTTCGAATAAGTCTCAATCGTTGTCGATCTGCTTGCCCAGCAGGGCGATGGCCTTCTCGTAGACCGGCGCGGCATTCCAGCCCTGGATCGCGACGAAGTTCGGCTCGCCGGGCTGATAGCCGGCACCCGCGCGCCAGCCATGCGCCTTCAGGAAGTTCGCGGTCGAGGACAGGGCGGCGCCGACATTGTTCAGGTCGCCGGTGCCGTAGGTAAGGACGTTCTTCGGCAGGAACTGCGTGTGGCCAACCTCGCCATGGGCCGCGCCGCGGGTGCTCGCCGAGAGCAGGCCGCGATCGACCAGGGTCAGGGCCGCGTAGAGCTGGTCGGTGAAGTATTCGGAACGCCGGCAATCATACGCCAGGGTCGCGACCGCCGAGAGGGTGTTGACGTTGCCGCGGACCGCGCCGAAGCCGGTCTCCATGCCCCAGATCGCCAGGAGCGGGCCCGGCGGCACGCCGTAGCGCTGCTCGATCGACTCGAACAAGGCGGCGTTGGTGCGCTTGAGCTGGCGCCCCTTCGACACGATGGTCGGGCCGCCCCGCTTGGCCAGGAACTGGTCCAGGGACAGCTTGAAGCTGCGCTGGCCGCGGTCGGCCGAGATCGTGGCGGTGGAGTAGCTCGTGCCCTCCAGCGCCGCCAGGCTCGCCGCGCTGGCCTTGCCGCGCGCCTCCTGGGCGAATTCCCGCTTCCAGGCCTCGAAGCCGGCCGCCGTGTTGCCGCACTGCGCGGCCTCCGCCTGCCCGGCTAGTCCGGCGAGCCCGACGATCGCCGCCACAGCAAGGGTCATACGCCGCATTTGTTCGATCACGCGAAACACTCCTTCGGCGCGAAGCCGCGCCATGGTCTTCAACCGAGTACCGGGGAACATCTCGTCGACAACAGGGCGAGATGATGTCGGACACACCGCCCGTCGGCATTGTGGTATTCGCACCATAGCGCAAGCCCGCACGACCGCTGAGACATCCCGGCCTGCGTTTCTCATCATCGTAAATCAGATCGGCGCCCGATCGGGGCCGCCGGCTGGCCGCAGCCCCGGCTCGGCCGTATCCGGATCGACGCATCCGTCGTCTAAGAGCTTTCTGAAGACGATCAGGAGCATGATGCGATGTTGTCGGCGGATCAATGCTTTGCCAGCGAAGCGTATCTCCGTAAAAGACACTTTTTTGATGTCACAACATCGTCAAACGACAATCATAGCTTTGCCGGCGGAAAGAGTGCTTCGGGGATACGCTGTGGGGCCGATGACGTTCCGCTTGGCTATGCGCCTCCGGCGCAACCGTTTCTGCTGACCGCGGCCTCACCATGTCTGTGACGTCATCGGCGGATCGTCCGCATCCCGCCAGCGACAGTGCCGACACCAGGTGCCTCGATCCGTTTCGCGCCCTCGGGTCCGCAACGCCGAAACCGGCGCCGCGACCGGGATGTGCGGCGGGGCTCGAATCCGGCGTGATCCGAACCCGGGCCTGAACCCGGCCTTCCTCCGAATCCCGGATCCTTCGGCTTGCGATGCGGCCGGCGGCCGGGTGCCTCAGCCCGACAGACAGCGAGAGACAGGACCCTCATGGCCCTCGGAACGCAAAGCACCGGTTCACCGCGGGCGGCGACGCTCGGCCCCGACCTCGATCGCGACGGCGTCGCCAAGGCCTATGGCCGCTGGGCGCCGGTCTACGATCTCGTGTTCGGCCCAGTCTTCGCCCAGGGCCGAACCCTGGCGGCGGCGGCGGCCGAGCGGATCGGCGGGCGCGTCCTCGAAGTCGGCGTCGGCACCGGGCTGTCCCTGCCGGCCTATCGGCGGGCGGCTAGCATCGTCGGCATCGATATCTCGGCGCCGATGCTGGAGAAGGCGCGCAGCCGCGTGGCGCGGCTCGGTCTGCGCAACGTCGAGCGCCTCGCCGTGATGGATGCCGAGCATCTCGACTTCTCGGACGCCTCCTTCGACGTGGTCGTCGCCCAGTATGTCGTGACCGCGGTGCCGAACCCGGAACAGGCCCTCGACGAGTTCGCCCGGGTGCTGCGCCCCGGCGGCGAGATCGTCATCACCACCCGGATCGGGGCCGAGGGCGGCCTGCGCCGCCTGATCGAGCACACGCTGATGCCGGTCACGAGCCGGCTGGGCTGGCGGACCGAGTTTTCCTGGGATCGCTACGCTGCCTGGGCCGCGACCGCGCCGGTGGAGGTGGTCGAGCGCCGGGCCCTGCCGCCGCTGGGCCACTTCTCGCTCATCCGCCTGCGCAAACGCGACGCCTGAGCGCGCGAATTTTCCTACCAGCCCACCCACGATCGATCGGAGACATACGGCATGGCGAGCTTTCTCGAGACGCTGCGCGTCCAGCGCTGGGACGACCACCGCTACTACCATCACAACCGGATCAACCAGAGCCTGCACTTCGTCAGCGCGGTGAGCTTTCTGGTCGCCTACGCGATGGCGTTCAAGGATCCCGCGACGGCGGCCCTGATCGGTTGGCTTCTGGCGATGACGAGCCGGCAATCCGGCCACCTGTTCTTTGAGCCGAAGGGCTACGACCACGTCAACAACGCGACGCACGAGCACAAGGAAGAGATCAAGGTCGGCTACAATCTCCAGCGTAAGATCGTGCTGCTGGCGATCTGGGCGCTCTCGCCGCTGCCGCTCTACTTCGATCCCACCCTGTTCGGCCTACTCTCGCCGCACCAGACGACTGCCGACCTGATCCGCAATGTCGGTTGGATCTGGCTGTGGCTCGCCGGGGCGGGCCTGCTGTTCCGCACCGTGCAGCTGTTCTTCGTGCGCGACGTGCAGACCGGTCTGGTCTGGGCGACCAAGATCCTCACGGACCCGTTCCACGACATCAAGCTCTACCACAAGGCGCCGCTGGCGCTGCTGCAAGGCGAGATGGTCGAGGAGCACGAGCCCCACGAGCGGGGCGCCTGAGCGTCGCCGGGCGGGGGCTCCCCCGCCTCGGCGATCCCTGGAGAGTCTCGGTTTCAAAAGGTCGTCGACCTTTTGCGGGTGCAGGGCAGAGCCCTGCAAGCTCGGGGCTGCACGCCCCGAACCCCGCCAAAGGGCCGGGGGGCCCTTTGGAAACCCGATCAGGCTTGGTCCGGCGCCTTGAGTCCGAGGCGGGTACCCAGCGTGCCAAGCCGGATCGCCGCGACCTCCCGCAGGATCGTCCGGCGGATCGCTTTGTCGGTGGGGGCGCCGCCCTCCCACCAGCCATCCGCCCGCATGGCATGCGCTGCCGCCACGAACCGCGTGGCGACGGCCTCAAAGGCCGCGTCGTCGTAGGCGAGGCTGAAGATCAGGCGGCCGGTTCCGACCCAGGACAGGGCCAGCCCCTCGGCACGCAGGTAGAATTGCAGCATCCAATTGTAGCGCGACGGCCGCGTGTAGAGCACCGTCCAGACCGTGGACAGGTTGGCCACCCGCACCGGCAGGTCGGCCTCGGCCAGCAGGGCGTTGAGCCGTTGGGCTCGGGCATCCCAAGTCGCGTCGAGGTCGCGATACAGGGCGGCGACCTCCGGCGTCTCCAGCCGATCGAGGAACGCGCTCATGGCGCCCATCACGTAGGGATGGGCGTTGAAGGTGCCGCGGGCGAAGCAGATGTCCACGGGCCGGTCGTCGCGGAAGCGGCGCATCAGGTCGGCACGGCCACAGAGCACGCCCACCGGCAGGCCGCCCCCCAGGGTCTTGCCGTAGGTGACCATGTCGGCGCGCACCCCGAAGTAGTCCTGCGCTCCGCCAGGAGCGAGGCGGAAACCAAGGAAAACCTCGTCGAGGATCATCACGATCCCGTTCTGTGTGCAGACCGCGCGCAGCTCCTTCAACCACTTGGTGTAGGCGGCGCGATCGAAGGAAGCCTTGCGGGCACTGTCGACCAGGGCGGAATCGGACGGCGCGCCGGCATTCGGGTGCATGGCCTGGAGCGGGTTGATGAGCACGCAAGCCACGTCCCGGCGGCTGGCCAGCACTCGCAGCGTCCGCTCGGACATGTCGGCCAGGGTGAGGGTGTCGCGCGTCGGCACCGGGTTGCCGATGCCGGGCTGCACCTCGCCCCACCAGCCGTGATAGGCGCCGCAGAAGCGCACGATCCGGCGCCGGCCGGTATGGTAGCGGGCGAGCCGCACCGCCTGCATCACCGCCTCGGTGCCGGACATGTGGAACGAGACTTCGTCGAGGCCCGACAGCGCCTTGAGCCGCGCGACGTTGCCGGAGACCACCGGGTGCAGCGGCCCCAGCACCGGGCCGAGGGCGGCGACCTTCGCGGCCCCCTCCTCCAGGCAGGCACGGTAGAAATCCACGCCGAACAGGTTGACCCCGTAGGACCCGGCCAGATCGTAGAAGACGTTGCCGTCGAGATCCGTGAGGGTCACGCCCTCCGATGCGGCCGCGAAGGCTCCGGCACCGAGATGCGCGCGCACGTGGCCGGCATACTGGAACGGCACCCGGTACAGCCCGGTGAATTGCAGGTCCGACAGCCCGTCGCGCACCGCCTCGGTCTCGGCCCGGGTGCGGGCGAACCGTGTCCGGTAGAGTTCGCTAAGCTGGGTGAAGCCGTTCTCGCGCCGCAGCGCCACCGTCTCGTCCGGATCGTCGGAGCGGAAGAAGGCGCGTTCGGAATAGGCGTAGTGCGGGATCAGCCCGGCGATGCGCCGGGCCATCCGGGCATGGCCGGTCAGGGATGGATGCTTGGCCCGGGACAAGTGAAGGCGCTGCGCGGCCTTCGGAAGAGCGATCACCGCAGCTGCGGCGGTGGCGGACAGGGTGGCGAGGAGTGCGGACATCGCGCCACGCCGTATCGGAGGCGGTTCACGGCATGATGACGGTTTCGGCGGGATCGCGGCTGCGGCGTGCCCTGGCGCAGGTCGGCGCCCAGGAGGATCTGAATTTTTTGCTCACCAACCGGTTGCCGCGACGGTTGGCGACGAGGTTCATGGGCTGGTTCAGCCGGATCGAGCAGCCGATGGTGCGCGACGTCTCGATCGCGACCTGGCGCCTGTTCTGCGATGTCGATCTGAGCGACGCGGCCGAGACCCGATTCCCGAGCCTTCACGCCGCCTTCGTGCGTGCGCTGCGCCCGGGTGCCCGAGCCATCGCCCTGGACCCGACGATCCTGGTGAGCCCGAGCGATGCGATCCTGGGGGCGCATGGCCGGATCGAGGCCGGCCGGCTGCTCCAGATCAAGGGCCTGTCCTACAGCCTCGCCGACCTGCTCGGCGGCGACGCAGAGCTGGCCCGGGCCCACGAGGGCGGCGCCTACGCGACCCTGCGGCTCACCGCCGGGATGTATCACCGCTTCCACGCGCCCCACGACCTGCGGGTCGACTCGGTCCGCCACATCTGGGGGGACACCTGGAACGTGAACCCGATCGCGCTGAAGCGTGTCGAGGCCCTGTTCTGCCGCAACGAGCGCGCAGTGCTCCGCCTGCGCATCGCCGGCCATGCCGTAACCCTGGTGCCGGTGGCGGCGATCCTGGTGGCGGGCCTGCGCCTCGGCTTCCTGCCGGAGGGCGTCGCCCTGCGCCGCACCGGCGGCCGTCCCCTGCCCTGCACCGCCCGCCTGGAGAAGGGCGCGGAGATGGGCTGGTTCGAGCACGGCTCGACTATTGTGGTCCTGGCCCCGCCGGGCTTCACCCTGTGGCCGAATCTGCAGGAGGGCGCCCGCCTGCGGATGGGCGAGCCGCTGATGCGGCTGCCGCAGGGCGAATCGGCGTAGCGTTCGGTTTCAGGCCGCCTGGACCTTAGCCAGAAAGTCCGCGACCTCGACGGTCAGCCGTTCCGATTGACGGGACAGTTCCGTCGCCGCGGTGAGGACCTGCGACGCCGAGGTTCCGGTCTCGCCGACGGCCGTGGTGACCGCGCCGATATTGGTCGTCACCGCCTGCGTGCCCTGGGCTGCCTGGGTGACGCTCCGCACGATCTCCTGAGTGACCGCCCTCTGCTCCTCCATCGACGCCGTGACGCCGACCGCGATGGCGCGCAGTTCCACGATGGTCGCCGAGATCGCCTGGATAGCCTCTACGGCGCGGTGCGTCTCGCCCTGGATGGTGGTGATCTGGTGAGAGATGGTCTCGGTGGCCTTCGCGGTCTGCGCGGCGAGTTCCTTGACCTCGCCGGCGACGACGGCGAAGCCGCGGCCCGCCTCGCCGGCACGCGCCGCCTCGATCGTCGCGTTTAGGGCGAGAAGGTTGGTCTGCGCGGCGATTCCGGTGATCAGTTCGACCACCGCCCCGATTTTTTGCGCGCCATCGGCCAGCCCCTGCATGATGGTGTTGGTCTGGACGGCATCGGTGGCGGCGCGCTCGGCCATGTCGGAGGACCGGACGATCTGGACGTTGATCTCGCCGATCGACGCCGCCAGCTCCTCGCTCGCCGCGGCGACGGTCTGCACGTTGGCCGACGTTTGCTCTGCGCCGGACGCGACGCTGACTGATTGTGCGGCGGTCTGGTCGGCCGTCCGGCTCATCGCTGCGGCTGTGGCCTCCATCTCTTCGGCGGCGGCCGACAAGGTGGCCGTCATCTTCGAAACTTCGGCGCGGAACGTGCTCGTGGCGTCGTTCAACACCTGCGCACGGCGATTCTTGGCCTCGTTCTCCACGGCCGCATCCGCGTCCGCCCGGCGTTTGGCGATGAGAGCGTCCTTGAAGACCTGCACGGCGCCGGCCATGGCGCCGATCTCGTCCCGGCGATCCGCGCCGACAACCGGCGCGTCGAGGTCCCCCGAGGCGAGACGGGTCATCGCGGCCGTCATGCCGGTGAGGGGCCGCGCGACCTGCACCAGCACGGTGACGATGCCGTACGCGATGGCGATGATCGCGACGACCAGTGAGGCGACGAGCAGGGCACCCGTCCAGCCCGACGTTGTCTGAGCCTGCTCGAACGCCTCGCGCGCCACCCGGATCTGCAGGGCCGTTAGCTTCCCCAGCGCGGCATGCGTCTGGGTCATCGCGTTGAGGAGCGCGGCATGCGCGTCGGCATAGCCGCCCATCTGGTTCGCCTCGGCGTGCCGCACGAGATCGCCGACGATCGCGTCGTTCCGGTCGATCTGCGTTTGAAGGTCCGCGGCGAGGACCTTCTCTTCAGGCGTCAGATAAGTGGCGAGGTAGTCAGCCCATTGCCGCTTCACCTTGACCTGTTCGCGCTGGATATTCTGAACCCCCGCGCGTTGATCGGTCTTCCCGTCCCGCAGGGCCCGCGACGCCTCGACCGTGGCGTCGTAGGCGTCGCGCAAGCTGCTGAACTGACCGAGCGGAACGACGCGATCCTCGAAGACCGTCTGCAGGCTTTTCGTGTTCCAGTAGAGGGCAAGATTTCCGAGCGCCGTTGTCCCCAACAGTAGCGCGCCCAGGACGGTGAGAAGAGCGACGAGGCGGATTTTTATAGTCAGGCGCATCGACGACGTCCGGTGCTAGGCAATTTGACTCAGGTGCTGAGAGGCCGCGATATCATCAGGCGGGTAAATCTGATATGAAATTGCAAGAAGCGAAAATATCGTCATTTACATCAATTACAGATTGTGTATTTATTTTTAAACTGATAAAGCTGATCATTTATTTGCTAGACAACAATATCTTCAAAAGACAATTTGTGGTGATCAAAATATAGTAACACTTACGCTCAGCTGTTCAAATTATGCGCAGCGATAACGTTTTCGTGTGATGAAAGAACGGCCGACGCTGGTGAGGCATCCGATACATCACCGGCGCGGTCCAATCATGAGGCTCGGATCAAGACAAGCGGCGTGGACGCTGGAGGATGTCGGCTGCCACGGTCGCGCGATTCAGCGCGAGGCCAGTGGCGGGGGCTCGGATCGCCCAACCACGGCATGAAGCGGTCCACGCACATCCCCGGGGCTTCAAAGCGGCCTCAAGCCACCGGGTTACGGGGAAGAACGAAAGATATTCTTTTCTCTGCGGAAACCGTGAAAAACGCGGCTCGAAGAACATCAGACAAGAGATAATCCTGCCTTTGACTCGCGTCTCGATGACTAGCTATCGTTAAGTGTCGCAATAAACGCGATGCGACGATGGTTGGTCGACATCTCTAGCGCACCGCCATCATGCTTCACCTCGATGCAGCTCCCCGGCTGGGTCTGCGCGCAGGCACGTTCGGATGCAGGATGTCTCAGAGCCAACCTCGCCGGTCTCGCGGCCGCAGAGCCGCTCCAAGGTCGCGCGGCTGAGCGACGCCCGCTCTGCGCGGCAGGGTGTGCCGGCACAGGAGGCGGAGCGCACGATTCTGATGGTCGAAGGGCTATCGTTGGCCTTCGGCGGCACCGTCGCCTTCGCGGAGATCGATCTTTCCGTGAGGGCGCACGAGATCCACGCCGTGATCGGTCCGAATGGTGCGGGAAAGTCGTCGCTGATCAACGCGATCAGCGGCCTCTACGCGCCACAGGCCGGACGCGTCCGGATCGGCGAGGAAGCCTTCACCCGGGTCCCGAGCCGGCAGCTCTCCGCCCTCGGCGTGGCGCGGACCTTCCAGAATTTGGCTCTGTTCGCCGGCCTGAGCGTGCGCGACAATGTTTTGTCAGGGCTCGCCGGCGCCCGGAAGGCCGGGCTTGCCGCCCAACTCCTCGGCCTGCCCGCGGCTCGACGCGAGGCGCGGGAGCATCTGGCCCGGGCCTCGGCCGTGATCGCGTTGCTCGAACTCGGATCCGTCGCTGAGCGCCGCGCGGGCAGCCTGCCCTACGGCCTTCAGAAACGTGTGGAGCTGGCGCGCGCCCTGGTCGCCCGCCCGCGCCTCCTGCTGCTCGACGAGCCGATGGCGGGCATGACCGCCACCGAGAAGGCCGAGATGAGCGGCTTCATTCGATCGCCGCGGGAGACCTACGGCACGGCGATCGTGCTGATCGAGCACGATATCGGCGTGGTGATGCGCCTTTTGGATCGGGTCACCGTGCTCGATCACGGCCGCCGCATCGCCACCGGCACCCCAGCCGAAATCCAGGCGAACCCGCGGGTCATCGCCGCCTATCTGGGTCTGGCCAACGACGAATCCAACGAATTCTCCGACGAGGACGCGGCATGAACCCGGACTTCGCCTTCCTCGTCGAGGTAATCGTCGGCGGCCTGCTGTCGGGCGTGATGTACGCCCTCGTCGCGATCGGCTTCGTGCTGATCTACAAGACGTCCGGCGTGCTCAACTTTGCCCAGGGCGCGATGGTCCTGTTCGCCGCGCTCACCTTCGTGAGCCTTCTGGAGCGCGGCCTGCCCTTCGTTGGCGCCCTCGCGGCGACCCTGGCGGTCATGGTCGTTCTGGGCCTCGCGGTCGAGCGGGCGGTGCTCCGCCCTCTCGTGAACCAGCCGCCGATCACCCTGTTCATGGCGACCCTTGGGGTGTCCTACGTGATCGAGGGGGCGGCCCAGCTCGCCTGGGGCACGCAGGTGCACGGGCTCGATCTCGGTATCGACGACACGCCGTTCGAGATCGGCGGCGTGCTGGTCAGCCGGTTCGATCTGTTCGCTGCCGGCGTCGCCGGCCTGATGGTCGCCGCCCTCACCGCCTTCTTCCGCTACACCCACACGGGGCTCGCCTTCCGGGCGGTCGCCGACGACCCGTTCGCGGCCCTGAATGCCGGCTTGCGCCTGCCGCGAATCTGGTCCGCCGTCTGGATCGCGGCCGGTCTGGTCGCCCTTGTGGCGGGCTTGCTCTGGGGCGCGCGCCTCGGCGTGCAGTTCTCCCTGTCGCTGGTGGTGCTCAAGGCCCTGCCGGTGCTGGTCCTGGGCGGCTTCGACTCGATCGCCGGGGCGATCCTGGCCGGCTTGATCGTCGGCGCGGTGGAGAAGCTGTCGGAGGTCTATCTCGGCCCGTTTATCGGCGGCGGGATCGAGGGCTGGATCGCCTATGTCGCCGCCCTCGCCTTCCTGCTGGTCAGGCCCTCCGGGCTGCTCGGCCTGCGCAGCGTCGAACGGGTCTGAGCCCATGGCCGCCACCCTGACCGTTCGCGCGCCGCGCGCCCTCCCCGCGGGCAGCATTTAACTCCTGCTGCTCGCGGTGATCGCCCTCGGGATCGTGCCGCTGGTCGGCACGAGCTACCTGTACGAAGCGATCCTGACCCCATTCCTGGCCCTGGCGCTCGCCGGCCTCGGGTTGAACCTGCTCACAGGCTATGCCGGCCTGCTCTCGCTCGGCTCCGCGGCCTTCATGGCAGTGGGCGCCTACGCGGCCTTCAATCTGTCGCTGCGCCTGCCGATCCTGCCGCTGCCGGTCACAATCTTCGCCGCCGGGCTGGTCGCCGCCTTGGCCGGTGTCATCGGCGGCCTGCCCGCTTTGCGATTGCGCGGCTTCTACCTCGCGGTGTCGACGCTCGCCGTCCAGTTCTTCGTCGCCTGGGCGCTCAACCGCATCGGCTGGCTGTCCAACGACAGCCCGTCCGGAATCGTCACCGCGCCGCGTCTCGTCGTGGCCGGCATCTCCTTCGAGGATGCCCGGGGACGCTACCTGTTCTCCCTCGCGGTGGTCGCGCTCCTGACCTTCGCGGCGTGGCGGCTCGTGCGGTCACCGACCGGGCGGGATCTGGTGGCGATCCGCGATCACGAGACCGCGGCCCGGATCACCGGCGTACGGGTGGCGCGCACCAAGCTGCTCGCCTTCGGGCTGTCCTCGTTCATCGTCGGGGTGGCGGGCGTGCTCTGGGCCTTCGCCTATCTGCGGACGCTGGAACCCGCGGGCTTCAACCTCGATCGCTCCTTCCAGATCCTGTTCATCGTCATCATCGGCGGCCTGGGCACCCTGCGCGGCGCCTTCCTGGGGGCGGGGTTCATCGTCGTCCTGCCGCTGATCCTGGCCCGCCTCGGCGCCGCGATCCTGGGGGACGGCTTCGATTCCGGCACCCTCGAAATGTGCCAGCGCATCGTGCTCGGGATCCTGATCGTCGCCGTGCTGATCCGCGAGCCCGCCGGCCTGACCGCCCTGCTCGACCGCGCGGTCGGCCGGCTTCGCGGCCGGGCGGCCTGATGTCTTTCCACTCTCGACGATTGTGAGACGAATATGCGTTCAAGGACCCGCATGCGCGCCGCTCTGCTGGCCGGCGCCACCCTGCTCGGCCTCGCCGGGGGCGCCCGCGCCGACGAGCAGCACTTCCCGCTCCAGAGCTACCGCGTCGGCCCGTACGCGGCCGGCGGCACCGGCTTTTTCGGCGGCTTCATCGACTACTTGAACCTGATCAACAGCCGCGACGGCGGCGTGAACGGCGTCAAGCTGACCTGGAGCGAGGGCGAGACCCAGTACGAGGTCGAGCGCGGCGTCGAGGTCTATGAGCGGTTGAAGTCGCGCCCGGGCATCGCCGCCTGGAACCCGCTCTCAGTTGGTATCGCCTACGCGATGATCGACCGGATCACCGCCGACAAGGTGCCGCTCATCACCATCAACCACGGCCGCACCGATTCCACCGACGGGCGGGTATTTCCGTACGTCTTCCCGCTGCTGCTCAACCCCTACAGCGAGACGAGCGGCATCGTCGCCTATCTCGGCACCCGGGCGGGCGGGCTCGACAAGCTCAAGGGCAAGACGATCGCGGTGCTCTACCACGGCTCGCCCTACGGCAAGGAGACGATTCCGATCTACGAAAAGCTCGCCAAGACCTACGGCTTCAAGGTCGAGCAGATCGAGGTGCCGCATCCGGGCAACGAGCAGCAATCGCAATGGCTCACGATCCGGCGCCTGAGGCCCGATTTCGTCGTGCTGCGTGGCTGGGGCGTGATGAACCCCGTCGCCCTGAAGACGGCGCAGAAGACCGGTTTCCCGGTCGACCACATCGTCGGCAACGTCTGGTCCAACTCGGAGGAGGACGCGATCCCCGCGGGCGATGCCGCCAAGGGCTACGTCGCCATCACCACCCAGGCATCCGGCACGGAATACCCGGTGATCCAGGAGATCGTGCGGAAGGTCTATGAGCCGGGGAACGGCAACCTCGCCGACAAGAAGCGCATCGGCAGCGTCTATCACAATCTCGGCGTGCTCAACGGCATCCTGAACGTCGAGGCGGTGCGGATCGCGCAAGGGCGCTTCGGCAAGCGCACGCTCACGGGCGACGAGGTGCGCTGGGGCTTCGAGCATCTGCGCCTCGACGAGGCCTGGGTGGCCGAGCTCGGCGCGAAGGGGCTGTTCCACTCGATCAACGTCACCTGCGCCAACCACGAGGGCGAGGGCCGTGTCACCTTCCAGCAGTGGGACGGCACGAAGTGGAAGGTCGTCTCCGACTGGATCGCCCCGGATTGGGCCAGCCTGCGCCCGATCATCGAGGCCTCGTCCACGGCCTACGCCAAGGAGCATGGCCTGACGCCGCGCGACTGCGCCGCCGAGGAGCAGGCGGATGCGGGCGCCAGGAATACCGCGGCCGAACACGCATCGGCGGAAAGCCGGTGACGGAGGCGTCCGGGAACGCCCTCCTGCGCGTCGAGTCGCTGGAGGCCCGCTACGGCGGGGCGGTCCGCGCGCTGGGCGGCGTCGATCTCCATGTCGGCGCGGGCGAGATCGTGGTACTGGTCGGCGGCAACGGTGCGGGCAAGACGACCCTGCTGCGGGCCGTCTCCAACTTGCTGCCGGCGCAGCGGGGCCAGGTGACCGGCGGGCGCATCACCTATGCCGGCCAGGATGTCGGGCGGAGCCGCACCGACGCGTTGGTGCGGCGCGGCCTCGTCGGCGTGCTGGAGGGTCGCCATTGCTTCCGGGCACTCACGGTCGAGGAGAACCTCGTGACCGGCGGCCTCGGCCGCGGCGCGTCGCGCGCGGAACTTCGGACGGATCTGGAGCGGGTCTACACGCTGTTCCCGCGGCTCCGGCAGAAGCGCGCTATCGCGGCGGGCCTCGTCTCCGGCGGCGAGCAGCAGATGGCCGCGATCGGTCGCGCCCTGATGGGCCGTCCGAAACTCCTCGTCCTCGACGAACCGTCCATGGGCCTCGCCCCGAAGATCGTGGAGGAGATCTACCGGAGCCTCACCACCCTCAACCGCGAGGCGGGTCTCACCCTGCTGGTCGCCGAGCAGAATGTCCGGCTCGCCCTGCGTCACGCCCACCGGGCGGTGGTGCTTGAGAATGGCCGCAGCGTGCTCGAAGGCACTGCCGCTTCCCTGCGCAGCCGCGACGACGTGAAGACCTTCTATCTCGGCGCCGGGGTTGCACCGCGGCCGGGGGCACTCGCCCTGGCGTGATCAGCGGCCGGATGACCAGCGGTCCGTCAGGGCGGTGAGGGCGATGCTTGCCCCTCACAATGAGGCCGGCTCGTCGCCTCTCAGCCATCAATGTGCGCTGCCGGTCTCGACGAACTTGAACAGGAACAGGGCCGCGATCACCCAAACCACCGGCTTCACCTCGCGCACCCGGCCGGTCAGCAGCTTCAGGGCCGCGTAGGTGATGAAGCCGAAGGCGACGCCGGTGGCGATCGAGTAGGTGAACGGCATCAGGAGCGCGGTCACGCAGGCCGGGATCACCTCAGTGGGGTCGTCCCAGGCCAGGTCGACCAGTTCGTGCAGCATCAGGCAGGCGACGTAGAGCAGGGCCGGCGCCGTGGCGTAGGGCGGGACCGCGCCCGCGAGCGGCGCGAAGAACAGGCAGGCCAGGAACAGCACGGCCACGGTCGCGGCGGTGAGCCCGGTGCGGCCGCCCTCGGCCACTCCGGAGGCGCTTTCCAGATAGGCGGTGGTGCTCGACGTGCCGAGCAGCGAGCCTACGAAGATCGCAGTGGAATCGGCCATCAGGGCCCGGTCGAGGCGCTGCAACTTGCCTTCAGTGAGCAGCCCGGCGCGGTTCGCTACGCCCATCAGCGTGCCGGTGGCGTCGAACAGCTCGACCAGGAAGAGCACCAGGACGACGTGGAGCAGGCCGCCCGAGAGGGCACCGGAGAGATCGAGGGCGAACAGGGTCGGGGCGATTGAGGGCGGTAGCGAGACCACGCCCTGGAAGGCGTTGCCGGCCCAGATAAAGCTCAGGACCGTCACGGTCAGGATGCTGGTGAGGAGCGCCGCCTTCACCTTCCGGGCGGAGAGTGCGGCGACCATCAGGAAGCCGATCACCGCCAGCACCGTGCTCGGCTGGTGCAGATCGCCGAGCGTCACGAAGGTGGCCGGGCTGGCGGCGACGATGCCGGCATTCTTGAGGGCGATCACGGCCAGGAACAGGCCGATCCCCACCGTCAGGGCGATCCGCATCGAGTGCGGGATGCCGTCGACAATCATCGCCCGCAGGCCCGTGAGAGTCACGACGAAGAAGCACAGCCCGGAGATGAACACCGCCCCGAGCGCGGCCTGCCAGGTGAAGCCCATGCCGAGCACCACCACGTAGGCGAAATAGGCGTTGAGCCCCATCCCGGGCGCCAGGGCGATCGGGTAATTGGCGTAGAGCGCCATCACCAGGGAGCCCAGCGCCGCCACCAGGCAGGTGGCCACGAACACCGCGCCCTTGGGCATGCCGGCATCGGCCAGGATGCTGGGGTTGATGAAGACGATGTAGGCCATCGTCAGGAAGGTGGTCAGGCCGGCGAGCAGCTCCGTGCGCGCGGTGGTGCCGTGCTCGGCGAGCCGGAACTGGCGCTCCAGGAAGCCCGCCCGGCCGGGAGCCGAGATCGCGGCCTCGCGCTTGATGTCCATCACCCCTCCCCGCTCACGCCGGCCAGGACGGCGCGGAAGATCCTGTCGGGCGCGAACGGCGTGGCGGTGAGCCGGGCCCCGGTGGCGTCGCGGATCGCGTTGCCGAGCGCCGCCGCCACCGGATTGTAGGGCGACTCGCTCATCGATTTCGCGCCGAGCGGCCCGACGCTGTCATGGGTGTTCGCGAACAGCACCTCGGTCTCCGGCACGTCGGCGCAAGCAGGGATGTGATAGTCGCGCAACGCCTGGGTGACGACCCGGCCAGCGGAATCGATCGCAAGATCTTCGTAGAGGGCGGCGCCGATCGCCTGGGCGACACCGCCCTCGACCTGGCCGCGGCACTGCATCGGATTGATCACCGTGCCGGCGTCCGCAGCATGGATGCTGCGGAGGATGCGGATCTCGCCGCTCACCGGATGGACCGCCACCCGGAAGGCCTGGACGTTGAACGCCACCGAGCGGGGGCTGCCATCGGCCCGGCCCCGGGCGGCGAGCGGGCCGAGTTCTTCAAGCGCCAGCGGGCCGCTCGGCGTCGTCATCACGTCGCCCACGAGCCGGCAGGCGACCGGCTCCGCGCCGGACAGCTCCGCGGCGCGCTCGCGAGTCAGCGCTGCCAGCGCCTCGGATGCGCGCAGCACCGCGAGGCCGGCCACCACCGTGCCGGTGCTGCCATAGGCGCCGGTATCGTGGCCGACCGCATCGGTGTCGGCGCCCGCAACGTGGACGCGGTCCGGCGCGAGGCCGAGCGCCGAGGCGGCGATTTGGCGATGGACCGTGGTGGTGCCGTTGCCGAACTCGGCGGTGCCGACCCGCACGGTGACGCGGCCGTCCGGATCCAGGCTCACCTGCGCGTCAGCGTGGTGGCCGCGGGGCGGGATCGTGTCGATCATGGCCATCGCCATCCCGGTGCCGGCGCGCCAGCCAGGCTCCGGATCCGGCCCGGGATCGGCCCGCAGGGCCCGCTGGACGAGGTCCAGGCACTGGTCAAGGCCATAACTGCCATAGACCACGTCGTGCGGTTCCAGGCTGTTCGATACCATCGGGTCGCCTGGCCGCACGGCGTTGATCCGGCGTAGGTCGAACGGGTCGATCGCCAGCGCGCGGGCGACTTCGTCGAGAGCGGATTCGAGCGCAAAAATCGTCTGGCTGAGGCCGTAGCCCCGGAAGGCGCCGGACGGCAGCGTGTTGGTGTAGACCGCGTAGCCGTCGACCCGCTTGTTCGGGCAGGCATAGGCGGCCAGCACCTCGTTGCAGCCGTGATGGATCACGCCGCCGGCATGGTTGCCGTAGGCGCCGGTCTCCGAGAGCACGGCGAGGCTGATCGCGGTGAGCCGCCCATCCTTGCGAGCGCCCACCTTCACGGTGACCCGCATCGGGTGGCGGGTGGTGGTGGCGGTGAACTGTTCCTGGCGGGTCATCTCCCATTGCACGGGCCTGCCGGTGCGCAGCATTGCCAGCGTCACGAGATCCTCGGTGAGCATCTCCTGCTTGCCGCCGAAGCCGCCGCCGACCCGGTTGCAGACCACGCGCACGGCGTCGCGTTCCAGGCCGAACAGGTCGCACAGGGCATCGCGGGTCAGGAACGGCACCTGGCTGCTGGTCCGGAGCGTGAGGCGCCCGTCTGGGTCGCGCCATCCGACGCAGCCATGGGTCTCCAGGGCGACGTGCTGGACCCGCTGCGACCGGAAGGTATTTTCGTACACGACATCGGCTATGGCGAACCCCGCCGCGACGTCGCCGACCTCGCCGTGGACTTCCGCCGCCAGGTTCGGGTGGCGCGTCAGCGGCGGCGCGTCGATGCCCGGCTTGTCCACCGGATCGTGGACTTTTGGCGCGTCGGCCGCGAGGGCCTGATCCGGGTCGAGCAGGGCCGGGCGGACTTCGTAGGTGACGCGCAAAGCCCGGCAGCCTGCTTCCGCGGCCGCGACGGAGTTGGCAACCACCGCGGCGACCCGCTGGCCGACGAAGCGCAGGATCGGATCGAGCACCATGGTGTCGGCCGCGTCGTCGCGCGGATCCTGGTGGCGGCCGGTGGAGAACCGGCGCTGCGGTGAGTCCGCATGGGTCAGCACCGCAACGACGCCGGGAACGGCGTAGGCGTCCGCGGTGTCGATCGCCACGATGCGGGCATGGGCGTGGGGCGAGCGCAGGACTTTTAGGTGGAGCGCGTCGGCCGGCGGCGCGTCGAGAGTGAAGCAGGCGCGTCCGGTCACAACTTGAGGGGCGGCCGGGGCGGGCAGGTTCCGGCCGATCGGATCGCTGGCCTCGGCGGTGTCGCAATGTGCGACCCCCGCGATGGCGTCCCGGACGGCCCGGTAGCCGGTGCAGCGGCAGAGATTCCCCTTGAGGGCGGAGCCGAGGTCCCGCTTCTGGCCCTGATCTAAGGCGGCGGCGGTCATGATCATGCCCGCCGTGCAGAAGCCGCACTGGAAGCCTTGGGCGGCCAGGAAGGCCGCCTGCATCGGGTGCAGGGCCTCGGGTCCGGGCTCCTCCGGCCGGCAGGAGCCGGCCAGACCCTCGATGGTGGTGACGCTGCGCCCCTCCGCCCGGAACGCCGGGAGCAGGCAGCTATGGACGGGCTCGCCGTCGAGATGGATCGTGCAGGCGCCGCAATCGCCAGCGTCGCAACCCTTCTTCACGCCGAACCAGCCGGCCTCGCGCAGATAGGTGCGCAGGCATTGGCCGGGACGCGGCGCGCCATCGTGCACGTGGCCGTTGATCGTGAGCCTCATGCCGATGCCTCATCCGCCAGCGCCGCGCGGATTTCTTCTGCGAGGTGCCGGGTCATGTGTTGGCGCCAGTCCGGCGTTCCGTGCACGTCGTCGTAATAGAGCTCGTTCGGGATCGTCTCGGCGATTGCCCGCCCGAGGGCGTCGCGATCCGGCATGTTCGCGAAGGCGAGTCGCACGGGCCGGCGGATCGAAGCCGTAATGGTGAGCGCGAAGGCGCCGGCCGAATCGCGCGTGCCGATCAGCAGCGCTCCGGAACGGCCGTTCGGGCTCAGACTGATACGCCGGAACGCGGTACGCCGGGTCAGGGCGGTGGCCGGGAGGACCAGACTACGCAGGATCTCCCCGGGGCGAAGCGCATTTCGCTGCGGCCCGAGCACGAACTCCGTCACCGGCAGATGCCGCTCGCCCCCGTCCGGCGCCCAGACCGTACAGGTGGCCTCCAGGGCCGCGGCCAGGGCGGTCATCGGCCCGGCCGGCAGGGCCATGCACAGGTTGCCGCCCACCGTAGCGAGGTTCCAGATCTTGAACGATCCGAGCAGGGCCCGGCAGCATTGCCCGACAAGCGGGGCGGCGATCCAGTCCGGCGGCAGCTCCAGCCGGTCGAGCTGGGCGATGGTGCAGGTCGCGGCCAGCGTCAGGCCCTCCGGCGTGATCGCGTGGGGCGTCCAGCCGAGCGCTGTCAGGTCGACGAGCCGGCGCGTTCCGGGCTGCGGCTCCGAGAACAGCCAGGTCCCGCCGGCGAGGCAAGCATCGCCGTTTCGCCAATCCGGCAGGTCGGCCCGGCCCTGGGGTCGGAGGACAGTCTCGATCGTGTTGAGATCCACGGCCCCTCGCTGCCTCCTTTCGACAGAATACCGCGCAGCCTAGCAATATGCCTGCCGGTGGTTTGCCGCAGCGTGGAGAAGCCATGGCTCCGGTCTTACGGCTCCGCGCACGGCCTCGCTTCGGGCCACCCCGCGGAGATCATCATGGCTCTGACGGCATCGCGATACGGCGAGGACCGGGTCCGAGTGATGCGGCTGACCCGCTCGGGCGATCACCACGTCCCGCGGGAGCTGACGCTCTCCGTGCTCCTGACGGGGCACTTGGACGCCGCCTGGACTGAGGGCGACAACCGCGCCTGCATCGCCACCGACAGCGTCAAGAACATCGTCAACGTCACGGCGGCCAGGAATCTGTCCCTCGACACGGAAGGTTTCGCGGCGGCGTTCACGCAGGCCCTGCTCAAGACCTATCCGCAGATGGAGACCGTCACGATCGAGGCCGAAGAGACCCGCTGGCTGCGCCACGCCGTCGACGGCGTACCGCACGGCCACACCTTCATCCGGGACGGCAACGGATTTGGCTATGTTGGGCTGGAAGCCGCGGCCGGACCGGATCGGTGCTGAAATTCGGTCTTCGCGGCTACACCTTCATGAAGACCACGCAATTGCCGTGCAGTTGCGCGGGCAAGCATGCTGGACGCTGCCCGCGTCAAATTCTCGTGACCGCAGCCGCCCACCACGGTGCGACATGCCGGCGATCAGTGCGCGTCTACGTTGTAGCGCCGAGCGATCCTGCACAGGACGATCAAGCGCATCCCTGCCAGACGCGCCCGCCTCGGACGAGGCATAGCACGGCGCCGGAGACGCGGAGCGTATTCCCTCAATCTGAGAGGCGCCCCGAACATCGCGGTCTGCGAATATCACTCATCCACCGCGATGAGAGATTGATATAAGGCATCAAAAGATGGGAATTTGGCTTGCATGAATGGGATTTGATTTTCTCGAGGCCTTCATCGATCGATGTCGCGTGATAGGAATGCAAGATAAATCCCTGCAACTCCTGCGTGCGAAGACGGATCTGTGCTCGGTTATGGTCCGATCAAAAACCGATCTGCCGCGGTTTATTCCCGATGTGTTGATTTAACTCGCGATCAAGACCCCACGGCTACTGCCGACGGAGGGCGGTCGAACCCACGGCATGCGAGCCGCGGACCTGACGCAGGTTCGCGCGATCAGCGCCGTGCTTTGACCCCGGGCCTCTGGAGGACACGATGTTCAAGCGCCTGACGGGCGGACGGGACCATCAGGCGAAGCTGGCGGCCTTGAGTCGTTCCCTCGCCACGATCGAATTCGCCCTGGATGGCACGATCCTGGACGCCAACGCGAATTTTCTGGCGGTGATGGGCTACACGCTGGCCGAGATACGCGGTCGCCATCACAGCCTGTTCGTCGACCTGGCGGAGCGCGAGGGCGAGGCCTACCGGCTGTTCTGGGATGGACTCCGGCGCGGCGCGTTTCAGACGGCCGAGTACAAGCGCATCGGCAAGGACGGACGTGAAGTCTGGATTCAAGCGACCTACAACCCGGTGCTCGATCGGGCCGGCAAGCCGATCACAATCGTCAAGTTCGCCACCGATATTACCTCCCAGAAGCTGCGCGCCCTCGATCTCGACGGGCAGATCGCCGCCCTACACCACTCGCAGGCTGTGATCGCCTTCACCCTCGACGGGACGATCTTGAGCGCCAACCAGAACTTTCTCGACGCCGTGGGATACAGGCTCGACGAAATCGTGGGCCGCCACCACG
The DNA here is from genome assembly GCF_900114535.1 of Methylobacterium pseudosasicola. Lineage (GTDB taxonomy): Bacteria > Pseudomonadota > Alphaproteobacteria > Rhizobiales > Beijerinckiaceae > Methylobacterium > Methylobacterium pseudosasicola. The sequence continues at coordinate 1,427 of NZ_FOTK01000032.1, read as the reverse complement.
GCCTGTTCGTGACCGATGCGGAGCGGTCGAGCGAAGCCTATCGGGCCTTTTGGGCGGCCCTGGCGCGCGGCGAGTTCCAGTCCGCCGAGTATCGGCGGATCGGCAAGGACGGCCGGGAGGTCTGGATCCAGGCGACCTACAACCCGATCAGCGATGGCAGCGGCCGCCCGATCAAGGTGGTCAAGTTCGCAACCGACATCACCCGACAGGTCCGCGAACGCCAGCGCCGGGCCGAGGCCCGGCAGGCGATTGATACGGATCTCGATGCGATCGGCCAAGCCGTCGCGGACGTCACGCGCCAGACTGGCACGGCGGCCGATACGGCCAGCCGGGTGTCCATCGATATCCAGGCCATGGCGTCGGGCGCGGAGCAGCTTTCGATCTCGGTGAACGAGATCAGCCAGCAGGTGAGCCACGCCGCGTCGATCGCCGGGCAAGCCGTGACGCAGACCCAGCACACCGGCGGCATCGTGGCCGGCCTGAGCGATCAGGCCACCCAGATCGGCGACGTGGTCGGGCTTATCGCCGGGATCGCAGCCCAGACGAACCTGCTGGCGCTCAACGCGACGATCGAGGCGGCGCGGGCCGGAGAGGCCGGCCGCGGCTTCGCGGTGGTCGCCTCGGAGGTAAAGGCGCTGGCCGAGCAGACGGGCCGAGCCACGGACCAGATCCGCGGCCAGATCGCCGCGACCCAATCGGCCACGCGGGAGGCCGTGGGTGCGATCGACGCGATCCAGGGCACGATCCGGACGTTGAACGAAGTCTCCTCGACCATCGCGGCCGCCGTGGAGGAGCAATCGGCGGTGACCCGCGAGATGTCCGGCAGCATGCAGACCGCCTCCCACGGCGTCTCAACCATCGCGGCCGGCATGGACACGATCGCCCAGGCGAGTGTCCAGGTCGACCGCGCGACCCGCCAGGTGCGAGAGGCTTCGCGGGCGGTGGGGTGAGGGAACGGTATGGCGGCAGGCGCCTGGCTGATGCTCGGCGCACTACCTGATCGTTGGCTTTGGAGTGGGCGAGACAGTGTGCGTTGAATGAGCGGGCGAGGATGAAATGATTCTACCATTCATCTGGAAGAGGTCGTTTAGAGCCGTGCCCGCTTATGTAGCGACGGCCAAGTCGTGTTCGTAACCGGCGGTTGTGAGACAGTGACGGCACTCGTCTGGTGTGAATCCGGTGCAGGCATCGCGGATGGCCGCCCAGAGGGCGGGCACGGTGCGGGCGACCGCGGTTCGCAACAGATGCTTCAACTTGGCGAAGATTTGCTCGATGGGGTTGAAGTCGGGACTGTAGGGCGGAAGGTAGAGGGCCCGCGCCCCCACCGCCTCGATCGCCTGGCGCACGCCGGCCACTTTGTGGGCCTGTAGGTTGTCGAGGATTACGGTGTCGCCGTGGCGCAGCACCGGGACGAGGCTGTCTTCGAC
>NZ_FOTK01000043.1 GCF_900114535.1 Methylobacterium pseudosasicola | reverse complement strand
CAGGAGACCGCGGCGACCGTCGACGAGATCACCCATTCCGGCGCCCAGATCGGCAAGCGCGCCACCGAGGTCATCGCCACCGCCCAGGCCACCGCCCAGACCTCCCGCCAGGGCCTGCGCGCGGTCTCCGACACCGCCAAGGCCATGGACGCGATCCGCGAGCAGGCCGAGGCGGTGGCCGGCAACATCGTCAGCCTGTCGGAGAAGACCCAGACGATCGGCGACATCATCGAGACCGTCAACGACATCTCCGAGCGCACGCATCTGCTGGCGCTCAACGCCGCCATCGAGGCGGCGGCGGCCGGCGAGAGCGGGCGCAGCTTTGCGGTGGTGGCCTCCGAGATGAAGCTGCTGGCTGATCAGGCTAAGGCGGCCACCGGTCAGGTCCGGGGGCTCCTGGGTGAGATCCAGCGGGGCATCAACACGTCGGTGATGCTGACCGAGGAGGCGGTGAAGCGGGCGGCCTCGGGCAAGACGCGCTCGGACACGACGCAGCGGACGATCGAGGAGATCACGGCGCGGGTGGAGGAGAACGTCCAGACGTTCCAGCAGATCGTGGCCTCGACCAACCAGCAGCAGCTGGGGATCGAGCAGGTGATGCAAGCGCTGCACAACATCCGGCAAGCGGGGCAGCAGAACGCCGCCGGCACCCGTCAGGTCGAGGCGGCCTCGGCCAACCTCACGGAACTGTCACAGACGCTCATGGCCCTCGCCGAACGCTACCGGCACTGAGGCCTTACGGCGCAAATCCCGCAGTGCGAGACCACTCGAACTTGTGTTGCTGGGCCGCCGTCATGAGGACTCGCGCTTGCGCGATGAACAGGTCGATCTGCACGATGCCCTGATTGATCGCTGCGTTGAGGCTGGCGTTGACCTCGTCGATCTGGGCATCACCGGTCAAACCCCGCCCGCGCAGGTCCGCGAGCAGCGACGACATCTGGTCCCGCTGTGCTCGCAGATTCCTTAAAATCACCTCGGCACGCGCTTCCTGCAGGCTTGTAGCTTCGCCGCTCGCGAGTAGCTCCACGGCAGCGATGTCGATCCGGGCGATATGAGAAGCCTCCTCGCCTCTCCGGCGTAGCGGCACGATGCCTTCAGTCATGGTTCAAACCCCTGCCCGGTTTTGAGCAGCCTATAAGGCGTTATCTGCCCGAAGTTCCCGGCAAATGCGCGTGGTAGACGAGCGTCAACGGACGGCTCGATCAACACGCCTCGATCATGGCGGCCTTCGTCACCCGACGGCGCTGTTCGTACTGCCTGCCCATCGACCATCACCGCGTGGCTGTGTCGTCCCCGCAGTCAAAGCGGATACTCGCCCTGGCTGATCGGTCGGCGCTACCTGCCACGTGTCGGTTGCTTCAGGCACTGACATCGGACACATCTGCGAGCCGGAGCGACCAGACGACATAACCTTGGGGGTCCACGAGATAGACCGCATTGGCCCGCAGCCTGAGCATGTCCACGTCGATGGCCTTAGCTAGCGCGATGGCGCTTGTCCCGTCTTCCGCGGTGATGAGCTCTTCGTGCACGGGTTCATCAAGCGCGCCATCGGCCCGGCGCAGCGCCACACAGAATCGATAGTCCCGCATCGTCCGTCAGACCGTCCAGTTGCATGCGGGCACGACATAGCGCCAGGCCCCCGTGACGGACCCGCGGCAGATTCCCGCCCTGGCACATCGCGAGCCCGAACCGCCGCTCGTCGGCAGTCCTTCGAGGCTCCCGTTTTCCCAGATACGCACAGAATCGGAACCTTAGGAGCGGTGATGGTTACGTCGTTGCCCCTTCTCCCTTGGGCGGCGGGGTCCTCCCGACCCGACCCTCGGTCAGGAGTAGGCCAAGCGGCATCCCCTTCCGCGCCAGCCGCAGTCGTGCCGGCTACTCCAGCGAAACGATGCCGAGCACATTTGTGTCTTAGCGGAAGCCGGTGGTCTTTCGCTCCTCGACGGTCTGCGGGCCCAGCCGCACCGCCTCGCGGATAGCGTTCTTCGCGGTCGACCGGCACACGCCGGCGACGGCGGCCATGTTTTCGATCGACAGCCAACAGTCCTTCCGGCGCACCACCTCGGCGGCCATCAGGGCGATCACCGCCTGCTCGGCGAACGTGAACCCGGCCGCTAGCCGCGGTGGACCGCGACGACCAGGTCGGGCTGATTGGCGTGGCGGGCACAGGATCCGACCTCGTGGCGATCGGAGCCGGGCCCAGCGGCCTCGCGGCCACCGTCCGCGGGGCCGAGTTCGGCGTGCGGACCACCTTGATCGAGAAGCGCAAGCGGTACCCGTTCCGGCTTGCCCGGTGCCATTCGCGACGCGTCGAGCCGACCCTGTACGATTGGGCGCTGGGCCGCCGGCAACATCCGGGACGCGGCGGACGTGGCGGCGCGCGCTGTGCTGGAACCTTCCGAAGCACGATCACGCCGTCTTCAGGCGCCGCAAGACCGCCCACGAGCGGGCGATCGACGACCTCTAGGCGCCGTCCCTCTGGCCCGCGATCGTCCGGGCGGTCGGCCAGATCGTCCCGACGTTCGTGCGGGGGGTGATCCTCGCCCACCGGGGCGAGTTCTTCACGCGGTGCCATCCGCGGAACTGCGTGCTGTCGCTCCGCATACTGCGGATCCTGGAGGCGGACGCCGGCCTCCGGATGCCGGACATGACCGTGGAGGAGGTTCGGTGCGCCCATCCCGGGCCCGTGATCCGACCAGGGCGGGGACGCCCTTTTCCTCCGCCTCGAGGCTGCTCGGGGCCGCCGCCACGTCCGATCCCGAGATCCAGGAGGATGCAAGGCCGCTCACGGCCTCGGACGCATATCCTCTACTGTTCGCACTGGCCAAGCCGCCGAGCCTGAAGGCACGGCCGGGATTGGGTGCCGCGCATGGGCTGGGGGCCGCCATCGGCGCGGTCTTTGCCGGGCCGCGCGCCGCCGTCGCGCGATCCCTCAACCAGCCGACCGACTTCTAGATGAAGAAACGGGCGGCCGTCGTCGGACGGCGCCTGGGCGCGGAGGTCTTGCCGGGCCTGGCGATGCCGGGACGTACGAGGCTCCGCCTCGTGAGGCACGGCTTCGGCGTTAGGTTGGTCACCGCCGCGGCGGGCGGGCTGTGGCGCGAGATGCCCCCTTACAGCCTTTGCCTGCTCCAGGGCGCTCTGTGCGGCGCGAGTTTCCGGGCCGGGCTTGGCGGCCGTGCGTCGTACGGAATCGGGCAAGCCGAGTGGGCGGGCGCCCGCGGAAAGATCGGGCGGAGGAGGTTGTCGCCACTGCGTCCCGTGACTCGGCCCGGGCGGACGTCTCGTCGAAAAGCACCTCACGGTGGAATGGAGGATCGCTGGCGGGGCGCAAGATCTTGGCCGAGCCGGCGTGCGCCGGCACGCCGGTGGCTGCCAACGGTGACGAGTTCCAACAGCCGATTCAGGGGCGCATTCGGGACGATGGGTGGCATCGCCTCGGCACGGGATGATCTGGCCCCATCCCCGGACAGATTTTCACGTTAATCCCCACAATCAACATCGTGCAAGTCTTCGGGGATCTCGACGCTGGATGCGTCATCACCTAGTATTCGTCGGCTCCGGCGGAGGAATTTTTCCCCTCGGAACTCAGCCCGACGCAACGTCACGCTCCCGCCGTCTCGACGATGGGCGAGCGTCATGCCGGCTGACCATCGGGCCGCGCCGCGTCTGCCTCCCCTTCCTCGATCCCGCCCTCACGCGAAAAAGGCCGCCCCCTCGCGGGCTTGGCCCGGATGTCGCGTTCGGAGACCGCACATGCTGATCGCCTTCGCCGGCGCCTCCGGGCGCACGGATGCCTCGCACGCGGCCTTGTTGGTCGCGCATGCCGCCATCGCCGTCGACGGGCAGACGACACTTCTCATGGTCGGCGGCGATCCCGCCCCCGAAACGGGGGCCGCCCTGCGCGTCGTCCGGCTATCGGAGGCATCGACCGACGCCGAGATCGCGCAAGCCGCAACGGACTGCCGCCGCGACGGGACCCCGACGCTGGTCGACATCCCGCAGTGCCGGCTACGGTCGGAGAGCATCCAAGCCCTGGTCGACCTCGTCGTCATCGTCGTCGGTCCCCACGAGGCGGACGAGCGGGAGGCGGCGGCCTGGGCCACCACGAATCGATCGTCGAGGCGCACGGCCTACCTCGGCTGCCGACGTGCTGGCGGCGGCCCGGCCGCGAGCCGCTTCGCCGCGGCGATGGCCAAACTCGACACCCGCGCCTACGTGGTCGCCTGCGTTCTGCCGCCGCTGGGTCGAGGCGAAGCGTCCGCCTTGGCGACCGCGGCTCCGATGAGCCGCGCGCTTCGCGCGGGGCTTCTGCTGCTTGCGGCCATCCGGCGGGATATGGAGACCCCGCCGAGCGGGGGCTTCGCCCCCCTGGAGGGCACCGCCGCGGACGAAGCGCAGCGGATCGCCGTCACGGGAGATACGCGTTCCCTGCCAGACAGGTTGCGCGAGCTCGCCGATGACGTCGAGTCCGTGGCCGCGGGGCTTGGACCGAGCGCCGACGACCTTGCCGAGGCACCGGTCCTGGACGCTTGGGAATACGGCATCATCCCGGTGCGGGTCCTGAGGGGCTGCGTGAGCGGTCATCCCGACATCGCCGACGGCCGCCCGGCGCGCACGAGCGAGGTCTACCTGACGGATCGCATGACGTGGGCCCGGACCCTCTCGCGGTGGTACAGGCTCAGGGTGCCGGCCGACGGCGCCGTGACCGGCCTCCAATAGGCCCAGCGCCCGGCCGGCCGGACCCCTCTCCAACGAACGTCATCGTCGCGCCGGACATCCGGGTCGTCGCACGGGAGGCGCAGCGGCACGCTTGCCTTCGGATGCGATACGGGTCCGAGGTTCTGGAGGGGAAGTTGCGGGCGCTCGAGGCCGTGCCGGATCCGGCGCCCGAGCCGGGTGGTGGGGTGCCGCAACCCCGCGCCTCCCCGGGGGGAGGAGCCCGGGCGGCCGCGATCGCAGGGCCTGTGGCGGGAGGCAATTGCGTCCCGCGGGCATGCCCCACGCGCGGGCCGCCATGTGCGCGACGGCCCGGCCGACGTCGCCGGGCGTCGCTTGCGGAATGACCTGTCCACCCAGCCGAACGTAACCGAACAAGGATGCGCCATGTCCGTGGACCCGACAGACACGCCCCTACGCGGGTTTGCCCGCGCCCTACGCCGCTGTCATCCCGCCACAGGTCACTCGTGGCCCTCAAGGCCTATGGACGCGAGCCTGACCTCCATTGGCCGCCCTCATGCGAATGGCCCATCGCAGCAGGAAGCGTCCGCTTACGGGACGTCATCGAAGCCACCTGGATGGACGCGATGGGCGCAAAGCCGAACGTGCGCCCTGAGCGCGACGGAGATCCGGCGTGGCGTAGTCCGGCCAAAGGCTGTCTGCCCGCGTTATGGCAAAGGTTAGCAGGAAGCGGATATCCTGCTACGACCCAACGGACCAGCGAATTTGATCCGCACGGAACCTGAAATTCCAACCGACCGCCAGGTCGTACACGATGCATGCTTCGCACTCATTCTACTGGAGTTAGGCCCAGCCGATCTCTCGTCGTGCGAACGTTCCCCCGTACGATGGCTTGCCCGTCGCGCCAAATGACAATGCATGACTGATCCGCTCCAGGACCGCGCGGCTCTACCGAGATCAAGAGCTTGGGATCGATGCTCACCATTCCCCAATCGTCGGCGAGCTCCAGGACGATAACGTCCGCGGCCGGAAGCGTGTCCGGGATTTGCAAATCCGTGGCTTTCTGAGGCTGATTTATCGCAATCCGCGCGTCGGGCTTCCCCGGCACGGCAAATAGAATGATTGCTATGATTACGAAGGTGCTGTGCGGTGCTGGCATGGTCAAACCGATCGTGCGAAAACGATCGGCTTATTCGGTAGACAAGCCAGGTCATCCTCCCACAATCCCAGGTTCGATGCGATGACCTGGCGGGGCGTCAAGGTCATCCACTGCGAGAGCGAGCACTCTTGGTACAAGGGATTGTCGTGGACGCCGACAAAGCTGCACGGCTCTTCACCGATGTCCTCGATCATGTGTGCGGCGGCTCGCGGCAGGTAAGCGCAGTCGCCGGGTTTCAAATTCGCCGTTGCCAAGCGCTTCTCTGGCTCGAACACCGTCACGCGCGTCTGGCCTTCGAGTAGAAAGTGCCACTCGTTCGCGCTCGGATGCCAGTGCGGCGCATGCAGGGCGTCCGGAAGCAACGTCTCGCTGAGACCCGTCATCGTCGTCGAGATCGGGAACGCCTCGGCCGGAGCAATGCGCAGTGTGCCGGCGGAGCATTCGATCAACGGCTGAGCCTGCGCGAGCGCGAACCGATGCGAGCTTGCAGCGTTGAAGCGTCGTTCGCCGCGGGCGACATCTCCGTTCAGTGGGATCACTGGACCTTGCGCGATGTAGTCTTCAGCCGCCGGCAGATCGCGGGTCACGGCGTCGCTCAAATTGAACGCTGCCCGTAGGATCGATTGGTCGAGCCGGCTGAGCCAATCGCTCAGGCCAAAGGTTCCGTGGTCACCGTAGAGGCCATCGTCGAACGCCAGGATCGCGTGGCAGGGCACATCGCCCAGCGTTTGGATCGCGTGAGCATGGCCAGCCGGAAACGACCAGGTGTCTCCGGGCCCAAGGTTCACGACCTCCAAGCCGCCGTCAGGATCCAGGACCGTCACCTGACAATGGCCGCCGATCACGTAAGCCCACTCAGCCGACGAATGCCAATGCATCTCGCGGACGCCGCCGGGATTGAGGAACAGGTGAGCGCCCGCAATGCCAGTCGCGATCGGCAGTTGATTGGCGGGGAGATCACGAGCCCAGCCGCCGGAGGTCGCCTTGATGGTCCCCCCGTCCAGCCGCCCGGTGAAGGGCTGGGCTGCGCCGGGTTTGCGCGGGATAGTATGAACGAAGGTCTGTGAGGACCAAGCCTCCTTACCGGCTGCTCGACCGTCACCGTCAGCTCCGAACGCTTGGCCCGCTGCGACGGCGCCCGCGCCGAAGGCCAGTCCACCCAGGAAAAACCGTCGCTCTGTTTCCACGTGCCTAACCCGCCCTTTGGCCTTCATCGCCGAGCCACCGATCGGAGGAGATTCTCAGCTGCTGCGGGACGAGCCACCGGACGCGCTCGTATCTGGCGGCCAAACTCGTATTTTATGAGGCATTCGACCTCACCCGAATGGATGATATGCTGCATTCAGACGTGCATCGAATCGGGTCCAGCCAATGTTGGCCGACCGCAATACAATCGCGCGAGGATTCGAGGTGGCGAACACTAAATCGTCTCAGGGGTCGCCTGGATTTTTGGGCAAGGCACTTGAAGACGAGCCTGTTGCCCAAAAGCCGCAAGCAAATCTGGTGGTACTTCGCGGCACCACGGAGGCTGAGCAGCTCTCACAAATCCTCAGTGCAGTGTATGATGCGGCGCTCGACTCGGAGCGTTGGCCAGAAGCGCTGCAACTCGCCACCATTTTTTTAGGCGGGATAGCTGCAAATCTTTTCTGGCAGGACCCCGTCAACAACCAAGCCGCTGTGTTTCATGCCTGGGGCGACAATCCGAGTTATGTGCAGTTATATCTTGAACGCTATGCGGCCCTGAATCCCTATTTTCCGGCTATATCTTTTGTTCCGACTGGTATCGTCTTCAGCGGCGGGGACATCATTCCGCATGAGGATTTTGCGCGGACGCGGTTCTATCAAGAGTGGGTAGCCCCACAGGGCTTCATCGATGTGGTCGGCGTCAATCTCCATCGATTCGCCCTCGGCGTTGCGGCGTTCTCCGTCCGTCGCAGCCGAGCGCAAGGGCTTGTCGACGAAGAGATGAGGCGGAAGATGGAACTGCTCGCCCCGCATCTGCAGCGGGCCGTGATGATCGGCCGAGAGTTTGATGGATTTCGATTGAAGCGTGCATCGTTGGAAGCGGTGCTCGATCTTGTGACGGCCGCCGTTTTTCTAGTCGATACTGCTGGCAAGCTCGACTTTGCCAATGGGACAGGTCTCGCTCTTCTGCAACAGGGGGACATGCTCGGTCGGCGTGATGGCGTCCTCGCCGCATCAGACCGTGCCGCTGATAAGGCACTTCGAGCGTCTTACGCCTTGTCCGGCACCGGGGACGATCACTCGATGAAATCTTGTCCTCCCTCGATTGTTCTAACGAACAAGCAGAGAGAGCGGTATCTCGTGCACGTGCTGCCGCTGTCTTCCGGTGCTCGTCAAACCGGTAGTCTCAGCCACCGGGCGCAAGCAGCCGTGTTCGTTCGCAAAACTGAGGTGCCAATCACTTCCGGCATCGAAGTATTGGCCAAGCTCCATGGCTTGACCGCAAGTGAGGCCCGGGTCTTGCAGGCGGCGGTCGCGCTCGGTTCAGTCGCTGAGATAGCGAGCTCCCTGGGCGTGGGGGTTGCGACCGTAAAGACGCATCTTGCGTCCCTGTTTGCAAAAACCGGGACGCACCGCCGCTCCGAACTGGTCAGCGCCGTAGCGGCGCATGGCAACCCGCTGCTTTGAGACGCAACGCCGACCGCCGTGATCTATATCTATTTCGGGTCTTACAGACTGCAGCACTCGAACCGTACGGTTTCATCCGGGCGCTGGGACGCCGCTGCAAGAGTCGGATCTTGGCGGCCAAGCTGCTCGCGATCCGGCGGTGTCGATGCTTGTAAGCACGCGAATCTCAGCAAATCCGCCAGATCGACTACGCGCCTTTCGGGCTCGCCCCTCATTTTAAAATTTCGATATGGGTCGTGCAAGACGGATATTCGCCCGAGAGCTTGGCTCGACCAATTATCGGTCGAGTGCAGCGATTGCGATTGGGTCACTGCTCTCAACGATCTGGTAAGACATAGCAATGGGGGAACCCCGCTCGATGAGCTGCATCTGGCCAAGCAGCATCAGCAGGGCGAACGCACCCCATAACGCAACAAATAAAAGTGGCGGCCCATCGTCGGACATGCGATTTGCTCCTATGCGGCGGTCCTAGAGCTGGGTGGTGACCGCGCCCAAAAGTGAGCGGATCAGTCGTTAGATACCTCACCCGATTGCTCGAATCGGACCGCTTCTTCTGGCGGCCGCGCATTACTCAACGAAGCGTAACCTGGGCATCCGATCTGCTGAAGTTCTAACGGCGTCGAGGCCAGCGCACAGGCCAATTCCGGCAGGTCTGCTAGATCATCCGCACGCGGCGCAGTCGCTGTGGCGATGAGCAGTACGGGCATCAGAATAAAGCGCATCATAAGTCCCTCTGCGAAACCCCCGATGGCAGAGGTATCGGGAGTCGAAGGGAGTCGCGTCATCCGTTCGGAGGATGTGAAGCCTCGGGATTAAGCTCCCTCCATGGCCGTGGAATCACCAGCTAGATACATACAACCGCGGAGTCAGTGGTTGCAGCCGCGGTGTGGCCGGGAATACGGATCCGCGCACCCTGTTCTGCCTTCTTAGGGCGACGGCTGGCCCTGGCCCACCGAACTGGTCCGAGCCGAGCGCAAGTTTTTCTGGCATCCTGACCTCTGAAGGAGGGTGGATGCCAGCCTCGCAAGCACTTCACGAACGAACAGATTTCCTTCGCCCTGCAGCAGGTGAAGAATGGTGCGACGGTGGACGAGGTCTACCGGAAGATGGGCGTGCCCGAGCCAACGTTTTACCGCTGGTGGAAGCAGTTCGTCGGCATGGTCGTGCCAGAGATCGGCTCAAACAGCTGGAGGACGAGAATGGCAAGCTCAAGCGGTTGGTCACAGACCTGCCGCTGGACCGCTCCATGCTGCAGGACGTGCTCAAGCGAGAGTGGTGAGGCCCGCCGCTCGCCCTGAGGTCGCCTGTCACCTGCAATTGGCCTGCGACATCAGCGAGCGTCGGGTCTGTAAGGCCAGCGGCTTCGGCCGATCGTCCCAGCGTTACCGCAAGCGCTCCGACCCGCAGGTCGCATTGCGGATGCGGCTGAAGGAGCTCGCTGCCGCGCGGGTGCGCTACAGCTACCGTCGGCTGCACGTCCTGCTGCGACGGGAGGGCTGGAAGGTGAAACACGAGCGCACCTACCGGATCTACCGGGACGAGGGACTGTCGATCCGGTCCAAGCTGCCCAAGCGCAAACGAGCCTGGCGCTACCGTCAGGGGCGACCTGCGATCGGCGGACCCAACGAGGTCTGGGCCATGGACTTCATGTCTGATCGCCTGTTCGACGGACGTCCGTTTCGGATCCTGACGGTGGTCCAATGCCATATGCGAGAGGCGCTCCCGCTCACACCGAAAGCCAACTGTCGCGCCTTCCAAGTGACCGAAGCTCTGGACGCCTTGGTCCGGCTGCGCGGCCGGCCCAAGAGCCTGCGGGTCGACAACGTCCTACGTAGCGAGGAAGGACGGCTGGCCAGGCAACAGGTCTCCGTCCGCGAACATGCGCCCGCGGTGTGTTTGTCGTCAACGTCGATCCAGGCGGCTCCTGCCGATCCGGAAGAACTCTCGGCCATAGCGAACACAGGATCCAGCCGATGCACGCGGCATCGTGGTCCTCACCGTCCTCAAAACGAGATGTCGATCCAGGCAGGAGACCCGAGCATTATCTACAGGGTCGTGGTTCTCACGCCCTCACGGCTCTGCTGAGAGGGGTTCTCCCACCTGGCACCGGCCCCTCGACGAAGGGCCGGTAGTCGGCACCGGTCTTGATGACGGCGTGCACCACGCGCGCCATCTTGGCGGTGATCGCGGTCAGCGCCTTGCGCCGCAGGTCGGCATTGTGCCGGTCGCGGGCGATGTAGCGCTCGAACTTGTCGCGGAAGCCGTTCTCCCGCTGCCGGATGGCCACCTGCCCAGCCAACCAAAGCGTACGCCGGAGCCGGGCGTTGCCGTACTTCGACAGTTTGGTCTGGCCGCGGAAGGTGCCGGATTGCTGGGTGGCCAGATCGAGGCCACAGAACTTCAGGAACTGGCGGTGATGGCTGAAGCGGCGCAGATCGCCGGCCTCGGCCAGGATGGTCAGGGCGTTGATCGGGCCGATGCCGGGGATGCGGCGCAGCAGCTTGTAGTCGGCGCTCTCCGACAGGAGGGTGTCGGCCGCGGCCTCGATCGCGTCGCGTTGCCGTATGAGGCCACGCACCTCGCCGATGACGAGCCGGAACATGCTCACCGCCGGAGCGTCGGGCGGCACCGGCAGGCCGATCGAGCTGCGGGCCGTCTCGTAGATGTCGCCGAGCAGTTGCGCCTTTGCGACCTTGCGCCCGACGACATCCCAGGCGGCGGCGATGAAGGCCTCCTTGCTCAGCACGGTGATGCTGGCAGGCGTGGGGAAGCGATCGAGGAATGCGAAGAACCAGTCCGACCGGCTGTTGTGGCGGAAGCGGTCGACCTCCGGGAAGTACAGTGGCAGGTAGTGGGTCAGGATCCGATGCAGGACCTCCGTCTTGGCCCGAGAGACAGCATCGTGCGTCTTGGAAAGCTCCTGCACGTCGTTGATGCCGGCGGCGAGCGGGTCGTGATACACCTGCGAGGCGCCGATGCGGATCATGTGCAGCATGACCTGGGCGTCCTTCGGGTCGTTCTTGTCCCAGCCGTTGTGCAGGGCCTCGCAGGTGCGGGCGAGTCCAACGGAGGAGATCAAGCGTACGGCAAAGCCGGCCTGGAGCAGGCGCCAAGCGATCGGGCGGTGATAGTTGCCGGTGGCCTCGAAGCCGCAGGTCACCGGCTGATCGAGGTCCGACAGCAGCGCGATCAGGCGGTCGTGCTCGGCGCGGGTGTTGAGGACGCTCAGCCGGCGTCGCCGGGCGAGGCCGGGCACCTCGATGAGTACCTCGTTGCGGGCTTTGGCGACGTCGATGGCTACGAGAACGCCGGCCGGCGGCGTAAGCTGTGGTCTGGTCATGGTCGATCCGTCTCCGGAATGAGGCTTCGAACACCGTCACTCTAGAGACCCGTTGATTGGCCATGACCGCCCAGGGCGACGCGCTGCACTCAGCATGGCTTCGCGCGCCGCCCCAGAGCCGTCGAGCCATCTTCCCGATGTGCTATGGGCCGGAGTTTGCCGGCGCATGCTCGACCAGTGGGCGTACCTGAACGGGGTCGAGATCGACTTCTCCCGACCGGGCAAGCCGACCGACAACGCCTACATCGAGTCGTTCAACGGCCGCCTACGGGCGGAATGCCTGAACGCCTCGTGGTTCCTGTCGCTGGCTGATGCCCGCGAGCGTATCTAGGAATGGAGGTGCCACGACAACGAAGATCGACCCCACACGGCCCTGGGCGGCTTGACGCCCCGAGCCTTCGCCGACCAAGCTGTCATAGCCCGGGAACTTGCATAGGCCGTGGACCACAAACGGGGTCAGCTCCAGCCCGACGATGCACTAACTTAACTTTTGGACCACCTCGTGGGGGCCGATCCGCTGCCGCCGATGGGCGACCCGCCGCCCGGACCGCAGGCCCCGAGGGTGATCCGCCGACCGAGCCGCTGGCACTCCAGCCGCCGGATCCCATAGACGGTCGCTGACCGACCCCGCCGTGCCTATCGGCCCGGCGCCGGTTTTCCCTCCGCGCCGAGCCGTCTCATGCAGGCGTGGTAGATCTCGGCGCCCAGGTCAATGGGCGACTACCGCTTAGGACTGGGCGCAACGAAGACGAGGTTCCTCGTCTCGACCAGGCACTTGGCGCCCTCGGGCCCTTGGATCGGCTCGTTCTGCGCTGAAGCCGACAGCGTACCCACTACGAACAGGACAGCGGCGAGCATGGTCCAGATGCCACTCCTTTGCCGCCCGTCGACGTGTAGGCATCAATGGCGCGCCGGCAGTTCTCCGACAGATCCTTGTGGTGCTTCGTGAAACACGCCTTCATCTCCTCCCCGCCCGGATCCGTACCGACGCAGTATGTCGTGGCGTCACCGGTGCAGTAGCGCTTGAGGTTGTCCTTTCCGTCGTCCGCGGAAGCTGGGGCGGCAAGTGCCAGCCCGAAGGCAAGCGCAAGGGTCAGGGGTCGGGTCCTAGAGGCTCCGGTGGGTGGATCGCGGTCGTCGCCGGACGAGCATCGGAACCGATGGGGCACGGGCCCGCCCGCCTCAACGCGTGACGCCGCGAAAGCGGCCCATGCAGGTTCGGTGGGTCCCCTACCGTCCGGCGCCCGTAACGGCCCGGATCGGGGCGCCGGCGAGGTCGACGGTCGAGCCTACGGTGTCGCGCAGGCCCGAGCCGACGTTCGAGAGGTGTTCGCCGTAGCTCTCCCGGGTCTGCGGATCGACCAGGGCCACGGGCGCCGCCACCGCCAGCGCGGCGCCGGTGGCCACCGTGGAGGCGGCACCCGCCGCCGTGCTCACGAGCTTATCCCCGATCCCGACCTTCCCGTCCGAGATTGGCTGGCCGTCCGCCAACCGCTTGCCCAGCAGTGCGACGACGTCGCCGGAAGCGAACTTGCCATGGTTGAGGGCATCGTCCGACTTCACCGAGGACAGGTTGAGGACACCGATGTTCTCGCGCTCCAGCTCGGACTTGTAGGGCTCGACGTTCGGGTCGATGGCCCCAAGCCGCACGCTGTCACCCCATACGAGCCGCGAGACGGCGAGCGCCTGGTCGTCGCCCGAGACCATCAATGTCAACCGAGGGCGGTCCTTGCCCATGTCGTGGAAGGCCCCCCGGGCGAGGTCCATGTCGACGTCGGGGGCGGCCAGGATGACGTTCCGAATCTTGGGTGCCACGCGCTTGTCGCGGATGGCCATCTGCCGGAGGCTTTCCAAGGTTAGCCAGTTGCCCATCGAGTGGGCGAGCACCGTGACCTCGCCGACGTTCGAGTCCATGGCGAGGTCGCGCAGCAGCGTCTCCAGTCCGTTGCGGGAAAAGTTGGTGCTTTCCCGGTCATAGCCATAGGCGAGAACGGAGCCGCGTGACGGCCAAGTGAAGAGCACCGGCGCGACTTCGGCACCGGAATCGTGCACGATCTGCGCGAACCGGAAGACGGCATCCTCGAACTTATTGTTGAAGCCGTGCACGAATACCAGGACGTGGCGCTTGCCGCGTCCCCGGACCACCTTTCCGGTCCACGCCGCGACCTTCGAGCGGTCGACCGGCTCGGCGCGAAGGGCGACGAAGTCGGTGGCGGGATTGCCGGGCAAGCGTTCCGGCCATTGCACGGTGCCGGGTTGGCGGTCGGCGTCCGGCGGGATCGACACCGCGAGGTCGGTGTAGGTCACGGCCTCGCCACGCTCGCCGGAGAACAGCACGCCGCGTTCGATGGCGGATTTGCGGGTTGTAGCGACCAGCATCTCGACGCGCGACGTGCCCGCTACTGGCGTCGCGTCGGCGATGGGCAGGAGCACGCCGGTCGGTCTGCCACCGCAGGCCCCGAGGCAAAAAAGGATGGCGAATCCAGCCGTGGTCGTTAGCGACCGCCCGGCAGACGCAAACCCTCGAAACACGCTTACCTCCGAACCATGGCCTGCACGGGTGACCGGGTCACGCCCCGTCAAGGCTGGGAGGACCTAGCGGATGATTGCGGCGGGGTGCGGACGACAAACCCGAGGATCGGTTCCAAAGACCATCAGGTGACAGCGCCGGTCGGCAGACCTTAGTTTCCGTAAGGTGATGCGAGGACGACGCGAACCCTCTTCGTTGACGCTGCCTCCGCGACGGTTGCCGGGGCGGCGTTCACGACGGCGGACATCTGGACCGTCGCGGGCTTCGAGACGCCGCGGGCGACGTTCGACGTCTCGGAAGCGATGGCCGGTGCGGCGGCCAGCAGGGAGATCGCGAGGACAGCGAAGATTGTCTGCACGGCGGCTGTCCGAGCCTTGACTGTATGACGCCCGAACAACGGTCAAGCCATCGGCGGATTCCAGCTTCGGGCGGCGTTCGCCGCGGCCGGGGTCTCGTCGCCCGTGGCCGTCGCGCCCGCCTCCCTCAGGCACGCCTCGACCGCACCGCGCAGCGACGACACGTAGGCGTCGGCCCCGACCTGCCGGCCGAGCTCCGTGTCGGTGAGGACCGCCTCGCCCTGCGGCCATAGTCCGACCAGCAGCTTGACGTCCCTCGACTTCCTACGGAGACGCTCCAGCAAGTAGCGCAGGTGCGACGGGTTGCCGGTGATGTCGAGGTAGGAGACGCACACCATCGCCACGCCCGAGAGGTCGAGGTCGCGGATGCCCTCGCGCGAGGCGGATTGGTAAGCGGTCACGCGCGCACCGAGCCCGTGCTTGCGTAGGAGTTGCGCCAGCATCGCCGAGGAGGCCTCGTCGAGGGGGCCGCGCCCAGCCAGGCACAGCACCGGCGCCTCGCCGCGCCACGCATCAGGCAGTGCATCGCGGGACGGTGCCTGCCCGGGCACGGCCTCGTTCTTCGGATGCGCGCGCTCGGCGAGCGTCGGGGTGTCGTTCGGGTTCACCGTCGCGTCGGTGCCGGCCGGCTCAACGTCGGGATGGTCCTCGAAATCCTCGACCAGCGAGCGGGACGAAGCCCGAATGTTCTCAAGCTGCGCCGGCGTGACGACACCCCGGGCGTAGTCGTTGGCGGCAAGCTGCAAGCCCTTGAGCGCGACCTCGTCGTAGTACGAGGACAGGGAGCGCTCCTTCAGCATCTGCTCGCCGAGGTCGCGGGCCTCGTCCGGATCGCCGGCCAGCATGCGCTGGTAGAAGTTCTCCACCGGCGTCAAAGGCGGCCGGTCGCCGAGCAGGATGTCGAGGAACTCCAGGCTGTCGACGTGGCGGCCGAGCACCACGAGGCAGACCGTGAACGGGGTCGCCAGGATCAGGCCGATCGGCCCCCAGAGGAACCCCCAGAACAGGGTCGAGACGATTACGGCGAACGGCGAGAGGCCGGTGGAGTGGCCGTAGAGCAGCGGCTCGATCACCTGCCCGAACACCGGCTCGGCGATCAGGAACAGCGCCGCGGTGGCGATGACCATGTTCCAGCCTGGATCGACGGCCGCCGCCAGCGCCACCGGGAGGATGCCGGAGATGAAGGCGCCGATGTACGGCACGAAGCGCATCAGCGCCGAGAACACGCCCCAGAGGATCGGGCTGGGTACGCCGATGAACCAAAGGCCGACGCCGACGATGACCCCGAAGGCGGCGTTCATGCCGAGCTGGGCCAGGAAATAGGTCCCGAGCCGGCCTGCCGCGTCATCCATGGCCACGGTGGTGCGGTGCAGGTCGCTCGACCCGAACAGGCGGATCATGCGGTTACGCAGGTCCTCGCGCTGGAGCAGCAGGAACACCACGACGACCAGCACGATGCCCACCGTGGTGAGGGGCTCGAACACCGGGCCGAGAACCTTCTCGGCCAGCGCCAGCGGCGAGATTTCGGGTTCCTGTACCCGGACGAGCTGCGCCTTGGGTGTGTCGCCGGCCGGCCCGGTCGCGGCGGTGGTGCCGGAGGCGTCGGCCTTCTGGGTGGCGTCGTGAACCTCGTGGCTGAACTTCGAGATGACCCGATTGGCCTCCCCGAGCCAGCCCTGCTGCAGGCCGGCGAACTTCTTCGAGACCGTGGCCTGGTACTGCGGCAGGTTGCCGGCGAGCCCGGCGACCTGCGTGCCGATGACCGCGCCGATGCCGCCGATGACGCCGAGCGCGAGCAGGACGGCGACGATGACCGAGGGGACGCGCCCGAGCTTGATCCGCCGCAGCAGGTTGACCACCGGTGCCAGGACGAAGCTGAGGAGCACCGCCAGGACGAGGGGGATGAACACCTCGCGGCCGAAGTACAGCGCCGCGATCAGCACGACGCCCACTGCGAGGGTCAGCAGGCCGCGCAGGCCAGGCACGAGCGGGGGCGGCACCTGGGCGGGCGGCTTCACGGCTACGGCGTCGTCCATCGGCATGCGGGATTCCCGGTCACGCCGCGTACCGCAGCGCATCGCACCTCAACGTCGAGGATGCCGATTGGTCCCGGCGGCCCTCGCATCCGCCGCCGTCCGGTCGCGGACTGGGACGCCCGCGGCCCGGTGTGCTAGGATTGTGCGACACGATCCGGCTCTGCCGCCCTACCGCGACGCCAAGCCGAGACTACGGGGGCGACCATGAACCCGAAGGTCAACCCGAAGAATCCCCCGGTCGGAAGCCGACGCCCCCCCGGGCCCGAGGTCGAACTGACCGGCGCACGGGGCGCCGGCGGCCATGGCCTCGGACGCGGACCCATCGCGAGGGATGCCAACCGCTCGGAACTCCGCCAGCTCGTCGCCGGCCTGAGCGAGGGCGTGATCCTGGTCGAGCCGGACCAGCGCATCTCCTGGGCCAACGACGCGGCGCTGGCGATGCACGGCGTGGCGGCCCTGTCCGACCTCGGCGCGACGGTCGACGCCTACCGCGCGCGCTTCAGCCTGCGCTACCGCAACAACCGGGCGCCCGACCGCTATCCCATCGAGCGCGTCATGGAGGGCGAGACCTTCCGCGACGTCGTCGTCGAGGTCAGGCACGCCGACCGGCCCGGCATCGACTTCGTGCATTCCCTGCGCAGCCTCGTCGTCACCGACGCGGGCGGGCGCCCGACCTTCCTGGCGCTGATCATCAAGGATATCTCGGCGCAGTTCGAGGCCGAGGAGCGCTTCGACAGCGCATTCAACGCCAATCCGGCGCCGGCGGTCATCGTGCGCTTGTCCGACCTGCGCCTGGTCCGTGTGAACGCGGGCTTCCTGGAGATCACGGGCTACGCGCGCGACAAGCTTCTCGGGCGAAGCGTGTACGAGGTCGACCTCCTCGCCGGGGCGCACGGGCGCGAGAGGGCTCTGGAGCACCTCTCCGCGGGCGAGCCGATCCCGCACCGCGAGGCGCTTCTGTGCCGGCCGGACGGCGGCGACCGCGCGGTCATCGTCGCGGGCCAACCCATCGAGATGGGCGAGCTCGCGTGCATGCTGTTCACGTTCGCGGACCTCGAACCGCGCCGCAAGGCGGAGACCGCCCTGCGCCAGAGCGAGGAGCGCTTCGCCAAGGCGTTCCGGCTGACCCCGGTCCCAACCGTGCTGACCCGTGCGAGCGACCACGTCGTGACAGGCGTCAACGAGGCGTTCGTCCGGGTGTTCGGCCGTGCCGAGAAAGACACCCTCGGGCGGACGGTCGCCGAGACCGGCCTCTGGGTCGACGCCGCCGCCCGCGAACGGTTCGAGGCGACCCTGACGAACGAAGGGTCCGCCCTCGGCGTCGAGACCTGCGTGCGCGACGGGGGCGGGACGGCGCTCGACTGCCTGGTCTCGGCCGAGCGCGTGGTCATCAACGGCGAGGATGCCGTGCTGGCCGTGTTGCAGGACATCACCGAGCGCAAGCGTTCCGAGCGCGAGCTGTACTCGGCCATCGAGACGGTGATGACCGACGCCTCCTGGTTCAGCCGCGGCCTGGTCGAGAAGCTCTCGGTCCTTCGGAACCCCGGCGATGGTGCGAGGGCCGCCATGCCCGACCTCACCGCGCGCGAGCGCCAGGTGCTCGACCTGATCTGCCGGGGGCAGAGCGACAAGGCCATCGGCCAGGCCCTGGTGCTGTCGGGAAGCACCGTGCGCAACCACGCCGCCGCGCTCTATCGCAAGATCGGCGTCAACAGGCGCACCCAGGCCGTGGTCTGGGGACGTGACCACGGCTTCCCGGCCACGTGACCGGTACATAAAACACCCGAACCGGTACGTTCCGACGATTTGCACGCTGCGGTACCGGGGCCATCTTCAACCACGACGCAAGGCTGGGCGTCGACCGGAAGGCGAATGGCCGACGAACCCAAGCCGACGGACGAGCCGAGACCGACCCTGGAGCAGGTCAGGGCCTCGGTACGGGACGCCCTGGAGAAGCTCACCGGGGATCCCGGCCGCGAACCAGGGATCACGCCGTCGAATCCCAGGGGAAAACGTCGCGAGGATCGGAAGCTCGAACCCGGCGCCGACTGACGAAAACCGAAACCGTGAATATTCGCCACGAACCGACGCGGTGATCTTGCGGCTTCATTCGATGTTAATCGGCGGAACATCGCGGTCCCGGGGGCGCTTGTCGCGTATCGGGTCCGACCGTCGAGCGGACGAACGCAGGCAAGTTCGGCGGTAGGCAACCGCTTAACCGCGACCGCCGTGACCGAGAGTAGCCCACACCCCATCCCTTCCCGCGTGGCCTCGGCACCGACCGACCGCGCATGCCCGGAGCCCGCCCCGTGTCCCTCCTCGCCTGGATCGTGCTCGGCCTGATCGCCGGCTTCATCGGCAGCAAGATCGTCAACAACACCGGCCAGGGGCTCGTCGTAGACATCCTGCTCGGCGTCGTCGGTGCCGTCGTCGGCGGCTTCCTGTTCAATCAGTTCGGCCAGCCAGGCGTGTCCGGGGTGAACCTCTACAGCCTGCTCGTCGCCGTCGTCGGCGCGGTGGTGGTGCTGTGGCTCTACCATGCCCTGATGGGCCGCCGTCGGGTCCTCTGATCCGGCACACTCCTTCCGCCGAACCCGGCCGAAGTCCGACCCGACCACTCCCGACGAAAGAGTTTCCCCGATGGCGTTGACACCGGACACCACCCGCGCGGCCTACGACCGCGACCTGCCGACCACCAGCCCGGCCACCCCGGCCGAGGACATGCGCACGATGGCGCTGCACTCCATCTCCTGGGGGGCGGTCATCGCCGGCGCGGTGATCGCGCTGGTCGCCCAGGTCATCCTCAACATGGTCGGGCTCGGCATCGGGCTCTCGACCGTCGATCCGGCCGGCAACGGCACCCCGACCACTGGCAGCCTCTCCTCGGGCGCCGGGATCTGGTTCGTGATCTCCGGCATCCTCGCCTCAACCGCTGGCGGCTGGCTCGCCGGGCGCCTGTCGGGCAAGCCTGCCAAGACCACCACGGCCTACCACGGGCTGATCGCCTGGGCGGTCTCGACCTTGGTCGTCATGTACCTGCTGTCCTCGGCGGTCGGCGGTATCGTCAGCGGCGCGTCGAGCGCGGTGTCGAGCACGCTCGGCGGCGCCGGCAACCTGATCGGCGGCTCGGTGAAGACCGCCGCGCAGGCCGCGGGCCCGTCGCTGCCGGGCATGGACAACCCGTTCTCGAACATCGAGAGCCAGGTTCGCGGCACGACCGGCAATGACCCCGAAGCCCTCAAGAATGCCGCCGTCAGCGCCATGCGCGCCGCGGTGACCGGCGACGCCGCCCAGCAGAAGGACGCCCAGGAGAAAGCCGCCCAGGCCCTTTCCAAGGCGCAGGGCATCCCGGTCGATCAGGCCCGGACCCAGGTCGCTCAATACGTGCAGCAGTTCAACGACACGGTCGCCAAGACCAAGGAGCAGGCCAAGCAGGCGGCCGACACCGCCGCCCGCGTCGGCTCGCAGGGGGCGCTCTACGGCGCCCTGGCGCTGATCCTCGGTGCGCTGGCCGCCTTCTTCGCCGGCCGCGGTGCAGCCGTCGACCCGGTGCTCACCCGCACCGCGCCCGCCGTCACCACGCAGCGCCGGGTCTGATCGTGGGGGACTCCGCCCCCGCCGAGCCGCATCCCTTCGGGGCACGGGACAATCAGGCGGCGGAGGTCGCCGTCGGTGAGGAGGCGGTCCTCCCGCTGATCGCCGAGACCGCCCGCATCGACAAGCGGGCGGTCGAGACCGGGCGGGTGCGGGTCACCACGCGCACCGAGACGGTCGAGGAGGTCCTGCGCGAGACCCTGCGTAGCGATCATGTTGGGGTCACCCGGGTGGCGATCAACCGGACCCTGGCCGAGGGCGAAGTGCCCCCGGTGGTCCGCGAGGAGAACGGGGTGACGATCATCCCGGTCCTGGAAGAGATCCTCGTCGTCGAGAAGCGCCTCGTCCTGCGGGAGGAGGTGCACGTCCGCCAGACCACGGCGGGCGAGGACGTCGAGATGCCGGTGACGCTGCGCAGGCAGCACGCCGTGATCGAACGCGTGTCCCCTGAGGGGCACGTCACGGCCCTGTCCCCTGCACCCCCATCGGAGATCGAACCATGACCCAGACCATCACCGCCATGTACGACACCTACACGGACGCGACCGCCGCGAAGGCCAAGCTTGTGGCCATCGGCATCCCCGAGGTCGGCGTCCGGATTCTGTCCGGCAGCGAGGCCGGCACGACGACCGGCGCCGCCACGACCCACGAGGGCGGCATGTGGGGCTCGCTGAAGGAGTTTTTCATGCCGGAGGAGGACCGCCACCTCCACGCCGAGGGACTGAACCGGGGCGGCACCATGCTGACCGCGACCGTCGAGGACGGGTACGCCGAGCGGACCTACGACATCCTGGAAGAGCACGGCTCGGTCGACATGGACGAGCGCGAGGCGTCCTGGCGCAAGGAGGGCTGGACTGGGCAGGCCGCAGGTGCACCGGTCATGGCAGCCACCCCCGTGGCCTCGACCGGGACCACCGGCCTCCAGGCAGCGGGCGCGACCGAGACCGTCGCGGCCCGGGGGACCGCGCAGGGCACCGACTATATCCCGGTGGTCGAGGAGCGCCTCAACGTCGGCAAGCGCATGGTCGACAGCGGTCGTGTCCGGGTGCGCTCCTACGCGGTCGAGAAGGACGTCATCGAGAACGTCACCCTGCACGACGAGACCGTACACGTCGACCGCCGCGTGGTCGACCGGGCGGTGACGCCGGGGGACATGGCCCTGTTCGAGGACAAAGTCATCGAGGCCACCGAGATGCGCGAGCAGGCGGTGGTCTCGAAGGAGGCCCGCGTCGTCGGCGAGGTCGCCATCCGCAAGGACGCGACCCAGCGCGTCGAGACCGTGACCGACAAGGTGCGCCACACCGAGGTCGAGGTCACTGACGAGCGCGGCAACGTCGAGCGCACCGGCACGGCCGGCACCACCGGGACCGCCACGCGCAAGCCGATCTGACCGCCGTGCCGGGAGGGAGCCCGCGGCCTCCTCCCGGCCAACGCACCGACCCTCAAGGCAAGCATCGAGCACGGCATCCGCCCCATGATCCGCATCACCCGCTTCCTCGCCCTCTCCTTCGTCATGGCGGCCGGCTCCGCCAATGCCCAGGGCGACGATGCCGCCACGGGCCATCTCCGGACGTTCTGCTCTGGGGACTAACTAAGCCTTTGCAACGGCATGGATCCGAAGGGGCCGGAGGTGGTGGCGTGCTTCCGCAGGAACATGGGCAAGCTCTCGCCAGGCTACCGGACCGCCATCGACGAATACAAGGCGTCCAAGGGAACCGGGCCGAGGTCCTGAGCCGCCCAGAACCCGTACCTCGCACACCCGAACGGGAGAACGAACATGAGTGACGGCTTTCCCTCCATGACCGCCCTGCTTGGCCTGCTCGCCGTGGCCGGGTTCCAGAACAAGGACAAGATCGCCGAGATGCTCGGCGGCGGTCATCCCGCCCCCGGAGCGGGGTCCGCGGCCGCTCCCGGTGAAGCCGGCCTCGGGGGCCTGCTCGGCAACATCGGCGGTGCGCTCGGCGGGGCCGGCGTCGGCAACGTGCTCGGCGGGGGGCTGGGTCAGCTGGTCGAGAGCTTCCGGCAAAACGGACATGGTGCCGCCGCCGATTCCTGGGTTAACCACGGTCCCAACCACGAGATCGCCCCGCCCCAGTTGCGACAGGCCATCGGTCCCGACGTCATGGACGCCCTGTCCCGCCAGACCGGGCTGTCGCACGACGAATTGCTTTCCAGGCTCTCTCGGGAGCTTCCCTCGGCGGTGGACCGCTACACCCCCGACGGCAGGCTGCCCGCCCTCTGAGGCGGCGCACCTGAGGACATCCCGCACGCCGGTCGGGATTCCTCCCGCCCGGACGCGCCGGTCGACACGACTGCAAAGAGCACCGTGACGGTGCCGCACGAGGAACACCACCATGGCCAAGACCGCGCACGCCGAGGCCGCCAAGCACCACGAGGCCGCCGCCAAGTCGCACAAGACGGCGGCCGAGCACCACGAAAAGGGCGACGAGGCGACCGCCGCCAAGCACTTGAAGGAGGCCCACGGCCACTCCGAGAAGGTGCACGAGAGCTCGACCAAGGCTCACGGCAAGAGCGCCGGGAAATAACCGCCCGGTCCAACCGCCGGACGCGCATCCCGCGCGTCCGGCACCCACCCAGGAGAAGAACCATGGACGAGAACCGCATTACCGGTGCCGCGAAGGAGTTCGGCGGCAAGGTACAGGGCAAGGCTGGGGAACTGACTGGCGACCGTGAGATCCAGGCCAAGGGCGCTGTCAACGAGGCCAAGGGTAACGTCGAGAACCTGTACGGGCAAGCCAAGGACACCGTGCGCGACGTGGCCGACCAAGCCGGCGATCTTGCGCAGGGCGCGCTGAAGCAGGGCCGCGACGCCTTCCCGGACGCCGAGCGCGCCTACCGTCAGGGCGCCGACACTGTGACGAGCTACGCAAAGGAGTCCCCGTTGATGATGGCGGCGATGGCCGGTGCGCTCGGCTACCTCCTCGCGATGGTCGTCCACGGTCGCCGCTAGGGCTGGCCCCCCTCCCGCATCGTCCCGCAGGTCCGGAGCAACACCATGAACGATCCCACCCGACCTGCGGGACGGCAATCCGCCGCCGACGGCCCGATGCAGGCGGCGCGCTTGTCGGCTAGCTTGGCCGACGCCTTGCGTGATCAGGCGGGCGGCTATGCCGACCGGCGCAAGACCGAGGCGGCCGGCTTCTTCTCCGAGCTCGCCCGCGCGCTGCGTTCGGGTGGCGGCGAACTCCACGGACAGACGCAGGCGAAGTCGTTCGTCCACACGGTCGCTGACAACCTCGACGCACTCTCGGGTCGGGTCGCGGGCCGCGGATGGCGCGAACTCTATCGCGATGCCGAGACGCTCTCACGGAGTAACCCAGTGGCGACGGCCCTGGTGGTGGGTGCGCTCGGGTACGGCGCCTTCCACGTCATGCGGGCCGGAAATGTCGAGGCCCGCAAGCCCCCCGGTGAGCCCAGGCAGGCGTGGGGCGGGTACCCATGAGTTCCGTACCGACGCCTACCTCTTCCCATGGCATTCCCTGATTGCTTGACGAGGCGCTTCGTGGGGCTGGTGACGTCTTGCGGGGCGAGATGGCCCGGTTCCGCCAGGATAGGGGACCCGGCCGACGTGTTCGTGTTCCACGAGCCGAACGAACCGTCGGGCGGAACGCCGTCGCGCATTGAGCTCCCGGCATTCCTCGGTTCCGGCATCGCCTCGCCCGAACGCCGGGCACCGCTCGCCATGCCCGGCCCCATCGTCGAAGCTGGCCATGGCAGTCCGACGGGCACCTCCCGCGGTCCCGAACCAGGCGCCGCCGGCGCGGCGCCGACGCCGGGCGAGGCCACCGACCCGACCTGACCTGACCCGCCACCCCTCGAACCCGAAGGACCGCCATGGCCATCGACTATCGCTCCGAGCTTCGCCGCCCGTTTCCGTTCAGTTTGGCCGTCGTTGCCGGTGTGCTGCTGCTCTGGCTGGTTGTTGCGTCCATCGCCGGCGCCATGCAGCGCAGCGCCAGGGACCACCGCATCGGCGAATTGGAGGGACAGCGGACGGCCCTTCAGACGGACCTTAGCCAACAGCGGTCCACCGCCGGAACCCTCGCGGCGCTGCAGGCGAGGATCGCCACGTCCGAGACCGAGGTAAAGCAGGCCACCCAGGCCAGCGAAGAGGCTAGGACGCAGGCAACCGGCCTCGCCGAGGAGCGGCAGGCGGCCGAACGGAATGCCGCCGAGGCGAAGGTGGCGTCCGATGCGGAGACGAACAGACTATCCGGCCTACAGGCGCAGGTGATCCAGGCCGAACAGAAGCTCGCCCCCCTGCGCGACGCGACCACCGCCGCGGAGAAGGCGGCCACAGCCCGAACCCAGGAACTCGCCGACGTCGGGCGCCGGGTCGAGGACGCCCGGCAGCAGGAGGCCAAGCTGCGCGCCGACATCGCCGCCATGGCGCAGGAGGCTAACGGAAAGACCGCAGACCTCACCCAGGCGGAGGAGCGCCAGCAGAAGGCCCGCGAGGGTGCGGCCACGGCGCAGAAGGAACTCGCCGACGCTCGCACCGCGGCCGAACTGGTGGCCAAGCAGCGCGTCGACCTGGAGCAGGCGGTCGCGGGCTTGACCACGAGCCGCGACAAGCTGGGTGCCGAGAATGAGTGGCTGTCCCAGCAGGTGCAGCAGGGGCGGCAGACGCTGGACGGCACACAGGGCGAACTGGCGACGGCCAAATCCGAACGCGACCGTGTCACCGCAGAGCGCGGCCAAGCCGAGCAGTCGGTTCAGAAGCTGACGTCGGATCGTGATGCCGCCGCCGCGGCGTTAAATGCGTTGCAGAAGCGGCAGGCCGACGCGCAGGGCCAGCTCGCGATGCTGACGGTGACGCTGTCCGCCAGGAACAGGGAGGCGGCGGACGTCGAGGAGAAGCTGCGCTCCGCCCGGGCTGAGCTCGCGGACGCACAGACGAAGTTGGTTGAGGCCCGCCAGCAACTCTCAACCCAGCCGGCGGCCGCGACGCCGGTGAAACCAGACTGAGGGCGGCAGGCAAAGGCGCGCCATACCTTCCACTTTATGGCCGGGGATACCTTCGGCGGCTTCTCGGAGGGCCACGTCTACTCCATCGCGCTCACCTGCCTGATGGCGTTCTACGGGCTCGCCCAGGTCGACCGCTCCCGCCGGGCCGGCATACCGGTCACCGACGCCCGCGGCGCCTCGGTCGACGTCGGCAGCGGGGTCGGGGCGTTCTGGATCCACATGGGCTCCTATTGCCTCGTCGGCTATCTCCTCCTCCATCGCGAGGCGACGGGCCCCGCCGTCCTGGCCTTCCTCACGGTGGCCATGGCGCTTCCCTTCGTCGTCACACACCACGGCCTGGACGATGACCACGAGGACGCCTACCGCAGGATCGGACACTGGGTCCTGGTCGTCGCCGTCGTCGCGGGTTTCGTCGGTGCGGCCACGGCGGTCTCGGACGCGGCCATCGCTGCCCTGACGGCCCTTCCTCGGCGGCGTGATCCTCAACGTCCTCAAAGAAGAGGCGCCGAGCGAGCAGCAAAGCCGATTCCGGACCTTAACGTTCGGGGCCGCCGGGTCTTCCGCGTGGCTACTCACGCCTTGGATGGCCTCGCCCGGGCGGGGCACGGCACATGCAAGCATCGCCGGACGCCGCCGAAGCGAATGGGACGGCGAACCTCCCAACAACGGGGACGAACATGAGGATCAGGGGCGGATACACCATCGGCTACGACACGTTCGGTCCGACGCCGATCATCTACCAGTTGAACGTCCACCCGTCCCGCGCCCACGACCTGCTGACCCCGGACGCGCTGCGGCCCGATCCACCGGTGCCGATGCGGACCTACACGGACGGGTTCGGCAACACCTGCGTTCGCCTCGTCTCCCCAGGCGGGCGGATGACGGTCTCGGCCAACTTCCTGATCGCCGACAGCGGCGAGCCGGACGCTTACGTGCCGGATGCGCGCCAGATTCCGGTTCAGGACCTCCCGGACGACGTGCTCGTCTACCTGCTGGCCTCGCGATACTGCGACACCGACAAGCTCGCCGGCACGGCCTGGTCCCTGTTCGGCGGCGTCCCCGAGGGCTGGGGACGGGTTCAGGCCATCATCACCTGGGCGCACGAACGCATCCAGTTCGACTACCAGCTCGCCGACGCGACGCGCTCTGCCTTCGACGGGTACCACCAGCGGGTCGGCGTCTGCCGCGACTTCGCCCACCTCGCCGTCACCCTGTGCCGGTGCATGAACATCCCGGCACGGTACTGCACCGGCTACCTCGGCGACATCGGCGTGCCCGTGGACCCCAACCCGATGGACTTCTCCGCGTGGTTCGAGGTCTACCTGACAGGCCCGGAAGGGCCGCGCTGGTACACGTTCGACGCGCGCCACGACGCTCGGCGGATCGGGCGGGTCGTCATCGCCCGCGGTCGCGACGCGACCGACGTCGCCATCTCGACGAGCTTCGGTACGGCGTTGCTTGCCCAATTCGACGTCCACACCCTGGAGGTCGCCGACGACTTCGTGCTTCAGCCCCTGGGCTGACGTTTTCATGCCGCGAGGGTGAGATGCCGACCTGTGAGTGGTGGGCGTTCCGCATCGGTCGTGCCGTCGCGGACCGAAGCTCCGACCTGGGCCATGAAGAGGTTCGTTCGGAGAGGCGAACCATGACCGACACGAACGTGCCCCGAGCCATCGACGTCGAGGCATCCATCGCTCGCTGGCGCTTGACCCTCGCCAGGTTCGCGGACAACGACAACGACTCGCTTGGCATGCGGGCCGGTGCCATGGTCGCGATGATGCGTCTGCCACTCGCCGCGACGGCCGCCCTCGCGGCCTGCCTCCGATTCCTGCCTTGAGCCACGCCCCGGAGTGACCCGGGCACGTTGGCCCGGGGCGTTCCCTCGCGTTGCTAAGTGGAGACCTCGACGATGCGGCCGCTGCCACGCTCGACCAGTACGGTGCGGCCGTCGATGACGGTGTAGGGTGCCAGCGGGCGCCGTACTCCTCCGGGACGTCGTGGTAGCTCACGCCGGCCGACGGCAGGACCGTACGGACACGGACGTCGCCGTCGTAGGCGAAGGAGGCGCGGCGCTCGCCGCGGACGGAGGTGCAGAAGCGCCGGCGGTCGTCGACGCCGAGGATGCCGTTGACGGTGCCGGTGGCCGCGCCGCGCGCCGTTGGCACCCTCATGCGCACCGCGCACGAGGCTTTGCGCCCGGGCGACGGCTGGGAGCGGGGGGAGGGCCGCCGCTGCGAGAACGGACTTGGCGTTCAAGGAATCCCCCTGATGCCAATCGCGGCCGGAGGATGCCGCTCGACGCGATGCCTTCGATGCCGGGACGTCCGTCCCGACCGCTCCGGGATACGGGGTACGATGCGGGCGGATGGCTGTGGGACCATCGATTGTGCCGGCACCCTTTCAGGTGGCTGATCGAGCACCGTCTTCACGAATGGGCGATTGCCGCTGTACCGCTGTGTTTTCGTGCGATGGTTCCGCGGGACCCCAACCGGAAGTCACATGGTCCATACCGGCTACGATCCTTCCTTCGTCGCGCTCTCCGTCGTCATCGCGGTGTTCTCCTCCTACACCGCCCTCGATCTCGGCGCCCGGGTCCGCGGCCGGGACGCAGGCCCGCGCTGGGCCTGGGGGGGCGGCGCCGCGGTCGCCATGGGCGGCGGCATCTGGGCGATGCACTTCGTCGGCATGCTCGCCTTCGAGATGGGCATGTCCGCCGCCTACGACCTCGGGCTTACCTTGCTGTCCCTGGCCATCGCGGTCGGATCGACGGCCGCGGGCTTCGCCTGGGTCTGGCGCCGCGGGACCGCCGCCGCGTCCCTCCTGGTCGCGGGCCCGCTCATGGGCGCGGGCGTCGCGGCGATGCACTACACCGGCATGGGAGCGATGCGGGTGCCGGGCAACCTCGCCTACGACCCCGCCATCGTTGCGGTGTCCGTCGCCATCGCCGTCACGGCCGCGACCGTCGCCCTATGGCTGACGTTCCGCCGGAACAAGCCCTGGCAGAAGTTCGCCGCGGCGTGCGTCATGGGCCTGGCGGTCGCCGGGATGCACTACACCGGCATGGCGGCCGCGACGTTCACCGCCGAGGAGGCGGGCGCCCACGCCGCGCACGCGACCGCGCTCGGCGTCAACCAGCAGAACCTGGCCCTCGCGGTGGCGGGGGTGACCTTCGTCATCCTGTTCCTGGCGATGATGGCCGGCTCGCTCGACCAGCGCCGGGTCCAGCGCCGCCTGCACGTGAGCGAGGAACGCTTCCGCTCGGCGGTTCGGGCGGTGGACGGGGTGATGTGGACGGCCGACGCCACCGGCAACCTCGTCGAGGAGCAGCCCGGCTGGGAGCAGATCTCGGGGCAGACCTTCGCCGAGTACCGCGGCGGCGGCTGGACGGCCGCGATCCACCCCGAGGACCTGGCGGAGACGCGCCGGGTTTGGGAGGCGGCGGTCCGGGGCGGGACGCCGTATGGGGTCGAGCACCGGGTCCGGTCGCCGAACGGCGCCTGGCGGTACCATTCGGTGCGCGCCGTGCCGGTGCGCGACGCCGACGGTGCGGTCCGGGAATGGGTCGGGGTCCATGCGGACGTCACCGAGCGCCGGGCGTTCGAGAAGGCGCTGAGGGAGGCCCGCGACGCCGCCGAGGAGCACAGCCGCGCCAAGAGCCGTTTCCTGGCCAACATGAGCCACGAGTTGCGCACGCCGCTGTCGGCGGTGATCGGCTACTCCGAGATGCTTGAGGAGGAGGCGGAGGAGCTCGGCCAGGACAGCCTTCTGAAGGACCTCGGCAAGATCAAGTCGAACGCCCAGCACCTGCTCGGGCTGATCAACGACGTGCTCGACCTGTCCAAGGTCGAGGCCGAGAAGATGGAGCTCTACCCCGAGGACATCGACGTCGCCGGCTTCGTCACGGACGCCGCCGGCACCGTGGAGGCGCTGGTCGCCAAGAAGGGCAACGTCCTCGTCTTGGACGTGGCCGATGACGTCGGCCGGGCGCGCACGGACGCGACCAAGCTGCGCCAGTGCGTTTTCAACCTGCTGTCGAACGCCGCCAAGTTCACCGAGTCCGGCACCATCACGCTGAGGACCGCCCGCGACGTCGACCCGGCCGGCGACTGGCTCTGGTTCGCCGTGGAGGACACCGGCATCGGCATGAACGCGGAGCAGGTCGGGCGGCTGTTCGAGCGGTTCACGCAAGCAGACGAGAGCACGACGCGCACCTACGGCGGGACCGGCCTCGGGCTGGCGCTGAGCCGCGCCTTCGCCCAGCTGCTCGGCGGCGACATCACCGTCGAGAGCGTCGAGGGCCAGGGGACGAGCTTCACCCTGCGCGTCCCGGCAGAGGCCCCCGGGCAGGCCGTCGAGGCGGCACCGGCGGCTCCCGAGAACCAGACGACGGGAGGGGACCTCGTGCTGGTCATCGATGACGAGGCCAACCAGCGCGAGCTGATGACCCGGTTCCTCGAACGCCAACGGTTCGCCGTTCGCACCGCCGGGGACGGGCGTACCGGGCTCGACCTCGCACGGTCGCTCAAGCCCCGCGCGATCCTGCTCGACGTGATGATGCCCGAGATGGACGGCTGGTCGGTGCTGGCCGCCCTGAAGGCCGACCCCGAGACCGCAGCCATCCCTGTGGTCATGGTCAGCTTCGTCGCCGACGCGGCGCTGAGCGCCTCACTCGGTGCGGTCGAGGCCGTGCCCAAGCCCGTCGACTGGACGCGGCTGCGCAAGATTCTGGACCAGTTCCGGGCGGCCGACGGCGACGTGCTCGTGGTCGACGACGACGCCGACATGCGCCACCGCTTAAAGACCGTGCTGGAGCGCAACGGCTGGAGCGTCCGCGAGGCCGGGGATGGCAGCGAGGCCCTCGAACAGGTCCGGCACGGGGTGCCGCGCCTCGTGTTGCTCGACCTGACCATGCCCGTGATGGACGGGTTCTCTTTCCTCGACCGGCTTCGGGGCCTGCCAGGATGCGCCGAGGTCCCGGTGGTGGTGCTGAGTGCCCGGGACGTCACCGCCGCGGAGCGCGACCGCCTGTCGGAGGCCGACCGGGTCCTGCGAAAGGGCGACGCCAGCCTGCAGGACATCGCCACCGAGCTGCGCAAGCTCGACAACCGCCAGACGGACGCCGCGGAAACGGGCGAGGCGGAGGAGCCGTCGCGGGTCTGATGGTCTTGCACCGGAAGGCCGCCAAGCCGGGGGGCTGGATCAGGCCGCGAACTTCTGGATGGCCGCCACGATCCTGCGGCGATCGAACGGTTTGCCCAGGACGATGCCGCGTTCGGGGATCTGCGAGGCGTCCCAGGGCTGCGACGAGACCATCAGCAACTCGATGGGCGGCCAGCGGTCGCGGATCGACAGGGCCAACTCCATGCCGGCGGTCGACCCGCGCATGTCGAGGTCGGTGAACACCGTGCGGATGTCGGGGCGCGTCTCCAGGATGCGGATGGCCTCGGCGACGCTATCGGCCTCGATGGCCTCGCAACCCGCGTTCTCGACGAAGTCGACCAGGGACAGCATCAGGATCGGGTCGTCCTCGACGACGAGGACCAGAGCGTGTTCGGGGCGGCGCGTCTCGGTCATCGTGGGTCAATGCACGGGGATCTGGATGTCGGTCAGGGGCGCACGGAACTCGGCGCGCAGCCCGGAATGACCATACTCGAGGTCCGCGTTGCGGGTTCCCACCAAACCCATGCGGATCAGCTTCGAACCGAATCCGCCGCGGCCGTTGGGGGCCGTGACGCTCGGCCCCCCGCTCTCCGTCCAGTCGAGCACGAGCGTCGGCGCCGTGCCCTGCTCGGTCCGCCAAGCGATGCGCACGCTGCCCGCCTTCGCCGACAACGCGCCGTACTTCAACGCGTTGGTGGCGAGCTCGTGCAGCAGCAACGTCAGGGACAGGGCCGCCTGCGGGCTGATGTCTATGTCGGGGCCGTCGAGGGCGAAGCGGTCGAGGTCTGCCTGCAGGCCGAGCACGCTCTCCATGACCGACCGCATCCGGGCCGCCGCCCAACTCTTCTGCATCAGGACGTCGTGCGCGCGCGACAGCGCCAGCACCCGGCGCTCGAACGCCTCGACCGGCTCGCGCTCGGTGACGCTTCGAAGGGTCTGCGTGGCGATGGACTGGACGACCGTCAGCGTGTTCTTCAGGCGGTGGACGAGCTCGGTGTTCAGCACGGCCTGGAGTTCCTCCGCGCGGACCCGTGCGACGCCGACCTCAAGCCGGTCGGCGACGTTGCGCAGGAAGGCGAGCTCCTCGCCCGCCCAGGTCCGTGGCTTGACGTCGTGGACGATGAAGGCCGCCACGGTGCGCCCGCGCTCGCGCACCGGCATGTTGACCAAGGCGCCGACGGCGATGGCCCTCATCGGCCCCGGGTCGTCCCGCGTGCGCGGGTCGGTGGCGACATCGTCGATCACGAGCGGTTCGCCGCGCCTGAGCGAGCCTCGAAGGTCGCCGTAGTCGTCGAAGCGGTGCCGTCCGGCGATGCTCGCGATGCCCGGGGCGGTCCAGTCCGGTTCGATCTCGATGGCCTCGACGTCACCCTCGATCCGGCCGAACCCGGCGCGGGTCGCACCCAGCGTCCGGCCGACGATCTCGGCGGCGGCCCGGGTCATGTCCGCCGTCGTGGTCAGGTCGCGCAGGCGGTCGCCGAGGGTCAGGAGCGCGGACCGGCGGTCCTCGGCCTCGACGCGCTGGGTGACCTCCAGGAAGATGACCCCGAAGCGGTTCGCGTCGAGCCTGAATGCGCGGCCCTCGTACCATCGGCTGATCGTCTCGATGCGTCGGGTGAAGTTGGCCACCTCGCCGGTCTCGACCACCTGTGCGAACTCGTCGATCCACTCCTCCTCGATGTCCGGGATGACTTCGCGGACGGACCGGCCGACCACCGTCTTCGGATCGATGCCGAGAAGGTCGCCCCAGGCCGGATTGACCTCGACGTAGGTCCAGTCGATCACCCGCCCGCGCTCGTCCCTGACGACCTCGCCGACGACGAACCCCTCGCTCAGGCGGTCGAACAGGCCGCGCCAGTAGTCATCCTTCTCGCAAGTCTCGGCCCGCGCCGACGCCTCGGTCAGCCCGGCGGTCGCCGCGCTGGTGAACAGGCCTACGATGTCGAGGTCGCCCTGCGTGAACGCGTCCGTCCGCGCCGACTGGAGCTTGAGCACGCCGAGCACGCCGTCGCCGCCCAGGATCGGCGCCAACGCCGCCGAGCCCAGGCCGAGCGTCCCGGCCAGGCCGCGGTCGACGTGCGGGTCGCTGCCCGCGTCCCTCACGAGGTACGGTTCGCGTGTCCGGGCGCATCGGCCGGCCCCGCTGGCCGCCAGCGGGACGCGTTGGCCGCGGTGGGCCGCCAAGGAGCCGAGGACGGCGCGGTATTCGAGGTGGTCGCCGTCGAGGAGCGCGATCACGCCGCCATCCGCCGCCGGAACGGCCGATATCGCCCCGGCGACGACGGCCCGCAAAACCGCATCGAGGTCGCCGCCGGCGGCGGCGATCCGTGCCTGCGAATCGCGCAGAGCCTCACGGACCTGGTAGGCGCGTTGCTCCTCCGCACGGGCGATATCGCGGCTCGTCACCGCCCGACGGAGCTCCATCTGCGTGACGACCTGGCGCGCCAATGCCTTGAGGTTCTCGGCCTGGGCCACGGTCAGTCCCCCGGGCCGGACCACCTTGTCGATGACGCACAGGCTGCCCAGGACATGGCCGTCGGGTGTGACCAGCGGCGCGCCGGCGTAGAACCGGATGAACGGCTCGCCCGTCACCAGCGGATTGGCCCGGGTGCGCGGGTCCACCGTCAGGTCGGGGATGACCAGCACGGCGTCGGGTTGCGCCAGGGCGTGGGCGCAGATCGAGCTGTCCAGGTCGGTCTCGCAATGCGGGAACCCGACCCGGGCCTTGAACCACTGCCGGTCGCCGGCGACCAAGCTGACGAGGGACACCGGGACCTGGCACAGGTGGCAGGCCAACTGGACGATGTCGTCGAAGCCCCACTCGGTCGGGGTGTCGAGGATGGCGTAGCTCATCAGGGCGCTGAGGCGGTCGGCGTCGTCGACGATGTTCGGGATCGGATGGCTATTCATCGCCGGGAGTCTCTTCACGTCGATTGAATATCCCACTCGAACCCTTCCGTCAGCCATCGGGATGTCGGGGTGGTGCGGAATGTCGAACGCACACGCCGGGGGACGTCATCCGTCCGTGACTGGGACCGGGACGCTACCCGTGCGTGGGACGGCTCGCCCCACGGCCCTCCGGAGGACGCGTGACAGTTCCTCGACAGAATAGGGCTTGCGCAGGAGCTCGAACCCGTTGGTCCCCTGCGCCGCGAGCACCTCGCTGTAACCGGAGGCCAGCACGACCGGGAGGCCCGGTTGCCGGCGCCGGATCTCGCAGGCTAGGTCGACCCCGTTCATCCCGGGCATCACCACGTCGGAGAACACGACCTCGAACCGATAGGGGATGCGTTCGAGCTCGGCGAGCGCCTTCTCGGCGTCGGTCGCCCAGACGGCGCTGTAGCCGAGTTCCTCCAGGGCCTGCGCCGCGAAGGCCCCGACCTCCGGGTTGTCCTCCACCAGCAGGACGCAGGTCCCGTGCCCGTCGGCCAACGGCGCGGGCTCTTCGACCTTCTTGCCGGCGACCGCGACGGCGGCGGCGCGCGGAAGGTAGACGGTGAAGGTGGTCCCCTCGCCGAGGCGGCTCTCGGCGACGACCTCGCCGCCGGACTGCTTGGCGAACCCGAACACCTGGGACAGTCCGAGGCCCGTGCCCTGGCCGACGCCCTTCGTGGTGAAGAACGGCTCGAAGATGCGGTCGAGCACGTCCGGGGCGATCCCGGTGCCGGTGTCCGTCACGGAGACCGCGACGAAGTCCCCGCGGTGGGCGGCGTGCCCCCGGACGATGGGCACTTGGTCGACGGACCGTATACGGATGGTGATCCGGCCTTCGCCGGACATCGCGTCCCGCGCATTGACGACCATGTTGACCAGGGCCGTGTCGAACTGGCTCGGGTCGGCATCGATGAGGCAGGGGGTTTCCCGGCCCCCGG
The DNA here is from genome assembly GCF_900114535.1 of Methylobacterium pseudosasicola. Lineage (GTDB taxonomy): Bacteria > Pseudomonadota > Alphaproteobacteria > Rhizobiales > Beijerinckiaceae > Methylobacterium > Methylobacterium pseudosasicola. The sequence goes on along the minus strand of NZ_FOTK01000043.1, from coordinate 11,515 downwards.
CATCGTGGAACGGCTCGACGCGGGTCTCGACATGGATGCGCGCACCGGTGAGCGTGCGCACCATGTCGGAGACCGCGGCGACGCCGCGGCCGACGTCGAAGACCTCCGGTCGGAGCGCCTGGCGCCGGGCGAAGGCGAGCAACTGACCCGTCAGCCTCGCGGCCCGGTCGACGGTATCCGAGATGGCGTCGACGTAGCGGGTCCGGCGCTCCTCCGCGAGGTTCGGACGTTTGAGGAGGTCGGTCGACGACTTGATGACCGTCAGCAGGTTGTTGAAGTCGTGCGCGACGCCTCCGGTCAACTGCCCGACCGCCTCGAGCTTCTGGGACTGGCGGAGCTGCTCCTCCAGGGCCTTGCGCTCGGTGACGTCCCGGCCGGCCGCGTAGAAATGGTCGCCGCGCGGGATCGCATACCAGGACAGCCAGCGGAAACCGCCGTCGCGCGTCCGCATCCGCACGTCGATGTCGTCGAGCACGATGCCGTTCACGAGGTCCATGAACACCGCCTGCACGGAGGCGAGGTCTTTGGGATGGATGAACGCGTCGAACGTCGCTCCGACGAGCTCGTCCTCGGACCAACCGAGCATCTCGGTCCAGGCCGGGTTCACCGTCCGGTAGCGGCCGTCGAAGCCGCAGACCAGGAACAGGTCGCGGCTCGTGCGCCAGACCATGTCGCGCTCGTCCGTCCGGTCACGGGCGGTGTCCTCCAGGACCCGCTCGGCCTCGCGCCGCTCGGTGATGTCGTTGAACAGGATGGCGACCCGCCGCCGGGCCGGCTCGCCGATGCGCAGGGCGTGGACATCGAACCACCGGCCCATCGCCACCGCGCCGCTCTCGAAGCGCGTCGGACGGCCCGTTAGGGCGACCTCGCCGTAGATGTCCTTCCAGGCCTGTTCCAGGCCGGGGATGACCTGGCTCACCCAGCGCCCCGCGACATCCCGCAAGCCGGTGTGGCCCTCGAACGCCGGGTTGACCTCGACGAAGCGATAATCGACCGCCCGACCGGACGCATCGTAGCGCATCTCGACGATGCAGAAGCCCGCGTCCACAGCTTCGAACAGGGCGCGGTAGCGTGCCTCGCTGTCGGCGAGGCGTTCCTCCTCGGTGCGGAACCGAGTGACGTCGAGTTGGCTCGCGAAGAAGTAGCGCAGGCGTCCGTCCGGATCGAACACCGGGCTGACGTAAAGCTCGTTGCGGAACGGGGTGCCGTCGCGGTGGTAGTTCACGATTTCCACGACCACGTCGCGCCGCGCCGCGATGGCGTCCCGGACCTTGGTGACGTCTGTCGGATCCGTGTCCGGCCCCTGCAGGAACCGGCAGTTCCGTCCGATCAGCTCCTCGGCTCCGTAACCGCACAGTTCCTGAAACGCGCGGTTGGCGAAGACGATCGGGTTGTCGGGCAGGTTCGGATCGGTGACGATCTGCGGCATGCGGGTCTTCTCCGCCGCCGTGAACAGCAGGTCGGTCCCGGCGGCGGAGGTGCGCTCGTTGCCCGTCGGCGCATGAACATGCCCCTCGTTCCGCCCGCGCAGGCGTCTGATCTCCGCCTTCGCCTTGGCGAGTTGCCGACGCAGAATTTCGTTCTCCGATTGCATGCCGTCCGATCCGACTGGGCGCACCGAGCCTGGCTGCCGGTCCCACAACGGCCCTGGAGGCCTACGGCTCCCGCCAACCTACCGGCGGATCGGCAACCGACGCCTGTCGATGCCGACATCGACCATGCGCGAAGCCCTCGGCGTCGTCGAGCACTGCCGAACACTCGAAGGGCATGAACGCCGGAGTCGTTCCTGGGTTCTCGTCGGCCCGCTGTCACCGGGCCGATCATTGATTGGATCACCCATGAAGCCGTTGGATACCAGCGCCACGCCCTTGACCACGACGGATATCGCGGGACCGGCCCGGCCGGGCGAACCGCTCTGGGCCATGGCGTTCGACGCGGATGGGCGGGGGCGAGCCGTCCCGGCGGCGGAGGTGGTGGCTGACCTCGGCACGTTCGGCGGCGGGTTTATCTGGCTGCACTACGACCTCGAAGTAGCGGATCTCGCGGGGCCGGCGGGCGAAGGCAGGTTCGGTCCCACCCGGCTCGCCACCGCCGTGTTTGCCCGTGACGAGCACCAGCGCGTCACGGTCGAGGCTGGCCACGTCGGGGGCGTCGTCGCCGACCTCGCCCGCCCGGGCGCGAAACCGGCCCCGGCCGGCAGGCTCCATTTCGTCATGGGACCGCGAGGCTTGGTCAGCGGCCGCCGCGGACCGGCGGAGAGCCCGGACGCGACCCGCGCCGCGGTCGAGGGCGGTGACACCGTCGCCTCGCCGACCTTGCTCCTCGAGACCCTCGTCGGGCACGTCGTGTCGGCGATGGCCACCACCGGGCAACGGCTCTCCGACGCGCTCGACGGGATCGAGGACCACATCCTCGACGGACGGCCCCGCGACGACCGGCGACGGCTCGGGCCGGTTCGCCGCAACGCGGTGCGCCTGCACCGGCAGATCGCCGGCCTCGCCGCCGTGTTCCACCGGCTCGAGGCGGACGGGGCTACGGACGACGTCCACGGACCCGCGGTCGCGGCCGCAGCGCGCCTGGCGCAGCGCCTCGACGCGCTCGACCGCGACATGACCCTGCAGGCGGAGCGTGCGCGTTTGCTGCAGGAGGAGGTCTCCGAGCGCATCGGGGAGGCGACCAACCGGCAGCTCTACGTCCTCTCGGTCCTGTCGGCGCTGTTCCTGCCGCCGACCTTCATCACAGGCCTGTTCGGGATGAACGTGAAGGGGCTGCCCTTGGGCGACGATCCACGCGGTTTCCTCGCCGTGTGCGGCCTTGGCCTCGCCTCGGCCGTCCTGGCCTTCGCGGTCATCCGCCTGCTCGGCATCCGTCCGCCCAGGGGGTGAGCACACCTGCCGCGACCGATCGGACCGTGAGGGGGGGGGCTCCTCAGGGTCGTATCGCAAGCCAGCGGTTGTCTGAACGCTCGTGAGCGGCGCTCGGACCGGTCAGGCTGCATCGGGCTGACGGATTGCGGCGCACGGTCGTTGGTCACCGCGCTCGCAATCCCGTGCGAGCAGCACGGCGACCAGTTCTGCCAGGCGCGACGGCAGGTCCGCGTTCTCGGGGGGCACCATTCGCCTCGACAGCACCAGGGCGACCTCGGTGAGGGCCGGTGGGGCCTCGCCATCGTGGCGATGATTGCAATGGATCATGGCTGCGGCCTTCGCGAACGCGGATCATCCGAAGGGCGCGGCCGACGAAACGTTCGATGTGGTGGATATGAGGAAGAAGATCGCCAAGCGTCGTTGGTTGCATTCCTTCCCGGACGCGATTTCGGATGGATTTCCATCCGAGAGGAAAGCGAGGGCGCGCGGGCCGGGCGGGCTCCGGTCGTGGCAACGCCTCGGTTCTCCAAGTTCCGTCCCGATATCGACCTGCATACCGGCCAGACGCCTCCATTCGTCGGATCATCCGCGGAAACTGTGCATGACCGGCGGAACGCGTCTGTTCGGGTCGCAACACGGAAGCCGAGGTCGCGTTGATCCAAGAGTCGACGGCGCTCCTTCGGGACGCAGGTCAGGGAGCGAACACCGATGGCCACCGACACCGAACGCACGCACCTCGACATCCACGACCGGTCCAGCCGCGAGGCCTACGCCAGGCTTTTCGGGATCAGCGAGGAGCAGCTCCGCAAGGCCGTACGCCTCGTGGGCAGCCGCGTCAGCACGCTGCGTGGCCACCTCCGGCGCTGAGGCCGCGGCCGCTTACGGCATGCGGGTGGGGGCGAAGCCGAAAAGTCCGGTCCCGCGTTTTTAGACCATTCAACATGGTGCAGTCTGGCCGAGAGCGGCCTGTGCGCTTCGGAGGAAGTCGGTCGGAAAATCGGACTGGCGCCTATCGACTTTATCCAGCCACCGGGAATGCCGTTTGCGTTTCTCCGGAGTGGTCGTTCGTCTGCCGTCCACCAAACTCGGCTTGGGGTGGGATGCGGTAGTTGACCCATCGCTCGCAAGCGGATGTTCCGCCTGCCACCCAAACTCGCCGAAGCAGCGTGTATTAAGATCTTCCGAAAGCGGACGTTCGTTCCGCTATTGCTTCGGCAAAAGTACGCGCCGCAGAACTCGGATGAGGCGTGGAACGTGTGCTCTTATTACCAAGCGTTTCGGCGACATGGTGTTCGAGTGTTTCGAGCAGGACGCGTGTCTTGAGCGGCAGGTTACGGCCAGTAGGATAGAGCGCGACGACCGGCGCGTCGCCTCCGTCCCACCTCGGCAGCACCCGTTCAAGCCGCCCGGCCGACAGGTCCGCAGCGACATCGACCTGCGACTTCAGCATGATGCCAAGCCCGGCCAAACCCCAATCGTGCACGGCGTCCCCGTCGTCGACCCGCAGCCGCCCGGTCGCCGCGAGGTTGGCTGCGACGCCGTCAGGCCCTCTAAGTCGCCACGGCTCGGCGGAAGAGCCGTAACGCAGGAAGGTATGCCTGGCCGCCTCTTCCGGCGTCTCAGGGCGACCAGCGGCGTCGAGATAGGCAGGCGACGCCACTAGGATACGGCAGTTGTCGGCAAGCTTGCGCATCATCGCCGAGCTATCGGCCAAGCCGCCGATGCGGATCGCCACGTCGAGCCCCTCGCCGACGAGGTCTACCAGACGGTCGTCGAGTTCGAGACAGACCGCAAGGCGCGGGTAGCGGCGGGCCAAGTCTCCGATCACCGGCGCGACGCAGCGGCGCCCGAAGGCGATGGGCGCACTCACCCGAAGGGTGCCGGCCGGCTCATCGCGGGCACCGGCAAGCCGCTCCTCTCCGCTCTCGATGGCCTCCAACGCGCGCTCGACATCGATCAGGAGACGGGATCCCTCCTCGGTCGGGCTGAGGGCGCGGGTCGTCCGATGGATCAGTCGGACGCCGACCCGCCTTTCGAGGGTCGCCAGACGCTTGCTGACGACGGCCAGGGTGACACCGAGCCGCCGCGCCGCCGCGGACAGGCTGCCCTCGGCAAGGATCGCCCGGAATGTCCGCAACTCGTTGAGGTCATCGAGCATTGCATTCTCAACTGCAGGACGAGGTATCCTCGCATCATCGCAGGCTACTCGACCGCCGTGCAATGCTCGATTTTCATTACATGACGAACGCAGCTCACCCCTTCACCCGCCGGGCGCTGCTCGGCAGCGGACTCGCCGCGGCGGCGGCGTCCGCGCTGCCATCGTCCATCCACGCGCGGGAGTTCACGGAGCCGACCATGGCCGACGACAACACTTTCTGGCCCAACGGCGCCTGCCTCGCGGTCAGCTTCTCGCTGATGTTCGAGGCTGGCGGCCAACCGATCTCGGGGGCGGGAGGCGTCATTCCCGATCCGATCGAGCACGGCTTGCCGGACCTGCCAACCAACGCCTTCTTCCAGTATGGCGTCTACGAGGGCATCCCGCGCCTCCTCGACCTGTTCGACCGGCATCAGGTCAAAGTATCGTCCTTCATGATCGGCCGGGCCGTCGAGAAGGCTCCCGACCTCGCGAAGGAGATCGTCCGGCGTGGCCACGAAGCCGCAGCCCACGGACGGACCTGGGAGAACAGCTACTTCCTAGACCCAGAGGCAGAGCGGCGCTTCATCGCCGACAGCGTGGAAGCAATCGAGAAGGCGACGGGACACCGGCCAGTGGGCTGGAACGCCTACTGGATGCGTAACTCGCCCCGTACCCTCGACATCCTGCAGGGGCTCGGCTTCCGCTACCACATCGACGAGCCGAGCCGGGACGAGCCGTTCATCGTCACCCTTAAGAGCGGCGACTTCGTCACGGTGCCCTACACGTTCCACATGAACGACATCGTGTCGTTCCCCTTCCAGGGCTGGAACCCGGCGGCCTACGAGCAGGCGCTTAAGGACGAGTTCGACCAGCTCTACGAGGAGGGCGCGCACCGGCGGCGCATGATGGTTGTGTCCCTGCACGATCGCATCTCCGGCCATGCCAACCGGGTGCGCGTGCTCGACCGGTTCCTCGCCTACGCCCGCTCGAAGCCCGGCGTGTGGTTTGCCCGCAAGGACGAGATCGCCGACTGGGCGCTGAAGGCGCGGGCCGACACGCCGGTCTACGACCGTGGGGCACCGACCGTAAGCGGCCTGCCGGGCTCGGCATCCTGAGCGGCCGTCGTTCACGACGTGCCGAGCCGAGCGATCGCGGCCGAGCCACAGCCGTGTCGGGGGCCGTGCTGCGCCCTGATCGGGGCCTTCCACAGGGCCGACGAACTCAAGACGGACTCCCACGGCTGAGCCGTCGGTCCGAATGCCGAAAGGAGAGATTCCATGACCAACGACCTCATAGACCAACGCGTCCTCGTCGTGGGCGCCGGGGGCGGCATCGGCCGGGCGACGGCGGAAGCGTTCGCACGAGCGGGCGCCCGCGTCTTGGCGGCGGGACGGCCGGGGGCGAGCTTGGACGCCGCCGCGCAGGCCGCCAAGGGAGAGTTCGCCGCTCTGGACTTCACCGACGATACGGCTGTCGACGCGTTCTTCGCGGGCCGCGAGCCGTTCGACCATATCGTCGTGGCAGCGGCCTCGACGAAGACCGGACCGGTCGGAGTGCTGCCTCTGGCCGAGGCCCGCGCCTCGATGGACTCGAAGTTCTTCGGCGCCTACCGGATCGCCCGGTCGGCGAAGATCCGCGACGGCGGCTCGCTCACCTTCGTCTCGGGTTTCCTCTCGACTAGGCCGAGCGCGACCTCGGTGCTCCAGGGTGCGATCAACGCCGCGCTCGAAGCCCTCGGCCGTGGGCTCGCCCTGGAACGTGCACCGGTTCGGGTGAACACGGTCTCTCCCGGCTTGATCGACACTCCGCTCCATGCGGGGCTGAGTTCAGAGGGGCGGCAGACGATGTTCGAGGGCGCAGCGAAGCGGTTGCCCGCACGGCGCGTCGGCCAGCCCGAGGACATCGCCCAGGCCATCCTCTTCGTCGCCACCAATCCCTACGTGACCGGCACCACAGTGACGGTGGATGGCGGCGGCACGATCGCGTGAGCAGGAATGACCATGCGTATCGCGCCCGCCATCCTGTCGCTGCTCGCGCTCTCCACCCCGGCCCTCGCCGCGCAGGTCGATGACCGCGCCGCCGTCGCGCTCGCCAAGCCACAGGAATTGATCGTCGATACAGGTCTGCATGCCGCAACCGTGGCGGCGATGCTGACGCCGGTCGATGCCTTCTACGGCTTCTGGACCAATGGCAGCCAGACACCGCTAGACCAAGCGATCGGCCCGAATGTCACTGATCGCACGCCGCCGCCCGGTCGGCGACCGGGACCAAGCGGACCGGCCGCTGCGGGCAAGGCATTTCTCGCTGCCGTGCCCGACCTGACGGTGATGGTGGTGCAACGGATCGTAGCCGGCGATCGTGTGGTAAGCCACTTGCGCTTCACCGGCCATTTCACGGACCGCTTCTCGGGCGTCGAAGGCAAAGGCCAGGCGATCGAGTTCATCGCCACCGACATTCTGCGCGTGGCGGGCGGGCGCATCACCGACAACCGGCACTTGGAGGATAACCTGACTTTCCTCCGTCAAGCTGGTCTTCTGCCGAAGGCGGGCGACTGATCGAGGCCCGGTAAAGGGATTGCACTCGGGCTTCTGTGATGGACTGTCGCAAGGCGGCTCCGCCAGCGTCCATGATGAACGCGTCTGAACCATAAGCGCCATTCGACGGTGAGCTGGGCGCAGCTCGTCCGCTTCTTCAACGGCCGCCTGATAGCTGACCGACCGTCATCCACCGCCCCCGTGTGAAAACGAGTGCGCATGACGGAATTGTACAACAATCGTCTACGCGGCAGGCATGCGGCCCCGCTTAAGGTCTTTTTTGATGCGGTTTGGTCCCTATTGCAAGGATGCCTAAGTAGCTTTCTGGAAAATCCTTGTACCGCTTCGGCATTTTCACGCCCCCTCCACCCATCTCGGACACTCCGGCGAGCGCATCGTGCCTACCGGATCTGGCAGAAAGCTGTCAGTCTGCTTCGAAGAAGACGCACCAAAAAAGCAAACGGCCTTGCACCAACCTACGTCAGCCATTCAGTGCTCTGTAACGGATGCCCCTAAACAGAGGTTCGATGAGTCATCGCGGGGCCGCTGAAGCAGCCAAAAGAAAACAACCTAACCCCCGCCGCCCAAATTATTCGATGGAAATCAATCTCTGTCATTGTCGTGACCGAAGTGTAATGGAAACTTCAGCATTGTCGGGCGGCTCATGGTAATGGAGGTGGCATAGATCAAGCCGCGGGATGTCATTCAGCGGCTTCCACCCGTCCTTCGTCAACATCAGTCTCCTCATCTGCATCTACGTCGTCATCCAGCTGCTTCTCGTCGTCCATCGCCTCTTCGGCCGTGATGCCGAACCGCGCGGCGACGTCGGGGGCGAAGCGGAGAAGGTCGGGACGCAGACGCAGCAGGCTGAGGTCCTTGGACTTGCCTTCCAGCATCACGTCGAACACCAATCCCTCGGCCATCCGCATGAACGTCGCGAACTCGAACGGGTTGGTGAAGTCGGCATGGCCCGTCCAGATCGGCGGCCGCAGGACCGTCTTGACCCGTGCCGTCGCCTTGATCGGCGCCTTCAGCAACTCCTTCGACTTGCCCCTGGCCTTCCCGGCCTTGGCCGCCTCCCGTTGCTTGGGGGTGACCTTCTGCTTGATCTCGCGCAGCTCGGTGCGGGGCGAGGAGAAGTGCATCTTCGGACGGACCCCGGCGGGCCACGTCGCGAGGAACCGCTCGAAGGTCTCGCGGATGTCGAGCCGTTCGGGGTTGAGGCACCAGAAGTGCTGGTAGTCGAAGATCAGCCGCACCCCGGTTCGCTCGTGGATCCAAAGCACGTCCGCCGCGGAGAAGCGCAGGTCGTCGTTCTCCAGTACGAGCCGGCGCCTCACGTGCTCGGGGAATAGGTTCCAGCCCTCGATCCAACGCGCCCGGCTTGCCTCGTGGTCGTCGTAGACGCCGCCGACATGGGTGATCATGACGGCCTCGTCGTCCAACCCCATCCGATCCAGCATCTCGGCCTGGCTGGAGAGGTCCCAGATGCTCTTCCTGGTCAGCTCGGGATTGGGGGCGTTCAGCAAGACGTACTGCGAGGGATGGAACGATAGGCGAATGTCGTAGTCCCGAGCCTTGGCGCCGAAAGCGCGCAACTCGGCGTTGCTCTCCGCCACCATGCTGTGGAACTGGGGCATGTCCGGATGGGTCGCGTAGGGCGCTATGTCCGACGACATCCGGTACATGTCGAGGTTCTTGGACCTGAGGTAGTCCAGGACGTGGTCAAGCAATTCGAGAAAGCACTTGAGGTGCGGATCCTTCTGCCAGCGCCGGGTGTCCTGGGACTTCAGGTCCGGCCGACCCATGACCTTGACCGGGAAGCCCAGCCGCAAGGGGCGCTCGTTGCCGTTCATGCGTCCACCTGTGCCCGGGGAACCCGAGTCCCCGGATGAAGCCGTTCCAATCGGCATTCCTCAACGCCCCGCCCGTCGCCTGGGCGTGACCGTTGCCATAACGTCCGTCCGCGTTGTCCGGGCGATGCTCGGCCAGGAAGGCGATGAGGTCGCGCCCGTTTGCCGACCGCGCCGCGAAGTGGACCCATCCGGGGCGATAGCCGACGTTCGCCGCGATCACGACCTTGTCCTTGAGCCGGCCCCGCCACTGCTGCGCGACCAGGGGATGGATCTGGCACGGCGAGTCTAGTGAGATCAGCGCCACGTCGCCGCCGACCACGGGCGGTACCCGCTTAGCGATGTCCATAGCCGCCCGAACCTCGGCCTTCGCCGCATGAAGGGCCAGCGCGTCCGCATCGTCACCCTTCGTGATGCGCTTGGGGCCGTCCGATGCCAGCAGGAGACGAAGCGCCGGGCCGGAATCCGCGGCGGCGGTCCGGCGAGGGGCGTTGACCAGCGACGTGGCGTCCCGCAGTGCCGTCTTCCCCCAGCGGGACTGAGCTTCGGCGATCTCGGGGAAGTCGAGTCCCTCCGCCATGTCACCGATGAGCCCCACCGCCGCCAGCCAAAGGTGGTCCGCCTGATCGCCCAGGGCAGCAGACGCCCACCAGGCGAGCAGGGCCGTGGTCGGCTCCGGATCGAGACCGTTTCCACTGATGGTGACGGCGCCGTTCGGTTCACCGGTCGGGACGTGATGGTCGATGACGAGGGTCGGGCAGCTGGGCAGGACCGGGTCAGGCCGAGTGCCGAGATCGGCGACGATCAGCGCGCCGGGGCTCCGGGCAGCGATCCGGTCGGTGACCTCCGGATCCCACGGCGACTCGCCTTTGCCGATGACGAGGGTTTCAGCAGACATACCGGCCTTCCGCAAGGCCTTGACCAGGATGGCGGCCGCGGTCAGGCCATCGGCATCGAAATGGCTGACGATCAGGACAGGCGCACCAGGTTTGAAGGTGGCGAGCACAGCCGTCATCGCTTCCCGCGCAGCCGCGCGCACGTCGCTGTTTGACGACAGGCTTCCGATTACGTGGCTCCCCGCCGTTTTCACCATCGATCACGTCACTTTCATCGCGCTTATGGACGTCCCGACCTCGTCCATGCAGGTCGGCAAGATGCGTCGTCCGACCCTGCCAACGTGTGAGCCACTAATCCGATGACGGGCACGAGCGGAAAAAACTTGTGCAAGGGTTCCGCGCGAAGGAGGGGGGTAGACAGGTGGACGAGCGGCTGCAGAGTGTTGTTTGGTATCGCAATCGCCGCCGGATCGCGGATGCCCCAGGGTGAAGGATGTCAGGTTCGGCGGCAGGCAAGCACTGGAGGCCTTGACGAACATGACGCGTCCGAGTTGCCGGTTTCCGGCGAACTGCGATGCCGCGGGTCGGGGCGGACCCTGCCGTCGCTGCGACGCGGCGGCGATTGCTGAACGCGCCGTCAGCCTCCGCGAGCGTATCGCCGCAAACCGTGCGGAAGGGCGGTCCCCATATGCCAGACGTCCGCCCGACCCGAACCCGGATGCGCACGCCCCGGGCTCAGCGCAGGCGGCGGGATCGGACGCGAACCAAGCGGGAGCAAGACGTTCCCCAGTCGACCGTCGAGCGTCAATCGTGACACATCGGCCTTGATCCCAAGGACGCGAGCGGCGGCTTCAGGATCGCGAAAGGCCTACGGGAGCCAGCACCTGCCTGACCGCGGCGGCGAGGTCGTCCAGGCTCAGTTGGCCCTTGCGGATGATCCGATCCGCCTGCCCGGCGAGGCGCTTGCGATCCTCGCCGCTTGACCTGACCGGTATTTTGGACCGAGCCAGTTGCGAGGTTACTGCATGGTAGCGGCCATGGGTAGCCGGAATGCCAGATCCGGGTAGCTGACGGGCGCGGGCGGCCGATAGCCCAGCGACGAATGCGGTCGGATGCAGTTGTACGTGGTTTGCCATAGACCGATGACGATCTGCGCCTCCTTCAGCGAGTAGAATATCTCCTGGCGTAGGCACTCGTCCCGAAGTTTGCCGTTGAAGCTCTCACAGTACCCGTTCTCCCACGGCGATCCTGGCGCGATGTACTGGATCTGTGGCCCCGTCTTGGCGAC
>NZ_FOTK01000060.1 GCF_900114535.1 Methylobacterium pseudosasicola | reverse complement strand
CGCTGGGTGCACGAGGACGTGCTCGATGCGATGCAGGAGCGGCTCGACCGGATGCCAGACGCGATGAAGATCCGTCGCCAGACGGTGGAGCACCCATTCGGCACACTGAAGGCCTGGATGGGAGCAACACACTTCCTGACCCGGACCTTGGCGAAGGTCAGGACCGAGATGAGCTTGCAGGTTCTGGCCTACAACATGAAGCGGATGATCCAGATCTTCGGGGTCGGTCCGCTGATGGCGGCGATCCGGGCCTGAAGGCCACCACTTCGCTCTGCGACACTCTCAGGACCTTCGCCTTGAACCTAAGGGATCTGCGTTCTCACACGGCCTCGGTCGGTAGCAGGCCATCCGCTTCTGGACGCAGTTCCGGTGTCCACTCACCACCCGAAGCAGCCGGTCGAGCCGGTGCGGTTTGGGTATGGCCCAGGCGAACCATGGCGATCGGTCTGTTTTGGATGTCTAGTCGGACCATCCAAAACGAACTTTCTCAGCTGAACCAACCATAGCAAACCGGCAAACCGGAATGCCACGTAGCGGACATCGGGAGGGTCTGCTTGGGGTCGTGAGCGGGCGGCACGGCAACGTCCGTTTCAATGCCTTGCCGCTCGGAAGCAGACCATCCGCATCCCACCCTGAGCCGCCCTTCGGTCAGCCATTCCACGCGGTCGTGCTCATGCATTCGAGTGGCGCCCGAAAGCGCGCACATCCAAAACCATTACCTTGGCAGCAGGGCGCCGATCTCAGCTGTTTGGCGGGGCTTGCCGACATCTCCGAAGCGGACAACGGATCCGGTGGGGTCGTAGGTCGTGCCCAGGGCTGGCCAGCGGAAGGTATGAGGGTGGTTCGATGCCGGAAACGCGTCAGGCCGGACTCGCGAAGAAGAAGGCCAGGCCGAACAGGACGTAGACCCCGAGCAGAAGGAGCCCCTCGAACCAGGTTGTCTCGCCGTCCCGGGCGATGGCGTTGACGATGAAGGCGGTACTGGCAATCGCGAAGAGGTGCAGCGGGTTCGAGAACACCAGCGTCATCGGGTGGCCGAGCGCCCACGAGATGATGACTAAGAGCGGCGCCAGCACTAGCGCCACCTGGATGGCCGAGCCGATGCAGATGTTGAGGACGAGCCCCATGCGGTCCTCGTGCGCGAACCAAGCCGCCGCGAACAGGTCGCCGGCCGTGCCGACCAGGGCCAGCACGATCACGCCGAGGAACATCGGCGAGAGATGCAGGGCGCCGGCGGCCTGGGTTATCGTCCCCGACAGCATCTCCGACTCGAACGCGATGGCGACCGTCGCGGCGACGAGGACACCGATGGCGAACGGGAAGCTCCAGTCGGCCTCGCCGCTGCCCTTGTCGTTCGAGAACACGTCGCGGTGGGTGACGAGGGTAAAGGCAAGGTTGGCGAGGTAGAGCAGCAGCAGCACGACCGAGACGCCGAGGCTGACCTCCTCGTCGGTGACGCCGAGCGAGGCCGCCTGACCCGACATGCGTCCGCTCAGGTCGAACACGGCCGGCAGCAGCAGGGCGATGACGACGAGGATTAGGAGGGTCGACAGCAGCCCGGCCCGCTCAGGGTTGAACTTCTGCCGCTCCCGGGTCGCCCCGCCGACGATGATGGCAAGGCCGAGCCCGAACAGGCTGGTCCCCATAATCGAGCCGGCGATCTGCGCCTGCACCACCGCGGCCTCGCCGCGCATCAGCACGAACAGGGCGAGGACGAGTTCGGCGATGCTGCCGAAGCTGACGGTCAGCAGGCCGCCGATGGCAGGCCCGACCCGGTCGGCGAGCTGGTCGGTGGCGCGCCGGACCCACTCCGCCAGCACGGCGATGGCGAGCGCGCTGGAGGCGAACACCAGGAGCGGCGAGGCCCCGACGAGGTACTTCAACGCCGCCGAGATCGGGATGAGGACGAGGAGGACGGTGAAGACCATGCGGGGTTTCAGAATCCGATGAGAGGTTTCGCCTGACGGTGCCGCACCGTCTCGCTGAAGGGGGTTGATCCGCGCGGTCGAGGACGCTCAGCCCTTGCGCAGCGTCCGCCGAGCCACCATCCCGAGGGTCGAGCCCTGAACGATGATGGTGAAAAGCACCACCGCGTAGGTCGCCGCCAGGATCGCGGGCTTGGCGTCGCTCTCGGGGATCGAGAGGGCCAGCGCCACCGAGATGCCGCCGCGCACGCCCGCCCAGGTCAGGAACGGCACGTTGCCAAGGCAGAGGTTGCCGCCCCAGCGAAAGAGCAGGACCGGTGCCGACACGGCGACCAGACGGGCTATCAGCACGATGGGAACCGCACAGGCGGCCAACGTCAGCCCGGCGACCTGGAAGCGCAGGACGAGCACCTCCAATCCGATCAGCAGGAACAGGACGGAGTTCAGCACCTCGTCGATCAGCGTCCAGAGGGCCGAGACGTACTTCTGGGTGTTGTCGCTCATCGCGTAGCGCGGGGCGCGCTCGCCGATCAGCAAACCGGCCGCGACCACGGCCAGCGGCCCGCTGGCCCCGAGCTTCTGGGCGAGCGCGTAGGTGCCGGTGACGAGGGCCAGGGTGATCAGCACCTCGACCGGGAAGTCGTCGATGGCCCGCATCGCCCGATAGGCGAGGTAGCCCGTCACCACCCCCAGGACCAACCCGCCACCAGCCTCGTGGAGCAGGAGCGTCGCGATCCCGCCGGCGCTCATCGCCTCGCCGCCCGATCCTGCTGCGAAAGCGACGAGAACGGTGAACAAGACGATGCCGATGCCGTCGTTGAACAGGGCCTCGCCCTGCATCTCGATTTCGAGGGCTTCGGGCACGTTCACGTTCTTGAGCGTGGCCAGGACCGCTACGGGATCCGTCGGGCTGATGAGCGCACCGAACACCAGTGCCCAGGCGAACGGCACCGGACTGCCGAGGGCCTGCGCCACGGCCCAGAAGGCACCCCCGACCAGCGCGGTCGAGATCAGGGTGCCGAGGAGTGCCAGGGTCGCCACCGACAGGGCTCGGTCGCGCAGCAGGCGAAGGTCGAGGCTCATGGCGCCGGCGAACAACAGGAAAGCCAGCATGCCGTTCATCACCACGGCAGTGAAGTCGACCTGATCGAGCACCCGCGTGAGATCCGCGTAGAGGTGCTGCCTCGGGAAGGTGAGGTCGACGAGCACCAGCGCGAGCGAGGCCAGCAACCCCATCACCAGCAGGCCGATGGTGTGCGGCATCCGCAGGAAGCGACGATTGAGGAAACCGAAGGCCGCCGACAGCGTCAGCAGCATCGCGGCGAGGTCGAAGATCGAGATCACTGGTATCTCCCGTCCGCGCCGTTGCTGCCGGCGAGAGGCTGTTCGCTAAATACGCTCATCGTGTCTGCAAGCGTTCGGTCGCCCCTGCGGCCGCGAGCACCGCGTTGGCGGTCGCGATATCGTCGGCGTCCTGCGGCAAGGGCGTCCTGGGGTGTTCCCCGACCTGGCGGCACAGGCGCACGAGGTATGGGAAATGATCCGAGCCGAAGGCGTCGAGGCGCTCGACGGCCAGCGTCGCAAAACCTCCCTCGTGGAAGACGTGGTCCAAAGGCCAGCGCAGCCAGGATGAATGCGCGTTCCAGGTCGCGACGTAGCCGTAGCCGCGACGTGGGTCGATCAGGCCGGACAGCCTGGCCATCCGCTCCACCGCGATCTCCCAAGGCGTGGCGTTGAGGTCGCCGGCGAGGACGCCCGGCTCGACCCGGTCGCGCAGTACCGCGGCAGCCGCGTAGAGCTGGGCGTCCCGTCCGCGAGCCGATTGCCATGGCTGCGGCGGCTTCGGGTGGACGCCGACGAAATCGACGACTTCGCCCGTGCGCATAGTGACGCCGGTGACGACGGCTGGGGTGTCCTGCCCAGCGAGGTGGCGGATCCCGCCGTTCACCAGGGGCAGCCGGGAGTAGAGATGAATGCCGTAGTACGACCCCGTGATACGTTGCAGGACATGGGGCATCGATTCCTGCACGGGCTTCAAGGCCGCGTCCCACCACGCATCCGTCTCCATCGCGAGGAAGAGGTCGGGCTCTTCCCGCCCGACGGCTTCGACCAGGGGCTGGGCGTGGCGATTTCCAAGCTGCACATTGGCCACCATCACCGAGAGGCGGCGTTCAACCGGACATTCGTCGGCACGCGTGCCGCCCGTGGGTCGGTACGGCCATAGGATCCAGACGTTGACCGCCAGCGCCAGGGACACCAACGCGAGAGCCGCGAGGGTCAATCTTGGCGCTCTCCGGGTAAAGGGCAGGAGCGCGAGACCGACCGCGACCGAGCCGACGGCGAATGGCAGGCGTGGGAAATCGAGCAGGCGGACCCACCACCACTCGGTCGGGATCAACGGGACAAGGCTCGCAGCCGAAAGGGCCAGAGCGACGAGGACGAACGCGTAGAGAACGAGGGACCTCACCGGCTGCCCGGCATCAGTCGGCTGACAACGGGCGACGGGAACCCGGGCAAACCGTCGGCGCGTTCGGAGAGCGCTTTGAGTACGCTGATCGAGCCATCGGTCTCAAGCACGACGGCAGCAGCCTGCGAAAGGTCGTCCAGTCCCTCCGAGCGTAGGGCCGAGAGCACGTCGTCCCGCGTCAGGCGCTGGCGACGCATCGCACCCTCGATCAGGTCTCCCCTATGGACGAGCAACGTCGGCTCGGCCTTGACCAGCGACCCGATCCGCGCAGAGCGGACGCTCGACCAGGTGATCAGGTACTGCAGACCGATGAGAGTCGCGAGGGCGAGGACCCCTTCCAGCAACGCCACCGACTTGGTCAGGACGATGGAGGACAGCGTCGAGCCGAGTGCCACGGTCACGACGAGGTCGAAGGCGTTCAGCTTGGTGAGGGTGCGCTTGCCCGAAATCCTAAGGAACAGGATCAGGGCAACGTAGGCCAGCGGCCCAACGACGATGACCCTGAGCAGGCCGGACCAAGTGTCGAAGAACATTGTGGGCGACCTCCGGGAGTGTTCCCCGGAGGGATGGGTTTCGACATGCGGGCTTCCGAATGGTGAAGCCCGCGAATTATGCGATTAGCCGACGGTCAACGCATGTCCTTGGGCAGATGCTTGATCGGGTCCGTCTTGCCGCCCTGGCCCTTGCCCTGGACCGAGCTCCCGGACTGCATGACGTCGGTCGAGGATTGGATCGCGCTCGGCGGCGCGACCTGGCCGTTGCCCTCGTGACGCGCATTCCCGGAGCCTTCGACCGTCGACGTTCCGGGGGGCAGGGTTCCGGGCGTCGGCTGGTCGATGGAGCTAGCGGCGGATTGCGCGGCCGCGGGACCGGCGAGCGACATGCCTACGACGAGCAGGCAGGATCCAGCGATGCGTGTGGCGACGCGACCGGAGGCGCACCGGGAGGCATCAGGCGTATTCATGGGAACGGTCCTGTCGGATGCACAAGCATCGAGGGTCCTGACCTGAAGCCTCTACCGTCCCCGTTGGTTCCTGTCCGGGGCCCGACGGCGCCGACCGGCGACGGCTTCCGCGGCGGCGGGGCCGCCCTTCCGCAGGTCGTCGCCGAAGCCGGCCCGCACCAATGTCAGAGGGCGGGCCGGCCGAGATGTCGGGTTACTTCGGCATCAGGACGCTGTCGATGACGTGCACGACGCCGTTCGACTGGTTGACGTCCGCCTGCTCGACGAAGGCGCCCCCGCCCTTCTGGTCGATCAGCGCCAGCCGGTCGCCGTCCATCTTCACGGTCAGCACTTGGCCCTCGACGGTCTTAAGGTTCGCGGCTTCGCCACCCATCTTCGCCTTGGCCATCAGTTCCTTTGCGTCGAGCTTGCCCGGCACGACGTGGTAGGTGAGCACGGCCGTCAGCGTCTTCTTCATGTCGGGCTTCAGGAGCGAGTCGACCGTTCCGGCCGGCAGCTTCTTGAAGGCCGCGTTCGTCGGCGCGAACACCGTGAACGGGCCCTTGCCGCTGAGCGTGTCGGCAAGCCCGGCGGCCTTCACGGCGGCGACCAGGGTCGTGAGATTGCTGGCCTTCGAGGCGTTCTCCACGATGGTCTTGTCAGCCATCATCGGGGCGCCGCCGACCATGGGGGCGGTCTCGGCGAAGGCCGGCGCCGCGAAGGCCAGGCCGGAGGCGAGAAGAGCGGCGGTCAGGGTGGTCCGCATCATCGAAAATTCCTGTCGACGTTATCAAGGCTCGATCATCGAGGCTCGTGCCGTCAATACGGGTCGGACAGGGTCAGAGTTTCAAAATAATTATTACGATGTCTCCATGAAATTCCCATCATAAGTTGAGAATTTTAGCTAACGCATATCTACGTCTATGCAGACGCAGTGATATTCTATAGGCGGCGATCCTAAGCCGTGGCTGATTTGCCGCCCATTCATACACGCAAACTGCCATCCGCACTTTTGCAGGCCCGGTTTTTTCTGAACGTTTCCTGAACGCGGACGTTAAGCGTCCGAACCATGCAGCCTGGGAGGGCGAGAGCCTGGCCCCTTCGACGGGCGATCCGCGCTGCACCCACGAAGCCTCACCTCGGAGACATACTTGTCCTATCGCACGATCACCGTCGCCCTCGCGCTCGCCTGTCTTTCTGTCCCGGCGCTCGCTCAGACGACGCCCACGACCCCGGCTCCCGGCACCGCGATGCCCGCATCCTCCGATATGGGGATGAAGATGGCCGACACCGCCACGGTGAAGCTCAAGTACGTGACCGTGAAGCCCGCCGACGTCATGTCGTCCAAGCTCGTTGGCACCACCGTCTACAACAACAAGAACGAGAACGTCGGCGAGGTCGAGGATCTCGTGATCGAGAACGGCAAGACGGTGACCGGCGTCGTCGTCAGCGTCGGCGGCTTCCTCGGCATGGGCGAAAGCTACGTCGTGCTGGATCCCTCGACGCTCGCCATCAGCGACAAGGACGGCAAGTGGGCGGTCCACGCCGACACCGACAAGGACACGCTCAAGAACGCGCCGAAGTTCACCTATTCCAAGAAGAAGAGCTGATCCCGCACGACGAAGGAAACACGATCATGAAGCACACCATTTTCGCCTCTGCGCTCCTGGCCGGTCTCGGTCTCGGTGTCTCGACCCTGCCGTCGGAGGCCCTGCCGATGAATGCCTCCGGCCTCACGGCCCCGGCCAACGCCGATCTGGTCCAGGTGCGCATGCACCGGCGCCACCGGATGCGGCAGGGCTCGGCCAGCCGCGGCAACGCGGCCATGCCGTCGCGCGGCGCCCGTGGGCAGCAGTACGGTAGCACGACCGGCGGTCCGCGTCGCTGACGCGGCCTCGCATGCCTCCCGAGGGCCGGGTGCCCTAGGGCCGTTGACCAAGCGCCGCCGGGTGGCCTCCCAGCCCTCGGCGGCTTTCTCATGAATCGGTGTCACGCATGATCTTCGCGGAAGCGCTCGGACGCCTGGAAGGGCTCGGTCGCTCGGCGGCGGCTCTCCTACCCGGGCTCGCCATTGCCCTCGTCCTGTTCGGCCTCGGCCTGCTGGTCGCCCGCGGCGTCCGGGCCGCCGTGCGACGGGCCGCGGAACTGCGGGAGGCGTCGCCAGGCTCGGCCTCGGTACTCGGGCGGATCGCCGGCGGAATGACTATCCTCGTGTCGTTCCTCATCGCGGCGTCGGTGGCCTTCCCGTCGGTCTCGGCGGCCGACCTGTTCAACCTGCTGGGCATCGGCGGCGTGGCCATCGGCTTCGCCTTCCGGGACGTGCTGCAGAACCTGCTCGCGGGCATCCTGATCCTGCTCACCCGGCCCTTCGTCATCGGCGACCAGATCCGCGCAGGCTCGCACGAGGGCACGGTGGAGGACGTCTGGGTGCGCGCCACCGTGCTGCGCACCTACGACAACCAGCGGGTGCTGATCCCGAACGCGACGCTGTTCGTCGACAAGATCACCGTCATCACGGCCCACGACAAGCGCCGGCTCGCTTTCCCGCTGACCATCGGCAATGGTGACGACATCAAGGAGGCGCGTCGGGTCATCGTCGAGGCCCTGCGGGGCACCGAGGGCATCCTCGCCGAGCCACCACCGGAGGCGCTGGTCACCGGTCTCGGCGCTGCCGGCGTCGACATGACGGCCCGGTTCTGGATCGACCCGCCCCGGCGGCGCGATGCGGTGGACGCGCTCGACCACGCCATCTCGAACGTGAAGGAGGCCCTGACCGAGGCCGGCATCGACTTGCCGTACCCGACGAGCCAAGTGCTGTTCCACGACCAGACCGAGGAAGCGGACGGCGACCGGACCAGCCAACGAGAAGGGTGGCCCGCAGGCAAGAGCCCGCCGCGCGCCCGCTGGCAGGTCCTACGTGAGGACGACCAGTCAGTCGGAAGCACCGTCGAACGGAAAGACGAGCGGGCATGAGGGCGCGCATCCGGGCTTGGATCGAGTACCTCGGCGACCTGTTCTGGCTCAGGCCCGCCTTGATCGTCCTCGGCTGCCTCGGGCTGGCCCAGCTCGGGGTCTGGCTGGAGACGGCCCATATTGCCGGCTACGACGCCTCGTCGCCCGACCAGAACTGGGGGTATTCAGGCGGTGCCGAGGGGGCCCGGGCCCTCCTGAGCGCCGTCGCTTCCTCGACCATCGGGGTCGCGGGGACGACCTTCTCCATCACCATCGCGGCCCTGACGCTCGCTTCCGGGCAGATGGGCCCACGGCTGCTGCGCAACTTCACGCGCGACGCCCGCAACCAAATCGTCCTGGGCATCTTCCTCGGCACCTTCGCCTACGCGCTGATGGTCCTGCGCACGGTGCGCACGGTGCAGGAGAGCCCGTTCGTCCCGCACCTCGCCATCACCGGGGCCATCGCGCTCGCGCTGCTGTCGCTGGCCACCCTGGTCTGGTTCGTCCACCACATCGCCACGAGCATCAACGTCGAGACGGTGGTCGACGCGGTCCACCGAGATCTCTGCTCGGCGGTGGCGGCGCGCACCCTCGACAGCGCGGGCATGACGCCTCCCGCTCGACTGCCCAAGGCCGGCGGGATCACCGTCACCGGCAGCGGCTACCTTCAGGCGGTCGACGAGGACACGCTGGCCGAATGGGCCCACGGGCACGGCGCGACCGTCGCCCTGCGGGTGCGGCCCGGCGACTATGTGCCGAGCGGGTTCCCGGTCGCGTTCCTCTCCGCCGGTATCGAGGATGCAGAGGCGGCCATTACGCGTGCGCTGACCTTCGGCCGGCGTCCGGCCGCCCTGCAGGACCTGGAATACTCGATCCGGCAACTGGTCGAGATCGCGGTGCGGGCGCTCTCGCCGGGCATCAACGACCCTTTCACCGCCGGCAGCGTCGTCGACCATCTCGGTGATGCCCTGTGCCGGGTCGCGTCGCGTCACCTGCCGACCGGCGCCGTCGTCCGGGAGGGCCGAGTCGCGCTCGTCCTGCCGGTGACCGACTACGATGGCCTGTGCGACGCCATGTTCCACTCGATCCGCCAGAACGCCGCCGGCTCGGTGCATGTGCTTGCCCGGATGCTCGACGTGCTCACCCGCGTCGCCGAGGTCGAGCGGCTCACGAACCGGAGCGCCGAGCTCGCCCGTCACGCGAACCTCGTCATCGCCGCGGCCAGGCGCGATGTCGCCGATCCCAATGACCTGGCCGACCTGGAGGCGAGGCATGTCCAATTCGTAGCGATACGTGAGGACGGCCGTCCCGCGTGAGACCGCGAGGCAAACTCCCACCCTGATTCCCGAACTCGCTCCGACGCATGCTTCCTACGGACCCAAAGGACCATTGAATGATCCGTTTTGCCCTCCTGTTCCTGGTCGCCGCATGCCCGACGCTGGCTTCCGCCGCACCCGGTCCTGAGCCGGTGAAGGATCACGGCGTCCGGACCGGTGGGATGGGTGTCGGGACCCGCCCCACCGGCGAGGTCACGCGACCGGGCACCGACATGACGACCGCGGGGTCGGGCGCCGGGGAAGGGAAGCCGGGTGCGAAGGCCGGTGCGGTGGAGTCGAAAGGTGGGGAAACAACCAAGCCGCGCTGACCGTGTGCAGGGGCCAGCCCGCGCGCGGTCGCATCGTCGCCGGCCGCGGACATCCGTCAGGCCCTGCCGGCCTCGGTCCGTCTTCCTTCGATGGGGAAGGCCGGCCCGACGTCACAGGGCCAAGCCGACGTGCGACCAGAAGAGATAGTAGGCGGCGAGCATCAGCGCCGCGTAGGCGGGAGCCAGGAGCGCACCCAGCCTGAGCAGGTCCGTCGAGGTCCAGGCCGGTCGCTCGGCGCCCTGGAAGATCAACAGCGCCTTCGAGGAGACCGGCAGGGTTAGGCAGTAGTCCATCCCGACGTTCGCCAGGAAGGCGACCGCGACCGGGTTGAGGCCGAGCCTGTCCGCCAGGAGCAGAAGCGGGGGCAGCAACGCCACCACCCGCGCGGTATGGGACACCATGTACAGGTGCGCCGTCATGCCGAGCGCCGACAACCCGAGCAGGATCAGGAGGGTCGGGCTGTCATCGTGCAGGCCGCTGGCCGACAGCGCCGAGCCGATCAGCCACTTGGCCGCCCCCGTCGAGATCAGGGCGCGGCCGAGCACCAGGGAAGCGGCGATGAACAACACGAGCGACCAGTTCACGGCCTCCACGCCCTCGTTCCAGTCAAGGACGCCGACGACCGGCATCGTCAGGACCACCGCGCCGACGACCGCCACGGTGGCGATGCCGAAGGGGTGATACCCTTCCGTCAGCCAAAGCCCCAACATGGCGAGCACCACCGCACCCGTGCGCCACTCTTCAGCGGAGAGCGGACCGGACGGAGCCTCGAACTCGGCCACCCGTCGCGACCGCGTCTCGTCGTCGAGGAACAGGCGGCCGATCAGGAAGGTCGTGATCAGGCAGGCGGCCAGGCCGAAGGGCAGGCCCCAGAGCATCCATTGCCCGAAGCCGATGCTGTGGTCGGAGAGCCGTTCAAGCAGATCGACGGTGACGAGGTGCGAGCCTGCGCCGGTGAGGCTGCAGATCGTCGAGATCACGATCAGAGCTGGGATCAGTAGCCCGATGGCCTTGGCCAGGCGCGGGTCGTCGTCGGCCTCGGTCAGGCTGCGATGGAGCGGGAGCAGCACCGTCGCTCGCCCGGAGGTGGAGGGGATCAGGAAGGCCAATGGGACGATGCCGAGCGTCAGGCGCCACATCAGGCCGCCGACCGTGGTCCCGCGCCCGGCGATCAGGGCGGTGAGCCGGTCGGCAAGCCCGCTCCTCTCCACCGCCGCACCGAGCACGAAGGTGCCGATGACGAGCCACACCACCTTCGAGCCCAGGCCCTCGATCAACGCCCGTTGCTCCACGGCGCGGACTGTCACGAGGAAGACGGCCGCTGCGACGGCGACGTAGGCCGCGCTTAGTCCGGTCAGGACCCAGAGGATGGCGGCCCCGCCGAAGGCCAGCAGCGCAGCCCGCGCCGGCCAATCGAGACCCTCCGGCAGATACACGGCCACGCAGAGTGCTACGAGCGCGCCCGAGGCCGCCAACGTCCGCTTGGGTAGCATGCTCATCCCTGACCGACGCCGGTCCGAGGGTGACCCAGCGCGACGCCCGCCAAGAAGGTCCGCATCACCTGCTCGGCGATGCGCTCAAGCTGGCTTCGGACGTTCCGCATGGCGTCCTTGAGCGATTGCGGTCGCCCGAGTGCCGAGAAGTACGCGCAGACGCCCTCGTCCAGTACGTCGCCTAAGTGCTCGCCCAGGGTGCCGGCCAATACGATGACGGCCTTGCCCTCGGCAGCGCCGCGCCTGCCGATCTCGGCAGGAATATTGCCGCGTGCACTCTTGTAATTCAGCCCTCCCTCGGCGGTGACGATCAGGTCCGTACATTCGACCGCCTCGCCGACCTCGAAGAACGGGAACAGGGGTTTGAAGCGCAACTTCAGCCGGCCGCCGAGCGGGGACGCCGCGACCGTGGCAGCGAGTATGAGCGAGAGCTTCATAGGGACCGGGTTCCCGAAGGGCGGCGGATGCAATCCGGCGGCGGGGCGGCCGAAGATCCGGGCGGTTGGACCGGCGGAGGATAAGGGACCGATGCCCGCAGCGTTCGAAGGTTCGGAAACACCTGCCCGCACCGGACGTTCCGGGCCTCCGGACGCGGAGTGGCTTCGCAGGCGTCGATGACGGCGTCAAAACCTCGATGCGGTCCTTGACCTTGCCACGGTGGGAAACCCCACCTTGGATCATCGATGGTCTTCGCGACGCATGCCGGGAAGCCGACCGCTCCCCTCGCGTTACCAGGGCTCGTGTTCCCCGAACCGCGACGCATTCCGAAAGGATTCCGTGATGCTAGACACGACCCGCAGGGCCACCATCCATCGCATGGTGATGGAGAAGCACGTCTGTCCCTACGGCCTGAAGGCCAAGGACCTGCTGGAACGCGAGGGCTTCCAGGTCGACGACCACTGGCTGACGACCCGTGAGGAGACCGACCGCTTCAAGGCGGAGCAGGGGGTCAAGACGACGCCGCAGACCTTCATCGGAGGTGAGCGCATCGGCGGCTACGACGACCTGCGCCGCCACCTCGGCAAGCCGGTCGCCGATCCGAAGGCGACCAGCTACACGCCCGTGGTCGCCGTCTTCGCGATGACCGCATTGATGGCGCTGGCGGCGAGCTACGCGGCCTTCGGTACGCCGCTGACGCTGCGGGCCGGCGAGTGGTTCATCGCCTTCAGCATGTGCGTCCTGGCCATCCTCAAGCTGCAGGATGTCGAGAGCTTCTCGTCGATGTTCCTGGGCTACGACCTGCTCGCCCGGCGCTGGGTCCGCTATGCCTACGCCTATCCTTTCTGCGAGGCGCTTGCCGGCATCCTGATGGTCGCGGGCGCCCTAAAGTGGCTGTCGATCCCGGTCGCCCTGTTCATCGGCACGGTCGGCGCGGTCTCGGTCTTCAAGGCGGTCTACGTCGAGAAGCGCGAGATCAAGTGCGCCTGCGTCGGTGGATCGGCCAACGTACCCCTCGGATTTGTCTCGCTGACCGAAAACCTGATGATGGTCGGCATGGCCGTATGGATGCTGTGCTCCGGGTACTGAGCGGAGCGTCTGAAATCCTTATAGTTGCGGATTGCCGTTCCGTCGCCGGTGGCACGCCTTGGCGGTCGCGAACGTTCCCGCCTTCTCGACCGTTGAGCCTTGCCTTGCGAGCTTTCCACGTTCGCGAACGGGGGGCTTGTATATGCCTGTGATCGCGGGGACCGAGTTCTCACCACCACCGACGGTCGATGCCGGGCATGCCCCTAGGACGGGGTTCTTGGCACTGACCGTCGGCTCGGTGGGCGTGGTCTACGGGGACATCGGCACCAGCCCGCTCTACGCGCTCAAGGAGTCACTGCACGCAGCGGCGGGCGGTGGGCACGCGCCCACCCGCGAGATGGTCTTCGGCGTCGTCTCCCTGATCCTTTGGGCGCTCATCCTCATCGTCACGCTGAAGTACGTGCTTCTGGTCATGCGGGCCGACAACGATGGCGAAGGCGGCACCCCATCCCTCGTCGCGTTGGCCCAGCGTGCGCTCGGCCATTCCGGCGGGTTCGTCATCGTGCTGGGCATGGTCGGCGTTTCGCTGTTCTTCGGCGACGCCATCATCACGCCGGCCATGTCGGTACTCTCGGCCGTCGAAGGGCTGAAGCTCGTGACGCCGGCGACGGCCCCGTACGTCCTGCCCATCAGCCTCACCATCCTGATCGGGCTGTTCACCCTGCAAAGCCACGGGACGGCACGGGTGGCCACCTTCTTCGGCCCCCTGACGGCGTTCTGGTTTGTCGTCATGGCACTTGGGGGATTGGGTCATCTCGTCGACGATCCGAGCATCCTGGGCGCGTTCAACCCCGCCCACGGCGTCTCGTTCATCCTGAGCCACGGCACGGCGGGCCTGCTTGCGCTCGGCGCCGTGTTCCTGGCCGTGACCGGGGCGGAGGCGCTCTACGCCGACATGGGCCATTTCGGGCGGTCGCCGATCCGGACGGCTTGGTTCGGGCTGGTGCTGCCGGCCCTCGCCCTGAACTATCTCGGCCAGGGTGCCATGCTGCTCGCCCGCCCGGAGCGGATCGAGAACCCGTTCTTTTTGCTCTACCCGGCCTGGGCCCTGCTGCCGATGGTGCTGCTCGCGACCGTGGCGACCGTCATCGCCAGCCAAGCGGTGATCACCGGCACCTTCTCGATCACCCAGCAGGCCATGCAACTCGGCCTGCTGCCGCGCATGCGGGTCCTGCGCACCTCAGAGACCGAGAAGGGGCAGATCTACATCCCGCGGGTGAACTGGTGGCTGCTCATCGCGGTCGTGTTCGTGGTCGTGCTGTTCAGGTCGTCGAGTGGCCTGGCCGCGGCCTACGGCATCGCGGTCACCGGCGACATGGTCATCACCGCCTGCCTGCTGTTCGTCGTCGCCTGGAAGGTCTGGCGCTGGTCGCCCGCGGTCGCGGCCGCGGTCATCGCTCCGTTCCTGCTCATCGAGTTGATTTTCCTGTCGGCCAACGCGCTTAAGGTCCTGCACGGGGGCTGGGTTCCTTTGACCATCGGCGCCGCCCTCGTCACTGCAATGTGGACCTGGCGGCGGGGATCGGCCCTGATTGTCGCGGAGATCCACCGCCAGCGCGTGCCGCTCTCCGAGTTCACGCGCATGGCCGAGGCCGGCTCGATCCAGCGGGTGCCCGGGACGGCCGTGTTCCTGACGGGCACGCCCGACGACACGCCCGGGGCCCTGATGCACAACGTCAAGCACAACCGCGTGCTGCACGCCGGCAACGTCGTCTTGCACGTGGTCACGGAAGACCTGCCGCGGGTGTCCCATGCGGACCGCGTGACCGTTCGTCAGCTCTCCGACGCCTTCTCGTGCGTGACGGTGCGCTTCGGTTTCACCGAGCTGCCCGACCTTCCGCGGGCGTTGGCAACCGCAGGTCTGGATAAGGGCGACCTGTCCTACTTCCTGACGCGGCGGGTGCTGGTAGCCTCTCCCGAGACCGGCATGCCCGTGTGGCAGGATCGGCTTTACATCTCCATGGCTCGCGCGGCCACGGACGCGTCCCGCTACTTCCGCATCCCGGCGGACAGAGCCGTCGAGATCGGCGCCCGGATCGATATCTGATCCCGGGGAGTCCGGGCGTGGTCGAGGACGCTTCCGGTTCCCTGTGAGCGTAGGCGTGCTCGCGACGCTTCAGATCAGGCTATTGCCTTCGCCCTACGCATCTCACGGCTATCCTGGATGACCGGGAGACTTCGGCTCGTAGCCCGTTCGCGCAGACGCACCGCGGTGCTTCTGCAGTCGGCAGGGCCACCTACGTCTGCTTTAGCATAACACGCCACCGAAAGCGGCCAGACTGCTCTCCACCCATCCGAGACGCTCTGAGGGCCGTCGGCCCCGGCAGGAGATGGCCGTAAGCGGCTGGTCCGCTTCGGAGAGGGATCGCTCAAATAGCGGACGGCCTCCTATCGACCCAACCCAGACGCCTGGGCCGCCGTCATCCCTTCTCCGAAGCGGACGTTCGTCAGCCGTCCGGCAACTTCAGCTCGGGGTGGCAATCGGACCTTGACCTTTCGTCACAAAGCGGACGTGCCACATCCGACCTGGACTTGCCGTTGATGCCGAAGCGCCCTGTTCCCGAGTGCGGACGAAAAGAGCAGCTTTCCAATAGGGCTTGTTCATGGAACAGTTGCGCTGGACTTTGGCGGTCTGAAGGGACGCGCGGCCAGTGTGAAATCCCGCCTCGTGCCTGGTCTGCGATCGGCTCTGACGATCCGCAGCCCTGACGATACGACAATAAAAAAAGGCCAGCCCGAAGGCTGGCCCTGCGTCCCCTGAGAGGATGCGACGATTGCGGTTTACTCGGCCGCATACATCTCTTCGGTGAAGTGGCCACACCAGTCCTCGGACGAGACCACTGGCCAAAGGCCCTTCGACTCCGGCGCCGGCTGGCTCACAGGCGGATTGAAACGGCACAGACCGGCATCGCCCTGCGCAGCGGCGCCATTGCTCTTGTGCTCGTCGAAAAACTTGCAGCTGTCGCAGTGGGCGCTGGCCATATCGGTGCTCCTGTCTGACGGTCGATCCGCTCTCTTACGAATTAGAACAGATCCAATCTGATGGGTCAACGACGACGGCATCAGTGAGTTCCGGCCTTGCTGATGGATGCCTGTAGATGACAACCACGTCGGAATGACTATGGAGGCTGTCTCACTCGTCGGCGCGCCCGAAGCGCTCGCGACACTGCACGGCGTGCAGCGGGATGAGTACGCGACAACATGCGGGCGCAGGCCAGTTCCCTGACGCCTACCCGTGGAGCCTTGGCCGGGCGGTCGTGGGAGAGTCGGTGCGCTGTGGGGGAGCTGGATACCGCGAGCGCCGGCCCATGGCCAATGATCTCGCAATCGGACGGACATCCCGCCCCCGTAGTTCGGCGTTTCGGTGCTGGCGCGAGCCCGGTAGCGTGGGTCAGGCGTCCATGGGAGAAAGCCCTCCATGGTGCGCCTCAATGAAATCAGAGCCGGCGAAGTCGCAGTTGCCGCGCCCGTGGCCGATGATGCTGGATTGGTGTACATCGGCCGTATTCACACACCCTGGACCGATCGTCTCGCTTGCCCGCGGCAAGGTAGGCTGGACGGTCCGTCCTGCCGCATCGAGCTATTCGAGCCTTGGGTTGCAGCTCTCGACGGACTGGCGGCTTTCGCTCGCATCGAGGTGCTGTACTGGCTCGATGCGTCCCGACGTGATCTCGTGCGTCAGAGCCCGGCCAACGATGGCACGACGCGGGGCACTTTCGCGTTGCGCTCGCCGGTGCGACCGAACCCGATAGGCACATCGATCGCCACGCTCGTCGCGATTGAGGGCAACATCCTGACGGTACGCGGCCTCGACTGCCTCGATGGGACGCCGCTTCTCGACCTCAAGCCTGACCGGACCCTGTTCACGCCGATAGCCCCACCGCAGCCGGGTGATTTCGAAACTGAGAGCTGACCAAGCGGTCGCGCGCTCGGCTTCACTGCGGGGATGACGTTAGTCGCTTCTCGGCTATATCCAAGCGGATATAACGATGCTGGGTCATCCGGAGCCGCTGTTGTCCCTCATGCGCTTTTCGCTTTCCACCCGCCTCCTCCGCCGTGCCGCATTCCTCGGTGTCCTCGCCCTAGCGCCCGTGTCCGCTGCAAGAGCGGAACCGGTTCGGGTCTACGCCGCCGGCAGTCTCGTGGCTGCACTCAAGGACGTGATCGCTGCCACCGGCCTGCCTGCCGAAGCCGTGGCCGCCCCGACCTTTGGACCTGCAGGGCTGCTGCGGCAGCGCCTCGAAGGCGGCGAGACGGCGGATCTCTACCTCTCCGCCGACCTCGCTGGGCCGCGTCGTCTTGCGGAGGTCGGCAAGGCTAAAGCTGTCGTTCCGTTCGCCCGCAACAAGCTGTGCGTGCTCGCCCGTGCCGATTTCGGCCTGACGCCCGACAACCTCCTCGACCGCCTGCTCAAGCCCGATCTGCGACTCGCGACCTCGACGCCCGGCGCTGATCCAGGTGGCGACTACGCTCAAGCCGTGTTCGAACGGGCCGAGGCCGTCCATCCTGGCGCCAAAGCAACGCTGAACACGAAGGCGCTGAAGCTACTCGGTTCGCCGAACACGATGGTGCCGATGGCCGGGCGAAGCCTCAGCGCGACGGTGTTTCTGGGCAATAACGCCGACGCCCTGCTGTACTACTGCAGTGGCCAGGGCGGCACGCTGAAGGAGGCCCCAGGCCTTAGCCTGATCCAACTGCCGACGAATATGTCCGTGCCGGCGACCTACGGCATGGCGCTGCTGACCGACAATCCGGACGCGATGCAGCTCGCACTGTTCCTCGTCTCCGAGAAAGGTCAGGCGATCCTCGCCCGCCACGAACTCGGACCGATCAGCGAACCGTGAAGGGTTCGCTGTGCCATCGCATGGCTACTCGGCTTTGAGGAGGTCGAGCTTGATCTGTGGGCCTGCTGCACGGCTGATCTCGATCGTCACCGGGCCGGCATCGAGAGCGAAACGCACGCTCTTGCGCACGCCCGGGCAGCCCGCCTTGCCGCTGATGGACGTGGGCTTGAGGGTCGAGCTGCCGTCTTGGCTGACGTCGATCCAGGCCTCGTCCGAGAGCGTCACCTGATAGGTACCCGCAGCCGGTACCGTGGTCGTCACGAAGCCTGAGAACGTATCAGGCTTCGCCGGTCTCTCGGACGGGACGGGTAGCGCGATCTCCGCAGCAGGCTTCAGCGTCAGCTGCGCCGCACCAGCCTCGCTCGGCAGAGCCGAACCGGACGCCAGGGCGGACAGGTTCGGCGCCGCGAAGGCGGTCTGCTCCCGCACCATAGACCATGCGAAGCTCGCACAGGCCGGGGCGTCCTCGGCCATAGCCGCACTGGCCGAGATGGCTACCAAGCCGGCAGCGAGGATGGCGCGGGAGAAGATCATCGTCAGTCAACCGCGATCATGACGTCGGAGGCTTTCACCACCGCGTAGGCCTGACCACCGACCACGAGCTTCAGGCTGTCGACCGCCTCATTGGTGATGGAGGAGGTGATCACCTGGCCGGGGCTGATCTCGATCTTGACGTGCGCCGTGGTGGCGCCCTTGTCGACCGAGACCACCGTGCCCTTGATGACGTTGCGTGCGCTGATCTTCACGAGGTTCGCTTTCTTACTGAGCCCGTTACGAGGCCGGTCACTGCATGCCACCGTCGATGACGCTGAAGCCCTGGGCCTCGAAGAAGGGCTTGGCCGCCGCGCTTCGGAGGTAGTCCAGAAAGCGCTGCGCACCCTCACCCTTCGCGTCCGTGGTGACAGCGAACGGGTACACCACCGGTGGGTGACTGTCCGCAGGAAACACGCCCACGACCTTCACGCCGGGATCGGATCGGGCATCGCTCTCGTAGACGACGCCGAGTGGGACCTCGCCGCGCGAGACCAGCAACAGGGCAGCGCGTACGTTGTCGCTCGGTGCGAGGCGGGGCTGGACGGCACTCCAAAGGCCGAGCTTCTCGAACGCGACCTTGGCGTACTTGCCGATCGGCACCGAGTTGACCTCGCCGGTGGCCAACCGACCGTCCGGGCCCAGTGCTGCCGAGAACGCCTCCGGGGTGAAGGCGACTGTGCTCTCCTTGGCGTCGCGTGGCGCGATCAGGACCAGACGGTTACTAAGTAGGCTCACCCGGGTGTTCGGACGGATGAGGTTCTTCTTGGCAAGGTAGTCCATCCATTCGAGGTCGGCCGAGGCGAACAGATCGGCGGGCGCACCGGCCTCGATCTGGCGGGCGAGCGCCGATGACGCTGCATAGCTCGCCTTGAGTTCGACGCCGGTCTGCGCGGTGAACGCCTTGCCGGCATCGTCCAGGGCATTCTTGAGGCTGGCGGCAGCGAACACGGTCGCGGTGTCGGCCGCCTGCGCCACGCCGGCAGCGAGGAGCAGGGCGGCAACGAGGCCGGAGCGGATCAGGCTGCGCATGCGGGTAGGGTCCTTGAGGAGGCTGCGGTGGATGTCGGGCTGAGGGATGGCTCAAGCCGCTTTCGGAAGCGATGCCATATCGATTACGAAGCGGTACTTCACGTCGCTCTTGAGCATGCGGGCGTAGGCGGTCTCGATCTGGTCGATCGGGATCATCTCGATGTCCGAGGTGATGCCATGCTCGGCGCAGAAATCGAGCATCTCTTGGGTCTCGGCGATCCCGCCGATCAGGGACCCGGCGAAGTTGCGCCGCCGCCAGATCACGCTGAACACCTGCATCGGTAGCGGCTTCTCGGGCGCCCCGACCTGGACCAGCGTGGCGTCGCGCTTGAGCAGGGCGAGGTAAGCGTTGATGTCGTGCTCGGCCGCGACCGTATCGAGGATGAAATCGAAGCTCTCACCCTGGGCGGCCATGGCGTCGGCATCTTTGGAGATCACCACCGCGTCGGCCCCGAGCCGCTTGGCGTCGGCCTCCTTGCCCGGCGAGGTCGTGAACAGCGTCACCTGCGCACCCATGGCGTGGGCGAGTTTCAGGCCCATGTGCCCGAGCCCGCCGAGACCCACGATGCCGACCTTCTGACCCGGCCCCACCTTCCAGTGGCGCAGCGGCGAGTAGGTCGTGATGCCAGCACACAGAAGCGGGGCGACGCCAGCGAGGTCGAGGTTTTCCGGGATGCGCAGGACGAAGTGGCTGTCGACGACGATGTGGCTTGAATAACCGCCGAAGGTATGGCCGCCGGTCTGCGGCTCGGGACCGTTGTAGGTGCCCGTGAAGCCCGGCTCGCAGTACTGCTCCAGGCCTTCGCGACAGCTGGAGCACTCACGGCAGGAGGCGACCATGCAGCCGACGCCCGCCAGATCGCCTGATTTGAAAGTCGTGACCTCGGCACCGACCCGGGTGACGCGACCGACGATCTCGTGACCGGGTACGCTTGGGTAGAGCGTACCGCCCCACTCATCACGGACCGTATGCAGGTCTGAGTGGCAGACGCCGCAATAGACGATCTCAATCTCGATGTCGGATGCGCCAGGATCACGACGCTCGAAGCTGAACGGCGCGAGCGGCGTCTCGGCGCTCTGGGCAGCGTAGCCGGTGCACTGGAACATCGTCTGGACCTGGAGGAACGAGGAGCGCATGGACAGGGACTGGAGGAGCCTCCGTCCCTTCGTTTGGCTATATACGGCCAGATACAGCGTCGGGAAGGGGCTCGATCCTGCCCAGCACGATCGCGTTCAAAGCGCGTTGTGACGAAGCTGGAGCGTCTGAGAAGGTCCGATGGCAAGCCTGAGCATCCGTATCGACGTCGGGCCCGACAACCGCATCGGCCCGGGCAAGGTGCAGCTCTTGGAGATGATCGCCGAACACGGCTCGATTTCCGCGGCCGGACGTGCGCTCGGCATGTCCTACCGCCGGGCGTGGATGTTGATCGAGGCGATGAACAGCGGTTTCGGACAGCCGGTGGTCGAGGCCCAGATCGGTGGCAAGGCGGGGGGCGGCGCGCGCTTGTCGGCCTTCGGAACCGATCTCGTGGCGCACTACCGCGCGATTGAGCGTGCCGCCGATCGCGCTGCAGCCCCATTCCTGGACCGGATCGTCGCTTCTGAACGGAACACGGACGACGAGCCGCCCAAGCCCGCCCCCTAGGCAAGCCGGTTGTTTTTGGACAGACTGCTATATCTGAACGGATATAGCGACTGCTGAGCCGCCGATGCCGCCACATGCCTACCTCGACGGTCCTGCCCTGCGCGCTCTCGCGTCGGCCGGCCACCCACCATTCGTGCCGCCCGCCGTCGATCCGGCCGACAAGCCGCGCGACCGAATCTGGGAGCTTGCCGAGAACCTGCACTGTTCGATCGTTGGCACCTGCCTGACCAACGCCGAGGCTCGCGCGATCCTGGCCAAACTCGGCCGTGCTGACGCGCGGACGATCAGCGAGCATCGGCTGCACGGCGAGATCGTACAGATCGCCGGCCGCAAGGATGGCGGCGGTCGTCTGCTGCAGAAGACGCTGGACCGGCGGCACGAGCGAGAGGTCGAGCGCTTCGACGAAGCCCACACGGCCGATGCAGTACGTGCCCTATGGAAGATCTCACTGGAGCGTGGCGAGATCCCGGGTGCCTACTGGGCGGCGATAACCCATCCGGCGACCGATTGGCCCCTGGTGCAGGATATCTTTGGGGAGGTGCACATGCTCTCGCACCTCGTCGGTCAGTCGAACCGGGCCGATATCCGCCGCCTGCGCCATCTCGAAGAGGAGTTGGGCCGACGGGATGAAGCGATCGCGGCACGGGATGAGCGCATCATGGCGCTCATGCGCGAGCGCGACGATCTCGGGAAGCGCACCCGGGCGATCGAAACCGAGCGCCCCATCCCGTCGACAACGTCCATCGAGCCACCGTCCACGCGCGGCCTAGAGCTGCGGCTGGCCCGGGAGACCGCACATGCGGCCGCGTTGGAGGAGCGGCTCGCGGTACTGTCTGGCGCAGCCGAACGCCTCAGCGCAGATCTCGCCGCGGAGATAGCTCGCCGGTCAGCCGTGGAAGGGGAACTGGCTGCACTCGAAGCGGCGCTGGATGTACCCAGCACGGATACCCCCGATGACCGAGCATCAGGACGGCTCGACGGGCGGATCATCCTCTATGTCGGCGGTCGGCAGCGTCAGGTGGCCAATCTTCGTCGCTTTGTGGAGGCCAGAGGCGGCAGGCTGCTCAACCACGACGGCGGCATCGAGGACAACCTGTGCCTCCTGGCGGGGTTGGTTGGGCAAGCGGATCTAGCGGTGTTCCCCGTGAGCTGTGTCAGCCACGAAGCGAGCCTTCATCTGAAACGGTACTGCGAAGCTCAGGCCAAGCCCTTTCACCCGGTGCGGAGCGCCAGCCTTGCCAGTTTTGTGCATGTAGTCGGACAATACGCTCAGAACGCTAGTACCTGATGGTCCTGGGACGGGATCAGGTTACCTAAAAGCGGACCTTCCGAACTTCAGAGAAGGGTCGGAAGCGGGCTCGGCGGCGATGTCCGCATTCATACATCGCCATCACGAAGCGGACCGGCAGAAATCCACCCCCAGCAGTCATTCCGCATCCGACCCTGGCTGTGTCAAAACCCCGATGGTGGTAGCTTTCCTCTGCGCGACGGGAGGACGGCATGGGACGGTTTGTTGTCGGTGCCGAGCGCGAT
>NZ_FOTK01000015.1 GCF_900114535.1 Methylobacterium pseudosasicola | reverse complement strand
CCGCCCCGTGCAGGCGCTCCAAGAGCACCTGATGCAGGCGGGCCCATACGCCGGCCGCCTGCCAGTCGCGCAGGCGCCGCCAGCAACTCATCCCGCAGCCGCAGCCCATCTCCGCTGGCAGCATCTCCCACGGAACGCCTGAGCGCAGCACGAACAGAATGCCGGTCAACGCAGCTCGGTTCTCGATCGGCCGTCGGCCACCTTTTGGACGTGGGCGGGACGGCGGCAGAAGCGGCGCAATCTCGGTCCAGAGATCATCGGGCAGAAGCGGACGAGCCATCACGACCAACGCCCGCCCGCCCAATCCGTGCCCGTTCTGTTAGGCGCTCTTAGTCTTCTGACGTTGTGTCCCACAAACGGATCTTCATACACCGCTGTGGCCATTCACGTCAGGATCGCGAGCAGGCTGAGGCTGCGGCCGGCAAGTGTACCTTCGACCGACCGCGCGCGCGCCGCGACCTGTTCCCGGTTTGGATGGATCAGATGTAGGCTGAGGCGAGGGCCGGCGAGCCTTCGAGGGCGTGGGCGAGCACTTCCAGTCCGTGCGTGATCTGTTGCCGGGTGGAGGGGCCGCCCAGACAGAGGCGGACCGCCTCCGGCGGCGTCCCCGCGACGCAGAAAGGGTCGCTGGCGATGACGCCGAGCCCGGCCGACCGACCTTGGCTGGCGAAGGCCGAGCGCGTCCAGCCCTCCGGCAGCGTGATCCAGACGTGGAAGGCATGCGGATCGGCGGTGTAGGTCCCGGCGGGAAGCATCGCGGTTGCGATGCGTTGGCGCGCGGCCGATTCCTCGCGAACGAACTGCAC
This sequence comes from Methylobacterium pseudosasicola, assembly GCF_900114535.1. Classification (GTDB taxonomy): domain Bacteria; phylum Pseudomonadota; class Alphaproteobacteria; order Rhizobiales; family Beijerinckiaceae; genus Methylobacterium; species Methylobacterium pseudosasicola. The sequence continues at coordinate 138,759 of NZ_FOTK01000015.1, read as the reverse complement.
GATGGCCTCCGCCGTGCCGTCCATGATCCACCGCGTCGCCAGGGCCGTCGAGATCGGCGAGGCCATGACCGTGGCCGCGCGCAGGGCGCCGCCCAGTGGCAGGGCGGACCGGGCGCTCGGGGCGACCAGGAAGGCGAGTCGAAGTCCGGCACCCAGGCACTTGGCGAGGCCTGCCACGTAGTAAGTGATCTCCGGCGCGAGTTCCGCAAAACTCGGCGGCGGGGTCGGGCAGATGCGGGCGTAGGCGTCGTCCTCGATGATGGTGACGGCGTATCGCCGCGCAACCGCGATCACGGCCTCGCGCCGCGTCCTGGGCAGGGTCGCGGTGGTGGGGTTCTGCAGCAATGGATTCAGGTAGATGGCCTTCGGTGCCACTTTGGTGCAGGCGGCGGCGAACGCATCAGGATCGACCCCGTACCGGTCCATGGGCAGATCGACGAGGCGCAGGCGCAAATGCGCCGCGAGCGCGCGGATACCGGGATAGGTGATCCGCTCGGCGCAGATCGTGTCGCCCGGCCTTGCCACCTGCCCCAGGATGCTGAACAGGGCGCTGTGCGCCCCCGGGCAGATCAGCAGACGCTCGCAGGACGTGACGACCCCGCGGCCTTTCAGCCAGCGCAGAGCCGCCTCCTTGTCCTCCTCGGTCCCGCCGAAGCCCTGGTAGCGCAACAGGTTGGTGAGATTGCCGGACAGGTCCACGAACGCGGCTTGCATCCGGGCTTGCAGGGCCGGCGCGTCGGGCTCGGGGGGCAGGTTCATGGTGAAATCGACCGGACCGATTCGACGCGCTGCCGCGGCATCGGTCGAACGGGGCGTGCGAGCCGGATCGACCACGAAGGTCCCCTGGCCGACGCGCCCCTCGATCAGTCCGCGCTTATGGGCCTCGACGTAGCCGCGTGAAACCGTCGTGAAGTTCAGATCGAGCGCCTCGGCGAGGGCGCGCTGGGTCGGGAGGCGCGTTCCCACCGTCAGGCGCCCCGTCCGGATGTCGTCGGCCAAGGCCTCCGCAATCGCGAGGTAATGAGGCTTGCCCCACCGCTTCAGATCCGGCGTCCAGGCGCCGGTCCCTCCGGTCTGCGCGTTCGGTCGTTCGTCTCGCTCGGGCGATGTCATACGTGGCGACCCAGATCATGATGCGATCAATGCTTAATTGTATGGCCTGCAATAGCCGTACCGCGATCACGCTCCGCAGGACCATTCTCCGGCATCCATACAATGCCGACAATCTTCGATCCGTAAACAGGCATCCTCTGGTAATTGTGTACTCATGTTCCGCTCGATAAATAGGCGCCGGGCGCAGGGCCGAATATGCCCGAGCCAGCCGTATTGATCGCATCATTGTATGAATATCGCTCCGACACCTTGTATGGCTGATTGATCGATGTCCTCTGGCACACCGCTTGCCATGAATGGTTTACGGCCGCTCGAAGTTCAGTCTTCCGCGGTCCAATCCTTCGAGGAGAGAAATCAATGCCTGCTGTGAACCGCGAGCCTCACAAGAAGGGCGACTTCCTGGTCGATTACGAGGAGAAGGTCTTCGAGGACGTCAAGGCCGAGCCGGGCCAGAAGGCGCTGGTGACCTTCCATACCGTCGCGTTCGAGGGCTCCATCGGCCTCGTCAACCTGCTCCAGGCCACGCGCCTGCAGCGCAAGGGCTTCGAGACCTCGATCCTGCTCTACGGTCCGGGCATTACGCTGGGCGTCCAGCGCGGCTTCCCACGGCTCGGCGACGAGGCCTTTCCGGGGCACCTCAACTTCAACAACCAGCTCGAGAAATTCATGGCCGAGGGTGGCAAGGTCTATGCGTGCCGGTTCTCGACCCAGGCCCTCTACGGCCACGGCGAGGCCGCCTTCATCGAGGGCATCCGCATGATCAACCCTCTCGACGTCCTCGACTGCATCCTCCTGCACAAGCGCGACAACGCGGTGATCATCGACACCTGGACCGTCTGACCGGCCTTTGGCCTCCAGTCCGGGACGTCGCATCCGGCGGCCGCGCACGACGCGGCCGCCGTTCACAGCCGGAGGATCTCCCATGTCAGACAGCCGGATCGTGCGGGCCGCCGCCGTCCAGATCGCCCCGGACCTCGACCGGCCGGAGGGCACTCTGGAGCGGGTGCTCAATGCCATCGATGAGGCCGCCGCCAAGGGCGCGCGCTTCATGGTCTTTCCCGAGACTTTCGTCCCCTATTACCCTTACTTCTCCTTCGTGCTGCCGCCGGCGATGCAGGGCGCCGAGCATCTGCGCCTCTACGAGCGGGCCGTGACGGTGCCGGGACCCGTGACCCAGGCGGTCTCCGCCGCCGCACGCCGTCACGGAGCGGTCATCGTGCTCGGGGTCAACGAGCGCGATCACGGCTCGCTCTACAATGCGCAGCTGATCTTCGATGCCGACGGGAGCCTCAAGCTCAAGCGCCGTAAGATCACGCCGACCTATCATGAGCGCATGATCTGGGGTCAGGGCGACGGCGCCGGCCTCACCGTGGTCGACACGGCGGTGGGTCGCGTCGGCGCGCTGGCCTGCTGGGAGCACTACAATCCGCTCGCCCGCTACGCCCTGATGGCGCGCCATGAGGAGATCCACGCGGCCCAGTTTCCGGGCTCCCTCGTGGGCCAGATCTTCGCCGACCAGATGGAGGTGACGATCCGCCATCACGCCCTGGAGGCGGCCTGCTTCGTGGTCAACGCCACGGGCTGGCTCACCGACGAGCAGGTGGCGCAGGTCTGCCCGGACGAGCGCCTGCGCGGCGCCTGCCGCGGCGGCAACTGCACCGCCATCGTCTCGCCCGAAGGCAAGCACCTCGCGGAGCCGCTGGGCGCCGGCGAGGGCATCCTGATCGCCGACATGGACCTGGCGCTGGTGACCAAGCGCAAGCGGATGATGGACTCCGTCGGCCATTACGCCCGGCCCGAACTCCTCAGCCTGCTCCACGACGACCGCCCGGCCTCGTTCGTGCACCAGCCGATCCGTTCCCAGACCGATTTCCGGAGTCTCGACCATGAGCAGCAGCCCGCTTCCGACGAGCCTTCCCACGTTCCCGCCGGTGGTGGCGGGCCTGGTCGGGATGCCGACGGAGCGCCTGATCAACGCGTTGCAGTCCTACGGCGTTAGGCTCGCCGACAGCCGCGCCGGGGCGCCGAGCCGCCGCGGCGGGGCCGGTCCGTCGGACCACAAGGCCATGACCATCGCGGGCCGGACCGTGATGGTGCCGGTCCACACCGAGGCCGCCTTCGATTCGCCCTTCCTCGTCCGCCGCCCGGACGACAACGGGGTCTCGGTGATCGAACATGACGGCGTGGTGATCGGGCAGGCGACCTTCCCGGGCAAGCCGCGCTTCTACGCGCTCTCGACCTTCGACGGCGTGCCGTATTCGAAGATCGCCGTTCTGCACGGGCGGGACGTACTCGCCACCACCGTGCTCCAGACCTGTATCCGCTACGCGAGCCGCACGAAGACCTGCCAGTTCTGCTCGATCGGCCAATCGCTCGCCGCCGGTCGCACCGTCGCGCACAAGACACCCGAACAGCTCGCCGAGGTCGCCCGCGCAGCCGTGCTCCTCGACGGCGTCAAGCACATGGTCATGACCACCGGCACGCCGAACGCGACCGACCGGGGCGCCGCCGTGCTCTGCGAGAGCGCCTTCGCCGTCAAGACCGCGGTCGACCTGCCGATCCAGGCGCAGTGCGAGCCGCCGGATGACGACCGCTGGTTCGAGCGGATGAAAGCGTCGGGCATCGATGCCCTCGGCATGCATCTGGAGGCCGTCACGCCGGAGGTCCGGGCCCGGATCATGCCCGGCAAGGCGAGCGTGCCGCTGGAGCGGTACTACGCGGCCTTCGAGGCGGCCGTTCCCGTCTTCGGGCGGGGCCAGGTCTCGACCTACATCCTGGCCGGGCTGGGCGACACCCCGGAGGCGATCCTGGAGATGGCCGAGCGCCTGATCGGGATGGGCGTCTACCCGTTCGTGGTCCCGTTCGTGCCGATCTCGGGCACCCCGCTGGAGAGCCATCCGGCGCCCGGCCCCGATGTCATGCACGGCATCCTCAAACCCCTCGCGGACATGCTGGTCGGCGCGGATCTTCGTTCGACCGACATCAAGGCCGGATGCGGGCGCTGCGGCGCCTGCTCGGCGCTCTCCACCTACGAGCGCGCGGGGGCGGTCTCATGATCTTCGAGCCCGTGCCGCCCTATTGGCCAAGCCACTTCCGCATCAAGTTCGCCACGAGTTCGTGGGAGCGGAACGCCTGCGCGGCGCTCCGCCGCCAGGTCTTCTGCACGGAGCAGCGCATCTTCACCGGGGACGACCGGGACGCCGTCGACGCGCACGCGATCCCGATCTGTGCCCTCTCGACGCTCGGCGGCGACGCCGACGCGGTCGTCGGCACCGTCCGCATCCACGAAGCGTCGGAGCATCCCGGCACGTGGTGGGGCTCGCGCTTGGCCGTCGCCGGACCGTTCCGCGGCACCGCCGCTTTGGGCGCCGGGCTCATCCAGGTCGCGGTCTCCTCGGCCCATGCGAGGGGCTGCACGCGGTTCCTGGCCCACGTGCAGGATCGGAATGTTCCGTTGTTCCAGGCCCTGCACTGGACGAGCCTCGAGGAAGTCGCCCTGCACGGGCGACTGCATCACCTGATGCAAGCAGACCTCGCGGCCTACCCGCCGATGCACGACCCCGAGCACGGGCTCGTCACATTCCGCAAGGCCGCGTGATGGCGGCGGGCTTCGACATCCAGTCCCTGGCCGGCCAGATCCGTGACGCGCGCGGGGTCGCGCACAAGCGCGACATCGATTCTGTCGTCGAACGGCTGGGACTGAACAGCCGGCACGCCGCGGTTCCGGTCGGCGACGATTGTGCCGCCATACCGGACGGCGACGGCCACCTGCTGTTCGCCATCGAGGGCTTCCTCGACAGCTTCGTCGCGGCCGATCCGTACTTCGCTGGCTACTGCGGCATCATGGTCAACCTCAGCGACATCGCCGCCATGGGTGGGCGCCCGCTCGCGGTGGTCGACGCGCTGTGGAGCCGGGATGCCGCGGCCGCGGACCCGATCCTGGCAGGCCTGTCCGACGCGGCGGCACTGTACGGCGTCCCGATCGTCGGCGGTCACACCAATACGCGCGCTGAAGCCGGCAACCTCGCGGTCGCCGTGCTCGGCCGCGCTGGCCGAAGGCTGCTCACGAGCTTCGACGCGACGCCCGGCGACGACCTCGTCGCAGCGATCGACCTGCGCGGACGCTTCCGCGACCCATACCCGTACTGGGATGCCTCGACCGGCACGACCGGCGAGCGTCTGCGCGGTGATCTCACGCTGCTGCCGGGCTTGGCGGAGAGCGGGCTCTGCCGGGCGGCCAAGGACATCAGCATGGCGGGCGTCGTCGGCACCGCCCTGATGCTGCTGGAATGCTCGCATGTCGGTGGCGTCATAGACCTCGACGCGATCCCGCGACCCGCCGGCATCCCGCTCGACCGGTGGCTCACCGCCTTCCCGAGCTTCGGCTACGTTCTGAGCGTGCACCCGGACTGCACGCCGGACGTTCTCGCGCGGTTCGCCGAACGGGATATCGCGGTCGCCACGGTCGGTAAGCTCGATGCAAGCCGGGTCGCCCGGGTGCGCCATACCTCCGGCGGAGAGGCCGTGGTCTGGGACTTCACGGTCAGCCCGCTGATCGGTTGTTGCCAGGATGACAGGGGTGGAGCCCGATGACGGCCCTGCGCATCGCCATCCTGACCCACTCCACCAATCCACGGGGCGGCGTCGCGCACTGCCTCGCCCTGGCCGAGGCCCTGTGCGCGCTCGGGCATGAGGCGGTGGTCCACGCGCCCGATCCGTCGGGGCGCGGCTTCTTTCGCGCGGCCGCCTGCCCGACGGTATCGGTGGCCGCAAAGCCGGTGGCCGGCACGACGGTCGACCTCGTGCGGGCGCGCATCGACGATTACCTGCGCCACTTCGCGTCCCCCGCCGCCTGTGACTTCGACGTCTTTCACGCCCATTGCGGCATCGGCGGCAATGCCCTCGCCACACTGAAACACCACCGCTTGATCGCCGGCTTCGTGCGCACGGTCCACCACGTCGACAGCTTCGCCGACCCGGTGCTCTCGGACTGGCAGGATCGCTCGATTCGTGAGGCTACACATCTGCTCTGTGTCAGCCACACCTGGGCCGACCGGATCGCGACCGATCGCGGTACGGAGATCGGTGTCGTCGGGAACGGCGTGGACCTGGCGATCTACCAAGAGGCGCCGACCGAAGCCGACCTGATCGTGAGGGAGCGCTGGGGCCTCGGTGTCGGGCCGGTCGTCTTGAGCGTCGGCGGATTCGAGGCGCGTAAGAACACGGCCGGGATCATTGAGGCTTTCGCGCTCCTGCGCCGACGCCATCGCCAAGCGCAGCTCGTGATTGTCGGCGGCGCTTCGCTCCTCGACCACGCCGCCTACGGTGCCCGCTGCCGCGCCGCTCTGCGAGCCCATGGGCTTGCGATCGGGCGCGGCGAGGCGGTGATCGAGACCGGGCCCGTCTCGCAAGAGGAGATGCCGGCCTTCTATCGCAGAGCGGCCGTCCTCGCCTTTCCATCCTGGACGGAGGGTTTCGGGCTCTGCGTCCTGGAGGCGATGGCCTGCGGCACCCCGGCGATCGTCGCTCGCCGGCCGCCCTTCACCGAGTACCTCCGGAGCGACGACGCCCTCTTCGTCGATCCCGGCGATCCCCGTGACATCGCCGACGCCATGACAGCCGCCCTGGCCCCGATGACGCGCGCGAGGCTTCGTGCTGCCGGTTCGACCCGGGCCGCTGCTCACGCCTGGCGCGCCTGCGCCGAGCGTCACCTCGATACCTACGCGGCCTGCGCCCGCGTCGAACGGGAGCCGATCCATGCCTGAGATGCACTTCCACATCCGCTGGCCCGATGGCCGGCGCGAGGCCTGCTACTCGCCCTCCCTCGTCGTAAAGGATTTCCTCGCGGTCGGCGAGAGCTACGCCCTCGACGACTTCGTCGAGAAGACCCGCACGGCCCTCACAATCGCGAGCGAGCGAGTGCGCGAGAAATACGGCTTCGCGTGCTCGTCGGCGATGGCCCAACTCGCCCGGATCGAGACCGCAGCGAAGCGGCAGGCCCCCGGGGGCCTCGTCACGGTCGAGACCTTCGAGTCCTGAACACGGCGCCTTCCTCGAAGCATCGCGGAGTTAGAGCCATGACGTCCACGCCCCGTCACGTCCCGGTCGCCATCGTCGGCGGTGGCCAGGCCGGTCTCTCGGTCAGCTATCACCTGAAGCAGCGTGGGATCGATCATCTCGTCTTCGAGAAGGCATCCGCGGCGCACACGTGGTCGAGCCAGCGCTGGGACACGTTCTGCCTGGTCACGCCGAATTGGCAGTGCGACCTGCCCGGCCATCCCTACGACGGGCCGGATCCGGACGGGTTCATGAAGAAGGACGAGATCGTCGCGTATCTGAAGAACTTCGTGGCGAAGGTGAACCCGCCGATCCGGGAGGGTGTCGCGGTCACACGCGTCGAACGGCGCGACGACGGTGTTTTCTCAGTGAAGACCTCGGACGGCGACTATACGGCGAACGAGGTCGTGGTCGCCTCGGGCGGCTATCACACCCCGATCATCCCGCGCATGGCGGAGAAGTTGCCGGGGTCGGTCACGCAGATCCACTCGAACCAGTATCGCAACCCGGCTCAACTGCCGGAGGGCGAAGTTCTGGTGGTCGGCTCAGGTCAGTCCGGCGCGCAGATCGCCGAAGACCTGCATCTCGCCGGCCGTGTGGTGAATCTCGCGGTCGGCGATGCGCCGCGCTGCGCCCGGTTGTACCGCGGCCGCGACGTCGTCACCTGGCTCGCCGATATGGGCTATTACGAGATGACCGTCGACAACCATCCGCTGCGCGACGGCGTCCGCGACAACACCAACCACTACGTGACCGGGCGCGACGGGGGCCGGGACATCGACCTGCGCCGCTTCGCCAAGGAGGGCATGAAGCTCTACGGTGTACTGGAAGATTTTGCCGACGGCAGCCTACGTTTCCGCGACAATCTCAAGCGCTCACTCGACGGGGCCGACCGCACGTACAACGGCATCAATGCGGCCATCGACAAGTACATCGCCGAAAACAACGTCGATGCTCCGGTGCAGGCGCACTACACCCCCGTTTGGGAGCCGGGCGAGCCCATCACCCGTCTCGCTCTCGAAGGCTCCGGCATCACCGCGATCGTCTGGTGCATCGGCTTCACGCCGGACTTCCGATGGCTCGACGCGTCCGTGTTCAACGGCGCGGGAAACCCCAAGCACAAGCGCGGCGTGACGCAGGAGGACGGCGTCTATTTCATCGGTCTGCCCTGGCTGAATACCTGGGGCTCGGGCCGCTTCGGCGCGGTCGGCCGCGATGCCGAGTTCGTCGCGCAGACCATCCAGACGCGCATCGGCGCCGAGCGGTTCGCCCTGAAGTTCGCCGTGTAGGTGAGGCGCTCCCGACGCGGCCGCTGGTACGGCACCGATGGCTGCCTCAGAGCCTGTTTGAGCCCTTGATCTCGAGCCGGATTGTTGAATGCGCGGGCAGCCATAAGGCTGGCGAGGCATGCGAGACGGCCGGTTGTGACATCCAGGCGGCCGGCGCGCTCGCGCAGCAGGCCGCCCCAGCGGCCGAGCCAGCCGAAGGTGCGCTCGACCACCCGGCGCCGCTCCAGCACGACGACGCTCGTCTGATCGGGTTCCTTCTCGACGACGCGGTGGCGCATGCCGGGGATATGGCACCACTCCCGGCAGCGCTCGGCCGTAAAGGCGCCATCCAGAATGGCCAGAAATAGGCTGGGCCACTGCTCCTTGCCGTCATCGAGGACCGACAGCGTGTCGCGATCCTGCACGTCGGCCGGCACGACGGCCACCGCCAGGACGTGACCCTCGGCATCGACCAGGGCCACACCCTCATGGTGAGCCTGTCGAACCATTGCGCCCGACCAGCTTCTTGGCCCCGTCGTAGCCGCGCGGCCTGCGTACGCCGATGCACGGGACACTTTGTGTGTCGATGATCGCCACCCGCGGCGTGGGACGCCGGCCGCAGCGCCGTCGCTGCCGACGGACCAGAGCCCGCCTCCGGCTCTCGAACAGGCCCTTATCGATCCAGCGCTGGAACCAGCCGTAGACCGTGCGCCACGCTGGAACGCCGGCCGGCCGCGCCCGCCATCCTCCGCAGGTGCCAGGCGATCCCCGCCAACACCCGGCGCGCTGGGGTCGCATCCAGACGACCCGGCGGATCCGCTCGCTCCAGGAAGCGGGCCACCTCGTCCAAACCTGCCTGTGCCACCATGTCCTTCAGGCACGCCTCGTGACGCATCCGATGTCGGTCCGCCCACATCTGCTCGCCACTCCGCCCCGCCAGGCGGTATTTGTGTTGCGACACGAGACAGATGGGGACGGTCAGCAGAGGACCTCAAACAGGCTCTCAGATACCGTGAATCATGATGTAAAACGGATCGAATTAGTCTTCAGGCTCAATGACCAAGCGCTCGATCTCGACATGGCCGCCAGCTCTGAAACGAGCCGACCCAATGCTGCATGCACTCGACTGATCGGCGTTGGCGGTTTTCACGTCGAGTGCGTGAAGTCCATGCCGTTCTCCCGAATCATCGGGAGCGTACCGCATTACCCCAGGCTGTGAAGCGTGGTGGCTCGACACCGCAGGCCGAGCAGCTATCCTGCTGCCATGCGCACCTCTCTAGCCGCTCTCGCCTTTGTCGTCGCTGCCGGTGGGGCGCAGGCACAGCAGCAGCTGCCGACCGTTACAGAGCTGCTTACTGCCGAGGTGAAGGCTGCCCAAGCCTGCGAGAGCTCCGGGGATCCCGCCATCATCCGAGAGCAGTGCCGGCTCCGCGATCGCCTCAGCGGCCGCCTTGCTCAGGCCGGCTACTGCTATGGCCGCAAGGGCCAGACCGACGAGAAGAAGGAGTGGCACGCCTGCCAGCCGGACTCGATTTACGAGGACGATATCGAGGCAGTGCAGCGCTAAGAGGCCGTCCGAGAAGTCAGGGTGATCGGGCGAGGCGTCTGACGAGGATCATGACGGCTTCGGCGTAGAGGAAAGTTCTGGCGGAGGCGAGGGTCGCTTCCGCCTCCTGCCAGAGGCGCCGGTTGCGGCTGATCCAGGCGAAGAACCGTTCAACGACCCACCGGCGCGGATGCACAGCGAAGCCGACCTGATCCGGCGGCTTGCGCACGATCTCGACGGCGATGATCGTGGCGGTCGAGGGCTTGTCGCCGGCATAGCCGGCGTCGGCGAAGGCCTTGACGATGAACGGGAAGCTCCGGCGGGACAGGCGCAGGACCGGCACGGCACCGTCCCGGTCCTGCACGTCGGCCGGCTGCGGATCGAGGACGAGCGCACGCCCGTCCTTGTCGACCGACGCTTGGCGCTTGCGGCCTTTGACCCTCTTACCGGCGTCGTAGCCGCGCGGCTTGCCGCTCTCCGTGGTTTTGACGCTCTGGCTGTCGAGCACTGCGGCGGACGGCGAGGCTACGCGTCCGACACGCTCGCGATCAGCCAGGACGAGGTGGCGATCGATCCGGCCGAACAGCCCTGCGTCGCGCCCGCGGCTGAAGGAGCCGAACGTGGTCGATCGCGGCGGCAGATCCTTGGGGATCAGCCGCCATGCGATACCGCCGCGCAGGACTGAGACGATCGCGTTCAAGATCTTCCGCGGCGTCCAGACCGGAAGCCGCCCGCGCGGCTCAAGCCTCGGCGTCAGCGGCTCGATCACCGCCCACTCGGCATCGGTCAGGTCGGTTTCATAGCGAAGGCCGGCGCGGCTATGCTGCCGCCGGGTGGTCGGGGTCCGCATGGCGCTTCCAGGTCAGGCTTCAGCAACCCGCCTGGCATCATCGCCATCCCGGCCACTCAACCCCGCCTCGGATCATGATCGGACGGGCTCTTAGAGCCTTCAACGAAACCGGTTGTTGTAGGTTGGGTTAGAAGCCGATCGTGTATTGCCGGGGCTTCCCCGCAATCCGATAACCCACGGCCCAGGATTTGAAGACCGAATTTTGGACGATCAGCTAAAAGCCCGACAGAGCTGCATCCCGGATTTCCAGACGCTGCTCAGGGCGCGGCTATGACGTTCGACGCTTTGCACGGTCAGCACTCTGCTGCCGCAAGACACGCCTTCTGGGGTAACACCGGCGGATGCAGCTTGGCCTGTTGAGGACCGTTTTGCAATGTTAGGCGGTGTTATGCGTCGTCGGCAAAAAGGCCGAGCATTGGAACGATTTGTGGCCTGAAAATCATGGGAACTGTTAGACGCGGTTAAGCCGCTGCGCAGATCTTAAAATCTTGCGGCCGCAAGGCCGTGCGAGTTAAACTTCCGCCGTCCGCACCATGAAACCCGAATCGATGGCCGCGTCACTCCTCCGGGATCCGGCCCGGCGGCACCGGCCCCCGGCCGCGCTCGCGCTCCGTCCGGACCGGGCGCCGCTGACGTTCGGCGCGGATGTCGTCGCCGGTAGGCGGGGCGGACGGATAATTCGAAGCGAATGGGTTCGGCGGCGCGGACCGCGACGAGCCGCCGAAGAGCGAGTCGAAAAAACCCTCCTCGGCCTGGACTTGCGTCGAAGCGACGAGGAGGCCGAGGGCCAGAATCGGGCGGAGCAGCGTCGTCATCCGGCTCCACTAGCCCGACTTTCCGGCGGATCGGAGGCCGGCTTGGAACCCGGCGGCGGGCGACGTGTTCGCGTTCCACCAATCGAGCGCGTACAGGAGTCGTGATGTCCGAGGTTACCTATCGCATCGTCGAGCACGATGGCGGCTTCGCCTACAAGGTCGGCGACGTCTTCTCCGAGACTTTTCCGAGCCGCGAAGAGGCGCTTCAGGCGGCCCAGGCTGCCGCCGCCGAGCAGCAGGTCCCCGGCTCCACCGAGGGCATCCGCTACCAGGACCAGGCCGGCAGCTGGCACGACGAGACCGCGCAGGGCAGCGATCGCCCCCGCGCCAAGGTTGTGGACTGACCGGAGCCGGCCTGCCGTGGCGCCAGCGAAGACTGCAACCCCGGCGCGCACCAAGGCCCGTCCGAAGCCGGACGCTACCCCCAAGCCGGCGCGTCCCAAAGGCGCGCGCCGCACCACCCCGTCGCCGGAGACCCTGGCGGCTCTGGGGCCGGACCGGCTCATCGGGCTGATCCTCGGCGAGACCGCCCGCAACCCGACGTTCAAGAAGCTGGTGACCGCCGCGCTCGCCGCCCTTCAGGGGCCGGACGCCGTGGCGGCCATGGTTGACCGGCGGCTGGCCGCACTCGAATCGGCCCAGGGCTATATCGACTGGCAGAAGCGCCGGACCTTCGCCGCCGACCTCGACGCCACCGTGACGGTCATCCTCAACGAGCTACGTCCTCTCGATGCCGGCGCCGCCCTGGAACGGCTCCGGCGCTTCCTGGACGGCGGCGACGCCGTGTTGAACCGGGTCGATGACAGCACCGGCGCGGTGCAGGGCGTCTACGAGCGCGCCACCGACGCCTTCGTCGCGATCGCCGCTGGCCTGACGCCGGCTGAGGCCGCACGGGTCGCCACCGGCCTCGTCGCCCCCTTCACGGCCGACCCGTTCGGCCCCCTCGGCACGCTGCTGGGCGACATGGTGCCGACGCTCGCTCCGGACGCGCTGTCGGAGATCGATGTGGCGCTGGCGGAAGCGGCCGCCGGCATGGCGAAGGACGCTGCGCCTCGGAGCGAGGCCGCCTATCGCCGCGTCGCGGCGCGCGGCCAGATCCTGCGACTGCGCCAAGTGATCGCCGACCGGCGCAACGATGCCGACGCCTTCATTGCCCTGGAGCGCGAAATCGCGCCGGGCCGGGAGAACCGGCTGTCGATCGCACAGCGCCTGCTCGCCGCCGGCCGACCCATGGAGGCTTTGGACTGGATTCGGCGCGAGCAGGAGCCGGGCCTGCGTATCGTCACCCGCGCCGACCTGATCGCCGGCTTCGACCCGCGCGGGCCCGAGCGCGAACGGCAGGCGCTGGAGATCGACATCCTCGACGCGCTGGGCCGGGCCGACGAGGCTCAGGCCCTGCGTTGGACGCTGTTCGAGCGCACGCTCGATGCCCCGATGCTGCGCGCCTATTTCGCCAAGCTCCCGGACTTCGAGGACGAGGAGGCGCTACAGAAGGCGCTCGATCACGCCGAATCCTTCGCCAATCCGCACCGGGCACTCGCCTTCTTAGTGGGCTGGCCGGACATGTCCCGGGCCGCGGGGTTGGTCACCGAGAAGCGCAAGCTCTGGCAGGGTGAGAACTACGCCGTGCTGGCGCCGGCCGCCGAGGCCCTAGTCCAGGATTACCCGCTCGCCGCAACGATCCTGTATCGCCGCCTGCTCGACGGCATCCTCGAAGCCGGCCGCAGCGCCGCCTACACGCATGGTGCTCGCTACCTGCTGGAACTCGACGGCCTCGCCGATCGCCTGGCGGCAGGCGCGATCGACCCGGCGCCGGCTGCCTACCGGGAGAGGCTCAAGCGGGACCACGGCCGCAAGCACGCATTTTGGGGGTTGCTGCGGGACTGAGATGGTTTCGGCCGCGGCCTTGGGCGGCCCGATGATGATCCTAAGTTTTTCTCTCGAACACGTCGCAATGAAGACGCGCCTAAAAGCCGGCCCGTTTGTTGAATGACGGTTCTGGCGCGGCCATTCCCGTCATTGCCAGCGCAACGAAGCAACCCAGTGCAGCGCGCGATCTCCGAAGGTGGCGCATCCCTAGGTTGCTTCGCTGCGCTCGCAATGACGGTGTGGACGATTTTAAGCGCGGGATGGCCAGGGAGGGCGGGTGCGAGAGCCTACCCTAGGAGGCGTCTGAAACCTCGATGGCATCGACGCGATCGGGATAGAACGCCACGTGTCCCTGGATCGCCGCCACGGCGGGAAACGGCGCCTCGTAGCTCCACACCGCATCGGCGCGCCGGGTGCCATCGACAAGAAGATCGAAGTACCGGGCATCACCCTTGTACGGGCAGTGGCTGGTCTTGGCCGAGGGCACGAAATGCTCGGCGCTAATGTCGGCCCGGGGGATGTAGAACACCGCCGGGTAGCGGGCCTCCTCCAGGCGCAATGCGTTGCGGGTGTCCGCCACCGCCACGCCGGCGACCAGCACGCGGATGCGGCGCGGCTCCGGTGTGAGGGTGATCGGATGGTCCGGTCCGGGCTGTTTCATGGTGTTCTCCCTGGTTCGGGCTTCAATTCGATGGTGCCGAGGGCGTCGGCGAGGCGCGACTTCGCGGTTCCGGGGCGCAGCGGCTTCTGCTGGCTCTCATGCGGCACCCAGCCCGAGAGCCACAGCACCTCGAAGGTCGCCCGCACGCGCCCGTCGGGGTCCGAAAAGCGCTCGGCATAGACTTCGGCGGTCCGCACCAGCGTCGCCCGGCGCAAGGGCGTGCGGCGGCGCTCGGTGAGCACGTTGGTCATGCCCATGGCGCGCAGGTCGCGCATCAGCCCGAACGGATCGGCGTAGCGCACCGTCAGGGTATCGGTATCGGCCACCGGCAACGCGAACCCCGCCCGCTGCAGCAGCGCCCCGGCCTCGCGCACCGCCGCGAACGGCGCCACCCGGGGACTGATCCCGCCCTCGATCTCGCTCTCGGCCTGGGCGAAGCTCTGGCGCAGCTCGGTGAGCGTGGCGCCGCCGAGCAGGCAGCCGAGGAACAGGCCGTCCGGCCGCAGCGCCCGGCGCAGCTGGATCAGCGTCCCGGGCAGATCGTTGACGGCGTGGAGCGTCAGCAGGGAGACGGCGAGGTCGAGGCTACCAGCCGCCAGGGGCAGGAATTCCGGGTCCCCGACGATCTGGTTGCCGCCGGATCCGGGCAGGGCCGCCAGGCGCAGATGCAGGGCCTCCGGATACCGAGTCGCAAGCGCCGCGCCCGCCCCCGCACCGGGGGTGGCGAGGTCGAGGACCGTCGCGAAATCGCGCAGGACCGCGCCAAGGCGATCATCCAGGTCTTCGACGACCCGGTCGAGCAGAAAGCCGGCGTAACCGATCCGTTGGGCCCGGGCGAGGCGATGGCGGGCGAGGGCGGTGTCGAACAGGGCGGCCGGGGCGTTCATGGGCCTGCACATGGCGCTTGCGGCGGCGTCCCGCCAGCCTGCTTTTCAAGACCAAGATCGCGGCTGCACACAGCCCCGTGAGGTGCGCTAACCTCATGGAACGAGTCGACACCGGCGCCGTTCCTGCTGCGACTGGCCGCAAGGCCGAGATTGATCATGGAGTTCAGGTCATGAAGCGCACGCTCATCGGAGCCGCAATGGCCCTCGCCGCTCTCACCGCCGCGAGCGGCGCTGAGGCCAAGGGCTGCATCAAGGGCGCGATCGTCGGCGGCATCGCTGGCCATTATGCCGGGCATCACGGCCTGGTCGGCGCCGCCGCTGGGTGCGCCATCGGCCGCCACCGGGCGAATTCCCAGGCCCGCCAGCGGGATCAGGGCTTCGACCAGCAGGGCGCACGCCCGGTCTCGGCTCGCTAAGATCGGTTCTGTGACCGCATGACGGCGTTCGAGGCCGTCGCTTCGGCCCTGCGCGGCTTGCCGCGCGGGGCCTTGTCGTTGATCTACCCGCCGACTTGCTCCGGCTGCGGCGGCGCTACCGCCGATCCCGGCGCCCTGTGCCCGGCCTGCTGGTCCGGCCTGCGCCTGATCGAAGAACCCCTGTGCCAGCGCTTCGGCACACCGTTCGCGGTGGATCTCGGGGTCGGGCCGCTGCTCTCGCCGCGCGCCATCGCCGAGCCGCCGGTCTTCGCCCGTGCCCGGGCGGTTGCCCTCTACGATGAGGTCGCCCGCCGCCTCGTCCACCGGTTAAAGTACGAGGACCGTCTCGACCTGGCCGGCGCGATGGGGCGAATGATGGCGGCGAGCGGCCGGGTGTTGATCGCCGACGCGGAGTGCGTCGTGCCCGTGCCGCTGCACCGCTGGCGGCTCTGGCGCCGCCGCTTCAATCAGGCGGCCCTGCTGGGCCGGGTGATCGCCGGGGGCGCGGGGCTTCCATTCGAGCCATCCGCCCTGGTCCGCGTCCGGGCGACCCGCTCGCAGGTCGGTCTGAGCCGGGCGGCCCGGGCCGAGAACCTGAGCGGCGCGTTCCGGGTGGCCGAAGCGCAGGCGCACCGCATCCGCGGAAGGCGGGTCCTGTTGATCGACGACGTCATGACCACCGGCGCCACCGGCAATGCGGCTGCCCGGGCGCTCCTGCGCGGCGGGGCGGCGTCGGTGGATCTGCTGACCTTCGCGCTGGTCGGCGACACCGCCGGGTGATGCCGATCAGGCGGTGGCGCGCTCGCGATTCGGGAAGCTCACGGCCAGGGTGAAGTCGAACGCCTCCGCGATGCTCTCGTACCAGAGCGAGAACGGCGTCGGCCGAGCGAGGTGGAGCGCGCCCTCGGTTTCGGTGCCGGCCCGTTGCAGGGCGGCGCCGTGCTTGGCCGCCAGACGCAGCATCGGCCCGTTGCCCGACAGGCAACGCACATGCAGGTCGACCACGCCGCGATGGCGCGCCGCGCGGGCGATCCGGGCGAACAGGTCGGCACCGATGCCCTTCCGGCGGAAGGCGCGCTCGACCGCGAAGGCTGCCTCGGCACTCGGACCGAGGCCGTAGGGCGAGGCACCCGGCCCCATGGGCCGCAATTCGGCCAAACCGCGCAGTTCGCCGTCCACGAAGGCGCCGTACATCACACCCTGAGCGGTGAGCGCCTGCGCGGCATAGGCCCGCACGCCAGCTTCGCTGACATTGCCCATGAAGCGGCTCGCGCGTGACTCGGGATCGAGACGCAGGAAGTAATCGAGCACCGCATTGCGGTCGGCCGGCCATAAGCGCCGGACCGTGTGGGCCGACACGGCGAGGTGTCGAACGGCCATGATGGGTCTCCGGTCTGTGCGCGTTGTCGCGCAAGGTGATCCGGACGTTCCTCCCGAAAGACGGGGCTGATCTCGCATCCCCCTTGCCGTTGTGCAATGCAGCAAAATGACTGAGCCCATGCGTGGACACGCTGCCATGCGCCAACCGGATGGAACGGTTCGCCGGACCGTGTTCCGGGCTGGGCTTGATTCGGGTCAAGCTTGCGCGGCACAGGGATGCGGCTCAGGTCGGGAACGATCGATCGAGCGCGGGGGGTGCCGGTCAGGCGCCATGCGGAGCTGCAGGGGACCGGCGGCGTGAGCGAGCAATCCGGGAAGCAACACGCGCCGTCGGCGGAGGCGCGAGCCAGCGCCGTGTCGCCCGGCCCGGTCCATGAGCGCTACGAGGCCCTGGTCGCCACCGGCGCCATCGAGCGCGATCCCGCCCAGGCGCAGTTCGTGCGCGCCCTCGACCGGCTGCTGCAGGATCTCGGACGCCGCAAGCGCGCCAGCAAGACCAGCGCGCTCGGCTGGCTGTTCCGGCGCAAGGACGAGCCCGAGTCGCCCAAGGGGCTCTACATCTGGGGCTCGGTGGGGCGCGGCAAGACCATGCTGATGGACCTGTTCCACGACGCCGCGCCCGCGCCGAAGCGGCGGGTGCATTTCCACGGCTTCCTGGCGGACGCACACGAGCGGATCCACGCCTACCGGCAGGCGCTGAAAGCCGGGACCGTGAAGGGCGACGACCCGATCGGCCCAGTGGCGGACCAGCTCGCCGACGAGGCGACCCTGCTGTGCTTCGACGAGTTCACGGTGACCGACATCGCCGACGCGATGATCCTCGGGCGGCTGTTCGGCCACTTGTTCCGGCGCGGCGTCACCGTGGTGGCGACCTCCAACGTCGAGCCCGACCGGCTCTACGAGGGTGGGCTGAACCGGGCTTTGTTCCTGCCGTTCATCGCGACGCTGAAGGAGCAGGTCGAGGTGGTGCGGCTCGATTCGCGCACGGATTTCCGCCTGGAGAAGCTCGGCGGCGCGGCCGTCTACCACGTCCCGGCGGACGCGGCCGCCCGGGCGGCCCTTGACGCCGCGTTCAAGGGGCTGACCGGCAAGGCCAAGGGCCGCCCGGCCACGATCCAGGTCCATGGCCGGGACGTGGCGATCCCGGAGGAGGCGAACGGCGTCGCGCGCTTCGGCTTCGACGACCTCTGCCGCAAGCCGCTCGGCGCCTCGGACTACATGGCCCTGGCGCAGGCCTTCCACACGGTGATCCTCGACGGGATCCCGGTGATGCAGGAGGCCGAGCGCAACGAGGCCAAGCGCTTCATCACCCTGGTGGACACGCTCTACGACCGGCACGTGAAGCTGGTGGCCTCGGCCGCCGCCGAGGCGCAAGACCTCTACGTGGCCGAGACCGGCCGGGAGGCGTTCGAGTTCGATCGGACGGTCTCCCGCCTGATCGAGATGCGCTCGCGCGAATATCTCGCCCTGCCGCATGGACGGGTCGATTCCGAAGCCTCGGGTGCCAGCACCGGGCTGGTGGAGACGTGAACCGCCCGGGAGTCGGCTCGATCTTCCGTCTGCGGCGCCCGAACTGGCGCGGGGCCGGTCCGCTAGGACCGCTCCTCGGCTCGCCGGCCGCCTTCATCCTGCTCATCGTGGCGCTCGCGGCCGGCACGGCGAACTACGTCGCCGGAGAGGCCGACCGGGTCGCCACTGCACACGCCAACGCCACCATCGCCGGGGTCGAGCGCCTGCTCTCCGAGGTCAAGGATCTCGAGACCGGCGAGCGCGGCTACGTCTTGGTCGGCGAGGAGGATTACCTCAGGCCCTACACCCTCGCGCTGGGCAAGATCGAGACCGAGCTCGCCGGCCTCGGCGGCATCGCGCAGCAGCCGGTGCGCGCCGGCGGCCCGTCGCTCGCCGGGCTGGTGGCGCAGAAGCGCGATTTCGCCACCCGGGTGGTCGCCGCACGACGCGACCAGGGCTTCGACGCCGCCACCGACCTCGTCCGCACCGGCGAGGGCAAGCGTCTTATGGACGCGATCCGCATGGAGGCCACCGCCCGCCAGGGGATGACGGCCCAGCACCTCGCCGACCTGCAGAGCCGGGAGCGCTGGCGCGGGCTGATCCTGTTCCTGCTGTCCGGGGCGGCGGCGCTCGGGGCGATCGTGCTGCTCGCCCGGCTCGCCCTGGTGCGGCGCCAGGAATCCCTGCGCATGTCGCGCCTGCTCGACGGCGTGCTCGCCAACGCGCCGGTGGGCCTGGGCTTCCTCGATCGGGATCTCAAGATCCGGCACATGAACCGGGCGCTCGCCACCATGAGCGAGCGCGGCTTCGGGGCCGATCTCGGCGCGCCGATCTGGGCGATGTTGCCGACCCTGCGCGAGGCGCTTGCGCCCAAGCTCGCGGCGGCCCTCGAAGAAGGTCTGGTCTCGCCGAACGTGCCGGTGGCGGTTCCGACGCCCTCCGCCCCCGGGGGCGTGCGGCAGTTCTCCATGAGCTTCTACCCCCTGCGGGGTGAGGGGAGCGGGCGGGACAGCGGCCAGGACGTCGAGGGCGTCGGCCTCGTGGTGGTCGACGACACGATCCGCCACTTGGCGGAGGTCCGCACCCGGCGCAGCGAGGAGCGCTTCCGCTCGCTGATCGAGGCCAGCGCGGCGATCGTCTGGACCGCCAATCCGGAGGGAAGCCTGCACCGGCGCCAGACCGCCTGGAGCCGCTTCACCGGCCAGGACGAGGCCACCTATGCCGGCCTCGGCTTCCTCGACGCCATCCATCCGGACGACCGCGCCCACACCCAGACCGACTGGTCCCGGGCGGTCTCGACGCTCACCCCCTACGCCACCGAGCACCGGCTGCGCGCCCGCTCCGGCGCCTACCGCCACATGAGCGTGCGCGCGGTACCGATCCTCGAGGCGGACGGCACCTTGCGCGAATGGGTCGGTACCCACACCGACATCACCGAGCGCAAGGAGGCGGAGGCTGCCATCGAGGCGGCCCGGGTGGCGGCGGAAGCAGCCAACGAGGCCAAGAGCCAGTTCCTGGCCAATATGAGCCACGAGCTGCGCACGCCGCTCTCGGCGGTGATCGGCTATTCCGAGATGGTCCAGGAGGAGCTGGAGGATCTCGGCGAAGCGGCCCTGATCGCCGACATGAAGAAGATCGAGGCCAATGCGCGTCATCTCCTCGGCCTGATCAACGATGTGCTCGATATTTCGAAGATCGAGGCCGACCGGGTCGAGATCTACGCGGAGGATTTCGACGTGGCCGAGGTGGTCCGCGACGTCGCCGCCACCGTCGAGGGCCTGATCGGCAAGAAGGGCAACGCCCTCGCCCTGGAGCTCGCCGAGGATGTCGGCCGGGCCCATACCGACGTGACCAAGCTGCGCCAGTGCCTGATCAACCTCCTGAGCAACGCGGCGAAGTTCACCGAGAACGGCCGGATCACCCTGGGCGTCACGCGTACCGCCGAGGCTCTGCGCTTCACGGTGGCGGATACTGGCATCGGCATGAGCGCCGAGCAGGTCGGGCGGCTGTTCGAGCGCTTCACCCAGGCCGACGCCTCCACGACGCGGCGCTTCGGCGGCACCGGGCTCGGCCTGTCGATCACCCGGGCCTTCTCGGAGATGCTCGGCGGCGCGATCGCCGTCGAGAGCCGGGAAGGGCAGGGCACCACCTTCACCCTGACGCTGCCGGTGCAGTTCCAGGGCCCGGAGGCCGAGCACGCGCAGTCGCCGGGCGACACTCCGGGCGATCGCAGGACGATACTGGTGGTCGACGACGACGCCGCGACCCGGGATCTCCTCGCCCGCTTCCTGGAGCGCGAGGGGTTTTCGGTGGCAGTGGCCGAGGACGGGCGTCGCGGACTGGAGCTGGCCAAGTCCCTGCGCCCCCGGGCAGTCCTCCTCGACGTGACCATGCCGCAGATGGACGGCTGGGCGGTGCTGCGCGCCCTGCGGGCGGATGCCGAGGTCGGCACGACGCCGATCGTGATGGTGACGGTGCTGGACGAGCAGAACCTCGCCTTCTCCCTCGGCGCCACCGACTACCTCCAGAAGCCGATCGACTGGGGCAGCCTGCGCCACGTCATCGACCGGTTCCGACCGGCCACCACGGACGGCCCGATTCTGGTGGTCGAGGACGAGGCGGATGTGCGCGCCCATCTCTGCGCCTATCTCGGCCGCGAGGGTTTTCCGGTGGTCGAGGCCGAGAACGGCCTGCGCGCTCTGGAAACCCTGGAGGCGGAGCGGCCCTGCCTGGTCCTGCTCGACCTGATGATGCCGGAGATGGACGGGTTCGGCTTCCTGCGCGCCCTGCGCGCCCGGCCGGACTGGCGGGACATCCCCGTAGTGGTGCTCACCGCCAAGGACATCACCGCCGAGGACCGCCGCCGCCTCGCCGGCCAAGCCGACCGGGTGCTCGCCAAGGGCACGACGGGCTTGAGCGAGCTAGCCCGGGAGCTGCGGGCGCTGATGCCGGGGTATGCCGAGGTGGAGTGAACCGGCGGGGGCTCAGCCCCGCCCGGCGATCACAGGCCCCGGAACGCCAGCACCAGCGCTCCGATGGCGATGGCCCAGAGCGCGAGGGTCGACCAGATCGCGCGGTAGCGCTCGTTGCGGGCGAAGCGCTCCAGGCGCCGCGCATCGCCCGTGCCGGCTTCGTCGAGACGGACAAGCACGCGCTTGAGCCGCATCGCGAGGTCTGGAACGTCACCGACGAAGTCGGAGACCACCCGCAGCGCCTCGAAGCCGCTCTGGGCGCGCCCGAGCGGGCCGGCATTCTTGGTGATCCAGCTGCGCACCACCGGCTCGGCGGTAGTCCACATGTCGAGGCGCGGGTCGAGGGAGCGGGCCACGCCCTCCACCACCACCATGGTCTTCTGGAGCATCACCAGCTCGGTGCGCGTGCTCATGTCGAACAGGGCGGTGATGTCGAACAGGAGGGTCAGCACCTTGGCCATCGAGATCTCGTCGGCCCGGCGCTGGTGGATCGGCTCGCCGATCGCCCGGATCGCCTGCGCGAAATCCTCCACGGAATGGTGCGCCGGCACGTAGCCCGCCTCGAAATGCACCTTCGCCACGCGGCGATAGTCGCGCAGGATGAAGCCGAGCAGGATCTCGGCGAGAAAGCGGCGCTCGTTCAGGCCGAGCCGGCCCATGATGCCGAAATCCACCGCCACCAGCCGCCCCTCGGCGTCGACCAGCAGATTCCCCTGGTGCATGTCGGCGTGGAAGAAGCCGTCCCGGATCGCCTGCCGTAAGAAACTCTGGATCACCGTGCGCCCGATCGCCTGCGGGTCGTGGCCCGCGGCGGCGAGCTCGGCGGCGCTGTGCAGGCGCACGCCCTCGATCCACTCGGCCGACAGCACCTCCCGGGCGGTCAGCTCCCATTCGGGCTTCGGCACCCGGAAATCGAGGTCGTCCTTGGTGTTCTCGGCGATCTCCGAGGCGGCGGCGGCCTCAAGACGGAAATCCATCTCCATCAGCACGGAGCGGGCGAGGATCTCCACCACCTCGCGCGGGCGCAGCCGCTCGGCCTGCGGCGAGAGCGCGTGTACCACCCGGGCCATGAAGCGCATGACATCGAGGTCGCGCATAAAGCGTTCGCGCACGCCCGGCCGCATCACCTTCACGGCGAGCGCGCGCTGGGTGCCATCGGCGTCCTGCACCACGGCCTTGTGGACCTGCGCGATCGAGGCGGCGGCGATCGGCTCGCTGAACGACACGAACAGCGCATTCACCGGCTTGCCGAGCGCCATCTCGACCACCTTGAGGGCGGTCTCCTGCGGGAACGGCGGCACCCGGTCCTGGAGGCGTTCCAGGTCGGAGGCCGCGCGCATGCCGACGATGTCGGGCCGGGTCGCCAGGAACTGGCCGAACTTC
Source organism: Methylobacterium pseudosasicola (assembly GCF_900114535.1). GTDB lineage: Bacteria > Pseudomonadota > Alphaproteobacteria > Rhizobiales > Beijerinckiaceae > Methylobacterium > Methylobacterium pseudosasicola. Next base: position 116,033 of record NZ_FOTK01000015.1, on the reverse strand, counting down.
ACGTAGGAGGGGCCGAGCCGCGTCAGTGCGGCCGACAGCCCGGCTGCGCCATGCCCCAGGCCGCGCCGCTCCAGGGTGCGCCCAAGCTTGAGGGCGAAACGCAGGTGGGCTGGCAGCTCCGACGGATCGACGAGGGCGAGGGCGCCCTCGCGCGCCAGAACGAAGCCGACCCGGGCGCCACGGAACAGGTTGATCGCGGCGCTGATCATGGATGCACCACCGCACCTGCTTGGACCCGCCGAGCGCTCAGTCGATCGGACATGGCCACACTTTCAGCGAGCCACTCCTCTCCCTCTCGGCGACGGCCCAGACGGGTTTCGACCGTAACCGCAGGCAAGCTGTGGGCGCAGAAGGCGCGGGTCCCCTCTCCCGCACGGGAGAGGGACAGGGTGAGGGATGCGACCTCTCCGGATAGACCTGTCCCCTCACCCCAACCCTCTCCCGCACGGGAGAGGGGGCGCGTCACGGCTTTCAACAGCGCCTGTGCCTCGAACCTGCGAAGCCCGTATTCCTTTTGGGGAGGAGATGGGAGTGGTGCCGGATGCGGCGCGGCGATCCCGTCTAAACCACCCCCGGCCCCTCCCCACACGGGAGAGGGGAAAGCGCTTTGGGCCAAGATCAGGAGACCTTCCAGCCGGAATGGATCGCCACGATCCCGCCAGACAGCGGCCGGTCGGTGACGTGGCGGAAGCCGGCGCGCTCGATCATGCCACTGAACGCGCCCCGGGTCGGGAATTTCCGGATCGATTCGACCAGGTAGCGGTACGATTTGGCGTCACCGGCGACCCGGGCGCCGATCCGCGGGATCACGTGGAAGGAATAGGCGTCATAGATCTTGTCGAGCAGCGGGATGTCGACGGCGGAGAATTCCAGGCACAGGAACCGGCCGCCGGGCTTGAGCACCCGGCGCGCCTCGGCCAGCGCGGTCTCGATCCGCGGTACGTTCCGGATGCCGAAGGCGATCGTGTAGGCGTCGAAGGCGGCGTCCGGCAGCGGCAGGCTCTCGGCATTGCCGGTCACGAAGGCGATCCGGTCGCCTGCGCCCTCGACCTTGTCCTTCGCCCGCTCGGCGCCGACCCGCAGCATCGATTCGTTGATGTCGAGCACGGTGACCCGCGTCTTCGGGCCGCCCGCGGCGAGCACTCGAAACGCCACGTCTCCGGTGCCGCCTGCGACGTCGAGATGCGCGAAAGGCCGCCCCTGCGGCGGCCGTAGCATCGAGACCAGCTGCGCCTTCCAGGCCCGGTGCAGGCCCGCCGACATCAGGTCGTTCATGACGTCGTAGCGGCGGGCGACCGAGTGGAAGACGCTGTCGACGCGCCCCTGCTTCTCGTCGAGCGACACGCGCTCGAAACCGAAATCCGCGCTCTCGCGCTCCGTCGCCCCGTCCCCGGCCTTCATGACGCTCCCGATTCCTAGAGCCGTTCCCGATCGCGTTGCGCTCGGGACGGCTCTTAGTCCTTGATGTGACGCGCTCGCTGACGCCGAACCGGTAGCCACTTCGGCGGCGAGCGCTCTAAAGCCCGCGCGTCATAGCGAAGGCCGCGCCCATCCGCCATGCGTCCTATCACGCGGGCGGCGACGGATCCTCAGCCGACGCGGGCGCGCAGGGCGTCGGCCACGGCGTTCGCCATGGCGCGGGTGCCCATCGGGTTGGTGCCCTCGCCGGCGATGTCGGCGGTGCGGGCGCCACTCGCGAGGGCGTCCATGACGGCGCCATCCAGGGCGTCCGCGGCCTCGCCGAGGCCGAACGAGTAGCGCAGGCACATGGTGAGCGAGCCGATCATGGCGATCGGGTTCGCCTTGTCCTGGCCGGCGATGTCCGGGGCCGAGCCGTGGCAGGGCTCGTAGAGCGCCCGGCGCACGCCGCTGTCATCCACGGCGCCCAGCGAGGCCGAGGGCAGCATGCCGAGCGAGCCGGTGAGCATCGCGGCGAGGTCCGACAACACGTCGCCGAACAGGTTGTCGGTCACCAGCACGTCGAACTGCTTGGGCCGGCGCACCAGCTGCATGGCGCAGTTGTCGGCGAGCACGTGCTCCAGCTCGATCTGGGCGTAGTGCTCGGCATGGACCTTGGTCACGACCTCCTTCCACAGGACGCCGGACTTCATCACGTTGTGCTTCTCGGCCGAGGCCACCCGGCCCGAGCGCTTGGCCGCCAGATCGAAGGCGACATGGGCGATCCGCTCGATCTCGCCGGTGGTGTAGACCTGCGTGTCCACCGCCCGCTTGGAGCCGTCCGGCAGGGTGGTGATCTCCTTGGGCTCGCCGAAATAGACGCCGCCGGTCAGCTCCCGGACGATCATGATGTCGAGGCCCTCGACCAGCTCGCGCTTGAGCGCGGAGGCGTCGGCGAGCGCCGGGTAGCAGATCGCCGGCCGCAGGTTGGCGAACAGCTCGAGGTCCTTGCGCAGGCGCAGCAGCCCGGCCTCCGGGCGGTTCTCGTACGCGACGCCCGCCCATTTCGGGCCGCCCACCGCGCCGAGCAGGATCGCGTCCGCGGCCCGGGCGCGGGCCAGGGTCTCGTCTGAGAGCGGGCTGCCATGGGCGTCGAGGGCGCAGCCGCCAACAAGGTCCGTCTCGGTCTCGAACGTGGCGAGCCCGGTCTCCTTGAGGGCGCCGAGCACGACCTCCATGCCGCCCGCGACCTCCGGGCCGATCCCGTCGCCGGGCAGGAGCAGGAGCTTGTAGCTGGCCATGGCGGTCTCGCGGGTTCTCTCTCGACGTGCCGGCGGGCTTTATCGAGGGCGAACGGCGCTTGGCAAGGTCGCGGTCGGAACCGGGCCTTGTGTTTCCGCCACACGGGCGCTACCTCTGCCGCCCACCGCGCGGATGCCGCATCACGCCGTCCGCGCCTCACCCGGGAGAGACGAGCCTTGGCCAGAGCCGGCTCAGCGACCGAGACCGCCCGCGCCGCTCCGCCGGCGCCGCGGTCGCGTGCGCGTCGCGCCGGGCTTCGTCTTCCGCTTCTGCTTACCCGCCCCTGAGGGCCGTCCGGGCGCGCGCGCCTGGGCCTTCAGGGGATTGTCGGAACTCGCGAACTTCGAGCCCCTTTTGGGCACCCCGCCGCCCCGAGCCTTCCGCCGGGCGGCCCGCGACAGGGTAACGCCATGACCACGACCAGCAGCACCACCGCCCGCGAACGCATCGTCATCTTCGACACGACCTTGCGCGACGGCGAGCAATGCCCCGGCGCCACCATGACCCACGACGAGAAGCTGGCGGTGGCCGAGCTCCTCGACACGATGGGCGTCGACGTCATCGAGGCCGGCTTCCCGATCGCGTCGATCGGCGATTTCGAGGCCGTGTCGGAGATCGCCCGGCGCACCAAGCGCGCCACCATCGCGGGCCTCGCCCGCGCGATTCCCGGCGACATCGCCCGGGCCGGCGAGGCGGTGCGGCACGCCCAGCGCGGCCGGATCCACACCTTCGTGTCCACCTCGCCGATCCACCTCGCGCACCAGATGCGCAAGAGCCAGGACGAGGTGCTCGAGATCATCCTCAAGACCGTGGCCCAGGCCCGCGACCTCGTCGAGGATGTGGAATGGTCGGCCATGGACGCGACCCGCACGCCGATCGACTACCTGTGCCGCTGCGTCGAGGCCGCCATCAAGGCCGGCGCCACCACGATCAACCTGCCCGACACGGTGGGCTACGCCACGCCCGCCGAGTACCGCGACATGTTCGCGTCCGTGCGCGAGCGGGTGCCGAACGCCGATCAGGCGATTTTTTCGGTCCACTGCCACAACGATCTCGGCCTCGCGATCGCCAACTCGCTCGCCGGCATCGAGGGCGGCGCCCGGCAGGTCGAGTGCACGATCAACGGCATCGGCGAGCGGGCCGGCAACGCCGCGCTCGAGGAGATCGTCATGGCCCTGCGCACCCGCGCAGACGTGCTGCCCTACGAGACCGGCATCGAATCGACCATGCTGACCCGCGCCTCGAAGCTGGTAAGCCACGCCACCAACTTCCCGGTGCAGTTCAACAAGGCGATCGTCGGCCGCAACGCCTTCGCGCACGAGAGCGGCATTCACCAGGACGGCATGCTCAAGAACGCCGAGACCTACGAGATCATGACCCCGGCCTCGGTGGGCCTGACCAAGACCTCCCTGGTGATGGGCAAGCATTCCGGCCGGGCGGCCTTCCGCTCCAAGCTCGACGACCTCGGCCTGCACCTGTCCGACAACCAGTTCCAGGACGCGTTCGAGCGGTTCAAAGCCTTGGCCGACCGCAAGAAGCACGTCTACGACGAGGATATCGAGGCCCTGGTCGACGAGAATCTGGCCACCGCGCACGATCGCATCCGGCTGGTCTCGCTCTCGGTCATCGCCGGCACACGGGGGCCGCAGCGCGCGACCCTGCGCATCGCCGACGAGACCGGGACCCGGATCGAGGAGGCGGACGGCAACGGGCCGGTGGATGCCGTGTTCAACGCCATCACCGCCCTGGTGCCGCACAAGGCCGAGCTGGAGCTGTATCAGGTCCAGGCCGTCTCCGGCGGCACGGACGCCCAGGCCGAGGTCTCGGTGCGCCTGCGCGACGGCGAGCGCAGCGTCACCGCCCGCGGCGCCGATCCGGACACGTTGGTCGCCTCCGCCAAGGCCTATCTCTCGGCGCTGAACAAGCTCGCGGCCCACGCGGTGCGGGTTCATGCACAGCACGCGGCGGCGGAATAGCAAAAAACCTGCATCCGGGGGTGGACAGCCCCCGGATGCGTTGGTATCAGCCCGCCACCCCGGACGGACTTGGTGGCCACCGGGGCGGGTCGCAGACGCGATCGGGCGCATAGCTCAGTTGGTAGAGCAGCTGACTCTTAATCAGCGGGTCCTAGGTTCGAACCCTAGTGCGCCCACCAAGATTCTCGAAGACTTCTTCTGAAAATTCCGGCTGCGAACCGCGCCGGTGCTCTGTGTGGGTTGTTTTCATGCCCCGTCTCCGGCGGCATGATGCCTGGCGTTGGGCGGCCATCGCCGCGCCCGCACTTATCCGCGACGAAATCAAAACTTGTGCGATAGCGCCAAGGATAATTGCTATCGCCTGATCAATCCAGATGTCGTAACTATCTCCGCCTGAATATGGTCTAGCCGTCGCATGTCGACGGCAGAACGCGGAGAAATGTCGTTTGGTTCGTTTCGCCTCGATTGTCGCCGCGGCCGGGGTTGGCGCCCTGGTGACGTGCGGGTCCGCGTGGGCGGGATCGGAGATCACCGTCGCGGCGATCGCGACGGGCCGGCTCTACATCGTCGGGACGACGGACGGTCCGCGCAAATCCGTGATGCTGGAGAACAAATTCCGCACCGAGTCGGATGACAAGGGCACGTTCCAGTACGAGCTGATCTACCATCCGGCCCGGTGCATCGTCTCCGCAACGATCGACGGCAAGACCGTCGAGGCGGTCGTCAGCAATTGCAGCCAGAATTGTGAGGTCGTCCCGCAGAGCGCAGCCGCCAGCCCGGCCGCGCTTGTGCCGGTGCCGGGACAAGCGGCGCCCGGGGCCGCCGCGGGCCGGACGCCGCCGCCACGGCAGCCACAGCGCAACCGGGCCGCCATCGCGACGCCGCCGGCCCGGACCGGTCCGGCAACCGAGCCGTCCGCACCCCCTGCCGGTCAACGGGTTGGTGCTCCGGACAGGGCCCGGATCGAGCGGCCACCGAGCCCGCCACAGCGGTCCGTTAGCCCAGCGCCGCCGCAGGCCCGAGCCGTCCAACCGGCCAAGCCGGCCCGGAAGCCCCGGCCAGCGCCGCGAGAGGCGCCAGACGATGGCGGGCCGCCGATCGCCGATTGATCGGGCGTTCTCCCACCGGCCGCGCGCCATCGCTTCTCCCGTTGGTCGGCGCCGCGCCCTCCATGCGGCGATCCAGCCGACGGCGCCGCCCATCGCGGGAGCTGGCCTCGAAAAACCCGCGGCGCCCAGGGAGGACCGGAGGTCCGGGCAGCTTCGGAAGCCTCGAAACCTGCATCACCCGACCCCGACGCCCCTCCGTGCAAGGATCGAACGGGCCAATGCGATCGGCAAAAGGCGCCGATCGCGCCCTGATCCAAACACCTTGAAAGGGCTGCCCGCATCACCGGCGCCCGAGCCCGCGGGACTGTGAGGGCGCGACGCAGAACGGAACGCCGGCGCGGCCGTCATCGCCTTAGCGAAACACAGTTTATGAAGCCGGCAATGGACATCGACGTTCTGCGCGACTCGGATCTCTGGGCGAAGCGATCGTTCACCGCGACATTTTAACCCATATGAAAATAGCGACTTCAGTTAACGTATATATCTCTAATTAGCTCTATATTCACATCATTAATTCTGCATATCTGCAATAAATTTTGACGATTGAAGCGATATCATACTGCAACCTGTAATTAGCAACTTGCCCTGTCGGCGCTACCATTTCCGAGGAAGGCGAGAGATAATCGACCGATCCTAAATTCGAAATAACGGATCGACCTTCACCTCGATGAAGATCATTTTTTCGGCCCACGAAGAAGAATCGGATACGAATTTCCAACTCTGGAAAGATTTTGCTCACGATCGACTGATGCCGGCCGAGCTGTATCGGATCGATGATGGTGTATTTCGTGGCCTATTCGAAGGTACCGATCTCGGATCGTTGCTGATCACCCGTTCGACGTTCAGCGCCGTCCGCGTCGAGTCGACACCGACCACGCTTCGTCGGAACGACAAGCGGGACACCTTAGCCGTCACGATCAAGCTGGCCGGCACCTCGAGTTGCGAGCAGTTCGGACGCCAGGCCACCGTGCAGCCCGGCGAGATCATGGTCTTGGATCGGGCCAGTCCCTCCGTCCGGCAGACATCCGGATCGTCCCGGTCCCTGCTGCTGGAAATTCCACGCGCGCGCATGGAGAACCTTCTCGGCGACGCGCGCCACTTCTCGGCCCTCACCATCGGGGCGGATCTCGGCAGCACCAAACTGGTGACGACGTTCTTGGATACGCTGCTGCGGGTCGAGAACGCCTTCACGCCCGATGGGGCCGCGCGGATGTCGGCGATCGCCGTGGACCTGATCGCGGCCAGCATCGCCGAGCGCTTGGCCAAGGACGTGCCCAAGCCCCTGCACGGCACCGTCGTGGTCCAACGCGCCAAGGCCTATGTCGAGGCGAATCTGGGCGACTCCTCCCTCGATCCGCCCAAACTGGCGACGGCGGTGGGGGTGTCGCTGCGCCGGCTCCAGGAACTCTTCCAGGAACAGGGCGAGCACATTGCGGACTGGATCTGGCAACGCCGCCTGGAGACCGCAGCCAAGCGCCTGACCGATCAGGGCTGCCGTCATCTTTCCATTGGCGTTCTGGCCTTCGGCTGCGGATTTGCCAGCCAAGCCCATTTTTCCCGCCGGTTCCGGGACCGATACGGGATGGCGCCGAGCGACTTCCGGCATCTGGCCGACGCGGCCCATTCAAATGCTTAAGCCTCGTCCGGGCCGGGGCCTGAACGCGAAGTTCGAGACGCGCCCGACGAAGAACCATCAGGTCACGTCCCAGGTGTGCCGGAGCACGCCCATCCTGAAAGCTTGGGCATACATCAGGGTCACACCGCGAAACCAGTCGCGGACCTGATGGAGACTTCCGATGACCCTCGTTGCCCGCCTCGCCCTCGCCGCCGCCGCGACCATCGCCACCGTCGCGATCCTGGCCGGCACCTATGTCCAGGCCATGAGCCTCGCCCTGCCGGCCCACTTCGCTTGATGTCGGCGGGTCTCGGCGAGGGAGCGCCGATTTACCGAGCGCTCCCTCGCCTCTGAACGACACAGCTCCGCATTCGGGGAGCCCGCGATGCACGCGCTCATGAACGCAGTCCTCACCGGCGCCACCGGGGTCGCCGACGCACTGGCCGATCTCCTCGATAATATTCTGATCGGCTTCGGACAGGCTGCCCCGCTCATCGCGCCGGGCGAAGACTATCGTCTCGAAGACCCTCGAGCCCCCACGCCGTAGCGGAACCACCCACCGCGGGCGCCACGACTTCGCCGGACATTCCGGTATTCCGACCTACGATGACGGCGCTCGATCGGCCCCGTCGATCGCCGCGCTGGCGGCCTGGTCCTGCCCCTCCCGATCGGGAATCTGGTAGCCGCGCTCCCAGCTGCCGTGTGCGTCCGAGTCCTCCGGATACGGGTTGGCCGTGATCGGGTCGCCGCGGTCCCGGGCGTGACGCCCCTCGTCGCTGATCGCGGTGGGTGAACGGGTCGACATCGTCACGGCACAGCCCTCCCGGTTAGGATTCTGGTTCGGCCAGAGGCTTTTCGAGGCGGCGCCACACCGATTACCGGATGATCGCCGCCGGCCCGGCTTCGGAGCGCGCACCGGATCCGGTGACGCGCCACACCGTGCCGCCGGCATCGTCGGCGATGAGCAGGCCGCCCTGCGCATCAACCGCCAGCCCCACCGGCCGGCCGCGGGCCTGCTTGTCGGCATTGACGAAGCCGGTGACCACGTCCTGGGCCTTGCCGGCCGGCTTGCCGTTCTCGAACGTGACGAAGACCACCTTGTAGCCGTTGAGCGGATCGCGGTTCCAGCTGCCGTGCTCGCCTACGAAGGCGCCGCTCCGGTAAGCCTGCGGTAGGCCGTTGCCGGTGGCGAACGCCATCCCGAGCGGGGCGACGTGCGAGCTCAGCGAGTAGTCCGGCATGATCGCCTGGGCGACCAGTTCGGGGCGCTGCGGCATCACCCGCGGATCGATGTGATTGCCCCAGTAGCTGTACGGCCAGCCGTAGAAGCCGCCCTCCTTCACCGAGGTCATGTAATCCGGCACCAGATCGGGACCGAGCTCGTCGCGCTCGTTAACGACGCACCAGAGCACCTTGGTCTGCGGCTCGAAGGTCAGGCCGTTCGGGTTGCGCAGGCCGGTGGCGTAGAGCCGGTGGGCGCCGGTCGCCCGGTCGATCTCCCAGATCGCCGCGCGGTCCGTCTCTTCATCAATGCCGTTCTCGGTGACGTTGCTGTTCGAGCCGACGCCGGCATAGAGCTTGGTCCCATCTGGGCTGGCGGTCAGGCTCTTGGTCCAATGATGGTTGATCCGGCCGGCCGGCAGCTCGGTGAGCTTGGTGCCGGGTTCGGTGATCTGCGTCGCCCCGGTCTTGTAGGGGTAGCGCATCACCGCGTCGGTGTTGGCGACGTAGAGATCGTCGCCGACCAGCGCCATGCCGAAGGGCGCGTTCAGCGTGTCGATCAGGACGGTGCGCAGTTCGGCCACGCCGTCGCCATCGGCATCGCGCAACAGGGTGATGCGCTGGCCGGGCTTCTCCGGTGGATGGGACAGGCCCTCGAGCCAGCCCATGATGATTTCCTTGGGCCGGTTGATCGGTGGGGTCGGGCCGCCGCTCTCCGCCACGAGCACGTCGCCGTTGGGCAGGACCAGGAGCGAGCGGGGGCTCTTGAGACCGGTGGCCAGGGCCTTCACCTGAAATCCGGTCGCGACCTGTGGGGTCTCGCCGTCCTTCCAGCCGACCGAGCGGGAGACGTGCATCGGCGGGAGCAGGTACTGGTGCAGTTCGGGCAGGGGCGGGTTCGGCCCGATCTGGGTCTGCGGGTCGATCGGATCCGGTCCGCACGCGGCCAGCGGCAGCAGGACGGCCCCGGCGAGGAGGTGGTGAAGCCGGCTCATGCGCGCTCTCCCGGCTGGACGCCGACTCGGTGACGATGGATCAGCGCCGCGCCGTTCCAGCCGGTGACGATCAGGATCAGGACGACCGCTGCCGAGAGGATTAAGCCGGTCGGCACGACGGAGGTGTAGGCGTCGCGGCTGTGCACGAAGGCGTTGACGATGGCGAGGCTCAGCGCCAGCGCGTTGCCGACTGCATGGATCCAGGCGGGCCGGAGCCGCCGGATACTCCGATCCCCGAAGAAGTCGATTGCGCCGGCGAGGCCCGCGAAGACCGAAGCCACCAGCCCGACGGTCAGAAGCCAGACCGAAAAGTTGGCCCATTGCATGTTGGCCGTCGACCAATACGCGACATCGGTCAAGAGAGTCCCGACGAAGCAGACGATCGGGATCGGCACAAGCATCGGATGAATGGGATGACCGGCGATGCTGGCGGTCGATCGCGGGTACATTTCGGACACAGCGATCCTCGTCATACGATCACATCGTTCAGCGATGATTCTACCGCGCGCCGACGCAAAGGTTCCGCGCTCGGCGTCCCTGCGACATGGCAAGCCGCCGGGATGTGGGCGCCTGTTCGATACGTAACGGCGGGCCCGGGTCGCGCGACCGAGCGGCGTGCGGCCCCGCACCGTCAAACGCTGAACGCTGTGCCGTTTTCTAAAACCGCCGAGCGGCACCACTATTGCCGAGTCGGAAGCGCATCGCCACATCTTGTCTCATTCGCGGACAAGCGGCGGAATGCAGTCCAGGATTGATCCAATGACCGCTGCAACAGTTGAAAAGCCGCTCGATGTCGGTGGGCCGATCAGCCGCCGGGCATCCGCGCTCGCCAACGTCAAATGGTTTCGTGCCCTGGCCTGGCGGGTGCTGCGCGACGGCGGCCCGCAAGCCGCGCTCCGCGCCGCCAACGCCCGCGCGGCGGCCCGCATCATCCTCCGCCAGGCGAAGCGCGACGCGCTCGTGAGCCAGATGGCACGGGAGGCGTTGCAGGGGGATCGGATATCGTCCTAACCGGTGCTCGGCTGTCCGCCGCTAATCCCGGCTCGAACGCACCGATCGAAGGGGCGAGTCTTCTGTCTCAGACTGCGTCACCCTGTTCGTCATCTGAACACGTCCATCTGAGGGGCTGCCGACAACGGTTTCGATCCGTCTTCGGCAGCCCAGCGCGAGAAGCTCAGCGCTTGAACTTGCCGTCGTACTTGAACTCCGGCGCGGACTTCAGCTGCTCCTTGGTGGCGCCGATGATCGCCTTCCACTTCTTCGCGTCGGCATCGTAGCCGAGGGCAATAGAGGACGGCGCGACGGCGACATAGTGCTCGCCCATGCCGAGGAAGCCGCCCACCGAGACGATGTAGCCGACGAGCTTTTCGTGAACGATCGCGAGGTCCTTGATCTCGCCGACGGTATTGTTCTGCGCGTCAGTGATGTTGAGACCGATCAGGTTGTAGCTCAGCACCGCGTCCTGCGGCACGCTCTCGAACTTGGGGGCCACGGTCGGAGGCGTGTCGTTGGCTGCGAGGGCAGGTCCGGCCAGGGCGGCGGCGGCGAGAGTAGCGAGGACGAGGCGGCGCATCAGGATCTCCGGGGGCCCGGAATGGGCGCGTGAGAATGGCGCGCCGAAGCCCATCGTTCCGCCCCCTCGCAGAAATGTTAATGCGCGGAACATGGAACCAGGCTGCTGCATCCGTGGGCGGCCTCGATTGTCCTGTGCGGCGGCCGGGACAGTTTGGTCCTCTGGAGCCCCAACCGTCCCTGGCCCACCGCGCCCGCGGGACGCATGCCCCAACCGGATATGGCTGGGAGATTGGCGTCGTGAAGCAGGGTGAGATTTTGGCGCAAGCGCCTGAATGCGCGACCGAGGGGGGCGTCTTGCGGCACCCGGGCGCCTGGATCGACGGGATGATCGGCGTCGCGATCTTCAGCGCCTCCCTGGCGGCGACGCGCTTGGCGCTCACCGGCATGGACGCGCTGTTCCTCAGCGCCGCGCGAGCGGCCCTTGCCGGGCTGGCGGGAGCAGCCGCGCTGCTGATCCTCCGGGAGACGTGGCCGCGCGGGCGCGATCTCGGCGCGCTCGCGATCGTGGCCGGCGGGGTCGTGGTCGGCTTCCCGCTCCTGACCGCGCTGGCGCTGCGCACCGTGGGCGCCGCGCATGGGACCGTCTTCGTCGGCTTGTTGCCGCTTTCGACCGCCTTGTTCGGCGCCCTGCGCTCGGGCGAGCGGCCGTCCGCGGCCTTCTGGGTCCTGTCGGTGCTGGGCGCCCTCGTGACGGTGGGCTTCGCCGCCCGCGGGCTCGATGGGCCGCCGGGACCGGGCGATGCCTTCATGCTCGCGGCGATCCTGGTCTGCGGGCTCGGCTATGCCGAGGGCGGGATCCTGGCGCGGCGGCTCGGCGGCTGGCAGGTGATCGCCTGGGCGACGGTGCTGTCGCTGCCGCTCTCCCTGCCGCTGGCGCTGATCCTGAGCCCGGCCGATCCCGGCGCAATCCCGCTCCCGGCCTGGGCCGGCCTCGGCTACGTGGCTCTGTTCAGCATGCTGATCGGGTTCGTATTCTGGTATCGGGCGCTCGCCCGGGGCGGCATCGCGGCGATCGGGCAGCTCCAGCTGCTGCAGCCATTCCTGGGGCTCGGCGTCGCCGCCCTGGTTCTCGGCGAGCGGATCGAGCCCGCGATGATCGCCGCGGCCCTTCTGGTCGCAGCCTGCGTGGCCCTGGCACGTAGGCTGGCCTGACCCAAACGCTCAGCCGGCCTTGGCCACCACCTCGATGTCCCGGTCGAGCCCGCTCTCGACCTTGAACTCGCGGGTATAGACCTGCCCGTCATGGCGGGCGATCAGCACGTAGTCGCCCTCGGCCAGGGTCACTTGCGGGAAGGCGCCGATCGCCTCGCGGATCGTGTCGCCGCCGGGCGTCAGCACCGAGAAGGCGGTGCCGGCATAGGCCTCGGCCCCGGGGGCGGCCACGAGCTTCAGGGTGACGGTGGCGGCGCGGTGGTTGAGGGTCGCCTCGGTGACCTTGCCGTTTTCGACCCGCAGGTCGGCGCGCTGGATCGCGTTCGATTCCCCGTAGGTCGAGACCACGTGATAGGTGCCCTCGGGCAGGCGCAGGATCTCCCCGGCCTTGATGCCGGAGCGCACCAGCCGGCCCTCGGAATTGGTCCCCACCGGCACGAACACCGAGAACGAGACCTGCGCGGCCGGGATTTTCTGGTCGCCCACGGCGCCTGCGAGCTTCAGGGCGCCGGCAGCGACCCGGAGGGTGTCGGTGGCCGGCTGGCCACCCATCACGATCCGCTTCGAAGCGCTGGCGAAACCGTAGGTCACGGTCGCCACATAAGCGCCGGGGGGGAGGGTGAAGTTCGGCTCCGCCTCCGTGGAGCGGCCCACGATCGACGGCCGGGTGCCGTCGCCACGATCCTCGTAGATCCGCCAGGCCAGCCCCTGGCGCAGGGGCACGCCCGCGCCGGACAGGAGCGCCGACAGGGACAGCTGCGCCTCCGGCTCCGCCGGCGGCATGCTGGGCGGCAGGGTCGGGCTGGTGATCGACGGGGAGGGCAGGGGATCGCCGAGGCGGTTCTGGAACACGCCCTGCTGCGCGAACGCGCTCGCCGGCAGGAGATGGGCCGGCAAGAGAATTGCCACCGCCATCGCGGCAAGCCTCGTGCGCATCGGTCGAATCCTCATCAAGCCGTATCCGGTTTCGGCTGTGCCTCCGGACCATGGCGGCGGCAAGGCCGCACGCTCTTCCACCGCCGGGCCGTGCATGCCACATCCGGATCCCGATTTCCCAGCGGGACAGGACGCATGAACGCCACCCTCGACCTCCTGACGACGCGCCGCTCGGTGCCGCCCCTGCTGCTCGACGGCCCGGGGCCGGACCGCGCCCAGCTCGAGACCATCCTGACCGTCGCCGCCCGGGTGCCCGACCACGGCAAGCTGGCGCCCTGGCGATTCATCGTCATCGCGGACGCGGCCCGGGAGCGGGTCGGCGAGACCATCGCGGCGACCTTTCTGGCCGACAATCCCGAGGCGACCCCCGAGCGGCTCGCCCAGGAGCGTAACCGCCTGATGCATGCGCCGGTGGCCGTCGCGGTGGTCTCGCGCGTCGGGCCGCATGTGAAAATCCCCGAATGGGAGCAACTGCTCTCGGTGGGCGCGGCCACCATGAACCTCGTGATCGCGGCCAATGCCTCGGGCTTCGCCACGTCCTGGCTGACCGAATGGTATGCCTACGATCGCCGGGTGCTGGATGCGTTGGGCCTCGCGCCATCCGAAAAACTCGCCGGGTTCGTGCATATCGGCCGGGCGCGCGAGGTGCCGTCCGATCGGCCGCGACCGAGTCTTTCCGAGATCGTGACCTATCTCTGAGTGCGATTGGTCTCAGAAGGCGCACCCGTGCATTACGATCTCGAAGCCCCGCGCGAGGCGCGCGCCCTGCCGCACAACCCCCTGAAGGCGATCGTCGCGCCGCGGCCGATCGGCTGGATCAGCGCCATGAGCCGGGAGGGCAAGCTCAACCTCGCGCCGTACTCGTTCTTCAATGCGGTGGCGGACAACATGGTGGCGTTCTCGTCCTCGGGCCGGAAGGACGCCATGACCTTCGCCGAGGAGGGCGCCGAATTCGTCTGCAGCCTGGCGACCTGGGACCTGCGCGACGGGATGAACGATTCCTCGGCGCCGCTACCGCGGGGCGAGAGCGAGTTCGCCTTCGCGAAGCTCGAGACCGCTCCCTCGCAGAAGGTGCGCCCGCCCCGGGTGGCGGCCTCGCCCGCCGCCCTCGAATGCCGGTGGCTGCAAACCGTCCCGCTGGTGCCGCTGGGCGGCGGTGAGGCCGAGAATTTCCTAGTGATCGGGCAGGTGGTGTCGATCTACGTCGACGAGTGCTTCGTCACGGACGGCATGGTCGACACGGCGGCGATGCATCCGATCCTGCGCGGCGGCTATTACGACTACTTCCGCGCCACCGCCGACACCCGGTTCCAGATGCGCCGTCCGAAGGGCGCGGCCGAGTTCACCGGGTCCTGAAACCGGATACCGCGGCGCAACTCCAATTGAGGAGTTGTTTACCATAAGCGGCGCAGGTTCACGGTGTCCTCAGACCCCGTGCGCGCCCGGATGTTCCTGTTCACCACGCCGTCCAGCCCACCGGAGAGCAGCCCGCCCGCGCAAGCACGGGCGGGCTCGGGCGCGGCCGTGTCCGGGCCGGTGGTCCAGGCGATCCGCGACGGCGCGATGGCGAGCGGCGTCGGCTTCGATTACCTCCTGGCCACAGCCCGGCGGGAATCCGCCCTCGACCCCGCCGCCAAGGCCGGGACCTCCTCGGCCACCGGCCTGTTCCAGTTCATCGAGCAGACCTGGCTCGGGGTGATGAAGAATGCCGGGCCGAAGCTCGGCCTCCAGGCGCATGCGGACGCGATCACCCGGCAGCCGGACGGCACCTACACCGTCCCAGATGCCGACCAGCGCCAGGCGATCCTCGATCTGCGGCGCG
The DNA here is from genome assembly GCF_900114535.1 of Methylobacterium pseudosasicola. Classification (GTDB taxonomy): domain Bacteria; phylum Pseudomonadota; class Alphaproteobacteria; order Rhizobiales; family Beijerinckiaceae; genus Methylobacterium; species Methylobacterium pseudosasicola. Next base: position 100,932 of record NZ_FOTK01000015.1, on the reverse strand, counting down.
ATCCCAAGATCTCCGCGACGCTGGCCGGCGCCCTGACCCAGCAGAATTCCGATGCGCTCGCCGCGGCGCTCGGGCGCGAGCCCACCTCGGGCGACCTCTACGCGGCCCATGTCCTGGGGGCCAAGGGAGCGGCCGCGCTGATCTCCACCGCCCGCGCCTTCCCGGCCCGGGCCGCCGCCCTCGACCTGCCGGAGGCGGCCGCCGCCAACCGGGCTCTGTTCTACGACCGGGCTGGCCGGCCCCGCAGCGCCGCCGAACTCTATGCCAGCCTATCCGCCGCCGCACAGGGCGCCGCCGCCACCGATCTGACAGCCCTGCGCCAGGACGGCGCCCCGGCGACGCAGGCGGCCACGGCCTATGCCAGCGCGGCCACCGCGTTCGGCGGCACCTCCGACCTGCGCAGCCTGTTCCAAACCGACCAGCGCGGCACGGCGTCGGACGCAGCGGCGCGCCTCTGGCAGGCCCGCAACGCAGCGCCGCCGACCCAGCACGCCGCGCCGACCTATTTCCCGCGTTCGGGCGCCGAAGCCCCGGCCAGCCTCGCCGCGATCGAACCGGCGACCACCGGCGCCCTGACCGCGCCGGCGCCGACGCCTGCCGGTGCCGCCCTCGTCAATCCGCCGCTGCCGCCCCGTCGCCCGACCGAATTCGCCGGAGCGGGATCCAACACCGGCATCAGGACCAGCCTGTTCGCCCCCCGGAGCGGCCCATGATCATCCGCGAGTTCCTGGCCTGGACCCAGAACGCCTCGGCCGGCCGCCGGGCCGAAGCCACGACGGCGCTAGCGCGGGCGTACCTCTACGGCGACCTCTCCGCCGACGAGGCCTGGGAGGCCAAGACCGCGCTGCTGTCGCTGCTGGACGACCCGTCGCCGGTGGTCCGCCGGGCGCTCGCCGAGACCTGCGCGGCCTCCGCGCGGACGCCCCGGCCCCTGGTGGTCGCTCTGTCCTGCGACGTGCCCGAAGTAGCGCGCTTGGTCCTGGCGCGCTCGCCGGTTCTGACCGATGCGGATCTGGTCGATGCCGCGGCTCTCGGCGACGAGGCCACCCGGGCGGTGATCGCCGCCCGCCATCATCTCTCGCACGCAGTCTCGGGGGCGCTGGCCGAGATCGGCGAGCTGGATACCCTGGTCGTGCTCGCCGGAAATCCGACAGCAAAAATCACCGCCGGCCGGATGCTGCGCATGATCGAGCGCCGGGGCGACGAGGCCGCTCTCCGCGAGGCGTTGTTGCGCCGCTCCGACCTGCCGCCGAAGGTGCGCTACGCCATCGGCCTCGCGGTGGCCGAGGCGCTGTCGCTGTTCGTCACCGACCGCGGCTGGCTCGGCAACGAGCGTTGCGACCGGATGCGGCGCGAGGCGGGCGAGCGCGTGGCCCTGGAGGCCTGCGAGCAGTCCGGCGCCGCCGGGGTGGCGCGCCTCGTGACGCATCTGCGCACGGCCCGCCAGCTCACCGCCGGCCTGATCCTGCGGGCCGTGCTTTCAGGCCGGACCGACTTCGTGCAGGCGGCGCTGGCCGATCTGTCGGGCCAGGATCATGCCGGGATCGCCCGGGCCATGCGGGATCCGCGGTCCTTCGCCGAGTTGCACCGGAAGGCCGGGCTTCCGGACGCGCTGCTGCCGGCGATGCAGGCGGCGCTCGCCGCCCGTCAAGCCGCCGCCGGACCGAGCGGTCTGCGCGGCACCGGCCTGTCGCGCCGGATGATCGAATCCGCCATCGACGCCTGCACCGATCTGCCGGCGCCGGAGATGCACGCGGTGGTCGCCCTGCTGAACCGCTACGAGGCCGAGGCCGCCCGGGACGAGGCCCGCGAAGTCGCCCGCGCCGTCGCGGCCGAAGCCATGACCCGGGAAGCCGCCCGCCGCGAAGCCGCGGCCGCGGATGCCGCTTGGCGGACCGCCCTGGAAATTCAGCGGCGCACCGCGTTCGAGCCGGTGAGCGTTGTCGAACCCGTCGCGGTCGTGCCGGTCGAGAGCGGCGATCCGGTGGTGGTCGAAGTTGCGATCGTCGCGGAAACGGAGTCCGAGCCGGCGACGCCCGAGCTGCCCAACCCGATCGGCGCGATCCTCGACGCGCTGCCCGAACAGATCCTCGCCTGGTACCGCACGGAGCCGAAGGAAGAGGATCCGGAGGTTCAGGCCGCCATGCAGGAAGTCCTCGACGGGCTCGGTGCCGACCTGCTGGACCAGTTCCGCGCCAGCCGCGACACCGCGGATACGGGATCGGACGAGGCGATCCGGATCGCGGCCTGACCTCGGCCAGAAACCGAGCGCTGGTCTACACAACCCGCTCCGTCATTCCGGGGCCGCGAAGCGGAGCCCGGAATCCAGAAACACAGGTGTCGCATAGCCTTATGCCGTCGGCGGCTCTGGATTCCGGGCTCGCCTGCGGCGCCCCGGAATGACGGTATAGAAGCTTCCGCATCCCTCTGACGTCCAGGCCGTTGGGCGGATTGGAAGCCCCTCGGCGCAGACGGGGCGGCGGGTGCGTCCGAAAAACGGCCTATTCCGCCGCCCGCTGCTCCATCGCATCCACCAAACCAAACCGCTCGATGCTGTCCTCCAGCCGCAAGGCCGCGTTGATCAGCGCCATATGGGAAAAGCCCTGGGGCATGTTCCCGCGCTGCTCGCCGGTGGCGGCGTCGATCTCCTCGGCGAATAGCCCGAGATCGTTGCCTCGGGCGATCAGTCGCTCGAACGCGTCCTTGGCCTCCCGGGTGCGCCCGTCGAGTGCGAGACAGCCGACCCGCCAGAACGCGCAGGCCGTGAACGTGCCCTCGTCGCCCTTCAGGCCGTCATCCATCCGGTAGCGGTAGATCAGGTCGCCGTCGCCGAGTTCCCGCTCGATCGCCGCGAGGGTGGAGCGGGTGCGCGAGTCGGACGGGTCCAGGGCCCCGAATAGGGCGACGCGCAGCACGGCCGCGTCGAGGTGATGCGAGTCGTAGGCGCCGGTATAGGCCTGCTTCTCCGGGTTCCAGCCCCTATCCAGATATTCCGCCCGGACCTCGGCGGCGATCCGCTCCCACGCGGCGATCTTCTCCGCGGGGACGCCTTTGATGTTGCGGCCGATCCGGGCGGCGTCGGTCAGCGCCACCCAGATCATCGCTTTGGTGTGGACCTGGTGGCGCGGCCCGGTCCGCAATTCCCAGATGCCATTATCGGCGTCGTGCCGGTGGCGAATCGCCCGGGCGGTGAGGTTGTCGAGCACTTCGGGCAAGCGGTCGTTGACCTTCTCGGGCGGGTCGTAATCCACAGCCTCCAGGAACACGCAGAGCGCCCGCAGCAACTCGCCGTAGATATCGTGCTGATCCTGCGCCTCGGCGAGATTGCCGATCACCACCGGGCCGACGCCGTCCCAGCCGGCGAGGTGGTCCAGCACTTCCTCCGAGGGCATGCCGTCGCTGATGCCGTACATCAGCTTGGTGTCGCGCCCGTAGGACCCGTCCCGCTCGCGCAGGAAGCGCAGGAACTCCGCCGCCTCGCGGACATAGCCCAGCATCACGAAGGCGGTGACCGTGAAGGCGGCGTCGCGCATCCAGGTGAAGCGGTAATCGTAGTTGCGGTCGCCGGGGACCGCCTCGGGCAGCCCTGCCGTGGCGGCCGCCACGATGCCGCCCGTGGGGGAGTAGGTGAGAAGCTTCAGGCACAGGGCCGAGCGCATCACCACGTCCCGGTAGGCGCCCCGATAGGAGCTGCGGGCGCTCCAGCGGCGCCAATATTCGGTGGTGGTCTCCAGGCGGCGCTGGGCGCCGGCGAAATCGTCGATGCAGGCGTCCTCGTTGTCCTCGCCATGGGTCAGGACCAGGTAGGCGGTCTCGCCCGCGGCGAGGCTGAACCGGACTTCCGCTTCGTCGCCCGCCAGGTCCGGCTGCGGGAAGGCGTTGACGCGCACGCGCCAATCCCCGGCCTCGAACAGGACGGACCTCCCTTCCACGATCGGCGTGCAGGGGCGGCGGGCATAATCGAAGGTCGGGCGCACCACGAACCGGCCGGTGATCTCCCCGCTCTCGCAGGTGAGCAACCGGATCAGCCGGCTCTCGCCCTCGCCATCCGGGCCCTCGTCGGGTTCAGGGCTCGGCGGGTTGACCGGCATGACGTCGAGCAGCCGGGCGCGCCCTGTGGCGGTGGTGAAGGTGGTCTCCAGGATGTTGGTGTCGGGCAGGTAGCGACGCGCGGTGGCTTCCAGCCCGTCGAAGGCGAGGCTGCACGCGCCGCCCTTGTCGTCATCCAGGAGCTTCAGGAACAGCGCCGGCGAGTCGTGGCGCGGCCAGCACAGCCAGTCGATCGAGCCGTCCCGGGCGATCAGGGCGCAGGAATGGGTATCACCGATGAGGGCGTAATCGCTGATGGGCTTTGACACGGGGCTTCCGAATGGCGGCTGCGCCGATGCTGCGGCGCAAGAGAGATCCCGGTGAGGTAGCCGGACCGGACGGGGCGGGGAGTCCGGCTCGACGATTCGCCGCACGGGCGCGTGATCAGGCCACGGGGCGCGGCAGCATCCGGTCGCTGATGATCCGCCGCTGGATCTCGCTCGTCCCCTCGAAGATCGTGGTCAGGCGCGCGTCGCGCCAATAGCGCTCGACCCGGCGCTCGGTGGTGTAGCCGTTGCCGCCATGGAGCTGCATCGCCTGGTTGGTGACCCGCACGGCCATCTCGGTGGCCAAGAGCTTCACCATGGCGGATTCGCTCTCGGCTGCCTCGCCCTGATCGAGGAGATGGGCGACCTGATGCCAGAACGCCCGCGCCTGGGCGACCTCGGCGGCCATGTCGGCGAGCGCGAAGCGCAGGGCCTGGAAGTCGCCGATCGGGTGGCCGAACTGGACCCGCTCCTGCAGGTAGGCCTGGGTATCCTCCACGGCCGCCCGCGCCACGCCGACCGCGCGCGCCGCCGTGTGGACCCGGGCGATGTTGAGCCCGCGCTGGACCGAGGCGAAGCCACCGGAATCCGCATCCGCCCCCTGGTCGCCGTAGAGGCCGGTGAGCCGGTCGCTCTCGGGCACGCGCACACCGTCGAGGACGAGCTCGAAGGTCTGGAAGCCGTGATAGCCGATCTTGTCGATAACCCGGCCGGTCATGCCGGGCGGGAAGCTGTCCCGGTCCTTCACCACCAGGAACGGCTCCAGGCCGGCCGAACGCGATTCGCCGGGCTCCGGATCGCGTGTGCGGGCCAGGACCTCGACGAAGTCGGCACCCTTGGCGAAGCCCGCCCAGCGCTTGGTGCCCGTGAGGACCCAGTCGTCGCCGTCCCGCACCGCCCGGGTCTGCACCCCGGCGAGGTCGGAGCCGGCATTGGGCTCGGACAGGGAGATCGAGCCGATCCAGGCACCCTTGGCCGAGCGCCGCAGCAGGTCGGCCCGGCGCTCCGGGTCGAGGGTCTGGGTGCCAAGCCCCTGGCCGCGGGCCAGGATGCTGCCCACCGACAGCCAGGCCCGAGCCAGTTCCTCCGAGACGAGGCAGTATTCGAAGACGCCAAGTCCCAGGCCGCCCTGCGCCTCCGGGATCGTGATGCCGAACCAGCCCTTCTCGGCCATGGCGTCGATCAGCGACCTAGGCATCTCGGCCTTTTGCGGATCGAGTTCGTCGGCCAGCGGCAGCACCGTGTCGCGGGCGAAATCACGGGCCTCGGCCTGGAGCGCGGCTCGCGCAGGCGTGTGCCACGGCGAGGCCAGTTCGGGCGGCTTCGGCACGATCGGATCCGGCTTGGCCGCCTTGGTCATGGTCTCCCCCGCGTTTCCATCGCCGCCGCATGTACGGCTGAGCTGGAAACACGCGCTTACAAAATGGTTCCCGCGCGCATCTTCGAATAACGGCGGCTTCGGCGCATAATAACCTGATGACGCTCGCTGATCCGCTCGCCGATTCCCTCGCGATGAACGCACCCGCCACACCCCACATCCTCGTGGTCGAGGACGACCGGGAGATCTCGGCCCTCGTCGCCCGCTACCTGCGCGGCAACGATTGCCGTGTGACGCTGGCGGGCGACGGCATCGAGATGGACCGGGCGCTGGCGGAATCGCGCATCGACCTGATCGTCCTCGACCTGATGCTCCCGGGCGAGGACGGGCTCAGCCTGTGCCGGCGCCTGCGCGGCGCCTCGCAGATCCCGATCCTGATGCTGACCGCGAAGTCCGAGGAGGTGGACCGCATCCTCGGGCTCGAACTGGGCGCGGACGATTACCTCGCCAAGCCGTTCAACCCGCGGGAACTCCTGGCCCGGATCCGGGCGATCCTGCGCCGGGTCGCCGCCGAAGCGCCGGATTTGGACGAGCGCCGGCGCCTGCACTTCTCCGGCTGGACGCTGGACGTGTCGCTGCGGCAGGTGCTGTCGCCGGAGGGCGCCCGCATCGCCGTCACCGGGGCGGAGTTCGACCTGCTGCACGCGCTCTGCCTGCGGCCGGGCCGCGTGCTGTCGCGGGACCAGCTCCTCGACCTCACCCAGGGCCGCGCGGCCGGGCCGTTCGAGCGCAGCATCGACGTGCTGATCTCGCGTATCCGCCAGAAGATCGAGCGCGATACGCGCAACCCCGAATTCATCCGCACGATCCGCTCGGGCGGCTACCTGTTCACCCCCGAAGTGACCCGGTCATGAGCGCGCTTCCGAGGGCCATCGGACGCCTGCGCACCCGGCTGCGCCCGCAGAGCATCGCGGGCCAGATCGCCCTGCTGGTCGTGGCCGGGATTGCGGTGGCGCATGTGGTCGCCACCGCGGCGTTCCTGATCCTCCACGAACCGCAGAACCCGGACACGCTGCCGGGCGTCGCCGCAGGCCGGCTGTCCACGCTGGTCCGACTCCTCGACGAGGCGGACCCGGCCGCGCGGCCGGCCTTGCTGGCGAGCGGGCGCAGCCTGCCGCTGATCCGGGTCGAGGCCTGGGATGGGGCGGTGCCGCAGAACACGGCGCCCGTCCCCAATCTGCCGGTGATCAACCGCCTGCGTGTCGGTGCCGGCCGGCCTCTGACGGTCGTCGATCTGTCCACCCCCGCTTCGGGGCAGGAGCAGGCGGACGGGTTACTGCATATCGGGGTGGTCACGCCCAATGGGGCGGCCCTCCAGGCCACGCTGCCGAACGGCCCCCTGCGCCCGCCCCGGCAGGGCGCGCTGATCTTCACCGTGGTGTTCCTGGCGCTGACCCTGGCGCTGCTCTGCGTCTGGGCGACCCGGGCACTCACGGCACCGCTGGCGCGGCTGGCGGGCGCCGCCGAGGCCTTCGGCACCCGGGACGACCACGTCGCCCTGCCGGAGGCGGGACCCCGGGAAGTGATCGCCGTCTCCCGGGCGCTCGACCGGATGCGGGCGCGCGTGCGCCGCCTGATCGACGACCGCACCCAGATGCTGGCCGCGATCAGCCACGACCTGCGCACCCCGATCACCCGGCTGCGCCTGCGCGCCGAGTTCATCGAGGACGAGCACGCCCGCACCGCCACCCTGCGCGACCTGGAGCAGATGAACGGGCTGGTCGAGGCGGCGCTCTCCTTCGTCCGGGACGGACAGACCCGCGATGCCGGCAGCCTCGGCCTCGTGGACCTCGCCTCGGTGGTGCAGACGGTCTGCGACGACTTCTCGGATTTCGGCGCGCCGGTGAGCGTCGGGCGCAGCCGCCATGTCCTGGTGCAGGGCCGGCCGGAGGAGTTGCAGCGGGCGATCACCAATCTGGTGGACAACGCCGTCAAGTATGGCGGACAGGCGGAGGTCCAGATGGAGACCTCCGAGCGGGGCATCCGGGTCTGCGTGCTCGATCAGGGACCGGGCATCCCCGATTCGGAGCGCGACGCGATGCTGCAGCCCTTCGTGCGCGGCGACCGCGCCCGCAACCTCAACGAGGCCAGCGGCTTCGGCCTTGGTCTGTCGATCGTGCTGGCGATCGTCGAGGCGCATAACGGGCGGCTGATCCTGGAGAACCGGCGCGAGGGCGGCCTCTGCGCCGCCATCGAATTGCCCCTGGCCGCGCAGGTCTATGCGGGGCGGACGGCGCAATCGGCGTCGCCGCTGCCGGCCCGGGCGGCCTGAGACCGTCCGGGCCGGAGATTTACGGGTCGGATCAGGCCGCCCGGACGTTCTGCAGGAACTGGAAGACTTCCGCGCGCAACCGCTCCGACTGGGCCGCGAGGTCGTCCGAGGCCTGCGCCACCGAAGAGGCGGCCTGGCCGGCATCGCCGGCGACCCGGGCGACCTCGGCGATGTCGCTGGTCATCCCGCTGGTCCCGGTCGAGGCCTGCCCCATGCTGCGGACGATGTCTTGCGTGGTGACGCCCTGCTCCTCGACGGCGGCCGAGATGCTGGTCGAGACGTGGTTCATCGCCTCGATCTGAGACACGATCCCCTGGATCGCCTCGGAGACGCCGCCGGTCACCGACTGGATCGACGCCACCTGACGGCTGATCTCTTCCGTGGCCCGGCTGGTCTGAGTCGCGAGTTCCTTGACCTCGGCGGCGACCACCGCGAAACCGCGGCCGGCCTCACCGGCGCGGGCGGCCTCGATCGTGGCGTTGAGGGCGAGCAGGTTGGTCTGGCCGGCGATGGTCGAGACCATCCCGACCACGTCGCCGATGCGGGTGGCGGCGGCGGCGAGATTCGCCATCGTGCCCTCGGCCCGCTTGGCCTCGTCGACGGCCGTGGCCGACATGCCGGCGGCCTGCTCCACCTGGCGCCCGATCTCCTGCACGGTGGCGCCGAGCTGCTCGGCGGCGGCCGCGACGGCGTCGACATTGTCGGCGGTCTGGCGCGCGGCGCTGGCGACGCTGGTCGAGCGCTCGGAAGTGCCGGCGACGGCGATCCGCATGGTGCCGGACGCGCCCTGGAGCGCCGCGACGCCCTGGCTCAGCCCCTCAGCGATACCGCCGACCGAGCGCTCGAAGTCGTCGGCGAGGTCCCGCAGCATGACCCGGCGGGCCTGCTCCTCACGCATCCGGGCCGCCTCCGTTGTCTGGAGCTGCTGCGCCGCCTCCTGGAGCGACACGTCGCGGATGGTGACTACCGCGCGGGCGATGTCGCCGATCTCGTCCCGGCGCCGGCTGCCCGGCACATCCGTGAGGGCCTGGCGGTCGGCGAGCGCCTTAAGGGCGCGGGTGAGCGCACCGAGCGGCGACACGATCGAGCGCGCCAGCAGCATGCCTAGCAGGGCAGTTCCCCCGAGGACGCAGAGCCCGATCAAGAACAGGGTGCGCGAGAGCGCCTGCACGGCGTGGATCGCCTCGGCCTGCGACTGCTCCGCCACCACGGTCCAGGGCGCGCCCAGAACGCTGACCGAAGAGGCTGCCGCCATGTGGGGGCCGTCCGCGGCCGGGAAATCGAAGGTGCCGCCGGCCTTGAGGCTGTCCGCCGCGATCCCGAGGGGGGCGAGGCCGTCGCCGGCCTTCACCGCCGGGCTCAGCGGCGGATTGCTGCGCAGCCGTCCATCCGCACCGGCGGCCAGGACTTGGCCGGTCTCGCCGAGGCCGGTCCGCTTGGCCAGCGCCTGATCGAACAGAGCCGGCGTCACCCGCATGGCGATGAAGCCGATCCGCTCCGCCGCCTGGGCCGTGCCCATGGCGACGTTCGCCCGCTTGGTCATCGCCCGGCCGATGAAGGCCGCCGGCACGCCGTCCACCGGATAAGCTGCAAAGTCCTCGAACAGGACCGAGTTCGGGTCGGCGGCTTTGAGCCGCTCGACAAGGCGCGCCAGCGCCGTGCCCTTCAAGCCATCCTCCGCCACCGACTTGGCGAAGTCGCCGCTCTTGGTGGTGGTGTAGACGATGCGGCCGTCTTCATCGAGGAACAGCAGGTCGGCGTAGCCGGCCTGGGCGACGAGCTTGCGCGCCACCTCCTGAACCTTGACGTGCCGGCGCGCGTACATGCCGGTGCCGTCGAGCGCGACCCGCGCCTCGACGGTCGGCGGCGCCCGGAACGCCTCGACCAGTGCGGCGGTGTCGGGCTTGGCCGGGTCGAGGGTCTCGATCAGGTCGGGGAAGTTCGAGACGATCTGCGGATGCGCCGCCGCAGCGAGGAAATCGGCCTGCATCCGGTCCGCCACCAGCTCGATCCCGTCCCGGCGCGCGGCGGCAGCGAGCTGCAGGCGCTCGTTCGCCGCGTCGATCAGGCCGGACTTGGCAGAGTACCAGCTGAAGCCACCCATCGCGGTGGCGCTGAGCAGCGCCAACCCGATCGTCATCGCCGGTAGGCGCGCACTCAGCCGCGAAAGCATCACCATGACAGGCCTATAACGTCTTCAGATGGACAACCTCGCACAACCTTAGGGCAATGCCACTAAAATCCGGTAAACGAATATGAAGTTAATAATTTTATTGCGCAAAGATTGATCCAGTCGAATGTCAGATCCGCCAATATTTACTGGAGCAGCGCCCTTACAACGGAGCGGATTGCTCTAGATGACGTGCCAGTCTCGCATGAATACCGCCCGCGAAAATCAATACGGCGCGCATGAGCTCCATGCCGGCCCGCCACTCCGGCCCCGTCCAGCCGACGCCGTCCCACCGATGAATGCGCGGCCCAGCGCTTGCTGGCGATCGGACGGCGCGGATGCGAATCGTTGGCCTGCTCCGCCGAGTCCGCCTAAGCATCGGGCGAGCGCCAAAACCTTCACCTGGACCCAGAGGACCGGATGACGAGCGAGACCAACCGCGCGGACGCGCGCCGGATCGCGCTGATCGGGGCGCCGATCGAGGTCGGCACCAGCGAGCCCGGCGCGCTCATGGGGCCGGCGGCTTTGCGCACGGCCGGGCTCGTCCGGACCCTGTCGGATCTCGGCCACACCATCGTCGACCACGGCGATGTCGCGCCGGACGGGCCGGCCGACGGGCGCGGCCTGCAAGCCGTCGCGGCCTGGACCCGCGCCCTGTCCCGGGCGGTGGAGGCCGCCTTCGCGGCAGGGACGGTGCCGCTCGCCGCCGGCGGTGACCACAGCCTGTCCCTCGGCTCGGTGGACGGGGCGATGCGCCACTGCGCCCGGGAGGGCCGGCCGCTCTTCGTGCTCTGGCTCGACGCCCATGCCGATTTCAACACGCCGGAGACCTCGCCCTCGGGCAACGTCCACGGCATGCCGCTGGCGGCGCTCTGCGGCGAGCCGGGCTTCCCGAGCCTGTTCGCCGAGCCGGTGCCCGCGCCGCTGCCGCCGGAGAACGTCCACCTGTTCGGCCTGCGCTCCATCGATGCCGGCGAGCGCGCCCTGGTGACCGCCCGCCGGGTCGGCGTCACCGACATGCGCACCATCGACGAATTCGGCGTCGTCGCCCCCCTGCGGCGGGTGCTCGACCGAGTGGCGCGGGAGGGCGCGCATCTGCATGTCAGTCTCGATGTGGATTTCCTCGACCCGTCGATCGCTCCCGGGGTCGGCACCACCGTCCCGGGCGGCGCGACCTTCCGCGAGGCGCATCTGATCATGGAGATGCTGCACGATTCCGGCCTCGTCCGATCCCTCGACGTGGTCGAGCTGAACCCGTTCCTCGACGATCGGGGGCGCAGCGCCCGGGTTCTGGTCGAGTTGGTGGCAAGCCTGTTCGGCCGGCGGATCCTGGATCGGCCAACCCCCGCGATCGAAGCGGTATCGAGCGATCAGACCGGCCGCCGCTGATGGCGCGCGGCCGAGGCGAGACTCCCGATCCCTCCGAGGCACCGGCCCGGCAGCGCTCGGACGGGCGTGTCCACCTGCGCGCCGGGCCGGTCGGCGGCGTCGGCTCGACCCGGATCCTCGATCTCGCCGAATCCGGCCCGTCACGGCTGCGCTTTCCCCGCGGGGAGGGGGCGCTGGAGGCCGTGCTGGTCAACACCGCCGGCGGGGTCGCGTGCGGCGACGCCTTCACGATCGCCCTCGACCTCGCCCCGGGGGCGGACCTCGTGCTGACCACCACGGCAGCGGAAAAAATTTATCGCTCGGACGGGCCGGTGAGCCGGATCGAGAACCGCGTCACCCTGGGGGAGGGGGCCCGGCTGGCCTGGCTGCCGCAGGAGACGATCCTGTTCGATCGCGCCCGGGTGCGGCGGCGCTTCGAGGCCGACTTGGCCGAAGGCGCCACCCTGCTCGCGGTCGAGATCGTGGCCTTCGGCCGCGCCGCCCGGGGCGAGCGGATCAGCGCCGGGCTGTTCGCGGATGCCTGGCGCGTTCGCCGGGCCGGGCGGCTCGTCTACGCCGACAGTTTTTGTCTCGATGGCCCGATCTTCGATCTTCTCACGCGACCGGCGATCGGCGGCGGCGCCCGGGCCTGCGCGACCCTGCTCGACGTCTCCGACGGCGCCGAAGGCCGCCTGGAAGAAGCCCGCGCCCTCTTGGAGGAAGCCGCCGTGCCGGGAATTGAGGGGGCGGCGAGCGCCTGGAACGGGCATCTCGTCATCCGCGCCCTGTCGGATGCGGTCGGCCCCCTCCGCGGCCTCGTCGCCCGCGTCCTGGCCTCCTATCGCGATCGGCCGATGCCCCGGGTTTGGCAGAGCTGAGGCGCGCGGCGCCGGACCGAAACACCTGACGGCCCCGACCCAGATCATATTCCCGCGCAGAAGCCGCATCGCGACCGTTGCCTGCCGCCACCGACCTCTGCTAGAGACGCCCACCCGGAGCCGGCCGTCAGGCTCCGAGGGCGACGCCGCGGCGTCGCGACGAGGGGCCTCGTGGCGGAGTGGTTACGCAGAGGACTGCAAATCCTTGCACCCCGGTTCGATTCCGGGCGAGGCCTCCATATTCCCTCTAATATCCTTGAAATTACGGCGTTTCGTGCCTGTGATGAGGGTTCTTTGCCGCTTCAGGCTGGAACCCTGGGCCGCCCGGACTTGGCATGCATATGGTTGTCGAGCTGCCGCTTTCCGCAGCCCGTGGGTGACACATTCATCCGACAGCCCGGCCGCCTCGATGGCATCCGCCATGTTGTCGCCGAGCGCCGTGTAAAGATGAGCGTCGGCCCACGGGGCTCGGCAGCCAGCGTGTCGAACAGATCGTCATGCGGCGGGAGGTCCAGCTTCGTACCGGTCTTGGCCTGCGTGACTGAAATGAACCGCCCTCGAGTTTGACATCGGCTCCTTCCATGCGCGCCACATCCGAGACACGCTGACCGCATCGCCGATGCTGAAAAAGGCAAGTCTTGGAGTATTATTTCCGAAATTATTATTTACTGGAAATAATATCTCAATTTATATTGCGATATGGCCGGATAAATATAAATATTTTTTAAAACACACACAATTCCCTCTGATTACAGACATTCACTGCGGAAAAGATAAATTTATTCTATGGTGCCTCATTGAATCGGAGAACAACTTGAGGCAGACGAAGGAACGGGCATTGCCGAAGAAAGATTTCTAGACGATCCGAAGAACTCAATTTGCCATGAGCTTGCTTGAAGCCGAAAAGAAAGCCGAAGAGCGCAGAAAAGTTGTGGCGAACGAGCGCGCCAAGCTTACGGCTTCCTACGTCAACACGGTCGCAGGCTCCGTTTTCGGCATCGGCGGCCTGGCCCCTATTTTTGCTGTCCTCTACGCGGCCGGAACGCCGAGCGTTCCTGTGTGGGTCGTGATCGGCATTTCCCTTGTTTGCTCCGCCGCGAGCGTGTCCCTACATATTGCTGCGCGCAGGTACCTCCGGGAGCTGGTGTGATGCCGTACCTTGATATCATCGCCCTGCTGATTGCGCCGGTCGCGGCCCTCGCTCTCGGCTTCGGCGCGATCCGATATGCCCGGTGGGCCGATCGGCGGCCATGATCACTCCGCTCATCCCGGATCCGGCGTGCCCGGCGACACCCCTCGCTCTCGCGTATACACGTCCTGATTCGCCAGGCGCGCCGGCTGGACGCGCAGCTGCTTAGGTGCTTGGCGGCGCTCGCCATGACGGCGCAGCATACCTAGCCGAGCGATCGACCCGGCCTCCGGATCAGGCCGCCGCGACCTGAGCCAGAAACGTCTCGATCGCCCGCTGCAGGCTGTGTGTCCCGGCATTCACCTGCAGGGCGCTCTGTCGGACATGCGCCGCCTGCTGCTCGTTCGAGGCCGCGGTGGCGCGCACGCCCGCCACGCTGTCCGAGACCTTGCGGGATTCCAGCGCCGCGCTGGTGATCGCGCGGGCGATCACCTGGCTCGACTGCCCCTGCTGGTCGGCCGCGACCGCGACCTCGGAGGCGATGGAGCTCATCTGCGCGATCGTCTGCCCCACCGTGCCGATCGACCCGATCGCCCCGACCGTGTCGGCGGCCGCCGCCTGGATCGCCCCGATGTGATGGGCGATGCGGTCGGTCGCCTGCGCGGTCTGCGCCGCCAGATCCTTGACCTCGGTGGCGACCACGGCGAAGCCGCGTCCCGCAGCTCCGGCCCGTGCCGCCTCGATCGTGGCGTTAAGGGCCAGCATGTTGGTCTGTGCGGCCACAGCGCGGATCAGCGCGATCACGGTCCCAGCCTCGTCGGCCGCCTGCGACAGGGTCGTCACCGTCGCCACCAGCCCCTGCGTGTCGGAGAGCGCCGTCGAGGCGATCGTGCTCGTATGCCGGACCTGGTTCTCGATCTCCCGGGCCGCGACCGACAGCTCCTCGGCGGCGCTGGCGATGCTGACGACGACGCCGGCGGTCTGGTCGGACGCCTCCGCGGCGACGGCCACCTGTGCGGTCGTCTCGCCGGCAAGGCCGGAGAGCGCGTCGGCCGAGGCCTGCATGGCTTCCGCCAAGGCGGCGAGATCCGCCACGGTCCGATGCGTCTCGCTCTCGAAGGCCCGGGTCGCCGCGGCCATCCGCTCGGCCCGGACGAGGTCCCGCGCGGTGCGAGCCCGCGCGTCGCCGTCGAGGGTGCGCTTCTCGATCATCGCACCCTGGAACGCCGCGATGGTGTGGGCCATCTGGCCGATCGCGTCCTGCCGGTCGGTGAACGGGACCACGTTGTCGAGCCGATCGGCCGCCAGGGCCTGCATCGCGGATTTCAGCCTGGCCAAGGGCCGCTGGACCTGTGCGACGATGATCCAGATCGCGGCGAGCAGCCCGAGGGCGAGCGCCACCGCCGGCACCACGATCAACGCGATGATCGCCCGGCTCTGCTCCAAGGTCGCGACCGCGCGCTGATCGTTGAGGCGGCCCAGCACCTCGCGGCCGAGCGAGCCGATCTCCGCGATCATGCGCTCGCGGTTCTTCACCGTCGCCTCGTCGGTGGCCTGGATCAGGGCAGCCTTCGGCGAGATGGTCAGGCCGAGCTCCGCCGTCTCGGTCTGGTAGGCGACGAACTCCTTCACGAACAGATCGAACTTGCGCCGGCGCTCCGGCGCCAGGTGATGCTCCATCGCCTCCAGGAACGGCCCCCGGACCTGCTCCACCGCCGCCAGAGCCTCCTGCAAGGTGGAGAGGCGCGTGCGCGCCTCGTTGGTGTCTGCGGCGGTGTAGAGCGCCGTGGCCTGCACGACCGCGTGCTCGATCGCCTGGCCGAGCGCACCGGCCTGGAGGCCGGCGTTCCAGATTCGGTCTGTGGCGGCGGCGCGCTCCTGCTCCCACAGCGACTGACGCACGGCGAAGGCCGAAATGCCGACCGCGACGAAGCCCAGCAGGCCGACGACCGCCGCTAGCTTGAAACCGAAAGAATTGCGCATCTGAAATACGGGATCCTTCTCAATCGTACCGACGCGCGATGACGCCGTCGCAATGCAATGTATCGATGGGTGCGTATGCGATCCCGGGACGATCCGGGGGTGCGTAGGGAAGCGCGTCCGAGCCTCAGACGCTCGAGAGGGCGTCCGTCGAACGCGGATCATCCGAGACGATGCGGATCGGCTATCCGCAGGACGACGCCTGAGCCCGCTTGGCATGGCGCGGGCAGCGATGACGGGATAACTCCGTCGGACTTGCGATCGACAATGTAGACATGGGTAGGAAAGTCAGGTCGGCTAGGCTGATTTCAGCACGCCTATAGAGATAACGCTACAAACCTTTCCCCGTCAATACACGCAAAAGTTGTCAATATTTGGGGATTGCGTTGATAAATATCCGCTGAATTTTAATGCGCGTTGCTTTACAATATTGACCATCGCCATTTCTGCGAACGGTCAAACAACAGACGCCGAATTGGAATGCGGAACCGGCAACATCCGCGCCCTACGCCTTTGAGTTTCGCGTTCCGGGATATTGCTATCGGGATGAGGCGCGGCCGAAGGATTGAGCAGCGTGGCCCGCTCACCGGCGGAGGCGACCGGGATCGGCCTGCGCACCGGGTGGCCGGAGCGGTGCCTGACAGGGCGGCGTCGAAGAAGGAGGGCCGCTCGGCCATATCGGCTTAAGCGCGCGTCGCCGAAGCGGATGCCGGTTCGGCGACGGCGAGCGGGCCACATCAGAGGCCCAGTAACATCAAAAGCTTGGACCTGTTCCCGATCGTGACGCGGCCGGGAACGGGTCCAGCGCGCGCCGAAACGCGCTCGCCCCATCCTCGACCGCGTCGAGACGCAGCGATGCGCCTCAGGCGGCGTGCACCTGCCCCAGGAAGGTCTCGATCGCCTCTTGCAGAGTCCGGGTCCCGGTGCTCACCCGGGAGGCGCTACCCCGGACCTGCTCGGCCTGGACCTCGTTGGAGGCCGCCGCCGCGCGCACGCCCCCGACGCTCTCCGAGACCTTGTGGGAATCCGCCGCCGCACCCGCGATGGCCCGGGCGATTTCCTGGCTGGCGGCGCCCTGCTGATCCGCGGCCTGCGCCACCTCGGAGGCGATGACGCTCATCCGGGCGATGGTCTCGCCGATCGACGCGATGGCACTGACCGTGTTGGAGGCGGCCCCCTGGATCGACCCGACCTGCCCGGTGATGCGGTCGGTGGCGAGCGCCGTCTGGCCGGCGAGCGCCTTCACCTCCGCGGCCACCACGGCGAAGCCGCGTCCTGCGGCCCCGGCTCGGGCGGCCTCGATCGTAGCGTTGAGGGCGAGCAGGTTGGTCTGCTCGGCCACCGTGCGGATCAAGGTGACGACCGCATCGATCTCCGCGGCCGCCTGCGACAGGGTGGAGACCGTGAATTCCAGCTGCTTGGTATCGGTGAGGGCTGTCGCCGCGATCTCACTCGTGTGCCGCACCCGCTCCTCGATCTCTCGGGCGGAGGCGGCGAATTCCTCGGCGGCGCCGGCGATGCTGTCGACGATGTCGGCGGTCTGGCTCGAAGCGCCCGCCACCACGGAGGCCCGGGCCGCCATGTCTCCGGCGGTGCCGGTGAGCGTCGCGGCCGCCTCCTGCATCGATTCCGCCGATCCGGCGAGGTCCGCCACCGCGCGATGCGTCTCGCCCTCGAAGGCGCGGGTCGCCGCGGCCAGTTGCTCCGCCCGGACGCGGTCGCGGTCGCGACGTGCCTGCGCCTCGGCGTCGAGCCCGCGCTTCTCAAGCAGGGCGGTCTGGAAACCCGCGATGGCGGCGGCCATCTCGCCGATCTCGTCCCGGCGCTGGGTGAACGGGATGGTGCGGCCGAGATCGTTGGCGGCCAGGGCCGTCATGCTGGTCTTGAGACGGTCGAGGGGCCGCCGGACCTGGGTGAAGATGATCCAGATCGCCGCGAGCAGTCCTAGGGCGAGCGCGATGGCCGGTACGACGATCAGCGCCAGGCGGGCCTGGCGGCGATCCGCGGCGTCGGCGGCGCGCCGCTCGTTGAGACGCGCGAGTACCTCGCGGCCGAGCACGCCGATCTCCGTGACCATGTGCTCGCGGTTCTTCACCGTGGCCTCGTCGGTGGCCTGGATCAGCGCGGCCTTGGGCGAGATCGTCAGGCCGAGCTCGGCCGTGTCGGTCTGGTAGGCGATGAATTCCTTCACGAAAAGGTCGAACCGGCGGCGCCGCTCCGGCGGCAGCTGATCCTCCATCGCTTCCAGGAACGGCACCCGGACCTGTTCCACCGCCGCCAGGGCGTCGTGAAGCGCCGACAGGCGCGTGCGCGCCTCCGTGGTGTCCTCGGCGGTGTAGAGCGCCGTGGCCTGCACAACCGCGTGCTCGATCGCCTGACCCAGGGCGCCCGCCTGGAGGCCGGCGTTCCAGATCTTGTCCGTGGCAGCCGCGCGCTCCTGCTCCCACAACGATTGCCGCACGGCGAAGGCCGAAATGCCGACCGCCACGAAGCCGAGCAGGCCGACGACCGCGGCCAGCTTAAGGCCGAGAGAGATGCGCATGAGAAGGAGACCGGTTTCCGGGCGAATCGATGGAACGATCTAATATAGCAACGCTTGCGTCCGTGTTAAATATAGCCGGCAAACACGAGTGGCATAGATTTCAGACTACACGTTTATCGCTGTACTTTCTTGGAATAAATGTGGAATATGATTACAAAGATCGCGAAAAAATCTTCGATCGTCGCAACGTCTCAGCGGCAGCAAACCTGACCTTCGCGGCGCGATCCGACCGGCTCGGACGAGGCACGCCAGGATCGCGCCACGCGGGCGGCGACCGGGAGGGCGATCCGGGACCGACCGAGGCCGACGGGCTGGAACTGTGACGCCTCCAGGGGCACCAAGCCCCGACCGCGAACCAAATGTTGCACCAGAGCAACACCCCTGCGGGTTGAGCGCCGGCAAACCACCTCGCCAGGCAGGCCGCAGAGGGGGCGCCTTCACGAACCGCGTCGATCGCGCGATTCAGGGTCTTGCGTCCCGCGATCCCGGTGTGTAGAGACCCGCTCGTGATCCCCGATAGCTCAGTTGGTAGAGCAGGCGACTGTTAATCGCCTTGTCGCAGGTTCGAGTCCTGCTCGGGGAGCCATCAGCCTTCTAACATCCTCAGAACGTTGCGTTTCTAGCTTTCGCTCCCGCACCGGGTTGCGAGGTTCGGGGACAGCGCTCGCGTGTCAGTGGTCGCATCGTTCGGCAGCGCTGTTCGTCTCGACATCACAGGGCGGCAAGACCCGTTCCGGGACGGCCGCGCCCGGCTGCGGATCCTAACGAGACGCTGATGCGATCGGCCCCGTTTGCCCCTCGAACCCTCATGCGTCCCGGCCCAGCTTGAGGGCGCGGTCCTTGGAGGATCGCGCGAACCCCAGACATCCAATGTCGCCCATCATCCACGTCACCACCCCCGTCATCGCCCCGGCGGGGGAGGCCGCCCGGTTCGTCGTCGGGCAGGATCCCGAGGGCCATTGGGTGGCCATCGAGATCCATGGGCGGGCCGGCGGGTTGTTTCGGAGTCGGGAGGCGGCGTTCGATTATGCGGTGGGCGAGACCGGGCACCGCCCGGATGCCGTGCAGCTCTCCGCCGAGCGGATCGCGTTGCAGTTGTGAAGCGCGTCAGCGCCCGCTTTCCCCAATGGGCGGCCTGAGGGTCGGCTCGTCGTCGGGGGCGCGCAGGCGATAGCCGACGCCGGTCTCCGTGAGGAGGAGGCGCGGCCGCTCGGGATCGGCCTCCAGCTTCTGGCGGAGCTGGCGCATGTAGACCCGCAGGTATTGTGGGTCGGAGGAGACCGAGACCGCCTGCATCAGCTGTGCGTGGGTCAGCACCTTGCCGGCATGCATCACCAGCACGCGGAGAAAATCGTATTCCCGCGGGGTGAGCTTCACCTCGACATCGTCGACCTTCACGATCCGCCGCACGAGGTCGATCGAGAGTCTTTCGACCCGGAAGATCGGGCGCTCGCCCTGGACGGCCAATTGGTGGCGCAGGGCGGCGCGCAGACGGGCCAGCAGCTCGGCCATGCCGAAGGGCTTGGTGACGTAGTCGTCGGCGCCGAGATCCAGCGCTTCGACCTTGCCGCCCTCGTCGGTGCGGCTCGACAGCACCACCACGGGAAGCTCCGGATGGCGCGCCCGGATCGTGCGCAGCAGGTCGTGGCCGCGCATGTCCGGCAGGCCGAGATCGAGGATGACGAGGTCGACCCGGTCGCGGCCCAGCACCTCCAGGGCAGCGGTGGCGTTGGGCGCCTCCAGGATGGCGTAGCCCTGGGTGGAGAGGCCCGTGCGCAACAATTTCCGGATCGGCGGCTCGTCGTCGATGACCAGGATGGTCGGGCTCATGCGGCGATGTCCTTGGGCGCGATTCGGGCCGGGACCGGCAGCGTCACGGTGAAGACGGCGCCGCCGCGGTCGCGCCGGTTGGCGGCAGTGACGGTGCCGCGCATGGCCTCGACGAAGCCGCGGGCGATGGCGAGCCCCAGCCCGGTGCCGGCCCGGACCCGGTCGCTCTTGCGCACCCGGTAGAACTTGTCGAACACGCGCTCGACGTCAGCCTCGGGCAAGCCGTCGCCCTCGTCGAGAATGTCGAGGCGCACGAAGGCCCCCTCCCGTCGGCCCCGGACCGTGACGGTGGAACCCGCCGGAGCGTATTTGGCGGCGTTGTCGAGCAGGTTGAACAGCACCTGCTCGAACAGGACCGGGTCGAGCCGCAGCACCGGCAGGTCGGAGGCCAGATCGACCGCGACGCGATGATCGGCCAGCACCGCCTCGACCCGGCGCAGGGCCGTGTCGACGGTCTCGGCGACGTCCTGCGGGGCGAGGTTCGGGGCGACGGCGCCGGCCTCCAGGCGGGTCATGTCGAGCAGGTTGGCGATGAACCGGTTCAGCCGCTCGGATTCCGCGATGATCGTCGCCAGCAGGTCAGCCTTGGCCTCGGGGGCGAGGTCGGCATCGAGGTCGCGCAGGGTGCTCGCCGCCCCGAGCACGGAGGCCAGGGGAGTCCGCAGGTCGTGGCTGATCGAGGTCAGGAGCGCCTGGCGCAGGCGGTCGGTCTCGGCGGCGCGCTCGGCCCGGTCGAGATCCTCCACCAGCCGCACCCGCTCGATGGCGAGCGCGCCCATATCGGCGAGCGCGTCGAGCAGGCGGCGTCCCTCCGGGGTCAGGATCGGCCCGGCGCCGTCCGCGTCGAGGCCGATTACCCCGATCGTGCCGCGCCCGGTTCGCAGCGGCAGGAACAGCCGCTTGGCGCCGGGCAGGGTGTCGGCACCGCGCCCGGCCGGGCGGTCGTTGTCGAAGGCCCATTGGGCCGCCGCGAGGTCGGCGGCGTCCAGCCGATCCTCCGGCGGGTAGCCGGCCCGCACGGTGACGGCCTTGCCGTCGGGCAAGAGCAGGACCACCCGGACCCTCAGCATGGCGGCCACCTGCGCACAGGTCGCCCAGAGCACGTCGTCCAGGGTGCCGCAGCCCGCGAGCTTGCGCGAGAATCCGAACAGCCGCTCGGTAGACTTGGCCCGCCCCTGGCTTACCATCGCGATCCGGCGGGCGCGGGCGGCGAGGTTCGAGACCAGCACGGCGACCAGGGTGAACAGCAGGAAGGCGGCGATGTTGGTCGGGTCGGCGATGGTGAAGGTGTAGACCGGCGGCAGGAAGAAGAAGTTGTAGGCGAGCGAGGCCGAGACGACGGCTGCCAGGGACGGTCCGAGCCCCCAGCGTACCGCCACGGCGACCACGCCGGTCAGCAGCATCAGGTCGGCATTCTCGAGGCCAGTATAGGGCTGGAGCAGCAGCGCCGCGCCGAGAGCCGCCGCGGTCGCGAGCAGGGCCATCAGGTAGGGGCCGGGGGCGACAGTCGCGGCCGGGGCGGCGGTGGCCACCGACCGGCGCGATGGCGCCTCCGCCGGCACGGCCTCGCCCGGCACCACGTGCACGCTGATATTGCCGCTGCGGCGCACGAGGTCGTGCACAACGGAGCCGTTCACCAGCTCGAACAGCCAGGAACGCGCCGCCTTGCCGACCACGATGTGGTTGACGTTGGCCGAGCGCGCATAGGCCAGGATGTCGTCGGCAACGCGCCGGCCGCCCGGCAGGGTGACGGCGTCGCCCCCGAGCCGGTCGGCCAGCCGCAGGGTCTCGGCGATCCGGTCGCGCTCCGCCTCGCTGCGGGCCCCCGCCCGCGGTGCCTCGATGAACAGGGCCGTCCAGGGGGCGTGCAGCCGGTCGGCGACGCGCTTGGCGTAGCGCACGAGGCCGGCCGAGCGCGGATCCTCGCTGATGCAGACCAGCACCCGCTCGCCGGCGCTCCAGGGCCCCGCGATGGCGTTGGCCTGCATGTGGCTGAGCAGTTCGTCGTCCACCCGGTCGGCGGTGCGGCGCAGGGCGAGCTCGCGCAGGGCTGTGAGGTTGCCCCGGGAGAAGTAGTGCCTCAGGGCGCGCTCGGCGTTCGTCGGGACGTAGACCTTGCCGTCCTTCAGGCGCTGGATCAGGTCGTCCGGGTTGAGGTCGACCACCTCGATATCGTCCGCCCGGTCCAGGATGCCGTCCGGCACGGTCTCGCGCACGCGGATGCGGGTGATCTGCGCCACCACGTCGTTGAGGCTCTCGACATGCTGGATGTTGAGCGTGGTGTAGACGTCGATGCCGGCGTCGAGCAGCTCCTCGACATCCTGGTAGCGCTTCGGGTGGCGCGAGCCCGGCGCGTTGGTGTGGGCGAGCTCGTCGACCAGCGCCAGGGCGGGACTGCGGGCCAGCAGGGCGTCGAGGTCCATCTCGTCGAGATGGGTGCCGTGATAGGGCACGGCGCGGCGCGGGATGATCGCGAAGCCGTCGAGCAGGGCCTCGGTCTCGGCCCGGCCGTGGGTCTCGACGACGCCGACCACCACGTCCAGGCCGGCCTCCCGCTTGGCGCGGCCGATGGTCAGCATTTCGTAGGTCTTGCCGACCCCGGGGGCGGCCCCCAGAAATACCTTCAGCCGGCCGCGGGTGCGCGCCTCCCGCCGCGCCGCTTCGAGCAGCGCCTCGGGGGTGGGACGGGTCGGATCGCGGCCGGTCTCGGGCATGGGTTTTCGGGGGCGTCACGCGACGGGTTCGGCGGGGCGATCCTAGTCTTCGACTTAAATTCGCCGAAGAAGGCGATCGACACAAAGTGCGAAAGCGAATGGAGGCGTCACCGTCTCCCGGTCTCCCACGACGGCCGGGCCGCCGGGACTGACGTCCCCGGCGTTCAGGCCACCTTGACGGCCAGGACCTTGTCGACCCGGCGTCCGTCCATGTCGACCACCTCGAATCGCCAGCCCCCGGCCTCGAAGGCGTCGCCCGCGGCGGGGATCCGGCCGAGCTTGAAGATCACGTAGCCGGCGAGCGTGTTGAAGTCGTCGGAATCCGGCGTCTCGGACAGGTTTAGCCGCTCGAACGCCTCCCGGGCCGGCATCATGCCGTCGATCAGCAGGGAGCCGTCGGGCCGCTCGATCACGTCGGGCTCCTCGCCCACCTCCGGGATGTCGCCCGCGATGGCCTCCAGCAGGTCGGTCTGGGTGACGATGCCCTCCAGGCTGCCGTACTCGTCCACGACCACGGCCATCCGCATCGGCTGGCTCTGGAAGGTCTCCAGCACCGCCAGGATGGTCATGCTCTCGTGCACGACGATGGGCGGCTGCGTGGCGGCGGCGATGTCGATCTCTTGGCCGTCGAGCACCTGATCCAGCAGGTCCTGCTTGCGGACCACGCCGACGAGCTCGTCCACGTGGCCGCGGCTGACCACGACCTGGGCGTGATCGCAGGCGCGAACGGCCTTGAGGATCTCGTCGCGCGGATCGTCGGCATCGACCCATTCGACCTCGTGGCGCGGGGTCATGATGTCCAGGACCTTGCGCTCGCCGATGGCGAAGATGCGCTCTACCGCTTCCTGCTGGACCTCGCGGATCAGGCCGGCCTCCTGGCTCGCCTGGATCAGCAGGTTGAGCTCCGCAGTCGAGTGCAGCGAGCCCTCGCCGTGCCCGGCCCGGAGATCGAACAGGCGAAGCACGCCGTTGCCGAGGCCGTTCAAAAGCAGAATCGCCGGCCGGAACAACAGCAGGAATAGGCCGAGCGGCCGGACCACCGCCAGGGCGGTGCGCTCGCTCCGCTGCAGGGCCAGGCTCTTGGGGGCGAGCTCGCCGAGCACGATGTGCAGGGCGGTGATGATCGAGAAGGCCAGCGCGATCGCCACCGAGTGGGACGCGACGGCGCCCAGGCCCAGCGGCAGCCAGTCGACGGCCGGTTCGATCAGATGCGCGAGGGCCGGCTCGCCGATCCAGCCCAACGCCAGGGACGACAGGGTGATGCCGAACTGGGTCGCGGCCAGATAGGCGTCGAGCCGGTCGGTCGCCCGCTGGAGGGCGGTGGCATTGGCCCTTCGCTCCGAGACCAGCTCGGCGACGCGGCTGCGGCGCACCGAGACGAGCGCGAACTCGGCAGCCACGAAGAACCCGTTGGCGAACACCAGGGCCAGGACCGCGATCAGCCCCAGTGCCGTCGACCACGCAGCGTCGGAAATAGACGTGAACCTTCTCGAATGACCGACCCGTCTTAACAGCCAAGGCGGATGCGTGCCAAACCGGCGCCACCGACACAATCCTGCCGGGCGCCGCCGATCCCCCGCCAAGGGCTCCAAGGTTCGATCTGAGCATCACGTCGTCACGAGCTGCCAAGCAGTTTCCCTCCTTTCCGGGCCTTCACGCCGTCAGCCGGATCGCCTCGCTAGCGATCACGCAGCCCGTCCAGCGCGAGGTTGAGCGCCAGAACGTTCACCCGCGTCTCGCCGAGCAGCCCGAACAGGCGGCCCTCGCTCTGCGCGACGACGAGCTGGCGCAGGCGGTCCTCCGGCAGGTTGCGGGCCTTGGCGACCCGGGGCACCTGGAACAGGGCGGCGTCGGGCGAGATGTCCGGGTCGAGGCCCGAGCCGCTGGTGGTCACGAGATCCACCGGGACCGGCTGGCCGGGATTCTCCGCCGCCAGCGCGTCGCGGTCGCCCTTCACCCGCTCGGCCAGTGCGGCGCTGGTCGGGCCGAGATTGGAGCCGGAGGAATTGGACGCGTTGTAGGGGGCCGGCACGGTCTTGGACGGGTTGGTTGGGTCCGCGGCGCTCGTGGCGGAGGGCCGGCCGTGGAAGTAGGTGGCCCCGGTGAAGTTCTGGCCGATCAGGCTTGAGCCGACGACGTGGCCGTCGCGCTCGATCAGGCTGCCGGCGGCGCGGGCCGGAAAGATCAGGCCGGCGAGGCCGGTGACGGCGAGCGGGTAGGCGAGGCCGGTGATCGCCGTCAGGACGGTGAGCAGGACCAGGGCGGGGCGAAGCTGGCTGAGCATAGCGGGTCTCCAAGGGACCGATTCAGGAGGGAACCGGTTCAGGCGAGGTGCAGGGCGGTGACGGCGAGGTCGATGGCCTTGATGCCGGCGAACGGCACCAGGACGCCGCCGAGCCCGTAGATCAGCAGGTTCCGGCGCAGCAGCGCGGCGGCGCCCACCGCGCGGTAGGTCACGCCCCGTAGGGCCAGCGGAATCAGCGCCACGATGATCAGGGCGTTGAAGATGATCGCCGACAGGATTGCGCTCTGTGGCGAGGCGAGACCCATCACGTTGAGCGTCTGGAGCTGCGGGTAGAGCCCCAGGAACATCGCCGGGATGATGGCGAAGTACTTCGCCACGTCGTTGGCGATGGAGAACGTGGTCAGCGCGCCGCGGGTCATCAGCAGCTGCTTGCCGATGCCTACGATCTCGATGAGCTTGGTCGGGTCGGAATCGAGATCGACCATGTTGCCGGCCTCGCGGGCCGCCACCGTGCCAGTGTTCATGGCGACGCCGACATCGGCCTGGGCTAGCGCCGGGGCATCGTTGGTGCCGTCGCCGCACATGGCGACGAGCTTGCCCTGGGCCTGCTCAGCGCGGATCAGCGCCAGCTTGTCCTCCGGGGTGGCCTGGGCGAGAAAGTCGTCGACGCCGGCCTCCGCGGCAATGGCGGCGGCGGTCATGGGGTTGTCGCCGGTGATCATC
Source organism: Methylobacterium pseudosasicola (assembly GCF_900114535.1). Taxonomy (GTDB): domain Bacteria; phylum Pseudomonadota; class Alphaproteobacteria; order Rhizobiales; family Beijerinckiaceae; genus Methylobacterium; species Methylobacterium pseudosasicola. The sequence goes on along the minus strand of NZ_FOTK01000015.1, from coordinate 75,348 downwards.
ACCGTGCGGATGCCCATCCGGCGCAGCTCCGCGAAGCGCTCGCGGATGCCACCCTTCACGATGTCCTTGAGGTAGACGACGCCGAGCAGTCGGCCGTCGCGGGCCACCGCCAGCGGCGTGCCGCCGGCCTTGGCGATCGTCTCGGCGATGGCGCGGATCTCGGCGACGGAGTCGGGCTCCGCCTCCGGCTGGTAGGCCAGGGCGGCGTTCGAGCCCCGGCTCGCCATCGGCTGCGCCGAGACCGAGGCGATCACCGCCTCGACCGCGCCCTTGCGGATCGAGACGCCGTCGAGATCGACGCCGCTCATGCGCGACTGGGCTGTGAACGGCACGAAGCTGGCGTTGAGGCCGGCCATGTCCCGGGCCCGGATGCCGTAGGCCTCCTTGGCCAGCACCACGATCGAGCGGCCCTCCGGGGTCTCGTCGGCCAGCGAGGCGAGCTGGGCCGCGTCGGCGAGGTCCGCCGCACTCACGCCGGCGACCGGCCGGAACTCGGTGGCCTGGCGGTTGCCCAGCGTGATCGTGCCGGTCTTGTCGAGGAGCAGCGTGTCGACGTCGCCCGCTGCCTCGACAGCCCGACCCGACAGGGCGAGCACGTTGAAGCGCACCAGCCGGTCCATGCCGGCGATGCCGATGGCCGAGAGCAGCGCGCCGATCGTGGTCGGGATCAGGGTGACGAACAGCGCGACCAGCACGATCAGCGGGATCGCGCCGCCGGCATAGGACGCGAAGCTCGGGATCGAGGCCACCGCAAACACGAAGACCAGGGTCAGGCCGGCGAGCAGGATGTTGAGCGCGATCTCGTTCGGGGTCTTCTGCCGGGACGCACCCTCGACCAGGGCGATCATCCGGTCGACGAAGGTCGAGCCGGCCGCCGCGGTGATCCGCACGCGGATCTGGTCGGAGAGCACCTGCGTGCCGCCGGTCACCGCCGAGCGGTCGCCGCCGGATTCGCGGATCACGGGTGCGGATTCGCCGGTGATCGCGGCCTCGTTGACCGAGGCGACGCCCCGGATGACCTCGCCGTCGGAGGGGATCAGGTCGCCGGCCTCGACCAGCACCACGTCGCCGATCTTGAGGCTGGTGCCCGGGACGGTCTCGTAGCGGTCACCCGGGCCGGTGAGGCGCTTGGCCATCGTCTCGGTGCGGGTGCGGCGCAGGCTGTCGGCCTGGGCCTTGCCGCGGCCTTCGGCCAGGGCCTCGGCGAAGTTGGCGAAGACCAGGGTGAACCACAGCCATAGGATGATCTGGCCGGAGAACAGCAAGTCGCCGGCGCCGGTGGCGACGTCGCGGACGAACAGAACGGTGGTGAGCGCGGCCACGACCTCGACCACGAACATGACCGGGTTGCGGATCATGGCGCGCGGATCGAGTTTTTTCACGGAGCCGACGAGCGCCGGCCCGACCAGAGCGGGGCTGAACAGGGAAGCGGTCTTGCGGGACATGGATCGGGTGTCCGGAGAGGGGCGGGGAGGCGCGGGCGCGCCTCGGGATGTCAGGGGGCCGGGGTGCCGGCGGTGAGCGCCCAGGCCGCCATCAGCGCCAGGGCCGCGAGCAGCAGGACGCCGAGCAGCGCCAGCACGAGGTCGGAGGTCCGCGGCGGCGGCGCGCTGGCCCGGTGCCGGGGCAGGGGCGCCCGGTGCAGCATCAGGTGATGGCGCGGCATGCGCCGGGTCGGGAGCGTGCGCGGCATCTCAGCCTCCTGTCGCGAAGGTCTGGCCGGCGGCGCCGGCGAGCTGCTCGACCACCGGTCCCAGCGCCAGGGACGGGAAGAAGGTCAGCCCGCCGACGATCAGGATCACGCCGACCAGGAGGCCGATGAACAGCCCGCCATGGGTCGGGAAGGTGCCGGCCGAGGCCGGGAGCGTCTTCTTGGCGGCGAGCGAGCCCGCGATGGCCAGCACCGGGATCTTCACGAAGAACCGGCCGACCAGCATGCCGATGGCCAGCGTGCTGTTGTAGAACACGGTGTTGGCCGTCAGTCCGCCGAAGGCCGAGCCGTTGTTGGCCGCCGCTGAGGTGTAGGCGTAGAGGATCTCGGTGAAGCCGTGCGGCCCGGCATTGGCCGGCCCGGCCAGCCCCGCCGGCAGCACGGTGGCGAGGGCGGTGAAGCCCAGCATCATCAGCGGCAGGCACAGGATGCCGAGCATCGCCATCTTCACCTCCCGCGCCTCGATCTTCTTGCCGAGGTATTCGGGGGTGCGTCCGACCATGAGGCCGGCCACGAAGATCGCCACGATCACGAAGACCAGCATGCCGTAGAGGCCGGCGCCGACGCCGCCGATGACGACCTCACCGAGCTGCATGTTGATGAGCGGGATCATGCCGCCCAGCGCCGTGAAGCTGTCGTGCATGGCGTTGACCGCGCCGCAGGAGGCCGCCGTCGTGATCACGGCGAACAGGGCCGAGGCACTGATCCCGAAGCGGACCTCCTTGCCCTCGAAATTGCCGCCGGTGAATCCGAGGCCGTTGAGCACGGAGCCGCCCTGCGCTTCGGCCCAGTAGGTGACGACGACGCCCGCCAGGAACAGGATCCCCATGGCGCCGAGGATCGCCCAGCCCTGGCGCTCGTCCCCGACCATGCGGCCGAACACGTTGGTGAGCGCGGCGCCGATCGCGAAGATCGAGACCATCTGGACGAAGTTCGACAGCGCGGTCGGGTTCTCGAACGGATGCGCGGCGTTGGCGTTGAAGAAGCCGCCGCCGTTGGTGCCGAGCATCTTGATCGCCACCTGGCTCGCCACCGGGCCGATCGCGATGGTCTGCTTGGCCCCCTCAAGCGTGGTCGCGTCGATCGAGGCGCCGAGCGTCTGCGGCACGCCCTGCCAGACCAGGAACAGCGCATAGGGGATGCAGAGCGGCACCAGCACGTAGAGGGTGGCCCGGGTGACATCGACCCAGAACGACCCGATCGTGCCGGAGGAGGCCCGGGCGAAGCCGCGGATCAGCGCCACGGCCACGGCGATGCCGGTGGCGGCCGACAGGAAGTTCTGGTGCGTCAGCCCCAGCATCTGGGCGAGGTACGAGAGCGTGGTCTCGCCCCCGTAGGATTGCCAGTTGGTGTTGGTGACGAAGCTCGTCGCCGTGTTGAAGGCGAGGTCCGGCGCCACGGCGGCCTGCTCGGCCGGGTTCAGCGGCAGGAGCGCCTGGAGCCGCAAGATCGCGTAGAGCAGGGCGAAGCCGAGCCCGTGGAACAGGATCACCCCGCCGGCATAGGCGAGCCAATGCTGCTCCTGGCGGGGGTCGATGCCGGCGGCGCGGTAGAAGCCGCGCTCCACCGGTGCCAGGATCGGCGAGAGCCAGGTGCGCTCGCCGTTGAACACGCGCGTCATGTAGAGCCCGAGGGGCTTCACCAGCGCCAAGACGACCGCGCAGTACAGCGCGATCTGCATCCAGCCGTTGAGGGTCATGGGAGGATTCCGTCCGGGCCGCTCAGAACCGCTCGGGGCGGACGAGGGCGTAGGTGAGGTAGCCGAGGAGCCCGAGGGTGGTGAGGGCGCCGAGGGTGAGGTCGAGGCTCATGGCGGCCTGCCTCAGAAGCGGTCGCAGAGCAGGGCGTAGCCCTCGCTCAGGGCGAAGAAGGCCAGCCCCGCGGCGATGAAGATGAGGTCGAGCATGATGGATCCGCGTCGGTTCTGCCGGCGGCGCGGCCCTGCCGCGACCGATCCCGGCCGACCCGGACTATGGGCGGGAACCGCGTTAGGGTTCGAGACGGAGAGCGCGGCGAACTTATAAGGATCGCATGAGGATCGGCGGGATGCGGGCAGAGGCCAACCCCAAGCGCGTCTCCCTCCCCCCTCTGCGGGGGAGGGTGGGCCGGCCGTCAGGCCGGGTCGGGAGAGGGGAGTCCGGGTTCAGCAAAGGACGCGACCGGCATGACGGGCAGAGTTCTGTTCTGCGCCGTCGCTCCCCTCTCCCGACCCCCTTCGGGGGCCACCCTCCCCCGCCGAGGGGGGAGGGAGGGCGCGTATTGGCCTCGGAGCGACTTCTCCTACCGCCGAGAACCATCCGGGCCGCGCTCTATGAAGGCGCCAGCCCACAAAGGGAGGGCGTGCACGCTTGGCTATCCGCCCGGGCCAAGACACCGCCCCAACACCGGCAAAATCTGCCGCGCGGCCGATCCTGCCAGCCCGATCCCCGGTCCGGCCCTTGAAATCACTAGCGAAATTCTGGAACGCGCCGTGCCTGGTCCCGTGAAAGAATTTCGCGAGGGCGTATCATGTCGGTCGGTTCGGTCACCAGCAGCAGCCTCCAGCGGGACCTGATCAGCGCCCTGCGGCAGACGCGAGCGGCGTCCGCGCAGCAGCCCGACGCGAACGCCTTCGCGGTCGCCGGTCAGGGGGCGAGTGCGTCGTCGGGCGCGACCACGACCTCCGGCAGCACGGCCTCCGGCCCGGCCTTGTCGAGCGACCTGATGGCGTCGCTGCTGCAGGTGCAGTCCGATTACAGCCAGATCACCGCGCAGGGGGGCCTCGCGGCGTCCACGAGCTCGTCGAGCGCCGCCGATGGTTCCGCCTCTGCGCTGGGCTCGGACGACAGCCAGAGTTCGGGGAATGCCGCGCCGGTCCACCACCATCACGGCCATCACGCGCGCCCGGTCGGGACCGATGCCGCGAATGCCACGAGCGCGACCCCATCCGCCAGCGACAGCACCGCTGCTGCGTCGGTCTCCGGCACCACGACCGGCGACACGACCGCGTCCAGCGGGATCGAGGACGGCCTGCAAGCGTTGCTTCAGCAGGTCACGAAGGCGATCGCCGCCTACGCGACCACCGGACCGGTGGGGCTCGCCGCAACCGCGCTCACGGCCACCTCGAAGACCTGATCGGGCTGATCGGAGATCGCCATGCCTCTCACCGTCCCGGTCATCCTCGGCAGCGTCCGCTCGGACCGGATCGGTATCCGGGCGGCGCGGTTCCTGATCGCCCGGCTCGAAGCGCGCGGCCACGTGGCCCCGCTGGTCGATCCCGCCGAGCTCGGCCTTCCGCTCCTCGACCGCATGTACAAGGAACACCCGGGCGGCACCGCCCCGGAGCCGCTAGAGCGCCTCGCCAAGCTCTACCGCGGCGCGGATGCTTTCCTGGTGGTCTCGGCCGAGTACAATCACGGCGTCCCGCCGGCCCTGTCGAACACCCTCGATCACTTTCTGGAAGAGTATTACTGGCGGCCCTCGGCGATCTGTTGCTACTCGGCCGGCCAGTTCGGCGGGGTGCGCGCAGCGATGCCGCTCCGGGCGATGCTCGCCGAACTCGGCATGCCCAGCATCCCCTCGCTTCTGCCGATCCCGCGCCTTCAGAAGGTGTTGGACCAGGATGGCACGCCCACCGACGCCTGGATCGAGACGGCGACCGCCAAGTTCTTGGACGAGCTCGCCTGGTACGCCGAGGCCCTGCGCACGCAGCGCCGGGCCGGGACGCCGTACTGACGCGGTCTTTCGACAGATCCGCCCCACTCGCGACCGTCCTTGCGCGCAGCGAAGCCATCCACGGGTCCGCCACGGTCGGGGATCGCGCGATGCCAGCGCCTTGCGATCCAGTCGACACCGCGATCGCGCGGGTGTGACGAAGCCGCGAATATCCACCTTCCATTTGAATCCGCGGCTCGAAAGGCGCATCGATGCCCGTGGGATCGAAGTCAAAAGCCCTGCCAAGAGGGCAAATAAAGCCTTAACACTTGGAGTACTTCAGACAAACGATAGATCATCCGAAAGCTCAGCAACCATCCCGATCCCGGCGCAACACCCCGTGGATGGAGAAACAGTATTGCGCTGTTGCAAAAAGGTGGCTGCGGGGTTCGGGGAAGTATGAGATCTTGCCTGCGTTCCCAGTCGCGGACCCAATCCGATGAAACTCGACGAGAGGGCGCTCCTTCAGGAGCGCGTGCGCACGCTTGTCCTGCGTCATGCCCTCGAGGCAGCGCTCGAACGCCTGGCGGCGGCCACCCGCGAGACGGGCAAGGAGGCCGCGGCCGAATTCCAGAACCTGGAGCAATCCCTGCTCTCGGCCGCCCGCAGCATCGCCGATCGCGCCTCAAGCCAGAAGCTGGCGGTGCTGGTCGCCGTGGAGGACGCGAGCGCGACGCTCCGGAGCGCCTTCGACAACGCTCATAGCCGCCTCGATGCGCTCCAGACCGAACAGCTCTCGACGACCGCGCCCCTGAACGCGGTGGCGGCGTAGGGCCAGCTCCGACGCGGCCGGCTGCCGCTCCAGGCGGCGCCTAAGATCGAGGTCTCTTGGACTGGGCCGTCCGCATAAAGCGCAGGTCCCTCTTTCATGCGGGAGAGGGACAGGGTGAGGTGTGCGACCTCTCCGGAAGACCCTGGTCCCTCACCCCAGCCCTATCCCGCACGGGAGAGGGGGCACGTCGCGGCCTGCACAGAGCGCGCGCCTCAAAGGTGCGGTGCCCATCGACACGACTGAGGAACGCGGAAGAGGCCATCGGCCTCTCCAGCGTTGCCTAGCGCTTGCAGCGCTGAACTCTACCCGCAAACCCTCACTGCTTGGCGCGGTTGATGATCGCCCAGAGCGCCTGGGCGACGGGCTCGGTCACGGTGCGCCGGTACTTGCGGTGCACGAGTTGGCCGTTGTGGAATACGTCCTGCTCGACATAGAGCCGATCGCCATCCCACCGGACGATGTTGTCGGATTCGATGGTCTCCTCGACGCCGAGATCCCCCCGCAGGATCGAGTTGCCAGTCTGGGTCAGCATACGCGCGTCCTCGTTCACGCTGTTGGTTCGGCGCAGGGAAGCAAAGTCGCGGCGTGCGCGGCAAAACTCCCGCAGAGGGCCACCATAGGAGCGTGCACCTGCGGGCGCCAGCGACGCTGCGGACGCAATCGGAGGTCCGTAACCCGGGCGGATCGAAACGTCAGGCGCGTGCGCGCCGAGACCCGCCGGCACCGGTGAGCCGGCTTAACGTTACCCATGTGCGCTTCAACACGCCGCATCCCGCGCCGTGGTGCGATGTTCTCTTCACGCGTCAGGGCTGCACCCAGGTCATCGCCTGGGTCGGCTACGCCGCGACGGAGGCGCACATGATCGCTCGCCCGTTCCGATACGTCGCCCCAGCGCTCGCGGCCCTCAGCCTGATCGCGCTGCGCCTCGCCAGCCCGTTCCTGGCGCCGGCGGCCCCACCGCCGCCCGGCGCCCCCGAGGACCGGCGGGTCGTCTTCCGGCATTTTCTCTAGCGCATCATCCCGAAAGGCGGGTTTCGGCTTTCGGGAAACGACGATGCCCCTCAGCCGCGCCGGCTGAGCACCGCACCCGGAACCGGGCAGGCGGGCAGGGACGAGGGGCCCAGCACGATATCGCCCTGTTTCGGGTTGTTGACCGTGAACGGCGCGGTCTCCTGCGTGCCGAAGAAGCCGCGGCCGAGCTGGGACGCGAAGAATTCGTCGCTCCCAAACCGGACGAAGCAGCGGTCGAGCACGGCCTCGTAATCGAAGCTCGCCTGGGTGACCGGGCTGCCCCCGGCCTCCGGAAGCCCGCAATAGGCCGAGATGGCGATCTGGCCCGGCCGCGACAACCGGACCGGCAGGGACTGGCCCGGCAGCAGGGTCGCGGGCGGGCCGCCGTCCTGGCGCGCGACCAGGACGTAGGTCGAGCGGTTGTAGATCCGGCGCAGGCAATCCGCGGACGCATCGGAGACGACCGTTATCGTCCCGGCCAGACCGAGCACGAGGCCGGCCAATCCGCATCCAATACGCTTCGTCACCGCACATCCTCCGCCGACCGGCCGATCCATCAGCAAAGCGGCCGGGCATGACTTGAACAGCGCCCGGCGCCGCCGCGCAAGGCGAACGCGGCAACAGAGCCCGCGTTCGATGCGGTCGCAGCGAAATCGGTGCCGGTCAGCGGCGCTCGTAGAGCAGGCGCGCCCGGATCGTGCCCGGGATGGCGCGGATCTCGGTGAGCAGCGCCTCGGCATCCGCGTCGGTGGCGTCAGTCTCCAGCACCACGTAACCGACTTCGCCGTCGGTCTGGTAGAACTGCGCGGCGATGTTGACCTGGCCGCGGGAGAACACGTCGTTCAACCGCCCGAGCATGCCCGGCAGGTTGCGCTGGACGTGGATGAAGCGGGTGCCGGTCGGCCGGGCCGGTAGCTGGACCTGCGGGAAATTCACCGCGCCCACCGTCGAGCCGATATCGGAATAGTCCACGAGCTTGCGGGCGACCTCGGCCCCGATGCGCTCCTGGGCCTCTTCCGTCGAGCCGCCGATATGCGGGGTCAGGATCACGTTCTCGATGCCCTGGAGCGGGCTCACGAAGGCTTCCGCATTGGAGCCGGGCTCGACCGGGAACACGTCGATGGCCGCGCCCTTGAGGTGGCCGTCGCGCAGGGCCGCCGCGAGGGCGTCGAGATCGACCACCGTGCCGCGGGCATTATTGATCAGGAACGCGCCCGGCTTCATCGCCCGGATCTCGGCCGCGCCGATCATGTTGGCGGTGGCCTCCGTCTCGGGGACGTGGAGCGAGATCACGTCGCACTGGCCGAGCAGGTCGTGCAGGGTCTTGGTCGGCTCGGTGTTGCCGTGGCGCAGCTTGTCGGTGTGGTCGTAGAACAGCACCCGCATGCCCATCGCCTCGGCGAGCGTCGAGAGCTGCGTGCCGATATTGCCGTAGCCGACGATGCCGAGCGTCTTGCCGCGGACCTCCAGGGAACCCGCCGCCGACTTGTCCCATCGGCCGGCATGGGCGCCCACCGAGCGCGGCACGATCCGGCGCAGCAGCATCACGATCTCGCCGATGGTCAGTTCCGCCACCGAGCGGGTGTTGGAGAACGGTGCGTTGAACACCGGGATGCCGCGATGGCGCGCCGCTTCCAGATCGACCTGGTTGGTGCCCACCGAGAAGCAGCCCACCGCCAGCAGCCGGTCCGCCGCCTCGAAGGCCGCCGCGTCGAGTTGCGTGCGCGAGCGGATGCCCACCATGTGCACACCCTGGAGCGCCTCGTGCAGCGCGTCGCGGTCGAGGGCCTTCGGCAGGCGGGTCAGATTGGTGTAGCCGGCCGCCTGCATCAGCGCGACGGCGCTGTCGTTGATGCCTTCGAGCAGCAGGACCCGGATCTTGTCCTTGGGCAGGGAAAGCTTGTCGAGGGTCATGGGTCGCGTTCGTCCGGCGGCGGGACGGTCGCGCGCAGCAATGCCGGGCCGTTCCACGGGTCTGTTCGGCGGCAGCGATACGAGCCTGCCCTGTGCGATGCAACATGGCGCCGGGCACGGCAGGGCTGCACGGAGAACGCGCAAGATCCGCGGCGCGATCAAGCTAGAGGCTAAGGGTGCCGCAAATTCGAGCACCGGGACGGCCGACGACTGATAGACAGGGCGGAACCACTGGCCGACCTGAATCTTTTAGGCTCCATTACTATATGCGCCCACCCGACAGCACCGCTCCGTGCTGGCTTCGTCCACGGTTTCTCCCCATGCACGTCCGCACCGGCTTCACCATCGCCTTCGACACGCTCGGCCCGACGCCGATGAACCTGCTCCTCAACGTGCGCCCCGAGCACCGGAGCGACCTCGTCACCCCGGAGGTGATCACCTTCGATCCGCCGGTCGCGGCGCGCCAGCACGTCGACGCCTTCGGCAATGTTTCCACCCGCATCGTCGCCCCGGGCGGCCGGATCACCATGGCGGCCGACTTCACCATCGCGGATAGCGGCCTACCGGACGCGCAGGCCCCCGAGGCGCGCCAGATCCCGGTTCAGGACCTGCCGGACGACGTGCTGATGTACCTGCTCGGCTCGCGCTACTGCGACACCGACAAGCTCTCGGGCATCGCCTGGTCGCTGTTCGGCGGGACGCCGGAGGGCTGGGCGCGGGTGCAGGCGATCGTCGACTTCGCCCACAACCGCCTGCGGTTCGACTACCAGCAGGCCGACGCCACCCGCACGGCCTTCGACGGTTACACCCAGCAGGTCGGCGTCTGCCGGGATTTTGCGCATCTCGCGATCACCCTGTGCCGCTGCATGAACATCCCGGCCCGCTACGCTACCGGCTATCTCGGCGATATCGGCGTGCCGAAGGACCCGGCCCCGATGGATTTCTCGGCCTGGTTCGAGGTCTACCTGGAAGGCCCCGAGGGCGGGCGCTGGTACACGTTCGATGCACGGCACAACCAGCCGCGGATCGCCCGGATCGTTATGGCCCGGGGCCGCGACGCCACCGATTGCGCCCTGACCACCAGTTTCGGCACCGCCTACTTGGTGCAGTTCGACGTGCACACCGACGAGGTCGGCGACGCGCAGGCTGTCCTCGCCCAGGCCGCCTGATCGGGCAGCAGGGTGGAGGCTTCCTAGCTGCCTTGAGCGCCGTCACTTCCCCCTGTGATCCCCTCGCCCCGCTTGCGGGGAGAGGGCCGCGACGACCTCGTCGTCGGCGCGGCGAGGCGGCAGCCGAGGGTGAGGGGGCGGCTCCGGAGGAGACTCGTCCGTGCAAGCCCCCTCACTGCCGCTCCGGCTTCGCCTGCGCTTCCCGCATGCGGGGCGAGGGGAATCCGCGCCTCATCCGGCATCTGAGCAAGTCCATTGGCGGCAACACAGGGAGCCGAGGCAAAGCGCAGCCCCCGGTCGAAAACCGTATCGGCAACCCGCCAAACCAGCCCGTCCCTGACAATACCCCCCTCCAACCCCCGCCCTGCGCCGAGAAACCCTCCTCGGTTGAAGTCGTTAAGCCGATGTTGTAAGGAGCGCGCGTCCTGCCGGATTCCGCTCGCGCGCGCTCATTTTGGCGCCGCCGCGTCGTCGGCTGGATCGCCCTCGTCATCCGTATCGACGCGTCGGCAAGCCGGATCCCGCGGGACCGGTCGCCACTCCCTCAGGGTTTCGGGAGCGGCCGCGGCGAACCGGGGGTGCGTGCAACGCGAGCCGCCGACGCAACGGGCCTCCGCCGGAGGCCGTTCAGGAGAGAGAATGTCCGCAGGTACCGCTCTGGGGCGTGGCCCGAGCCGCGATGATTTCGCCGCCCTCCTCGAGGAGAGCTTCCTCGAACACGAGATCACCGAAGGGTCCGTCGTCAAGGGTCGCGTCGTCGCGATCGAGAAGGACGTGGCCGTCATCGACATCGGCGCCAAGACGGAAGGCCGTGTCGCACTCAAGGAATTCACCGGCCCCGGCCGGGAAGGCGAGCTGAAGGTCGGCGACGAGGTCGAGGTCTATGTCGACCGGATCGAGAACGCCCTCGGCGAAGCCGTCATCTCGCGCGACAAGGCCCGCCGCGAGGAGAGCTGGGTCAAGCTCGAGAAGTCGTTCGAGAACAACGACCGCGTCACCGGCACGATCTTCAACCAGGTCAAGGGCGGCTACACCGTCGACCTCGACGGCGCCGTGGCGTTCCTGCCGCGCTCGCAGGTCGATATCCGCCCGGTCCGCGACGTCACCCCGCTGCTCGGCACCCCGCAGCCGTTCCAGATCCTCAAGATGGATCGCCGCCGCGGCAACATCGTCGTGTCGCGCCGCACCGTGCTCGAAGAGAGCCGCGCCGAGCAGCGCTCGGAGCTGGTGGCCAACCTCGAAGAGGGTCAGGTCATCGACGGCGTCGTCAAGAACATCACCGAGTACGGCGCCTTCGTCGATCTCGGCGGCATCGACGGCCTGCTGCACGTCACCGACATGGCGTGGCGCCGCGTGAACCATCCGTCCGAGGTCGTTACCATCGGCCAGACGGTCAAGGTCAAGATCATCAAGATCAACCACGAGACGCACCGCATCTCGCTCGGCATCAAGCAGCTGCTCGCCGATCCGTGGGAGGGCATCGCCGCTCGCTACCCGGAGGGCGCCAAGCTCAAGGGCCGCGTGACCAACATCACCGATTACGGTGCCTTCGTGGAGCTGGAGCCGGGGATCGAGGGCCTGATCCACGTCTCCGAGATGAGCTGGACCAAGAAGAACGTCCATCCGGGCAAGATCGTCTCCACCTCCCAGGAGGTCGAGGTTCAGATCCTGGAAGTCGATCCGGTCAAGCGCCGCATCAGCTTGGGCCTCAAGCAGACCCTGCAGAACCCCTGGGAGGCCTTCTCCGAGAAGCACCCGGTCGGTTCCGAGGTCGAGGGCGAGGTCAAGAACAAGACCGAGTTCGGCCTGTTCATCGGCCTCGAGGGCGATGTCGACGGCATGGTCCACCTGTCGGATCTCGACTGGAACCGTCCGGGCGAGCAGGTCATCGAGGAGTTCAAGAAGGGCGACATGGTCCGCGCCCAGGTTCTCGACGTCGACGTCGAGAAGGAGCGGATCTCGCTGGGCGTGAAGCAGCTCGGCGGTGACCCCTTCGCCGAGGCCGGCGAGATCAAGAAGGGTCAGATCGTCACCTGCGAAGTCGTCGAGGTGAAGGATTCGGGCGTCGAGGTGAAGATCGTCGACACCGACATGACCACCTTCGTCCGTCGCGCCGAACTCGCCCGCGACCGCGGCGACCAGCGCCCCGAGCGTTTCGCCGCCGGCGAGAAGTTCGATGCGCGGGTCGTGCAGTTCGACCGCAAGGCCCACCGCGTCCAGGTCTCGATCAAGGCCCTGGAAGTGGCCGAGGAGAAGGAGGCGATGGCCCAGTTCGGCTCCGCCGATTCCGGCGCCTCGCTGGGTGACATCCTCGGCGCGGCCTTCAACAAGAAGCGCTCCGACGACGATTGAGACCAGCCGGTTTCGCCGCCCGGCTCGGCCGGGCGGCGGTTTCGGATCCGTTTAAAAAACCCGCGCGGGACACCCGTCCCGCGCGGGTTTTTCGTTGTGCGTTGGGGTTTCTGGAGCGCTGGGATCCGTCGAGTCCTCGAACCTTCTCTGCCGCCGATACTGGCACGCCGCTTGGAGGCTTCGACCGCATTGAGGCCGCGGCTTCAGTCGGGAACATCATCTTGAAAGATGGATCTCGCCGCTCGCGGTGCCGAGGACAAAGTTGATTGCAGATTGATAAAATGCAATCCTCGCCATCATGCAGAGGTTTTGACAGATGCCATCCATGACCGTTCGGAATGTGCCCGATGAGGTGCATCGCGCGATCCGCGTAAGGGCCGCTCAACACGGTCGCAGCGTCGAGGCCGAAATGCGCCATATCCTGGAATCTGCGGTGAGGCCGGAAGGCCGGATCAAACTGGGTTCGCTGCTGGCCGAGATCGGCCGCAAGATCAGGCTGACTGACGAGGAAATCGCCATCTTCAAGAGCGTGCGCGACACAACCCCGGCCCGTGCAGCGTGCTTTGAATGATCCTCCTCGATACGAACGTGGTTTCGGAGCCGCTCCGGCATGCGCCCGAGGCCCGCGTCATCGAATGGATCGACAGGCAACCTCTGGAAACACTCTATCTGTCTGCCATGACCGTCGCCGAACTGCGCGCCGGCGTAACCTTGCTACCGGCCGGAAAGCGCAGAGCGACACTGCATGAGGACCTGGAGCGGGGCGTGCTGCCCATGTTTGTCGGGCGTGTCCTGCCGTTCGACTTGGCTTGCACGACCGCCTATGCCGAACTGCTGGCGAGGGTACGCAAGGCAGGGAGCGGAATCGAGACCGCCGATGCCTGCATCGCAGCGGTCGCCCTCGCTAACGGACTGACCGTCGCCACCCGCGATACCGCCCCGTTCGCGGCGGCCGGCCTCACTGTCATTGACCCCTGGGATCCATCTTCGTGAGGCGCGCTGCCCGGGTCCTGGCCGGAACGCGACGCGTCCTACGGATTACCGACCTCGACCGTGAGCACGCGAGCCGCCTGACGGCAGCCCGGCTTGAGGGTCTGCCCGGGGGCCCCGCATTTTCTTCGCGCGGCCCATATCCAGGCCCGCGGAAAATGCTCTAGAACACCGGCCTCGGGCGGCTCCGGCCGCGCGAGGCAAAGGAAACCAAGGACTTGCCCGGCGCGGGGCCTCGCCCCCGCACCCCATCACGGGGCCGATCCGGGGAGGCGAAGGGAAGCGACCGCATGGCAGCCGACGCCGAACTGCTGATCGACCGCCGGCGCCTGCGCCGCAGGCTGTCCCTGTGGCGGGTGCTCGGGATCGGCGGCCTGATCGTGGCGGTGGGCGCGCTGGGCTACCGGGTCCGGGCCGGCGCCGACGGCGCCTTCGCGGTCGGCCCACAGATCGCCCGCATCTCCGTCTCGGGCTTCATCGCCGGCAGCGAATCGACTGCCAAGCTGATGAAGCGGGTCGGCGAGTCCGACGCCGTGAAGGGCGTGGTCGTCTCGATCAACTCACCGGGCGGCACCACCACCGGTTCCGAAGAGATCTTCCGCAACCTGCGGGCGCTGGCCGCCAAGAAGCCGATCGTGGCCTTCGTGGACGGCACCGCGGCCTCGGGCGCCTACATCACCGCCATCGCGGCCGACCACATCGTCGCCCGCGAGACCAGCCTGGTCGGGTCGATCGGCGTGCTGTTCCAGTACCCGGACCTGTCGGGCCTGCTCGACAAGGTCGGGGTCAAGGTCGAGTCGGTGAAATCCTCGCCGCTCAAGGCCGAGCCCTCGGGCTTCACCCCCACCACCCCGGAGGCGCGCGCCGCCCTCGCTGCCGTGGTCGGCGACACCTATGCCTGGTTCAAGGGCCTGGTGGCCGAGCGCCGGGGCATGGATGCCGGCCAGCTCACCGCCGTCTCGGACGGGCGGGTCTTCAGCGGCCGCCAGAGCGTGCCCTTGAAGCTGGTGGACGAGCTCGGCGGCGAGCGCCAGGCCGTGGCTTGGCTGGAGGCGAACCGGGGCGTGCCGAAGGACCTGCCGATCAAGGACTGGAAGCCCAGCAAGGAGAGCGATTTCTCGCTCTGGTCGGCTGCCGGCATCGGTGCGGACCTCCTGGGCCTCGACGGGCTCGCCGGGCGGCTGCGGGCCGTCGGCACCCAGGCCGAGACCGCGAGCGGCGGCCTGCTCGTCCTGTGGCGCCCGGAACCCTGAGCGCCCCCGCACCCGAAGCCCGCCCCGATCCCCCGAGAAGACCAGACGCCATGATCAAGTCGGAGCTCGTCCTCAAGATCGCCGAGCAGAACCCGCATCTCTACCAGCGCGACGTCGAGATCCTGGTCAACGCGATCCTCGACACCATCTCGGACGCGCTGGCCCGGGGCGACCGGGTGGAACTGCGCGGCTTCGGCGCCTTCTCGGTGAAGCGCCGGGAAGCGCGAAAGGGACGCAACCCGCGCACCGGCGCAGCCGTTGCCGTGTCCGAGAAGGCGATTCCCGTGTTCAAGACCGGGAAGGAGATGCGCCAGCGCCTCAACGCCGCGGGCATCGGCGAGAGCGCGTCGGCCGCCGAGTAGGAAAAGGTCTGTGAGCGCGATGATCCGTTTTCTGAAGAGCCTCGTGCTGCTGCCGATCGCGGCCCTGGTAATCCTGCTGGCAGTGGCCAACCGGGCACCGGTGCCGCTCTCCTTCGATCCGTTCAATGCGGACGCCCCGGTGTTCAGCGTGAACCTGCCGCTCTACGCGATCCTGTTCGGCGCGGTGGCGCTCGGCATCGTGGTGGGCGGCGTCTTCACCTGGCTCGGCCAGGGCAAGACCCGGGCGAATGTCCGCTACCACCGCCGCGAGGCCAACCGTCTGCGTGCCTACGCCCCCGAGAGCGAGACGCAGGGCACGGCCTACACGGTGCCCAATACCGGCCGCACCGCCCTGCCGGCACCGCGCTGAACGGAGGCCCTCAGCGGGCCGCCCGTACCGCGGCCACGAAGGCCGCGATCTTGTCCGGATCTTTCAGGCCGGGCGCCGATTCGACCCCCGAGGACACATCCACAGCGCCGAGCTCGGTGCTGGTGAGCGCCTCCGTGACATTGTAGGCGTCCAGCCCACCGGACAGCATGGTGCCGTCGGGCAATTCGGCATCGGCCAGGATCGCCCAGTCGAATCGGTGGCCGTTGCCCCCGGGCAGCGCCGCCCCCGGCGGCGGCTTGGCATCGAGCAGGATCCGGTCGGCCACCCCGGCATAGGCCGGAATCGCGTCGAGGTCGGCCCGGGTCGCGACGCCGATCGCCTTCATCACCGGCCGGCCGGAAAGCGCCCGGATCGCCGCCACCCGCTCCGGGCTCTCGCGCCCGTGGAGCTGGATCAGGTCCGGATCCATGGCCTCGACCGCCGCCTGGACCAAAGCATCATCCGGATCGACCAGCAGCACGACGCGTTCGGCCCGGCCGCGGGCCTGGGCGGACAGCTTCGAAGCCTGTTCGAAGGAAACGTGGCGGGGACTTCGAAGAAAGTGGACGAGCCCGATCCAATCCGCGCCCGCCGTCAACGCGGCTTCGAGGGTCTTTGGCGTGCTGAGCCCGCAGATCTTGACGCGGGCCGGAGGGATCGGGGCTGTCATGGCTGTCCTGTAGCCGATCTAGTACAGGACCGGCAGGTAGAGATTGGGGATCGGGAAGCCGCTGAACACGATCCGCCCGTTGACAAACTTCAGCGGCGGCAAGGGTTTGAGCGGCGCCGCACCCGCCGGCGCATCCCGGTCGGGCTGCCGCCCCAGCCCCAGCAGGCCGCCGACCAGCTGGCCGACCAGCGCCCCCTTCTCAGACCCGAAGCGCTGCCCGACGACGCTGCCAATCAGGGCATCCACCCCCGCCGCCCGCAGATCGAGCTGCCCGACGGGGCGGTGTGTATCGTCCAGAGCGAGCGTGCCCTTCGCTTGCACGCGCTGGTCGCCCTTGGCGAGCGACAGAGCCGTCAGATCAAGCGTACCGCCGGCCTGGCGCCAGCGCTCCAGCTCCCGCGGCACGGGACCGGTCCGCAGGACAGTGGCCTGGGTGAGCGTAGCATCCAACGACAGATCGGCCGGGGCGGGATTGCCGGTGAGCGCGTCGAGCTGCGGCACGGCGGCCTGGGCCAGACGCAGGCTCACATCGACCGCGCCCTCGGATTCGTAGCGGCCGGGGGTCGGCCGCGCGTGCAGCTCCAGATGCTGGCCCGCGACCGCGATCGGCCCCGGATCAGCGCCGGTGACGGTAACGTTCGGGCCGTCCACCACCAGCGAAGCGCGGGTGAAGCCGTCCGACGCGCCGTGGATGCTGCCCTGGAGCTTGCTCCAGGACGCATCACCGGTGAGCGCGCCCTGCTCGACATGGAACGGCCCGGCGCTCTCGAACAGCACCAGGCGCGGCTGGTAGACTTGCGCCACCGCGGTGGACGGGCCGAGGCGGAAACGGCCGTCGGACCGGTCGAGGGTCACGGCGCTGCAGCGGAGCTCGATGCGGAACGGGTAGCCGGTGAGCGACCGGTCGGCGCAGGTCCAGGTGCGGCCGGCTGCCGCCTCGCGGGCGATCCAGCCATCGATCTCGGTGGCGGCGCGCCCCCGGATCCAGAACCAGGCGACAGACCAGGCGACCACCAGCAGCGCGAGCAGGATGTAGGGGAGGAACAGCCCCAGCCGGAACCGCCGCGCCGTCTGCGCCAGTGAGGCCTGCGCATCACCGCCCGGCTGCGTTCGATCCTGAACCATGCGCTCCGCTCCCCGTCATCCGCCCCGGTTCGGGGGCAAGAGGCCCCGCCTTGAGGCCATGCACGGGGCGAAACTGGGGCAGCGCTTGAATCGGTCGACCATGGGGCGGACAGATCCGCCCCTCGGGATTCGATTTCTCGATCAGACTCGATTTCTCGATCAGACCTGGGCGGGCTCGACCGTGTCGAGCTGCAAGTCGTTGACGATCGCTACCCGCTCGGCCGCGTCGTCGGCCAGGCGATGGACGTGCAGTTCGGTGGCGCCGCTGTTGCGCACCCGATCGAGCCAGGTCCGCCGGAGGTGGTCGCGCGGGCTCTCGTTCGAGGTGGCCACGGAGACCATCTCGGCGATGCCGGTGTCATCACGGCGCACGGCGATCACCACGGCTTCCGCCATTTCGTCGAGGTCGAAGGCGCCGGCCGGATGGACCCCGACCACGTAGCGCCGGCCCGAGCGCCCGCGCCAAGCCGAGAGGGGGAGGGCCGGCGTGCCGCGCAGGCCTGCGGTCGTCTTGAGGCGTTCTTCACGCACATCCTGTCTCCGCGTGCGATCGTCCTTCAGGTCGCGAAGCGCGGCTGACCAGGACAGGGCTCTTCTGTTCGCCATTTGTTCCAACCTACCGCGCGATATCCACAAGCGTCAAGCGCAACGTTCCTACGGAGGAATGTGGTGATCGGGTGGGTTATCCACAAGCAGCAGCCCTGGCCGCCGCGTAGCACCGGGGCCTATGGAATCGGCCTTTGCCGTCTCCAAAAAATCAGCGGCGGGGTGCGGCGCCCACGGGCGCTTCGGCGGCCGATGACGAAGCGCTCTGGGGCGCAGAATCCTTCGGGCCGCCTTCAAGCAGGGCGTTCGAAGCCGCCTCCAGCCGCTCCTGCGCCAGCGCCTGAAATTCCGGGCGGCCCATGCCGGGCGGGATCGGCTCGAGGAACTGGATCACCGCCGTACCGGGCCGGCGGACGAGGCTGTTGCGCGCCCAGAACTGGCCAGTGTTCAGCGCCACCGGCAGGCAGGGCACCTTCAGGGCCGTGTAGAGATGCGACAGGCCCTGCTTGTAGGCCGGCGGCGCCCCGACCGCGCGGCGCGTCCCCTCCGGGAAGATGATGAGCTGCCGGCCATCCCGGATGGCGTCGGCCGCGGCCGCATTCATCAGGCTCATCGCACGGGCGCCCTTGGAGCGATCGATCGCCACCATGCCGCTGCGCGACAGGTACCAGCCGATCAGCGGGATCAGCAGCAGCTCGCGCTTGAGGATATAGGCGAATTCCGGAAACACCGTGCAGAGCGCCAGGGTCTCCAGGGCCGATTGGTGCTTGGCCGCGACCAGCAGCGGCCCCTTCGGGATGTTCTCGAGGCCGCGGAACTCGACCCGCATGCCGGCGACCACGCGCAGCAGCCACAGGGTAATCCGGCCCCAGAGCCGGGCGAGCCGCAGCACCGCGCGGCGGGAGACCAGCGTGGGCAGGCCGCCCAGCGCCAGCAGCGTCGTCACCGCGTAGAAGCAGACGTTGAAGGCGAGGGAGCGCAGGGCGAGCATCGGAATCCGCTTCGTGACGGCTTTCCTCTACCGCGCGGAGGCGCCCGCGGCCAAGCGCGGACGGTCCGACACCGGACCAAGCGATCATGCGCCTCCGGCATGCCGTTCGGGCCGGGAGAACCCGGCGCAGCGTCCGGCGACCAGCCAGTAGACCAGGCCGGCGCTGGCGCCGACGACGAACAGGATCAGCGTCAGCCGCGCCTCGGCGGCGAGAAGCCCCGGGTCGGCGCCCGTCGCCGCCGGGCGCACAGCACCGCGGACGAGCCAGGGCAGGGCGGCGGTCAAGAGGCCGCCCCCGGCGCCGTACCAGAGGAAGCCGCGGCGCGAAAACATCTCGCCGGCGAACCCGACCAGAGCCGGCGGCACGAACAGCAGGACGAACAAAGCCTGGGCGAGGCCGGCGATCAGCAGTGCTAGCCCCTCCGGCGGCAGCCCCGCCGAGAGATCGGACAGGGCCATGTCGACGCTCGCGAGCGCCCCATTGGTCAGCCAGGCATTGGCGGTCGGATCGACGAGGAGCGCCAGCAGGAGAATCGCTGCGCCGGCCGGGACGGCGAGGAGGAGCGCGAAGGCTCCGAGGAAGAGGCGGCCGAGCACGTGCATGACACGCCTCTACACGGGACTCGGTGTGCCGTCACAAACGAAGCCGCGCCCGACCGGTCAGGGTCGGGCGCGGCTCCAGGATCGCGTCATCGCTGAGGGCCGGGCTCGCCTCAGCCGTGAGCTGCGGCCGTTCCGCCATGGTCGCCGTGGGAGGACTTGCCCCGCAGGCGGCCGAGCCAGAGCGAGAAGTGACGGATCACCACGTAGAAGACCGGGGTGAGGAACAGGCCGAAGAAGGTCGCGCCGATCATCCCGAAGAACACCGCCGTGCCCAGGGCCTGGCGCATCTCGGCGCCGGGGCCGGTGGCGATCACCAGCGGCAGGGTGCCGAGGATGAACGCGAAGGCGGTCATCAGGATCGGGCGCAGGCGCAGCCGGCAGGCTTCCACCGCCGCCTCCACCGGGCCCCGGCGCTCGCGCTGCTCGATGTCGTGCGCGAACTCGACGATCAGGATCGCGTTCTTGGCAGCCAAGCCGATCAGCACGATCAAGCCGATCTGGGTCAGGATGTTGTTGTCCTGACCCCGGAACTGCACGCCGGCAAGCGCGGCGAGCACGCCGGTGGGCACCACCAGCAGGATCGCCAGCGGCAGAGCCCAGGATTCGTACTGCGCGGCCAGCACCAGGAAGACCAGCAGCACGCCCAGGGCGAAGACGGCGCCGGCGGTGCCGCTCGCAGCCTTCTGCTGGAAGGCGATCTCGGTCCAATCGTAGGCGTAGCCCTCGGGCAGCACCTTCTTGGCGATCTCCTCCATGGCGGTCAGGGCCTGTCCGGTCGAGACGCCGGGCTTGGCCACGCCTTGGATGGGGACCGAGTAGTACAGGTTGAACCGCTGGACGATCTGTGGGCCGGTCACGTCGCGCACCGAGGCGAGGGTGCCCATCGGTACCAGCGCACCCGTGGAGGAGCGCACCTTGATCTGCGAGATGTCCTGGATCGAGGAGCGGAAGGCGGCGTCGCCCTGCAGGCGCACCTGGTAGATGCGCCCGAGCGTGTTGAAGTCGTTCACGTAAGTGCCGCCGAGATCCGCCTGGACCGACGAGAACACGTTGGCGAGCGGCACGTTCAGCATCCGCGCGATGGTGCGGTCGATGTCGAGGAAGAGCTGCGGCGTCGCGTTGTCGAAGGTCGTGAACACCCGCTGCACATCGGCGCTCTGGTTCGCCTGGCCGATCACCTCGCCGGCCGCGGCCATGAGCGGGCCGATCTCCGAGGATTGGCGGCTCTCGATCTGCATCTTGAAACCGCCGCCGTTGCCGAGGCCGCGCACCGGCGGCGGCGGGATCACGATCACCCGGGCTTCCTGGATGTCGGAGGTGGCTTTCAGCACCTCGCCGGTGATCACCCCGGCGCTACGCCCCTGACCGGCGCGTTCCTTCGCCCCCGTGAGGGTGAGGAACATCACGCCGGCATTGGTGGTGTTGGTGAAGGTCGCTCCGTCGAAGCCAGCAATGATCACCGCGTTGGCGACGCCGGGCACCGTCCTGGCCTGCTTGGCGGCCCGCAGAATCACGTCGGTGGTGCGATCGAGCGAGGAGCCGGAGGGCAGCTGGACGACGCCGATCAGGTAGCCCTGGTCCTGGTCCGGAATGAAGCCCGTCGGCGTCGTCTGCGCGAGGTGCAGGGTCCCGGCGATCACCGCGGCGTAGACCACCAGCATCGCCGCCAGTCCCACGAACCCGCCGGTGAGCACGCGGATCGTCCGGCCGTAGAAGTCCGACGTGGCGTCGAAGGCTCGGTTGAAGCCGTTGGCGAGCCAATTGACGAACCGGGTCAGGAAGAACTTCGGCTCCTTGCGCGCATGGTGCGGCACGAGCAGCAGTTTACACAAAGCCGGGGACAGGGTCAGCGAGTTGAACGCCGAGATCAGGGTCGAGGCCGCGATCGTCAGTGCGAACTGCTTGTAGAACTGGCCCGAGATGCCCGGGATGAACGCCGTCGGCACGAACACCGCGGCGAGCACGAGGGCGATGGCGATGACCGCGCCGCCGACCTCGTCCATGGTCTTGTGCGCAGCATCGCCCGGGGACAGCCCCTCGGCCATGTTGCGCTCGACGTTCTCCACCACGACGATGGCGTCGTCGACCACGATGCCGATGGCGAGCACCAGACCGAACAGGGTCAGGTTGTTGAGCGAGAAGCCGAACGCCGCCATCGCCGCGAAGGTGCCGATCAGCGAGACGGGGATCGCGATGACCGGGATCAGGGCAGTGCGCCAGCTCTGGAGGAACACCAGCACCACGATCACCACGAGGCCGACCGCCTCGAACAGCGTCTTGTAGACCTCCTGGATCGATTCCTCGATGAACTCGGTCGGGTTGTAGGCGATGCGGTATTCGACGTCCGGCGGGAAGTTTTTCTTGACCGTCTCCATCACCTGCTTGACCGAGGTGGCCGCCTCGAGCGCGTTAGTGCCGGGCCGCTGGAACGCGCCGATGCCCACCGCGGGGGTGTCGTTGAGGTAGGAGTTGGTGGTGTAGTCCTTCTGGCCCATCTCGACGCGGGCGATGTCCTTGACCCGGACGAGGCGCCCGTCCTGGGCCTTGATGATCACCTCGGCGAACTGTTCCGGCGTCTTGAAGCGGGCCTGTGACTGCACGACGAGCTGGAACGCCTCGCCCTTGGCGGCGGGCGGCCCGTTGAGCTGGCCGGCGGCCACCTGGACGTTCTGCTCCTGCAGGGCCGTGGTGACGTCGGTGACCGAGAGGCCGTAGGCGGCGAGCTTGTTCGGATCGACCCAGATACGCTCGGCATACTCGTTACCGCCGAACACCGTGATGTCGCCGACGCCGTCGAGGCGCAGCAGCTCGTCGCGGATGTTCAGGTAGATGTAGTTGGCGAGGTAGTTCTGGTCGTAGGTCTTGTTCGGCGAGAGCAGGTGCACGACCAGCATCAGGTCGGGCGAGGCCTTGCGCACGGTGACGCCGAGGTTGCGCACGTCCGGCGGCAGGCGCGGCTGCGCCACCGACAGCCGGTTCTGCACCAGCACGTTGGCGATATCGAGGTTGGTGCCGACCTTGAAGGTCACGGTCAGCAGCATGTTGCCGTCGTTGGTCGACAACGACGTCATGTACAGCATGTTGTCGACGCCGTTGACCTCCTGCTCGATCGGGGTCGCGATCGTGGCGGCCACAGTCTCGGCGTTGGCGCCCGGATAGGAGGCGCGCACGGTCACGGTCGGCGGCACGATCTCCGGGTATTGCGAGACCGGCAGGCTCTCGTAGGCGACGAAGCCGAGGATCAGGAAGACGATCGACGTGACCGACGCGAAGATCGGCCTATCGACGAAGAAGTGGGCGAAACGCATCGGTCAAACCTCTGAGGCCCGCCGGTCACCCGGTCGGGGCCCTGCGTCGTCGGTGCGGCGCACGCGGCGCGGCGCGCGCGGATGCAGTCGTATCGAGCCGGTCCGGCTCACGTCTTGCTCGGGGGCAGCTCGACCGTCTCTGGGGTGACCTTGGCCCCCGGACGGACGCGGGCGATGCCGTTGACCACCAGGCTCTCGTCGCCCTTCAGGCCGCTGCGGATCACCCGGTAGCCGTCGACCTTCGGGCCCAGCACCACGTCCTTCTGCTGGATCACGTTGTCGGGCCCGAGCACGTAGACGATGCGCTTGTCCTGGTTGGCGGCGACCGCCTCGTCGGGGATCATCACGCCCTGGAACGGCTTGGTGGCCGGCATCGACACGATGCCGAACAGGCCGGGCTTGATGTATTGGTCGGCGTTCGGGACCGTGGCGCGCAGCAGGATCGTGCCGGTGGCGTTGTCGACGCGGTTGTCGACGAAGTCGAGGGTGCCCTTGCGGGTCGGCTTCGCCTCGCCGGACAAGGCGATCATGATCGGCACGCCCTTGCCCTGCTGGGTCTGGCCCATGCCGATGCCGAGGCTGCTCTGGTACTTCAGGAACGACTTCTCATCGACGGTGAAGCTGAACCAGATCGGGTCGAGCGACACGATCGTGGTCAGCATCGTCTGGTCGGCGCTGACGATGTTGCCCTCGGTGACCAGCCGCCGGCTGATCCGGCCGTTGACCGGCGCCTTGACCTCGCTGAAGTCGTAGTTGAGCTGCGCATTGTTCAGCGCCGCCTGGGCGCTGTCGACATCGGCCTGGGCGGTCAGCGAGGCCTGCCGGCGCTGGTCGGTGACCTGCTCAGAGATGTTGCCGCTCCGGGAGAGGGTCTGGGCGCGCTCCAAGTCGGTCTGCGAGAAGGACTGGCGCGCCTTGGCGGAGGCGAGGGCGGCCTGGGCCTGCTCCAGGGCCGCCTTGTAGGGGCGCCGATCGATCACGAACAGCAGATCACCCTTCTTCACCGTCTGGCCGTCGGTGAAGTTGATCTTCTCCAGGTATCCGGTGACCCGGGCCCGGACCTCGACGTAATCGATCGCGTCGAAGCGGCCGGTATACTGGTCCTGCTCGACGATCTCGCGCACCACCGGCTTGGCCACGGTGACCTTGGGCGGGGGCCCGCCCGGTGCCTGGGCGTGTGCGATCGGTGCGAGAGGACCCGCAACCAGGAAGCCGGCAGCGAGACCGGAGAGCACGGGGAGGAGGCTGGAAAGCCGGCTGCGCATCGGGTCCTGCTGTCCGTTGGCCGACCCGTCGGTCGAACCGAAGCTTGACGATGAGTCCTGGTGGACGCGCCCTAACCCGCGCGCCCTATTGCTTCTTGTGCGAGAGCGCACATCGCGGCCCGAAGAGGGCGGATTGTTTTATACGGCTACTCGATTGCTTCGCCGGCCGCGTACCAATCCTTAAAGCCGCCCTTGTAGTGCTCGGAGATGTCGAGTCCGGCCTTCCGGGCCGCCATAAGAGCGTGGACCGAGCGGACACCGGAGCCGCAGGACAGGACCGGTCGGCGGCCATCCGAGGCGATCAAGGCCGCCACGGCCTGCGGATCGAAGGTGGAGAGCGGATGCGAAACGGCGCCGGGAATGTGTCCAGCCTCGTATTCATGGTCCTCGCGCACGTCGATGATCAGCATTGTGCCATCGCTCAACCCGCGCTTGACCGTCTCGCGATCGAGATCGACCACCTGCATCGACTGGATCTCCGTTCCGCCCAACCCGGGGCCGACCCTAAGGGCTGACGCTTTCCCTTATTCGTCAGGCCGGAGCGGCGCAACTCGCGGCGCTGCTGCCGGTCCGGTCAGATCGCCGCGAGCGTCGGGCCGACGGCCGCGAAATGCGCGTCCCAATTCGGCGGCGCATAGCCGTCGAGCCGCCCGGCGAGCTCGGCCCGCAGCGGCGCGTCCGGCTGGGCGAGCGCCTCGATCGCCGCCAGCCAACCCGGGCCGTCGAGGGGATCGCGGAACAGGGCGAAATTGCCGGCGATTTCCCGATGGACCGGGATGTCCGAGGCGACCACCGGCAGGCCGGAGGCCGCCGCCTCGACGATCGGAATGCCGTAGCCCTCCGTGAACGAGGGCATCAGCAGGGCGGTGCAGCTCCGGGTCAGCGCCGCGAGGCCGTGCGTCGAGAGGCCCGTGACCTCGACCGTATGGGCCCGCACGCCAGGGCAGCGCTCGAGCATGTCGATGGCGCTCTCGGCCTCCCAGCCCCGGCGCCCGACCACGACCAGACGCGGCGTCGCGGCCCCGTGCCGCTCGGCCAGGACGCGCCAGAGCTGGAACAGCAGCAGGTGATTCTTGCGCGACTCGATCGTGCCGCAGACCAGGAAGGTCGGACGGTCGGGCTGGAACCGCGGCCCCGCACGCCCGAAGGCCGGCTCGACCCCGAGATGGCCCACCGCCACCGGCGGCCGGCCGAATCCCTCGGCGGACAAGTGATCGAGGGTGCGGGCGCCGGTATCGGCGGAGTTGACGAGAATCGCGGCGGCGTGCCGGCCGATGGTGCGCATCCGGACCCGGTGGCGGTCGGCCTCGCCGGCGCGCCCGTATTCGGGATGGGTGATCGGGATGAGGTCGTGGACGAAGAACGCGGCGCGCACGTCCCGCCGGTCGTAGAGCCAATCGAACCGGCCCGGATTGTCGAGGCGCAAATGCGAGGTGTGCAGGTAGAGCGCGTCGCGGGGCAGGACCGAGAGCGGGCGCCCGCGCAGGGCGATGTCGGCCGCCGTCCGGGCCTGGATCCGGCGCCGCTGCGTGCTGCCGGCCCGCGATGCCGGAGCGGACGAAGCAACCGCCACCGGGGCACCAAGCCGCGCCGCAAGCCCGCAATAGATTGGATCCGCCAGCGCGTCCCGGTCCTCGACCCAGCCGGCCGCCACGGCCTCGACGATGGCGAGGGCGCGCGCGCGGTCGAGCACCCGCGGTCCGTAAGCCGTGGACACCACGCCGACGCTCGGCCCCGGGCGGCCCAGGAAGTGACGCGCATAGGCGAGATCGACCCGGTCGATCCCCGACGGGCTCGCGTGGCGCAGCCGCGTGACGAGGCGCGTGAGATCGAAGGCGATCGGTCGGTCCGTCATGGTCCTCGAAGGCGTGGCGCGAGCGTTCGGCGCGCTGGGAGCAGCGGACGCTCCCCGTAACCGTCTCAGGCAAAGAGGGCCAGCGCCGCCGATCCGGCGTGAAGGGCTTGCGCGGGCGGGGCGCGACGGCTAAGAGCGCCGAGCCCATGGGGCATCGGAGTGTAGCGCAGCCCGGTAGCGCACCTGTCTGGGGGACAGGGGGTCGTCGGTTCAAGTCCGGCCACTCCGACCATAATTTTTTCGGACCGCGCGACCATGATGGCGCGGGCGACGATCCCTCGATTTTCAGTCCTCGAAACGCGGCTTCGCGGAAAAATCTCGCGCCCGCGTTTCAGAGCCTATTTGACTGCGTGATCGCAGTCGCGTGACGGTTCTGACTGACGTGTATCCCAATTGTCCCCTCATCTTGAGGTGCTGCGCAGCAGCCTCGAAGGAGCCCTCCAACCTGCCGCGCGATCCCTGGAGGGCTCCTTCGAAGGCTTCGCTCCGCTACGCCACCTCAGGATGAGGTCGAGAAGAGGAAAGACCGGTCAAACAGGCTCTCAGTCCGGCAGCGCGTAGGCCGAGCCGTCCGCGGCCCGCAGCGGTGCCTCCACGTAGCGCCCGTGCTTCGGCACCGCGACCCGGTCGAAATCCGCGGCCAGAGCTTGGAGCGCCCGGCGCATTTCGGCGCCCTGGAGCGGGCGGCCGTGGCCGGTGATGACGCGCTCGGGTTCGAGGGCGGCGAGCGCCCGAACCGAGTCGCGCGCCGCGCCCCAATCGATCGTCAGATACATCGGCGGCCCGTGCAGTTCCGGCTCCTGCAACGCCACCGCGTAGGCCGATTCCTGCGCCGTGGTGACGAAGGCATCGCCGACGATCAGGGTGCGGTCGGACTCGCGCCAGAACGAGACATGGCCCGGCGCGTGGCCGGGCGTGTGGATCCAGCGCCAGCCGGCCATCGGCGGCACGGAGCCGTCTTCCGGCAGGAGCTGCAGGCGCGCGGATACGTCGACCGGTTTCGTCGGGAAGAGCGGCGACAGGCGGCCCAGTAAGCCACCGCCGACGCTGGGATCGGGAGCCGGGTAAGCCGCGCTGCCGTCGAGATAGGGCCGCTCCAGCGCGTGCGCGAAGACCGGGACGTCCCACTCTTCGGCGAGGTCCTCCAGCACGCCGACATGATCGAAATGGCCGTGGGTCAGCACGATCGCGGAAGGCCGCGCGCCCGCGCCGAACCGTTTTTCGGCGGCCGCCGTGATCGCGCCCTTGCCGCCCATCACGCCGGCATCGACCAGCACCCAGCCGCGGTCGCCGGCCCCGGGCTCCCCGACGAACACGGCGTTGACCAGAACGAGCCGCCGATAGGCGACGTCGCCAGTGATCGCGTGGGTGGAATCATCGCGCTCGGCATCGCGCACCGGATCGTCGGCGCGGGCCTTCGGGTCGACGGGGATCTGCTGGGCCATGCGGGGCGGCTTCCATGCGGGTTGCCCGAGGAAGCCGGCCTCGGCCGAGCCCGCTCAGGTCGTTGCGGCGGCAGAGGTTTTGCCGCTGCGGCGACGGCCCCTCCGGCGTGGAAGGCTGCGGCCGCTGGTCTACCGCCAACCGGGCTCGTAGAAGCATGTTCCCCGCGGATCCGGGGGGCCGCCTCGCCGCAGCGGCATCGCGCGTCGCGATCCCGACCCCATATCGTCGCCATCGACGCTCCCGTCGCAGGTCCCAGCATGGCACCGAGCCCGCTCACCCTCATCGCGTCCGCCGCCATCGTCGCCCTGGTCGCCACCGGGACGGGGGCGATCGTCCTGCAGCAGGGCTCGCACTTCAGCCATCCGCGCCGGGTCGGCGGCAGCTTCGCCATGGCGGATCTCGACGGCAAGCCGGTGAGCCAGGCCGACCTGCTCGGCAAGCCGGCGGCCCTGTTCTTCGGCTTCACCCACTGTCCGGAGGTCTGCCCGACGACGCTCACGACGCTGTCCGGCGCGCTCGGCCGAATGGGCCGCGACGCCGAGCGCATCAACGTCGTGTTCGTCACCCTGGACCCGGAACGCGACACCCCCGAGAGCCTGCGGGAGTACCTGACCGCTTTCGATCCGCGGATCCGCGGCTTCGTCGGGACGCCCGAGCAGGTGGCCCGCATGGCCGACGCCTACCACGTCGCCTACAAGCGCGTGCCGGTCCCGGGCGGCGACTACACGATGGAGCATTCCGCCACCGTCGGGCTGTTCGACAAGACCGGCCGCATGGTCGGGGAGATCGGCTACGGCGAGGACGAGGACCGCACTCTATCCAAGCTGATCACCCTGGCGCTGCCGGGCCAGTGCGCCCCCGGGGGCGGCGCCGCGCTCTGGGAGACCAACGGTCCCACCAACGCCTGCGGCCCACGAAGCTGAACCTCGGCCGACTCCGCGATCAATTGTGTGGTCAGGCAAGCGTGACTAGAGGGCGGGGCGGGTCATCGGACCGGCGATTCCCGGAGGTTCGAGCTTGATCACGCGACGCGCCCTGACTGCTGTGGGCCTGCTGGCCCTCTCGCCCCTTGCGCGCCCGGCCCTTGCCGCGTCCGGCGGCCCGCGCCTGGACCCGCCGGAGCCGATGGATTTCGAGCGCCTGAAGGGACTGGCCCGCACCCTGCGCGACCGGCCCTACGCGCCGCCCCCGGAGGCGCCGGCCTCGCCGGCCCTGGACGCCCTGACCTACGGGCCCCTTCAAGAGATCCGCTACCCACCGGCGCACGCGCTGTTCCCGGAAAGCCCGTACCCGGTCACCTTCTTCCACCTGGGCAACTTCTTCCGGCATCCGGTGAAGATCTTCTCGCTCGAGGGCGGCCAGGCCCGCCAGGTGCTGTATTCGCGCGATCTCTTCGCCTACCCGCCCGGCAATCCCGGCACGAATCTGCCCGACGGCTCCGGCTTTGCCGGCGTCCGCTTTCAGAAGGTCCCGGCCGACCAGCCCGGCGCCGACGGCGACTGGCTGGCCTTCCTCGGCGCCTCATATTTCCGCGCCGCCGGCGACGGGGCGCAATACGGCGCCTCGGCCCGGGGCATCGCCATCGATACGGCGCCGGGACCGGGCAAGACGGAGGAATTCCCGGTCTTCACCCGCTTCTACGTGTCGCCCGCCTCGGACGGGGCGGTCACCATCCTGGCGCTGCTCGAAGGCCAGAGCCTCACCGGCGCCTACCGGTTCACCGCCCGGAAGGAGCCGCACGTGGTGATCGACGTCGCCTGCACGCTCTACATCCGCAAGGCGGTCGAGCGGTTCGGCGTCGCGCCGCTGACCTCGATGCTCTGGTATTCCGAGGGGATGAGCCGGTTCCTCGCCAGCGACTGGCGGCCCGAGGTGCACGATTCCGACGGGCTGCTGATGCAGACCGGCGCCGGAGAGTTGATCTGGCGCCCGCTCAACAACCCGCCGCGCCTCAGCGTCAGCGCCTTCGCGGACAAGTCACCGAAGGGGTTCGGCCTGCTCCAGCGCGACCGGGCCTTCGACACCTACATCGACGACGGTTTCGAGGAGAACCGCCCGCATATCTGGGTCGAGCCGCAGGGCGATTGGGGAGCGGGCAGCGTGCAGCTCGTCGAGATCCCGACCCACCAGGAGACCGACGACAATATCGGCGCGATGTGGGTGCCGTCCGATCCGCCGGGCGCCGGGGCCGAGCGCAGCTTCGCCTACCGCCTGCACTGGCCGGTGACCGAGCCAGTCGCCACCAATCTCGCCCGCTGCGTCGCCACCCGGGCGACCAAGGCGTCCTGGCTCTCCGAGGCGGACCGGCGCCCGGGCCGGGCGAACCTCGTGCGCCAGTTCGTCCTGGAATTCGAGGGCGCGGCGCTGGCGGGTCTCGATCCCGAGAAGGCCCTGGTGGCTCTGACGCTATCGCGCGGCAGCGCCGAGGAGGTCGGCGCGACCTGGGCGCCCTACGGCAAGCCGAGCCCCTGGCGGGTCTTCCTGAAGATTTTTGCGGACGGCCCCGAGCCGGTCGAGATGCGGCTCAAGTTGAAAAGCGGCGACAGGCTGCTCTCCGAGACCTGGGCCTACCAGTACTATCCGGAGGCGCCCGGGACGGTGCTGTAAGGCGAAAGGCCTCTGCGGCGCATTGCCGGCGCGGGGCGGCCGTCCTTACAAGGCTCTTCTGGGACGGCACCGCGCCGTCCCGTCCTCGCATCCGAGGCCGTCATGAACGGCGAACCACCGCCCGGCCTCAACCTACCCGAGGCCTTGACCCGGCTGCTGAAGGCACCTCGGAGCGCGATCTGGCCGACGCCCGAGGATAGGCATCGCCTGCGCCTCGGCCGCCAGCGGCCCCGCGAGCCGAGCCGGGCCGTGATGGGCGTCTGGATCTGGGCGATCCTGTACAACGTGATCGGCTTCGCGATCCTCGCGACCCTGTGGCGGACGATGCACTGACCCGATGACAACACCCGAGCCGACTTACTCCCGCATCCTCTGTGCCGTCCTGACCGCGCTGCCTCTGCTGGCCGCACCGGCAGCAGCGCAGGCGCCGGAAAGCGCCCTGAACGCGGATGACGGCACCGGGGCCGTAAAAGTCTGCGCGCCGGTGGCGATGCCGCGCTGGCGCTCGATGAGCCCGGTCCCGAAGACCTGGACATTCCTGGATTGCATGGGCTTCTCGGGGGAGATGGGCGCCAGCCATTTCCAGCTCGGCTGCCTGTTCGCCAACGTCACGCCGCATGCGCAAAAATACGCCTGGGGGCCGATGGTGGCGATCGAGAAGGCGGCGCTCGCCAAACCGCAGCCGCCGATGCCCAATTGCGGCTGGTAAGGCGTCGGATCAGCCCCGACCGGCCAGGCTGTCCGGCCAGTCCAGCACAAGGGTGAGGTGAGCCCGGAAGACGATCGCGCCGTCCTCGTTCCGCACCTGCGCCTCCAAGTGAAGGCCGATCAGATCGGATGCCGAGGGCGCCCTCTGCTTGACCCGGAGCGAGTCGTTGGCGACCTCCACCAAGGCTTCCGCGGCGGATCGACAGGCCTCGTGACGGCCGCAGAACTCAAGGCCTTCCTCGCCCCGGGAAAGCACTTCGTCTTCGATGAAATCGGTGAAATAGCGCACGGCACACCGCATCCGGGGGCAAACGAGTTACTAGCCGCATCGGATCGTTACTGTCGCTAACTTGGGTCAAGGCATCCTGCGCCATCGCTGCGCGGGGCGGAACGTTGTTCGGCGGATCACAGCGTGGCCGCGAAGCGTCCACCGTGGATATCAAATCTGTTTCCAGCGTTGAGCCAGAACAGATTTGATACGACGGCGGCCCATCGTCTGAAAGCGTACATAGACCCTGGGGAAGCTCAATTTCACTTGTGGTCGGCCTGTGGCCGTTTACCCCGACTCCAACGTGAGCAGACACGCTTGAGCGCCGATGACCGAAAGAGCGTCCGCGCCCTAGCCCCGACTTTGGAGCGGAGCCTTGGATCGACCGAAGCAGGAGGGCGTCCGCAATCGTCTGCTCCGTCTCATGGCACCCGATGATTTCGCCCGCCTCGCGCCCGCGCTGGAATCCGTCTCCGTGCCGTTGCGCGAGCTGCTGATCCTGCCGCTCGAGCCGATCACCTACGCGTATTTCGTCGAGGAAGGCATCGTGTCGCTGGTCGCCGACACGGTCGAGGGCCGGATCGAGATCGGTGTCGTCGGCTATGAAGGGATGTGCGGCGCGCCGCTCGTGCTGGGGACGGACCGCACGCCGCACACGGCCCTGGTCCAATCCGATCTCGTTGCGCTGCGGCTCCCTGCGGCGGCCCTTCAGGCGGCGCTGGCCGAGAGCCCGGCCCTGCGCAGCCTGCTCGGGCGCTACGTGCAGAGCCTGATCGTCCAGGTCGGGCATACGGTCTACGCCAACACGGATCTGACCATCGAGGCACGGCTCGCCCGGTGGATCCTGATGACCCATGACCGGCTGCAGAAGGACGAGCTGATCCTCACGCACGAATTCCTGGCGATGATGCTGGGCGTGCGGCGTCCCGGCGTCACGACGGCGACGCATGTGCTGGAGGGATCGGGCATGATCCGGGCCCGGCGCGGCCGAATCATCGTCACCGACCGCGACAAGCTGGAAGACCTGGCCGGAGACGCCTACGGGCCGGCCGAAGCCGAGTACGATCGGCTTTTCGCCCAGGACTGATGCACCGGCGATCGAGACCCCGCCCGACATTGCGGGACCGCTCCACGATGGGCATGCTGACCGGCACGGAATCGGCGTGATTCCGTCTGGACTGGCTGCACCGGACCGTCAGCGGCGGACGCGAAGCGTTTCTTAAAGCCCGGGCCCCAAACTGAGCGAAGAACCGGTGTGGCCGGCGCACCACGCGCGCACCCTGTTCGGGCATTTGCCAACACCGATGCGCGTCGACGCACTTTGACGTGGGTTAGAGATCGGTTTACAGGTGATGAGGCGCGACAAGCAATAACCATGCCGCAAGCAACGTAGCTCGGCTGGTCAATCACGCTGAAAGGGCATCGGGGCCTCTGATGAGTTTGGTGCAACGGCTGGAAGTGCGTCAGGGCCAGGCCCTGGTGATGACGCCGCAGCTCCTGCAAGCGATCAAACTCCTGCAATTGTCGCAACTCGATCTCGCCGCCTATGTCGAGGCCGAGCTGGAGCGCAATCCACTGCTGGAACGCGCCGAATCCGAGGGTTCCGCGACCGCCGACTCCGCCGAGGCGAACGGTCCGTCCGACGAGGCCGCCTCCGGCGACGGCTCCGATGGCGCCGAGTCCGACTCCTGGCTTGCCCCTGAACTCAACCCGAGCCGCGGCGAGATCGAGACCGATTTCGATACCCGGCTCGACAACGTCTTCCCGGACGACGCCCCGACGCAGATCCAGGAATCCTCCGCGGGCGACATGCTCTCGCTGACGCCCCCGCCCTACGGCAGCAGCGGCGGCAGCTTCGATTCCGACGCGCCCGATTTCGAGGCCGCCCTGACGGCCGAGATCTCGCTCCGCGATCACCTCGCGAGCCAGCTCGACTTGGCGACCCGTGAGCCGATCGAGCGGCTGATCGGCGGCTTTCTGATCGACGCGGTCGACGAGGCCGGCTACCTGCGCGAGACCGTCGAGGGCGTGGCCGAGCGCCTCGGCGCCGAGGCCGCCACGGTGGCCCGGGTGCTGACCCTGGTCCAAAGCTTCGACCCGCCCGGCATCGCCGCCCGGGACCTCGCCGAGTGCCTGGCGATCCAGTTGCGCGAGCGCGACCGGTTTGATCCGGCCATGCAGGCCCTGGTCTCGCGCCTCGACCTCGTGGCCAAGCGCGACTTCAGCGCCCTGCGCCGCCTCTGCGGCGTGGACGACGAGGATCTCGTCGACATGCTGGGCGAGATCCGCCGGCTGGACCCGAAGCCCGGCCGGGCCTTCGGATCGAGCGGCGTCGAGGTGCTGATCCCCGACGTGTTCGTGCGCGCGGCGCCGGACGGGTCCTGGCTGGTGGAGCTCAACGGCGAGGCCCTGCCGCGCGTGCTGGTCAATCAGAGCTACTATGCGCGCGTCGTGCGCGGCGCCTCGGCCGAGGGTGACAAGGCCTTCCTCTCCGAGGCCCTGCAGAACGCCAACTGGCTCACCCGCTCCTTGGAGCAGCGCGCCCGCACGATCCTGAAGGTCGCCACCGAGATCGTCCGCCAGCAGGACGGGTTCTTCGTCCACGGCGTCACGCATCTGCGCCCGCTGAACCTCAAGACGGTGGCCGAGGCGATCGGCATGCATGAATCGACCGTGTCCCGGGTCACCTCCAACAAGGCGATCGGCACCAGCCGCGGCACCCTGGAGATGAAGTACTTCTTCACCGCGGCGATCCCGGGCGCGGCCGGCATGGCTGCCCATTCCTCCGAGGCCGTGCGCCACCGGATCAAGCAGTTGGTCGACGGCGAGACGCCGGACGACGTGCTGTCCGACGACGCCCTGGTGCAGAAGCTGCGCAGCGAGGGCGTCGACATCGCCCGCCGGACCGTGGCCAAATACCGGGAATCCCTGCGGATCCCGAGTTCGATCGAGCGCCGCCGGGAGCATTACGCCCACGGCTCGGCCCATCACGGGGCGCTGGCTCTGCGCTGAGATCCCCCGGAACGGTCTTGCGTCGCGGCGGCGTCCGGCCCATCCGGTGCGCGCCGAATCACGACGCCTGGACCCGCGATGACTCCTCCCGCCACGCCCCCGCGCAGCCTCACCGCCATCGTGCTCGCGGCCGGGAAGGGCACGCGGATGCGCTCGGACCTGCCGAAGGTGCTCCACCGGATCGCCGGGCGGACCATGCTCGGCCATGTGCTGGCCGCCGTGCAGGCGGCGGGCGCCGGCCGGATCGCCGTGGTCGCTGAGCCCGGCCGGGAGGATGTCGCCGCCGAGATCGCCCGGGAGGCACCGGGCGCGCAGGTGTTCCCGCAGGCCGAGCGCCTGGGCACCGCCCACGCGGTATTGGCCGCCCGGGCCGTGCTCGAAACCCCAGACGACGACGTGGTCATCGCCTTCGGCGACACGCCGCTGATCAGTGCCGAAACCTTTTTGAGACTCCGTGCGCCGCTGGCGAACGGCGCAGGCGTCGCCGTCCTGGCGTTCGAAAGCCCGAATCCGACCGGCTACGGCCGGGTGCTCACCGAGGGCAGCCGGGTCCTGGCGATCCGCGAGGAGAAGGATGCGAGCCCGGCCGAGCGGGCCGTGACCCTGTGCAATGCCGGCCTGATGGCCCTGTCGGGGCAACACGCGCTGATGCTGCTCGGGCGCATCGGCAACGACAACGCTGCCGGCGAATACTACCTCCCGGACGCGGTGGCGCTCGCCGTCGCAGAAGGTCTCTCGGTGACAGTCGTACCGGTGGACGAGGCGGAGGCGCAGGGGGTCAACGACCGGGTGCAGCTCGCAATCGCCGAGGCCGCGATCCAGGCCCGGCTGCGCCGCAGCGCCATGCTGGGCGGCGCCACGCTGATCGCACCCGAGACGGTGTTCCTCAGCCACGACACGATCCTCGGACGCGACGTGGTGGTGGAGCCCCTTGTCGTCTTCGGGCCGGGCGTCCGCGTCGGGGATTACTGCACGGTACGGGCCTTCGCCCACCTCACCGACACGTCCCTGGAGGCCAGCGTCAAAATCGGGCCGTTCGTGCGCCTGCGCGGCCATGCCGTCCTGGAGACGGGTGCGGAACTCGGCAACTTCGTTGAGTTGAAGAACGCCCGGATGGGCCCGGGCGCCAAGGCCGCGCATCTCACCTATCTCGGCGACGCGGAGATCGGGGCGAAGGCCAATATCGGCGCCGGCACGATCACCTGCAACTACGACGGCGTGCTCAAGCATCGGACCACGATCGGCGCCGGCGCCTTCATCGGCTCGAACTCGGCACTCGTCGCCCCGGTCACGATCGGGGAGGGCTCCTACGTGGCCTCCGGCTCGGTCATCACCGATGACGTGCCGGCGGACGCCATGGCGGTCGCCCGCGGCCGCCAGGCGGTGAAGCCGGGCTGGGCGAAGCTGAAACGGGCGGCTTTGCTTGCCGAGAAGGCTTTGCGCGGCGGGCGTTGAGTCCCGCGGATCCGGGGCCTGCGCTCGATCGTGCGATGATCGATTGCGACCCGTGTCGGTCGCCCGGCATTTTCGGCTCGGGGTGCCGACGGACCTGGGCTTTCCCCGGGGAAGCGGACGTTCCGTTTCCGCCTCAACTCGACTGATTAGGCAGAAAGCCAGCGGCCAAGCATGCGACCGAACGGGAACGTGAAAAACCCCGCGATCAAGAGAGCCCCCGTGATCAGCGACAACGCTGTGTAGCGATGGGAATCCACCCGATGCAGGCGGGCGTGCCAAGCCAGCATCGGAGCCTGGGTGAGTGCGATCACGGACAGGATGTGGATCGCACTCAGACCACCCTGGCTGCCGCCGCGGATGCCGAAGCTGAGCAGAGCCGTGGCGGTCATGGACACGACCCATGCATAACCGAGAATACGGTGTCTGCGCACGCCACGCCGCCCGAGGAGCAGCATCGGGGTGAGAGCAAGGGCCGCGGAAACCGTCACGATGTGTAGCCAAATCAGCGTCGGAACCCTGGTCCAGTCTGCATGGCCGCGAACGACTGCGACGAACACAGCCAAAAGCAACGTGAGCGAGCCATAGGCCAGTAATCGCTCAAAAAATGTTGTCTTAATTGACCGACTATGGACGCGCTCTATTGTCGCCGAAGTAACATCTGTCTCGGTTTTCATAGTGCTTCCACACCATCGGCCGGAGGTATGCTTAACCTATCTTTACCGACGGGCGTAGGGGTATTTGCGCTGGGCGCCGCTACGACCAAAGCATGCCGACCCATGGGCGATCCCGTAAGTCCGTTTCCAAAGTTAAAGAGGCCGTTCAGTTTCCGACCTTTGCCGGCCGTGCGAACAGGGGTCGGCCCGTCCCGATAGCCACCACTCGATTCGGCCGCGCCAGGATAACCGCCGGCGCCCCGGCAGGGAGAAGCTTGAACCGATAGCGATGCCTGCGGGCAGGCCTGCGCTTGACGCGCATCGGCACACCTGGGACACGGCCGCCTTCCCGGACATCGGCCCGCACGATGCTGCTCAACCGCTTGTTTCCCGTCTGCGCCGTCCTGGCCGCGGCCACGGCCTATTTTGCGCCGAACGTGTTCCTGCCGGTGCTCCCGCACGTCGCAATCCTGCTGGCCGTGATCATGTTCGCCCTCGGCGTGACGCTGACGCCCGCGGATTTCGGCCGTATCCTGGCCCGGCCCGCGCCGGTCGCGGCCGGCGTGGTCGTCCATTACCTCGTGATGCCCGCCGCCGCCTGGGCCATCGCCCACGCCCTCGGCATGAGCACGGAACTCACAACCGGCATGGTGCTGGTCGGCAGCGTCGCCAGCGGCACGAGCTCCACCCTGATGGTCTACATCGCCGGCGGCGATGTCGCCTTGTCGGTGACGGTCGCCGTAGCCTCGACGCTGGTGGGCCTCGTAGCGACGCCGCTCCTGGTGCGCTTCTACGTCGATGCCGCCGTGCCGGTGGATGTGGCGGGGCTCCTCGCCAGCCTTGTGGAGATCGTGGCCGCGCCGGTGGCCCTGGGGCTGGCGCTCAACCGACTCGCGCCGCGTCTCGTCGGGCGCATCGAGCGGGCTCTGCCCGCCGTGTCGATGATCGCCATCCTGCTGATCATCGGCGCCGTCGTGGCCGGAAGCCGGGCGAGCATCGCCGCGGTCGGGCCCCTCGTATTGCTGGCGGTGGTCCTGCACAACGGCGCCGGGCTGGTCTGCGGCTACTGGAGCGGGCGCCTGCTCGGCTTCGATGAGGGCACCTGCCGGACCCTGGCGCTGGAGGTCGGCATGCAGAATTCCGGCCTCGCGGCGGCGCTGGGCAAGCTCTATTTCTCACCATTGGCCGCCCTACCGGGGGCGGTATTCTCCGTGTGGCACAACCTGTCGGGCTCGGTCCTGGCCGGCCACTGGTCGGGCCGGAACCCGCCCATCGCCACGCGCGGGACCGCGCCTCTATAGTACACGTGCAGAGACGATCACCCGCGCAGCCACATCCATGGAGCCGGGGCTGGCCCTGCGCGGCCCTGATCCGGTACACGTCACGCTCGGCTCGGCGGTGAGCGAACGGCCCGGACCTTGCGCGGCCCGTCCGCGCGCGGCCACCCGGGCGTCAAAGCGAGAGACATCCCATGTGCGGCATCGTCGGCATCGTCGGGCGCGACGCGGTGGCGGGGCAGGTGGTCGAGGCCCTGCGGCGGCTCGAATACCGCGGCTACGACTCCGCCGGCATCGCCACCCTGGAGCACGGGCGCCTGGAGCGGCGCCGCGCCTCGGGCAAGCTCGTCAACCTGGAGGCCAAGCTCGTCCAGGAGCCGCTCACCGGGACCACCGGCATCGGCCACACCCGCTGGGCGACCCATGGCCGGCCCAACGAGACCAATGCCCATCCGCACGCCACCAAGCGCCTCGCCGTCGTCCATAACGGCATCATCGAGAATTTTCGCGAATTGAAGCACGAACTCGAAGCCGACGGTGTCGTCTTCGAGACCGAGACCGACACCGAGGTCGTGGCCCAGCTGGTCAGCCGAAACATGGACCGGCAGATGAGCCCGGTCGAGGCGGTCGCCGCCGCCCTGCCGCGGCTGCGCGGCGCCTTCGCGCTGGGCTTCATCTTCTCCGGGGAGGAGAATCTGCTGATCGGCGCCCGCCACGGCGCGCCGCTCGCAATCGGCTTCGGCCAGGGCGAGACCTATCTCGGCTCCGACGCCCTGGCGCTCGCTCCGTTCACCGACGCGATCACCTATCTCGATGAGGGCGACTGGGCGATCCTGACCCGGGACGGCGCCGAGATCCGCGACCAAGCCGGAGCCCGGGTCGAGCGCCCGCGCCAGAAGATCGCGACGCAGGCCTACCGGATCGACAAGGGCGAGTACCGCCACTTCATGGCGAAGGAGATTCACGAACAGCCCGAGGTGGTGGGCCGCACGCTCGCCCATTACGTCGACATGGCGAACGGCCGGGTGATGCTGCCCGAGGCTTTGCCCTTCGACTTCGCCAAGCTCAGCCGGGTCTACATCACCGCCTGCGGCACGGCGTTCTATGCCGGGCTTGTGGCGCGCTACTGGTTCGAGCAGGTCGCGCGCCTGCCGGTGGAGATCGATGTCGCCTCCGAGGCCCGCTACCGCGAGGCGCCCCTGGAGAAGGACGGTCTGACGCTCGTGATCTCGCAATCGGGCGAGACCGCCGACACCCTCGCCTCGCTCCGCTACGCCAAGAGCCAGGGCCAGCACACGCTCTGCGTCGTCAACGTGCCGACCTCGACCATCGCGCGGGAATCCTCCGTGGTGATGCCGACGCTCGCCGGCCCCGAGATCGGCGTCGCCTCGACCAAGGCGTTCTCCTGCCAGCTCACCGTGCTGCTGTGCCTCGCGATCGCGGCCGGCCGCGCCCGCGGCACCCTCGATGAGGCCGGAGAGCGCCGGCTGGTCGACGCGCTGATCAAGGCCCCGGGCCTGATGGCCGAGGCGCTGGCCCGCGAGCCGGAGATCGAGCTCCTGGCCCGGGACGTCGCGAAAGCCCGCGACGTGCTCTATCTCGGCCGCGGCACCAGCTACCCGATGGCGCTGGAAGGCGCACTGAAGCTCAAGGAGATCAGCTACATCCACGCCGAGGGCTACGCGGCGGGCGAGCTGAAGCACGGACCGATCGCGCTGATCGACGAGAGCGTGCCGGTGATCGTGATCGCGCCCCACGACGCGGTGTTCGAGAAGACGGTCTCCAACATGCAGGAGGTGGCCGCGCGCGGCGGGCGCATCGTGCTGATCGGCGACGCCAAGGGCGCGGCCGAGCACGGGCTCGACACCATGGCCACCGTGACCATGCCGGACCTCGACGCCACCGTGGCACCGATCGTGTACGCGGTACCGATCCAGCTGGTGGCCTACCACACCGCGGTGTTCATGGGGAAAGACGTGGACCAGCCCCGGAACCTCGCGAAGTCGGTCACCGTCGAGTAGCCACCGGGATCTGCGATGACCGAGAAAGATGCCGCTGCGATCCGCTGGCTCGAAGGGCAGAAGGGCGCGATGCTGGCCCTGCTCGAAGAGCTGGTGAACATCGATTCCGGCTCCTACGACAAGGCCGGGGTCGATGCGGTGGGCGCGCGCATCGCGTTCTTCCTGGCCGAGCACGGCGTCTCGGTCACCACCATCCCGATGGAGGATTACGGCGACGCGCTACGGGCGCAGGTCGCCGGGTCCGGGGGCGGCAACCGGCCAATCGTGCTGATGGGCCATCGCGACACCGTCTTTCCGAAGGGCGAGGTCGCCCACCGGCCGTTCCGGATCGCGGAGGGCCGCGCCTACGGGCCGGGCGTCGCCGACATGAAGGCCGGGCTGGTGATGAACGCCTTCGTGCTCGCCGCCTTCCACCGGGCCGGCGGCGCGCCGGTGCCGCTGGTCGGCCTATTCACCAGCGACGAGGAGATCGGCTCGCCCGCCTGCCGGCCGATCATCGAGGAGACCGCCCGGGGTGCCCGCGCGGTGCTGAACGCGGAGCCCGGCCGCCCGACCGGCAACGTCGTCACCGGCCGCAAGGGCGGCGTGTTCATGCACCTGGAGGTCCATGGCCGGGCCGCCCATTCCGGCGGCAATTATGCCGACGGGCGCAGCGCCATCGGGGAGCTCGCCCACAAGATCATCGCGCTCCACGCGATCACCGATCTCGACCGCGGGATCACGGTGAATATCGGGCTGATCTCGGGCGGCCAGTCGGTGAACACCGTGGCGCCGCGCGCCACCTGCGAGATCGACCTGCGCTACGTCACGCCGCCCGACCGCGACGCCGCCATGAGCCGGATCGCCGCGATCGTCTCGGATTCAACCGTGCCCGATACCCGGGCGCAACTGACCATCAAGGGCGAGTTCCTGCCGCTCGTGCAGGACGACGCCTCGCGCGCGCTGTTCGAGACCTACGCGCGGGTCAGCGCGCAGCACGGCGCCCGGATCGCGGGCGAGTTTGCCGGCGGCTGCGCGGATTCCGGCTTCACCGCCAGCGTCGGCTGCCCGACGCTCTGCGCGGTCGGACCGGTCGGCGGCAAGGCGCACTCGCCGGAGGAATATCTGGAGGTGGCGAGCCTCGTCTCACGGGCCCGCGCCATCGCCGAGACCATCGCGGCGGCCGCGAGGGCCTGAGCCGCCGCGGTTCCGGACTGCGATCAGCCCTCCACCAAAGCCAGCGCCGCGTCGGTGTAGCGACGTCCGCTGATCGCCCCGGGCGGCGTCGCCGCGTCGATGGCGGCGAGGTCGTCCGCGCTCAGCACGATCGCCGCCGCGGCGGCGTTCTCTTCGAGGTGCCGGATCTTGCGGGCACCCGGGATCGGCACGATGCCGTCGCCCCGGTGGAGCACCCAGGCCAGGGCGAGCTGCGCGGGCGTGACGGCCTTGTCGGCCGCCAGGTTCGCCAGCGCATCGATCAGCCTCTGGTTGGCCGCGAGGTTCTCCGCCTCGAAGCGCGGCAGGGTCCGGCGGAAATCGTCCTCGGCGAGGCTGCCGCGGTCGCGGATCGCCCCGGTGAGCAGGCCGCGGCCGAGGGGGCTGTAGGGCACGAAGCCGATGCCGAGCTCGGTGCAGGTCGGCAGCACGGCCGCCTCCGGCTCGCGGCTCCACAGGGAGTACTCGCTCTGCACCGCGGCGATCGGATGGACCGCGTGGGCGCGCCGGATCGTGGCCGCGCCGGCCTCGGACAGGCCAAGGGCGCGCACCTTCCCGGCGCGCACGAGATCGGCCATCGCGCCGACCGTGTCCTCGATCGGCACCGCGGGATCGACCCGGTGCTGGTAGAACAGGTCGATCACCTCGACGCCGAGTCGCTGCAGCGAGGCATCGCACACCGCGCGGACATGCTCGGGCCGGCTGTCGACGCCGATGATCCGGTCCCGGCCCTGGCCGGTCTCGGCGATCTTGAAGCCGAACTTGGTGGCGATGACGACCTGGTCGCGGACCGGCGCTAGGGCCTTCCCCACAAGCTTCTCGTTCTCGAACGGCCCATACATCTCGGCGGTGTCGAAGAAATTGATGCCGAGATCGACCGCCCGGCGGAGGGTGGCGATGGCCTCCGCTTCCGGCTGGCCGCCATAGGCGAAGCTCATGCCCATGCAGCCGAGGCCGAGGGCGGAAACGAAGAGTTCGGAACCGAGTCGACGCTGTTGCATGTGAGTCTCTCGTGAGGCCCCTGGTCGAAGCCGGTCGGACTCTGCACGGAGGCCGGCCCTAGGATAATCCGTGTTTTGCAGCGCAACCTGTCCTATCCTGCGCAACAGTGAAACGCACCGATCTCCCCGCCCTCGCGATTTTTTCCGCCGTCGCGGCGCGCCGCAGCTTTCGCGGGGCGGCCCGCGATCTCGGCCTGTCCGTCTCGGCGGTGAGCCACGCGATCAACGGTCTCGAAGCGAGCCTGGGCATCCGGATCCTGGCCCGGACCACCCGCAGCGTCGCCCCGACGGAGGCCGGCCAGCGCCTGCTCGACGGGCTCGAACCGGCGCTGGCGGCGATCGCCGAGGCGGTCGAGGCCGCCACCGCCGCGCAGCAGCGGCTCTCGGGGACGCTGCGCTTCTCGGTGCCGCACTCGGCCGCCGAGATGCTGCTGCTGCCGCTCGCCGTGTCGTTCACGCAGGCGCATCCCGATGTCGTCATCGAGATCCGGGCGCAGGACGACCTGCGCGACATCGTAGCCGAGGGTTTCGATGCCGGCGTCCGGTTCGAGGAGAGCCTGGAGCAGGACATGATTGCGGTCCCGCTCGGGCCGGCGCAATGCGCGGCCATCGTGGCGGCGCCGCCCTATTTCGCGGATCGGCCGCGGCCGATGACGCCGCAGGATCTCCACGACCACGCCTGCATCAACCGCCGATTCGCCGGGGGCGCCCTCTACCGCTGGGACCTCGAGAAGGACGGCGCGGCCCTGGCCGTCTCCGTCTCCGGAAGCCTGATCCTCGACGACATGCGCCTCATCGCAGAGGCGGCCAGGATGGGCGCCGGCCTCGCCTACCTGTTCGAGGCGCAGGTGACCGACGACCTCGCCTCCGGCCGGCTGGTCCGCGTGCTGGAGGATTGGTGCCCGCGCTTCCCCGGCTTCTTCCTTTACTACCCGTGCCGCCAGTTGATGCGGCCGGTGCTCCGGGCCTTCCTCGATTTCGTGCGGGCCGAGGGCGTGGGCGAGCGATCACCGGGGGCGGTTGCCGTTTAGAACGAACCGCCCCCGTGCCGTCTCACGCAGCGGTACGATACCGCTCTGCCGGCTGGACCTGGCCGAGGTTCGGGATCATGGCGGTCCGCGCTCCGTCAAAGGCGTCCCACTGCGACGCGTCGGGCAGGGGCGGGATGGTCACGGTCTCGCGCCGGTCGAAGCCGACCAGGGCGGCGTCGACCAGGTCGCCCGTCTCCATGACCGCCGGCAGGGCGTTCACGTCGATGCCGGCGTGCTGCCAGATCTCGGTCCGGGTCGCGGCCGGCAGGACCGCCTGCACGTAGACGCCCTTCGGCCCGAGCTCGGTGTGGAGTGCCTGGCTGAGATACTGCACGAACGCCTTTGTGGCGCCGTAGACCGCCATGCCGAATTCCGGGACGAAGCCGACCACCGAGCCGATATTGACGATGGCGCCGCTGCCGGACGCGACGAAGCGGGGCGCCACGGCGGCGGCGAGGCGGGTCAGGGCAGTGACGTTGAGGGCGATCAGGTCTGAGATCTGATCCGGCCCCTGTCCGACGAAGCCGCCGGGAAGCGCCGCGCCGGCGTTGTTCACCAGAACGCCGATCCGGGCATCCTCGCGCAGGCGGGTTTCGACGGCGGCGAGGTCGGCCGGCCGGGTCAGGTCGGCCTGGAGGATGTCGACCGCGACGCCGGCCTCCCGGCGCAGGCGCTCGGCCAGCGCCTCCAGGCGGGTGGCGTCCCGGGCAACCAGGACGAGATCGTGGCCGCGCCGGGCGAAGCGGTCGGCATAGACCGCGCCGATGCCCGAGGAGGCGCCGGTGACGAGGATGGCAGGCTTGCTGGACATGGACGAGATCCCTATCTCTAAACATGATCATCATCATGTATCGTAAACATGATGATGATCATGATTGAGGTCAAGCGAGCCTCGTCCCGCAGGCGTGAGATTGCGCACATGAAGGTGAGCCGCGAGCAGATGGTCGAGAACCGGCGCCGGATCCTCGAAGCGGCCGGGCGGCTGTTTCGCGCCCGCGGCTTCGAGGCGGTGACGGTGGCCGAGGTGATGCGGGCGGCGGGCCTCACCCATGGCGGCTTCTACGGCCATTTCCGGTCGAAGGACGACCTCATCGCCGCGACGCTGGCCGAGCTGGTGGTGGCTCCGGAGCCCGAGCCGACGGCGCTGTCCGACTTCGCGGCGCGCTATCTCAGCCCCGGCCATCGCGACAATCCCGGAGACGGCTGCCCGGTGGCGGCGCTCGTCTC
The DNA here is from genome assembly GCF_900114535.1 of Methylobacterium pseudosasicola. Classification (GTDB taxonomy): domain Bacteria; phylum Pseudomonadota; class Alphaproteobacteria; order Rhizobiales; family Beijerinckiaceae; genus Methylobacterium; species Methylobacterium pseudosasicola. Next base: position 31,488 of record NZ_FOTK01000015.1, on the reverse strand, counting down.
CGAGACGATTCGGCAGGCGCCCGAGGCGCGGGCGGCGATGACCGAGGGCCTGCGCCGGCAGATCGCCCGGCTCGCCGACGGCGCCGATGCGGTGGATCCGAAGGCCGCCCGCCAGGCCGCGATCGGGAGCTGGGCCGCCATGGTCGGCGCGGTGATCTTTGCCCGGATGAGCGACGATCCGGACTTGTCGGACGAGGTGCTGGCGCAGACCCGCGCCTGGATCGCCCGGGGCGCCTGATCAGGCCTTGTCGGTGAACCGCACCGCGCAGCCCGGATGGGCGGCGACGAGGCGTGCACCCCGCTCCCGTCCCAGCACCATGCAGGCGGTGGAGAGCCCGTCCGCCAACAGCCCCGTGGGGGCCGTGACGGTCACCGACGACAGGCCGCCGGGGGAATGGCCGGTGGCCGGGTCGAAGATGTGGTGGTCGGCCCGGTCGTCCGAGAAACGCATGTTGTAGTCGCCGGAGGTGGCGGCGAAGCCGGTGAACGGGGCGATCACGTCGGCGAGCGTGGCCGGGTCGCGCGGGTCGGCGAGGCCGAGCCGCCAGGGCGTGCCATCGGGATGCGCGCCCAGCGCGCCGAACTCGCCGGTATCCACGAAGGCGTCGGCGATGCCGTGAGCGCGGAGCGCGGCCATCACGTGGTCGGCGGCGTAGCCCTGAATGAGGGCGTTCAGGGTGAGGGCGGTGCCCGGTTCCAAAAGAATCCGGTCGGATTCGAGCCGCACCCGGCGCCAGCCGATCCGGGTCAGGGTCGTCCGAAGCCTCTCGGCATCCGGCCGCTCGCCCCGCGCAGCGGCGCCAGACCAGAGCGGCCAGAGCGGCTGAACGGTCGGATCGAAGGCGCCGCCGGTCTCGGCCGCCAGGGTGAGGGCGAAGCGCAGCAGCGCGACGAGGTGCGGATCCGGCGCCGTCAGGCCGCCGTCGCGGTTGAGGCGCGCGAGCGCGCTGTCGGCCCGGAACAGGCTGGCCGCCGTCTCGACCGACCGCATGGCGGCGAACCCGTCCGTGAGCGCGGCCTCGATCGCCGTCGGGTCGGGGCCGGCGCCGGTGAGCGCCACGGTGGTGCCGAAGGCGAGGCCCGCCCGGGTCCGGATCGCCAGCCCCCGCGACGCGGCAACCGCCCGGAAGGCCGCGACACCGCCGAGCCCGGCAAGGCCCAGGGCACCGAGGAGGACGCGGCGGCGCGTCCCGGTCATGCCACCACCACGGAGCGCGGCGTGGTCCTGCGCTGCCGCTTGCGGGCCAGAACCTGCGGCACGCACTGCGCCGGATCGTGGATGATCGTCACGCAATCCATGCACTGGAAGCACTCGGCGTAATCGACCCGTCCGGAGGGCGCGATGGCGCCGTAGCGGCAGCGGACCTTGCAGAGCTGGCAGGGCGATCCGCACTCGGCCCGGCGCGGGATCCAATCGAGGATCCGGACCTGTCCCAGCAGGGCGAGGCTCGCGCCGAGCGGGCAGAGGTAACGGCAGAATCCCTTGTAGACGAAGAGGTTGAGGACCAGCAGCCCGGCCGCGTAGGCCACGAACGGCCAGCTGCGCACGAAATACAGGGTGATGGCGGTCTTGAACGGCTCGGCCTCGGACAGGCTGTCGGCCAGCGGCGATCCCACCGCGGCGGCCACCAGGATGCCGGCGAGCAGGACGTATTTCACGTGTCTCAGCGCCCGGTCGAGGCCCGGCGGAACAGTGACCTGCCGGATGCGCAGCGGCCGGCCCAGCAGCGCGACAAATTCTTGCAAAGCGCCGAACGGGCAGAGCCAGCCGCAGAAGGTCCCGCGCCCCCAAGCCACGAGCGCGGCGAGCGCGAAGGCCCAGAGCACCAGCGAGGGCGGGTCGTAGAGCAGAAAGGTGAAGTCGTGGGTCGCGGTCGCGGCGCGCACGAGGCCGACGAGGGTCACGATCGAGAGCTGCGCCTGGCCGTACCAGCCGACGAAGCCGAGCGTCACCGCCAGGAAAGCGAGGCGGAACGCCGTGAACCGGCGCTGATCCGCTACCAGCCCGCGCTGGCGCGCCAGCACCGGCACCAGCACCGCCAGCATCACGGCCAGCGCCGCGAGTTCGGGTGCGCGCGCGCGCCACGGGTCGGTCCAGCTCGGGCCGTCCTCCGGCTTGACCCGGGTGAACAGGTCTTCCGGCAGCGCGGTCTCGACCGAAAACGTTCGGGCAATCTTCTCCGACAGGATCTGCCCGCGCTCGCGCACGATGGTCTCGGTCAGCGCCCAGGGCGCGGACGGGTCGAAGCCCGCGGCCTGGTCGATCCGCAGGATCGTCCAGTTTCCGGCCGGCAATCCCTCGGCTTGGCCCGCGTCGCGGCGTTCCACCGCCATGTCGCGGGCGCCGACGATCAGGCCGCCCTGGCCGATCGCCAGCCGGTCCGGGACGGCGCCGAGCACGAAGCGCTCGCCCACCGGGTTCTCGGGGGCGTCAACCGGGCCGGCACTCAGCACCATCACGGCATGGTTGTCGGGGCCGAGTTCGCGCATCAGCGCATCGAACCGGGCCTGGCCCAGCAGGTTGCGGCCGATGGTGGGCGCATTGAGATAGGCGACGTACAGGTCGGTCAGGATCGCGTCCGGCGGTCCGTCGCCGGACGCCTCGGTCCCGGTCCCCTTGAAGGCGGCGGTGGCATCCGCGTTCGTGACGGTGAGCCGCTTCACCCAGCCGCGGGCGAGCAGGTCGGGCAGGCTCAGCGGCTCGTAGAGATCGGGCTTGGCGCGGACGGTGAGGCCGACATTGCCCGCCCCGAAGCCGAGCTTGCCGCGGGCCACCGCCAGCGCCGAGGCCAGGATCGACTGGTTGATCACCCGGGTGGAGGCGGTCGCCATCGAAATCCCGTCGACGGTGGTCTGCGGCGCGGCTCCGGCGGCCCGGGCATTCGGCCGCCCGACCCGAATCGCCTGCTTGGCCGAGAGCCCGGCATATTGCTCGACGAAGGCGAAGAGCGGCTCGGAACCGAGCCCCTCCAGAAAAACCGGCTCCCGATGCGTGATCACCTTCACGTCCCGGAACGTCCCGTCCGGCGCCAGGGCGATCAGCAGGTCGGGCGGTGTGCCGCCGAAGCCGGGGATCGGCGCGAGATCCACCGACTCGAACGCGTAGGCGAACACCTCGTAGGCGCCCGCCTGCTGCTTCAGGATCGGCCAGATTGGAAGCGCCGCATCCTTCTCGCCGACCACGAGCGGCGGCGGGAAGTTCTTCTCGATGGCCGCTCGATCGAGCTGGCCGGCCTGGGCCGGGAGGATCGCTAGGAGGAGGGCGAGGAGGGCGAGACAGAGCGGCCAGGCGCGCGTCTCACTTCCCCCTCCGCGAGCGACGAGATCGAGACAATGCCTTTTGAGGGCCGCGACGCGCGCCCTCTCCCGTGCGGGAGAGGGTTGGGGTGAGGGATGCGCCCTCTCCGGAAAGACCTGTCCCCTCACCCTGTCCCTCTCCCGCACGGGAGAGGGGACCCGCGCCTCGTTCGGCAATGTCTGAAATCCGCTCAGAACTGGAGCTGGGGAGAGCGCGAGACCTCGGTCCCAAACCCTCACGGCGTCGCCCCGGCGGCGCGGGAATCCGGTGCCTGTGCATCGGGGATCGGCCGCGCGGCGGCGCCCCAGGGGAAGCGGCCGACCTTCACGGTGCGGATCGGCTTGAACGTCGCGGTGTCGATCACCGTCACGTCGCCCGAGACGCCGTTGGTGGTGTAGAGCCGCGTACCGGCGGCGTTGAGCGCGAGCTGCCAGACCCGGCGCCCGACCAGGATGTAGCTCTCGACCTTGTAGGTCCGGGTATCCACCACCGCGACCCGGTCCGACGGCCCGAGCGCCACGAAGGCGTGCCTACCGTCCTTCGAAAGTTGCACACCGACCGGCTGGATCCGGTCGGCGGCGATCCCCTTCACGGCGAAATCGACGGTCTCGATCACCGTGCGGCTGGCGACATCGATCACCGACACCGTGCCGCCGATCTCCGACGAGGCCCAGAGCCGCGTTCCGTCCGCCGTGAAGGCCGCGTAGCGCGGACGCTGGCCGACCGGGGTGGCGTCCACCGCCTCCAGGGTCTTGGTGTCGATCCAGTGGACCATGTTTGTGGTCTCGGAGGTGGTCACCGCCATGCGGCCGTCCGGGCTCACCGCGACACCCTCCGGCTCGATGCCGACATCGATCTGCGCCAGCACCTTGCGGGTCTGGGCGTCGACCACCGTAGTGGTGGCGTTCTCCTCGTTGGCGATGAACAGGGTGCGCCCATCCGGGGCGAGGGCGAACTGCTCCGGATCCTCGCCGGAGGGCAGGTCGTGGCGCACCTGGCCGGTATCCGGGTCGATCACCTGCACGGCGTCGGAATCGCTGGCGCAGACATAGAGTGCGCGGCCGTCCTTCGAGAAGGTCACGCCCCGCGGGCGCCGGCCCACCGGGAAGGTGCGCAGCACCTCCAGGCTGTCGCCGTCGATCACCGAGATCGTGTTGTCGCGCTCGTTCGAGACGAAGATTTCTTCGGCCGACGCGGGCGCGGAGAGGCAGAGGAGGGCGAGACCAAGCGCGAGCGTCTTCATGGCGACCGTCCGGCAAAGGCTCGGCAGGCACTCTCGGGCTCGTCGAGGCCGAGCGTGTCGAGTTCCGTCCGGTGGTGGAGGAAGCCTTCGATCGGGGCCGTCGCAGTCACGGCCCCCGGCCAGAGCAAAAAGACCGGCTGGCGCAACTGCCCGTCCCAGGCGCGAAAGCTCAGCGGCCGGCCCTTGAAGCCGCCGACCTCGAAAGTCGCGGCAGTCAGGGTGGCGCGCACGGCAGCCGGATCGCTGCTGCGGGCCTTCACGGCCGCCTCGCCGATGGCATGCACGGCCATCCAGCCGGCCCAGTCCACCGGCCGCATCGCCCGGCCGGCGAGTTTGCGGAACCGCCCCTGAAGCTGGACCGCCGCCCAGGCCTCCACCGGCCGCCCCCAGGCTGCTGACGAGAGGCCCTGCGTGCCGACCACCGGGCGCGGCGTGGCTGTGTTGTAGTTCAGGCTCGCGCCGAACTCCCCGGCCTCGTCGGCCACCGCCACCACGTCGTGCTCGGCGCCGCGGGTCGGAATCGCGAACTCGCGCAGGGCGGTGTCGCGCACGTCGCCGCCCTTGGGGTCGTAGGCGGCCTCGGCCACGATCCGCGCCCCGAACTTTTTTGCGCTGCGCTTCAGGGCCTCGGCGTAGAGGGCATCCCCGGGGGCCGGGCCGGCCACCAGCAGGATCCGGGACCAGCGCTTGAACGCCAGGAACTGAACCAGCGCGTCGGTGAGCATCGCCCGCGAGGGTAGGACGTGGAGGAGGTTCTTGCGGCAATCGGCGTCGCGCAGCCGCGTATCCGGCGCGCCGATGTTGAGGAACACGCTGCCCTGCGCCTCCGGCAGGTCGGCCAGCGCCAGAACGTCCGCGGACGGCGCATTGAGAACCACGAAGGTTCGGTTGGCGAGTTCCCGGAACGCCGCCCGGATATCGTCGCCCGGCGCCACGACCTTCGTGGCGAGGCTGAAGCCGAGCCCGATGAAGCGGCCGGTGGCGCTCGAATCCTTCAGCCCCAGTTCGGCACCCCGGGCGCCCTCGTCGTCGGGGATCGGATCCTCGTTGTTGAGCGGCGCCGGCCGCTCGACCCGCCGTTCCAGATAATGGATCGCCAAAGGCGGCCCGAGTGCGGGCGTCGCGGCCTCAGCGAGACCGGAACAAGCGAGCAGGGCGGCCCCGAACAGGCCGGCGGAGAGGGGCCGGCGGCTCAGAGCGTCTCGTCGCGCGCCGGAGGCCGCCATGCCGTCTCGTCTCCTCCACGCCGCATCACGCCATGTTTTGAGGAACCCTACGGCCGGAACAGAGCAGGCCGATATTGGACCAAGGTGCACAATCCGGTCTTGTTGCAGTGCAACGGAAGTCGTCCGCCGATCTTCCGGTGCCTATTCGTACCAAAGCACAATGGGTCGGGCCGCCGACACTTGCTAACCGTCCTGGAAAGACGATGGGAGGCGGCGCATGCGCAGGATCAAGACGGCGGCGGGCGGGACGCTCGTGGCCCTGGGGCTCGCGCTGGCGGCCGGGTCCGCGCTCGGACACGGCGATGTCCAGCCGCAACCGGTCAAGACCGACGGCCTGAAGCCGCTCGGCACCGAATGGGTCGCCGAGAACCCCTACAAGGGCGATGCGCACGCGATCCAGCTCGGCGCCTCTGGCTTCAACCAGAATTGCGCGCGCTGCCACGGCCTGGAGATGATCTCCGGCGGCCTCGCCCCGGACCTGCGCTACCTGCCGCAGGGCAAGGAGGGCGACGAATACTTCGTCGAGCGCATGAAGCACGGCGCCGTGATCAACGGCGTGACCAAGATGCCGGCCTTCGACGGCGTGATCTCTCAGGAGGGTCTCTGGGCGATCCGCAGCTACATCGAGTCGAAGCATGAGGAGTAGTCGGGCGCGGCTCATCCTGGCCGCCTGCGGCCTGCTCCTGGCGGCCCGGTTCCAGCCGGAGGCCGCGGCGCGGCCCCTCGACCAGGTCGTGGCCGACGGCACCCTGCGGGTGGCGGTCTACGGCGACAACGCGCCGTTCTCCGAGGAGGCGGCGGGCAAGCCGCGTGGCATCGACGCGGATCTCGCCCGGGCCATCGCCGACAAGCTGAAGGTGAAGCTCGACCTGCGCGTGGTCGATGCCGGCGAGAACGTCGACGGTGACTTCCGGCTCAACCTCTGGCGCGGCGACCTCGCCGGGTCGCCGCTCGCCGACCTGATGCTGCATGTGCCGACCGACCGCCAGCTCGCCCTGCGCAACGACCAAGTGTTCTTCACCGCCCCGTATTTCGACCAGGAGATCGCCTTCGCCTATCGCAAGGGCGCCCTGGAAGGGTTCGACCGGCTCGACGATATCGGCGACAACACCGTGGCGGTGGAGGGCGCGAGCGCCGCCGACCTGATGCTGCTCACCGCCCAGGGCGGCCGGTTCCGGGCCGGGCTGAAGCACTTCAAGAGCTTCGACGAGGCCGCGAAGGCCTATCTCGCGGGCGAGGCGCCGATCCTGGCCGGGACCCGGGCGGCGATCGAGGCCGCCCTGTTCGCCGCCAAGGCGCCCCGGGAGGACAACCCGATCGGCACGGTCCCGTCCCAGGGCCTGGTCAAGACCCGCTGGGAGATCGGCGGGGCGGTGAAGACCGACTCGCGCGACCTCGCCTACGCAGTCGGGGACGCGATCACGGCGCTCAACGCCGATGGCCACCTCAAGGCGATCTGCGAGACCTACGGGGTCACCTACACGCCGCCCAAGGGTTACTAGGCCAGCCTCGCCGAAGGCGAATGTCCAAAGCTGAGGCGCACCGAATGGCGGCCCGATCTCAACAGATCGGCCGCTCTTCGCGCTTGATCTGTCGAATACAGACATTTCCGCAGTGCATCCGCCGGACGCATTGGACCAATGGCCAATAAGACTTTCCTGAGAAGCCTTTTACGCTGAATCCCAAGGGGGCGCCCCGCGACTCGGGCGGATGGCGCGAAACCCCGGACGCTCCGGCCGCAGGGACCGGAGGCGCTTACGGAGGACACGTCATGAGAATGCGGACCCGGTTCCTCGCCGCGGTGGGCGTCTCCGCCCTCGTGGCGGGCGGCGCCATCCCGGCCCTGGCCCAGGGCGTCACCGAACAGGACATCATCAACGACGCCAAGACGCCGGGCGACGTGGTGACCTACGGCCTCGGGCCCCAGGCCCAGCGCTTCAGCCCGCTGAAGACCCTCAACCGGGACAACATCAAGGGCCTCGTGCCGGCCTGGTCGTTCTCGTTCGGCGGCGAGAAGCAGCGCGGCCAGGAGAGTCAGGCGCTGATCAAGGATGGCGTGATCTACGTCACCGGCTCGTATTCGCGCATCTACGCGATCGATTCCCGCACCGGCGAGAAGAAGTGGGAATACGACGCCCGCCTGCCGGAGGGCATCCTGCCGTGCTGCGACGTGGTGAACCGCGGCGCCGCGCTCTACAAGGACAACGTTTATTTCGGCACCCTCGACGCCAAGATGATGGCCCTCAACGTCAAGACCGGCAAGGTGGTCTGGCGCAAGGACATCGACGACTTCAAGGCCGGCTACAGCTACACCGCCGCCCCGATCATCGTGAAGGGCAAGATCATCACCGGCGTCTCCGGCGGCGAGTTCGGCGTGGTCGGGCGGATCGAGGCGCGCGACGCCGAGACCGGCGAGATCGTGTGGAAGCGGCCCGTCATCGAAGGCCATATGGGCGAGCTGAACGGCAAGCCCTCGACCATGACCGGCAAGGTCAACGAATCCTGGCCGGGCGACATGTGGAAGTTCGGCGGCGGCGCCACCTGGCTCGGCGGCACCTACGATCCGGAGACCAACCTGGTCTATTTCGGCACCGGCAATCCCGGCCCGTGGAACTCCTGGCTGCGCCCGGGCGACAACAAGTGGTCGGCCTCCCGCCTCGCGCTCAACCCCGATACCGGCGAGATCGTCTGGGGCTTCCAGACCACCCCGCATGACGGCTGGGACTTCGACGGCGTCAACGAGTTCGTGCCGTTCGACCTGAACAAGGGCGGCAAGACCATCAAGGCCGGCGCCACCGCCGACCGCAACGGCTTCTTCTACGTCCTCGACCGCACCAACGGGAAGTTCATCTCGGCCACACCGTTCGTGGACAAGATCAACTGGGCCAAGGGCATCGATGAGAACGGCCGCCCGATCTACAACCCGGAGAACCGCCCGGGCGACCCGAGCCAGGCCCAGGGCGACGAGAAGAAGGGCAAGTCCGTGTTCTCGGTGCCGAGCTTCCTCGGCGGCAAGAACTGGATGCCGATCGGCTACAGCCCCGACACCAAGCTGTTCTACGTGCCCTCCAACGAGTGGGGCATGGATATCTGGAACGAGCCGGTGAACTACAAGAAGGGCGCGGCCTATCTGGGCGCCGGCTTCACCATCAAGCCGGTCTTCGACGACCATATCGGCTCGCTCAAGGCGATCGACCCGACCAACGGCAAGATCGTCTGGGAGTACAAGAACAAGGCGCCGCTCTGGGCCGGCGTGCTCACCACCGCGGGCAACCTCGTCTTCACCGGCACGCCCGAGGGCTTCCTGAAGGCCTTCGACGCCAAGACCGGCGAAGAGGTCTGGAAGTTCCAGGTCGGCACCGGCGTCGTGTCCTCGCCGGTCACCTGGGAGCAGGACGGCGAGCAATGGGTCGGCGTCACGGCCGGCTGGGGCGGCGCGGTGCCGCTCTGGGGCGGCGAAGTCGCCAAGTCGACCGCCGGCATCAACCAGGGCGGCAGCTTCTGGGCGTTCAAGCTGCCCAAGACGGTCGCGTCGCGCTGAAGCGCCGTCACCGGACGCTATAAAGCATCCCACCGACAGCGTGCCGGCCTCGTCTCGGGGCCGGCACGCTCAGGTCCCGGGGTTCGGGCGGTCATCTCAACACCCGCTTGCGCCCCGGGGCCGCTTCGATCAGTTTTCACGAATCCAGAGCATCGTCCCGAAAGGTGGCTGCCGCCTTTCGGAAAAGACGATGCAACACCAAAAAAGTTAGTGTCTCGTTTTGGATATGGTATCCAGGACGAGACGCTGGCAGGTCCCGCATGCGGATCTCGAGCGAGGAACCGCACCACCCGTGCATCTCCTGATCGTCGACGACCATCCGCTGTTCCGTGATGCCCTGGCGGCCACGATCCGCCTCGCCCATCCGGACGCCGTCCTGCACGAGGCCGATGGTATCGAGCCGGCCTGCGCCGTGCTGGCCGAGAACCGGAACATCGACCTCACGCTGCTCGACCTGTCCATGCGGGGCGTCACCGGCTTCGACGGGCTGATCACGATCCGGGCGCGCTTCCCGCGCATCCCGATCCTGATCGTGTCGGGCCACGAGGATCCGCGCATCGTCCGCGAGGCCCTGCAGCACGGGGCCGCCGGCTTCGTGCCCAAGGCCATGGACAAGACCACCCTGACCCGGGCGATCACCGAGGTGATGAGCGGCGCCCTGTTCCTGCCGCCTGGCCTCGCCGAGGCCAGCGCGCCGGCGCCGCATGCGAAAAAGGCGCCGCTCGCCGAGCGCCTCGCCCGGCTCACGCCGCAGCAATTGCGGGTGTTGATGATGATCCGCCAGGGCAAGCTGAACAAGCAGATCGCCCACGAGCTTCAGGTCGGCGACTCGACCGTGAAGGCCCATGTCTCGGAGATCCTGCGCAAGCTCGAAGTGATCAGCCGGACGCAGATCGTGATCGACACGGCCGCCCTCGATTTCGACCAGATCCACAACGCCCACCCGGCCTGACGGGCCCGGTTTCCGTATCAGGCGACGCGCTCGACCAGGGCGCGGACCTCGGCGCGCTCCATCGGCTCCACATCCACCGAGCGATGGATCGACAGGCCCTCGATCAGGGCGTCCAGAGCCTTCGCCGTGTCGGCCGAAAAGTGCTGGCGCAGGGCGGCTCGGCTCTTCTCCATCCAGGCCTGCATGACCAGCCGCAGCGGCGGGTTGCGGGCGGCGAAGGCGTAGAGCTCGTAGCTCAGCAGCATGTTTCGCGGCGTCGCCCAGCTATCGTCGACGATGAGATCGACCACCGCCTCGCAGGCCTCGGCGCGGTTCGCGGCCGCCGCCAGCCGCTCGGTGAAGCGCGCCGAGACCGTGTCGGCCAGCAGGGTGAAGGCCTCGGTGATCAGCTCGACCAAGCCGGTGAAGTGATAGGTCATCGAGCCGAGGGGCACGTCGGCCGCCGCTGCGACCCGGCGATGCGTCGTCCCGGCGACGCCGTGCTCGGCGATGACGTCGAGGGTCGCCTGGACAATGCGGGTGCGGCGATCCGGGTCGTAACGGCGCTGGGACGAGGGCACACAAGGCTCCTGAGAGGGGACGACCGGTTCCGCGACGGTTGGCATCCGCGCCCGATGCGTACATATGTACGCATCGCCGAGATGGTTCGGAAGTTCCCGATCCCGGCTTCGGCGCAAACCTGAACCGGGGAGGATGCCGATGCGGACCGAGCGCGAGAAGATGCTGGCGGGCGAGCTTTACGACGCGCTCGATCCCGAACTGGTCGCGGCCCGCGCCCGGGTGCGGGATCTCTGCCAGCAGCTCAACGCGACGCGGGATGCCGACGAGGCCCTGCGGCGGGACCTGTGCCAGCAGATCTTCGGGGTCGGCGGCGACACGGTGTGGATGCAGCCGCCGTTCTTTTGCGACTACGGGTCGAACATCGAGCTCGGCGAGCGGGTCTATTTCAACTTCAACTGCGTCGTCCTGGATGTCTGCCGCGTCCGGATCGGCAGCTTCACCCTGTTCGGCCCGGCCGTTCAGATCCTGACGCCCCTGCACCCGTTCAATGCGGCCCTGCGGCGGGTCCAGGAATTCGGCAAGCCGATCGAGATCGGGTCGGATGTCTGGGTCGGCGGCGGCGCCCTGATCCTGCCCGGCGTGACCATCGGGTCCCGGACGGTGATCGGCGCGGGCAGCGTCGTCACCCGCGACGTTCCGGACGGGGTCCTGGCCGCCGGCAATCCGTGCCGGGTGATCCGGCCGATCAGCGACGACGAGCGGCACTCCTACGGATCCGCGCCCTGAAAAAACGGCGCGGGACCCCGGCCGTTCGATCCCGGGGCCGTCCCCGGGATCGAGTCCGCGCGTTGCGGAGCTAGGCGCCGAGGCCGCCGACGCAAAGGTATTTGGTGTTCAGGTAATCCTCGATGCCCTGGTAGGAGCCCTCGCGGCCGAGGCCGGATTCCTTCACGCCGCCGAAGGGTGCCACCTCGGTGGTGATGATCCCCTCGTTGATCCCGACCATGCCGTATTCCAGCGCCTCGGCGACCCGGAAGGTGCGGCCGAGGTCCCGGGTATAGAAGTAGCAGGCCAGGCCGAACTCGGTGTCGTTGGCCATGCGGATCGCCTCCGCCTCGTCGCGGAACCGGAACAGCGGCGCCAGCGGCCCGAACGTCTCCTCCCGGGCCACCGCCATGTCGGGGGTCGCGCCGGTGATCACGGTCGGCTCGAAGAACTGGCCGCCCAGCGCGTGGCGATGTCCGCCCGCGATCACCCGGCCGCCCTTCTGGACGGCGTCGCGGATATGAGCCTCGGTCTTCTCCACCGCGGCCATGTCGATCAGCGGCCCCTGGGCGACGCCCTCCTCGATGCCGTTGCCGACCTTCAGGCGGTTGGCCGCCTCGGCCATCTTGTCGGCGAAGGCGTCGTAGATCCCGTCCTGCACCAGGAAGCGGTTGGTGCAGATGCAGGTCTGGCCGGAATTGCGGTACTTGGCGAGCATCGCGCCGGCCACCGCCCGGTCGAGGTCGGCGTCGTCGAACACGATGAACGGCGCGTTGCCGCCCAATTCCATCGAGACCTTCTTCACCGTGTGCGAGGCCTGCTCGAGCAGCACCTTGCCGACCTCGGTGGAGCCGGTGAACGTAATTTTTTTCACCAGCGGGTTGCTGGTCATCTCGCCGCCGATCGCCCGGGCCGAGCCGGTGAGGATGCTGACGGTCCCGGCCGGGAAGCCGGCCTTCTCGCACAGCACGCCCCAGGCGAGGCCCGAGAGCGGGGTCTGCGAGGCCGGCTTGATCACGATCGGGCAGCCGGCGGCCAGCGCCGGGGCGATCTTCCGGGCGATCATCGAGGACGGGAAGTTCCACGGGGTGATCGCCGCGACCACGCCCACGGGCTCCTTGGTGACGAGGATCTTGCGGTCGCCCCAGGGGGAGGGGATCACGTCGCCGTAGACGCGCCGCGCCTCTTCGGCGAACCACAGCACGTAGGCCGCCGACATCGCGACCTCGCCGCGGGATTCGGCGAGCGATTTGCCCTGCTCGGCGGTGAGGATCTGGGCCAGATCCTCCTGGTTCTCGGTGACCAGGGCGGCGAGCTTGCGCAGCAGCACCGCGCGCTCGTTGGCGGTCTTGGCGCGCCAGGCCGGATAGGCGTCGTGGGCGGCCTGGATCGCCTTGCGGGTCTCCTCGGCGCCGGCATTCGGCACTCGGGCGATCACCGCGCCGGTGGCGGGGTTGGTGACGTCGATGGTGCCGGACCCGGCCTTCGACCAGTCCCCGCCGATCAGGCAGGCTTCGACCAGGAGGGTGCGGTCCTTCAGGGTGAGAGTGTCGGACTCAGGCATTCAACGGTTCCTTCGGCGGCTGCGGCCTGTCCGGCTGAGACAGGGCCGTCCGCGACTTGAGGGGCACGCTCTGGGCCGTATTCCTCGCCTGCGCCTCGGCTTTTGTCTCGAAGACATGGGGAGCCAGATCGCGGCTCGCCAACGAGGCACCGAGTTTCAATCGCAAGAATGCGCTCGTGGTGTAACGCGATGCTGTCTCGTAGTAACGATTCTCCAGATAAGCGATCGCCGAGAAATAAGCATCGCTCACCGTCGGGTCGATCTCGAACCCGTCGTAATTGGCGATCAGGTGGACCTTGCGGCCGATCTCCTGGCAGGCACGCTCGTATTCTCGGCGCACCAGTTCCACGTCGTCGATGGTCCGGACCTGAAAACCTTCGAGGTTCGAGAACAGGATGTTGCGCTCTCGATCGTAGCTGATTCGCTCGGCGAGCGAGAGTCCGAGGAGCCAGGGCTCCAGCCCCATCACGGCGTCCCGGAACAGCCGCGGATCCATGGGCTTCGGGTCCTGCACGATCGGCGTGAAACCCATCTGCCCGAGGATGTCCCGCTCGATGTCGATCCCGGGGGCGACCTCGGCGAGCTCCATGCCGGCCCGGGTCCGGCGGAACACGCAGCGCTCGGTCACGTAGAGCACCGGCTGGCCGCGCTCGGCGGCGTAGGCGCCCGAGAAGGTCACCTGCTCCACGGCGGCGATGAACTTCTTCGAGCGCCCCTCGGTGACAATCCGGATGCCGTCACCCTCGACCACCACCTCCAGCCCGTCGGCCGTGAAGGTGCCGGCAAAGACCAGGCTTTTCGCGTTTTGCGAGATGTTGATGAAGCCGCCGGCACCGGCGAGCCGCTTACCGAAGCGGCTGACATTGACGTTGCCCTCGGCGTCGCATTGCGCGAGCCCCAGGCAGGCGAGGTCGAGGCCGCCGCCGTCGTAGAAATCGAATTGCTGGTTCTGGTGCAGCACTGCCGCCGGGTTGAGGGCCGCGCCGAAATCGAGCCCGCCCTGCGGCAGGCCGCCGATCACCCCGGGCTCGGCGGTGAGCGTCAGGTAGCGCAGCACCCGCTCCTCGGCGGCCACCGCGGCGACCCCCTCGGGCATGCCGATGCCGAGATTGACCACGCCGCCCGGGGGCAGCTCGAAGGCACAGCGCCGGGCGATGACCTTGCGGGCGTCGAGCGGGATCGGCGGGATCCGGTCGAGGGGCACGCGCTGGCGGCCCGTGAAGGCGTGGTTGTAGGCGGTGCCGTAGGTCTGGCGGTGGTTCTCCGGCTGGCTCAGCACCACGCAATCGACCAGCACCCCGGGCACCTGCACCTCGCGGGGGGCCAGCGAGCCGGCCTCGGCCAGGCGCTCGACCTGGGCGATGACGAAGCCGCCCGAGTTCTTGGCCGCCATGGCGGCGGCGAGGTTGTCCAGCGTCAGCGCCTCGCGCTCCATGGTGATGTTGCCGGCCGGATCCGCCGTGGTGCCGCGGATCAGCGCGATGTTCACCGGGAACGCCTTGTAGTGCAGCCAGGACTCGCCGCCGAGCTCGACCACGCTGACGAGATCTTCCTGGGTGACGGCGTTCAGCTTGCCGCCTTCGAGCCGCGGATCCACGAAGGTGCGCAGGCCCACCTTGGTGATGTGGCCCGGCGTGTGCGCTGCGATCTCCCGGTAGAGATGCGAAACGACGCCGAGCGGCAGGTTGTAGGCCTCGATCTGCCCGTCGATCGCCATCTTGGCGAGCTTGGGCACCAGCGCCCAATGGCCGCCGACCACCCGGCGCACGAGACCGGGGATCGCCAGCCGATTGAGGCCGCGCTCCTTGCCGTCGCCCGGCGCCGCCGCGAACATCAGCCCGAGCCCGTGCGGCCCCTGGCCGGCCTCGAACCGCCGGGCGAGCGCCAGGATCAGCTCGTCCGGCGTGCCGATGCCGACGAAGCCCGAGACCGCGACCATGTCGCCGTCCTGGAGGATGGCCAGGGCCTCGTCGGCGCTGACGATCTTGTTCTTCAGGCTGCCCATGCGGTTATCCTCGGAGCCTGGATTCTGAAACCGCCGCTATCGGAGTAACAGTTGAGCAGCCGCCCGATCCCACCCATCCCCCTCATCCTGAGGTGCCGGGCGATCGCAGATCGTTCGGCCTCGAAGGAGCCCTCCAGGGATCGCGGCGACCTCTGGAAGGCTCCTTCGAGGGCGACGCTGCGCGCCGCCACCTCAGGATGAGGGGGAGATTTGGATCGGCCACAGGCAGCGAGCCCGCGTCTCGGCGAGCCTCGGACCGCGACGATCCGATCCGTGGACCATGACAGACAACTACCCACGCGCACCCAGCCAATCGGCGATGCCGGAACCCAGCAACTTCTGGGCCTTGCCGCCGACGAAGACGCCGACATGGCCGCCGGGCAGGCCGAGTTCGGTGTAGTCGTCGGTTCCGATCTTGTCCTTGAGCGCCTGGGAGGTCGCAGGCGGGATAATGTGGTCGTCCTGGGCGAAGACGTTCAGCACCGGGCAGGCGATGTGCTTCAGATCCACCGTGCGGCCGCCGAGCACGAAGGTGCTCTGGACCAGCTTGTTGTCCTGATAGAGATCCTTGAGCCACTGCTTGGCGGCCTCGCCCGGATGGTCCGGCCGGTCGGCGATCCACTTCTCCATGCGGAGGAAGTTCAAGAACTTCTTCTTGTCGTCGAGGGCGTCGAGCAAGTCGAGGTTGTACTTCGTCATGGTCCGCATCGGCGTCATCATCGAGAACACCGAGCCCATGAACGCCCCGGGCAGCGAACCCTGCGCGTCAATCAGGCGGTCCACGTCCTCCGGCGACAGGGAGCGGGTCCAGACGTTGATGAAGCCGTGGCCGGCCCGGGTCTCGCGGGTGTCGGCGTGGAAGTCGATCGGCGTGATGGTCAGCACCATCGCGTTGACCCGCTCCGGGTAGAGCGCTGCGTAGCAGGTGGTGAAGACGCCGCCCTCGCAGATCCCGAGCAGGTTGATCTTTTCGCGCCCCGCGGCCGCGCCGACGAAGGCGACGCATTCGGCGAGGTAATCGTCGACGTAGTCGTCGATGGTGACGTAGCGGTCGGCCCGGCCGGGATTGCCCCAATCGACCACGTAGAGGTCGAGGCCGAGATTGAGCAGGTTGCGGACCAGCGAGCGGTCCTCTTGCAGGTCGGCCATCGTGTAGCGGCCGATCAGCCCGTACACGATCAGCACCGGCGGCAGGCCCTTGCTCTCGGCCAGCGGCCGGTAGCGGTAGAGCGAGACCTTGTCCTGGCTCCAGACCAAATCCTTGGGCGTGGTGGCGATCTGCACGTCGGCGTCGCGCACGTCCGAGAACAGCTTGGCGCCCGCGCTGATCCGGCGGCCGAGATCGGCGACCTCGGCCAGCATCTCGGCGGGGTTCAGAGGCAGCGGGGGGACGGGGGCCTTCGGGGCGTCCTGCTCAGCCATGGGCCGACTCCGCTTCCTGCGCGACCGTGCCGTTCATCTTCGAGACCCGGGCGGCCTCCCGGCGCTCGCGGCGCAGAGCCCGAACCTCCCGGCGCAGCTCGGTCAGGCTCTTGTGCACGTCGTCGAGCTCGGCCCGGGTCGGCTGCCCGTAGAAGTCGGAGAGGAAGGCCGAAAGGTCCTGCTGGGCGAGCCGCAGGTCGGTGGACGCCTTCAGGACCACCCGCTGCGAGGCCAGGAACGCCTCGGAGCGCTGGACCTCCAGCAGCACGGCGTTGGCGGTCTCGGTCCAGCGGGTCATCATCTCGCGGGCGGAGCTGAACCCCTCGCCGCGCTCGGCGCGGGCATTGGCCTCCTTGGCGAAGGTGCCGGCCGCCCGGGTCCAGGCGTTCAGCATCACCGCCTGATGCTCGGCCTGCGCCCGGCGCAAGGCCGCCCAGGCGGTGAGCAGGGCGCCGTAGCGCCGCTCGGTCTGCCACAGGTCGGCGAGTTGCGGACCCTCGGACATCCGGGTCAGCGCGGCGTCGAACTCTGCCGAGCCGCCGAGCCAAGCCTGCGGATCGAAGATTTTTGCGAGCACCGCCCCGGCGGTCGGGTCCGCCGCGTTGGTCCCGCCCTGCACGGATGCGGCCAGAGTCTGCGACAGGGCTGTGGCGGAGGCCCAGGCCTGGGCGAGGTTGCTCTGCGCCGTGGCGAGGCCGGCGAGATCGGTCTGCGGCGCATTCGGCCAGGTGAAGCCCGGCGTCGCGCCGGGGGTGAAGAACCCCGCGCCGGCCCGGGCCCAGAATTCGCCCATCGCCTTGAACGCGTCGAACTGGTCCATGGCGGCGTTTCTCCCGGCCGTTCCGGCTTTGCGATGCCGGTATGAGCTTTTTAGTCCAACGTGTGCCCGTCGGACCCCACCGAATTCCACCCCAACCCCCTCATCCTGCGGTGCCGGACGATCGGAGATCGTTCGGCCTCGAAGGAGGCCTCCAGAGATCGCGGCGCCGTCTGGAGGGCTCCTTCGAGGCTTGCGCGTCCGCGCAAGCACCTCAGGATGAGGTCGAGAGTTGAAGGCCTTCCAAGGATCAGGCCGCCGGGCGCGCCTCGCCGAGCGCCTCGGCGTAGATCGCGTAGGCGTCGTCGTAGGTGACTTCGCGCGGGTTGTTCACGAGGAGCCGCGTCTGCTTCATCGCGTCGGTGGCCATCCGCTCCAGATCCTTCTGGGCCACGCCGACCTCGGCGAGCGAGGCCGGGACCTTGCAGTCGCGGCAGATCGCATCGAGGCTTTCGACGAAGCGGGCGGCGGCCTCGGCCGGCGGCAGGTCGGCGGCGGCCGGGTCCAGGATCGGCGCCAGCTCGGCGTAGAGCGCCTCGGCGTGGGACAGGTTGAAGCGCATCACCCCCATCAGCACCAGGGCGTTGGAGAGCCCGTGCGGCACGTGGAAGATCGCGCCGACCGGATAAGCCAGGGCGTGCACGGCCGCCACCGGCGCGTTGGCGAAGGCCATGCCGGCGAGCATCGAGCCGAGTAGCATGCCGGAGCGCGCCTCCAGGTTGCGGCCGTCCGAGCAGGCGGTGCGGATATTGGCCGAGAGCAGGGCCAGCGCCTGCTTGGCGAGCTGGTCCGAGATCGGGTTCTTCTTGTTCTTGCTGGTGAACGCCTCAATGGCGTGGACCATGGCGTCGATGCCGGTGGCCGCGGTGACGGCGGCCGGCAGGCCCAGCGTCAGCTCGGGATCGAGCACCGCCCAGTCGGGCAGGAGTTTTGGCGCGACGACGCCCTTCTTCTCGGTGGTCGGCGTCGTAACGATCGAGATCGGCGTCACCTCGGAGCCGGTGCCCGCGGTGGTCGGCACCAGGATCAGCGGCAGCCGGTCGCCCTTGGCCAGGCCGACGCCGTAGATCGAGTCCAGCGGCTCGTCGGATTTCGCCAGATAGGCGACCAGCTTGGCGGTATCGAGGGCCGAGCCGCCGCCGATCGACAGGACGAGATCGGTGCCGAGTTCCCGGGCACGCTGGGCCGCCGCCTCGATCACCGTGGAGGGCGGGTCGGCGACCACGTCCTCGTAGATGTCGAGGGTGATGCCGGACGCCGCCAGGGCGGATTCGGCGGCCTCGGTGAGGCCGGCCTTGCGCACGCCCTTGTCGGTGACGAGCAGCACGCGCTTGGCCCCGAAGGTGCCGACGATCTCCGGCAGCTTCTTGGAAGCGCCGGCCTCGAACAGGACGTTCGGGGTGGTCTGGAAGGTGAACGGGTTCATCGCGCTGCCCTGTTGTCGTGCCGGGATCAATTCTTCGAAGCGTTCACTCCGCCGGCTCGAAATCCTTCACCTTTTCGCGCAATTCTTCGACGAGAACGCGCGTATTCTCCGAATAATCGATCGGCACCGCGACGAGGTGCACGCCGCCTTCGGCGAAAGCGCGGTCCAGGGTCGGGACGAGGTCGTGCACCGCTTCGACCCGGTGGCCCTTGGCCCCGTAGGACTGGGCGTAGAGCACGAAATCCGGGTTGCCGAAGGTCATCCCATAGTCGGCGAACTTGTCGACCGCCTGCTTCCAGCGGATCATGCCGTAGGCCGAGTCGTCGAGGATCAGCACGACCAGGTTGAGCTTGAGCCGCACCGCGGTCTCCATCTCCTGGCTGTTCATCATGAAGCCGCCGTCGCCGCACACCGCCATGACGCGGCGCTTCGGGTAGAGCATCGCCGCCATCATGGCCGAGGGCAGGCCGGCGCCCATGGTGGCGAGCGCATTGTCGAGGAGCAGCGTGTTGGCGACGTAGGTGCGGTAGTTCCGGGCGAACCAGATCTTGTACATGCCGTTGTCGAGGCACACGATCCCGTCTTCCGGGATCACCCGGCGCACGTCGCGCACTAGGCGCTGGGGCGTCACCGGGAAGCGGTCCTCGCCGGCCCGGTCGGCGATGTGGCCGAGGATGTGCTCGCGCAGGTGCAGCAGGGCGCCGGCGTTGGGCAGCTTGCCCTCCAGCTTGTCAGCCAAGAGCTTCAGGGTCGGCCCGAGATCGCCGACCACCTCGGCATCGGGATAATAGACCTGCTCCACGTTGGCCGGCATGTAGCCGATGTGCAGCACCTTCTGGTCGGCCTGGCCCATGAAGAAGGGCGGCTTCTCGATCGTGTCGTGGCCGATGGCGATGATCAGGTCGGCCTTGTCGATCGCCTCGTGGACGTAGTCGCGCTCGGAGAGCGCCGCGGTGCCCATGTAGAGGTCAGTGCCGCTGGCGACCGTGCCCTTGCCCATCTGGGTGGTGAAGAACGGGATCTGGGTGCGGTGGACGAAGCCGCCGAGATCGCCCGTGGCGCGCGGCCGGCTGGCGGCGGCGCCGAGCATGACCAGCGGCCGCTTGGCCTGAAGGATCATGGCGGCGGCCCGCTCGATCGCGGCCGGGTGGGCGACCGGGATGTCGATCGGGTGCGACGGCACGAGGTTGGCCTCGGCGTGCTCGGCCGCGATGTCCTCGGGCAGCTCCAAGAGCACCGGCCCGGGCCGCTCCTCGGTGGCGACCCGGAAGGCGTCGCGCACGATGGTGGGGATCGAGGAGGCGGAGACGATCTGCCGGGCCATCTTGGTGATCGGCTTCATCGAGCTGATCACGTCGACGATCTGGAACTTAGCCTGCCGGGAAGAGAGAATGCCCTTCTGCCCGGTGATGATGATCATCGGCATCGCGCCGAGATGGGCGTAGGCGGCGCCGGTGGAGAAATTCAGCGCGCCCGGGCCCAGCGTCGAGAGGCACACGCCCGGCCGGCCTGTCAGGCGGCCGTGGGTCGCCGCCATGAAGCTCGCCGCCTGCTCGTGGCGGGTCAGCACCAGCTCGATCTTGGAGGTGCGCAGCGATTCGACAACGTCGAGGTTCTCTTCGCCGGGGATGCCGAAGATACGGTCGACGCCCTCGTTCTCGAGAGCCGCAACGAGAAGATCTGAGCCCTTGGGCATGTGATGTCCCACCTGATGCGACGCCCGACGGCGCCGTTCGGTCCGCCCCCGATACACCCGCCACCATGTCGGTTTGATCCGCACGGACCGGGCCGGGACAGACGCCCTCCGAATAAGCGATCGGTTAGAGGGCTGGCCTGTAATGTGGTCAAGACCCGTCGCGAGCTGAATGGTCACAGAGTCGGGCCAATCCTATCGTGTACGGGGATAAAGCCGGCTCGGAACGACTGAGTACGGTCAAGGTTGTCGTGCGTTCGGTTCGGCGGGACATCATGGACCAAGTACGCAGCGACGACACGCGGCACGATCCGGTAGGTCCGACCTCCGGGGCGCCGGCCGAGGACATTGTGCTGGCCCCGCTCGCCGACTTTCCGCGGATCGATCTCCGGGCGGGGGTCGAGCCCTGGGACAAGCGCCGCCAAGCCGGCAAGGCCCTGCGAGCCGAGGTGCCCCACGCTGAGCACGCCATCCTGCGCCCAGAGCCCGACCGGCCCGATCCGGTGGGCCTGATCGAGGCGGCCCATGAGGGGCGACAGGCGCATCTCATCCCGTTGCGGGTCGCCCGGATGGCGACCAGCCCGTTCGCGTTCCTGCGCGGCGCCGCACATGTCATGGCCTGGGACCTGTCGCGCGGGCCCCGCAGCGGCATCGACGTGGTGATGAACGGCGACGCCCACATCGACAATTTCGGCCTGTTCGGCACGCCGCAGCAGGACATCGTCCTCGACCTCAACGATTTCGACGAGGTCACGGTCGGCCCGTGGGAATGGGACCTGAAGCGGCTCTGCGCCGGCATCGCGGTCGCCACCGGCGAGGCCGGCACGCCCCCGGATTCCGCCCGCACCGCCGTGATGACGGCGGTGTCCGGCTATCAGCACACGATGCGGCGGCTGGCGCCGCAGGGCTCCCTCGACGTCTGGTACCAGACCACCCGGGCGGATGCGGAACACCTCGGCGGGATCCGCATGAATGCCGAGGCCCGCTCGGTCGTTCGCCGGGCGGTGGACAAGGCGCGGCGCAAGAACAACCGCAGCCTCCTGGCCCAGGTGGCCGAGCGGCGCATCGACGGTGGCTGGCGCTTCCGGACCGATCCGCCGATCCTCACCCCGGTGGACGACGCCACCCGGCAGAGCATCGTCACCGGACTGGAACGCTACGCCGAGACCCTGCCGCGCGAGCGGCGGTTCATGCTCGACCGCTATCAGGTGATCGACGTCGCCCACCGAGTCGTCGGGGTCGGCAGCGTCGGGACCCGGGCCTACGTGGCCTTGCTCTGCGGGAATTCCGACCAGGATGCCCTGTTCCTCCAGGTCAAGGAAGCGGTCCGCCCGGCCCACGCGCCGTATCTGCCCGGCATGCCCGAGCCCTATGCCGGCCACGAGGGCGAGCGCGTCATCTACGGCCAGCGCCTGCTTCAGGCCGTGGGCGACCCGCTGCTCGGCTGGACCAGCATCGAGGGCCGGCCGTACTACGTGCGCCAGATGAAGAACCTGAAGGGCGCGATCCCGCTGTCCGAGATGTCTGGGCCGCCGCTCCTGACCTTCTCGTACGCCTACGGGGCGCTCCTCGCCCGGGCCCATGCCCGTACCGGCGACGCCGCGGCGATCGCCGGCTATTGCGGCGGTGGCAAGAGCCCTGACCTGCGCGAAGCCCTGGCCGACTGGGCCGCCGCCTATGCGGCCCGCAACGCCGAGGATTTCGGCCTGTTTCGCGACGCCATCGCCAGCGGCCGGCTGGAAGCGGCGGACGATCCCTGTTTGTGAGATCCGGTGACGGTCACACCGCCCCCCGTAATTGCGAGCGCAGCGAAGCAACCCAGGGCGGCGCGCGCACCCAAAACGTGGCGTTTCCCTAGGTTGCTTCGCTACGCTCGCAATGACGGCGTGGGTTGGTGAGACGCAACTGAGCAGCCGTCACAGCATCCCGAAGGCCGGCGCTTCGTTGGCGAGCTTCACCAGCAGGTCGCGCAGCCAGCGATGGGCGGGGTCGCGATCGTAGGAGGCGTGCCAGAGCATCGACACCGCGATGTCGTCCAGCGCCACCGGCACCGGGCTGACCGTCAGCGACAGGGCGCTGGCGAAGGCTGTGGCGAGCCGGGCATGCATGGTGGCGACCACTGGCGCGGCGCGGACCAGGAACGGCACCACCAGGAAGCGCGGCGTCGTCACCGCGAGGACGCGCGAGCGCCCGATCAGCGCCAGCGCGTCGTCCACTACCCCGTGGGCGGTCTCCCGCAGGGAGGTCAGCACGTGCGGGAAGCGCAGGTAATCGTCGAGGCCGATCGGAGGCTCGATCCCGATCAGCTCGGCGTTGAATAGCACCACGTAGCTGTCCCGGTAGAGCAGCCGCTGCTTGTGGTGGATCTGCCCCTCCGAAAACAACCCGATGGCGAGATCGACCCGGTCGGCGTCGAGCTCGTCGAGGATCCGGGCGCGATCGACCGAGCGCAGCAGCAGCCGGATCCCCGGCGCCTCCCGGCGCAACTGCGCGATCAGCCGCGGGCCAAGCAGGACCTCGACGCTGTCGGGCAGGCTCACGGTGAAGCTGCGCTCCACGGTGGCCGGATCGAACCGCTCCTCCCGGTGTACCAGGGCCTGGACCTGCCGCAAGGTCGCCCGCAGGGGCTCGGCAAGCTTCAGGGCCCTCGGCGTCGGCCGCATCCCGTCCGGGGCCCGGGTGAGCAATTCGTCGTCGAATAGGCGGCGCAGCCGGGCGAGGCTCGAACTCATCGCCGACTGGCCGACGCCGATCCGCGCGGCCGCCCGGGTGACGCTGCGCTCGTCGAGCAGGGCGTCCAGGGCGACCAGCAGGTTCAGGTCGATCCGGCTGAGATCGATGTGATCAATGGCCAAGGGCGGGGCGATCGGTTCGAGGGCGATCCCCCTGTATAGCAGAGCTGCGCCCTTACGTCGGAACGGGCTCCCGCGGCTCGGTGTGGTCGAACAGGCGTGGCGGTGCGATTTCGTTCTTGGCGCCCATCCGGTCGACCAGATGCTCGGCCACCCGCAGGGCGTTGGCGATGATCGTCAGCGTCGGGTTCACGGCGCCGATCGACGGGAAGAAGCTCGCATCGGTGACGTAGAGGTTGTCGAGCTGGTGCGCCTTGCAGTGCCGGTCGAGCACCGAGGTCTTGGGATCGTCGCCAAACCGCAGGGTCCCAGCCTGGTGCGCGGTGCCCCCGATCGGAACGTTCTTGCCGAGATAGAGCGACCGGTCGAACAGATGCGGGTGCATGTCGGTGAAGCTGCAGATCTCCTGCAGCTTGCGGCGCAGGCGCTTGTGCGCCTCGACATTGGTCTCGGTGAGATCGAGGTGGACCTTGCCGTCCTTGTAGTAGACCCGGTTCTGGGCGAGCGGGATATCCTCCGAGGTCAGCCAGAAATCGACGGAGTGCTTGGCGATCCAGTCGAACGGCTTGTTGGGGAACCATTGCAGGAAGCCCGGCAGCCCCTCGCCGTGGATCTGGGCGCCGTCGGACTTGCCGACCATCTGGATATGGCCGAGCGGGAAGTCCCAATCGTCCTTCGGGTCCGGGTCGCCGAAGTAGAAGTCATTGAGGCCGAGGGTCTTCTGGAAGCGCGTCGGGTTCGGCATCTTGGAGATCGCCAGAACCGTCGAGTTGTTGTGGCGCATGTAGTTGCGCCCGACCTGGCCGGAGCCGTTGGCGAGGCCGTCCGGGTGCTGGTGGCTGGCCGAGCGCAGCAGCAGCAGCGCCGAGGAGAGCGCCCCGCAGGCCACCACCACGAGGTCGGCCGAGGCCTCGAACGGCGCGTCGTCGCGGGTGCCGACCACGCCGGTGACGCTGCGTCCGGTCGGGTCGGTGACCAAGCGCTCGACATAGGTGCGGGTCAGCAGCGTCAGGTTCGGGCAGTCGCGCAACGCCGGATCGACCACCATGGTCTGCGCGTCGGACTTGCCGTTGGTGGGGCAGGGGAAGCCGTCGAAGGATTCGCACTTGATGCAGGGCGAGGTCGAGACGGCGCGCCCGTCCTTCTCCACCAGCCGCACGCCCACCGGCAGGTGGAACGGGTGGTGACCGGCGCTCTTCAAGTTATCGAACAGCTGCTGGATCCGCGGCTCGTGTGAGACCGGCGGATGGGCATAGGGCTTGCGCGACCAGGGCTCGGTCGGGTCCTCGCCGCGCAGGCCGTGGACGTGGAACAGCTCCTCGGCGGCCTGGTAATGCGGCTCGAACTCGTCGTAGCCCACGGGCCAGGCCGGGGCGATGCCGTCCTCGTGCCGAATGTCCGAAAAATCCTTCTCGCGTAGGCGAAAGAGGATCGAGCCGTAGAATTTCGAATTGCCGCCGACATAATAATGCAGGCCCGGCTGGAAGCTGCTGCCGGTGGAGGAGTACCAGGTCTCCTTGGTCTGGTAATAGCCGTCGACGATCACCGCCTGGCTGTCCCAGTTGCGCGGCTCGCGCAGGAGATAGTCTCCGCGCTCGATCAGGAGGATGCGCTTGCCCGTCTGGGCCAGCCGCCACGCCATCGTCCCGCCGCCGGGGCCGGATCCGACGATGATCACGTCGTAATGCTCACCCGGCATAAGCTCTATCTCCGTCCGGACCGATTGTCCTGGCAGGCAACTCGCGAGCCGGATTTCGGATCGAACTGCGGCAACGTTTAGCATTCCGTGCCGAAGATCCGCGCAACCGGCGGTTAAGCGCTTTTCCCAACGCGCCCTTCAGCTTCGCCTGCGATCCTGCCCCCGAGCCGGCCTGAAGCCGGGGAGGCTGCCATGGTCGTCAAGGATATCGCGCTCGTGCTGGCGCTGCTGATCGCGGCGGCCCTCGCGCTCGGCCACTGGCGGGCCCGGCGCTCCCTGCCGGACGAGGCGGAGGCCGAGCGGCTGCACGACCGGATCTGGCGGATCAGCGAGAGCGAGGACCGCTACCGTGCCCTGGTGGCGGCCACCACCGAGGTGATCGTGCAGCGCGACGCCCGCGGGCGGATCACCTACGCCAACGACGATTACGCCCAGCTGCTCGGCCGCCCGGCCATCGACCTGCTCGGCGCGCAGATCGATCTTGAGATCCTAGAGCGGGGCGAGGTCGAGATCGGCGAGGACGGGGTCCGTCGCATGGAGGCGCAGGTCCGCTCGGTGGACGGCCAAGTGCGGTGGTTCGCCTTCGTCGAGATGCCGGTGGCCCACGGCGACGCGATGCACTGGCTGCGCGCCGGCCGCGACGTCACCGCCCGGGTCGAGGCCCTGCGCAGCCGCGATGCCGCGCTCGAACGCGCCGAGGCCGCCAGCGTGGCGAAGTCGCGTTTCCTCGCCACCGTCAGCCACGAGATGCGCACCCCATTGAACGGCATCCTGGGCATGGCCGAGCTCGTGCTCGGCACCCATCTCGACCTGGAGCAGCGGACCTATGTCGAGGCCGTGCGCACCAGCGGCCAGGCCCTGCTCGGGCTGATCGACGGCGTGCTCGATTTCTCGCGGATCGAGGCCGGCCGCCTCGATCTGGCGGCCGAGCCCTTCGACCTGCCGGCGCTCGCCGAGAGCGTGGTGGAACTGCTCGCCCCCCGGGCGCAGGACAAGGGCATCGAGATCGCCCTCGACGGCACCGAGGACTTTCCCCGGGGCCTCGTCGGCGACGCCGACCGGGTGCGGCAGATCCTGATCAATCTCGCCGGAAACGCCATCAAGTTCACCGAGCGCGGCGGCGTCGGGGTCAGCCTCGGCTTCGCTCGCGCCGAGGGCGGGGGCGGGGAGGCGGTGCTCTCCGTCTCCGACACCGGCCCGGGCATCCCCGAGGACCGCCTGCCGATCCTGTTCGAGGAGTTCGAGCAGGGCGACGGCAGTGCCAGCCGCAGCCACGAGGGCACCGGCCTCGGCCTCGCCATCACCCGCCGGCTGGTGACCCGCATGGGCGGCCGGATCGAGGCCGAGTCCCGCCTCGGCCGCGGCTCGACCTTCCGGGTTGTCCTGCCCCTGCCGGAGGCCGAGGGCGCGCAGCCGAGCCCCGCGCCGCTGCCGCAGCTCGCGGGCCGGCGCTGCCTGATCGTGGCCGATTCACCCTACCAGGCGCCCTACCTCGCCCGCAGCCTGTCCCGGGCGGGCGCGGCCACCGTGATCGTCGGCACCTTGGAGGACGGCCTCGACGCGCTCTCGGGCGCGGCCTTCGACGCGGTGCTGGCCGACCGGGCGCTCGGCGACGCGGCGGTCCGCCAGATCGCCGATGCCGCCCGCGCCTGCGGCGTCCGCTGCAGCCTGGTCCTGCTCTCGCCCTTCGACCGCCGCGGCTTCGGCGCCCCGGGCGCGGCCGGATTCGACGGCTACCTGATCAAGCCGGTGCGGGCGCGCTCGCTGTTCGAACGCCTGCTCGCCCCGCCCGTCGCGGTGGAAGCCACCGCCGCCCCGGCGCCCGCCCCAACCCGGACCGGGACCGGCCAGCGCGTCCTCCTCGCCGAGGACAACCCGATCAACGCCCTGCTCGCCACCCGCGCCCTGGAGCGCCTCGGCGCCGAGGTGGTCCACGCGGTGGACGGGATCGAGGCGCTGGAACGGCTCGCCTCGGACGGCCCGTTCGACCTCGCCCTGATCGACGTGCGCATGCCCCGCCTCGACGGTCACGAGACCGCCCGGCGCATCCGCGCCGCGGAGGCGGCACAGGAGGGGAGAGGGGAGGGGACCCATCTGCACCTCGTCGCGCTCACCGCCAATGCCGGCCGGGACGATGAGATCGCCGCCCGCGCCGCCGGCTTCGATGGGTTCATGGCCAAACCCCTCAATCTGAAGTTGCTGCCGGCCCTGCTGGAGCGCCGCACCGCGCAGGCCGCCTAGCGCGTCGCCTGTCTCCGAAAGCCGGCGGCCGCCGTTCGGGACGAGGCTCGCCCCCGCCGGTCCCGCGTTGACAGGCGGCCGCTCCCCACGCCAACAGAAAGCCCATGTCGACAGCCGCCACCCAGCCGCCCGCACCGCGCTCCTCGAGCGGCGCCCTCGCTGCCTGGGGTATCGCAATCCTCGTGCTCGCCACGGTCCTGCTCGGCGAGCTCCTGCCCGCCCGGCATCCCGCCCCGGCGCGTTCGGTGGCCGACGACCCGGCGTGTCTGGAATGGACCGACGGCTGCCGCGTCTGCCAGCGCCTGGCCGGAGGCCCGGCCTGCTCGCTGCCCGGCATCGCCTGCCAGACGGCCGCGCCGCGCTGCCTGCGCCACCGCGACGGGTGAGGCCGGACGCACCGATCCTCCGCTTCGCGCCGAGCCCGAACGGACGGCTCCATCTCGGCCACGCCTATTCGGCCCTGCTCAACGACGACCTCGCGCGGCGGATGGGCGGCCTCTGCCGCCTGCGCATCGAGGATATCGACCCGGTCCGCTCGAAGCCCGAGCTGGTGGAGGCGATCGTCGCCGACCTCGCCTGGCTCGGCCTGACCTACCCGGAGCCGGTGCGGCACCAGTCCCGCCACATGGAGTCCTACCGGGCGACGCTCCGGCGCCTGATCGACCGGGGGCTCGCCTATCCCTGCTTCTGCTCCCGCGGGCAGATCCGGGCACAGGCCGCGGCTAGCGCCGACAATCTGCACGATCCGGACGGCGCACCGCTCTATCCCGGCACCTGCCGCGGCCTCGATCCGGCGATCCGGGCCGAACGCCTCGCCAGCGGCGAGCCGCATACCTGGCGCCTCGACACGACGGCCGCTCTGCGTTGCGCGGGCCATCGGCTGAGCTATGAAGCCTTCGACGGCGCTGAGACACGCCTAGTCGTGGCCGATCCCGCCCGCTGGGGCGATACCGTGATCGCCCGCCGCGACGTGCCGACCAGCTATCACCTCTCCGTGGTCCACGACGATGCGGAGCAGGCCATCACCCACGTGGTCCGCGGCCAGGACCTCGAGGCGGCCACCGACCTCCACGTGCTGCTGCAGCGCCTGCTCGATCTGCCGACGCCGCGCTACCATCACCACGCGCTGATCCTGGATCCGGGCGGCGAAAAGCTCGCCAAGTCGCGGGGCTCGCAGAGCCTCGCCGATCTCAGGCAGGCGGGGGTGACGCCCGAGGCGATCCGCGCCCGCCTCGGTTTCGCGTAAGTTGATGGCCGCGCTCAGCGCACCGCGGCATCCCGCTGCGCCAGCGCCGTGGCGCTCTTCGATTTCTGCATGGTCGCGTCGACCTGCTCGCGCTGGCGCTTGAACTCGGCAAGCAGCCGCCCGTCGAGCTCGCGACCGCGGGGAACGCGGATCTTCATCGGGTCGACGAAGTGGCCGTTGATGATCACCTCGTAGTGCAGGTGCGGGCCGGTGGAGAGGCCCGTCGAGCCCAGATAGCCGATGATCTGCCCCTGCCGGACCCGGACGCCCTCTTTCACGCCCCGGCCGAACCGCGACATGTGGTTGTAGGTCGTCACGTATCCGTTGACGTGCTGGATCTCGACCCGGTTGCCGTAGCCCGAGGTCATCTCGGCCCGGATCACCACGCCGTTGCCCGCCGCCGCGATTGGCGTGCCGATCGGGTTCGCCCAATCGACGCCGGTATGCAGCTTGGCGTAGCCCAGCACCGGGTGCATCCGATAGCCGAAGCCGGAGCGCATGATCCCGTCCGGGATCGGCTTGCGCAGCAAGAACTTCTTCAGGGACCGTCCCTGCTCGTCGAGATAGTCGATCGTGCCGTCATCCGGGGACTGGAAGCGGTAGACCTTGCGGGTTTCGCCCCCCAGCGTCAGGGCGGCATAGAGCAGGTCCGGCCGGTCGGCCCCGACTTCGTCGTCGTAGGTGTAGAACACGTCGAGGCCGTCGCCGCTGGCGATCCGGCGCTGGAAGTCGAGGTCGTAGCTGAACACCCGGACGATATCCTCGACGGTGGCCCGCGGCAGGTCGTGACGCGCGGCCGTCTCGTAGAGGCTCTGGTACAGGCGCGGCCCGGAGCCCGAATCCTCCTCGTCATCCTCGCCGGCATCCGCCTGGGGCTGCGGCTTGGAGGAGGGGGCTTCCTCGGTCGGCGGCGCCACGGAGACGAAGGCGCTCCGGTCGTTGAGCGCCGCGATGCCCTCGATGCCGTTCTCGCCGTAGAGCACAACCCGGGTGACCTGTCGCGGATCGCCGGGGCGGGGCCCGGGGGCGACCTGCACCCGCATCTGCTGGCCTTCCGGCAGGGCCGCCGTGCGGGTCTTGCCACCGAGCGCTGCCACGATGCCGCGGATCTGCTCGTCCCCGGCGAGGCCCGTGGCTTTGAGAATTCCCTCCAGGGTCTCGCCGCGCTTGAGCGCGATATCGCGCTCCTCCACGAGCGGCGCCTCGTTCGGCTTCAGCTCGACCTTGGGGACCTTGGTGACGTTCTCGGGGACGACCAGCACCTCGATCGATTTGAACGGGTTGGCGTCCTTGGCGGCCGCGCTCTCCGCATCGCCGCCGCCCGCGCCCTGCTGGAGGGTGCGGGACAGGAGGATCTGGGGCGCGATCGGGATGGCGGTCCGGCGCCCGGCCTCGACGGCGATCCGGCGCTCCTCTTCCACCTGAGCGGTGACGTCGTCGTCGGTGAGCGCCGGGGCGTTGGCGTCGATGGCAGCGTCGGCGAGGTCGCGCTTGACCACCGTCACCTCGGCCCCGGGCGCGTCTGCGGCGGCGTCGGGCGCGCGCTCCAGAGGCTCGTCGGAGACGAACTTCATCGGGTCGAACCGCGGCAGTTCGCCGGCATAGACCCCGGTGGTCATGGACAGGGGAGTGGTGATCCGCACGAAGGCCTTGGCCTTGATGATCTCGCGATCGCCGAGGCGGACGGTCACGGGGGCGCGAAAGCTCTGCTTGGCCGAGGCGATCATCAGGTTGCGCACCAGCCGGTCGCCTTTGCGGGCGAGGTTGGCGCCGCTCTCGCTCGGCTGCGGCCGCGGCATGATCGTGGCCTTCTCGGGGATCGCCGCGAAGGAGACGTCACCCTGCAGGGAGACATGGAGCGCCGCCGCGATCAGGCCCGCGCCGGTCAGGCCGGTCAGCGTGCTGGCACAGAGCCAGCGCAGGTTGACCGCCCGGCGATCGATCTGGGTTGCGTCCGCACCGAGGAGATCGAGGGGCGCCTGGACCCCGCGGCCGACGCCGGGGGCGAGGGCGGCCACATCGCCGATCTTGAGCCGCTCGCGCTTCACTCGAAGGTCCCGGAAAGACGACGGCGCACGGCGCTCTCGCTTAATGATGAAGGATCGGCGGCCGAGCAGGCGCGGACCGCTCACGCACGACAGTTTCTCTCGGGGGGCAGCATGTCGAGATTGAGGCGCCTTACCTCTCTACTGGGCTCCCGTGCCGGAGGGTATTCCAGCCCGCCGAACCGAGAGGGGAGGGGGGTGATCCGAACCAACCTCCAAAAATGTTCCCAACGGTGTTGACGGCCCCGTGGGGTCTGTCTATACCCCTGGTCATCGGCGCCGGCCGCGAAAGTGGACCGGGCGCTGAAGCATCTTCTGACAGGATCGGCGATTGGCCGGCGGGTTTGCCGGGCGATGGTCTGTTTTTGTCCGATGCTGGTTTCGGGGTCGGGTTCGCTTCGGCGGTTCGGCCACGGGGTTGACAGGGGGATCGGCGGGCTCTAGACGCCCTCCACCGCTGAGGCGGCCGACCGGATGGTCTGGCCGGTATCACGGTTCTCCCAGTCGGACAAGCGGGTGATCGGGGTTTCTAGCCCGGATCGTCGTCTCGTCTGTGAATTTGCCGGTTCGCCGGTGGGTTCGGGTCTTTGACATTGTTGGAATTGAGGAAGGGAGACGCGGACGGCGTTTGTCCTTGCGGTCGAAGCTTTGGCTTCGACAAGTGAGAGACTAGTGCCGATCGTCGTGTTTCTCTTTTTGAGCTCACCGATCTGGTTGCGCTGTGAAGCGCTGCTTGGTCGATTGTGAGGCTCCGTCTGAGTAACTACGTGATCGGCCAGATCAATCTCTTCAACGTGAGAGTTTGATCCTGGCTCAGAGCGAACGCTGGCGGCAGGCTTAACACATGCAAGTCGAGCGGGCACTTTCGGGTGTCAGCGGCGGACGGGTGAGTAACGCGTGGGAACGTGCCCTCTGGTTCGGAATAACTCAGGGAAACTTGAGCTAATACCGG
>NZ_FOTK01000106.1 GCF_900114535.1 Methylobacterium pseudosasicola | reverse complement strand
GGCCCCGACGCTCGACGCCATCCCGCCCCTGCGTAGCGGGCGACGCGGGCGACCGCGCCGGCGGCCCAGCAAGCTGCACGCGGACAAGGCCTACGATGCGAAGGCGCGGAGGCAAGAATGCCGGGTGCGCGGGATCGTGCCACGCATCGCCCGCAAAGGCATCGAAAGCAGCGAGAAGCTCGGGCGTCACCGCTGGGTGGTGGAGCGCACCCACGCGTGGTTCAACCGCTTCCGCCGCCTGCCCATCCGCTACGAGCGGCGCAGCGACATCTACGAGGCCTTCACCAGCCTCGCCGCAAGCCTCGTCACCCTCAACCAGATCAGACGGTTCTGTTAGGCACTCTTATTCGCGCTCGCAGTCGCCATGATCCCCGTCAGATGGCTTGCCACAGCGTCATGGAGAGGGATCTTGGACTCGCACCACTAAGTCTTGATTTCGCAAGCTCTACGTCTACCCAGATCATAATATGAAGGGAGCACTCTCAAAAGTTATTTACTAATAGATTAACAATATCGGATCGATTAAAAATTCTCAATTAGGCATTGAATATGCGGATATTATCTCATTAACTCGCTAGTGATGACGGCAATCAGCTTATGGTAATTACCCAGGCCCTTGCGCGGGTCGGGTTTCGCTGATTCCTTCGTAGGATGGGGCGCAGCGATCTTGAGCGGTTGAGCCGCGAGGAACTGATCGAGCTGGTGCTGCGTCTGCAACGTCCGGACAAGACCTCGCGCACTTCCTCGAAGCCGCCCGCCACAGACCGCAAAGAGCGGCGCGAGCGATCCAAACCTGGCGGGGCCAAGCCCGGCCACGAGGGCCATAGCCGTGTGATGAGGGACAATCCCGACGCGGTCGTCGATCATCAGCCCGACCGCTGTGCGTGCTGCGGCGGCGACCTGCACGGAGATCTTCCTGTCGAACTCGTGAGCGTGTCCGAGCGGATCGAGTTGCCGGCGGTGACACCAGTCGTGACGCAGCATCGACGGTTGGCCGTGCAGTGCCCGAGCTGCGGGATGCGGGTCGTCGCGCCAGTGCCGGAGGCGGCGCGCGGCACGCCGTTTGGCCCGCGGCTGCATGCGGTGGCGACGTATCTCAAGACCTTCCAGGCGCTGTCCTACGAGCGACTGCAGGCAGCCTTGTCGGACCTGTTCGGTCTCAGCCTCAGCCAGGACGGGCTGATGAACCTGCTCCAGCGTGCGCAGTGGCACTTCCGCTCCGGTCGCGAGGAGGCCGTCTCGACGCTACGCCGGGCCGCTGTGATCGCCTCGGACGAGACCGGCGTCCGGATCGAGGGCAGCAACGCTTATCATTGGGTGTTCCACGCGGCCGACGCCGTGGTGCACACGGCCTCGCCGACGCGGGGCGCTGTCGTGGTGCGGGAGATGATGGACGGCCACCGGCCCGCGGTGTGGATCTCAGACCGCTACACCGCCCAGCAGGGTCATGCCGCCGCGCACCAGACCTGCCTCGCCCATCTCGCCCGCGACGTCGCCTACGTCGTCGAGGTCAGCGACGATCCCATACCCTGGCGATTGCAGCTCTGGTTGCAGACGGTATTCGGCCTGGCCGAGCGCGTCACCGATCTGGCCGCCTCGACGCTGGCTGCCAAGCGCCGGACCTTGGATCGACAGCTCGGCGCCATCCTCACCACACCGAGCCGCTGCGACCTGACCCGCGACCTGCAGGCCAAGATCGGACGGGCGCGCGATCAGCTCCTCGTCTTCCTCGCCCATCCCGGCGCGGTCGAACCGACCAACAACGGCTCAGAGCGACTGCTGCGCCCAGCGGTCGTCCAGCGAAAGATGACCAACGGCTACCGCGCGATGTGGGCCGCCGAGGGCGAGGCCGCCATCCGCACCGTCGTCGATACCGCACGCCTCGCAGGCCACAGCCCATTCGGCACCATCCTCAAGACCGTCGGTGCCTGATCCCAGCCGTCAAAGGCCTGGGTAATTACAGCTTATGGGCGACAATCATGAAAACGTAGAGTATTTAGATTAACCTGGTAAATTCAAATTGAAATTATTTAGCGCCAACGTTAATGGGTAAAACATAGTTTAGTTGACAAACTCGATCATAAGTGCCAAGATATAAAGAAACTCAAGTGAGCATAATGGTTGAGTACACAAATTCAATCATCCTTATCGTTGAAGGGTGCTTCATAGCTGGAAAGCGCGGGTCACATGTTAGAATTCTAGATCAAATAAAATTCCTACAACGTAACGGATTTAGAGTTATTGTCTATAGCTTTAGCAATCATGTAGATCACCCTTGGAGATGTGAAGATATAATCAGATTCCGCAGCGAATTCGACGGCGTTCCTCTTATATTGGATGATCTTGGAAAATCGGCTTATATATATACGCGAATAAAAAACGCTTTATATCAAATTTGTCCACCCTTTGCTGAATATATAAGTTGGTTAAGTTTGCCTGGAACGAAATTTTGGAAAAAACTTCGTTCCGCTAAGTCATCAGTGTTTATATTCCATTTCGTAGATACATTGTCGCTTGTCAACGGTCGTCCATCTGGTCGCATATTAGTCGAGACGCATGATATTAAAAGCATAAAGTCGGCTAAAGCGACGGGGCTTGAACCTTGGCATCTAAGAATTATAGGGAAAATGCGCAGCGAGGCTGCTATGATTTCTGGCGCTGACTCATATATTTCGATATCACCGGCAGATCTAGCCTTTTTTCAGCATATTGTTTTAAACAAAAATTATTTCTATATTCCGTCATATTCAGAGGAGCAGACGTCTACTCCCCCGCTGTATAAAATGAAATACGATATGCTTTTTGTTGGAGCGAATAACTACTTCAACTCTTCTGGGATTGTAAATTTTATAAACCGCAACAGCAATCTGCTTACAAGATTTTCCTTAGCTATTGTCGGCGCGGTTGGATTAAATGAAGTTGTCGTTTCGTGTGCATCTAAAAATAAAAACATACAGATTTTGGGCGTGGTAGATGACTTGATAGAGGTCTATGCTTGCAGTAAATGCGTTATTTCACCGGTGGAAGGAACAGGACTGAAGATCAAAGTTGTAGAAGCGTTAGCGAACGGTAAGCCTGTTTTTGGCTCTGTTCACTCTATGGACGGTCTCCCGCCGGGGGGAGGGCAGGCGGTTTTTGAGTGTCGATCCGATCTGATAGAGGGACTCTTATTAAATGATCGTGCTCTCGAGGCAGCTTCCAATGCTGCTATGTCCTTTTATGGAAAGTTGATTAAGACCGGAGATCGAGAAAAATTCTTATCATTTTTAAAACGAGCAATGGAGTAATTGATTGAATATGTTATTGCTCTTTCGGTCCGTTCCGGCTGCGGAGAATGCCTAACTACCTTGTCGCAATCAGTGTTTAGTGGCGGTTGTAGACTACAGCTCAGATAGTTTCTGCAGTAATCTTTGCGCGTGTTTCAGTTTTGTTTCAGGATAGTACTTGCTTAGTTTGTAGCAAGGCCCTTTAATTTTTACTGTGATTAGGGACGCAGCAGGAGGACGCGCCGAAGCATGTGCAATGACGCGGTGAGAATATTCGCGTGTCGCTCGATGCATATGAATCTTGGCGAGGTTGGACGGACTCTAACTTTGTTTCACGGTTATCCTACAGTGTGCATGAATCAAACTGCAAGAAACATGCGGTGGCAAAGCACTGTGAATCAGGGGCGGCCATTCATGGCGGGTTTAAACATCTTCAGCCGGCTGATCTAGATGTTTGGTCCCGGCATTTGGTGGAGCGGGTTTGACCTAGAGCGGCTGGGCTCGGCGGACCATGCCCTGCAGATGGCCTCGTAGGGCGTGAGATTCCGCAGAGTCTTCAGTTGGCGGGCGAAGTTGTAGGCGCTGACGAAGTCGGCCAGGTGAGAGCGGAGGTGCTCATGGCTGTCGTAGTGGTAGCGCTTGACTGTCGCGTCCTTGATCGTGCGGTTCATGCACTCGACCTGACCGTTGGTCCAGGGGTGACGCGGCTTGGTCAGGCGATGGTCGATATCGTTGCGGGCGCAGGCGGTCTCGAAGCTGTGGGCTCGGAATGTCTCGCCGGCTGCAATTGCCTGCTTGATGATGGAGTCGGCCGAGGCGATGTTGCCGGGCGAGGTGAAGTGGGTGCCGTTGGCGGTGAGCACCGTATGCACCATGTAAGGCACGGCCTCGATGAGATGGCGGAGGAAGTCGCCTGCGACCCGCCGCGTTGCCTTCTCATGAAGCTCAACGAAGGCGAACTTAGTGGTGCGGTCGATGGCGACGAAATGGTAGAGCCGGCCCTCCGCCGTGTGGACCTCAGCCAGATCGATGTGGAAGTAGCCGAGCGGGTAGGCCTTGGAGCGCGACCGCTTAAGCTTGTCACCGTCGACCTCCGGCAGTCGGCTGATACCGTGGCGTTGCAGGCAGCGGTGCAGCGATGAGCGGGTTAGGTGCGGGATCGTGGCTTGGAGCGCGTAGAGGCAGTCGTCGAGCGGCAGGAGCGTGTGACGACGAAAGGCGACCACCACCGCCTCGTCTTCCAGTGACAGCACCGACGAACGCGGATCCTTAGGCCCCGTGCGCTGGTCGGCGACCGAGGTCCTCTGCCTCTACATTGCGACCGTCTTTGGGTTGATCCCGTCCGCTTCGAGAGCGTCCTCAGGCTCGCTTGACTATGCTGGATCTCTCGACGGATCGACTCAGTCGTTGTGGCGCTTCCGTCAAGAACCTGGCCCATAGCGCGTCCCTCCACTCCGACGTAAAGAGTGTACCATCAAACCCTGGGATTAAACACTTCGACGGGCTCAAGATGAGGTGGTGCTGCGGCTGCAGCGGCCAGAGAAGACGTCGCGCACCTCGTCCAAGCCGCCCGCGACGGATCGCAAGGAGCAGCGGGAGCACTCCAAGCCGGGCGGCGCCAAGTCCGGTCACGAGGGTCACAGCCGCGTCGTGAGCGACGATCCCGATGCCGTCGTCGAGCATCGTTCCGAGGCGTGCGCGTGCTGCGGCGCCAGCCTGCATGCCGCTCTTCCGGCAGAGGTCGTCAGCGTCGCCGAGCCGATCGAGCTGCCCGCGGTGGCGCCGATCGTGACGCAGCACCAGCGTC
>NZ_FOTK01000012.1 GCF_900114535.1 Methylobacterium pseudosasicola | reverse complement strand
ACTCATCCCGCAGCCGCAGCCCATCTCCGCTGGCAGCATCTCCCACGGAACGCCTGAGCGCAGCACGAACAGAATGCCGGTCAACGCAGCTCGGTTCTCGATCGGCCGTCGGACACCTTTTGGACGTGGGCGGGACGGCGGCAGAAGCGGCGCAATCTCGGTCCAGAGATCATCGGGCAGAAGCGGACGAGCCATCACGACCAACGCCCGCCCGCCCAATCCGTGCCCGTTCTGTTAGGCGCTCTTAGACACCGGTGGGGCGTGGCGGCCACGCCCAACAAGACTTTTACCACGCGACAATAGAACCTTGGGATAATCTCCGCGTCAGCACTTTGCATAGGGAACGACTGAGCGCTTTTAAGCTTTAGGCTGCAGGCGTAGCAGGAGGCTTCATGATGTCTCTCGCGGAGGATGGTCGCCCGCTGACTCTGACGTGGCATTACACGCCCCGCGAGATCGTGGCGGACGGCGTGATCCACGGGCTCGGGGTCGTCTTCGGCCTCGCCGGCGCGGCGGCGCTGGTGGCGACAGCCCTCACCGCCCATCTGGGCTTCGGCGAGCGGGCCGCGGTGGTGCTCTACGCCACGGCCCTGGTGCTGATGCTCGGCGTCTCCGCGGTCTACAACCTCTACCCTGTCAGCCCGCGGAAATGGCTCCTGCGCCGGGCCGACCACGCCCTGATCTACTTGATGATCGCCGGCACCTACACGCCTCTCGTGGCGCTTGTCGGCTCCGGCCCGCGCGCCTACGTCCTGCTGGCGGTGATCTGGCTGGTCGCGCTGATCGGGATCGCGGTCAAGCTGTTCCTGCCGGGCCGGTTCGACCGGCTCTCGATCGCCCTCTACCTGCTGCTGGGGTGGAGCGGATTGCTCGCCTATGAGTCGGTGATCGCCGCCCTGCAACCCACCGCCCTATGGCTGCTGGCGATCGGCGGCCTGCTCTACTCGGTGGGCGTCCTGTTCCACGTCTGGCGGACGCTGCCGTTTCAGAACGCGATCTGGCACGGCTTCGTGCTGGCCGCGACCGCCTGCCATTACGGCACGATCTGGGCCAGCCTGAACGGCCTGCCGCTGACGTGAATTGATCCACAGCAGTAAAACTCTGCTTACCTTCTCGCCGAAAAGGCTGTTCGAGCTGAGTTCCGTTTAAGTTTACTGCGACGGCCGCTGCACCACAGTACCGGGATTGCTATTCCCGGGAGCGATACCGTGGCGGCCGAGCCGAACGAGACCCGAAACCCCCAGCGCCACCGCATCCTGCACGTGTTCCGCGCGCCGGTCGGCGGCTTGTTCCGGCACGTGATGGACCTCGCCCGCCTTCAGGCGGCGGCAGGCCATGCGGTCGGCATCGTCTGCGACGCCAGCACCGGCGGCGAGCGCGGCGAGCGCGCCCTGGCCGAGCTGATGCCGTCCCTGAAACTTGGCCTTGTCCGGATCCCGATGCGGCGCAACCCGCACCTGTCGGATTGGACCTGCCTGCGGGCCGTCGCGCGCAGGGCTCACGCCGTCGGCGCCACCGTGCTCCACGGGCACGGCGCCAAGGGCGGGGTCTATGC
The DNA here is from genome assembly GCF_900114535.1 of Methylobacterium pseudosasicola. Taxonomy (GTDB): domain Bacteria; phylum Pseudomonadota; class Alphaproteobacteria; order Rhizobiales; family Beijerinckiaceae; genus Methylobacterium; species Methylobacterium pseudosasicola. The sequence continues at coordinate 148,778 of NZ_FOTK01000012.1, read as the reverse complement.
GCGCCTCGCGCCGGCCTCGGCGATCCGGGCCTACACGCCCCATGGCGGCAGCTACAATTACCGTCCCGGCAGCGCCCTCCACAGGACCTACATGGCCGCCGAGGCCGTGCTTGCCCGCCGGACCGACGCGTTCCTGTTCGAGAGCGAGTACGTCGCCGGCCGGCACCGGGCCTTCGTCGGCGGCCCGGAGCAGGTGACCCGGATCGTGCATAACGGCATCGCCGAGGCCGAGTTCGCCCCCGTCCCCTTGGCCGAGGATGCCGCCGACCTGCTTTATGTCGGCGAGCTGCGCGAGGCGAAGGGCCTGCCCTACCTGCTCGAAGCCCTGGTCCGCCTGCGCGCCGAGGGCCGGCCGCTGCGGCTGCTGATGGTCGGATCCGGGCCGGATGCCGAGAGCTTGCGCAGCATGGTTGAGCGGCTCGGCCTCTCGGACGCGGCGTCCTTCGAGCCGCCGCAGGCGATCCGGTCTGTGCTGGCCCGGGGTCGCATCCTGGTCGTGCCGTCGCTCGCGGAATCCCTGCCCTACGTCGTTTTGGAGGCGGCAGCCGCGTCCCAACCGCTGGTCGCCACCCGCGTCGGCGGCATTCCCGAAATCTTCGGGCCGATGGCGGATGATCTCGTCCCGTCCCGCGATTCTGAAGCCCTCGCCGGGGCGATCCGCCACGTGCTCGATGAGGCCCCGGACCTGCTTGCGGCCCGCGTGCGGGCGCTCAGCGAATCCATCCACCAGCGGTTCTCCTTGGAGCGGATGGGGGCCGATGTCGTCTCGGGTTATGCGGCGGCGTTCCAGGCCCGGGAGGAGCGCGTCAGTGTCGGCGCGCGCAAGCTCGCCCAGGCGCGCACGGCCTGAAAGCGGGAACACGCGCATGTGACCCCGAATGCGCGCTTGCCATGACGGAAGTAGATCCCGGCGGGCGCGTGTTTAAGTTTTTATACGATGCCTCGTGCGAGGGTCCTGGCCCAGAGCATCATGCTGAAAGGCAGTTTCCGGCCTATGGAAACAGATGATGTGACTTGAGGCCCGGCCACTCGCCCGGGAGGAGCCGATCGATGAGCGCGTTCGATATCCGCGATCTTCTCGAGGCCGCCGGACCTCTCGACGGGCCGGCGGCTGCCGCCCGCGGCGGCGTGGGTCAGCGGGCGGAGACGCTCGCGCCCGGGCCGTCCGCGATCTCGCCGGTGGTGGTGGCCGGGCTGGTGCGGGCGCTCGAATTCGCCCTGATCTTCGCGCTGGGCGCGCTGCTGCACCTGCTGATGCTGCGCGGCCGGGTGCCGTTCGGGCTGACTTATGCCGGCGTCATCGGGCTCGTCGCCGGATTCACCGTGGCGCTGATCCAGGCCTCGGGCGGCTACCGGATCTCGGCCTTCCGGACCTTCGCCAAGACGGCGATCCGGCTGATCGCCGCTTGGTCCATGACCTTCCTGATGGTCGCCGCCCTGCTCGTGCTCGCCAAGATCGCCGACCATACTTCGCGCCTGTGGCTCGCGGCTTTCTACGGCACTGGTCTCGCGACCCTGCTGTCCGGGCGCTTCGCCCTCTCCCGAATCGTCGACGCCCAGACCCGCGCCGGCCGCTTCGACCGCCGCACCGCCATCGTCGGCGGCGGAAAGCCCGCCGAGGAGCTGATCGCCGCCCTGGAAGCCCAGAGCGACAGCGGCATCCGCATCGTCGGGGTGTTCGACGACCGCAACGCCGACCGCTCCTCAGACACGGTCGCCGGACACAAAAAGCTCGGCAATGTCGACGACCTCGTGGCCTATGCCCGGCACGCCCGGCTCGACCTGATCGTGTTCACGATCCCGATCACCGCCGAGGCGCGGATCCTCCAGATGCTGGCCAAGCTCTGGGTGCTCCCGATCGACATCCGCCTCTCGGCCCATGCCGCCAAGCTGCGGCTGCGCCCCCGGAGCTACTCGTATCTCGGCTCGGTGCCGGTGCTCGACGTGTTCGACCGGCCGATCGCCGATTGGGACGTGGTGGTGAAGGCCGTGTTCGACCGCTGCGTCGGCCTGATGATGCTGCTGGCCCTGTCGCCGCTGATGATCGGCGTGGCGCTCGCGGTGCGGCTCACTTCGCGCGGGCCGGTGCTGTTCCGGCAGAAGCGCCACGGCTTCAACAACGAGCTGATCGAGGTGTTCAAGTTCCGGTCGATGTATGTCGACCAATGCGACGCAGGTGCTGCCCGGATGGTCACGCGCGGCGATCCGCGGGTGACACCGGTCGGCCGCTTCATCCGCAAGACCTCGCTGGACGAGCTGCCGCAGCTGTTCAACGTCCTGAAGGGCGACCTGTCCTTGGTCGGGCCGCGCCCGCACGCGCTCCAGGCCAAGGCGGCCAACACGCTGTATGATCAGGTGGTCGACGGCTATTTCGCCCGCCACAAGGTCAAGCCCGGCATCACCGGCTGGGCTCAGGTCAACGGCTGGCGGGGCGAGACCGACACGTCGGAGAAGCTGCAACGGCGCGTCGAGCACGATCTGTTTTATATCGAGAACTGGTCAGTTCTGCTCGACATGCAGATCCTGCTGACCACGCCGTTCGCGCTGTTCAAGACTGAGAACGCGTATTGAGCGGTCGAGTCGGCGCCTCTCGGGCGCCGACCTGATCAAGCCCTACGGCAGGGCGCCGGCCTTTTCCTTGGCCTGCATGATCGTGTTGCGGCAGGCCTCGGCATTGCCGGCCTTGTCCTCGGCGGCGGCCTTGGCGACGAGCTTCTTGGCCTCGTCAACACCCGAGGCGGTGGGCTTCACGTCGGCATCGCCCTTCGTCAGAGCCGGCGGGGTCGCCAGCGCCTTGTCGGAATGCGACGAGGTCGTGCCGCCGGGGGGCGTCGTGCCCGTCACCGAGGCGGCGCCGGCGCTGTCCAGGCGCTTCTGCAGCGTGGACACTTCGTCGGCGCACGGGGTCGCCCAGGCGGGCGTGGCGGCGGCGAGGGCCAGGGCAGCGAGCGCGAATCTCATCATCATCGAGGCGTGTCTCCGTAACGTTCAGGGCGTGCCCGGCTGCGATCCTGTGGATCGGCCGAGGCGTCCGCCGTTCCGGGAAGAGACGCAGGGCGCCGAACCCCGTTCCTGAGGCGTGAGGCCGCACGGCGTTGCGCCTCGGGGTCCGAAAACGCGAAGGGCGCCCCGCCCGGCCCGAAGACCGTGCGGAGCGCCCTGCCATGACGACGGCGTATCTCAGTACTTGCGGATGATCGGCTCGGGCGACATCGGCACCGGGTCGGCGCCGAAGGCGTAGCGGATGCCGCCATAGATCGAGAGCGGCTGCGCCAAGGTCGTGGTCCGCGGATCGCTGATCCGCAGGTTGCCGGCAACCGCACCCGGCTCGGCGAAGGTGCCGAAGGTGGCGTAGCGGTTGTTGGTCAGGTTGGTGATGAGGCCGAACACTTCCAGGTTCTTGGTCACCTGATACTTCGTCTGGAAGTTCATCACATAGTAGGGCGGCAGCTTGCGGTTCAGGTTCGACTCGTCGCCGCGGTAGTAGGAGGACGAGAAGGCCTGCAGGTAGAGGCCGACCTGCCAGTCGGGGGTGATAAAGTAGTCGAACCCGGTCTTGAACTGATGGGTCGGCACCAGCGGCACGACGTTGCCCTTGCGGACCTGGATCGCCCCGTCATCCGCGAGCGGGTTGTTGGGCGAGGACAGGGTGCCGTTGAACTGGAAGGTGGCGTCGATCAGGGCGTAGTTGGCGTAGACCCGCAGGTAATCGGCCGTGTACTCGCTGCCGACCTCGATGCCCTGACGCTGGGTCGAGGGCACGTTCACGAAGTAGGCACGGGCCGTGTTGCCCGGGGTGGCGAGCGAGAGGATGTCGTTCGTCAGGTCGGTGCGGAAGGCGCCGATCTTGTAGGTGATGATGCCGCCGTCATAGGTGTTCGGCAGCTGGCCGCGGAAGCCGACCTCGTAGGTCCGCCCGGTGACCTGCTTGAGCGGCGGATCGGCCACGAGCGAGTTCGGCAGCAGGCACGGCCGGTCCGGATTGGCGCAGGCCAGTTCCAGCGGCGTTGGGGCGCGGTTCGATTCCGAGTAGCTGCCGTAGAGGTTCAGCGCGTCCGCGAAGCGGTAGGTCAGGCCGGCGACCGGATTGATCTTGTTGTAGTAGTGCGTGCCGGTCACGTCCGGCGAGAAGCCGGTGAGGTCCTCGCTCTGGATGCGGGCGAAGTTGAGCCGCGCGCCGGCCGTGAGCGACAGACGGTCGGTCACGTCGAGGGTGTCGAGGGTGTAGAGGCCCATATAGAGGTTCGAGCCGTTGACCGAGCTCGGCGCGATGCCGAGCGCGCCGGCGGTCCGGAGCTGCGGCGTGCCGAGGCCCGGGATGTTGCCGTAGAACGGGTTGTTCGGGTCGGTGGTGATCGACAGGTTCGGGTTGATCACGCCCAGGGTGCTGGACGACTTGAACGAGTAGTTGGCGGCATCGATGCTGCCGCCGACCACGAAGGTGTTGGGCAGGCCGAACACCCGGTCGCGGTTGGCCGCCTGCAGCGAGCCTCCGAAGCCTGTCGCCTCGGTGTTGGTCACATCCAGGGTGCCGTACGGGATGCCGGCCCGGAACGGAACGCGCTGGTTCTGCTGGCCGAGGATCAGGAACTGGTTGCGGAAGGCGAGCTGCGACTGGCCGGCCGCCGGGCTGAAGCCGTCATCCTCGAAACAGAGGTTGCCGCGGAAGCTGGAGCGCGTGCTGCAATTCTCGAAATTGCCGTCGTTGCCGTCGACATAGGTCTGGCTGAAGCGGCGGAAATAGGCGTTTCCGGCCAGATCCCAGGTCGGCGACACGTCGACCCGGCCGGTGAGCTGGATCGTGCCGACCTCCGTGGTGGTGGTCTGCGGGTAGGTGAAGATCGCCCGCGGGTCGCGATGGGTGAAATCCACCGGCGTCGCCGCAGCGGCGCCGAAGAAGCTGCGGGCTGCGAGCCCGATCAGGTGGAACTCCGAATCCTGCGAGCGGTAGCCGATATCGCCGTAGAGCCGGCCGATCGTGCTCGGGCTCTCGTAGCGCCAGCCGCGGTCGTTCAGGCCGTCGCCGGTGAAGTAGACGCTCCACGGGCCGGAGACCTTGCCGTATTCGAGATAGCCGGCGGTGCGTGCGTCCGAGCCGCCGTAGGCCGAGATTTCGGTGCCCTGCCAGGTGAAGCCGTTCTTCATCTGGATGTTGACCGCGCCGCCCAGCGCGTTGAGGCCGAAGACCGGGTTGCCGGTGACGACGTCGATCCGCTGGATCGCCTGCGGCGGGATCAGATCGAAGTTGACGATGTCGCCGAAGGCCTCGTTGATACGCACGCCGTTCTGGTAGACGGCGAGCCCCTGCGGGACGCCCTGGACCGGCGAGGCGGTGAAGCCGCGATAGGTGACGTCGGGCCGGTTCGAGTTGCCCTGCGAGTCGGACAGGTTGAGGCCGGGCGTGCGCCGGGCGAGGGTCGCCACGATGTTGTCGCTGCCGCGGTCCACCGTGATGTCACTGGCCGTGACAGTCTCGACCGTGCTGGGGATCTTGTAGAGCGGCTGCTCGCTGCCCCGCAGGCGGACTGGGCCCAGCGGAGGCGGCGCCGAACCCGCGGGCTCGAGCCCGCCCGGGCCGTTGAGGTTCTGGACGCGGCTCGAATTGCCGCCGCCCGAACCCACCGGCGAGGTCGAGACCACGCTGATCTCGCCCAGCGTCACCGCGCTCTGCGCCTGTGCGGCGCTGGGCAGCATCGCCCCGCCCAAAACCGACGCCGACGCGACCAGGCTGCTCCGAAGCGCCCTCAGTGACATCCCAATCCCCTTGCCTTGAACCCGCGCTCGTTGCTTTCGAGCTTGGCTTCACTCTTGGAGGGCAAAGGAAAAGGACACAATTGATGGGAAACCACGCGCGCACTGTTTCGGCAATCTTTCGGATATACCGATATCGAACGCCGGCGCACGTGATGTTACGGCAACAGTTTCTGCAACGATTTCAGCAGCTTAGGGAGTATCCGGCAAGGCACCCGGGATAATTCGGCAATCCCATTCCTGGGACTTCGTTCGCCCGATCAGAGACGGGCTTGAATCAACCGGGCGATCTCGCCGAGCCGCTGCTCCAGCAACTGTGGAACCTCGCAGACATAGGTCAGCGATTGGCTGCGCTCCTGGAAGATGCGGCGGTCCCAGGCGAACTTGGTCTCCAGCTCCGACTGGTCCTTCGGCAGCTCGGTGGCGTCCGTGGCGCTCGGCGCGTCCTTGGTCTGGCTGATCTTGTCAGCCTCGTCGCGGATCCGCTCGGCCATCCGGCGCTGGCCCTGGGCGTAGCGGGCGATCCCGCCCATCACCTTGTCGCGCTCGCCATTGATGACCTCGAACACGCCGGCGTAGACCCGGGTCAGTGCCTTGTCCTTCGCGTCCTTGTCGGCTCCGAGCTTCTCGGCGAAGCCGTCGAGCAGCGGCCCCACCTGGGACAGCTCGGTGCGGCGGGACGCGATCTTCTGAGCCAGCACGGCGGCGTCGTTGTCGCTGCCCCAGTCGCCGGCGGCGGCGATGTCCGGCCCCGTCCAGAACTGGCCGGCGCTGAGCGTCGCGACCTTGCGCTGGACGCAGGGCCAGTCCGGATCCTGCCGCGGCTGGGCGAAGGCCGGACCGCTCAGCAAGGCGAGACCAAGAACGGGATAGAGCGCGCGGGTGGCGAAGCGGTTCATCGAGCGTTTTCCATCAGTTGGTGTCGCCGGCCGGGCCGCCGCGCCGGGCCATGATGCCGCGACCGGGATCGTAGGCGACGACCGCCATGCCGAAGAAGGTGAGGGTCACGCCGATCACGACCGCGCAGGCGACCGGCTCGTACTGGACATAGAGGGCGTAGCGGACGAGCTGGACCGCGTGGCTGAACGGGTTCAACTCGCAGATCCAGTAGAGCGTTTCCGAGGATTCCCGGATGCGCCACAGGGGGTAGAGCGCCGAGGAGGCGAAGAACATCGGGAAGATCACGAAGTTCATCACGCTGGCGAAGTTTTCCAGTTGGCGCACCAGCGACGACAGGAACAGCCCGATCGCCCCGAGCATCAGCCCCGAGGCCAGGAAGGCCGGGAGCGCCGCCAGGTATCCGAGCGGGGGGATGTCGGTCTCCCAGAAATACGCCACCGCCAGGAACGCGTAGGCCTGCACGATCGAGACCGAGACGCCGGCGATCAGCTTGGCGAGCAGCAGCAGCCAGCGCGGATAGGGCGAGGTCAGCAGCACCTTCATCGACCCGACCTCGCGGTCGTAGACCATCGAGAGCGAGGATTGCATGCCGTTGAACAGCTGGATCATCACCGCCAGCCCGGGCACCACGTAGACCTCGTAGAGCACGTAGGTCTGGTAAGGCGGCTCGATCGACACCCCGAGGGTGTTGCGGAACCCCGCCGCGAAGATGAACAGCCACACGAGCGGCCGGACCAGAGCCGAGAAGAACCGCTCCTTCTGGTTGAAGAAGCGCAGCAATTCCCGCCGGACGATGCCGCCGAGGCAGATCAGATAGCCGACCGCATCGAGCCGCCCCATCTGGCGCGCGGTTTTCTGGGTCGGGGGCGCCGGAACGGCCGTGGCGAGAGGCGTCGTCATGTGAGCGGACCTCTACGCGGCAAGCCGATTTGGGTCGCGCCGCCGCGGTGGCAAAGGTCGCGCAGAGGGGCACAGCGGACGCGACGTACTCCCGCTCCCGTGTGGGAGAGGGCTGGGTTGAGGGGTGCGCGCTGTCCGGACAAACCTGTCCCCTCACCCTGTCCCTCTCCCGCACGGGAGAGGGGACCCGCGTCTCGCCCGGAGGCGGACGGAGCCGATGGTGCGCGGCGAAGCGATCCCGCCCAATTCTGAGCTGGCAATACACTCTTCACGCCGCCGCCCTCCCCGGCTCGGCGACGAGGCGGCGGAAGGCGTCGGCCAGGCCCTCACCGGGCGCACCGATATCCCCGGCCCGACCCCGGGCGACAATACGCCCGCGGTGCAGCACCACCGCGTCGTCCTCGGAAGCAATCTCCTCGAAGATGTGGGTCGCCCAGAGGACGGACAGCCCCTCCTCGCGCACCAGCGCCCGGACGATGGCCACGATATCGGCACGGGATTCGACATCGAGCCCAACGGTTGGCTCATCCAGGAGCAGCAGGTCCGGCCGGTGGATCAGCGAGCGGGCGATCTCGATCCGGCGCGACTGTCCCCCTGAGAGCGTGCGGACCTTGTCGTGGCGCCGGTCCGCCAGGCCGACCCGGTCGAGCAGCGTGCCGACGCGCTGCTTCCCGGCCTTGCGGGCGATGCCGTGGAGGCTCGCGTGATAGAGCAGGTTCTGCTCCACGGTAAGGTCGGTATCGAGGGTGCGGGCCTGGAACACCACGCCGAGCCGGGCCAGGGCCCGGGAGGGCTCACGATCGAGCCCATGGCCGAAGATCGAGACCCGGCCGCTCTGGTTGGTGTAGAGCCGGGTGATTACCGAGAACAGAGTTGTCTTGCCGGCGCCGTTGGGCCCGAGCAGGGCCGCGAAACGCCCGCGCTCGACCGTGAGCGACACGTCATCGAGCGCCGCCCGGGCCCCGAAGCGGTGGCCGACATGCTCGACCAGCAGCGCGGCCTCGCTCATCGGCCCAGGACCTTGCGGGCATCCGCGACGGCGTCGAGGCACTCGTCGAACTCGCCCTCTTTCTGCTCGCGCTCGGCGACCCGGAGGGCCTTTTTGAGTTTTGGGAGCGCGGTCTCGGACGGGTTCGCCGCCAGCGCATCGCGGATCATTGTGATGCCCGCGGCGCAGGAGGCGGCGTCGTCCGCCGCGAGGGCGGGCGTTGTCAGGAGAAGGGCAAAAAGGCCGAGCGCGAGCCCCCTCCCCCCTCTGCGGGGGAGGGTGGCCCCCGAGGGGGGGCGCAAGAGGGGAGCAACGGTGCAGGAGAAAGCGCCAGCCTTCACACCAGCTCCGCCAACTTCTGAACCCGAGTTCCCCTCTCCCGATGTCTGCTGACGCAGGGGCCACCCTCCCCCGCAGAGGGGAGAGGGAAACGCAGCGGGGAACGCGGGCTTAATTCCGAACACGGCGCCCATCACTTCACCGTCAACGTGCCGGTCATGCCCTTCGCCTCCAGGCCACGGGCCTCCCACTTGTAGGCCCCCGGCTTGATCGCGACGAACTCGACGGCGATCTCGCCCGGCTCATCGAATTCGAGGTGATCGGGCGGCCCGCCGCCGTGGATCTCCTTGTGCTCGATGACGATCTGGTTGAGCCAGATGTAGCGGAAGAACTCCGGCGCGTAGAACTTGTACTCCTGGCCACCCTTGGCGACGACGCGCAGCCGGTAGGCCTTGCCGGATTCGAGCGTGATGTCCCGGTTCTCGACCGCGAAATCGTTGCCCTGATCGTCGCCGAGGACGAGGTCGGGCAGGTTCTCCCGCTTCTTGGTCAGATCGAGGGCGGACGCCGGACCGGCCGCGAACAGGCCGGCCAGGGCGAGGGCTGCGATCCGAAACATCCGCATCATGTCGTTCCTACCCCTATGCCGCCAATTCGGCGATCGTTTCCGCTTCATGGGCGGCATGGCCAGTCCTGCCGCCCGCCCAGCGCATTTGCAAAATTCGAAAAGAGTTAGTTTGGAGAGATGGCGACGCCCCAGGGCAGCAGGCCGACCGGGATGCTCTTGACCACCTTTTCGGCGGCTACGTCGATCACCGAGACGTCGTTGGAGGTGCCATTGGTAGTGAACAGCATTTTCTGGTCGGGTGTGAAGGCGAGCTGCCAGACCCGCTGGCCTACCGGCAGGTACTTCTCGACCGCGTAGGACTTGGCATCGACCACCGCGACCCGGTTGGCCGGACCCAGCGCCACAAAGGCCTTGGTGCCGTCCTTGGTGATGCGGATGCCGACCGGCTGGATCGCCTCGTCGTTCACGCTCGGGATCTTGAAGGTGATCTTCTTCACCACGCGGCGCTGGGCGACGTCGATCACGCTGACCGTGCCCCCGACCTCGGCCGAGACCCACAGGAACTTGCCGTCGGCGGTGAACTCGGCGAACCGCGGCCTTGCATCCACCAGCACGTTGTCGATCACCTGAAACGTCTTGGTGTCGATGAAATGGGCCATGTTGGTGGTCTCGGAGGTGTTGACTAGGATCTTCCCGTCCGGCGACAGGCCCATCCCCTCCGGCTCGACCCCGACCGGCACCTCGGCCAGGACCTTGTTCTTCTCGATGTCGATGATCGTGACCTGGCTGTCGTCCTCGTTGGCGACGTAGAGCGGGTTGCCAGAGGCATCGAGGATGAACTGCTCCGGATCCGGGCCCGAGCGGAGGGAGCGGACGACCTTGCCGGAGCTCGTGTCGAGCACGTCGATCCGGTCGTCGTCACTGGCGCAGACGAACACCTCCTTGCCGTCCTTCGACACGGTGATCCCGCGGGGCCGGCGCCCGACCTTCCAGGTCGCGGTCACGGCCATGGTGGTCGTGTCGATGACGCTGACCGAGTTGCCCTTCTCGTTGGTCACGTAGGCTGTGAAGGCCAGGGCCGGCCCGCCGAGGGCGAACCACGCTCCGAGGGCGAACACACTCAGACCTGCCTCGACGCGGCGGCGCATGCGACTTCCTTCCCTTGTGACGTCCCGGCGTCCTCGAAGGACGTTCTCGACAATCGATTGTAGTGCGTCGTCCGCGGGTTGCGAGGGCGCGGGCCGCTCGCCATCGCCGCAGGCGACGGAGCGCTTCATTTGAACTTGCAGGTGGTCTCGGGCAGGTCGACGCCCAGCGTGTCCAAGGGCGTGCGCTGGTGCAGAAAACCCTGCTCGGGGGCCACCGAGACCAGGGCCTTGGGCTGGACCACGATCACCGGCTGGCGCAGCTGGTGGTCCCAGGGACGGAAGCTCAGTGAGACGCCCTTGTAGGCGGGCAGGTTGAAGGCCGGATCAACCAGGTACGGCGCGATCACCGCTGGGTCGTTGGTTTTCTTGGCGGTGACGGCGTCGCCGACGGTCCGGACCGCCGCCCAGGCCTGATAGTCGAGGGGGCGCATCAGCCGTGAGGCGAGGCGGCGGAAGCGGTTCTGGGCCTGCGCGGCCCCCCAGGTCTCCAGGACCGGCGACCACGTGGTCGAGGTCAGCGCTTGGGTGCCGCCCACGGGGCGCGGATCGACGGTGCGGTAGGAGACGTAATCGCCCCAGTCGCCCTCCTCGTCGGCCACGATCGCCATGTCGTAGTCGAGGCCGCGGGTGAAGACCATCGCCTCGGCCCGGGTCGGGGTATCGCCGCGGGCCTTGGTGAGCGGCCCGAAGGTCCAGGGCTTTTCCGCGGTGATCTTCAGGGCGAACTTGCGGGCGGAGTTGCGTACCGCCTCGGCGTAAGCCTTGTCGGCGTCGGTCGGGCCGACGATCAGAAAAATCTTTCGCCAGCGCATCACCGTCAGGTACTGCGCGATGGCATCCGTCAGCATCGCCCGGGACGGCAGGATGTGGAACACGTTGGCGCGGCAATCGGCGCCGCGCAGGCGGTCGTCCGGGGCGCCGGCATTGAGCACCACCGCGCCTGTCTCCTTCACGGCGTCGGCCACCGCCAGCACCGCGTCGGCCGGCAGGGCGAGCACGAGGTAGTTCACGCCCTTGGCGATGAGCTCCTTGGCAGCCGCCACGGCGTCGGGCTTCTCGTCGGTGAGCGCGACCTCGTCCAGGGCGAAGGTCTGCTTGGTGAAGCGGCCGGTGGTGTTGTTGTCGGCGATGCCCATCTTGGCGCCGGCCAGACCCTCGTCCTCGGGGGCGGCCTCGGCATCGTAGGAGGACGGCGCCGGCTGCGGCCGGTAGATCAGCCCGATATGGGTGTCGATCGGCTGCGGCGCGGGCTGCTGTGCCAGCGCGGCGAGGGGCGCCAGCAGCGCGCCCGCCACGAGAACGGCGCGAAGCCCGGCCCGGGACCGGGCGGACAGAGTGTGACGCTGGGCCGGGGCGTGTGCAGGATCGTGCATGTCCGCGGCCTCTAGCAGCTTCCGATCCGGCCGCTCAACCGCGGCTTCTTGGCGAATGATCACGTTCGCGTCGTGGGCCAAGCACGCGGCGATGTACATTGCCAAATTGTCCCTTCGCCCGAGCTATGGTGGTCAAAGACGCCGATCGCCACGGCATCCAACATCGAGAGGGAGCCCCGAGGATGCGCCACCTGTTGTCCTGCGCGGTGACCGCCTGCCTCCTGGCCGGTCCCGTCGCCGCCGCCGAGAAGGCCGCGATCTTCCCCGTGGAGCTGTTCGATCCCGGCGCCAGCTACGGCACGCGGGTCCGGCCGGTGGACACCAAGAAGCTCGCGCTGGTCACCGACGAGCTGCGCAACGCGCTGCACAGCCAGGCCGGCCTGGAAATCGTCGATACGGCGCCGAAATCCGACGTGGTCGCCAAGGAAGGCCCGCTCTACAAGTGCAACGGCTGCGCGGCCGACATCGCCAAGAGCCTGGGTGCGGACCTCGTCGTGACCGGCTATGTGGAGAAGGGATCCGGCCAGATCTTCAACCTGAACGTCACCATCGCCGAGGCCGAGACCGGCAAGATGGTGCGGGGCGGGCAGGTGACGATCCGGGCCGATACCGACGACACCTGGGCGCATGCCATGCGCTGGGTGGTGAAGAACCGCCTGCTCGCCGAGCCCCTGCCCGGCAAGTCGTGATCCAGCGCCGCCAGTCCTTGAGAGATCCGTGTCCGCGTTCCCCGTTCCACCCGGCCTCGTCTCCAGGCCCCTGCCCCGGCTCCTCGTCAGCGTCCGCGATCTGGCCGAGGCCGAGGCGGCCCAGCTCGCCGGGGCCGACCTGATCGATGCCAAGGATCCGGAGCGCGGGGCGCTCGGCGCCCTCGACATGGAACTGGTGGCGGAAATTGTCGCCCGGGTCGCCGGCGCGGCCGTCACCAGCGCTGTGGCCGATCCGACCCCCGGCTCCGTCGCCGCCATGGCCCGGACCGGGGTCGATTGGGTGAAGACCGGTCTCGACGCCCGGCACAGGCGCGACAAGGCCACGATGGCCGCCCTGACGGCGGCGGCCCCCAGCCGCCTGATCGCCGTCCTGTTTGCCGAGGACGGCCCGGCGGCTCAGTGCGTTCCGGCCCTAGCCCGGGCGGGCTTCGCGGGCGCGATGATCGACACGTCGGGCAAGACTGGCGCACGTCTGCCCGACCTCGCCGAGCCGGAGGCGCTCGGGGCATTCACGGCGGCCTGCCGCGCCCACGGCCTCATGAGCGGGCTAGCGGGCTCGCTGCGCGTCACCGACATCCCGGTCCTCAGCGCTCACCGCCCGGATTATTTCGGCTTCCGCGGCGGCCTGTGCCGCGACTTCGACCGGCATAATGGCATCGATCCCCTGCGGGTCGCCGAGGCCGTGCGCGCCCTGCGGTCGAACCATCGGGACGCCGCGTGACGACGGTCCTCAAGATCGGCGGCAGCCTGGAGTCCGCACCGGCGCGGCTGCGCGCCCTGCTGGCGGAGGTGGCCGAGGGCGTCCACGGACGCTGCGTCGTCGTGCCGGGCGGCGGCGCCTTCGCGGATGCCGTTCGGGCGGATCAGATCCGCGACGGCTTCGACGAAGCGGAGGCACACCGCCGCGCCCTCGACGCGATGGGCCGCATGGCCGCATTTTTTTGTGACCTTGAGCCGCGGCTGACCCGCAGTGTCGAGCCCTGGGCTGACGATGCTGCGGCTCTCGTCTGGGATCCGGCCAGCCTGCGCGCCGGTCATCCCGACATCCCCGAGAGCTGGGACGTCACCTCCGACAGCCTCGCGCTCTGGCTCGCTGCGCGCCTGCGTGCCGGATGCTGCGTGCTGGTGAAGTCCGCCGACGCTGTGGCCAATGAATCCCCTGGCCTTCTGGGCCGCCGCGGGCTGGTGGACGCCGCCTTCCCGGCCTTCGCGGCGCGCTACGGCGGCCCGATCGCGATCTGGGGGCCGACCCGCCGGGTCACGCTGCAGCAGCGGGTGGCCGCGTGAGCGCCCCCGAGCACATCGTCTTCGTCACCGGCCGCCTCGCCCGGGCGCGCCTCGAAAAAGTCGCGGCCGGACTGCCGGCGACGATCCGCTGGAGCATCGCGGATGCCGGCGTGAAGGTCGCCGCGCTGATGACCGAAGAGATCATCCGCCGCCGGGTCGAGATCCCCGAGGGCGCGACCCGGATCGTCCTGCCCGGCCGCTGCCGGGCCGATACCGCCCGGTTGGCCGAGCATTTCCACCTGCCGGTGGAGCGCGGCCCGGACGAGGTGGTCGATCTGCCGGCCTGGCTCGGCCTCGCCGGCCGCAAAGTCGACCTGTCGAAGCACGATCTGCGGATTTTTTCCGAGATCGTCGACGCCTCGAAGATGACGCCCGACGCGATCCTGGCCAAGGGGCTCGACCTCGCCCGCCGCGGCGCCGACGTGATCGACCTAGGCGGCCTGCCGGACACGACTTTCCCGCATCTGGAAGAATCCGTCGCGGCCCTGAAGGGCGCCGGCCTCAAGGTCAGCGTCGATTCTTTCTCCCAGGACGAGCTGGCCCGGGGCGCCCGCGCGGGCGCCGATTACCTGCTGAGCCTGAATATCGACACCCTCGACCTCGCCTTCGAGACCGACGCCGTACCGATCCTAGTGCCCCTGCGCCCCGACGACATGCCGTCCCTCGATCGGGCGATCGAGCGGATGCTGAAGGCCGGAAAACCGTTCCTGGCGGATCCGATCCTGGAGCCGATCCACCACGGCTTCGTGGATTCGATCAGCCGCTACCGCGACACCCGCGCCCGCTGGCCTGACATCCAGATGATGATGGGCACCGGCAACCTCACGGAGCTGACCGAGGCGGATTCGCTGGGCGTCACCGCACTTCTGGTCGGGATGTGCTCGGAACTGTCGATCGGCAACGTGCTGATCGTCCAGGTCTCCAATCACACGCGCCGCACCGTCGAGGAACACGACGCCGCCCGGCGGGTGATGTACGCGGCGAAAGTCGATTCCGCCCTGCCCAAGGGCTACGGACGGGCGCTGCTGGCCCTTCACGACAAGCGCCCCTTCGTGCAGACCGCCGCAGAGGTCGCCCAGGCCGCCGCCGAGGTCCGCGACCCGAATTACCGGATCGCCGTCGCCGAGGACGGGATCCACGTCTACAACCGCGACGTCCACAGGGTCGGCACCGACGCGATGGCCTTCTTCCCCGATCTCGACGTGAAGAGCGACGGCGCCCACGCCTTCTATCTCGGAGCCGAGCTCGCCAAGGCCGAGACCGCCTGGCGGCTCGGCAAGCGCTACGTGCAGGACGAGCCCCTCGACTGGGGCTGCGCGGCCGACGCTGAGGTCGAGGATTCCACCGCCTTCAAGAAAGCCGGCCATACCCGCCATTCCGGCCCCGATGCGCCGCCGCCGGGTACCCGCGACGCCCGGCTGGTGAAGCCCGAGGCGGATGCCGACGCGCCTGAGACGATCACGGAAGCCGAGGCCCGGAACGAGGCGGCGCCCGAGACGCCCCAGCCCACGACCAAGCTGGTCTGCGGCCGGCTGGTGCCGACGGACAGGGCCTGAACCATGCCGCTGATCCTGGAAACCATCGTCACCACGCTCGCGCCCTCCGGCGAGTTGCACCTCGTGCCGTTCGGACTGATCGGCGAGGCAGACGGCTACGTCCTGGCGCCGTTCCGGCCCTCCCCGACCATCGCCAATCTCGAGGCCAACCCGTGCTTCGCGGCCTCGAGCCCGCGGGACATCCGGGTGATCGCCGGGGCGGTGACCGGGCGGCGCGAATGGCCGACCGTGGCCTGCGCGGCCATTCCCGGCCGGCGGCTTGCCGACAGCTTCGGCCACGCCGAGTTCGAAGTCGCGTCGGTGGAAGACCACGAGACAAGACCGCGCTTCCGCGGCCGCATGGTCCATTCCGCCGCCCACGCGCCGTTCATCGGCTACAACCGCTCGCAGGCCGCGGTGCTGGAGGCGGCGATCCTCTCGACCCGGCTCCACATGCTTGAGCCGGACAAGGTGTTGACGGAGATGGCCTACCTCGCCATCGCCATCGCCAAGACCGCGGGCCCGCGCGAGCGCGAGGCCTGGGGCTGGATCGAGGACAAGGTCGCGGCGGCCCTCGGCCCCGAGGCGCGCCTCCTTGATCGGGATGCACGCTAGAGCCGTATCCAATCCCTGGGATGCGGCTCTGACACTCACTTGTGAAACCCTCTCGGGTGCGAAACCGGTATCCCCGTGACCGGAATGCGCCCTAGAGGCGGGAGGAGCAGGACACGATGAAGAAAATGACCCTGGCCCTGGCGGCCACGGCCGCCCTGGTGGCGGCGACCGCGCAGGCCCACGGCCCGACCCGGCGCAAGATCTCCGAGTCGATCGAGATCAACGCGCCGGCCGACAAGGTCTGGGCGGTGGTCGGTGACGTGAAGAACGCCGACTGGATGCAGAACGTCACCAAGACCGAAGTCAGCGGCGACGTGCCGACCAAGTTCAAGCGCACCCTGACGCTGAAGAACGGCAACCAGATTCAGGAGACCAGCAACAAGTACAAGCCGGACGACAAGCTGTTCTCGTACTACATCGAGAAGGTCGACGTGAAGGATCTGCCGGCCAACGACTATTCGGCGACGATCACGGTCGAGCCGGCAGGCGACGCCAAGTCCAAGGTCGAGTGGAAGGCGGCCTTCTACCGCGGCTACATGAATAACGATCCGCCGCCCGAGCTGAACGACGAAGCCTCCGAGAAGGGCGTCGGCGATTGGATCAAGGCCAGCCTCGCCAACCTGAAGGCCAAGGTCGAGAAGGGCTCGTGAGCCTGACCAGGCGCGGCGCGGCGCTCGCCGCCGGCCTCGCCCTGGTCGCGACGCTGGCCCGCGCCGAACCGGCGCGGGAGGCGATCGTGACGGCCCAGCTCGGCGGCGCGGTCGAAATCGTCGACCTCGCCGCCGGCAAGGTGGTGCGCAGCATCGCCCTCGACGGGGCCCCGGCCGGGATCGCTCTGTCGCCCGACCGCAAGCGCGCCTACGTCACCCGGCCCGAGGGCCACGGCCTCGCCGTGCTCGACCTCGATGCCGGCCGCGTCGACGCCGAGGTGCCCCTGCCCGGCGGTCCGCTCGGCGTCGCCGCCGATCCGAAGGGCGGCACGGTCTACGTGGCGGATTGGTACGGCCACCGCCTGTTCGTGCTGACCGAGCGCGACGGCACGCTCGTTCCCGACGGCGAGATCGCGGTCGGCGCCTCGCCCTCCGGCATCGCCATCGCGCCGGACGGCGCGACGCTCTACGTCGCCAACCGGGAGGCCGATACGGTCTCGGTGGTTGACGCCAAGGCCCGCAAGGAAACGAAGACGATACCCGTCGGCCAGCACCCGTTCGGCATCACCTTGGATGCCGCAGCCGGGCGCGCCTACACGGCGAACGTCACGAGCGACGACGTCTCGGTCATCGACCTTGCGGCAGGCCGCGAGATTACCCGGATTCCCACCGGCCGGCGGCCCTACGTGATCGCGCTGTCGCAAGGCCGTGGCTTTGTCACCGACCAATATGCCGGCAGTGTCACGGCCTTCGACCTCGCCACCCTCAAGCCGATCACCGACATCGACGTCGGCGACCATCCCGAGGGCATCGCGGCGGATGCCGAGGGCCGGCTCTACGTCGCCAATTGGGGCGACAACACGCTGAGCGTCCTCGACGCCCGCACGCTCAAGGTGCTGACGACCATCCCAACTGGCAATGGCCCGCGCGCGTTTGGGGATTTCCTGCGCTGAGGCTTTGCCTCTGCATCATCCCGAAAGCCGGAAACCACCTTTCGGGATGATACACTAGTCCATCTGGCGATGCGGCGCCCGGCGGTAGGCGACCCGGGCGACCACGAGGGCGCTGCCGATCTGGAGGAAGCCGGATTCGCCGAGATCCGGTGGCGCCCAATGCGCCTGAATCAGCAACCGCGTCAGCGCGTTCAGCGCCAGCAGGGTCAGGCAGAAGGCCGCTGCGGCGAGCAGGCTGGCGACGAACTCGGGCATGGCATCATCCCCCGTGTCGAACACGGGCAGAGTAGCAAGCCCTACGCCAAGGGGAAGCCTGCCTTTTTGTCGGATCAGCGCTTGCGGGCGGTGGCTGCCGGGGTTCCAGCCTGGGCGGCCGGCGCCACCAGCCGGGGCGTCTCCACGGAGAGCCGCTTCACCGGCCAGCCGTCGCTCCAGCGTTCCATGTCGGCGACGCGCGGGTTGTTTTTCATCGCCACCGCATCCGAGCCGGCGAAGGCAGCGGCCGCCGCAATGTCGAAGGTTTTCCAGAAGCCGAGGTAATCGAGCGCGTCCACCCGGGCGATGTTGATCTGGGACACCAGCGTCTGCTGCTCGCCCGTAAGCGCCATGTCGGCGGACCAGCGGAAGGGTGGCGGCTTCGGTGCGTCCTTCGGGGCGTCCTTCGGCTCCGGCCCCGGCTTGATCGCTCCGCCATCATAGGCGCTGTCGAGGCCGGCCGGCGCCGCCAGCGTCGCCGTGAGCGCCGGGAAGCCGTGATCGTCCGAGAGGGCGCGCACGAACAGTTTGCGCTCGATCGGCACGGCACTGGCCTCGCGCAGCAGGCGCTTGGCCGCGAGGTCGGCCGCCCGAGTGTCCTTGTCGCCGACCATGGTGATGAGCAGCGTCGACGGATCGATGCCGGACAGTTCGGTGAGCGCGATGCCGCGGGATTTCGGCCCGCTGGCGATGCCGCCGGGCGCCGCCGCGAAGATCAGTTTCGGGACCGGCAGGCCCTGCGCCTTGGCGCCCGCGGCCATGTCGAAGGCGATGGGCGCACCGGCGAGATG
Organism: Methylobacterium pseudosasicola; assembly: GCF_900114535.1. Classification (GTDB taxonomy): domain Bacteria; phylum Pseudomonadota; class Alphaproteobacteria; order Rhizobiales; family Beijerinckiaceae; genus Methylobacterium; species Methylobacterium pseudosasicola. The sequence continues at coordinate 130,075 of NZ_FOTK01000012.1, read as the reverse complement.
CCCGATCAGGGCGACGCGGCTGAGATCCGGCTTGGCGTCGGCATCGGAGGCGAGGTCGGCGAGCGCGGCCTTGACCAGACCCTCGGCGATGCCGGGTGCGTCGGCCGGGCGGGTCCGGTTCACCTCCTGGAAGCGGGGATAGAGCACCAGCCAGCCCTGGCGGGTCAGGTGGTCGATCCAGCCGCCGTAGCTCTGCGGATTGACCACACCCCAGCCGTGCAGGAACACGGCCACGGGCCGGCCGGCTCCCGGCGCGGCGCCAGCTGCGTGGAACGCGAAGGTGGTGGCGGTCCCACGGCCGAGCAGGCGCTTCACGACCGTCGCCTTGCGATCGCCGGCACCCCCGGGGCCCTCCGCGGGCTGCGGTGGGGGCGCGGCGGCCTGCACGCTCTGGATCCCGGCGAGCGCCAGGATCAGGCCAGCGGCAAGCGATCCGCGAAGGAGATTAAGACGCATGAGGGGCTCGACTGAGAGACGCGATGCGTCGGCAGGTCAGAGGCCGCTGAATAGCAGATTCCCCCGCCTTGGCGACTCACCAGGCGGCGACGGCCCGCTCGGCGCCCGTACCGTCGAGACGCAGCGCCAGGGCCAGGATCTCCGCCGGCATTTCGTCGGCCGCCGCGCCGTAATGCGCGCGCAACTCGTCGCTTAGGGTGTCGACGACCTGAGCTTCGGGCGCGTCGTCCCAGGGGCGGCGCCGCAGGGAGTCGGCGTGATTGGCAGCGACAATTTGCATGATGATGTCTGCGCCCGACGGCGTTGCACGGGATCGGGCGCCGGGCGCTCCGAGAGTGGCGTACAACCCGGAGTTAGCCTCAGGTTTCCAAACCCGGCGTCATTAATTTACCACCCGGCCCGATCACCGCCGGCCCGGTCGACCCCGAGGGACGCCCCGCGGCCTGCTCGACCCAGGCCAGAATATCCTCAGCGCGCCATGGCTTGGGGATGAAGGTCGCCGACATGCGCAGGTCGCTCGGCTGGTCGCCGGCATCGCCGGAGGTGAGCAGCACCCGCACCCGCGGCCAGGTCACGCCGATGATCCGGGCCAGCTCGAAGCCGCCGATCGGTCCGGGCGTGCGGACATCGGAGAAGACGACGCTGACCTCGTCGGCCCGGTCCTTGAGGATGGCGAGCGCCCGGTCGGCGGTCTCGGCCTCGATCACCGTAAAGCCGGTATCTTCCAGGAGCGTGGCCGCGAGGAAGCGCTCGTCGGGTTGATCCTCCACGACGAGGATGACGGGCTTCTGTCCGGGCTGTACCGAATCGCTCATGGGCCGGGACACTCTACAGGGGCTGAACGGCGGTCGCGACGATCGGTTCAACGCCCCGATTGCCGCGGTCGGCCGGACCCGCGCAGGCACAGATCCTCCCGCGACCCTTGCATATTCGGCAAGTTGTGGCCGTGTCCTGGGAAGCACAGGGAACCAGGAACATCCGGCCAAGACCGGGGAAACCCCTGGGTTCAGCCGACGCCGTGGGTTTTCAGGAAGGCGAGTGCCCTGTTCCAGCCATCCTCCGCGGCGTCCTTGCGGTAGCTCGGGCGGTAATCCGCGTGGAAACCGTGCGGCGCCTCCGGGTAGATCACCAGTTCGACGCTCTTGCCGGCCTGCTTCGCCTTGTCCCGGGCCTCCTCGGCGGAGGCCGGCGGGATGCCGGTATCGGCGCCGCCGTAGAGGCCGAGCAGGGGCGCGTTAATCTCGGCCGCCACATCCCCGGCGGTACGGGGCTGGATGTCGGTCCGCTCGCCGCCCAGCGGCCCGTACCAGGCCACCGCCGCCTTCAGGTCGCGACGATGCGCCGCGTAGAGCCAGACATCCCGCCCACCCCGGCACCAGCCCATCACCCCCAGCCGGGCCGGGTCGCCCTTGGCGGCCGAGGCCGCCCAGGCGGCGGTGGCGTCGAGATCGCCGATCCACTGTGCGTCGGGCGTTTTCGAGATGACGTCCCGGATGATGACCTTGGCATCGGTCATGGTCGAGAGGTCGCCCTGCCGCGCATAGAGCTCGGGGGCGACCGCGCAGTAGCCGGCCTTGGCGAGCCGCCGGCAGATGTCCTTGATGTATTCGTGGACCCCGAAGATCTCCTCGATCACCAGCACGATCGGGAAGGGACCGGCGCCCTCCGGCAACGCCCGGTAGGCCGGCATCGGTCCGTCGGCGGCCGGGATCTTCACCTCGCCGGCCTCGATACCCACCGCATCGGTGTGGATCACCTGCGCCTCGACCCGGGTCGTGGCCAGCGTCAGGCCGCTGATCAGGCTGGTCATCACGAAGCCCCGCCGTGACAGGGGCGACGTCACCAATCCGTCGAGCCCGCCAATATCAGCATCCGCCATGATCATCTCTCCCGCGTTCCCGCGACGAGGGCTATCCGGCGGGCATGGCCGCGGTCAAATACCGGCTGAAGCGTCAGGCGCCGGCGGCTGCGAACGCGCGGGCTGGGCGCGGGGCAGCGACGCGGACCGTTTCCGGGAGGGCGCGGGGCTTGAGCACGTCGGCCAGGGTTACGAAGCTGTCGGAAGCCGGCGCTTCCGCGGCCCGGATGCCGTAGCCCAGGGCGAAGGAGCGGGTCAGGCCGGCATCGCGGGCGATCCCGAACAGCTCAAGGGCGTTCAGGAACGCGTCGCGGAACAGGCTCGGCCGGCACCAGCTCTTTTCCGCCATCTGCAGCGGCCAGTCCCACAGGCCCTCGGCCCGCTTGGCGGAGAGGGCGTTCCGGCTGATGAAGTAGCCGGTGGTGCGGTGCTCAAGCCCGTCCGCGTTCACCGACCAATCGTCGTTGCCGAACAGTTCGGCATCGGCCACATCGCTCATCGGGTCCTCCGCGCTGTGCCGGCATTCCGAAGCACCGGAACAATGCCGGAACATTGGCGCGGAACATCGCAGCGGTCAAGGCGATTGTTCTCGCTGCGTTCGCAAAATTCCGAGTCGAATCAGCGCGCCTTGAACAAAGGGTGCTCGACCTTGTCGCCGGCCTGAATGCCGAGCTTGGCGGCCGTGCCGGCATTGAGCTCCAGCACCGCCGAGACCGGGCTGCCGGATGCGATGATCGCGGTGGAGAGCGGCTCGGTATCGGCCGCGATCCGGCTGACGACGCCGTCCGGGCGGATGAACACCATGTCGAGCGGCAGGTAGGTGTTCTTCATCCACATGGTCACCGGCTCGGTGCGCTCAAAGTCGAACAGCATGCCGTGATCGGCGGCCATGTGCCGGCGGAACATCAGCCCGCGGGAGCGGCCGGCATCGTCGCGCATCACCTCGACGTCGAACCGCTTCGCGCCCGCCTTGGTGACGATGGTGAGCGGCTCGGTCTTGGCGGCGCTCTCCCGCGCGGCGCTCTGGGCGGAGACGGGCAGAAGGGTCGCAGGCGCGGTCAGGATCAGGCCGGCGATGACCGCCGCCTGAGCGACGCGGAACATAGATTTCACAGACTCATGCCTTTTCTGGAAACGTGCATACGCGCGCCGTCCCATAGCGCGTCCGGGCCGTAGCGTCAGTGCGAGGTCGGAAGGGCGCCGTCGATCAAACGGATCTCGGCGGCCATCACGCCCTTGGAACCGTCGCCGTACCGAACCAGCACCGCGTCGCCGGGCTTCAGCTCGGCGATGCCGTAGCGGCGCAGGGTCTCCATGTGGACGAAGATATCGGGCGTGCCGTCGCCGCGGGTGAGGAAACCGAAGCCGCGCAACCGGTTGAACCACTTCACCACCGCCGTCTCCAGCCCGCTGGTCGGCGTGACCGAGACATGGGTGCGCGGCATCGGCATCTCGGACGGGTGCAAAGCCGCCGATTGGTCGAGGGAGATCACCCGGAACGCCTGCCAGCCGCGCGGGCGCTCCACCGCCTCCACGACGATGCGCGCGCCCTCGCTGGCGGCCTGGAACCCGTCGCGCCGCAGGCAGGTCACGTGCAGCAGGATGTCGGGGGCGCCGTCATCGGGCACGATGAAGCCGAAGCCCTTCGACACGTCGAACCACTTGATCCGGCCGGAGACCTCGACGAGGTCGAGCGCCTCGTCCTGCGCCGCTTCGGCACCCCGGGCATCCTCAATCCGATTGGGGTTTTCCGGCCCGGATCCGCGTTCGTCAGACATGGCCGAGCAACCTACACCGAATCACGCCGCGCGCTCACACAGCAAGATTAACGAAGTCCTGATTCCCGGAAAGCCCATATGACCGGCATAGGAGCCTTGCCGAGTTGCAATCTTGCCCGGGGGAGGCAGCCCCGCAACAGTCGATCCGTCGCAGTCCGAGCCGCGTAAAGGCGTTTTCGCGCCGATCGAGCCGTCTGGATCCCCTTCGCGACCCTGTCCAGTCGAGTTTTCGCGACCGGTTGGCGGCCCACTTCACGTTTTCGAGAGGGTCACGGAGGGACGAAAACGGCCGCGGTCGTGGCGTTCGATGGTGGCGTCCCGGCCGCCGGCATGGTTTGAGCCATCCGCCATGCAGACCGACGCACTCCGCCCCGCCCAGGCCTCCGGACAACGCCGCCTGCCGATCATCGACGCCGTGCGGGCGGCGGCGCTCTTGGCGATGGCGAGCTACCACACCCTCTGGGACCTCGGATATCTGCGCCTCACCGCGGAGAATTATGCCCTGACGCCGGCCGGCCATCGAGCGGCCGAGGCGATCGCCGGCACGTTCCTGATCCTGGTCGGGGTCGGGCTTGTGCTGATGAACGGGAGCGGCATCCGCCTGCGACCGACCCTGATGCGGCTCGCCCGGATCGGCGGGGCGGCGCTCCTCGTCACCGTCGGGACCTGGCTCGCCTTCCCGGACGCCTACGTGTTCTTCGGGATCCTGCACTGCATCGCCGTGGCGAGCGTGCTGGGCCTGCCGTTCCTGTTCCTGCCGGTGCCCGTGACGGTGCTGGCCGCCGCCGCGATCTTCGCCGCGCCGCTCCTGGTGCATGCGCCGGTGCTCGATGCGCCGATCCTGTATTTCCTCGGCCTCGGTGCCGGGACGCCGCGGACCAACGATTACGTGCCGTTGGTCCCGTGGTTCGGGTTCGTCCTCACGGGGATCGTCCTCGGGCGGCTCGGGCTTCCGCTGCTGGCGCAATCAGGCCTGGGCGCCTGGACGCCGCGCTCGGCCCTCGGCCGTGTGGCGACCTTTGCGGGGCGCCACAGCCTGATCGTGTATCTCGTCCACCAGCCGGTGCTGCTCGGGCTGCTCACCGCGCTCGTAACCCTGACCGGCCCGAACCCGCTGGCCGGGCTGCGGGCGTTCCGGGCCGACTACGTGACGATCTGCACCCGCACCGGCGGTGAGCCTCCGCTCTGCCGGATCGCCGCCCGCTGCACCTCCGAGGCGCTGCTCAAGGAGGATCTGTTCCGGGAGGATGGCCGGCCTTTCAGCCCGCAGGAGCGGCTGCGGGCCCAGGCCCTGTCACAGGGCTGCTACGGGGCGCTCGAGGCGGCATCACGGGCGCCGCGGTGAGATGATGGGTGGGATCGCGGCGAAGGAACCTGCAGCCTCTAACCCAACCCCCCTCATCCTGAGGTGCGAGCGCAGCGAGCCTCGAAGGAGCCCTCCAGCCAGCCGCATGATCCCTGGAGGCCTCCTTCGAGGCCTCCGCTCCGCTCCGGCACCTCAGGATGAGGGCGCGGGTGGGATTGTGAGGGTTCTCGCCACGCAGCCGTCAGCCCGCAGCGAGCCCCTCTAAAACTCAATCCTTGGCGCGCTCGACGTAGGCGCCGTCCGCCGTCATCACGACGACGCGGGTGCCGGCGGCGATGTGCGGGGGGACGGTGGTGCGCACGCCGTTCGAGAGCGTGGCGGGCTTGTAGGAGGAGGAGGCGGTCTGGCCCTTGAGCACCGGCTCGGTCTCGGCGACCTCCAGGGTCACCCGCTGGGGCAGCTCAATGGTCAGCGGCACGTCGTTATGGCTCGCCAGCATCACGGCCATGCCCTCCTGGAGGTAGGGGGCGGCGTCGCCGACCACATCCGCGGGCACCGCGACCTGCTCGTAGCTCTCGGGGTTCATGAAGTGAAACCCTTCGGCATCGCTGTACAGGAAGGTGTGCTCGCGATCCTCGACGAAGGCCCGCTCGACCTGCTCGGTGGTGCGGTAGCGCTCGGACACCTTCACGCCGTCCGTGATCCGGCGCATGTCGAGCTGGGTCACCGGGGTGCCCTTGCCGGGGTGGATGTTCTCGGCGAACAGGATCACGTAGAGCTTGCCGTCCTTCTCGACGACGTTGCCCTTACGGAGCGTTGAGGCGATCACCTTCACGGAATTACGTCCTGCATTGACAAGGCGGGTCGGCACACGCCAAGCGCGTGCCTTGGATCTAGGCCCCGCCACTATCGCATCTGCGACGCTGTTGCCAGCCGGCGGCCATCAACCGGGGCGCGTGGGTTTGAAACCGTGCCGAGGCCGCTCGGGGGGCCGGAAGCGACCCTTTCCTCACCGGGAGCCTGCCAGGATCGCGCGATGACGACGCTCAGGATTGCCTTGCACGCCCGACGCTGCGTTCGATCGGTTGCACGCGTCCGCTCGGGAGCCGGGCTTTGAGCGTTGCCCCCTCCCCCTGGTGGTCGCCCGATCGCCACGCCGACCGGCGCCCGTGCCTACTCCTGCGCAACCGGATCCTGGCGGCCTTCCGGGCCTGGTTCGCCGCCCGCGACTTCGTCGAGGCCGAGACCGCCTGCCTGCAGGTCTCACCGGGCAACGAGGCGCATCTCTCGGCCTTCGCCACCGAGGCGATCGGCGCCAGCGGGGCGCGGACGCCCCTCTACCTGCACACCTCGCCGGAATTCGCCTGCAAGAAGCTGCTGGCGGCCGGGGAGACCCGGTTGCTGAGCGTCGCCCGGGTCTTTCGCAACCGCGAGCGCGGGCCGCTGCACCATCCGGAATTCACCATGCTGGAATGGTATCGCGCCGGCGTGCCCTACACGGACCTGATGGCTGATTGCGCCGACCTGCTCGCTTTGGCCGCCGAGACCGCCGGCACCCGCCGCTTCCGCTATCGCGACCGGGAGACCGACCCCTTCGCCGAGCCGGAGCGCCTGACCCTCGCCGAGGCTTTCGATCACTTTGCCGGCATCGATCTCCTCGCAACCATCTCGGCCACCCGCGACACGGACCGGGACGGCCTCGCCGCCGCCGTGGACCGCGCCGGCCTGCGGGTCGCGCCGGATGACACCTGGGCCGATCTGTTTTCCCGGGTGCTGGTGGCGCGGATCGAGCCACATCTCGGCATCGGCCGCCCGACCATCCTGTGCGAGTACCCGATCAGCGAGGCGGCGCTGGCCCGACCCGCTTCCGACGATCCGCGGGTGGCGGAACGGTTCGAGCTCTATGCCTGCGGGGTCGAGCTCGCCAATGCCTTCGGCGAATTGACCGATCCGGCTTCTCTTCGCATGCGCTTCGAAGAGGAGATGGCGGAGAAGCGGCGCGTTTACGGCGAAGACTATCCGATCGACGAGGATTTCTTCGACGCATTGGCGGTGATGCCCGACGCTTCGGGGATCGCCCTCGGGTTCGACCGCCTCGCCATGCTGGCCTGCGGCGCCAATCGGATCGACGACGTCCTCTGGACCCCGGTGGCGGAGACCCGGCCGTGAACCGCACGCTTCGCAGCGCCGCCGATCTCGCCGACGCCGGCCTGCTCTCCGGCCCCGAGGCGGACGCCCTGCGCGATGTGCTGGCGCGCTACGCGGTCTCGGTCACGCCCGACATGGCCGAGCTGATCGACCTCGACGATCCGGCCGATCCGATCGCCCGTCAGTTCGTACCGCAGGTTGCGGAAAGCGTGGTCGCCCCCGAGGAGCGGGCCGACCCGATCGGCGACGCGGCACACGCGCCGGTGGTGGGCATCGTCCACCGCTATCCGGACCGGGTGCTGCTGAAACCGCTGCATATCTGCCCGGTCTATTGCCGCTTCTGCTTCCGCCGGGAGATGGTCGGGCCGGACGGGCTCGGCTCCCTCACCGAAGCCGAGCTCGACGGCGCCCTGGCCTATATCGCTGGGGATGCGCGGATCTGGGAGGTGGTGCTCACCGGCGGCGACCCGTTCGCGCTCTCCGCTCGGCGGCTCGGCGTCATCGCGGAGCGGCTGGCGGCGATCGAGCACGTCCGGGTAATGCGGATCCACACCCGCGTGCCGGTGGTTAAGCCGGACCTCGTCGACGCCGATTTGGTGAACGCCCTCAAGCGTTTCGGGCGCGCGGTGTTCGTGGCCCTGCACGCCAACCACCCGCGGGAATTCACCCCGGCGGCCCGGGCGGCCTGCGCCCGGCTGGTCGATGCCGGGATCCCGATGGTCAGCCAGTCTGTGCTGCTGCGCGGGATCAACGACGACGCCCCCACCCTTGAAGCGCTGATGCGGCGTTTCGTGGAGAACCGGATCAAGCCCTATTACCTCCATCACGGCGACCTGGCCCCCGGCACCGGCCACCTGCGCACCAGCCTGACCGAGGGGCAGCACCTGATGCGCGCCCTGCGCGGCCGCCTCTCTGGCCTCGCACAGCCGACCTACGTGCTCGACATCCCGGGCGGCCACGGCAAAGTGCCGGTCGGACCCGGCTACCTGCGCGACTCAGACGGTGAGACACGGGTGACCGATCCGAACGGGTGCGAGCATACCTACCCGCCGAAGGCGTAGCGGAGATTTTCGTGACGATGCGCAAGCTCTGGGGCCGGCTCACCTCGGTGAACGTGCAGAAGGCGGTTTGGGCTCTGGACGAGGCCGGACTCGCCTATGAACGGATCGAGGCCGGCGGCGCGCACGGCGTCGTCGACGATCCCGCCTACCGCGCCAAGAACCCGAACGGGCTGGTCCCGACGCTCGAAGAGGACGGGTTCGTGCTCTGGGAGTCGAACGCCATCCTGCGCTACGTCGCGGCGATTGCTCCCGCTCTCGCCTACCCGGCCGATCCCCGGGAGCGGGCCCAGATCGAGCAGTGGCTCGATTGGCAGGCCACCACCTTTACGCCCGCCATGCGCGACGCGTTCTGGCAGCTCTACCGGTCGTCCAATCCGGACCAAACGGTGATCGCCGCTTCCCTGAAGCGCACGGAAGCGCTGGCCGCCATCCTCGACGCGCATCTGTCCGACCGGAATTACGCGATCGGCCAAACCTTCGGCATCGCCGACATCGCGCTCGGCTGCGCGGCGCATCGCTGGCTGAACCTGCCGGCCGAGCGCGTCGAGCGCCCGGCCCTGCGCCGCTGGTACGAGCGGATCGCCGCCCGGCCCGCGGCGGCCCGGGCCCTCGGCGAACCGATCGCGTGATACGACAGCCAAATTGAGTGGTTCATATCGTCAAGACGACGAGTGCAGAATTTGGCGAAGGAGCAACAAGCATAAAAGATGTGATGAAACACATCGGACCTAGTTTCAGGCGATCCGAACCCTGCTGGGCTGCGGATGACCGTATCCGATCGAAAGTAAGAACGAATTGCTTTGCCGTGATCTAGAATCTTAAAATAGAAGTATACTTCCGCCGGTTTACTGCATTCAGAATTTTGTACCGCTGTGTGCCTACGTCGAAAATATAGCTTGCAACGGACAGTGGTCGCGGTGAAATATCGGATCATCATAAGAATATTTCTATGAATAGATCCTTAATAATTTTGCTGACAGCATCTGTCGCGATAATAATTGTAAATCTACACACCGCTCAGACTTCAATTGGGCTTATTGGGTCGGCGCTATCGATGCCTGATTCTTTAATAGGCTTGATCATGATGGCTCCGCTTGCTGGGTACGCGATGGGCTTAATCTTCATTGTTCCCTTGAGCGATTTCGTCGAAAATCGTCGTTTAATCCTATGCATGCTGGCAGCCGCAATGGTGTCGGCAGGAGTAGCGTCCGTTTCCGTCAATTTTATTCAACTTTTTGGCGCATTGTTTATATTAGGCTCATCGTGTTCCTGTATTCAGGTGCTTGTTCCGATGGCAGCGTCCATGGCTCCCCCGGAGCAACGCGGCCGTGCGGTCGGAGACATCATGGCTGGTCTCATGCTCGGCGTCGTGGCAGCGCGTCCCTTTGCCAGCTTCGCCGCCGACATGTTTGGTTGGCGTTTCGTATATGCGCTTGGCTCTTTCGCAATAGGATTGATATGCTTGCTTTTAGTTTTGCGATTACCGATTTCACATCCGTTCGTGACCTCCAGTAGTTACTTCACATTAATTAAATCCATGTGGCAGCTCGTTCGAGGCGAGGATACACTTCGTCGACGAGCGACCACAGCTGGTCTCGTAATGGCCTCCTTCAGCATGTTTTGGTCGACGGTCGCGTTGCATCTTGAGGCTTGTCCCACAGCATTCAGCCAAAAGGAGATCGCTGTATTTGCGCTGGTCGGCGCTGGCGGTGTGTTGGCAACACCAGTGGCTGGCCGGCTCGGCGATCGGGGCTTTACCCGTGTTGGTACGATTTCCGCCCATGTAATGATTTTTATATCGATGCTGATCGCCGCTCTGGCGGGATATCTATATACATTTTCAGCGTCAGTCTCGGTAATATCTCTGGGCCTGAGCGCCATTGCCCTCGATGTGGGACTGACTACCGACCACACGCTCGGTCGGCGGGAGATCAATTTGATTCGACCAGAAGCCAGAGGTCGAATGAATGGACTCTTCGTGGGTCTCTTCTTTATCGGTGGATCAGTGGGAGCCGCACTATCGGGCGTGACTTGGTCTTTGGGCGGTTGGTGGCTGACCTGTGTGTCTTCGAGCGCCTTTGCTGCACTGGCTTTACTCGTTGATTTTGCGTGGCATTCCCAAAAGAGCGGACTGTTGGCAGAGTCTCACTCAGAACCCGTTTGATCGGATAATCTCAGCTTGGGTTGTTGAAGACGATGGCGGCCGGGACGCTGGAGGCGTGTTCGATGTCGTGACATCTCCCCCTGCTCTCATCACCGCCCTGCCAGGCAGATATTTACTTCCGATCGGACTCAGGCCGGGGGTGTTTCGAGCAGCATTAAGACCAAGCCCGGCCTTGCCGGCGCGCCCGTTCGATCCACCTTGAGCGGGTTCGCCGATCCGTCCGGCGCCAGCCTTCCACGGAGCCCTTAATGGCGATCGACCCCACCCTGCGCGACGCGCTTTCCGCCGTGACGCCGGCGAGCCTGGCTCGGGCGCTGACGCGGGCGGGCGTGAAGGCGTTCAGCCCGCGCGGCCTGTCTGGCCGCGGCGGCAGCGCCATCGGCCCCGCCTACACCCTGCGGATGATCCCAGCCCGCAAAGACGCTGCCGGCGATCTCGCCGCCGCGATGGACGCGGTTCCGGAGGGCGCCGTCTTGGTGATCGATGCGGCCGGCTCCGGCCTCGCCCTCCCCTTCGGGGCGATCGTGGCGGCTCGGCTCGCTCAGCGCGGCGTGGTGGGCCTCGTCACCGATAGCGCCCTGCCGGATTCGGTCGGCATGCCGGTCTGGTCCGCGCCGGAGGCCGGGAGCGAGACCCTGGCGCTTGTCGGCGCACAGGAGCCCGTGTCCTGCGGCGGTGCCGCGATCCATCCGGGCGATATCGTGGTTTGCGGATCCGGGGGCATCGTCGCGCTGCCGGCCGACCTCGCCGAGCGCGTCGCCCTGGAAGCCGTCGAGCAGCAGCGCCTCGACCTGTGGATCCAGCGCGAGGTCGAGAAGGGCGAGAGCCTCGCCAGCCTGCTGCCGCCGGACGCTGCCGCCCTGGCCCGGTTCGAGGCCGAGACGAAGACGGCTTGAAAGCCGATTTAACCGTACGATCCCAGTCGAATGCCACTTCTGACCGACGGAGACTCCAGATTTCCTCATCCTGAGACTCCGCAACCGGCCTTGAAAAAGTTCTCCCCAGAAAGCGCACGCCTGGCTGGAGTACGCTTTCGAGATTTACTTTGCGGCAGCCTGTCAGGATGGGGTCGAGAATGAGATAGACCGGTCAGGTAAACGCCGAGCCGAACGATGTTCCTTGTCATGTCCAAGGTAGCCTACTTCCTGGTCACGCCGTCCAATCTCTTCATTCTCATGGGGTTGATCGGTTTCATTCTTCTGATGATGCGCCGTCGTGCCACCGGCATCGCGTTCGGTGCCCTCGGCTTCCTCGGGCTTCTGCTTGGCGGGCTGACGCCACTCTCCGCGCTGGTCCTGCTGCCCCTGGAGCAGAGGTTCGCGGCCTATGCCGCCGCCGATCGCGCGCCTCCGGCCGGGATCATCGTCCTCGGCGGTGCGATCATGACCGGCGTGTCGGAGGCGCGCGAGCAGATCGTCGTCAATGACGCCGCAGAGAGGCAGATCTATTTCGCCGACCTCGCCCGCCGCTTTCCGGAGGCGCGTCTCGTCTTCAGCGGAGGCAGCGGCGTGGTCGGAGGCGGAACACCCGAGGCGGACATCGTCAGCCGTGAAGCCGACGCGATGGGCTTGCCCCGCTCGCGGCTCATTTTGGAGAACCGCTCGCGCAACACCTATGAGAACGCCACCTTCTCGGCAGCCCTGGTCCAGCCGAAGGCGGGCGAGCGCTGGCTGCTGGTCACCTCGGCCTGGCACATGCCGCGGGCGATCGGATGCTTCCGGCAGGCCGGCTTCACGGTCGACGCCTTCCCGGTCGATTACCGCACCCGGGGCTGGATCGATACGACACGGTTCAAGGGCTTCGCCTCAGACGGGCTGCTGCAGCTCGATCTGGCTGTGAAGGAGTGGATCGGCCTCGTGGTCTACCGGCTTGCCGGCTACACGCCGGATTGGCTGCCGGGGCCGGAGCCGGTGACCGCGCCCGGTAGCGCCAGCCGGTAGATGCCCCGGAAATCGTCCGGATCGACCGGCTTGCCCTTGCGCAGGATCGCGACCCGGCCGGCATGGGCGAGCCGCACTGCGACCCGGCGCACTGGCTGCATCAGCGGACCCCACCCGTCTGGATGTGGGCCGCCCAGGGCACGGGCGACCTCGGAGGGGCAGATGGTCTTGCCGGCGCCGCGCTCGGCCACGAGGCTGAGCAGGGTCTCCTCGATCGCCGCCTCGTCCGCCTTGGTCGTGTTCATGTCCGTGCCTCCTCGGCGGGGGCCAGGAGCGGACCCTCGTGCGGCCCTTCACCGGCCTCCAGCAGCGCCTTGCGGATCTCCGAGGCGAACTGTCGACGCCACATGATGACGACGACGGCACTTGTCGAGGCGATCAGCACATACGGGCTGATGAACCATCCGAGATAGGCGAGCGCGAAGAAGAATGCCCGCTGCCCCCGGGCGAAGTGTCGTCCGGCGCTGACATTCATCGCCGCGAGCCGGCGGACGGCGCGCATCATCTCGATGTCGCTAACGCCCGAGCCCTTCGGCGGCACCGCGCCGAGCAGGATCGCCGCGTAATTGAACAGTCGGTAGGCCCAGGCGAATTTAAAGAACGCGTAGACGAACACCACCGCGAGGCCGGCGACCTTCAGCTCCCAGGTCGTGCGGTTCGCCATCGTCCCGAACGGCAGCGTCGCGAACAGGTTGAGCACGTCGTCGCCGGAGCGCGACAGCGTCAGCACCGAGCCCAGTGCGATCAGCGAGGTCGAGGCGAAGAAGGCGGTGCCGTTCTGGAGCGACGCGTTGATCTGCGTGTCGACCACCCGGTTCTCGCGCCCGATGATCTGCCTGGCCCAGTTGGACCGGTGGACATTCATGATCTGGCTCAGCGAGATCATGCGCCCGCGCAGGCGGCCGACCGACAGGCCGTAGGCGACCCAGGCGAGGATGAAATACGCCAGCGCCCCGAGATCGAGAGGCGAGAAGGCGGCGCTGCCTGCGGTCAGGTCGGTCATGGGCTCGGGAGCGCGAGGAGCGGACCAGGGAAACGGCCCGAGGGGCCATACCAGTCGTAGCTGCCCCGCAGAACCCGTTGTGCCGCCTCAGGCCCGGTCAACCGCGCAGGATCTCGAACCGGTCCGAATCCGGCGGATCGCCGCCCTCGTGCACGGCGACATCGGAAACCCGGGCGCCGGGCGGTCCCGCCCGGCATAGGGCCACCATCTGATCGACGATCTCCGCCGGGCCGCTGAACAGGGCCTCGACGGAGCCGTCATCGCGGTTGCACACGAAGCCGGACAGACCGCGCGCCCGCGCTTCGGCCTGGGTCCAGGCCCGGTAGGAGACGCCCTGGACGCGTCCCTGGATGATGACGGAGACGGTGCGCAGCGTGCTCACGAGATAGGCACCGTCCCCCAAAGGCCCGCGCGATATCGCGCGAGCCGCCAGCCTCTTATTCGGCCGCCATCGGGCGACGGACACCGGCGCCCACGGGGGCCGAGCGCGTCTCGCCGGTGCGAACGTGGGTCGAGTAGAGCATCAGGCCGGTGAAGGCGAGGCCGCCGACGATGTTGCCGAGCAGCGTCGGGATCTCGTTCCACAGCAGATAGTCCATGACGGTCAGGTGGCCGCCCATCAGGATCGCCGACGGGAACAGGAACATGTTCACGACCGAGTGCTCGAAGGTCATGAAGAAGAACACCGTGATCGGCATCCACATGGCGATCACCTTGCCGGGGACCGAGGTGGACAGCATCGCGCCGATGACGCCGGTGGAGACCATCCAGTTGCACATCATGGCGCGCACGAAAAGCGTCAGCATGCCGGCGGCGCCGTACTTCTCGTAGCCGAGGGTGCGGGCCTCACCGATGCCGGCAATCGCCTTGCCAACCGCGTTCGGCTCGGTGGCGAAGCCGAAGGTGAAGACGATCGCCATCATGAGGGCGGTGGTGAGCGCGCCGGCGAAGTTGCCGAAGAACACCAGGGTCCAGTTGCGGGCGATGCCGGCCACGGTGACGCCGGGGCGCTTGTCGATCAGGGCGAGCGGCGTGAGCACGCAGACGCCGGTGAACAGGTCGTAGCCCAGCAGGTACAGCATCGAGAAGCCGACCGGGAACAACAGCGCGCCGACCAGCGGCTGGCCGGTGGTCTGGTTGATGGTCACCGCGAAGGCGGCGGCGAGCGCCAGGATCGCGCCGGCCATGTAGGCCCGGATGAACGTGTCTTTGGTGGCCATGAAGACCTTCGATTCACCGGCATCGACGGCCTTCTTCACGAAATCGGCGGGCGCCAGATAGGACATGCAAACCTCTCCCGCGCACGCGGCCGCCGATCGCCGTTGACCGAATGGCACGCTGCGCAATCACGACAGCTGGCCGGGGCGCAGGATGGTGTCGCCGCCCCGGTCGATCGCGAGCAAGCAGGTTGCGTACCAGTTGCCGGGCGTTCAGGCGGGCGGACCACGCATCCAGGTACTGAGTTCGCGGATATAGGCGGGCGGCAGCTGCGCGGCACGCGCGGCGTCCAGCACGGCGTCGAGGTAACCCGGCCGCGGCCGGCCCGGTGCGGTGGAGCGTCCGAGATAGATCAGGGCGCGCTTGACCCCGCCGGCGGTCGTCACCGGCAGCGTCGCCTTGGCGTAGAGGCCGCCGGCGACGCCCTCGTAGCGGTCGAGGGCCGGGATGTCGTCGAGGGCCAGCTCCCACAGGACGCCATGGACGGCGCGGGCGGAATCCCGAACCACCGAGGCGTAGCCCTCGCGCATGATGATGAAGCGATGCCCCGGCAGCCGCCCACCGCCGATCAGCCGCGAGACCGGGCAGCGCAGGGCCATCGCGGCGGCATCCATGTTCGCGCCGTAGGCGAAGTAGAGGGGCATGCTTGCGTTGAATGCGTCTGGGATGCCGCCAGACGGATCACTCCCCGGGCGGATGATCGAGCCGGCGCGCCGAACGTTCATTCGCGCGGACGGCTGCATACGCCATGGCGAGTGTGATCGCCGGGATACCGAACGTGATGAAAAGCCAATCGTAGTTCATGGCTTCAGGCTCCGCAGGCAACGCCTCGCACCATAATGTAGTGCCGCGCCGGTGCATAACCAAACCACCGTGAAGATCGCTCGGTCGAGTTGCAAGATAGGCGCGTTGGCGATCCCGAAACTCGCAGCCGTCATCGGTGTCACAAAACCGATGACGACGTAGGCCACCGCGATGTTGTTCAGCGCAGTGGCCAGCAGCTTCGTCTGCTCGTTGTGAACCGCACTCACGACGAACGCGCGACGATCAGGCAAACTCCAGGATCACCGCGTCCACCGCAAGGCTGTCGCCCTCCTTGGCGTGGATCTTCGCGACCGTCGCGTCGCGCTCGGCGCGGAGCATGTTCTCCATCTTCATCGCCTCGACCACCGCGATCGGCTCGCCGTTCTTCACCTCCTGGCCCTCGGTGACCAGGATCTGCTTCACGAGACCCGGCATCGGGCAGAGCACCTGCTTGCCGGAGCCCGCCTGCTCCTTCACGGGCATCAGAGCGGCGAGCTCGGCCTCGCGGCGGGTGTAGACCCGGGCCTCGGCCGCCGCGCCGGCATGCTGCAGGAACACGCCGTTCAGCAGGCCGCGGACCTGGATGGCGACGCGCTCGGACCCGATCGTGCCGATCCAGACCGGCTCGCCCGGCCGCCACGCGCTGGCCACCGTGAGCGAGGTACCGTCGTCCCGGGTGACGATCAGGTCCTCGCCCTCGGGCTCGACGGTGACCGGGTAGGATTGACCCGCCAGGATCACGACGCGGTCGCGCTCGAAGGCGAACAGGCCGGGGGCGCGCATCTGCCCGGAAATCCCGCGCTTGCGCTGGTTGAGCTTGTGGTCGATCGCCGCCGCCGCCGCCATCATGCGGATCGCCACCGTGCCGGCGGGCTCCGGGGCGACGAAGCCGTTCGGGAATTCCTCGGCGATGAAGCCGGTGGAGAGCTGGCCCTCCTGCCAGCGCGGATGGGCCATCAGCGCCGAGAGGAACGGGATGTTGTGGCGGATGCCGTCGATCGCAAAGGCGTCCAGGGCATCGCCCTGCGCGGCGATCGCCTCGGCGCGGGTCGGCGCCCAGGTCACCAGCTTGGCGATCATCGGATCGTAGTGGATCGCGATCTCGCCGCCCTCCTCCACGCCGGTATCGTTGCGGACGATCGCGGTGCCCTGGCGGCCCTCCTCCGGCGGCCGGTAGGTGGTGAGCCGTCCGATCGAGGGCAGAAAGTTGCGAGTGGGATCCTCGGCGTAGACACGGCTCTCGACCGCCCAGCCGTCGAGCTTCACCTGCTCCTGCGTCAGCGGCAGCTTCTCGCCGGCCGCGACCCGGATCATCAGCTCGACGAGGTCGAGGCCGGTGATCATCTCGGTGACCGGGTGCTCGACCTGGAGGCGGGTGTTCATCTCGAGGAAGTAGAACGACTTGTCCTGGCCGGCGACGAACTCGACGGTACCGGCAGAATCGTAGTTCACGGCCTTGGCGAGGGCGACGGCCTGCTCGCCCATCTTCCGTCGGGTCTCGGGATCGAGCAGCGGCGACGGCGCCTCCTCGATCACCTTCTGATTGCGGCGCTGGATCGAGCACTCGCGCTCGCCGAGATAGATCACATTGCCGTGCTTATCGCCGATCACTTGGATCTCGATATGACGCGGGTCGGTGATGAACTTCTCCACAAAGACCCGGTCGTCGCCGAAGGACGAGGAGGCCTCGGACTTGGCGCGGGCGAAGCCCTCCGCGACCTCGCCCGACGAATGGGCGATGCGCATGCCCTTGCCGCCGCCGCCGGCCGAGGCCTTGATCATCACCGGATAGCCGATCCCGTCGGCGATCTCGACGGCATGCTCCGGGCTCTCGATCACGCCGAGGAAACCCGGGACGGTGGAGACGTTGGCCGCCGCGGCCGCCTTCTTGGATTCGATCTTATCGCCCATGGCGGCGATGGCGCCGGGATTGGGGCCGATGAACACGATGCCGGCGGCTTCCAGCGCCTTCGGGAAGGCCTCGCGCTCGGACAGGAAGCCGTAGCCGGGATGGACCGCCTGGGCGCCGGTCTGGCGGCAAGCCTCGACGATCTTCTCGATGACCAGATAGGAAGACGCCGCGGCGGCGGGGCCGATATGGACCGCCTCGTCGGCCATGGCGACGTGGACCGCGTCACGGTCGGCATCCGAATAGACTGCGACCGTCCTGATGCCCATCTTCCGGGCGGTCTTGATGACCCGGCAGGCGATCTCGCCCCGGTTGGCGATCAGGATCTTATCGAACATCGCTGGCGCATCGCTCTCGAGATCGCCGGATTGCACACCGGCTTGACTGTCCCGATAGATCAGTTGCGCCGCAGACGGAAGCTGCGCCTTGGTCTTAGGCTCATGCCGCCAGGGCGAAGGTGACGCGCGGAGCTTGGCTCGCCTCGCGGGTCCAACGGTTGGCGTCGAGGGCGAAGGCCATCAGGGCCTCGGCGCTGCCCTGCGCCTCGCGAACGATCTCCATGGCGATCCGGGCGCCGACCGGGCTCGGGCCGTCGCGGCCGGTGAGCGAGCCGGCGAGCCAGGCGGCGACCTCGCGGTCGATGTAGCCGGTCGGGCGCAGGCCCCACACGGCGAAGTCGACCACCGAGGC
Organism: Methylobacterium pseudosasicola; assembly: GCF_900114535.1. Taxonomy (GTDB): domain Bacteria; phylum Pseudomonadota; class Alphaproteobacteria; order Rhizobiales; family Beijerinckiaceae; genus Methylobacterium; species Methylobacterium pseudosasicola. Next base: position 111,740 of record NZ_FOTK01000012.1, on the reverse strand, counting down.
GACCAGGAAGTCGGCGAAATCGTCGGAGCCGATCACCGCGCGCTCCAGGGCGATCAGCATGTCCGCCTCGTCGCGGCTCATGATCCCCTCCGGCAGCACCTCGCGCTTGAGGACCAGCAGGTCCTCGGCGCTGATCGTGCCCGTCGAAACGGCATGGTTGCAGAACTGTTGAACGGAGATCATGGTCATGGCTGCCTGCTCCTCCGACCTTTGCTGTGGTCGGTGCTTGTCCCGGTGTGATTTGAACTTACGGGACGGCACCCCTGCCGGAAGTTAACGGCAAGATCTGAACGGAAGTTCAGGTAAACACGGACCGAGCAAGCAGGCTTATTGGGACGTTGATCAGTTGCGTTACCGGACGATGACCGTGGCCCCCACGGGCACGCGGTTGAACAGGTCCACCACGTCGATGTTGCGCATGCGGATGCAGCCCGAGGAGACCGCCTGCCCGATCTTCTCCGGCTCGTTGGTGCCGTGGATCCGGTAGAGCGTGTCCTTGCCGTGATCCGCCAGGTAGAGGGCACGGGCACCGAGGGGGTTCATCGGGCCGCCCTGCATGGCGTGGACGTGGGGCCAGCGCTTGATCATCTCGGCCGGCGGATTCCAGGCCGGCCATTCCGCCTTGCGGTCGACGGTGGCGGTGCCGGTCCAGCCATAGGCCTCGTCGCCCACCGACACGCCGTAGCGGATCGCCTTGCCGTCCGGCAGAACGAGATAGAGCTGCCGCTCCTTGGTCTCGACGACGATCGTGCCCGGGGGCTTCCCGGTCGGGTCGCTCACCTGGTAGCGGGCGAAGTGCGGGTCGAACTCGGCCTCGGGCACGAGGGCCATGAACTCCGCGTCGCGGGCCGAGATCTTTGGGTCCGGCACGGCTTTGAACGTGCAGCCAGCCAGCAACACGGCGCAGGCGATAAGCGGGATGATGCGCATGCGGCTGTCCTCGGACGGATTCCGGGCCTCGGGCGTGCCACCCGGTCGCGAATCGTCCCGCGAAAGATTTGAGCAACCATAATCAGGACGGGCACACCGCCGTAGTCCGCGCGTTCCGCCCATGGCACATTGCCGGCTCCTGTTGCAGGCGCGCGACAGGACCGCATCCGGGAGCGACCGTCGTGACCACCCTGTACGTCAGCCATCCCGCGAGCTTCGACCACGAGGTGCCCGAGGGGCATCCGGAGCGGCCGGCGCGGATGCGGGCGATCGAGCGCGCCCTGGAAGACGAGCGCTTCGCCGGCCTGGTGCGGGTCGCCGCGCCGCGGGCGGAGATCGAGGTCGCCACCCTGGCGCATCCGCGCGACTACGTGGACGCGCTAATCGCCGCCGTGCCGGAGCACGGCATGGTCGGGATCGACGCCGACACGATCCTGTCCGCCGGCAGCCTGGAGGCGACGCTGCGGGCGATCGGCGGGGCCAACCACGCCCTCGACGCGGTCATGGCCGGCGAGTGCCGCAACGCCTTCGTGGCGATGCGCCCACCCGGCCACCATGCGGAGCGGACCCGGTCCATGGGTTTCTGCCTGTTCAACCATGCCGCCATCGCGGCCCGCTACGCCCGGGAGAAGCACGGCGCCGAGCGCGTCGCTTTGGTCGACTGGGACGTCCACCACGGCAATGGCAGCCAGGACATTTTTTGGGACGACGCCAGCGTGCTCTACGCTTCGACGCACCAGATGCCGCTGTTCCCGGGCAGCGGCGCCGCCTCCGAGCGGGGCGAGAAGGACACGATCGTCAACGTGCCGCTGCGGCCCAACGACGACGGCGAGGTGTTCCGCGAGGCGTTCGAGGCCGGCATCCTGTCGCGCTTGGAGACGTTTCGACCCGATGTGATCGTGATCTCAGCGGGTTTCGATGCTCACCGCCTGGACCCTCTGGCGAACCTCCGGCTCGAAGCGGAAGATTTCGGCTGGGCGACCCGCAAGCTGATGGAGCTGGCCGAGCGCTGCGCCGGCGGCCGGATCGTCTCGGTGCTGGAGGGCGGCTACAGCCTGGAGGGGCTGTCCAAATCCGTCTCCGCGCATGTGGACGCGTTGATGGGGCGGTGATGCACGGCGATCGGATTCGGCTTGCGGGCGGTGCGATCAGCGGCATGATCGGTGGGGTCAGAATCGATCGGACACGTGCCGCCCGTGAAACGCTGCGTCTTCCCCCGTGGATACATCGGCTTGAGAGCGTCGGGCCTTCGGTCAGATTCGGATGCGGTCGATGACGTTGGCCGGCTTTCTGACCTACGCGCTGGCGCTCGGCATCGCCGCGGCGGTCCCGGGACCGGGGATCATCGCTCTGGTCGCGCGAGCGCTCAGTTCGGGTTTCCGGGCCGCCATGGCCTTCTCGGTGGGGCTGATCCTGGGGGATCTGATATTCCTGTCCGCCGCAGTCTTCGGGCTTGCCTTGATCGCGGAGACGTTGGGCGAAGTCTTCGTCGTCGTCCGGCTCTGTGCCGGCCTCTATCTGGCTTACCTGGCGGTGCGTTTGTGGCGCTCGGCGGGACAGACCGATCGGATCGAGGGCGGCCCCGCGGATCGGCCGTTCGCGAGCTTCCTCTCGGGGATCACCGTCACCCTGGCCAACCCGAAGACGATCGTGTTCTACCTCGCCGTGCTGCCCACGATCGTCGACCTCAGGACCGTCACGGCGGCCGACTTCGGCGTTCTCGTCGGACTGACAGCGCTGGTGCTGGCGGCGGTGGTGACGCCCTACGCCGCCCTGGCGGCCCGGGCGCGGGATTCGCTGCAGAAACCGGTCTTCCGCGCCCGGCTGAACCGGAGCGCGGCCGCCATCATGGCGGGCGCGGCGGTCTGGACCGTCGCGCGCCGGGCCTGACGAGTTACCCCTCGAGCGGCTCGTCGCCCAGAAGCTCGATGCCGAAGCCCGAGAGGCCGACATAGGAGCGGGCCGAGGTCGCCAGGTTACGGATCGAGACGACGCCGAGGTCGCGCAGGATCTGGGCGCCGAGGCCGACCTCGCGCCACTGGCGGGCGCGCACGGCCTCCGTCCCCTCCTCCTTGGTGCTCTTCAGCGGGACACCCGCGGTGCCGTCGCGCAGATAGACCAGCACCCCGCGGCCGGCGGATGCGAAGCGCTTGAGCACCGCGTCGATCTGCTTGCCGCCGCCGATCACGTCGGCGGCGACATTGGAGCGGTGCAGCCGCACCAGCACGTCCCGGCCATCGCCGATCTCGCCCATCACGAAGGCGAATTGCTGGATCGCCTCGAACGGGGTCGAGAACGCGTAGGCGGTCACCTCGCCGTGGTTGGACTGGACGGTGAAATGCCCGACCCGCTCGACCAGCCGGTCGCGGGCCTGCCGGTAGGCGATCAGGTCGGCCACCGAGACGCGCTTCAGCCCATGCGTCTCGGAGAAGGCCTCGATCTGCGGCCCCTTCATCACGTTGCCGTCGTCGTTGGCGAGCTCGCAGATCACGCCGACGGGGGGCAGCTCGGCGAGCTTGCACAGGTCTACGGCGGCTTCGGTATGGCCCGAGCGCATCAGCACGCCGCCGTCGCGGGCGATCAGCGGGAAGACGTGGCCGGGGCGGACGAAATCGCCGGCGCCCATATTGCCGTTGGCGAGCGCCCGCACCGTGTTGCAGCGCTGCTCTGCGGAGATGCCGGTGGTCAGACCGTGCTTCACGTCGACCGTGACCGTGAAGGCGGTGCCGAGCGGCGCATCGTTCGACGCCACCATCGGGTCGAGGTGCAGCCGCCGCGCCTCGTCCTGGGTGATCGGCGCGCAGACGATGCCGCAGGTGTTGCGGATGATGAACGCCATCTTCTCCGGCGTGCAGAGGGAGGCCGCGACGACGAGGTCGCCCTCGTTCTCGCGATCGTCATCGTCGGTAACGACCACGATCTCGCCGCGGGCGAAGGCCGCGATGGCCTCGGTGACGGTGCAATGGGGCACGGATCGCTCTCTCGTCTCGCATCTCCCCTCCCGCGAAGGGAGGAAAGGTCTGGCTCCCGCGGTGCCGACAGGGATCCCGGTCCGGCGCGCGCGAGCCTGTGAAAGTTTCGGACTCGGAGCTTAGCCGATCGCGGCGCGATCGGGCACGGCCCCGGCGGATCAGGCCGCTCCCACCTGCCCGCGATGGCGTAGATAGTGATCGGCCAGCACGCAGGCCATCATGGCCTCCGCCACCGGCACCGCGCGGATGCCGACGCAGGGATCGTGACGGCCCTTGGTGATGAGATCGACCTCGGTGCCGTCGCGGGTCACCGAGCGGCGCGGGGTCAGGATCGAGGAGGTCGGCTTCACGGCGAAGCGCACGACCACCGGCTCGCCGTTGGAGATGCCGCCGAGGATGCCGCCCGCGTGGTTGGCGAGAAAGCGCGGGCGTCCGCCATTGCCGGCCCGCATCTCGTCGGCATTGTCCTCGCCCCGCAAGGCCGCGGCGGCGAACCCGTCGCCGATCTCGACGCCCTTCACGGCATTGATCGACATCATGGCGGCGGCGAGATCCGCGTCGAGCTTGCCGTAGACCGGAGCGCCGAGGCCTGGCGGGACGCCCTCGGCCACCACCTCGATCACCGCGCCGACGGAGGAGCCATCCTTGCGGATCGCGTCGAGATAGGTCTCGTACTGGGCAGCCGCCTCAGCGTCCGGGCAGAAAAACGGGTTGTTGCCGACCTCGGCCCAATCCCAGCGCGACCGCTCGATGGCGTGCGGCCCCATTTGCACCAGGGCCGCCCGGATGGTGATGCCCGGAATCACCTTGCGCGCCACGGCGCCGGCGGCGACCCGCGCCGCGGTCTCCCGGGCGGAGGACCGGCCGCCGCCGCGATAATCGCGGATGCCGTATTTGGCATCGTAGGTGTAGTCCGCATGACCCGGCCGGTAGCTGTCGCGGATCTCGGAATAGTCCTTCGAGCGCTGGTCGGTGTTCTCGATCATCAGGGCGATCGGCGTGCCGGTGGTGAACTGGCGCCCGCCGGTGCGGTCGTCGGAAAACACCCCCGACAGGATCTTCACCTGATCCGGCTCGCGGCGCTGGGTGGTGAAGCGCGACTGGCCGGGCTTGCGGCGGTCGAGCTCGGCCTGGATCTCCTCGGCCTCCAGTGCCAGCCCGGGCGGACAGCCATCGACCACGCAGCCGAGCGCGACCCCGTGGCTCTCGCCGAAGGTCGTAACGCGGAACAGGTGGCCGAACGAGTTGTGAGACATGACGCGGCCCGTCTAGCGCGGGAGCGCCGGGGGCACAAACCGTCTTCCCGCGCGAGGCCCTACGCCGGCTCCGAACCGGCGATCGGCTGCACGCTGAGTCTCAGCCCGATCGCCTTGAGGACGCCCACCAGCGTGTCGAGTTGCAGGTTCTCTTTCTCGGATAAGGCTCGATAGAGGCTTTCGCGCGATCGGCCGGTCTCGGCCGCGATCTGCGCCATGCCCCGCGCCCGCGCTACGTCGCCGATGGTCGAAGCGATGAGCGCAGCATCGCCATCCTTGAGCACGGCCTCGATATAGAGGGGGGTGCGCTCGGGCGTATCAAGATGTTCTGTGACATCCCAAAAGTAATTTTTGGCTATCATTGAAGATTTCAGAATACCATTTCACTTCAGATTGACTAATATGCTTCCATTAAAATAGAAGACTCAGTCCAAAACGGTCTCCCGAGCCAAACTGTCTGGTCCGAGAAGCCGGACAATTTTAGCTGATCGGCCGGAACTGTACCTGGACACGGCTCATCTCGCGCTCAAGCTTGACCACGCACGGTCCCGTCGCTGACGGACATGCGTGCAGAGCCGGGAGCATGCAGGATGCTGGTAGCGGACATATGCATCGCGCTCGTGGTGGTCGCGATATTCGGCTTGAATTTCGTGGCGATCAAGATTGCCCTCGTGGCCTTTCCGCCCTTGTTCTTGACGGGCCTGCGCTTCCTGCTCGCGGCTTTCCCAGGCGTCCTGATCTTGAAGCCGCCGCGGACATCCGTGCGCATCGTCGTCGCGTTCGGTCTCTGTCTCGGCGTCGTGAAGTTCGGCCTTCTGTTTCTGGGCATGGCACTCGGCATGCCGGCGGGCCTGTCCTCGCTGGTGCTCCAGACGCAGGTCTTCTTCACGATCGGGCTCGCCTTCCTGGTGTTCGGTGAGCGTCCGAGCAGGCTCCAACTGCTCAGTGCGTTGATCGCCGGCTGCGGCGTCGGCGTCATCGCGGTGTGGCAAGGGCAGCACGCGCTCTTGGGGCCGTTTCTGCTCGTCATTGGGGCGGCCCTGTTCTGGGGCGTCGCCAATGTGGTCGTGAAGGCGGCGGGCCGGATTGATATGCTCGCCCTGATGGTCTGGGGCAGCTTGGTGGCGGCACCGCCGCTCCTCGCCCTGTCGCTGGTGGTCGAAGGACCCGACGCGATCACGTCCGCAGTCCAAAAAGCGGATGCTTGGTCCTGGAGCGCGGTTCTGTTCATCGCCTATCCGACCACGATGCTCGCCTTCGCGCTCTGGAACCGGCTGCTGAGCCGCTATCCCGCCGTCACGGTCACGCCGTTCGCCCTGCTGATCCCGATCATCGGCCTGTCCAGCTCGCGCTGGCTTCTCGACGAGCCGTTCGAGATCGCCGACGCCGCGGGCGCCGCGCTCATCTTCTTCGGGATCGCGCTCAACGTGCTCGTGGCCTGGCTGCGGCAACGGCGAGCCGGAGACACTCGTCCCGCATCCATCATCACGACAGCCCTAAGAGACCACCCCGCGCCTTGAGCGCCCGATAAGCCGCCACCCCGACTGCGAGATCCGCCCGCAGGCGGCGCTCGTCGCCGAGATCGGCGAGCTCGTAGGTGAGGCCGAGGATGTGCGCCGCCTCGTAGCCGTCCGGCAATTCGCCCGCGCTGCCGAGGGTGATGGACCGATTCGGCAGCCTGTCGGCGAAGTCGGAGAGGCGGGTCCGCAGCGCATCGCCGCTTGTGCGGAGGTAGGCTTCCGCCCGCGGCCCGTGCTCGCGGAGGGCCGCCACCGTCCCCTGCGCCAGCGACAGGTGGACAACCTCACGGTGGGCGGGGAACAGGTAGACGAGGTAATAGCCGCGCGTGGCGCTCGTCGTGACCGTTGGGTCGAACACGGCGAGCCAGGGGACCGCCGCCCAATTGCTGCCGCGCCCGGGGCTGCCCTTCACCAGGAACGGGCCGTCGATCGCTTCGAGGGCGCCGCGCAACTCGTCCGGTGCACTGCGCCGGATCATCGCCGCCAGGGGATGCCCGGCCGGCGGGTCGAGCCGGGCGAGCGGGTATTCCTCGACGATCCGGCGCAGTGCGTGGCCGAGGCTCACCCTTAAGCCGGAACCTGCGCGATCGCGGTCGGCTCGGTCTCGGGCGTCCGGTTGCGGCCGTGGCGGAAACTGGAGAGCGCCTGATAGGTCTTGAGCCGCGCCCGCATCAGCGAGCCAAGGGGACGGTGCGCCGCCAAGCTGTGGGCTGGCCGGAAGGACAGGACGTCGTTGGCGTAGCGGGTCCGAGCCTCGGATTGCGAATCCTGGGTGGGCAGGATGAGGCGCGCCACGGTGCGATAGGGGCTCGCCGCCTCGTCCCAGCGCTTCGAGGCGTCCTCCACCGGCATGTCGTTGAGATTCGTGCAGAGCTGCGCGCGGATCTCGAACACGGCGGCGTCACCCGCGAAGAAGGCGGTCACCGCGTGCCGGAATGCGTCCGGATCTTCGCCCGGGTGCAGCGTCTCGCCGGCAAGCGCCTGCTGCTTCGTGCTGGCCGGGAAGGCTGCAATCTTCGCAATGTGGTCGCCATAGCGAAGCGCGGCCTGCGAATAATACGGCTCGGCGAGCGGATGCAGGGGCTCGTGGCCGAAGAAGTCGAGGAGCGGCGAGCTCTCGCCCGTCACCGCCTTCACCACCGTATCGAGGGCCCGGGCGGTGCCCGAGACGGCGGCCTTCACGGCCTCTGGCGCCTTTGTCCCGGCTTCGAGCTGCTTCATGCTGCCGAGAAAGCCCTTGGCATCCGGATTCGGAAAGACCGGCCCGGTGGCGAGCACGAAATCTTGGGTTTCTGCGCCGTGGCCGGGCAGCTTCTCTCCCGCAACGCCCAGAACCTTGATCGCCATGCCCCGGTGGGTCGAGACGCTGTCCTTCAACAGCTCGCCCGGCCCTTGAGCGAAGCGCACGATCACCGGATAGGTGCCGCCCTTGGCGAACAGGCCCTGCTTCAGCTCGGGCGGCAGGTCGTCCGGCACCTGAAGCTCGCCCGTCACCACGCCGCTGACCTTGGCGTGCGAGGCGCGCACGGCGTGGCCGTAGCGGGCCGCCGTGGTCTCGCTCTCGCGGGTCATCGACGCGATGATCGCGTCGATGGTCTCGTTCTCGTCCGGGGCCAGCGTCTCGATGCCGTCGTGGTAGCGCAAGTAGGTCTCGGCCAAGGTATCAATTCCGATCTTGATCTGATCGGGAGCCAACCACCGGGCGGTCCACGAGTTTCCCGAGCCGGGATCAGGCATTCGGTCGCGCCAGCACCCCGCCGGTCATCGGCTCGCGCACGCCGGTGGTGGACGGGAACGTGATCGGCAGGCCCCGGAGCGAACGCACCGCCAGATACGCGAAGGCCTGTGCCTCCAGGTAGGCCGAGGACCAGCCGATCGCGTCCGCCGTCGTGATCTCGGCGCGCAGATGGTAGTTCAGCAGCCGAACCAGCTCGCCGTTGCGAGCGCCGCCGCCGGCCACGATCCAGCGGGTCGGGATCTCAGGCGCGTGGTCCAGGGCCCGGGCGACCGCGCGGGCGGTGAAGGCCGTGAGCGTCGCGGCACCGTCCTCCGTCGAGAGCTGGCCGGCGAGCTTGTGCGAAAACCAGTTCCGGTCGAGGGATTTCGGCGGGCGGCGGAAGAAGAACGGGTGCATCAGCAGCCAGGCGAGCAGCGGCTCGTCGGCGCGGCCACGGGCGGCGGTGCGGCCGCCATCATCGAGGTTCTTGCCCTCACGCTCCTGCATCCACTCGTCGATCAAGGCATTGCCGGGGCCGGTATCGAACGCGATCACGCCGCCCTTGGAATCGATCAGCGTCGCGTTGGCGACGCCGCCGATATTGAGGATGCCGAACGGGCCGTCGAAGCCCGACGCTTCGGCCAGCGCCTTGTGGAACACCGGCACCAGCGGCGCCCCCTGGCCGCCGGCCTCGATATCGGCCCGGCGCAGGTCCGAGACCACCGGGATGCCGAGCCGGGTGGCCAGCGCCTGCCCGTCGCCGATCTGGATCGAGATGCGCTGGTCCGGCCGATGGATCACGGTCTGGCCGTGAAAGCCGATGACATCGACCTCATCCGCGCGAAGGCCGTTCTCGGCCAGAAAGCGCTCGACCGCCTCGGCATGGGCCTGGGTGACGAACGCCTCCGTCTCCGGCAGGCGCCCTGGGCGGTCTCCCGGATGCAGGACCGACTCGGCATCCTTGGTGGCGGCCCGCAGCAGCGCCTTCTCCTCGTCGGAATAGCCCCGATAGCCCGTCGGCCCGAGGGGCTCGAGGAAGTTGTTGTGGCCTCGGACGACGTGGACCCGCTCGCCGTCGGTCTCGATCAGCGCGATGTCGACGCCGTCCAGCGAGGTGCCGCTCATCAGTCCGATCGCGCGCATCATCGCCATTGTGCTCGACCCCGTGCCTTTCGGCGAACGCCCTGCTAAGAGCGCGCCGTATCCTGAACCCCAGCGCGAGCTAGCACGCAGAGCCTCGGCCTGTCGCGCCGGCTCGCGATCCGAGACCGCAGCCATGAATGCCGAGAGCCTTGCGCCGAAATCCGACTTTCTGCGGATCCTGACCGAGCGCGGCTACATCCACCAGACCTCCGATCTTGCCGGCATCGACGCCGCCGCGCGCGAAGGGCGGCTGACCACCTATGTCGGCTACGATTGCACGGCGCCCTCGCTCCATGTCGGGCACCTGCTGTCGATCATGATGCTGCACTGGCTGCAGGCCACCGGGGGCAAGCCGATCACCTTGATGGGCGGCGGCACCACCCGCGTCGGCGACCCGTCCGGTCGCGACGAGACCCGCAAGATCCTCACCGTCGAACAGATCGACGCCAACAAAGCGGAGATCCGCAAGACCTTCGACCGGTTCCTGCGCTTCGGCGAGGGCGCGGGCGATGCCGTGATGGTCGACAACGCGGAGTGGCTGACCAAGCTCAACTACATCGAGATGCTGCGCGACATAGGCCGTCACTTCTCAGTGAACCGCATGCTATCGATGGACAGCGTGCGCCTGCGCCTGGAGCGCGACCAGGAACTCTCGTTCCTGGAATTCAACTACATGATCCTGCAATCCTACGACTTCGTGGAGCTGAACCGCCGCTACGGCTGCGTCCTGCAGATGGGCGGCTCGGACCAGTGGGGCAACATCGTTAACGGCATCGATCTCGGCCGGCGCATGGGCACGCCCCAGCTCTACGCCCTGACCTGCCCGCTGCTGACCACGTCATCGGGCGCGAAGATGGGCAAGACCGCCGCCGGCGCCGTCTGGCTCAACCCGGACATGCTCAAGCCGTACGATTACTGGCAGTTCTGGCGGAACACCGAGGATGCGGACGTGGCCCGCTTTCTCAAGCTGTTCACGCTGCTGCCGATGGACGAGGTCGCGCGGCTCGCGGCGCTCGCCGGCTCCGAGATCAACGCGGCCAAGACGGTGCTCGCCACCGAGGCCACGGCGCTGATGCACGGCCGTGAGGTCGCCGAGGCAGCGGCCGAGACTGCGCGGAAGACGTTCGTCGAAGGGACGCTCGCCGCCGACCTGCCGAGCGTCACCGTGGCGGCCGCGACCCTGGAAGCCGGCTTGGGCGTGCTGACCGCGTTCGGGCCGGAGATCGCCAAGCTCGTGCCCTCGACCAGCGAGGCGCGGCGCCAGATCAAGGGCGGCGGTCTTCGGGTCAACGACGCCGCCGTGACGGACGAGAAGGCTTTGCTAACGCCGGCGGACCTGACCCAGGACGGGGTGATCAAGCTGTCCTTCGGCAAGAAACGGCACGTGCTGCTGCGAGCTGAGTAGGGTTCGCAGCCACGCGAAGGACCGGGTTTCCAAAGGGCCCGCGGCCCTTTGGCGGGGTTCGGGGCGCGTAGCCCCGCTTCACCAGGGCTCTGCCCTGGACCCGCAAAAGGTCCGCGACCTTTTGAAACCCGGACTTGTCGATCCGGTTGTTAAGGATCCAGCCCTTCCGCCGCCCGCCGCGCCGCGCGGATCTTCTCGACGCGCGCCACGGAGAACACCGAGGCCTCGTAGAGAATCAGCATCGGCAGGGCGAGCGAGAGCTGCGAGATGACGTCCGGCGGCGTCAGCACGGCCGCGACGACGAAAACCAGCACGATCGCGTAACGGCGTTTCTCGCGCAGGAAGGCGGCGTCGATGATGCCGATCTGGCCGAGCAGGGTCAGGATCACCGGCAGCTGGAACGCGATGCCGAAGGCGAAGATCAGCGTCATGATCAGCGAGAGATACTCATCAACCTTGGGCAGCAGCTTGATCGTCGGCTCGCCGGCCACGCCGACCTGCTGAAGCGAGACCGAGAACTTGATCAGCAGCGGCATCGCCAGGAAGAAAACCACCAGCGCGCCCAGCACGAAGAAGATCGGCGTGGCCACGAGGTAGGGCAGGAACGCCTTGCGCTCGTTGCGGTAGAGCCCCGGCGCCACGAAGGCGTAGATCTGCGTGGCGATCACCGGGAAGGCCAGGAAGGCGGCGCCGAACACGCTGAGCTTGATGTTGGTAAACACCTGCTCGAGAAAATGCGTCGCGATCAGCTCGGCATTCTGGGCGCCCACGATCGAGACGTAGGGGTAGACCAGGATGTTGTAGATATCGCGCGAGAAGAAGAAGCAGCAGAAGAACATCAGCACGAAGGCGATCAACGACTTGATCAGCCGCGAACGCAATTCGATCAGATGTTCGAGCAGCGGCGCCCGGGATGCTTCGATCTCGGCCTCGTCGGCGTCGCTGATCATCGGGCGGTGGCGCCGTTCTTCGGGTCCATGGGGGTGTCGTGCGTCGCAGGCGGGTCGGGGGGCGGCCCGTAGGGATCGTCGACCGAGCCCGGGATCGGAAGCGGCGCTTCGGGCGGGGGGGCGTGCTGGAGCGGATCGGCGTGTGCGGCCGACTCGATGGGCGCGGTTTCGGTGCCCGTTGGCGCGGTGGCGTCCTGCTCGGCCTTGAGCTGCGCGGTGGCGTCGGCGAGCGAGCGCGTATCCGCCGCCGGCTTTTCGGGGCCGAGCGTCTCGGATCCCTGCCTTGCGGCAACCCGGCCCTCGACTGCGCCCTTCAGCTCGTCCCGGATCGTCTGGACCGGATTGAAGCCGGTGCTCGTCGAGCGGACGGTGTTGCGGATACCGTCGACTTCCTTCCGGACTTCGTCGAGTTCGGCCTCGCGGATGGCCTCGTTGAACTGCATCTGAAACTCGCCGGCCATGCGGCGCAGCTTCGTCGTGATCTGCCCGACGGTGCGCAGCGCCTTCGGGAGATCCTTCGGCCCGATGACGATGAGGGCGACGCCGCCGATCAGCATCACCTCGCCCCAACTCATGTCCAGCATGTCGTCGACGGTCCTGCTGCCCTGGGAGCCGGACCCGAGTCCGAACCCCCGTCAGGCTCTACACCACAGCGCGCGCCCTGCCAGTCTCTCAGACCGGCTTGCGCTCGCCGCCCGGCAGATGGCTCGCCGGGACCGCGGTCCCGGGGCTGGTCCCGGGGCTGGTCTCGGCGGTGTGGGGGATGGTGCGGACCGGCTCGCTCGGCGGCGCCACCGGTTGGCTCGCCGGAGGCGTCTCGTCCTCGGCCATGCCCTTCTTGAACGCCTTGATGCCCTTCGCCACGTCGCCCATCAGGTCGGAGACCTTGCCGCGTCCGAACAGCAGCATGACGATGACGGCAACGATGACCCAGTGCCAGATACTCATGCTGCCCATGGCAACCTCCTGCGTGCGTCCACCTGCCTGCGCCCACCTGTGGGAGCGTGACGCCACGACCGGTTGAAGATTTCCGGGCGAACCTAGGGATCGGACCGCCCGAACACAAGCAGAGGCGGGTGTAGGGGCGGTGGAAGGCCGCGGGTCAGGCCGCCGTGGCGAGAGCCGCCGCGAACCGGGCACGGGCCTCGGGCAGGTCGATGCCATCGTCGGCCCGATCGAGGCGCGCCAAGGCGGACGCGGCCCTGCGGGCGGCTTCGCCCGCGAGGATTGGTGCGGCTTCGGCGACGGCGCGCATCTCGTCCATCGCGCCGTTGCAATGCAGCCCGATATCGATGCCGGCCGCGAAGGCCGCCTCGGTCCGGTCGCGGAACGTGCCGGTGAGCGCGTGCATGGACAGATCGTCGGTCATCAGGAGACCATCGAAACCGATGGCATCGCGGATCACGTCGCGGATGACTTTGGCCGACTGGGTGGCGGGGCGGTCCGGGTCGATCGCGGTGAAGACCACGTGAGCGCTCATCGCCATCGGCAGATCGGCGAGCGCCTGGAACGGCCGGAAATCCTGAGCGGCCAAAGCCTCCAGGCTCGCCTCGACGATTGGCAGGCCATGATGGCTGTCGCAGGCGGCGCGACCGTGGCCGGGCACGTGCTTCATGACGGGCAAGACGCCGCCGGCCATCAGGCCCTCGGCCACGGCGCGGCCGATCTCGGCCACCGAATCCGGGTTCGAGCCATAGGCGCGGTCGCCGATGATGTCGTGCGAGCCCGGGGCCGGCACATCGAGGACGGGGGCGCAATCGACGTTGATCCCGACCTCGGCCAGATCGTGCGCCATCAGCCGGGCGCCGAGCCGCGCGATGGCGGTGGCGCTGCCGTTCAGGCAGCCGTAGCGCCCGCCCGCCGGGTAGGCCGGCCAGTGCGGCGGACCCATCCGCTGGACCCGCCCCCCCTCCTGATCGATCAGGATCGGCGCGGCCTCGGAGCCCAGGCAATCGCGCAGCGACGCGGTCAGGGCGCGCACCTCGTCCGGCGCACCGATGTTGCGCTTGAACAGAATGAAGCCCCAGGGCCGCACGTCACGGAAGAAGGCGGCCTCCTCGGCGGAGAGCGTCTTGCCGGCGCAGCCGAGGATCAGGGCACGGGCGGTCATTGAGTTTCTCGGTGGCCGCGCGGATGCAGCGGGGAAACGGCGAATCGATGCCGGCAGAGTCGGGCGGGAACAGGGAGCCGGCAAGGCGAAACCGCGTGCCTCGTCCGCGAATGGGTGTGACGGGCGCCCGGTGTTGCGGGACGGACTCGCGTCCCGGGCGGCGGCCCGGTCTCCGCCCCGCGAGCGAGGGAGGTCCGGATCGCCGCTATCGTGGGCTCAGTTCTTCGCCACGAAGCACTGGCCGCCTGCGCCCTGGAGGGCGGAGCAGAGGCTCGACGCCTCGTTCTTGGCCAGCGGCCCGACGCGGACGCGGAAGATGGTCTTGCCGTTGACCTCGGCCTGCCGGATCAGCTCGGGCTTGCCGGCGAGTTGGCTGTACTTGGCCTGCATCTGCGCCAGCGCGGCCTTCGCCTCGGAGGCGCTGCCGCGCACGCCGAGCTGGACCGAGAACCCGCCGACCGAGCCGGTCTTGACGGTGTCGTCGACGGCGTCCGGCGCCTCCTGGGCAGCGGTCGCTACGGTGGCGACCCGCTGGACCGCCTTCGGCGGCGGCTTGACCGCGACGGGCTTCGGCGGGGCCGCCTCGGCCACGGCGGGCGGAGGCGCCTGGACCGGCTCCGGGGCGGGCGGCGGCAGGGATGCGGCGGCCTGACGGGTCGGCTTGGGCTTGGTCTGCTGCGGCGGCTCGTCGGTGGGCAGGACCATGGTGGGGATCGGGGCGGGGCCGGCATCGGCCTGCGCCTCGCGCTGGGGCGCCGCGGGCGGAGCCTCCGGCTTCACCGCCACGGTACGGACCCGGCGTGGCTCGCCGAACGCCTCGAACGGGCCGTTGCCCGGCGTGGTGCCGCTCTGCACGCCGCCGGCGGGGCCGGTGCCCTGCGCCGCGCGCGCCGCCTCGGCCACGTCGATCGGTTGTTCCTCGCGGTTGACGATCTTGATCTGGCCGTCCTTGGGCTTGCCCTTGTTGTTGTCGTAGATCTGCCGGTTCTGGTCCGGGATCTCGACGCCATCGGCGACCTTCGGGGCTACCTTGAGGGGGGTCGAATCAGCCTGGACGACGGGCACGCCGCCGCCGCTGCCCGAACCCTGCAGGCCCTTGTAGGTGAGCGCGCCCGTGACCGCGACGGCCACGATCGCGATGCCGGCCCCCACGGAGGCGAGCCGGCGGCGCGGGTTCACCCGCCGGAGCGAGCGGCCGTCCTCGTAGTCCGAGGCGGCGGGATCCTGCTGTGTCTCGGCGCCGTAGGCGACCGGCTCCTCATGCGTGTCGCGCTCCACCGAGGCCAGGTATTGGTCAAAGGCGTCGGCGGGATTCGGCTTGGCCGGCTCCGGGGCGAAGCTCGGCTCGACCCGGGCATTCCAGCCGGCCTCGGGATGCGCGGCAGCGACGCTGCGCATCTCGTCCCGCGCCGCGAGCAGCGCGCGGAACGGATCGTCCTGGCCGACGATTCGCGCGAGCTCGGCCAGCGGGTCGGGCTTGGCCCCACCCGCGTTGCCGCGAGCCTGATCCTGACGCAGATCGCGCGCGAGGGCGTCCAGATCGACCTGAGCGCGCGAAGCGTTCGTCATGGCAGCATCCTCACATCAGCACCGATCGTCGGCCCGATGGACATCGAGCCTATCGCATCTCGTCCGGCGCGGTCACACCGAGAACCGCGAGGCCGGCCGCGAGGGTACTCCGGAGAGCCTCGACGAGCGCCAGCCGCGCCCAGGTCGACTTTCGATCGGTTGCATTAACAAACCGTAATTGCGGCAAGTCTTTGCCCTTGTTCCATAAAGTATGAAGCGCGGCGGCCATTTCATAGAGGTGGAACGCGATCCGGTGCGGCTCGTGCGCCACGGCCGCGGATTCCAGCACGCGGGGATACTGGGCGATCAGCCGCATCACCTCGATTTCACCCGGATCGCTCAGAACGCCGAAGTCGGCCTCGCGCAGCAGGGCGGCGGCGGACAGGTCCGCACCTGGGAACGCCTCGCGTGCCTGCCGCTGCACCGAGCGGACCCGGGCATGGGCGTACTGCACGTAGAAGACCGGGTTGTCCTTCGATTGCTCGACCACCTTGGCGAGGTCGAAATCGAGGGTCGCGTCGTTCTTCCTGTAGAGCATCATGAACCGGATCGCGTCGCGGCCGACCTCGTCGATCACATCGCGCAGGGTGACGAACTCACCGGCCCGCTTCGACATCTTCACGGGCTCGCCCGCGCGCAACAGCCGCACCAGCTGGCAGAGCTTCACGTCCAGCATCGCCTTGCCGTCGCTGACCGCCTTAACGGCGGCCTGCATGCGCTTGACGTAGCCGCCATGGTCGGCCCCGAGCACGTCAATCAGCTCGGTGGCACCCGCCAGATACTTCGCCCGGTGATAGGCGATGTCCGAGGCGAAGTAGGTGTAGGAGCCGTCCGACTTGAGCAGCGGCCGGTCAGTGTCGTCCCCGAACTCTTTGGTGCGGAACAGCGTCTGCTCGCGATCCTCCCAATCCTCGGGCAGCTGGCCCTTGGGCGGCGGGAGGCGGCCCTCGTAGACGAGGCCCTTCTCGCGCAGCTCCTGAAGCAACGCCTTCACGGCGCCGCTCTGCAGAAGCGTCCGCTCGGAGAAGAACACGTCGTGCCGGATGCCGATCGCCTCCAGATCGGACCGGATCATGTCCATCATCATGCCGAGCGCGATCTCGCGGACCACCGGCAGCCACGCGGTCTCCGGCTGGTCGAGGAGCGCCCGGCCATGGGTCTGGGCGAGCTTGGCGCCGACGGGCTTGAGGTAGTCGCCCGGATAGAGCCCCTCGGCGATGGCGAAGGGCTCGCCCAGAGCCTCCCGGTAACGTTGGTAGGCGGATCGGGCCAGCACATCGACCTGGGCGCCCGCGTCGTTGATGTAATATTCCCGCGTCACCTGCCGCCCGGCCGCGACCAGGAGGTTGCACAGGGCATCGCCGAATACCGCGCCGCGGCCATGGCCGACATGCATCGGGCCGGTGGGGTTGGCTGACACGTACTCGACGTTGATCGGCCCGCCTTGCAGCTGCGCGCGGCCGAAATTCTCCGGATCCGCGAGCGCGCCGCGGATCACGTCGTGGAAGATTCCGGGCGCCAGGCGCAGGTTGATGAAGCCCGGACCGGCGACGCTCGCCTCCAGGATCCGCGGATCCGTGCGCAGCTCCGCGGCCAGCGCCTCGGCGAGTGCCTTCGGGTTGGTCTTCGCTTCCTTCGCCAGGACCAGGGCGGCGTTGGTGGCGAGATCCCCATGAGTCGAGTCGCGCGGCGGCTCGACGACGACGCGGCCGAGGTCGAGGCCCTCGGGCAGCTGGCCGACGCGGGTCAGGGCCTCCACGGCCTCGCGCACACGCGCCTCGAACAGGGCGAAGATGTTCATCGGTCTCGGTCTCGCTCGCGCGGGTGTACTGCCGCCCGGCCGTCTCGGCCTGCCTGCTCGGAGCCGTCTAGCAAGGGGGCGGGAGGGTGTCACGGCGCGGCGGTGATGGCGGGGCGCCGAGCGCCGCAAGCCGGCATTAACCGCGCCGAAAATCGAATCCACATTCAGTTCGATGACGGCAGTTTATCCCCACGCGATGACTACCGACGCCCGGCAGAGCATCTTGTCTTGGCCGGCGAGAGTCTATGTGATCGCCCCGATCGCAAAATTCTCGATCGGGGAGATCTTCATGAAGACCTTGATGATGGCGGGCGCCGCGTTCTGCGCGGTGGTCCTGGCGGCGCCGAATGCCGAGGCGCGCGGCTTCCGGGGCGGCGGCTTCCATGGCGGTTACGGCGGCTATCACGGCGGCTTTGCCGGGCGTGGCGTGTACGGCCGCGGCTACGGATACGGTCGTGGCTACGGATACCGCGGCGGCTACGGCCGCGGCCTCGGTTACGGGCTGGCTGGCGCCGGCATCGGACTGGGCCTCGGCCTCGCGGCCGGCAGCCTCTACGGCGGCTACGGCGGCGGTTATGGGTATGGCTACCCCGCCGCCTATGGCGGCTACGATTACGCCTACCCAGCCGCCTATGGCGGTGGATACGGCGGTTACGGCTCGGGCTGCTACGGCAGCTTCACCTGCGGATGCGGTTGCTGATCGCGAAAAATCCCTGGCCGGACCTCAAGGTTCGGTCAGGGGCAGGCCGCGGCTCGGCAGCTCCCAGTAGAGATCGGGCGTGGTAGGGTAGAGCTTGCGATGAGCCAGCACCGCGTAGGTGTCGGTCATGCCGGCAATGTAGTCGGCGACCCGCCGGGCGACACGGCCCTCCGAGGCGTCTGTCAGCCCGGCGCTCCATTCCTCCGGCATCCGCGACGGCGCGGCCGTGAAGGCCGAGAACAGGTCGTTGACGATGGCGTCGGCCTTCTTGCGCACGGCCACCACCCCCGGGTGCCGGTACATCCGCGCCCAGAGGAAGCGCATGATCTCGGCATCGGCCTCCGCGATCGCTTGCGAGAAGACGATCACCGGCTCGGCCGCGTCGCGGATAGCCTCGACATTCTTCGGATCGAGCGCGGCGATGCGGCGGCCGCCCTCGCGGATCACGTCCTCCACGAAGCGGGTGATCACCCGCCGGGCGAGTTCGTGGATCACCCGGGACGGTTCGAGGCCCGGATGGAGACGGTCGATCTCGTCGAGCAGGTCGGCCAGGAACGGGACCGCACGCAACTCAGGGATATCGAACAGGCCAGCCCGCAGGCCGTCGTCGAGATCGTGGGCCGCGTAGGCGATGTCGTCGGCGAGAGAGGCGGCCTGCGCCTCCGGACCGGCCTGGCTCCACAGGTCGAGCGGGTTCAGGGCATCGTATTCGAGGATTGCGGCCGGGATGCCGCGCTCGACGTAGCGTCTGGTCGGCTGCCCGTCCCGGTCGAGCAGCGGGCCATTATGCTTGACCAGCCCCTCCAGGGTCTCCCAGGCGAGGTTGAGGCCGTCGAAGCCGGCGTAGCGCCGCTCCAGCCGGGTGACGATCCGCAGGGCCTGAGCGTTGTGGTCGAACCCGCCATGGGCCGCCATGCAGGCGTCGAGAGCGTCCTCACCGGTATGCCCGAAGCAGGTGTGGCCGAGGTCGTGGCTCAGTGCCAGGGCCTCGGCCAGATCCTCGTCGAGCCCCAGCGCGCGGGCGAGCGCCCGGGCGATCTGGCTGACCTCCAGGGTGTGGGTCAGGCGCGTGCGGTAATGGTCGCCCTCGTGATGCACGAAGACCTGCGTCTTATGCTTCAGGCGGCGGAACGCCGTCGAATGGATGATCCGGTCCCGGTCCCGCTGGAAATCGCTGCGGGTCGGCGACGATGCCTCGGCAATCAGCCGTCCCCGCGTCCGGGCTGGATCGGTGGCGTAGGCCGCCCGCCAGCGCTCACCGTTGGGACGCACGGCGTCCGCTCTCGATCTCGCGCAGCCTGATCATGACCCCTCCCCGCCCGGCGCGTTGCGGCGCGGGCCTCGAACCCATATCTTGTGGGCCGAGGCGGGCTCGGCAACGGCCGGGCGGCGCCATCCACCGGACACTTGCGTGGCCAGAGCTTAAGATGTCTGAGATCACCCTGACCCCCCGCGCCGCCAAGCGCATCAACGAGATCATGGGCGCGGAGCCCCCGGGCTCGTCGCTGCGCATCAGCGTCAACGGCGGCGGCTGCTCTGGATTCTCCTACGCGTTCGACATCGCTCGGTCCCGGGAAGCCCAGGACGTGGCGATCGAGCGCGACGGCGCCACCGTGATCGTCGACCCGGTCTCGCTGGAATACATGTCCGGCTCGACCATCGACTTCGTCAACGACCTGATCGGACAGTCCTTCAAGATCGAGAACCCGCTGGCGACCGCCTCCTGCGGCTGCGGCACTTCGTTCTCGCTCTGATCGACCAAGGCGGCTCCGCTTCACGGAGCCGTTGCCCGTCTACGACACTGGAGCCGGCTCAGGGCCAATGCGCAGCATGCGCAATTGCCTCGACGGGTAAAACGCGGCACCCATGCGGCTATCCCGCCTGAGCCGTGATCCGGACCCTCCCATGATCCATCCGAAGGCCCGATCCCGCCTCCGGTCGGCTTTGGCCGCGACCTGCGCCCTCGCCTGCCTCGCCGGGATGGGGCTGCCCGCCCCGCTGGCGGCCCAGGAAGGCGCCGCTGCGGTCCAGGACGTCACGGTCACGGACGTCATGCTGCCGCTGGGCGGCACCCTGCTCCGGGCGCCGAAGCTGACGGCGAGCGGCACGCGCCTCTCCAAGGACGAACTCGCGGCGATCCTGAAGTCGGATTCTTCTGAGCCCTGGGAGGCCCGGCTGGCGCGCCTCGACGCCGGCAGCCTGACCATTCCGGTCCTGACTTCCGAACATGCCGGCCCCGGCGACGACCGCCAGACCGTGACCTATCGCGACGTGGTCGCCCGGGACGTGAAATCCGGCCGCGTCCGGGAGCTCACCGCCGCGGGCGCGACGGTGAGCGCCGCGGCCGGCCCGAACCGCGGCAACGGCACCTATGGCCAGGTCCGGGCGACCGATCTCGACCTCGCGGCGCTGAACCGGCTCTACACGGTCCCGGGCGACGGCAAGGGACCGGTGCAAAAAGTCTACGGCACGATCCAGGTCGCGGACGTGACCTATTCGGACGCCCGCGGCACCACCGTGAAGATCGCGCGGCTGGACGGCCGCGATCTCGGCGGCCGGCAGGTGCCGGACAGCTGGAACGGCGCCTTCGAGATCGTGGCCGCGGGCTTCCAGCCGCCCAACGATCGGCGGACCTTCGCGGCGGCGGCCGCCGACCTGATCGAGGCGACCGCCCTCGGCAGCCTCGACATGCAGGGTCTGAGCGTCAGCAACGCCGATCCGCAGGGGCCGATCCTGTTCGAGATCGGACGGGCGACCTACGCCACCGGCCCGGATTCCAGCACCGTCCTGGAGAACCTGACCGTCGCGCGCGGCAGCCTGCGCGCGCATCTCGGGCGCCTCGCGCTCACCAACGTATCCCTGGCGCCGACGATCGCGGCCCTGCGCAGTTTCGCCGCCGAACCCGACACCCGTCCCGGGTTCAGCGATGCCGAGATGCGCCGCCTGACGCCGGCCCTGGGCGGCCTGACCCTGGCCGACCTGAGCATCGACCTGCCGCCCGACGCCGAGCTTCCGAAGCCGCCGCAGGATCCGCGCCCCGCGCCCCGCGCGGCTGCGCCGAGCAAAGCGGTCCCGGCCAAGCCCATAGATGCCAAGGCTGCGGATCCGAAGCCCGGCGACCCGCTGGCGGTCACGATCACGCCAGCCCCCACGCGCCGGGTCGCCCTGCGCGAGGCCGCCCTGTCGTTCGGGCCGCCGCAGGACGGCGTGCCGAGCGCCAGCCGCCTCACCCTCTCGGGCCTGAGTCTGCCGGCGGATCTCGTGGCCGGCGCCCCGATCGTCGGCGCGCTGCCGGCCTACGGCTACCGCGACCTCGATCTCGACCTCGTGGCCGATGCGGCTTTGGACGGGAAGGCGCGCGACCTGTCCCTGCGCGATGTCACGGTCTCGGGCCGCGACATCGGCACGATCCGGCTCGCCGGCACGCTGGGCGGCTTCGGACCGGAACTGTTCAGCGGGACCCTGCCGGCGACCACCATGGTGATGTTCACCGGTAGTGCGAAGAGTCTCGATCTCACGATCGAAAATGCCGGCCTATTCGAACGCTTCCTCGCAGCCCAGTCGAAGGATCTGAGCCTCAAACCCGAAGAGTTGCGCAAGGAATACGTCACCGCCAGCCTGCTCGGCGTCCCCGTGATCCTCGGCAACACCGCGGCGGCCAAGGGTATTGGCGCCGCGATGGGCCAGTTCGTGATGAAGCCCGGCAAGCTCGTGCTGCACGCCAAGTCCAAGGAGCCCGCCGGCATCGGCTTCATCGATATCGGCGCAGCGCGCTCCCCGGCCGCCCTGCTCGAGCGGATCGACGTGGACGCCAAGGCGAATTGAGGCCTAGAAGAGCCGCCTGCCGCCCGTCAGGATCGGCCGGCTATTCCGCAATGATTCCCGGATGTTGCGCGGCCAACGCGGCCCGGGTCGCTTCCGCCCAGGCGCGGTCGCGCTGTCCGCGCGGGCGGTCGAGGGGCACGTCCGCCATGAGGGTGGCGGGGCGCTTCGAGACCAACAGCAGCCGGTCGGCGATTCCGATCGCCTCGGCGACGTTGTGGGTCACCATCAGGACGCTCATGCCGGCGGAGTCGACCGTGTCGACCACCAGCCCGCGGAGCTCGGCGGCGGCGGCATCGTCCAGGGAGACGAACGGCTCGTCGAGCACCAGCACGCGCGGGTCGTCGGCCAGCGCGCGGGCGAGCGCCACCCGGCGCTGCATGCCGAGAGAGAGCGCCTTCGGGTAGCTGCTGCGCCAGGGCGTGAGGCCGAGCCGCGTGAACAGGGTGTCGAGGTCGCGTCCGCGCCGGGCCCGGGGCAGCCCCAGCCGGACATTGTGCTCGACGCTGCGCCAGGGCAGCAGCCGCGGCTCCTGGAACACCATGCCGGCCTGATCGGCTCCGGAGACGCGGCCCTCGAAATCGGGATCGAGGCCGAGCAGGATGCGTAGGGTCGTGGTTTTTCCGGCGCCCGACGGGCCGATCAGGCAGACGATCTCGCCCGCCTCGACGCCGAAGGCGAGGTTGCGCACCGCCTCCACCGGCTCGGCGCCCTTGGACCGATAGACCTTCGCGTCGATCGCGACCTGGAGGACGGGTTCAGCGCCAGCGGCGGACATGGGCTTCGAGCCGCTGCAGGAGGAGGACATCGATGCCGATCATCACGGTCATGAAGACCAGGCTGTAGCCGATGATCGCCGCCACGTCGGTGCTCTGGACGAAGTAGTAGTTGATCGCGAAGCCGACCCCGTCGGGGCGTCCGAGCAGCTCGACCACCAGCACGATCTTCCAGGCGAGCGACAGGCCGGAGCGCGCCGCCGTGACCACGTAGGGCTGGAGCTGCGGCACCAGCACGTCCAGAGCCCAGGTGCGCCGGTCGAACCGGTAGGTCCTGGCCATCTCGTCGAGGCCGGGATCGAGGTTGCGTGCGCCCTCGCGCACGATCACGGCGACGTTCGGCAGCTTGTTGAGCACCACGGCCAGGATCGCGGCGGTCTCGGTCAGCCCGACCCAGACATAGGCCAGCACGGTGATCACTAGGGCCGGGGTGTTGAGCAGGACGAGGAGCGGTGTGTCGAGGGTCAGGTCGGCGGCCTTCGAGCGCCCGAGGGCGACGCCCAGCAGGATCCCCAGCACCATCGCCACCGCGAAGGAGATCGCCACCCGCAGCAGCGTGATCCCAACATTGTGTATCAGGTCGCCGCGCTCGGCCTCCTGAATGATGAAGCGCAAAACCGCCATCGGAGCCGGGAGCAGGCGCGATCCGGCCTCCAGCGCGGCGAATTGCCAGGCGGCGACGAGCACGGCGAGGGACGCGATGCGGGTTAGCGCGCCCATGCGGTCCCGGCGATCCGAAGTCTCGACATTGGCGGCAGCCTGACCGGCCGCTCAACCATTGCGGCCGCTGTCGTAGTAGAGGTCCGGCGGCAGCCCGGCGCCCTTGCCGACGAGGCGGGGGCCGCCGAGGCGCGACATCACGGCGTAGAGCTTCTCGGCATCGGTCCGCTCTGCCGCCACCGGGCGGCGCGGGATGCCGGAGAGGAAGTCGCGCTTTAGGGCCTCGAAGGTCGCGTCGTTCTCCGCCGCCATCAGCGGGCGCACGACCTCCCAGGTGCTGGGATCGGCGGCCAGCATCTCCTTGGCGGCGCGGGACGCTCGCGCGAACCCGGCCACCGCCTCGGGCTTCTCCTTCACGGTGGTGTCCTGGAACAGGTAGCCGATCAGGGATACGTCACCGGCCACGCCCAGCGCGTGCATGATGTCCTCGGCGCCCACCAGCCGGCGGAAGCCCTTGGCCTCGAGCCGTGCGCAATAGGTCCAGTAGGTCAGCGCCGCGTCCAGCGCGCCCTGCTCCAGCTTCAGGGTGATCAAGGGTGGCGCGCCGTAGGCGATCTCGGCGGCATGCTCTAGGTCGATCCCGGCGGCGTCCTTGGCCTGCGCCCGCAGGAGCAGCCAGTTCTTGTCGAGCGGACCGCCGGCGACGCCGAAGCGCTTGCCGTCGAGATCCTTCAGGCTCTTGATCGGGCTGTCGGCCGGCACCATCACTGCGCCCTCCGAGGTCGAGTACGGGATGAAGCGCACCGCCTGGCCGTCATTGCCTAGGCGCGCCGCCCAGAGCAGGTCGCCGACGATCGTGTCGACCTGTCCGCCGATGAAGCTGATCCGCGCCGCATCGTTGCCGGCGAGCTTGACCGCGTCGAGCTGGAAGCCGTTGGCGGTATCGAGGCCGCGGGCCTTGATCACCGCCGCCTCCCAGGTCGAGGTCCCGAAAGGCAGGCTTCCGAGGCGGATCACCGGCACGTCCGCCCGCGCTGCCCGCAGGCCGAGACCGCCGAGCAGGCCGCCGGCGAGCATTGCGCGCCGTGACAGCATCACGCCTTCTCCCATCGTATTGTGCGGTCTTCAGACATCGCAGACTTGGGCGGGGACTTGTCCTGACGCCATTGGAAAAAGGTCATAGGGCTCGCGCGACACGCCGTCCACCGTGCCGGATGCCGCTGCGCGCTTGCGCGCCGCCGGCCACACGGGCACCCTCGCCCCGCGACACTGGGACAAATGGGACGAGGCGAATGAGCGAGCGGCGCGAGGGCGTTCTGGACGAGGCGGCGGTGGAGGCCCGGCTGAAGGCCGAGCTGCCGCAATGGCGGCTGGAGGAGGGCTGGATCCGCCGCACCTACAAGACGGCGGGCTGGAAGGGCACGCTCATGGTCATCAACACGGTGGGCCACCTCGCCGAGGCGGCCTGGCACCACCCCGACATCACCGCTTCCTATGCCTGGGTGGAGGTCCGGCTGATGAACCATGCGGCCAAGGGCATCACCGAGAAGGATTTCGCTCTGGCCAAGAAGATCGAGGAGGTCGTGTCCTGGCAGCCGGCATTGGAGGGACAGGGCCTCGACGGCACGCCGTCCGATCCGCGCTTCGCTTACATCAAGTACGACAAGTAGCGGCGCCCGGCTCCGCGCCGTCACTGCGGCTCCTTCACCCGGCGGCACTCGGTCTTGAGGTAGGCGGACTTGCCGATCTCGTCGCGCCGCTCGGTGCGGGCGATGATCTCCTGCCAGCCGGTGGCGCAGCCGAGCTCGTTGGCGACGCGGACCTTGCGCACCTCCAGCGCCTCGGCATCGGTGCAGGCCTCCTGGGCGAGACCGTTGGCGCAGACCAGGACGACGGCGATGAAGGCGTTCATGCGGGCGGAGTTCCTCGGCTCTGGTCCCGCTTACGCGCGGGGACAGCCGGGAGTTTCAGCCTGCGGCACGACATGACCCTGGGATGAATCACGGTCGGCCCGCCCCGAGGGGGCGGAGGGGCGGGCCGACCGCTCACCGCAGCGTGGGCCCACGCTGCGATCGGTGTGGCCGGTCGCTCAGGCGGGCTGCGCCGGAGGCCGGTCGTGGCTTTCCGGTCGAATCCGGTAGCAGCCGACATAGAGGGCGGGCATGAACAGCAGCGTGAGGAACGTCGCCGCCAGGATGCCGCCGATCATCGCGAAGGCCATGGGCCCCCAGAACACCTCCCGGGCGATCGGGATCAGGCCTAGGCTCGCCGCCGCCGCGGTCAGCAGGATCGGCCGCATTCGGTGATGCGTCGCCTCGTAAACGGCATCCCAAGGCGCCATGCCCTCGGCCCGGAACTCTTCGATCTGGCTCACCAGGATCACGGCGTTGCGGATGATGATGCCGATTAGGGCCAGGATGCCGAGGATCGCCACGAAGCCCATTGGCTTGTCGAACAGCAGCAGCGCCGGCACGACGCCGATCAGCCCGAGCGGCGCCACCGTGAAGACGTGCAGCATCCGGCCGACGCTGTGGAGCTGGACCATCAGCAGCAGCGCCATGGTGAGCAGCATCACCGGGACCACGGCGGCGATCGGGCCCTGGCCCTTGGCCGATTCCTCGACGGAACCGCCGGTCTCCAGGGTGTAGCCCTCGGGCAGCGCCTTCGCGAAGGCATCGATCCCGGGCTGAAGCGCGGTCACGATGGTGGCCGGCTGGGTCGTGTCGCGGATCGTGGCGCGCACCGTCACGGTCGCAAGCCGGTTGCGCCGCCAGACGATTGGCTGCTCAAGGTCGTAGCCGATCCGCGCGAAGGAGAGCAGCGGCACGACCGAGCCGTTGGCGAGTCCGACCTGGAGGGATTGCAGCGTGTCGAGTGACGAGCGCTCGGCGGCCCGCGCCCGCCCGACGACGTTCACGAGGTAGATCGAGTCGCGCACCTGCGTGATCGCCTGGCCGCCCTCGATGCCGTTGAGGATGCCGGCGATGTCCTGGCTGGTCACGCCGAGTTGGCGCGCCTTGTCCTGAAGGATCTCGACCCGCAGGACCTTGCCGGGCTCGTTCCAGTCGAAGGTGGGCACATCGAGGCGCCGATCCGTGGCGACCACGTTGGCGAGGTCCAGGGCGAGGCGGCGGACCGTCTCCATGTTCGCGCCGCTCAGCCGATACTGGACCGGCCGGCCCACCGGCGGCCCGAGGCTCAGCGGCTGGACCAGCACGTCCGTACCGACGAAATCGCGCTTTCCGATCGTCTGGAGGCGGGCCATGACTTGGTCGCGAATTTCGAGGGACTTCGTGACGACGACGATCTGACCGTAGAACGCGTTGGAGAGCTGCTGGTCGAGGGGGAGGTAGAAGCGCACCGCGCCCTGGCCGACATAGGACGACCAGCTCGTCACGTCCGGATCGTCCTTCAGCTTCGCCTCGAACCGGTCCATCTGCGCCTTGGTCTCGGCGATGGTGGCGTTCTGCGGCAGCGTCAGGTCGACCAGCACCTCGGAGCGATCGGAGGACGGGAAGAACTGCTGCTGGACGTGGCCCATGCCGACGATCGCCGCCGCCATCAGGGCGAGGCAAAGAGCGACTGTGGTCCAGCGCCAGGCCATCGCGACCTTGAGCATTCCGAGGAACATGCGGGTCAGGAAGCCGCGCTTCTCGGCGTGGTGCTTCACGGTCTTCGGCAGGAGCGTGACGCCGATCAGCGGCGCGAACAGGACGGCCACCACCCAGGAGACCAGCAGCGACGCGGCTAGGACGACGAACAGCGAATAGGTGTATTCGCCCGCCCCCGAGCCGTTGAAGCCGATCGGCAGGAAGCCCGCCACCGTCACCAGGGTGCCGGTCAGCATCGGGAAGGCCGTCGAGGTGTAGGCGAAGGTCGCGGCCTTGCGGAGCGTGTCGCCGCGTTCGAGCCGCGCGACCATCATCTCGACGGTGATCATGGCATCATCGACCAAGAGGCCGAGCGCGATGATCAGGGCGCCGAGCGAGATGCGCTGCAGCGTCACGTCCATCAACTGCATGATGACGAAGACGATCGCCAGCACGAGGGGAATCGAGACCGAAACCACCAGTCCGGCCCGGACGCCGAGGCTCACGAAGCTGACGGCGAGCACGATCACGACGGCCTCGACCAGCGCCTCGGTGAAGCCGCCGACCGCGTGCTCGACCTGCTTGGGCTGGTCCGAGATCAGATGGACGCCCACGCCCACCGGCAGCGTTCCCTCGATCCGCCGCATCTGCTCCTTCAGAGCTTCGCCGAAATGCAGCAGGTTGGCGCCCGGCCGCATGGCTATGGCGAGGCCGATGGCCGGCTCGCCGTTGACCCGGAACATCGGGGCGGGCGGATCCTCGTAGCCGCGACTGATATCGGCGATGTCGGCCAGCCGGAAGAAGCGGTCGTTGACCCGCAGGTTCACGTCCTGAAGCGAGGCTTCCGAGGTGAAGGAGCCGCTGACCCGCAGCGACACGCGCTCCGGCCCGGCCTGTACCACCCCGGAGGCCGAGACCGCGTTCTGGGCCTGAAGCGCCTTGATCAGCGCTTGGAAGTCGATCCCGTAACCGGCAAGCTTGCGGGTCGAGAAGTCGAGGAAGATCGTCTCGGCCTGGGTGCCGATCAGCTGGGTCTTGCCGATATCGGGCACCCGCAGGATCTCGGTGCGCACGCCCTCGACGTAGTCGCGCAGCTGCCGGTAGGTCAGGCCGTCGGCCGTGAAGGCGTAGATGTTGCCGTAGACGTCGCCGAACTCGTCGTTGAAGAACGGGCCCTGCACGCCCTCCGGGAACTGGCCCTTGATGTCGCCGAGGCGCTTGCGGACCTGATAAAAGGCCGGCTGCACGTCGGACTTCTTCAGCGTATCGCGGAACTGCACGAACACTGTCGAGGAGCCCGGCGTCGTATAGCTGCGGACGTAGTCCAGACCGTTGAGCTGCTGCAGCTCCTTCTCGACGCGGTCGGTGACCTGATCGATCGTGTCCTTGATCGTCGCGCCTGGCCAAGTTGTCTGCACGACCACGGTCTTGATCGTGAACGGCGGGTCCTCCTCGCGGCCGAGGCGGCTATAGGCCATCACGCCCGCGACAAGGGCGACCGCCATCAGGAACCAGACGAACGAGCGATGCCCGAGTGCCCAGTCGGAGAGATTGAAATCCTTCACGGGGAACCCTCGTCCGACCGGCTCAACGGGCGTCGTCGGTCAGGCGCACGGCCTGGCCTTCGCGCAGGGTGTGGACGCCCGCCACGACGATCCGCTCGCCCGGCGTGAGACCGTCGCGGATGGCGACGCGCCCGCCCTCGTCTCCCTCCGGGGGGGAGGCCGGCGTCACGTCGCGGCGCGTCACCGACTTGCCGTCCGCGGCGACGATCCAGACCGAGCGGCGCTCGCCGTCTTGAAGCAGCGCGGAATCCGGCAGGAGGAAGCGGCGCGGAACCGTGCGCATGAGCGACACGTCGATGGTCGCACCGAGCCGGAAGGCGGGGCCGGGATCCTCCAGGGTGATGCGGATGCGCCGGGAACGCGTCCCGGCCTCGGCGAGCGGCGCGATCTCGCGGACGCGGCCCTTGGCCGTCAGCTCCGGCGCACTTTGGAGCGAGACCGAGAACACGCCATCCGCCGGCAGGGCGCCGACATACTGCTCCGGAATATCGACCACCGCCTCGCGGATCTCCGGCCGGGCGACGGTGACGACGCCCTGGCCGGCGCTGAGCACCTGCCCGACCTCGGCGAGGCGCTGGGTGACGACGCCGTCGAACTCGGCTTTGAGCTCGGTGTAGCCCATCTGGTCCCGGGCCTTCTGGAGGCTCGCCACGGCCTGATCGACCCGCGCCCGGGCGGTGTCACGCTTGGCCACCGCCTGGTCGAGGGTCGCTTGCGAGACGTTGTTGCCCGCAATCAGGCGCCGGGCGCGAATTTCAGCGGCCTCCGCGTTCTCGGCCTGCGCCCGCGCGTCGGCGAGATCGGCCTCGGCCCGGGTCAGGTCGAAGCGCGTGACCACGGTGTCGAGGGCGGCCAGACGCTGCCCCTTCTTGACGATGTCGCCGACGGTCACGTCGCGCGCCACCATCCGGCCAGGAATCTGGAAGCCGAGCTGCGACTGGTAGCGGGGCTCGATCGTGCCGGCGAAGGGGCCGAACGCGATGCTGTCGCTCGGCACGGCGACCTGCGTCAGCACCGGACGTACCGGCGCGGCCGCCTCCTTGGGCGTGTCGCCATGGCTATCGCAACCACCGAGAATGAGGGCGAGTGCGGGGACCGCCAGAACCGCGCGCACACTCATGGGTTGCCTCCGACGAGGGCAGCGGCAACCTCCTGCCCCGGCCGCAGAAATTGGATTCCCGCGATGACGACGCGCTCGCCCGGCTCGACGCCGCTCTTCAAGGCGATGACATCCGGCCCGTACCGGTCGATCTCGACCGCGCGGACCGAGACGGTCCGGCGGCCGGCATCGTAGATCCAGACCGCCGGATGGCCGTCGTAGCGATAGAGTGCCGACCAGGGCAGGATCACCGCATCATGCGGCGCGAAGCGCCCGTGGCCGATGACGACGGCGCCCAATCCCATGGCCGGCGGCGTCTGTTCCAGGCCGATCTTGACCCGGACCGTGCCGCTCGACGCATCCACCGTCGGCGAGACCTCGCGCACGGTGCCGCGTGCCGAGATCGCCGGGTTCGTCTGCAGCGTCACCGTGATGGTCTTGTCGCCCGGCGGTCGCGCGGTCAGCGATTCGTAGACATTGAACACCGCGTCCCGCGGCCCGTCCTGGGCGAGGACCAAGACGGTCTGGCCGGACTGGACCACTTGGCCGACCTCGACGCTGCGGCTCGTGACGATTCCCGACACGCCGGCGCGCAACTCCGTGTAGGAGAACTGCTCCTGCGCGGTCCCGAGCGCAGCGTTGGCCGAATCGACCGCGGCCTGCGCGGTCCGCAGCTCCTGCTCGGCATTGTCGTAGCTCGGCCGCGTGGTGTAGCCGCCTGCCAGGAGCTGCTTCTGTCGCTCATAGGCCATCTTGGCCTGGGTCAGCCGCGCCTCCGCCGAGGCCAGGGCGGCCTTGGCGTTGTCGAGATTGGCCCGCTGGGTCAGCGGCTCCAGCACGGCGAGGACCTGATCGGCCTCGACGTGATCGCCGACCTCGACCCGGCGCTCGGCGACCTTACCGTTCGTCCGGAACGAAACATTGACCTGCGCCTGGGCCTGGATATCGCCGGTCAGGACGACCTCGGAAGCGACCGGGGTGCGCTGCGCCTCGACCACACGGACGCGGGCCAGGGCCAAGTCCGGCGCTGTCGTCGGTTCGGCGCCCTCAGCCGCCGTCGCGAGGGCGATCGTCGCCAGCACTACGGCTGTGTATCGATGAGCGGTCATGCGGATCTTGCGGTCGACCATCGCGGCGGAATGGGAGCCCACGGCGTGACGCGTTCCTACTTGATCGCTTACATACCGTCCAGTCGGTTTCTAAAATGGTGACCCATGCGCGTGAAACGGCAGCGGCTGGCGGAACGGCCGGAGATCATCCTGGAGGCGGCCGACGCGGTTTTGCGCAAGGGCGGCGCACGTGCGTTGACCATTGACGCCGTTGCGGCCGAGGCGGGCCTGAGCAAGGGCGGCGTGCTCCATCA
The DNA here is from genome assembly GCF_900114535.1 of Methylobacterium pseudosasicola. Classification (GTDB taxonomy): domain Bacteria; phylum Pseudomonadota; class Alphaproteobacteria; order Rhizobiales; family Beijerinckiaceae; genus Methylobacterium; species Methylobacterium pseudosasicola. The sequence goes on along the minus strand of NZ_FOTK01000012.1, from coordinate 80,792 downwards.
CTACGCGTCGAAGGACGCGCTGATCCTGGCCCTTGTCGCCCGCAAGCTCGCCGAGCTGCGTGACGGCATCGCCGATTGCGAAAGCGAACTCGCGCCCGGCCCGGCGCAGCTGCCACGGGCCATGGTCGCCCATGCCCGTTCGCATTATTGCGACGATGACGAGTCGTCGCGCGCCCTGCTGCTCGCTTCGATCGAGTATCCCGAGGCGCTGAACGATTACCGGTCCTTCGTGGCGGACCAGCTCGACCGGCTCGCCGGGATGAACGGCGCCTGCCCGGGCGAGGGTTCGGTGCTGTTCTTCGCGATCCTGGGCGTAATCATGGGCCGGACCCTCGGATTCCACCGTCTCGACGCGGACGAATTGGAGCCGATGTTCGGGGCGCTGGAGCGGATCGCCCGGAAATCTGAGGGGTGAACCTGCCGCGGACGCCGCCGCCCCACTGCGCCGGCTGTATCCACCGTGGGGTTCCGCAAAAATTTATCCGCAGTGACAAGCTTGAACCGCAGTCTTCCGCGATGGTGGATCCCCCGTGAAAGACGTAGGCGGGCGGTGGCACCGGGCATCCCCGTAAAAATCGCGGCGGTCTCTTTACCGGATCGCCGGAACGACCGTGCGACGAAAGAGTCTCAATCGTGTCGCGTCGTCGGGTGGTCGGGTGATTGCATGCGGACGATGATTTTACCGGGCGACAACACCGGATCGTCATGCGCTGATGAGTCCTCCGGCTGCACAAGCGCGTTGACAGCCGTCCCGTTACTCGCCGCCAGCGTAGCGTCATGAACGATCACGCCGCGACTCCGTCCTCAGACGACCTGCGCCACGCCCTGGCGCGCGCGCTCTACGATCACGATGGAAACGGGAACGCCAACCATCCGGCCTGGGATGGCGACACGCTGGATACCCACCATCCGGGGCTGCGCGAGCGCTATCTTCGGCGCGCCGACGCCCTGACCGCCGGCCCCCTCGCCGCTCTGCTCTCGGATCTGAACGACCGGACCGCGCGCGACGAGGAACTGCGCGTGCTGCGGCGGCAGCGCATGGCCCCGGAGCGCGAACGCGAGCTTTTGGAGGCCAATAACCGCGTCCTCGCGCGCGCCCACGCGGCGGAGGCCGCGCAGCAAGACGCCGAGGCGGCGGTGTCGGTGGCGCAGCGGGAGCGCGACGTCGCCCGGGAAGCGGAAGCGTTCTGGCAGCGTTTCGCCTTCGATGCCGACGAGTTGGCGACGCGCCGGCTGATCGAGCAGACGGATGCCCGGGCCGAGGCCGAACGCACCGCGATCCGTGAGCGCTGCCGGCGGGAGCGGGCGGAGAGCGCGCTCCGGTTGTTCGCCGACCGGGCCGAGGTGATGCCGAAAGAAGGCTGGGCATCGGAATTGACCAAGGCCAATCGCGACATCCCGCTCTGGTGGTTCCACGCCGCCCGGGTCGCGCTGGAATCGCACGAGCCCCAGGTCGGTCCCGAGCCGGAAACGCCTTGATCCGGCTGCGGGCGCGCGTTCAGGCCGGATAGACCGTCAGGCCGCAGCCGGCCGCGCCAGATCCGACGGCGGCTCGCGGAACAGGGCGGTGCAGCCGGAGCCGCGATGCATGCTGAGGATCGACGCCCGGTCGATCTCCGGATGCGCCTTCAGCACCTTCTGCACGCAGCACAGGACGCGATCGTACTGCGCGGCGTCGTAATTCGGTTCCAGCGGGCTCACAGCGATGTAGGTCTCGACGACGAGCACGCGCTCCGCACGATCGCGGTCGACATCGACCGCGATCCAGGACGACTTGATCAAGCTAGTGCTGGCGAGCATGGGCGTTCCTCGTTCAGCGTTGTTACGCAATTGACCGCTTCGCGGCCGATCGATTTTGGCGGAATGATGGACCGCCTTGAGACGTATGCCAAGGGGGCTAGGCCCGGTTCTCCCTCTGCACTTGCGCGTCCGCTTTGAGTCTTAAAACTCTTAGGTCTAAGCTCAGGTGTTGAGCACAACCTTCGCGCGTGTTTCTTTCTACTCGCCTCGTGCGGATGGCATGTGGTATACAAACAGGAAGGCCCGCCAGACCGGGCCAGCGTGACGGAACCGCGATTCGACGGGGCCGCGCATCGGGAGGGAGTGTCGGCATGGTCCGTCCGAGAACACTGGGCGCGTGTTTCCAGAGTCGCTGCGCAGCCTCCGCGATACCGCTTCACGCGTGAGACCGACTTCAAAAGACCGTCCGCCGCATCCCGAAACTAGACCCGAGATCCGAGACCGAACATGAGCAAGGCCCTCGAAGGCGTCCGCATCCTGGACTTCACCCACGTTCAATCCGGCCCGACCTGTACCCAGCTTCTGGCCTGGTTCGGAGCCGACGTGATCAAGGTCGAGCGGCCGGGGGTCGGCGATGCCACTCGTCAGCAGCTGCAGGATCTGCCGGATGTGGACAGCCTGTATTTCACGATGCTGAACCACAACAAGCGCTCGCTCACGCTCGATTCGAAGAACCCGAAGGGCAAAGAAGTGCTCTGGCGCCTGATCGAGGAATGCGATGTCCTCGTCGAGAACTTCGCCCCCGGCGCGCTGGCCCGGATGGGCCTGACCTGGGAGAAGATCCACGCGAAGAACCCGCGCATGATCCTCGCCTCAGTGAAGGGTTTTGGGCCGGGCCGCTACGAGGAGTGCAAGGTCTACGAGAACGTCGCGCAATGCGCCGGCGGCTCGGCCTCGACCACCGGGTTCCGCGACGGCATCCCGATGGTGACCGGCGCCCAGATCGGTGATTCCGGCACCGGCCTGCACCTCGCGCTCGGCATCGTCACGGCGCTCTACCACCGCACCCAGAGCGGGCTCGGCCAGAAGGTCGACTGCGCCATGCAGGACGGCGTGCTCAACCTGTGCCGGGTGAAGCTGCGCGACCAGCAGCGCCTGGAGCACGGCCCGCTGAAGGAATACAGCCAGTTCGGCGAGGGCATCCCGTTCGGCGACGCCACCCCGCGGGCCGGCAACGATTCCGGCGGCGGCCAGCCGGGCCGGATCCTGCGCTGCAAGGGCTGGGAGCAGGATCCGAACGCCTACATCTACGTGATCACGCAGGCCGCGGTCTGGGACCCGATCTGTGACATCATCGGCGAGCCGGGCTGGAAGACCGACCCGAACTACGCCTCCCCGAAGGCGCGCCTGCCGCATCTCAACGAGATCTTCACGCGCATCGAAGCCTGGACGATGAAGATGTCCAAGTTCGAGGCCATGGACATCCTCAACGGGCACGACATCCCGTGCGGCCCGATCCTGTCCATGAAGGAGATCGCCGCGGACGAGGCCCTGCGAGCAACCGGCACCATCGTAGAGGTCGATCACCCGACCCGCGGCCGCTACCTCTCGGTCGGCAACCCGATCAAGCTGTCGGCGAGCCCCACCGAGGTGGTGCGCTCGCCCCTGCTCGGCGAGCACAACGACGAGATCCTGCGCGACGTGCTGAAATACTCGGCCGAAGAGGTCGAGGCGATCGCCGGGTCCGGCGCCATCGGCGGCGTGCAGAAGATCGCCGCCGAGTGAGTTCGGCCGGCGATCCCGGGCCATCCGTCCGGGATCGCCGCCAAGCGGCACGCCACCACCGTCTTATCCGAACAGAAACCGGCCCTGTTTCGGGGCCGGACGACGCCAGGGATATCCCATGCGCATCGCCGTCATCGGTCAGCAGGATTTCGGCAAGGCCGTCCTGGACGCGTTCCTGAAGCGCGGGGATACTGTCGCCGGCGTGTTCTGCGCGCCGGAGAAGGCCGGGGCCAAGCCTGACGTCCTGAAGACCGCGGCGCTGGAGAAGGGCCTGCCGGTCTTCCAGTTTCCGAGCCTGAAGAGCCCGGAGGCCGAGGCGGCGATACGCGGCCTCGACGCCGATATCGGCATCATGGCCTACGTGCTGCAATTCGCGCCGCAGAGCTTCGTCACCATCCCGAAGCACGGCACGATTCAGTATCATCCGAGCCTGCTGCCGCGGTATCGCGGCCCGTCCTCGATCAACTGGCCGATCGCCAAGGGCGACCTGCAGACTGGGCTCACGATCTTCCGCCCTACCGACGGCCTCGATGAGGGGCCGGTGATCCTGCAGAAGACCTGCGAGATCGGTGGCGACGCGACGCTGGGCGACATCTACTTCAACAACCTCTTCCCGATGGGCGTCGACGCGATGCTGGAAGCGGCCGACCTTGTGGTCGCCGGCGAGCATATCGAGGTCGATCAGGACGAGGACGCGGCGAGCTACGAGGGCTGGTTCCGCGCCGCCGAGGCCGAGATCCGCTGGTCCGGCCATGCCGACCAGATCTACAACCTGATTCGCGCCGCCAACCCGGCTCCCGGGGCCTGGACGACCCTCGACGGCAAAAAGCTCCAGATCTTCGATGCGCGCCTGCACCCGGTCCGCCGCCTCGGCGAGGTGAAGGGCAAGCCCGGTGAGGTGATCGCCGTGGACGAGGATGGATTCAGCGTCTGTGCGCAGGGCGGGCGGATCGAGATCCGCAAGGTGAAGCCGGAGGACGGCAAGAAGATTTCTGCCGCCGAGTTCGCGGCCTCCGGCGGCATCGCGCTCGGGCAGGTTTTGGGCCGCTGAGCCGAGGCCCCTCGCGTCAGCCTTTGTCGACCGCGTTCAGCCCGTAGCCGCGGAAGCGCTCGACGGTGCTGTTGATCTCGTGGTCGGACAGGATGTTCGGGGCGCCGACCTGAAGCGCCACGGCGTATTGCCAGCATAGCGTCTCCAGCTCGACCGCCAGCCACAGGGCCTTCTCGATCGTCGCGCCGGCGGCGATCATGCCGTGGTTGGCGAGCAGGCAGACGTTCCGGTCCTTGAGCGCCGCCAGGGCCAGCTCCGAGAGCTCCGCCGTGCCGTAGGGCGCGTAGGGCGCGCAGCGTACGTTCGGTCCGCCGAAAGCCGCGATCATGTAATGCACCGCCGGGATTTCCCGCCCGCAGAGGGCGAAGGCGGTGCAGTGGATCGGGTGGGCGTGGACGACGGCGCCGATCTCCGGCCGCGCCGCCAGGATGTCCCGATGGAAACGCCACTCCGATGACGGCTTGAGCCCCGCCGGGTGCGTCCCGTCGAAGGCCAGCGGCACGATGTCGTCCGGGCCCATGCGCGCGGTGGGCAGCCCCGAGGGCGTGATCAGGATGCGATCGCGGAACCGCACCGAGACGTTGCCAGAGGTGCCGCGGTTCAACCCTTGCGCGTCGAGGTCCCGCGCCGCCGTCACCACGCTCTCGCGTGCGATCCGCTCGTCCCTATCCATGCCCGATCCTCGGATGACCCCGGTACCGGGTACGCGCGAAGGCCCGGCGCCGTAAAGCCGGCGCCGGGCCTCCTGTCGTTTGGTCGGCTGCCTTACTGGGCCAGCACCGGTGCGAGGTTCGCCTGCGGCGCCTTGGTGTAGGCCGCCCGCATCGGCTTGAGCACGAACAGGGCCAGGAACGCCGCCAGGATGTTGAGCCCGGCCGCCACCAGGAACACCGTGTGCCAGCTGCCGGTCATGGTCGTGAGCACGCTGGTATAGGGCACGATCAGCGCCGCCGTGCCCTTGGCCGTGTAGAGCAGGCCAGCATTGGTCGCGGCGTATTTGGAGCCGAACGTGTCGCCACAGGTCGCCGGGAACAGCGAGTAGATCTCACCCCAGGCGAAGAACACGAGACCGGTGAGCAGCACGAAGGCGATCGGGTTCTCGCCGAACTGGCTCAGCGCGTAGATGCCCAGGCCTTCGATCGCGAAGGAGATGAACATCGTGTTCTCGCGGCCGATATGGTCCGAGACCCAGCCGAAGAACGGCCGCGTCACGCCGTTGAGCACCCGGTCCAGGGTCGCCGCGAAGGTGAGTGCTGGCAGCGTGATCCCGAGCAGCGAGACCGGCACGTCGGCGATCTTGAAGTCCTTGGCAATCGGGCCGAGCTGCGCAGTCGCCATCAGGCCGCCGGCGGCCATCATGACGAACATCGCGTACATCACCCAGAAGATCGGGGTGCGCACCATCTCGCCCGGCTTGAAGTCGCGCTTGGACTGGCTGACCCGGGCGACATCCGGGACTTGGCCCTTGGCCGGCGCCCGCAGGAACAGGGCGATCAGCATCACGATCAGGCCCTGGCCGATGCCGAAGTAGAAGAACGCGGCTTCGTAGCCCTGCGACTTGATCATCGCCTGGATCGGCACGACGGTCAGCGCCGAGCCGGCACCGAAGCCCATCGCGGTGATGCCGGCGGCGAGACCGCGGCGGTCCGGGAACCACTTGAGGGAGTTGCCCACACAGGTGCCGTAGACCGCGCCCGCACCGGTGCCCCCAATCGCGGCCGCCACGTACAGCATCGTGAGGGTTTCCGCATAGGAGTTCATGACCCAGGCGATGCCGCAGAGCAGGCCGCCGAACAGGGTGACGATCCGCGGGCCGTACTTATCGACGAAATAGCCCTCGATCGGCACCAGCCAGGTTTCGGTGACGACGAACAGCGTGAAGGCGATCTGGATCGCCGCGCGATCCCAGCCGTGACGCTCCTGCATGGGGTTCACGAAGAACGTCCAGCCGTACTGCATGTTGGCGATCATGCACATACAGACGACGCCGAATGCCAGCTGGAGCCATCGGCCCCGCCCGACCGGTTTGCGGATCTCGGACATACGCTTCCCTCCAGATTGGATTTATTATTTTCTCTCGTTCGCCGGCTGTGTTTATGGCCCGGCTGAGCCGCCCGTGGCAGTACAAACCGTGGGGCGTGCTTTGAAAAATTCTTGTCTGCCGGACAAATGAAGTCTCGGCGGCGCCGCCTTCCACCGCCGAAAGCTCTCACCCGCGCCGTTCTGGTCTACGGTATGCCAGAAGAATGGTGCTGAGATCGGGCGGATCTGTCAATCGATCCTGCATAAAAATACATGAATTGGTCGCGGGATTACCGAAGCGTCTCAGACGTGGATGCCCAATTCGGCATTACCGTTCCAGTTTGTGCCGCCGTCCGACGTTCCGCTGGGTCGCCCTGTCCACGACCGGTCTGTGGAGTCGGCTCGCAATCGGCTAGGATCTGCCAAAGGTTTGGGCTAGTTCGTTTAAAGAGCGCACGTCGCAGAACACGTGCGAGAAATTATGGGCATGGGCCGACTGGACGAGGCATGTCGAACTCTGAACCGTTGAGCGTTAAACCGATCGTCGCCAGTTCCAGTCTACGGACCCTGGCTTATGAAGCGCTCAAGACTGCTATCACCAACATGGACATCTACGGGCGGCCCGATGAGGTGCGGCTCGACGAGCGAAAACTGTCGCAGGATCTCGGCGTCAGCCGTACGCCGGTGCGCGAGGCGCTGACCGTCCTGGAGCAGGAAGGGTTCGTTCGGTCCGAAGCGCGGCGCGGCGTCTTCGTCATCAAGAAGAACAAGCGCGAGATCGTCGGCATGATCCACGCCTGGACTGCCCTGGAGAGCATGGCGGCCCGGCTCGCCTGCACCCGCGCTACCGACGCACAGCTTCGGTCCCTGCGCGAATCATTTCCGGAATTCTATGAGGGCCAGCCGGCCGAGCATATCGACGAGTATTCGGACGCCAATATCCGCTTCCACCAGCGGATCATCGCGCTTGGCCATTGCGAGCCGATCGCCGAGCTGACCAGCAACCTGCTGATGCATGTGCGCGGCATCCGCAGCACGGCGCTCCGCCAGGGCGATCGGGCCGAGCGCTCGATCCGCGAGCACGTCGCGATCATCGCAGCCCTGGAAGCCCGGGACGCCGAGACGGCAGAGCGGCTGGTGCGGGAACACGGCCTCGGCCTAGCCCAGCACGTGGACACTTACGGCGATTATCTCGACTGAGCGCCCGTTTGACGGGTCTTTTCCCTTCTCAACCTCACGCTGACAGGCTGTAAGTCTTTCGATCGAGATGCGGGCTTGCATAGCCGTGATGAAGCGTGGGTCCCCTCTCCCGCACGGGCTAGCTGTTTCACAGATCGCGTTCGGCCCTTTTCCACCGTGGCCTGCGCTCGCCTCAGGCGTTGGTGCGGGGATCCCCTCGCCCCGCTTGCGGGGAGAGGGCTCCGGCGACCTTGTCGTCGCCGGAGTGAGGCGGCAGCCGAGGGTGTGGGGGCGGCTCAGGACGCGCGCCCCGTTCTGAGCCCCCCATCACCGCCGCTTCGGCTGCGCCTCCGCTTCCCCCAAGCGGGGCGAGGGGAACCCGCGCTTCGTCCGCAGATCTGTGAACATCGTAGCCCGTGCGGGAGAATGGGCCTGTCGCGCTCCATCCTCGAAGGATTGAAACCTTACAGACTCTCAGGGTCGTCGACCGAACGATGAAGCGTGCTTGATCGGCTTGAGCTGATCGCGGGTAGCCTACCGCATGCCATGGGCTGCACCTCCCGTCTTGGCAGCCTTCCGCAGAACCACTTGCCGACAGCGACCGCGTGCATGCCGGCTCAAGGCGAAAAACGGGAGGCGATCCGATTGCAGTGCAATATAGGGCTGCAACTCGAGCGGGGCTCTGATCTCATCGCCATCGCTTCAGTTGACGCCCCGTCCGCATCTCAGGTTGGTTCTTACCAATTCAACACATCGGCATGCATGCCAAGCATGAATGGCATTCGGCATCTGGCATACCAGTTTGCGGCGCGGCATGGCACTTCTTGCGTCGCAACATAAAGCGCCCAGCCGAGCGGCACCGGAGAGACCCATGATCGCCAGCTTCCTCGTCGTGTTCGTCGCCCTCGCGGCCTGCCAGGCCCTGCTGGCCGTCAAGCTCGCCGATTTTCTGAGCCCGGCTTCCGATGCCGGCAAGACCGCCGCCCAGCCGGTCCGCCAGGACGGCGCCGTCAGCCTCGCCTGAACACTGCTTTTCCCGCATCTATACGCGGGCAGACTGCGTAGGGTTAACACTTTGCTCAATGGTTTCCGCTAGCGTCAACGGATCGTTGACCATGCGGGCGAGGGAGCAACCGCGTTGGCCCTCGGCATATCTTCGCGGACCGCTGACGGCCCGTTCGTCCTGCTGATCTCGGATCGCCCGTCCGAACGCGCCGCCCTGGAACGCGCCATCGCCTTGGTGATGGACTGCCGAGCGGTCTCTGCCGGGAGGCCGGTCCCGCCGGGGCGTCCGCATCTGATCATCTTGGATCTGCCGCCGGCACAGGCCGCGGCGCTGGAGCCGGCCCTGACCCATCGCGGGCGGCCGGTGCCGCGCCTCGTCCTGGTCCGCGGGGAACCCGCCAAGCCCTCCCCTCATATACGCCAGCTGCCCGCGGCGGCGCCGCGCCAGTTGGTGCTGGCGAACGTTTTCGCGATGATCGAGGCGGTGACGCGCTCGGTGGAGACGCGCCGGCAGAAACTTGTCGGGCGCGTAACGGACGCCACCGCGATCGTCTCGGAGCTGTTCGACAGCGCGGCGCTGGGCGCGGGGCTGCAGCGCGCCGATGTCGAGCGGGGGACCGAGCTGGTGCTCGCCGCCATCTCGGAAGCCGGCATCACGGACTGGCTGGCCGAGGTCTGGCGCCACGATATCGGCGTCTACCAGCACACGCTGGGCGTGGCCGGCCATGCCGCGAGCTTCGGCGCGCAGATCGGGCTGAGCCGGATCGACCTCGCACGGCTGGTGCGCTCCGCCCTCCTCCACGATATCGGCAAATCGCGCATCCCGAGCGAGATCCTGAACAAGCCCGGCCGTCTCGATCCGGAAGAGCTGCGCCTGATGCAGCGCCATCCGGTGATCGGCGCCGAGCTGCTGCGGGCACAGGGCAGCTTCGAGGACGAGGTCATCGACGTCGTCCTGCACCACCACGAGCGCCTCGACGGCACCGGCTATCCGGACCGGCTCCGGGGGCGAGCGATCTCCGATCTGGTCCGGATCGTGGCGATCTGCGACGTGTTCTCGGCCCTGACCGAGCGCCGCGCCTACCGGAAGCCCGCGAGCCCCGCCGAAGCCCTGGCGATCATGGTCGACGGGTCCGGCCATCTCGACCCCGATCTGCTGCGCGTATTCGCGCCGGTCATGCTCGGAGGCGACGCGCTCGCCGCGTGATCGCCGTGGCCTCGGCGCCACAATTCGCCGGTTGCGGTTTGAGGCTCACGGCCAGCGCCGCGCTTTCGCCGCAACCGAACCCGAGGGAGGCGCATCCGTTCGTGAATCGCTGGCCCTCGTGTCGAAATTTTCCCTCGCCGTCGCTGCCGCCCTGTCGCTGTCGCTTGCCGGTTGCGGCGGCCTGTCCTTCACCCCCGAACCGAGCGTCGAGAACGCGACCCATACCGCGATCCTCGACGAGGTCGCCGCCGCGGCCGCGATCTCGGCCTACCGGGTCCAGCATGGGCTCAGCCCGGTCATCGTCGACACCGGTCTGGTGAAGGCCGCCGCGTTCCAGGCCGGTAACAACGCCCGGCACGGCCAGCTGAGCCACGATGTCGGCGGCAGCTTCACCTCGCGCATGGCCTCGGCCGGGCTGGCGCGGTCCTACGCCGCCGAGAATCTCAGCGCCGGGTCCGAGACTTTCGAGCAAGTGCTCGCCCGCTGGAAGGCCAGCCCCGAGCACAACAAGAACATGCTGCTCCCGCAGATCCGGCGGATCGGCATCGCCCGGGTCGATGCGCCGGACACCCGCTACAAGCGGTTCTGGGCGCTGGTGATGGCCGGCGGCTGAGCGTCTTTAGGTTTCAGCTAAAGCCAGATCGATAATCCGGAGCTGCGCCCGCTCGGCCCCGCGCCACCGATCGCAGGAGAGCGTGCCGGCGACATGCATCTCCTGGCCGATGCCCTTCAGCAGGGCCTGCCCGAGGGGACGCTCGGCGGCGCGAAAACAGATCGCACCGACCGCCTGCCCGTCGCGGCTGCGCAGCCGCGCGCGGACATGGCCTGAGCCGACGATAGCGGCATCGACCAGTCTATGGCGGCCGAGGGCGAAGACCGGCTCCGGGGCACCCTGCCCGAACGGCCCGGCTCGCTGAAGCAGCCGCACGGTTTCGGCGGTGGCGCCGCCGGCACTGAGGCCACCGTCGATCAGCAGGGCGTCGGCCGCCCGCGAGACCGCGACGCTGGCCCCGAGCAAGGCCGAGAGATGCATTTCAAAGCGCGGAATGTCGTCGGCCCGCAGGGTGACACCGGCCGCCATGGCGTGGCCGCCGCCCTTTCTGGCGAGCCCGGCCTCGACGCAGGCGCGGACCGCGAGGCCGAGATCGGCGCCGGGAATCGAGCGCCCGGAACCGGTGGCGCTGCCGTCGGGCCGAATCGCGAAGGCGAAGGCAGGCCGGTTGAACCGCTCCTTCAGGCGCGCCGCGATCAGCCCGACGATGCCGGGATGCCACGCGGCGTTGCCACTCACCAGCACGGCGCGCGCCGGGTCGAGGGTCAGGGCCCGGTCCATCTCGGCTTCGGCCTCGGACACCGCATGCGCCTCGATTGCCTGCCGCTCGCGGTTGAGCCGGTCGAGATCGGCGGCGATGCGGGCGGCCTCGGCCGGGTCGGCCGTGGTCAGCAGGCGCGCGCCGAGGGCCGAATCGCCGATCCTTCCGCCGGCATTGATCCGCGGCCCGAGCACGAAGCCGAGATGCCACGATTCGGGGGGCTCACTGAGCGAGGCGGCGTCGAGCAGCGCCGCGAGACCGGTCCGGCCCCGGTGACGCATCACCGTCAGCCCCTGCGTGACGAAAGCGCGGTTCAGGCCGACCAGCGGCACCACATCGGCCACCGTCGCCAGGGCGACGAGGTCGAGGGCGTCGGTCAGGGCCGGCTCCGGGCGATTAGGTCCGAAGAAACCGTCCCGGCGCAGGGCACGGTTGAGGGCGGCGAGCGTCAGAAACACGACCCCAGCGGCGCAGAGGTGGCCAAGGCCGGAGAGATCATCGAGGCGATTCGGGTTCACCACCGCCCGGGCCGGGGGCAGCAGCTCCGCGGCGGCGTGGTGATCGAGCACGATCACGTCGAGGCCCAGCTTCTCGGCCTCCTCCAGTGGCCCGTGCCCGCTGGTGCCGCAATCGACGCAGACCAGCAGGGTCGCGCCCTCGGCGGCCAACGCGGTGATCGCCGCGACGTTGGGGCCGTAGCCCTCGGTGATGCGATCCGGAATGTGGATCGGCGCCCGCAGGCCGAGCTGGCGCAGGTAGCCGGCGAGCATGGCGGCGCTCGCTGCGCCATCCACGTCGTAGTCGCCGAACACGGCCACGACCTCGCCGCGGCGGATGGCCCGCACGAGCCGGCGCACGGCCAGATCCATGTCGAGCAGGATGTCCGGGTCCGGCATCAGGTCGCGCAGACGCGGCGTCAGGTGACGAGCGGCCTCGTCCGGCGCCACTTGGCGGCCCGCGAGGACACGCGCCAGCAATTCGGGCAGGCCGTGGGCTTGGACCATCTTGGCGATGTGGTTCTGCACCGCCAGGCCGGCGCAACGCTCCTGCCAGCGCCGCCCGGTCACGGAGGCGGCGACGCCCAGGAACGGCGGCGGATCGGCGATCAGCGAGGCGATGGCGGCGGACACGGGCGGCACTCTACACCGGGTCGGGCCGGGAATCGCGGGCGCCACGGCAACAGCGGTCTCGCTCGAAGTCGATCCGGCAAAACGAAAGGGCGGGCATCACTGCCCGCCCCTCGAAGGAACCAACTTGAAGGCGGTCTCAGAACGCCTTGAGGATGTTGTCGACCACCTTCTTGGCGTCACCGAACAGCATCATGGTGTTGTCGCGGAAGAACACCTCGTTCTCGACGCCGGCATAGCCCGAGCCCATGCCGCGCTTGATGAACAGCACGGTCTTGGCCCGCTCCACGTCCAGGATCGGCATGCCGTAGATCGGCGAGGCCTTGTCGGTCTTGGCGGCCGGATTGGTGACGTCGTTGGCGCCGATCACGAAGGCGACATCCGCCTGCGGGAACTCGCCGTTGATGTCCTCCAGCTCGAAGACCTCGTCGTAGGGCACGTTCGCCTCGGCGAGCAGGACGTTCATGTGGCCCGGCATGCGGCCCGCCACCGGATGGATGGCGTATTTCACGTCAACGCCTTCCTTCTTCAGCATGTCGGCCATCTCACGCAGGCTGTGCTGCGCCTGCGCGACCGCCATGCCGTAGCCCGGGACGATGATAACCCGCTCGGCGTTCTTCATGATGTAGGCCGCGTCGTCGGCCGAGCCCTGCTTGACCGGGCGCGTCTCGACCTGCCCGGAGCCAGCCGCGGCGGCGGCGTCGCCGCCGAAGCCGCCGAGGATCACCGAGATGAACGACCGGTTCATCGCGTGGCACATGATGTAGGACAGGATCGCGCCCGAGGAGCCCACCAGCGAGCCGGTGATGATCAGCGCGAGGTTGCCCAGGGTGAAGCCGATGCCGGCCGCCGCCCAGCCCGAGTAGGAGTTGAGCATCGACACGACGACGGGCATGTCGGCGCCGCCGATCGGGATGATCAGCAGGCCGCCCAGCGCGAAGGACAGCAGCACGATCAGCCAGAAGATCGCCTTGCTCTCGTTGCCGATGAACAGCGCGATGAGCACCACCAGCGCGACCGCGAGGCCGATATTGATGAGGTGCCGGCTCGGCAGCATGATCGGCTTGCCGGACATCCGCCCGTCGAGCTTCGCGAACGCGATGACCGAGCCCGTGAAGGTGATCGCGCCGATCGCCGCGCCGAGCGCCATCTCGAACAGCGACTGCTTGTGGATGTGGCCGTTCTCGAGGATGCCCACCGCCTGCGGGGCGTAGAGCGTTGCCGCCGCACCAGCCACGGCCGCGAGGCCGACCAGCGAGTGGAAGGCGGCCACGAGCTGCGGCATCGCCGTCATCGGCACGCGCTTGGCGATGACCGCGCCGGCACCGCCGCCGATGCCGATACCGAGGATCACCAGGATCCAGGCGCCGAACCCGGCCGGCGGATGGCCGACCAGGGTGGTGAGCACGGCCAGCGCCATGCCGATCATGCCGTAGAGGTTGCCCTGCCGCGACGTGGTCGGGTGCGAGAGCCCCCGCAACGCCATGATGAACAGGACGCCGGCGACGATGTAGAGAAGCGCGGAGACGTTCTGGGACATCGTCTCAGGCCTTCTTCTTGTACATGCCGAGCATGCGCTGCGTGACGAGGAAGCCCCCGAAGATGTTCACGCTGGCGAGCACGATGCCGATGAAGCCGAAGGCCCGGGCCCAGCCCGTGCCCTTCTCCAGGAGTGGCACGCCCGCGGCGAGGATCGCGCCGACGATGATCACCGAGGAGATCGCGTTGGTCACCGACATCAGCGGCGTGTGCAGCGCCGGGGTGACCGACCAGACCACGTAGTAGCCGACGAAGATCGCCAGCACGAAAATGGCGAACTGGAAGATGAACGGATCGACCGCGCCGCCGGTGGCGGCGCTGATCCCGTGGCCCATGCCGGAGGCGATGGCCTGGGCCTGATCGGCCGCGTTGCGGGCGACATCCGCCGCGGCGCGCGCGGCATCAGCCAGCACGCGGGCCTGGTCGGCTGCCTGATCGGGAGGGACGACGACGTTTGCCATTCTGCTTCTCCTCTCGATCGGTCTTAGTTCGCGCCCGACGGAGCCGGGGCGGACTGCGCCTTGCCGGTCTCCGACTTGGCCAGGCCGACGGCGGCGGCCTCCGAGGCGGGGCCATCGGTCTTCGCCTGGAAGGAGGCGTGCACCACCGAGCCGTCGCGGGTCAGGTTCGTGGCCTTCACGAGCTCGTCGTCCCAGTTGATCGCCAGGGCCTTGCTCTCCTTGTCGATCAGGGTCTCGACAAAGGCGTAGAGGTTGCGCGCGTATAGGCTCGACGCCGTGGCGGCCAGCCGTCCCGGCACGTTGGTGTGGCCGACGATCTTCACGCCGCGATCGGTCATCACGACTTCGCCTGGCTTGGCGCCGGCGACGTTGCCGCCGCGCTCGACCGCGAGATCGATCAGGACCGAGCCCGGCTTCATCGAGGCGACCATCTCCTCGGAGACGAGCTTCGGGGCCGGACGGCCGGGAATCAGGGCCGTAGTGATGACGATGTCCTGTTTGGCGATGTGGCCCTTCACCAACTCCGCCTGCTTGGCCTGGTAGCCGGCCGACATCTCCTTGGCGTAGCCGCCCGCGGTCTCTGCCTGCTTGAATTCGTCATCCTCGACCGCGACGAACTTCGCGCCGAGCGACTCGACCTGCTCCTTGGTGGCGGGGCGCACGTCGGTGGCGGTCACGACCGCGCCGAGGCGCCGGGCGGTGGCGATGGCCTGGAGGCCGGCGACGCCGACGCCCATGATGAAGACGCGCGCGGCCGGCACGGTGCCGGCGGCGGTCATCATCATCGGCATGGCCCGGCCGTACTCGGCGGCGCCGTCGACCACGGCCCGGTAGCCGGCCAGGTTCGCCTGCGAGGACAGCACGTCCATCACCTGCGCACGGGTGATGCGCGGCATCAGCTCCATGGCGAAGCCCGCGACACCCGCCTCGGCCAGGGCCTTCAACGCGGCCTCGTTGCCGTAGGGATCCATGATCGCGATGATTGTGGCGCCGCGCTTTAACAGCGACAGCTCCTCGGCCGCCGGCCGGCGGACCTTGAGGACCAAGTCGGCCTCCCGTGCCGCATCGGCGGCGCTGCCGGCGATCTCGGCACCGGCGGCCTCATACTCGGCATCGAGGATCCCGGCTTTCAGCCCGGCTCCCGCCTGCACGACGATGTCGGCGCCCAGCGCCTTGAATTTCTTGACGGTCTCCGGAACCGCGGCAACCCGCGGCTCCGCAGAGTCCGTCTCGGACAGCACAGCAATGCGCATGCGAGGCTTCCCCTGAACAAGCTTGGCCTCTCGAATGCGCGAACCGGCACAGCTTTTCGAGACGCGAAAGAAGTTGGTGCTGTTGGAATAAGAGCGAATGTAACTCGTGGCTTGTCGAACCGACAGCCAGGCTTGGACGCGTCATCCGACCGCTCGGCGACCAAGCGCATCATCGTGTCCCGAAAGCCGTCGACTCGCTTTCGGGATGAGGCTCAAGGGCGAGCGGTCTGTCCCGAAACCTCAGGCGAAGGCCAAATACAGGAAGAGGAGGATGCCAACGACGAGCGGGCCGCGCCAGCCGATGGCGGGCGCCAGGGCGCCGACGGCACCGGCCGCGCCGGAGACGATCACGCTGAGAATCGCGAGCAGCCAGGCTTCGCGGATGCCGCCGACCGCGAGGGCCAGAACCCAGCAGATGACGACGCCGGTGCCGATCTCGACGAAGCGAACGAAGCCGCGATAGGTCTGCTCGTGGGTGTTCGCGTCCATCGCCGGGCTGTAGGTGTGCCCGCCCACCGTCTCACTTTCGGCCATCGTGCGCTCGTTTCCCTTAGATGCGACTTCTTGTGGTCACCCCGGGATGTAGCTCAAGCGTTTTCCTGCCGCAATCGGACGCACGCAAGTTGATTGCCCTCTCGGTGGACTTCCGTGCGCGAATTTACGCCGGCTTGGGCAGCCCAGCCTGAGCGAGGATCTGGTCTTGGCGCACGCCGAGCTGATCCAGCGAAAAATGCTCGATCTCGGCCTCGAACAGTTGGTGGTAGTTTAGCTCCGAGCGGAGATGGAGGAACACCGCTCCGAGCCCCACGGCGGCCCGATCCATGAACACGAATTCCTGCGGCACCGTCACGGGTCCGCGCTCCTTGAGCGCCTGATGAACCTGGAAGGCCTGCCGCCGGCCGTACTCGCCGGGCTTGACCCCATCCGCCACGGTGCGGGTGCGGTCCTCCAGGAGCGGCCCGTAGATGAACCGCGCCCAGATGTTTAGGATCTCGATCTTCTCCTTGTCGAGGTTCTTGAAGCCCCAGACCTCGTAGGCATGGACGATGCGCGCCGCATCCTCCTCCAGCAGGCCGCGATAAAGGTCGACCACGCCGCCGACGAAGCGCGGATGGAAGATCCGCACGCAGCCGTAATCCAGCAGATTGATGCCCGCCGCCTCGCCGCCTTCGGAGAAGACCGTGTAATTGCCGAGATGCGGGTCGCCATGGATCACGGCGGCACGGCTGAACGGGTGCCACCAAGCCTTGAACATCGCCTGCGCGATGCAGTTGCGGATCTCGACCGGCTCTTCCGCGAAGCCCAGGATCTTGTCGCCTTCGAGCCAGCTCAAGGTCAGCAGGCGCTTGGTGGACAGGTCGGAAAAGACCCGCGGTACGCGCACGGCATCGATATCCTTGAGTACCTCGCCGTAGAGGCTGGCGTGCTTGGCCTCGCGCTCATAATCGAGTTCCTCGCGCACGCGCGCGCCGATCTCCTTGGCGATCTCACGGGTATCGAGCCAGCTGTTCATCCGCCGGTGGAGCGCGAAGGCGATCTCCAGCTGCTGGAGGTCGGCCTCCACGGCGGATTGCATGTCGGGGTACTGAAGCTTGCAGGCCAGCCGCTCGCCGTCCTTCGCGGTCGCGCGATGGACCTGGCCGAGCGAGGCCGCGGCGGCAGGCTTCAGGTCGAAGCTGCCGAATCTGTCCTGCCAGCCGGCGCCCAGCTCGGACTGCATCCGCCGCTTGACGAAGGCCGCGCCCATGGGCGGCGCATCGGCCTGAAGCTTCTGGAGTTCGGCGGCGTATTCGGGCGGCAGCAGGTCGGGGATCGTGGCGAGCAGCTGCGCCACCTTCATGATCGGCCCCTTCAGGCCGCCGAGCGCCTGCGCGAGCGCGGCGGCGCTGGTCGTGCCCTCCTTGCCGAACAGCCGGGACATCGCCATCCGGGCGGCGACGCCACCGACATTGGCGCCGACGCTGGCGTAGCGGCCCGCGCGGGCGGAGAAGCGATTGGCTTCGCGATCGGTCTCGGCCATGGTCCAGGATCTTCCTCGGTGCAGGGCCGGACATAAGCGTTTCGGCACCCCGCACCAGCCCGCCGGGTCGCTGCGCCGCGGAGTCTCAGCCGGCCGGCCAGTTATCCCGGATCCAGCGGGTGAGGCTGGATTCGTCGATCTTGCCTGCGGCGAGGCCGAGGATGATCGCGGTCGCCTCGGCCTGGTCCGGGGCGAACGGCACATCGTTCAGGATCAGGAAGCCGAGCATCGCCAGGAAGCCGGCACGCTTGTTCCCGTCCATGAACGGGTGATTGCGGACGATGCCGAATGCATAGGCCGCGGCGAGCTCGGGCAGCTCTGCACCTTCGTATCGCCAGCGGTTGATCGGACGCCCCAAAGCGGATTCGAGCGCGCCCCGATCTCGGATTCCCGGAGCCCCACCGAAGACGCGAAGCTGCTTCGCGTGCGCATCGATGACGTCAGCGACGGTCAACCATTCCGGTTCGTCCGCGGACTGGTCGTCGGTCACTTCGCCAACTCGGCGAGTGTGTTTCGATACCGATCCATAATGCCGTCCATGATGGCGGCGACTTTCTCGGCATGTCCGTCGTTCGGTTCGGCGGGCAGTTCCCAGATCGTACCGGATTTGACGAATTTCGCCTTCCGCACGCGGCCTCGACGCTTCTCGCCACGTGCATCGCGCGCAACACGGAAGCCCCGCGCCGTCAGCAGATCGCCGATCAACGCGCCCATCGATTGGATCGCATGATTGCGCGTTGCCGGATCGAACCTCTCAATGATCGGCTCGATATCCCAGACGACGGCTTGCACCGCCGGAATCTCCAACCGGCTGAGAAGCTCGTATTGCGGAATTTTCTCCGGTCCTGTCAGAATCTGCTTGAGCTTGGCAGCTTCAGGACGATCGAAGAAGGCAGCGTGGCTCGCGTTCATGGGACTCACCTCGGATCCCATGTATCGCTTCTCTCAAAATTGTCAACGTTGCGCTGCGCAACGTTGACAATTTTTGGAAGCGCTACTCCATCCCCTCCAGCTCGACGATCATCCCCTCGATCATCCCAAGGCCGATCTGCCAGAAGCCCGGATCCTTCGCGTCGAGCCCGAACGGGGCGAGCAATTCGCCGTAGGGCTTCGAGCCGCCCGCCGCGAGCAGCGCGAAATATCGGTCGACGAAACCGGATTCGGCCTGAGCGTAGACCCCATAGAGCGAGTTCACGAGGCAGTCGCCGAACGCGTAGGCGTAGACGTAGAACGGCGAGTGGATGAAATGCGGGATGTAGGCCCAGAACGGCTCGTAGCCCGCATCCAGGGTGATCGCCGGCCCCAGGGATTCGGCCTGCACAGACATCCAGAGGGCGTTGATCTGGTCGCTGGTCAGCTCGCCCTTGGCGCGGGCGAGGTGGACCTTCCGCTCGAACGAATAGAACGCGATCTGGCGCACTACCGTGTTGATCATGTCCTCGACCTTGGCGGCGAGCATGGCCCGGCGCTGGGTCGTGTCGGTGGTGGCCGCGAGCAGCTTGCGGAAGGTCAGCATCTCGCCGAAGACGCTGGCGGTCTCCGCGAGCGTCAGGGGCGTCGGCGCCATCAGGGCCCCGTTCGGACCGGCGAGCACTTGGTGGACGCCGTGGCCCAGCTCATGGGCCAGGGTCATCACGTCCCGCGGCTTGCCCTGGTAATTGACCAGCACGTAGGGGTGGACCGAGGGCACGGTCGGGTGCGCGAAGGCGCCGGGCGCCTTGCCGGGTCGGGTCGGCGCATCGATCCAGCGCTCGTCGAAGAAGCGCTTCGCGATCCCGGCCATCTTCGGCGAGAACGCGTCGTAGGCCGACAGGACCGTATCGCGGGCCTCGGTCCAGGGGATGGTCCGCTGCTCCACCTTCGGCAGCGGCGCGTTGCGGTCCCAGTAAGGCAGCGCATCCTGCCCGAACCACTTGGCCTTCAGCCTGTAGTAGCGATGCGATAGCCGTGGATAGGCCTCCCGCACGGCATCGACCAGAGCAGCCACAACCTCGGGCTCGACCCGGTTGGCGAGGTGGCGGGCGTCGGCGACGTCCTTGAAGCCGCGCCAGCGGTCGGAGATCTCCTTGTCCTTGGCCAGGGTGTTGGTGATCAGCGTGAACACGCGGAGATTGCCGCGCAGGACCTCGCTGATCGCCCCGGCCGCCTCTTTGCGGACGGTGCCGTCCGGGTCCTGGAGCTTGTTGAGAGTCGGCTCCAGCGGCATCTGCTCGCCCTGGACCGTGAAGCGAAGGCCCGCGATCGTCTCGTTGAACAGCCGATCCCAGGCGGCGTTCGCGGTGACGGATTTCTCGAGGAACAGCTTCTCGGTCCGATCGTCGAGCTGGTGCGGCTTTTCGCGGCGCAGATCCTCGATCCACGGGGCGTAATGGGCGAGCGGTCCCTGGGACATCGCGGCGTCCATCACCGCATCCTCGACCCGGTTCAGTTCGAGGGCGAAAAACAGCAGGTCGGCGGAGGCGTCGGTTAGGCGCTCCCGGGTGTCGCCGTAGAACTTGGCCCGCGCCTCGTCGGTGGTGTCGCCGGAATAGACTAGGCCGGCGAACGACATCAGCTTGCCGAGCAGTTCCTCGATGCCCTCGTAGGCCCGGACCGCCTCAGCCAGGCGCTCGGACGCCTCGGCGGCCGCGGCCAACTCGGCGATGCGCCCGGCATAGGTCTCCGAGAAGCGGCGGCACTCTTCCTCGGCCCGGCTCATGTCGGCCGAAAATTCCGGTGCGTCGATGCCGGCATAGAGATCGGACAGATCCCATTCCGGCAGATGACCGAGGTCGACGGCCTTGGCGGCGGCGCGTGCGGCGCTCACGCCCTCCGGAAGACGGACGTTCACCGGCGTCGCGGTGGTGCTCGGCATCATGTCTCGCAATCCTCAAGGGGGTCGAAGGCCAGTACCTTGATATCGAGCGCGCGGCCACGCGTTCAACGCGGACAGCCGCCTCGTGGCGGTGATGCCTCAGCGCAAACGTCGTTAAGCGCGACTTTACGTCTGTCCGTCACCCTCCGGTTCGAAACGAAACACGCGCCGACTCAGGCGGTGCGGCGCGGGCCGATCCCGGGTCGCATCCGGCCTGGCGCGCTGTGCAGGGAGCCGCCATGTCCACAACCATCCTCATCGTGGACGACGATCCGGTCCAGCGGCGCCTCGCCGAGGCGGCGGTGCGCCGGTTCGGCTTCAATGCCCGGGTCGTGGAGACCGGGGCCGACGCGCTGACCGTGCTGAAGACCGAGGGCGCGGACGTGGTGCTCCTCGATCTGGTGATGCCGGGCCTCGACGGCCTCGGCGTGCTCGCCGAGATGCGCAGCAGCGGCCTCGACACGCCGGTGATCGTCCAGACCTCCAACGGCTCGATCGACGCCGTGGTCAACGCCATGCGGGCGGGTGCCGTCGATTTCGTGGTCAAGCCCGCCGGCGCCGAGCGCCTGCAGGTCTCGATCAAGAACGCCCTGCGGGTCGACGTGCTGGAGGAGGAGGTGCGCCGCATGCGCCGCCGCGCCTCCGGGGTGCTGACCTTCAAGGACCTGACCTCCAAGAGCCCCGACATGGAGCGGGTGATCCGCCTCGCCGAGCGGGCGGCCAAATCCAATATCCCGGTGCTGATCGAAGGCGAGTCCGGCGTCGGCAAGGAAGTGCTGGCCCGGGCGATCCAGGGGTCGGGCGATCGACGCGGCAAGGCGTTCGTGACCGTCAATTGCGGGGCGATCCCGGAGAACCTCGTCGAGTCGACCTTGTTCGGCCACGAGAAGGGGGCGTTCACCGGCGCCACCGAGAAGCATGCCGGCAAGTTCGTGGAAGCCTCGGGCGGCACCCTGTTCCTCGACGAGATCGGCGAGCTGCCCCTCGACGCCCAGGTGAAGCTGCTGCGCGCGCTCCAAGAGGGTGAGGTCGACCCGGTGGGCGGCAAGCGCTCGGTGCGCGTCGATATCCGCCTGGTCTCCGCCACGAACCGCTCGCTCCTCGACCTCGTGAAGCAGGGCAAGTTCCGCGAGGACCTCTATTACCGCCTCAACGTCTTCCCGATGACGCTGCCGCCCCTGCGCGCCCGGCGCGAGGACATCCCGGATCTGGTGCGCTCGTTCTGCGCCCGGTTCTCCGCTGAGGAGGGCAAGCGGGTACGGGCGATCGCCCCGGAAGCGATGGCGCTGCTCACTCGCTATCCCTGGCCGGGCAATGTCCGCCAGTTGGAGAACGCGCTGTTCCGCGCCGTGGTGCTCGCCGATGGCGACGAGTTGACCGTGGCCGAGTTCCCGCAGATCGCCGCCCAGGTCGAGGGTTTCGACGTCCGCATCCCCGCGGCCCCCACTCAGCCGCAGATGCCGGCCTACGCGCCGGAGCCGGTGCGCGAGATCGTCCGGGTCGAGGTGCGCGATCCGCACGCCATGTCGCTGGTCACCGAGGAGACCGGCGAGATGAAGACCATGGAGGTGCTGGAGGCGGAGATCATCCGCTTCGCGCTGCAATTCTATCGGCAGCGCATGTCGGAGGTGTCCCGCCGCCTCGGAATTGGCCGATCCACCCTCTACCGCAAGCTGAAGGATCTCGGCCTGGAAGGCGACGAGAAAGCCGAGGACGCCGCCTGAGGCGGCACTGGGTGTGCTAGC
Source organism: Methylobacterium pseudosasicola (assembly GCF_900114535.1). GTDB lineage: Bacteria > Pseudomonadota > Alphaproteobacteria > Rhizobiales > Beijerinckiaceae > Methylobacterium > Methylobacterium pseudosasicola. Next base: position 58,491 of record NZ_FOTK01000012.1, on the reverse strand, counting down.
GCACCGAGCGCTTCCGGACGTGACAGCCTCCAGAAAAGCTTTGCCGCGTACCGGAATGTGATGCGACGACCAACAAATCTTGCGTCGCATCAGCTTATTGATTGGACGATGGCCTCGAAGACTGAATTAGTCCAAACGAAGACTGCAGTTGCTCAAAGCCACGCTTGAGCGGATAATCACAATCTGAGCGTGCGGCCCTGCCGCCGCGTCCCGGGAGATCACGATGCGCGTCCCGCGCTCCAGCCTCGTCGCGCTGGCCGCCCTCATGACTGGCACGCTGGCCTCCGCCGGCGCGTTCAGCGCCGAGACGGCCGCGCTCGACCCGGCGACCCTCGGCGCGCCCGTGCGCCCGACCGAGTCTACCCCCCCCGCCCAGGCGGCTCCAGCCGCGTCCGATCCGGTCTCGACCGCGCTTCCGGACTACAAGCCCGAGGCGCCGAAAGTTGAGCCCGCACCGGCGCCGGTCGTCACCGCACCGGTCGCCCCCGCAGACCCGCTGAGCAGCGCGATCTTCGCCCGCTTTGCCGATACCGCGCCCCTGCTGCTGCGTCTCCCCGGCAAGGATCGCGACGGCCTGCGCGCCTTCTACGAGGCTCGCGCCTACAAGCCGCTCTGGATTGCGGACGGCGCCTGGACCGAGGCCGCCAAGTCGGTCTCGGCGCGCCTGGCCGCCGCCAGCGAAGACGGGCTCGACGCCCGGGCCTACACGATCCCGAACCTGGCCGAGAAGCCGGACGAGAAGGCGGTGGCCGACGCCGATCTCCGCTTTTCCGCGGCGGCCCTTCTCTATGCCCGGGACGCACGGGGCGGCCGGATCAACCTCGCCTCGATCTCGCGGCTGATCACGCCGCAGCTCGACCTGCCCGACGCCAACGCGGTGCTGACCAAGCTCTCCGAGGCGGGGGCCAAGGCCGGCGACGCGCTCCAAGCCTACAATCCCTCCACCGCCGGCTATCAAGCTCTCAAGGCCCGGCTCGCGAGCCTGCGCGGACCGGCCCCGGACGCCGTGAAGCCCCTGCGCCTGCCCGCCGGTCCCGTCCTGCGGGTCGGCATGCGCGATCCCCGCGTGCCGCAGCTGCGCACGCATTTCGGCCTCGAGACGCGCCCGGCCGGCACCCTCGACCGGGCGCCGGGCGAGCCGGATGAGTACGATGCCATGGTGGCCGACGCGGTGGCGAAATTCCAGCGCGGCCGCGGCCTGCCCGGCAACGGCGTGCTCAACGTCCAGACCGTGTTGGCCCTGGCGGACGCCGGCCGTCCGGCGCGGGCGAGCGGCAGCGAGGCCGAGCTGATCGTCAACATGGAGCGCTGGCGCTGGCTGCCGGGCGATCTCGGCTCGGACTACATCCTGGTCAACATCCCCGAATACCGCCTGCGCGCCTATCGTGGCGGCAGCCTGCGCGACGAGGCCCGGGTCATCGTCGGCAAGCCGGAATCGCGCACACCCCTCTTCTCGGGGCTGATGGAATACGCGGTGGTCAACCCGTCCTGGTACGTGCCGCCCTCGATCCTCAAGACCATGGCGCCGAAGCTCGCGGGCTACGGCGGCAAGACCTGGGGCGGCTACGAGGTGGTGCGCCGCGGTGGGCACGTCTCGCTGCGTCAGCCGCCGGGCGAGCGCAACGCGCTGGGCTTCATCAAGTTCATGTTCCCGAACCAGCACGCGGTCTATCTGCACGATACACCGAACCGCTCGCTGTTCTCGGCGGCCAAGCGCGACTTCAGCCACGGCTGCGTCCGGGTCGACGACCCGTTCCGCCTCGCTGACGCGGTGCTGCCGGATTGGTCCGAGGCGCGATTGAAGAAGCTGATCGGCAAGGGCGAGCGCACGATCCGGCTGCCGGCCAAGCTGCCGGTGCATCTCGCCTATTTCACCGCCTACATGGACGATGGCGGCACGTTCCGCACCCTGCCGGATCTCTACGGCTATGACGCGCCGATGCGCGCGGCCCTCGGCCTGCCCGGCGGCGGCGGACCGGCGATCGCCAAGCTTCCCGAGGAGAAGGCGCGCCGTTCGCCCGAACCCACGCCGGTGGCCCGGACGCATCCGGCGCCGCGCCGGGAGGCCGCGCGTCCCCGCCGCTACGCCGAACCGGAGCCGAGCGACCGCTACGACGATTACGACTCGCCGCGTCGGCACGTTCGCCGCGCCGCCCGGGCCGACAGCGCGCCGGAATACGGCGAGCCCGGCCTGTGGACACCCGCGCCGGCGCCGGCGTCGCGGGGCTGGTGGTAGTCTCGCCACCGGCTTTGACGTCAACGCGCGCGCATCAGCCCGAAAAGTGATTTCTGGCTTTCGGATTCAGATGATGCGGCGCCAAGAATCCTGAGCGTCGTGCGCGTTCCGATATTCAGGGCGATGATCGGGGTGCGCAGCCGCACAGCCGGGCACGATTTCGCCACGGTCCAGCCTTAGCCGTTTCGGTCGCACGCTCGGCGCGACGACGCGATAATGGCTCCACAGGGTCGGATCGCCTCGACCGGACATCCGCCGAGTGCCCGTGTGCGGGTTCCGGGAGAGGATCAGGACCATCGTGCCGAGCCTTCCACGATCCGCCCGACACCTTGTCCTGACCCTGTGCGGCATGGCGCTCGGCCTGATCGCCGGCACCGCCGAGACCGAGAACGCGGTCGCCAACGGCGATACCCGCTCGCTCACGATCTACCACACGCACACCAAGGAGAGCGCGACCATCACGTTCAAGCGCGATGGCCGCTACGACCGCGCCGCCCTCGAGCAGATGAACTGGCTCCTGCGCGACTGGCGCGTCAACGAGCCGATCAAGATGGATCCGCGCCTGTTCGATACGGTCTGGGAGGCCTACCGGCAGGTCGGCGCGACTCAGCCGATCCACGTGGTCTCGGCCTATCGCTCGCCCGGCACCAACGCGATGCTGCGCCGCCGCTCCCGGATGGTCGCCGAATTCAGCCAGCACATGCTCGGCAAGGCGATGGACTTCTACCTGCCCGAAGTCTCGATCGACCGGATTCGCGAGGTCGGGCTCCAGATGCAGCGCGGCGGCGTGGGCTGGTACCCGCATGCCGGCACGCCCTTCGTCCATCTCGATGTCGGCTCCGTGCGGATGTGGCCGCGCATGACCCACGACCAGCTCGCCCGGCTGTTCCCGGACGGTAAGACCGTCCACCTGGCGAGCGATAACCGCCCCTTCCCCCGCTACGAGGAAGCGAAGGCCGAGATCCTGGCCCGCGGCGGCACCGTGGCGGGCCTGACAACCCAGATGGCCAGCGGCGAGGAGGAGGACGGGCCCGGCCTGTTCGGCTTCCTGGCGAGCCTGTTCGGCGGCGGTTCCTCCGCGCCCGAGCCGGCCCCGGCGCCGGAGCCCGTGGCCAAGAAGGCCCGTCGCGCGCCCGTGGTCGCTGTCGCCAGCGCAGACCCGCAGGATCCGGTCGGCGCCCGCGTCGCCCTGGCCTACGCTGCGCCATCGACCGACGAGACGCTTCGCAACACCCTCGCCCGCCCCGATCCGGCGAAGGACGCCAGGCCGGTCGACGCCAGGGCGTTGCTCACCGTCGACAAGCCGGCCGCCGAGGAGACCGTTGCCGCCGTGGTCGCGCCGCTGCCCCCGCGCCGGCCGTCCGATTTCACCGCCGTCGCGGCCGCCGCGATCAGCATGCCCCTGCCGCCGCCGCGCCCGGTGCAGTTCGCCTCCCTCGACGGCGGCATGGCCAACCTGGCGGCGCCGTCCGCGACCCGCGCGCTCGCCAAGGAAGCCTCCGTCGAGCCGGCGCCGCGCCGCCCGCTGGTCGCCGCCGATGCCGACGCGAAGGCACAGCTGCGCGCGCTGTTCGAGGCGGCCTCCGCCGGCCCGGTCGCAGCCCCGGCGAGCCGCAGCGCACCGGTGCGAGTCGCCGCCACCCGGGTACGCGACGCGGCGCCCGATGCCGTCGTGGCGGCGATGCCGGGACCGGTCTCGACCCGGTTCAGCGCGAAGAGCCCGGGGGACGACCTCGCTGCCTCGCGCTTCACCGGCTCGGCAACGCGCGGAACGCGCTGAAGGCACGATCAGCGCAGGGGCTTGGACAGGTTGATCGCCAGGGCAGAGACCAGGGTGGCGCCGTAGCCGTCCTCCTGGGTGTCGGCGATGCGCTCGGCCTCGTCGCCGCTATTGGCCGCCACCGACATCATCAGCATCACGGCGGTCATGATCGCCCCGAAACCGGCGACCAGAGCGAGATAGGCCCGCACGGCGGCGCGCGGAACGGGCGTCGCGGCAGTCCCATCGAGGCACAGCGGAGAAGGGCTGCGGTGAATCATGGCGTGTGATTCTGGCGCCTGACGCTGGACCCGAGACGGATCGATTACCAGCACGCGCAACCCGCCGGATCAATCACTCAACGTGCCGTCTTTGTCCGAGTTCATCGGACCAGATCAATTTTCAACCGGCATTTTTATAGGTTGGTTGATGACCCGTATCGGGGGCGGCCGATGCGCCCCCGATACGGTTTTCAAGGATGCTCAGCCTTCCTTGCCTTGCACCTTTCCGAGCGCCGCTTGAGCAGCGGCGAGGCGGGCGATCGGCACCCGGTAGGGCGAGCAGGAGACGTAATCGAGACCGACCTCCTGGCAGAAGCCGATCGAGGCCGGATCGCCGCCGTGCTCGCCGCAGATGCCAAGCTTGATGTTCGGCCGCGTGGCACGGCCGCGCTCGACGCCGATCCTGACCAGCTCGCCCACGCCCTCCTGGTCGATGGTGATGAACGGGTCGGCCGGCAGGATGCCCTTCTGGGTGTAGGGACCCAGGAAGGTCGCGGCGTCGTCACGAGAGATGCCGAGCGCCGTCTGCGTCAGGTCGTTGGTGCCGAACGAGAAGAACTCGGCGGTCTGCGCGATCTCGCCGGCCTTCAGCGCCGCCCGCGGCAGCTCGATCATGGTGCCGACCTGATAATCCAGGGTGGCGCCCTTCTCCTCGGACACCGCCTTGGCCATGGCGTCGATCCGGGCCTTCACGATGTCGAACTCGGTGCGGGTGAACACCAGCGGCACCATCACCTCGGGGGTGACCGGGCTGCCGGTATCGGCGGCGGCTTGGACGGCGGCCTCGAAGATCGCCCGGGCCTGCATCTCGGCGATCTCCGGGAAGGCGATCGCCAGACGGCAGCCGCGGAAGCCGAGCATCGGGTTGTGCTCGGACAATTCCCGCATCCGGTGGCGGATCTTGTCCTCCGACACGCCGGTGGCTTTCACGACCTCGGCAACCTCCGCATCCGTGTGCGGCAGGAACTCGTGCAGCGGCGGATCGAGCAGGCGGATCGTCACCGGCAGGCCGGACATGATCGTGAACAGCTCCACGAAGTCCTGGCGCTGATACGGCAGGATCTTCGCGAGCGCGGCGCGGCGGCCCTCGGCGTCGTCGGCCAGGATCATCTCGCGGACCGCGATGATGCGGTCACCCTCGAAGAACATGTGCTCGGTCCGGCACAGGCCGATACCCTCGGCGCCGAAATTCCGCGCCGTGCGGGCGTCGGTCGGGGTGTCGGCGTTGGCCCGCACCTTCATGCCGCGAAACTGGTCGGCCCATTCCATGAGGGTGGCGAAGTCGCCCGACAGCTCGGGCTCCAGCATCTTGACCTCGCCCTGGATCACCTGGCCGGTCGAGCCGTCGATGGTGATCCGGTCGCCGGCCTTCAGGGTGGCGTCGCCAACCTTCATGGTCTGCGCCTTGTAGTCGATCCGGATCGTGCCGACGCCGGAGACGCAGGGCTTGCCCATGCCGCGGGCGACCACGGCCGCGTGGCTGGTCATGCCGCCGCGGGTGGTCAGGATGCCCTCGGCGGCGTGCATGCCGTGGATGTCCTCGGGCGAGGTCTCGATCCGCACCAGGATGCACTTGCGTTCTGCCTTGCGCAGGGCCTCGGCGTCCTCGGAGTTGAACACGATCTCGCCGGTAGCCGCCCCGGGGGACGCCGGCAGGCCGGAAGCGATGACCTTGCGGTCCGCCTTCGGGTCGATGGTCGGGTGCAGAAGCTGGTCGAGGGCCGAGGGCTCGACCCGGCCGATGGCTTCCTCGCGGGAGATCAGCCCCTCGCCCGCCAGATCCACGGCGATGCGCAGGGCCGCCTTGGCGGTGCGCTTGCCGTTGCGGGTCTGGAGCATCCAGAGCTTACCCTTCTCGATGGTAAACTCCATGTCCTGCATGTCGCGGTAATGCGCTTCCAGGATCCCGTAGATCCGGGTCAGCTCCGCGTAGCTCTCCGGCAGGGCCTTCTCCATGGAAGGCTTGTCGCTCTCGGCCTCGATCCGGGCCTTTTCCGTGATGTTCTGCGGCGTGCGGATACCCGCCACCACGTCCTCGCCCTGGGCGTTGATCAGGAACTCGCCGTAGAGCGCCTTCTCGCCGGTGGAGGGGTTGCGGGTGAAGGCGACGCCGGTGGCCGAGGTGTCGCCCATGTTGCCGAACACCATGGCCTGGACGTTGACCGCAGTGCCCCAGCTCTCCGGGATGCTGTTCAACTCGCGGTACTTCTTCGCCCGCGGGATCATCCAAGAATTGAACACCGCGCTGATCGCGCCCCAGAGCTGGTCCTCGGCGCCCTGCGGGAAGTCCGAGCCGTGCTCGTCGCGGACGATCTTCTTGTAGGTCTGGATTAGGGTCTTCCAGTCCTCGGCGCCGAGCTCGGTGTCGAGGTCGTAGCCCTTGCCCTCCTTGTAGTGCTCCAGGGCCTCCTCGAAGGCGTGGTGCTCAACATTCAGCACCACGTTCGAGTACATGGTGATGAAGCGGCGGTAGGAATCGTAGGCGAAGCGCTCGTCGTCGGCTTCCTTCGCCAGCGCCAGGACGGTCTGGTCGTTGAGGCCGAGGTTCAGCACCGTGTCCATCATGCCCGGCATCGACGCCCGGGCGCCGGAGCGGACCGAGACCAGGAGCGGGTTCGTCGCATCGCCGAACTTGCGGCCGGTCAGCGTGCCGATCTGGTTCAGCGCGGCAGCGACCTGATCCTTCAGCTCCGGCGGGTAGGCCTTCCCGTGATCGTAGTAGTAGGTGCAGACTTCCGTGGTGATGGTGAAGCCGGGCGGGACCGGAAGGCCGAGGTTGCACATCTCGGCGAGGTTGGCCCCCTTGCCGCCGAGCAGGTCGCGCATCTGCGACTTGCCCTCCGCTTTGCCGTCGCCGAAGGCATAGACCCACTTCGCGCTGCCGGTCGCCATGTCGATCCCGTCCATATCTGATGCCCGGCGCAGGCCGAGCTGATGGGCGCGGGTTGGACCATCCCGCAGCGCAACGCAAGATGAACGCATTGCGGGCTTGTGTGCACGCGGCTGACGCGCAGCGAAGTCTGTCAGGACTCGACCTTGAGATTCGGTCTTATGACAGGCCGCGCAGCAACCCGAGACCGATCACGCCGACGACGATCAGGTAGATCGCCACAATGTAGTTGAGGAGCCGCGGGACGATCAGGATCAGGATCCCGGCCAGGATCGCGATCAGCGGCTGCAGGTTCGAGATGGTGATGGTCACGGGCGCCTCCAGGGGCCGAGCTCGGCCGTTGACGGTCGACGTCCGTAGCGCATGGCGGTTCCCTGTGGCTGGCGCATGACGAAGCGCCGGACCCATCCGGCGCTTCGTGCCTCCGTGTCAGGGCTTGGACGGCTTCAGCGCCGGCGTATTCGTGCCCGGGATCGGATCCTTCGCCTCGCCGGTGGGCAGGCTCGCTTCGATGGTCGGGTGCGATAGCTCCGGATAGGGGCCGATCACGTTGGCGCCGTTGAGCGGCTTGTTGGCGCCGTTGTGGCAGGTGGCGCAGTTGATCTTCGGCACGTCGCCCATCGCCCCAAGCCGGTTCCTCGGGAAGGTCGAGGTGAGCGGCTCCATGAAGTCCTGGTTCAGGTCGCGCACCATGCGGATGCCGTACCAAGCGTGGACCCGGTTGGGCGTGCTGGTGTCCCACTGCGCCACCGACCGGGTGTTGTGGCAGAAGGTGCAGTTCACCCCGAGCGATTGCGACATGCTGATCATGATCGCGAAGGTCTTCTCCGCGTCCTGGATCGGCTTGCCCTTGGTCTCGGGCAGCACCGTGGTGCCGTTGACCCGCACCGCGTCCTCGGACGTGTCCTTGTGCTGGTAGAAGGCCTGATAGACGTCGTAGGGCAGCGAGGTGTTGCCGACCTCGGCGGAAGCCAGGTTCTGGCTGTTGTTGCGCGCGATGAACCGGCCCCCGCCCTGGATCGGGCGGTCGAACCAGATATTGGCCGGCACCGGATTGCCGCGGTGGCAGGTGTAGCAGGTGACGCCGGCCTCGTGGACGTGGTTCTCCTTCCAGGACGAATTGATCGTCTGAGTCATCTGCAGCATCCGGCGGGCGACGCGCTTCTGGTACAGCTCGTCGGAGGCCATGTTCTCGGTGCTGTGGCAGTAGGTGCAGCCCTGCTGGGGCGCCACCCACTCGGTGATCGACACCATCAGCCGGTTGAACTGCTCGGCCGAGAGGTCGCCTAAGACCTGAACGTTCTCGTAGACCGCAGAGGCCTTGTCGCCGCCGGCATCGGCCGGGTCGGCGGGAGCCGGCGCGACGTTGGCGGCGCTGAGCGCCTCGTTGCCGGCCCGGGTGCGGATCAGGTCCATGCCGGTCCCGCGGAAGCCGGTCTGCTTGACCGCCATGGGCGGATGGGTCCAGCCCGCGCCCCCGAACATCGCGATGGTGAGGAACAGGGCCAGAGCCCCGCCGGCCACCGCAAGAATCGTCTTCATGACGGCCTCCTCACGGCTTCATGCCGGGTGCGAGATGGGCGGGGTCGACGATCGGGCCGTAGACCTGTGGATAGGACGGGGCGACGCCGTGCTTGACCGCCCAGAGGTACCAATTGTCGACCACGGTGCCGGTGAGCAGGATGCCGATGCCGCCGGTCAGCGTGGTCAGCACCGCGAACCACCAGGCCCAGCGGTGGATCGACTCCATCGTGGCGTTGAAGCCCATGGTCCAGCGCCAGAACAGCGCGGCGCGCTCGGTGGCGGTGCCGCGATCGACGATCTGGTCGATCTCGCGGTCGGCGCCGTAGCGGGAGCAGGCCAGGATGGTGCCCCCGTGCATCGCGAACAGCAGCGTCGATCCGTAGAGGAACGTGATCGAGAGCATGTGGAACGGGTTGTAGAACAGGTTGCCGTAGCGGAGCGAAAACGCCGCGGTCCAGTCGAGGTGCGGGAAGATGCCGAACGGCACCGCCTCCGACCAAGAGCCCATCATCAGCGGCCGGATGAAGCCGAGGACGAGGTAGAGCCAGATCGCCGACGCGAAGGCCCACGGCACGTGGGTGCCGAGACCGAGCGCTCGCGCCCGTCGATACAGATGGACCCACCACAGCAGGATCGACGTGGTCAGGAAGAAGCCGGCGATCAGCCACCAGCCGCCCTCGTTGAGCGGCGGCAAGACCTTCAGCCCGTATTTCGGCAGGGGCGGCTCCAGGGCGAGCCAGGGCAATTGCCGGGCGAACTGGACCGGATCCCAGTTCACCGAGGCCCACATGTTGAGCCCGATGATCTCGAAGGCGATCAGCCCGCAGACCATCGATAGGGCGGCGATGTAACCGATGTAGATCGGTCCAACCTGGCTGTTGCCCAGCAGGCCGAACAGGTAGCTGTTGAACGGCTTGCCGACCCGGTCGTTCGAGCTCACCGGGATGCCGTTCTCGGGCTCCAGCGGGCGCACCTGAACCTGGGTGAAGATGTTCTGGTAATAGGCCATCGCCCGCCCTCCCCCGGTCGGCCGCACGCGTCGTGCGGCGCCGGCTTGGATCATTGATCTCGCGTCGCCCGGTTCTTCGCGGGCGCGGCTTCTTCCCTCAGCGCCACACCGGCAGGTTGAGCCACCAGCCCCACCATTGCGGCCAACCCTGCGTCCAGAACGGCCCGCTGATCACGATGCAGACGGCGCTCCAGAACCCCGCCGACAGGGCCAGGAACAGGCCGAGCCGGTGGATGCCGAGCGTGCCGATCGAGTAGCCGATCGTGTCGCGGAAGAAGGTGTCCTCGTGCTCGGGAGTCTTCACGGTCTCACCCTTCTTCGGGTTGGTCGCCGCGAGGATCAGGCCGCCGTGCATCGCCAGCGCCAAGGTGGTCGTGAAGAAGAACGTCACGGCCAGCATGTGTGCCGGATTGTAGTGGAAGTGCAGGTATTGGTATCCGGTGTTCGACACCCAATCGAGATGGCTCAGGATGCCGTACGGGAAGCCGTAGCCCCAAGCGCCCATCAGGAACGGGCGGATCACCACCAGGGTAAAATAGGCGAAGATCGCCATGCCGAAGGCCGCCGGCACGTGGTAGCCGATGCCGAGCTTCCGGCAGATCTCGACCTCGCGCATCATCCAGGACAGGAACGAGCCCAGCGCGCACATCGTGATGATCTGCCAGAGGCCGCCCTCCTTGAGCGGTGCCAGCTTCAGCCCGTAGCTGATGTCGGGCGGCGCGATGTTGATCTGCCAGACGTTCCAGGTCGGCCCGATCGCGGCGCCATAGATCACCAGCGCGGTGCCGAGCACGGTGAAAAACAGGCCGGTGACTCCGAAGAATCCGACGAAGAACGGCCCGACCCAGAAATCGAACAGGTCGCCGCCGAGCAGCGTGCCGCCGCGGATCCTGTACTTTCGCTCGAAGCTCAGCATCGCCATGGCGGACACTCCTCAGCCCGGCCGAGATTGTTTGGGATTTTGGGACCGCGGCCTTCGCGCGCCGCGGTCCCGGCCAACCTGGATCAGGCCGGCAGGCTGGGCAGGACGAGCGTGATGGTGTTGCTCGCCGCCTTGTTCTGCCGCGGACCTTCCAGCCAGTTGAACCGGTCGGTGGAGAGCAGAATGAAGTGGATCAGCAGCGCCAGGATGAAGAGGAAGGTGAACAGAGCCACCAGGGTGCGCCGCGGATCGAACAGTAACCAGACCTTGTGCATCCGATCCTCCTCAGCCGATCATCGTGACGAGGGTCCGGACCGCATCGGTGACGCCTTCGAGCGAGGCGTAGCCCTGCGGTCCGGGGAGCCACGGGCGCCACAACCAGACGAGGATGTGGGCTACCACGGCAATCGCCGTGAAGATGAGGAAGCTCGTCAGGAAGATCGCGTGGAACTCCTTGGCTTCCGGTTCCGTCAGCCCGGACAGGCTGCTCGGTCTTTCTGTTGCAACGGGTCCACCGGCCATCGTTCAGACCTCCGTGTGTTGGCCGCGCCCCTGACGAAGCGCGACGGGTTCCGCCGTGGCGCCTGCGGCGGTCACGGCTTGACTTCCCCCGCGTCACCGGACGGAAGCGTCTCGAACAGGGCGTTCAGCCCATGAAGGCGAAGGGGATCGCCTGAACCGCCATGGCGCGGGCCTCGCCGAACACCGAGCGGCGCGCCGGCGCAAAACCCGGGCGGGACACCGCGCGGGCCGGCCGGACGCGGTTGAACGCGGCGGCGGCGAGGAAGCACGGATAGGTCACGGCCAGGATCAGCCGGAACTGCAGCGCTTCCTGGTGCAGGCGCGGGGTCGGGACCATCGTACGCATCGTCAGGTCTCCTCTCAGGGGAACGGAAAGGCGGTTCATGCGGGGATCCCCCCGGCAAGGTCGGCCCGGGCGCGCGCCACATGGGCGGGGGCCACGGCGGCGGATTCGGCGGAGCGGGCGGCGCGCTCGGCGGCGTCGCGCAGGCGCTTGGCGGCGGAGATGCGGGCCAGAACCGGCTGCGCCTCGACCAGATCGTCGAGGGCCGCGCGCGCGGCCTCGTCCCAGGGCAGCTCGCGATGGTGGCGCGCCGGGGTGGCCTCGACCTTGTCCATGTCGCGGGCGAGCGGCAGGATGTGGAAGAGCGTGTCGAACAGGGCGTTGCAGACTTCCTGGACCAGGTAGGTCGCGCCCGCGAATCCCATGAACGGCGTGCCGGTGTGCCGCCGGATGATCGCCCCGGGGAAGGAGGCCGGGATGTAGGTCGCCCGGGCGCCGCACTCGGCGAGGTACATCCGCTCGTTGAACGAGCCGAACAGCACCAGCGGCGGCTTCTCGGCCACGGCCTTGCGCACGGCGTCGTTGTCGGGCTTCAGCCCGGCGGAACGGCTGAACGCGAAGTTGCAGGGCAGGCCCATCTCGTCTTCGAGGAAATGGCGAACGCCGCGGGCGTAGGTCTCCGTGGCGACGATCCCGAAGCTGGCGGTTCCGAAGAAATCCTGGGTGACCGAGCGCCAGAGGTCCCAGACCGGCTTGATCGTGGTGTGGCGCTCGCGCTCGAGGAACGGCTCCGGGTCGAGGCCGAGGATCGCGCCCAGCGAGCGCAGGAACTTGGTGGTCGAGAGTACGCCGATCGGGGCCTGCAGGTAGGGCCGCTCCAGGTCCTCGCAGAGCAGGCGGCCGAATTCCCGGTAGAGGCAGATATTGGCGTCGGCGTTGACGAGCTTGGGCACGTCCGCAAGGTGTGAGCCCAGCGGGAAGGTGAGGTTCACCTCGGCGCCGATCCCCTCCACCAGCCGCCGGATCTCGGCGAGGTCGGAGGGCATGTTGAAGGTGCCGTAAGCCGGCCCGATGATGTTCACCCGCGGCTTCTCGCCGGGCTTCTTCTCGGGCCGGGCCGGGATGCCTTTCTTGGCGAACTTTTTCGCCCCGTATTCCTGCCAGAGCCAGCGCATGGCGCGGTCGGCCGCCTGCCACTGATCCTCGTCGATGGTGCGCGGCAGGAAGCGCTGAAGGCCGGTGCCCTCCGGCGTCACGCCGCCGCCGATCATCTCGGCGATCGAGCCGGTGACGACCACGCTGGGCTGGCCCGGATCGAGGGTGGCGTGGGCGCGCTTCATCGCGCCCTCGGTGCCGTGGCGGCCGAGCTCCTCCTCGGCCAGCCCGGTGACCACGATCGGGAGTTCATGCGGCGGCAGCGCGTCGGTGTAGTGCAGCACCGAAGTGACCGGCAGATTCTCGCAGCCGACCGGGCCGTCGATGACGACCTGCAGGCCCTTGATCGCCGTGAAGACGTAGACGGCGCCCCAGTAGCCCCCGGCCCTGTCGTGATCGAGGATCAGCATCACGCCATCTCCCCGATCGGCTTCCTCGGACCTTCGATCTTCGGACCTTGGCGCCGCTGCGGCACGTCCTGCCAGACACCGGCGGCGTGACCGGTGCCGACGCCCTCGAAGAAATCGCGCATGGCGTCGAAGCGGGGCTTGTTGGCGAGCGCGCCGTTGATCACCCGCGCCAGGGAGCCGGCCCCGGCTGCACCCATCAGCGGTCGGGCCGAGATCAGGTTGGTGAAATACAGGGCGGGCGTGCCGCGCTCCTTGGCCCGCTGCACCACCGGCGTGGTGCCGATGGCGAGGTCGGGCTTCAGAGAATCCAGCGCGTAGAGATCGTCCTCCAGCGAGGCGCGGTACTGCACCTGCGTACCGCGGGCCTCGAGCCAGTCGCGGTCCGCCTCGGACCACGGCGTGCGCGGACAGGCGGTACCGACATACGGGACCTCGGCCCCGCTCTCGATGAGCAGGCGCGCCACCAGCAGCTCGGAGCCTTCGTAGCCCGACAGCGTGATCCGGCCCTTGATCGGCATGGCGGCGAGCGCTCCCCGAATGCCGGGGAGCAGCCGGTTCTTCGCTGCTTCGACGGTGGCCCGGGCCACGCCGCAGGCCTCGCCGATCCGGTCGAGCCAATCCGCGGTTCCATCGACGCCCACGGGGGCGGAGCCGATGACCGGACGGCCTGCCGCCTCGAATTCGCGGATGGACGCGGTATAGAACGGGTGGATCGCCGCGACCGCGGCACAGTCCAGGGCGGCATAGAGCTCGCGCCATTCGCGCGTCGGTACCACCGGCCCTGCCGCTAGGCCCAGCGGCTCCAGCAACGCGCCGATCACAACCGGGTCGGCCGGGAAGACCTCGCCGAGCAGAGCCACGCTCGGGCGCTCCGAACGGCCACCGCGCGGGGTCGCCACCGGCCCCTGCTCGGCCTCGGTGCGGGCCACTTTCAGCATCGCCCCGGCGAGTACGTCCTTAGCCTCGGCATGGGTCGGCACCCCGAAGCCCGGCACGTCGATGCCGATCACCCGGACGCCGTCGATCTCCTTTGGCAGCAGGCGGAGCGGCACACCGGAGGCGGTCGGCACGCAGAGATTGATGACGACGACGGCGTCGTAATCCTCCGGCTTCGCCGTGGCGTGGACCGCCTCGCGGATGTCCTCGAACAGCTTGCCGGTGACCAGCGTCTCCGAGTTGAACGGCACGTAGCCGACGCTGCGCCGGGCGCCGTAGAAATGCGACGTGAAGGTCAGGCCGTAGACGCAGCAGGCGCTCCCTGAGAGGATCGTGGCGGTCCGGCGCATGCGCAGGCCGACGCGCAGCGACCCGAAGGCCGGGCACATGCTCTGCGGCTGGTCGTGCGGACCCTGCGGGTAGTCTTTTCGCAGTTGCTCCAGCGTCTCAGACATCCCGGCCGCTTCGGCGGCTTCCCGCATCGCGTCCTTGCCGGAATGGCAGCCCTGCCCGTCGCCTTTGGTGGCGTCGAGGTTGATCGCCTCGGCCGTCGGGGCGGCTGGGCGGGTACGAGCCCGCAGATCGGCGATGTCGAGTGAGACAGCCATGCCCTAGTCCTCGTCGTAGACGACTTCGAGGGACGGCTTGGTCACGTGGGCGACGCCGCACATGTCCTCGTGGGTGGCCGGAACCAGCACCACGTCGCGGCCGGTCGTCTCGCTGGAGAACAGGCCGAGCAGACCGTCCTGCGTCAGCGGCGTCGGCCGGTGCGGCGCGGCCTCCGCGACATTGGCGGCCAGCTCCGAGAACAGGCTGCCCCAACGGCTCTCCGGCCGGCCGATGATCTCGTAATTCGCGCTCTTGCGGCGGATGTCGTCGTCGGCCGGGATCGAGGCCAGGACCGGGATGCCGGCGGCTTCCGCGAAGGCCTGCGCCTCGCCGGTGCCATCGTCCTTGTTGATCACCAGTCCGCCGACGCCGACATTGCCGCCGAGCTTGCGGAAATACTCCACCGCCGAGCAGACGTTGTTGGCGACGTAGAGCGATTGCAGGTCGTTCGAGCCGACGACGATGACCTTCTGGCACATGTCCCGGGCGATCGGCAGGCCGAAGCCGCCGCAGACCACGTCGCCCAGGAAGTCGAGCAGGACGAAATCGAAGCCCCACTCATGAAAGCCGAGCTTTTCCAGCAGCTCGAAGCCGTGGATGATGCCCCGACCGCCGCAGCCGCGCCCGACCTCGGGTCCGCCGAGCTCCATGGCGTAGACGCCGTCGCGCTTGAAGCAGACATCGCCGATCGCCACCGGCTCCCCGGCGAGCTTCTTCGTGGTCGAGGTCTCGATGATGGTCGGGCAGGCCTTGCCGCCGAACAGCAGCGAGGTGGTGTCGCTCTTCGGGTCGCAGCCGATCAGCAGGACCTTCTTGCCCTGCTGGGCCATCATGTAGCTTAGATTGGCCAGGGTGAACGACTTGCCGATGCCGCCCTTGCCGTAGATCGCGATGATCTGCGTCTCTTTCTTCACCGGGGCGGTCGGGACCGCATTCGGCGCGATCGCCGCCTCGGCGCGGAGCTGGGTGGCCTGGTCGAGAGTGGCCTTGTTGAGCTGAACGTTCACGCGGCGTCCCTCCAGTCGAGGATCATCTTCAGGCAGGCGGGATCGGCGAAGGCAGTCCGGTAGGCGTCCTGGGCCTGTGCCACCGGGACGCGATGGGTGATCAGCCCGTCGAGGGAGAGCCGGCCGCCGTCGATCAGCGCCGTGACGGCGGCGAGATCCTCGGGGCGGAACTCGGCCGAGATCCGGATCCGGGCTTCCCGCATGAAGGCCGGCGGGAAGGCGAAGGACAGGGGCGCCTCGTAGAAGCCGGCGAGCACGATCTCGCCGCCGGGCGCCAGGCGGGCGATCAGCCCGTCGAGGCCGGAGGCATCGCCACTGACATCGGTGATCACCGCGTAGTCGCGCCGGGGATCGTCGTCGGGCGCCAGGACCGTGTAGCCGGAAGTGCCCGCGCGGCGGGTGGGGTCCAATTCCCAGACGGTCGGCTCTGCGCCAGCCGCCAGGGTCAGGCGGGCCAGGAGCCGGCCGAGCACGCCATGTCCAACGATTAGCGGGGTCGCACCGGGGCGGAGGCCACCGAGCGCCCTGTAGGCGGTGGCTGCCAACGCGATCAGGCAAGCCTTGTCGCCGAGGGCAGCATCCACCGGCACGAGGCGGACGGCCGGCGCGACAAGATGCGAGGCGGCACCGCCGAACAGGCCGCGGACGGTACCGAAGCAGCGGGCGCCGGGGACGAATACCGTTTGGCCAACCCGGACCGGCGCGTCGGCGCCGGCTTCGACCACCGTGCCGACCGACTCGTAGCCGGGCACCAGCGGGTAGCCCATCCCGGGAAATGGCGGCATGCGGCCGGACCAGAGGAGGCGCTCGGTACCCGTGCTGATCCCGCTCCAGGAGATCGCCACGAGCGCATCTGCCTCGCCGGCCGGTGTCAGGGGCAGGCGACTAAGCGCCAAGTGCTCCGGACGTTTGAGGATGACGGCGAGCGCGTCCATGACTGGAATGTTCCGCCCGATGTTCTCGCGACTCTCTGCGATGCGGAGCCGCTATGTGTCATCCTAGATAGACACATTGCTTCGTCAAGTCATTCTTACACTAATGTGCCTCTTTCTGAGCCACGATCAGGCGGGTCAGAAGCGGTCGGCGCGTCGATCGCTCTCTGGATGCAGTGAATCCGGCTTCGCGAAGCAGGGCGTGCAGCTCCTCGGCGCGGCGTGGCCGGCCCGAGCCCATGGCGAGGAGGTAGAAGCCGAAATACGCGTCGCCGACCGGCTCGGCGTCCGGCGTACCGGCCATCGGCTCGGCCAGGATCAGGGTCCCGCCGGGGGGAAGCGCCGCGTGCGCGGCCCGGAGCAGGGCCAGCGCCGGGCCGTCGTCGTGGTCGTGGACGATGCGGATCAGCGTGATCGTGTCGGCGCCCACCGGCAGGCCGTCGTGGAAGCTGCCGCCCCGGCAGGCGATGCGGTCGGGCAGGCCTCTCTGCGCGAGCCGATCCCGGGCGCG
Source organism: Methylobacterium pseudosasicola (assembly GCF_900114535.1). Lineage (GTDB taxonomy): Bacteria > Pseudomonadota > Alphaproteobacteria > Rhizobiales > Beijerinckiaceae > Methylobacterium > Methylobacterium pseudosasicola. Next base: position 41,505 of record NZ_FOTK01000012.1, on the reverse strand, counting down.
ATCGGCGACGGCGGGCAGGTCGAACAGCGTCAGGCGCAGGGCGGCGTGCCGGGCCGCGACCGCCTCTAGGAACGCGCCCTCGCCGCCGCCGACATCCATCAGGTGCCGGCTCCGGGACAGGTCGCAGGCATCGAGCACGTCGTCGGCGATCAGCGCCTGCGAGGCGCCCATCAAGCCGCCATAGGGGGCGACCGACGCGGCATCGGCGGTCTCGCCGGCCGCGTAGGGCCAGTAGCGCGCGAGCCGGGTCGGCCCCGCGGATCCCCGCAGGAGCGTCACCGGATCGGCGAGATCTGCGTAGAGCAGCGCGTGGTGCTCGACCATCGCGGCGATGCCGGGATTGCCGGTGAGCGCGGCGCCGAGATCGGCGAGGCCGAAGCGCTCGCCGGGCAACGCCCGGACGAGGTCCAGGGAAGCGGCGGCGCGCAGCAGGCAGCGCGTGTTCTCCACTGGCAGATCGAGACGGCGCGCCAGCGCGTCGAGCGTCAGCGGCCCGTCAGTCAGGATCCGGAATAGGTCGAGCCGGACGCAGGCCGTCAGCACCTGCGCGTAGACGAAGCCGGCGCAGAGATCGAACAGCGCTCGCGTGTTCTTCCGGGCGATGCGCCGCGTCAGCGGGAATCCCGCCGCCCAGCGCTGGAAGCGCGGGCTCGCCACCAAGCGGTTGCGCCAGCCGAGCCAGCGATCGCGCAGGGAACCCGGCGCGGCCAAGGCCGGTCCGGGGCCGGGCACCGAGCCGGCGGTCAGGCCGCCACCGCGCGCAGGCTCGCGGGCAGGAACAGCCGCGCCTGCACCTCGATCTCGGCTTTCAGCTCGGCGATGCCCGGGCAGGCCGGGATCGCCGCCACTGCCTCGCGGGTGAGCCGGCCCAGGCGCTCCAGGGCGCCGTCGGTACCGAGCAGGGCGGCGGCGTTGGGGCGCCCGAGGGTAGCGTCCCGGCCGGCAGGCTTGCCGATTTCCTCCTGGCGGCAGGCGACGTCGCGCAGGTCGTCGGCCACTTGGTACGCCTCGCCCAGGCACTCGCCGAGACGCCGCCAGGGTTCCGGATCGGAGCCCGCGGCTGCTGCCCCCATCACGGTGGCGGCGGCGAACAGGGCGCCGGTCTTGGCCTGCTGGTAGTCGCTCAGGCTGATATGCTCTTCGGATTCCCAGGCCTGACCGGCGGCGATGCCGCTGGGCGAGCCAGCGGCGCGCCCGAGCAGGCTGACCAGGCGGCCGAGCCGCACCGGATACGAGCCGGCGGCGCGGGCCAGGGTCTCGAAGGCGAGGACGATCAGAGCATCTCCGGTCAGCACCGCGATCGGCTCACCGAAGGCGATGTGCACGGTGGGTTTCTGCCGGCGCAGGGGGGCGTCGTCGAAGCAGGGCAGGTCGTCGTGGACTAGGGAGGCGCAGTGCAGCAGCTCGATGGCGGCGGCTGCAGCCTCGGACCCGCAGGGGTCGTCGTCGCCGCAGGCGCGGGCCACGGAGAGGCACAGGCGCGGGCGGATGCGGTGTCCGCCGGGGAAGACAGCGTAACGCAGGGCCTCGGCCAGGAGGGGCGGCGCGCCCGGCGCCTCGGCATAGGCCACGGCGCGATCCAGCGCCCGTTCGATCCGCCGGCCCGACTCCATGACGCGCCTCCCGTGTTATCATCGGTTGTCAGCGAAAAGTGTCATTTCTTATTGACACTTTGCGAGCTGATGATCAATCCCGTTCCGAGGCGATGGAGGGCGGATTGAGCGTGGCGCAGGATCGCGTCGTGGTGATCGGGGCCGGAATCGGCGGCCTGGCTGCCGCCTTACGGTTGGCGCATGCCGGGCTGGCGGTCACGGTGGTTGAGCGCGCGGCCCGGCCCGGCGGCAAGATGGCGCGCGTCCGGGTCGGCGAAACCTTCGTCGAGACCGGCCCGACCGTCTTCACGATGCGGTGGATCTTCGAAGAATTGTTCGCCGATTGCGCCGCTCGCTTCGCAGAGCATGCGAAGTTATCGCCCGCCAGCCTCATCGCCCGCCACGCCTGGACGCGAAACGAGCGGCTCGACCTGTTCGCCGATCCCGAGGCCTCCGCGGCGGCGATCGACGCCTTCGCCGGCCCCCGGGAGGCCGAGGGCTACCGCCGGTTCTGCGCCCGGTCGGCCGAGATCTACCGGACCCTGGAGGGGCCGTTCATCCGGGAGGGGCGGACCAGTCCGGCCGGGCTGGCCCAGCGAGTCGGGCTGTCGGGGCTCGGCGACCTGTGGCGGATCCAGCCCTTCGCCACCCTGTGGTCGTCTTTGGGCACATTCTTTCGCGATCCCCGGTTGCTGCAGCTGTTCGGGCGCTACGCCACCTATTGCGGCGCCTCGCCGTTCACCGCACCGGCCACCCTGATGCTGGTGGCCCATGTCGAGCAAGCGGGGGTCTGGACCGTGGAGGGCGGCCTGAGCGCGCTGGCCCGGGCGGTGGCGGATCTCGCCGCGGAGCGCGGGGCGACGTTCCGCTACGGGGCGCATGTGGACCGGATCCTCACCGAGGGCGGCCAAGTCTCCGGACTCATGCTGGCCGATGGCGAGACGATCCCGGCCCAAACGATCGTCTGCAACGCCGATGCGGCCGCCTTGGGCGCCAGTTTGTTCGGCCCCGAGGCGGCGCCGATGGGCGAGCGGCTGGCGCCGGCCGAGCGCTCGCTCTCCGCCGTCACCCTGTGCGCGAATGCGGTGGCGGACGGCTTCCCGCTGTCCCACCACAACGTGTTCTTCTCGGGCGACTACCGGGCCGAGTTCGACACGATCCTGCGCCGGCGCCGCCTGCCTGACGACCCCACCATCTACATCTGCGCCCAGGACCGGACCGAGGCGGGCCCGGAGCCCAACGGGCCGGAGCGCCTGCTGATGCTCGTCAACGCCCCGGCTGACGGCCGGGAGCGCCCGCTGACGCCCTCGGAGATCGAGACATGCGCGACGAATCTGAGCCGCCGCCTGGAGGCCTGCGGTCTGACCTTGGGGATGGCCTCGCCCCCGGTGGTGACCGATCCGGCGGGGTTCGAGAAAAGATTTCCGGGGAGCGCGGGGGCGCTTTACGGCCGGGCGCCGCAGGGCTGGGCCTCGACCTTCAAGCGGGCGGGCGCCCGGACCGCCCTGCCCGGCCTGTACCTGGCGGGGGGCTCGATCCATCCCGGCCCGGGCGTGCCGATGGCGGCGCAATCGGGCCGGCTGGCGGCGGCGGCGATCCTGCAGGACCGCGATTCGACGGCCCGGTCGCGCAGAACGGCTATGCGTGGTGGTATGTCGATGCGGTAAGCGACGACGGTCGCCAGGGGCTGACGATCATCGCCTTCATTGGCAGCGTGTTCTCGCCCTATTACGGCTGGAGCGCCGACAAGGACCCCTTCGCCCACTGCGCCATGAACGTGGTGCTGTACGGCGACCGCAGCCGCTTCGCCATGACCGAGCGCGGCGCAGGCAGCCTGTCCCGAAGCCGGCATTCCATCGCCATCGGCCCGAGCGCCATGGAGTGGGACGGCACGGCCCTGACCATCCGGATCGACGAGCGCGGTGCCCCCCTGCCCCGGCGGATCCGCGGCACGGTGCGGCTCCAGCCGCGGGGCTTCACCCCCGGGCCGTTCCAGCTCGATCCCGGCGGCCGGCACCGCTGGTGGCCGATGGCCCCGTCCTCGCGGGTCGAAGTCGATCTCGAGCAGCCCGGTCTCCGCTGGACCGGCAGCGGCTATTTCGACACCAACGACGGCGACGAGCCCCTGGCCTCGGCCTTCACCCGCTGGACCTGGTGCCGGGCCGATCTGCCGGACGGCGCCGCGATCCTGTACGACGTGCGCCACCGCAACGGCGGGGGCCAGAACCTGTCCCTGCGCTTCTCCCACGACGGCAGCCGCCGGGAGATCCGCCCGCCCCTGGCCGCGACCCTGCCGACCACGTCGTTCTGGCGCATGCCCCGGGAGACCCGCAGCGACGACGGCCGCTCCCGAGTGCTCACCACCTTCGAGGACACGCCGTTCTATTCGCGCTCCCTGCTCGCCTCCACGCTCTGCGGCGAGCCGGTGCGCGCGGTCCACGAAAGCCTGTCGCTCGACCGCTTCCGCAACCCGCTGGTGCAGCTGATGCTGCCGTTCCGCATGCCGCGACCCTATGCGGGGTGATTGTTTTTGGGGCGGGGAGGCGTTCAGTGCGGGCCGGTGCCCGATAACCCATCCCGTCGTGAATTCGATCGCCCTCGATGGGCGGTTCACAGCAATCTTCAAGTCGTGCCGGATCCCTCAACACATTACGACCAAGTCATCAGCTGCGAATCTCCCACCCGCCCCCTCATCCTGAGGTGCCGCAGCGAAGCGGAGACCTCGAAGAAGCCCTCCAGATAGCTCAGCGATCCCTGGAAGCCTCCTTCGAGGCTGCTGCGCAGCACTTCAGGAGGAAGGCGTGGGTCGGAGTATCCGTGAAGTTTTCGATGCAGGGGGCGAAATTCGGCGGGCTAGCCTGCCAACACCAAGCGCATCCAAACTTCATCGTAGTATCGACCCTCGATCTTCAGCGCACGCTCTTCCAGCCCGTAACGCTCGAATCCGGCCCGGGTGTAGAGACCCATCGCCTGCTCGTTGGACGCCCCAACCGACAAGGTCAGTTCCTCGACCACCGCGGCGGCGTGCGCGATCACCCGGGCTAGCAGCACGGACCCGAAACCCATGCCTCGGGCTTCCGACCGGACATACATCCCCCAGAGCATCCCCTTATGTCGGGTCTTGATCGCCTGCGGAATATGGAGCCCGGCAACACCGTCGAGACCCGATCGACCTGCTCGGCGAACGCCGAAGACGATTCCGCTATCGAGGCGTCGCGCGGACTCTTCGAGACTGAGGCTCGTCTCGTCCTCGTAGGAGGCGCCGAAGGCCTCGGGATGCCTGCGCAGGCCGTGGAGCCGGATCTCGCGAAAGTCGGCCGCGTCCGCCGCGCCGAGGCGCAGGACGGCGAAAGGCGCTTCGGTCATGCCGACATCGAGGCTTCGGCCAGCGTACGCCCCCGGGCCGCCGCCAGCACCTTGTTGGCGGGGACATGGACCCACGCGTCCCCATCCGGCGCCGGCCCTGCTTCGAGCCAATCCCCGACGATCCGGTAGCCGAGCGTATAGCCGAGCCAGCGCGGGTAGCGCCCGCCGCGCCCGTAGAACCAGGCGGCGTGATTGTGACCCGTGTCCGCGAGTGCGGCGGGATCGGGCCGGTTCGCTTCCAGCACGGCGTCGGACACGGCCGATTCCCACGGCTCGGGCGGCGTGCCGAACAGGTGGCTGACGAACCGGCCGGCCAAGCCTTCGCTGACCAGGGCTTCGCCGAGCGTCGCGCCGTAGCCCGGGCCAGCCATGCGCAGGCAATGATGGACCTCGTGCACCACCGTCCTGCGGATGTCGCCGTTGCCGAGCGAAGTCGCGAAGTTCGGGTTGTCGGGATCGAGAGTCAGCGAGAACAGGCTCGGCCGATAGGCGCGCCCAGCCGTGCCGGTCTCGGGAATCGTCTCGCCTGGGCGGCGTTCCACGAGGATATCGAGGGACGGCAACGGCAACACGCGCGCAATGGCGTCGCGGGCGACCGCGATCTCCGCTGCGACGGTGTCCCGCCAGGGCAGCAGATCGCCTGAGGCCTCAAGCCAATGCACATGCCAGGACATCGCAGAGCCTTGTCCAATCGTGAAGGATCGTTCGAAACGCGTTTACAGCCGGCCGAGCGTCTTGGTCTGCGATTCCTGAAGGCTCTTCCAGAGCGAGACGCCCTTCGACCAGGACGGCGTGTCTTCGATGCGAGCGGATGCGGGATCCTGGGCATAGGCTTTTGATTTCTCCAGCTCGCTCCAGGCTTTGACGAAGTGGTTGACGACCGGGTTGTCGGTTTCGACGCTCAGGGCGGCACGGCCCTGGTGCCGCTCCTTCGCGAGGCCTTGATACTGAACCTGCGCCGCGGCGCGCCTCTGCGCCCAGTCGAGGGAGGCTTTTTCCTCCGGGCCGGCGCCGTCCAGCACGGTGATCGCCGCCTTGGCGGCCGCCGCCGCGTCGGTGCCGCGCGGGTTGGCGGCCTTGGACGCACGGGCCTCGATGGACGCGACCTCGGATTTGGCCGCCTTTACCTCGGTCGCGGAGAACAGACTGCCGTGATTCGTGGCGATGGCGTAGAGCGCGCGGCGGTCCAGATTCTGGATGCGGATGGTGCCGTGCCAATCCTGATCGGTGGTGGCGGCATCGGCCACCTTGCCGAGCTTCTGATAGCCGGCATTGAGAAACTTCCGGGCGTCGACGGCGACCTGCGAGAAGGATTTCTTGTCCGTGTCCGTCGTCGTGGTCGATTGCGTGGCGGTCGTCCGGCTGCGCCGATCCAAAGTTGAAGGCGTGGACGTTTTCGTCGTCTCCGCGGGCGGATGATAGGAGCTGCCGACGTATTTCAGGTACGCTGAAAACACGATGATTCTCCCGCGAACAGGTTTTGTCTATCAATAAGCTGAGGCCAAGATAAGCCTGAGGAAAATGCCCAGCGCCGCTTGGCGAATAATCAGACGGCGGAATGATTTTTCAAAGAAATTGTTGAGGTTGTTATCTGAGAACTTGAGAGCATCGGGGCACGACGTGGCGCCGGTGTCAAGACAAACGCCCCACCGTCATTGCGAGCGCAGCGAAGCAACTTAGGGAAACGCAACACTTGGAGATCGCGCGCCGCCCTAGGTTGCTTCGCAGCGCTCGCAAGGACGGTGTGGGGCGCCCTTAGCCGGCTCTGGGGCTGAGAGCCTGTTTGAGGTCCTCTGCTGACCGTCCCCATCTGTCTCGTGTCGCAACACAAATACTATTGCGAGCTGGCCGACCTCGCTGGCGTCGACGACGACCAGACCGGCGTGTGGACGCGCGGCCTGCTGATCCGCCGGAGCTTGGCTGACGGCGAGCGGGCCTACTTCACGACCTGCTGCCCGGCCGGCACGCCGATCGCGACCCTGGTGGCGGTCGAGGGCCGGCGCTGGACGATCGAGGACGCGTTCGAGACGGCCAAGTCCGAACTTGGGCTCGCTCACAACGAGACCCGCTCCTGGCATGGCTGGCACCGGCACGTCAGCCTGGTGATGATGGCCTTCGCCCTGCTGGCGGTGATCCACCATCACGCCAACGCGCCGCCCCCAAAAAGACGAGCCAGGACGAGATCACGCCCCCCAAGGCGGCGCGCTCACTGATCCGCTGGTCGGTCCAGGAGATCCGCCGCCTCGCCGTGCGGCTGGCGCAGCGGCGCATCCAGCCCGCCCACGTCATCGCGTGGTCGCTCTGGCGACGTACGCATCAAGCGGCTGCCCAAGACGCCCATCTCAAACGTCGAGCGTCGGACGACAAAGGGGGTCACCGCCGTGAGCCCAGCAAAATAGGCCGACGACGGAAAAGCCAAAAAACGCAACTGTAATGCTACGGCTGGTTCCGGCGCTGGATCGATAAGGGCCTGTTCGAGAGCCGGAGGCGGGCTCTGGTCCGTCGGCAGCGACGGCGCTGCGGCCGGTGTCCCACGCCGCGGGTGGCGATCATCGACGCACAAAGCGTCCTGTGCATCGGCGTACGCGGGCCGCGCGGCTACGACGGAGCCAAAAGGCTGGTCGGGCGCAAACGCATGGCCCTGGTCGATGCCGAGGGTCACATCCTGGCGATGGCCGTGGTGCCGGCCAACGTGCAGGATCGCGACACGCTGTCGGCCCTCGATGATGGCAAAGAGCAGTGGCCCAGCCTGTCTCTGGCCATTCTGGATGGCGCCTTCCGGCCGAGCGCTGCCGGGAGTGGTGCCATATCCCCGGCATGCGCCACCGCGTCGTCGAGAAGGAACCCGATCAGACGGGCTTCGTCGTGCTGGAGCGGCGCTGGGTGGTCGAGCGCACCTTTGGCTGGCTCGGCCACTGGGGCGGCTGGCATCCGTGCCAGCCGTCGCCAGTACACTGACCGCCGAACGCGCGGCGGCCTCGCTCGAACTGGTCCAGCTGATCGCCAGGCACGTCCGAGTTGAGGTGTCGCTTATGCGACGAATATTCGGATGAAGTCCGCACAAGCGACGGCCAACAAAAACAGCATGCCCCAGCCTAAGGTTCGGATCTGGCGTTCCGCCTCGGAGGCCTTCGCTTCCAACGCGACGATACGCAGCCGCAGCCATTGCACCTCCTCTTCGGGGTTCATTGTGAGCTCCATCTCTGGGGTTGCAACGTCCGATGGTCGGCAGCGTGAGTCGGCTGTCCATCCATCCCGGCGGTACCAGTCTGACCAGTCCATCATCCGACGATGCGAGCCGACCGCTCATAACGGTTTGGTTGCAGGTTCGAAGCCCGCTCCCTCCGCCAAGTCATACGGACGCCAAGTCTTGCGGATGCCAAGCTGGCGCCCGTCAGCACGCTACCTTGACAAGGTAGGAGTCACAGGTTCGAGGCCGCTTGCGCGTCCCGTGCGAGGGGCTACCGTTACCCCGGTCGGTGAGGCCGGATATTCACAAGCCTGCCAGGTGTTGGTGCGGACGGCGGGACTCGAACCCGCACGGCCTTGCGGCCGCAAGATTTTAAGTCTCGTGCGTCTACCGGTTCCGCCACGTCCGCATGGGCCCCTCGGTAGCGGCGCCAGCGCGCGTGATCAAGCGGGGGGCGTCCAGCCGTAGAGCCAAGCGTAGCGGTCGCGCATGCCGTCGGGGCCGAGGCGGGCCATCACGGTGTTGCGGGCGAAGCTCAGGAGGCGGCCGGCATGGTAGGTCCGGCCGTTGGAGCGCGCCGCCCACTGCACCCGCCGCACCCGGGCCGTCCGGGCGGCGGAATAGGCGGCGAGCGCCGCGGAAACGTCGGCGTGGTCCGCCAGGGCGCGGCTCAGCACGGCGGCATCCTCGATCGCCAGACCGGCCCCCTGTGCGAGGTAGGGCAGGACCGGGTGCGCCGCGTCGCCGAGCAGCGCCACCCGGCCGGCGGCCAGAGGACGGGCCACGGCCCGGTCGGCCAGCGACCAGACCAGCCAAGAATCGGGCAGGCTCAGCAGATCGCGCAAGGGGCCGGCGCAGCCGCGCAGATGCGCGCGCAGGACCGCCGGCTCGCCCAGCCGCCCCCAATCCTCGTCGCCCACCGCCTCGGGCACCACCGCCACGACGTTGAGGAAGCGGCCGCCCCGCACCGGGTAATGCACAACGTGCCGGCCCCGGCCGAGCCAAAGGCCCGTGGCCGGGCCCTGCAACGCCTCGGGCACCGCCTCGCTCGGGATCAGGGCGCGCCAGGCCGCCGCCCGGCCCGGTCGCAGCGGCGCCGCGTCGAGATGGGCGCGCAGGCGCGAGCGCAACCCGTCGGCGCCGATCACCAGGTCGAACGGCAGGGCCTGGGCGCCGCCGCTGCTCTCGGCGGTGAGGACGGCGCCGGAATCGGTCTCGGCCAGGCCGGTGATGTCGCGGCCCATCATCAGGCGGATCGCCGGGCGGCTGCGCAGGGCGTCGAGCAGCAGGGTCTGCAGGTCGGCCCGGTGGATCACGTAGTAGGGCGCGCCGAAGCGTTGCTGCGCCGCCGCGCCGAGGGCGACGCCGCCGATCCGCCGGCCGCTGTCGAGGGCGCGCACCTCCACCGAAGGCGGCTCGCTCGCCGCCCGGCGCAGGGCCGCCGAGAGGCCGAGCTCGGCCAGCACCCGGCTGGCGTTCGGGGAGATCTGGATTCCGGCCCCGACCTCGCTGAAGCCGGTGCGGCGCTCGATCACCGTGACGGCGTGCCCGGCATCCGACAGGGCCAGGGCCGCGGTCAGACCGCCGATCCCGGCCCCGACGATTCCGATCTCTAGGGGCGTTCGACTGTCCGAGGGCAAGGGAGGGTGTGCTACTCCGCGGCGATGGCGGCGGCGTCGTGCCAGACGCAGGCCTGCGGATCGGCCTCGTCGGCCTTCAGGCCGGCGCGGTAGCGATAGAGCGTCGAGCAGTACTGGCAGATGATCTCGGTGTCGGCGCCCATGTCGAGGAACACGTGCGGGTGGTCGAACGGCGGCAGCGCGCCGATGCACATGAATTCCTTCACCCCGACCGCGATCACCGGCACGCCCGGCTCGTTGTGGAAGTGCGGTACCGCCTTGCCTGCCATACGGCCCTCGCCTGCCCCGCACCCGTCCGCGCGGGCGAATCTGCCCGGGCGCTCCGGGGCACCTCGCGGCCGCTTATGCCGCCAGCCCCGCGGCCGGCGCAAGCCTCCCCGGCTGCGTGACGGTGTACCGCCGGGCGCTGGCGGCTTGGCCTGCCGCGCCCCGCACCGTACATAGGTCGAACAACCGATTTACGACGCCGCAAAAAGTCTCGACGATGCAACAGGAACAGGCCACTGCGCAGGGCACGCGCCGCGCGCCGGAGCCGCCGATCCACGGCCCGGAGGGATTCGAGGGCATGCGCCGGGCCGGGCGCCTGACCGCCGAGGCCCTGGACGTCCTGATGGAGGCGACGCAGCCCGGCGTCACCACCGAGGAGCTCGACAAGCTCGCCTACGAATTCGCCATGGATCACGGGGCCTATCCGGCCTCGCTGCTCTATCGCGGCTATCCGAAGTCGATCTGCACCTCGATCAATCACGTGGTCTGCCACGGCATCCCGAACGACAAGCCCCTGCGCGAGGGCGATATCGTCAACTTGGATTGCTGCCTAATCCTCGACGGCTGGCACGGCGATTCGAGCCGGATGGCCTATGTCGGCGAGGTGCCCCGCAAGGCGCAGCGCCTGTGCGAGATCACCTACGAGGCCCTGATGCGCGGCGTCGCGGCGGTGAAGCCCGGCGGCTCGACCAACGATATCGGCCGGGCGATCCAGACCTATGCCGAGAGCGAGCGCTGCTCGGTGGTGCGCGACTTCTGCGGCCACGGCCTCGGGCGGATCTACCATGACGCGCCGACCATCCTGCACTACGTCGAGGCGAGCTACGACGTGCCGCTCAAGCCCGGCCAGTTCTTCACCATCGAGCCGATGATCAATCTCGGCCGGCCGGCCGTGAAGGTCCTGGGCGACGGCTGGACCGCGGTGACCCGCGACCGGTCGCTCTCCGCCCAGTTCGAGCACACCGTGGCGGTGACCGAGACTGGCGTCGAGATCTTCACGATCTCGCCCAAGGGGCTGCATCAGCCCATCAACCCCGCGGCCTGACCAGCCGTGGCGCCGGAGGACGGCACGGCGGGGTTGTTCGCCGAGAGCGCCGTTCCGGCCGCCAAGGAGCCGCCGCATTATCACGGCCACCGCGACCGCCTGCGGGAGAAGTTCGCGGCGGTCGGCGACGCCCTGCCGGATTACGAGTTGCTGGAACTGGTCCTGTTCCGGGCGATTCCCCGGCGGGACGTGAAGCCGCTCGCCAAGGCGCTGGTTGCCCGATTCGGCAGCTTCGCCGAGGTGCTGAGCGCCGAGCCGGCCCGGCTGATGGAGGTCGAGGGCGTGAGCGCCGGGGTCGCCGCCGACCTCAAGGTGATCGAGGCCGCGGGGCGGCGGCTCGCCCGGGGGGCGCTCCGCGAGCGCGACCTGCTCAATTCATGGAGCGCGCTCCACGACTATCTGCGCACCACCATGGCGTTCGCGCCGCGCGAGGAATTCCGCATCCTGTTCCTCGACAAGCGCAACCACCTCATCGCCGACGAGGTGCAGGGGCGCGGCACGGTCGACCACACGCCGGTCTATCCCCGGGAGGTCGCCCGCCGGGCGCTGGAGCTCTCGGCGACCGCGATCATCCTGGCCCATAACCATCCGTCCGGCGACCCGGCCCCGTCCGCGGCCGACGTGGCGATGACCCGCGAGATCGTCTCGGTCTTGGCACCCCTGAAAATTGTGGTTCACGACCATGTCATCCTTGGTCGAAACGGACATGCCAGTCTGAAAGGGCTCAAGCTGTTCTGATCTTCCAGCCCACTTGAGCGTTGTCGACCGCGCGTATAGCGCTCGAACGATGGCGCGCCTCTTGCCTGAAGAGCGGGAGCGTGAGGGAGAATCGGAATGGCGTTGACGGCCTTCGACGAGATGAACGGGATCGGCACCGGCGCCGCCGATCCGGCCGCCGTCCGCGACGCCTACGGCAAGCTGAAGGCCTGGCTCGAGACCACCCCCCCCGAGCATTTCAACACCCGCCGGAGCCAGGCCGAGCTGCTGTTCCGCCGGATCGGCATCACCTTCGCGGTCTACGGCGACAATGAATCCACCGAGCGGCTGATCCCTTTCGACATCATCCCGCGGGTGATCACCAAGCCGGAATGGGATTTCCTGGAGCGCGGGCTCAAGCAGCGGGTGACCGCGATCAACCTGTTCCTGAAGGACGTCTACGGCGCCCAGGAATGCATCAAGGCGGGCATCATCCCGGCCGATCTCGTCTACCGGAACGCCCATTACCGCATGGAGATGCGCTCGTTCCGGGTGCCGCACGACCTCTACGTCCACGTGGCCGGGATCGACATCGTCCGCACCGGCGAGAAGGATTTCTTCGTCCTCGAGGACAATGCCCGGATCCCGTCCGGGGTCTCCTACATGCTGGAGAACCGGGAGGTGATGCTGCGCCTGTTCCCGGACCTGTTCTCCAAGCACCGGGTCGCGCCCGTGGAGAACTATCCGGACGCCCTGCTCGCGACCCTGCGCAGCTTGGCTCCGGGCTCGGCCACCCGCGACCCGACCGTGGTGCTGCTGACCCCCGGTCGTTACAACTCGGCCTTCTACGAGCACTCATTTTTGGCGGACAAGCTCGGCGTCGAGCTGGTGGAGGCGTCCGACCTCTTCACCAAGGACGACGTGGTCTACATGCGGACCACCGAGGGGCCGCGCCGGGTCGACGTGATCTATCGCCGCCTCGACGACGACTTTTTGGATCCGCTGGTGTTCCGCCCCGATTCGGTGCTTGGCGTGCCGGGCCTGATGAACGCTTACGAGCGGGGCTCGGTGACGCTCGCGAATGCCGTCGGCACCGGCATCTCGGACGACAAGGCCGTCTACAGCTACATGCCGGAAATCGTAAAATTCTTCACCGGCGAGGAGCCGATCCTGCACAACGTGCCGACCTATCGCTGCCGCGAGAAGGAGTCCTTCGCCTACGTGATGGACAACCTGTCCGAGCTGGTGGTGAAGGAGGTCAACGGCTCGGGCGGCTACGGCATGCTGGTCGGGCCGCATGCGAGCAAGCGCGAGATCGAGGATTTCGCCAAGAAGCTCCGGCACGCCCCGGACGGCTTCATCGCCCAGCCGACCCTGTCGCTCTCGACCTGCCCGACCTTCGTGGCCTCCGGAGTGGCCCCGCGCCACGTGGACCTGCGGCCGTTCGTGCTCAACGGCGCCGACCAGATCCGGATCGTGCCCGGCGGGCTGACCCGGGTCGCGCTGAAGGAAGGATCCCTGGTCGTCAATTCCAGCCAGGGTGGTGGTACGAAGGACACCTGGGTGCTCGACGCGTAAAGGTACAGACGCTCCCCTCATCCAGACGCGCCGCCTGCCGCCGAGCCGATCCGAGTCGCAAACATGCTGTCCAGGACTGCCGACAACCTCTTCTGGCTCTCGCGCTACGTCGAGCGCGCCGACTTCGTCGCGCGCATCCTCGACGCGGCGCACCGGCTGGCCTCGTTGCCCACGAGCTACGGCGGCGGCGAGACCAACGAGTGGGACTCCGCCCTCGCCTCGGCCGGCGACCCGGACCTGTTCAAGCCGCATTACAGCGTGGTCAACGCCGACACGGTCTGCGACTTCCTCGCCTTCAGCCCGCACAACCCGTCCTCGATCCGCTCCTGCATCGAGGCGGCCCGCGAGAATGCCCGCTCGGTCCGTACGGCGCTCACCACCGAGATGTGGGACGCGATCAACGGCGCCTGGCTGGAGCTGCGCAACTACGCCGGCAAGGACCTCAGCCGCGACGAGTTCGGCCGGTTCCTCGATTGGGTGAAGACGGTGTCGCTGACCTTCGACGGTTCGGCCTTCCGGACGATGCTGCGCAACGACGCGTTCTGGTTCACCCGGCTCGGCACCGCGATCGAGCGGGCCGACAACACCGCCCGCATCCTCGACGTGAAATACCAGATCCTGCTCCCGCAGAACGAGACGGTGGGCGGCAGCCTCGACTACTTCCAGTGGACCACGATCCTGCGGGAAGTCTCGGCCTTCAACGCCTATCACTGGGTTTATCGCGAGAGCGTCAAGCCGCTGCTGGTGGCCGACTTGCTGATGCTGAACAAGCAGATGCCGCGCTCGTTCGCCAATTGCTACGGCGTCATCGTCGAGTATCTCGACCTCATCGCCGACGCCTACGGCCGCCGCGGACCGAGCCAGCGCTTGGCCGGCAACATGCTGGCCAAGCTCGAGAGCGAGGATATCGACCGGGTGTTCGCCTCCGGGCTTCACGAGTTCGTCGAGGCGTTCATCGCCGAGAACAACAAGGTGGGCGAAGCCATCGCCAAGCAGTATCTGGTCGGCTGAACAGGACGGACAGGCCCGGCGCATGCGCATCCGCGTGGTCCACGAGACCATCTACACCTATGAGCAGCCGGCCCGCGGGCTGGTGCAGGTCATGCGGCTGACCCCGCGGGATCATGACGGGCAATATGTCCGCACCTGGCGGATCGACACCTCCATCGACGGGCGGCTCACCGCCCGCGAGGACGGGTTCGGCAACATCGTCCACTGGTTCACCCCGGACGAGCCGGCGGACGCCCTGACCATCCGGGTCACCGGCGCGGTCGATACCGAGGACACCCATGGAGTGATCCGCGGAACGGTTGAGCGGCTGCCGGACGCGTTCTACCTGCGGGACACGGATCTCTGCGCCACGAGCGCGGAGCTGCAGGTCTTCGCCGAGCGGGTCGCCACCGACGGCGACGGCACGGCGCTCGCGGTGCTGCACCGCCTGCGCAACGCCGTGCCCGAGGTCGTGGCCTACGAGGCCGGGCCGGCCGCCAACGCCGTGCCCGCCGCAAAAGCCTTCGCCGCCGGCAAGGGCGTCTGCCAGGACCTGGCCCACGTCTTCATCGCCGCCGCCCGCCATCTCGGCATCCCGGCCCGCTACGTCGCCGGCTATCGCGCCCGCGACGATGGCGAGGCCGATGTCGAGGCGCCGCATGGCTGGGCCGAGGCCCTGGTGCCGGATCTCGGCTGGGTGGCGTTCGACCCGTGCTACGAGAACGCGTACTCGGACGGCACCATCCGGGTCGCCACGGGGCTCGACTACCTGGGCGCGGCGCCGATCCGCGGCAGCCGTACCGGCGGCGGCACCGAGACACTGGACGTCAAGCTCCGCGTCGAGCAAGGCAGGGGCGCCGCTCAATCCTGATTCCCAAGAGACCGGCCTTCGGCACCAGCCGGGGGCCTTCCGCGAGAGCCCGAAAGCCATGACCTACTGCGTCGGTGTCCTCGTCGAGGAGGGGCTCGTGATGGTCGCCGACACCCGCACCAATGCGGGGCTCGACGACATCTCGACCTACCGCAAGCTCCACCACTTCAACGTGCCGGGCGAGCGGGTGATGATGCTGGCTTCGGCCGGCAACCTGTCGATCACGCAATCGGTGCTGAGCCTGCTGCAGGAAGGCGTGCCCGGCGACGAGGGCGAGCCGGCCCAAAAGCTGATCGAGGCGCCGACCATGTTCCAGGCGGCGCAGCTCATCGGCCGCGCCATCCGGCGGGTGCGGGCGATCGAGAAGGACGGGTTCGAGGCGGCCAGCATCCGGTTCTCGATCTCGCTGCTGTTCGGCGGCCAGATCGCCGGCGAGGACATGCGGCTGTTCCTGATCTACTCGGCCGGCAACTTCATCGAGTGCAGCACCGACGCGCCGTTCCTTCAGATCGGCGAGCACAAATACGGCAAGCCGATCCTCGACCGCGCCGTGAAGTTCGAGAGCGACCTCTACGACGCCCTGAAGGTCAGCCTGGTCTCGATGGATTCGACCATGCGCTCGAATCTCGGCGTCGGCCTGCCGATCGACATCGCCGTGGCCCGCCGCGGCGCCCTCGACCTCGAGGTGAACCACCGGATCGAGGCCGGCGAAGGCTACTTTCACGATCTGCGCGAACGCTGGTCTGCGGCACTCCGGGCCGCCCACCGGGCGATCCCGCGCCCGCCCTACGGGCCGGCGGCGAAGCAGGGTTAGAGCATCGTCTCGAAAGGTGGTTTCCGGCTTTCGGAAAAAGACGATGCAGAACCGAAGCCCTAGCGCATCATCCTGGGCCCGGTGCCTGGGACTATGTGCTAGATCGCGGGCTCCGGCTCCTTCCCGGTCTCGACCATCGAGCGGGTGTAATCCTCCCAGAGCGCCGCGTAGAGCGGCACCGTTCTGAGCAGATCCTCGTGTCGGCCGTCGCCGAGCAGGCGGCCGCCGTCGAGGACCAGGATCCGGTCGGCCTGACGGGCCGCCGCGAGGTGGTGGGTCACGAGGATCAGCAGCCGCTCGCGGCCCCAGACGGTGAGGTTCCGCTCCAGCGCCAGGGCGGCTTCCGGATCGAGGAAGGCCGTCGGCTCGTCGAGGAGCGCCACCGGCGGGTTGCGGATCACCGCCCGGGCGATGGACAGGCGCTGGCGCTGACCGCCGGACAGGGTCCGGCCGCCCTCCCCGAGGTGGGTTTCGAGCCCTTCGGACAGGCTCTCAACCAGCGCCCGCAGCCCCGCGAAGTCCAGTGCCGCGTCGAGGGCCGCAGCGTCCGGGCGCTGGCCACCCAGGTTCTCGCGCACGCTTCCCGAGAACAGCACCGTATCCTGGTCTACGGTCCCGATCCGTCCCCGCAGCCACCGGGGATCGTAGTCCCGCAGATCGGCGCCGCCGATCTCGACCCGGCCGGTATAGTCCCGCTGCAGGCCGAGCAGGATCCGCAGCAGGGTCGACTTGCCCGAGCCGTTGCGGCCGACGATGGCGACGATTCCGCGCTCCGGCAGTGTGACTCTAATGTCGTGCAGGGCCGGCCGCGCGGCGCCCGGATAGGTCAGCGAGACCCGATCGAGCCGGATGCCGCCGGGGCCGATTTGCCGGACAGGCGGGTGGCGGTTCGCCCGCTCGCGCGGCAGAGCGAGGAAGCCGCCGATCTCCCGGAGCGCGACGTTCACCTCCTGGGTCATGCGCAGGATGTCGGCGCTGCCGAGCAGCGGGCCGGTGATCCGGGCCGAGACCACCTGGATCGCAAGGAACTCGCCCACCGTCAGGTGCCCGCCATAGATGCGCCAGCAGCCGACGCCGATCACCAGCAGGGTCATGGCCCGGGAGACCGCCTGCGACCGGAGCCCGTAACGGCGCTGCAGATCCATGACGGCGCTCAACTCGGCGAGCGTCGTGTCGGTGACCGTAGCCCAGCGCCGCATGCGCCCTGCTTCGAGGGCGAGCGCCTTCACCGTGGGCAGGCCGTTCACGCTCTCCGCCAGGGTGCCATCGCGAACGCCCAGTGCCGTGTAGAAGGCTTTCGCAGATTTCCAGACGCCGCTGATCTGGTTGCTCGCAATCACGATGATGACGGGCGCTGCGAGGACGAGCACGGTTCCGACGAACAGGTCGTAATGGAAGACGAGGGCGAACGCGACGAGCGCGCCGCCGGCATCGATCACTGTGTTCGGCACCTGATGCAGGACGAAGTCTCGGATCTTCGTGATCTGCTGGAAGTGATTCAGGACGTCACCGGACTTGAAGCCAGCGCCGTCGATCCGCACCCGCAGCAGATGCGCAAAGACCCGGCGCGACATCCGGCGGTCGAGGAAGACCGCGAGCGCGATGATCAGGCGACCTCGGAACGCGGTGAGCAAAACCTCTGCGCCGATCGACAGGATGGCGAGGACCGCCAATCCGAGCAGCGGCAGGTCGGCCCGCCCCGCCACGATCGCGTCGACGATCCGCTGAGTCGCCACCGGGAAGACCAGCCCGACGCCGTAGCCGGCCGCGATGGCGAGCAGCAGCCGGACGACCTGTCCCCGGCGCAACGCGAGGGCGCGGGCGAGCCAGCGCCAGCCAAAAGACGATCGGTCTGCCCGCAACG
Source organism: Methylobacterium pseudosasicola (assembly GCF_900114535.1). Taxonomy (GTDB): domain Bacteria; phylum Pseudomonadota; class Alphaproteobacteria; order Rhizobiales; family Beijerinckiaceae; genus Methylobacterium; species Methylobacterium pseudosasicola. Next base: position 23,592 of record NZ_FOTK01000012.1, on the reverse strand, counting down.
CCACCCTCGGAATCGGGGCGCGGATTGAGGCATACATTCTTGGCGCTGACGACCCATCCTCTGGCAGATGGAAAGGCCCTCCTCTCGGATGCTCGGGAGCTGCCGGGGCGCCGGAGCGCCGATCGTGTCATCCCGGGGTCGCGCAGCGGAGCCCGGGATCCAGAATCGCAGGTGGAGCAGGCTCTCTTGCACCGTCGCCGGCTCTAGATTGCCGCCTCCGGCGCCCCTTTCGGTGCCCGAGGCGCGCGGGACGATGGCGCGCACGCGGAAGCGGGCGCTTCACGGCCTGCACGTGGCGTTGTGCGGACATCATGGGTGTGGGGGTCATTCAGCAGTGTCACCGACGTGACGCATGGCTCTGCCATGTGGCGGACCTTCCTCGCTGGATCCTGCCACGATGCGTTTGCCCTGCTTTCCGGCCCTGTTCGTCGCGACCTGTCTCGGCCTCATCTCGGGCGCATCCGCCGAAACACTCTTCCCAGCCACCTTGGCGGGCCATGTCGTCCTGCCGGCCCTGAGCTTCGTTGCGCCGCCCGCCGATGTGCCGGCGGACCTGAAGGTGACCGGCAAATTCACCACCGGCCGGCGGGTCGATCAGCCCGGCACCGTCGAGATCCTGGATGACGGCCGGCCCACCGGCGTGAAGCTGCCCCTGGCGGGCGTCCCGCTCCAGGGCCATTCCGGCATCAAGCGGATGCCGGACGGGACGTTCTGGGTGATCACCGATAACGGCTTCGGCGCGAAGGCGAATTCGCCGGACGCCATGCTGTACCTCAACCATTACCGCATGAACTGGAAGGCCGGCACGGTGGAGCGGCTGGGCACCGTGTTCCTGCGCGATCCCGACGAGCGCGTGCCGTTCCGGATCGCCAACGAGGCGACCGCGACCCGCTACCTGACCGGGTCCGACTTCGACACCGAGAGCTTTCAGTTCGTCGGCGACAAGATCTGGATCGGCGACGAGTTCGGCCCCTACCTGATCCGCGCCGACAAGACCGGCCGGGTCGAGGCGGTGTTCGAGACCCAGCTCGACGGCAAGGTGCTGCGCTCGCCCGACCATCCCGCGGTAACGACGCCCGGCGCCCCGGGCGGCACGGTGGCCTTCGACATCCGCCGCTCGAAGGGTTTCGAGGGCATGGCCGCCTCGCCCGACGGCAAATACCTCTATCCGCTCCTCGAAGGGCCGGTTTGGGACGCCGACAAGAAGGCGTTCGAGCAGGATGCCGAGGGCCACGCCTTCCTGCGCATCCTCGAATTCGACGTCGCCGCCGCGCGCTGGACCGGGCGCTCTTGGAAATATGTGCTTGAGGCCAACGGCAACGCCATCGGCGACTTCAACCTGATCGACGCGACCCACGGCCTCATCATCGAGCGCGACGACAACGAGGGCACCACCGAGCGCGCCTGCCCGGCCGGCGAGAAGCGCCCGGACTGCTTCGCGACGCCGGCCAAGTTCAAGCGGGTGTTCAAGATCGAGATGAGCGAGGCGAATGTCGGTGGCCCGGTGCGCAAGATCGGCGCGATCGACCTGCTGCACATTGCCGACCCGCAGCATCTCGCCCGCAAGCCGCTGACCGACGGCGCCCTCGCCTTCCCGTTCTTCACCATCGAGAACGTCGACCGGGTCGATGCCACGCACATCATCGTCGGCAACGACAACAACCTGCCCTACTCGGCCAGCCGCGACCCGGCGAAGGCGGACGACAACGAGTTCGTGCTGCTCGAAGTCGGGGACTTTTTGGCGGCCCAGTAGCGGCCGATCACGCGGCCCAAGCGGCCAGGAAAGCACGGGCCGCAGCAGCGGGGTCGGCCGCGCGCATCAGCCCGCCCATCACGGCGATGCCGGCTGCGCCCGCGTCCCGGCACGCGGGAACCCGATCCGGCGTGACGCCGCCGAGCGCCACGACCGGCAGGCCGGCGCCCCGGGCCGTGGCGATGCCCTCCGGGCCGAGGGCCGGGCCGTAGCCGGGCTTGCTGGCGGTGGGGTAGATCGGGCTCAGGGTGATGTAGTCAGCGCCGGCCGTGGCAGCGATCTCCGCCTCGGCGTGCGTGTGAACCGAGACGCCGATCAGCGCGCCAAGTCGCAGAACCTCGCGCGCCGCGGCAATCGCCTCTGGCCCGCTTCCACCACCGAGATGCACGCCGTCTGCACCGAGCGCCTGGGCCAGCGCCACATCGCCGCCGACCGTGAGGAAGGCGCCGGCCGCGCGCGTCCGGGCGGCGACATCCGCGCCGAGCCACGACCGCGCTTCCGGATCCAGATCGCGGTCGCGGAACCAGACCCAGCGGACGCCGCCGTCGAGAACCGCCTGCACGGTGTCGGCCAGGGGACGAGACTGCCCGTGCCGGTCCGTCACCGCGAGCAACCGCGACGGCAGCGGCCTCACGAGCCGACGAGGCCGAGTTGCGGGCTCGACGGGTCGGCCCGGCCGCGGCGCGGGATCCGGCCGGCGCAATAGGCGTCGCGGCCCGCCTCGACGGCGCGGCCCATGGCGCGGGCCATCCGCACCGGGTCGTCGGCCTTGGCGATGGCGGTGTTGATCAGGCAGGCGGCCGCGCCGAGCTCCATGGCGATGACCGCGTCGGAGGCGGTGCCGATACCGGCATCGACGATCACCGGCACGCCGGCCCGGCGGCAGATCAGCTCGATATTGGCCGGGTTGGCCACCCCCATGCCGGAGCCGATCAGCGAGCCCATGGGCATGATTGCGGCGCAGCCGAGATCCTCCAGGCGCTGGCAGACCACCGGATCGTCGTTGCAATAGGGCAGGACCACGAAGCCCTCGTCCACGAGGTGGCGGCAGGCTTCGATCAGCTCGGCCACGTCCGGGTAGAGGGTCTCCCGGTCGCCGATGACCTCGACCTTGATCCAGTTGGTGTCGAGCGCTTCGCGCGCGAGCTCGGCGGTCATGATCGCGTCCCGGGCGGTCTCGCAGCCGGCGGTGTTGGGCAGGAAGCGCTTGCCCTTGAGGATGCGCACCGTGTCGGAGCCGTGGCCCTGAAGCGAGACTCGGCGGATCGAGGCGGTCACCACCTCGGCCCCGGAAACCGCGACGGCGTCGCGCATGATCGCCTGGGTCGGGTAGCCGGCGGTGCCGATGAAGAGCCGCGAGGACAGCTCCACCCCGGCGACGGTGAAGCGATCCGCCTCGGCGCCGGGACGCAGCGGCGTGACGATCTGGTCCATGGTCAACCTCCCTGCATGGCGCGGACGATCTCGACGCGGTCACCCTCGGCGACCGGGGTCGTGTCCCAGTCCCGACGGCGCAGCACGCGGCCGTTCAGCGCGATGGCGACGCCCTGCGGGCTCTCGATGCCGGTCTCCTCGGCCTCGATTCGGAACAGGGCCGCGATGGTCTCGGCCGCGTGCTCGCGCGGCTCGCCGTTCACCAGAAGCTTCATGCGGAGGCCCTCCGGGGTTCGGGTTGGTCGAAGCGCGCCCGGGTGAACGGCTTGGCGATCTCCGGCAGCGCGCCGCGTGTAACGAGTTCGGCCACCGCGTCGGCGGTGACCGGGGCGAGCAGGTAGCCGTTGCGGTGATGGCCGGTGGCGGCGACGAGGCCCGGCGCCAGGGTGTCGATGATCGGCGCGTCGTCGTCCGAGGTCGGGCGGTAGCCGCTCCACACGGCCTCGACCTCCATCTCCTCGATGCCGGGCAGCACCCGGCGGGCGCCCTCCAGCAGGGCAAAGAGGCCGCCAGCGGTGACGCCGGGCCGGAAGCCGCAATCCTCCACGGTGGCGCCGACGATTAGCTGGCCGTCGCTCTTCGGCGCCATGTGAACCTGCTCGGTCCAGATCATCCGACTGAGCGTGCCGGTGCGGGCGGTTGTGCGCAGGGCCAGGGACTGGCCCTTGAGCGGGCGCACCGGCAGGGCCAGGGCTTCGGGCAGCAGCCCGCCCTCCCCGCTCCAGGCGCCCGACGCCAGCACGACGGTGCCGGCCGTCACGCCCTGCTCGCCGACGCGGATGCCGGTGACGGCCCCACCGGACCAGTCGAGCCCGGTCACGGCTGTGTGCTCCACTAGGGTGACGCCGGCGCGCCGGCAGGCCTCGGCCAGCGCCGCTATCACGAGGCGGGGATCGACCTGGTGATCCAGAGGGCAATGGACGCCTGCGGTGACCGAAGGGCGCAGGCCCGGCTCCAGGCGCCGCACCTCGGTGCCCGGCAGCCACGCAGCGTCGAGGCCCGAACGGCGCTGCAAATCGTAGCGGAAGCGCAGGCGCTCGACCTCGTCGCGGCCGATGGCGACCACGATTGTGCCATCCGGACGGTAATCGATCGGCAGGCCGGTCTCGGCTTCGAGCGCATCGCGAAAGCCCGGCCAGAGCCGGAGGGATTCGAGGGCCAGCGGCAGGAGCGGGTCCGAGCCGGGCTCGTGCTCGGCGGCCGGGGCGAGCATGCCGGTGGCGGCCAGGCTCGCCCCGGCGCCGATCGTGTCGCGCTCGACGACGACCACCGCGCGGCCCGCCCGGGCCAGGCGCCACGCGATCGACAGGCCGATCAGCCCGCCGCCGACGACGGCGACATCCGCCCGCGCGGGCAGCGAAGCCGGCGTGGAGAGACCGGCCGGAATACGGCGGCGTCCGATCGGTGAAACGGGGCGGTCAAAGGCCAAGATCATCTCCGCGGGATTCCGTCGCGAAGATCGGGCCGTCTGCTTCGGTGAGAAGCTGTGGCCTGCCTTTCGGGCGGCCGCGGTCCAATCCCTACGCCGGTATGAGCCGGATCAGGTTCGAAGGATTTCCGCGCCGCAGGTCCGTTAGGACGTGCCAGCGGTTTCTCAGCCCCTTGCCGGGGATCTCCCTGGAACAGTGTGAGATTTGGTGCCTCGCGCGGCATCGGTCAACCCCGACACCGCTGGTGGGATGTGTTGAAGCGACAGCGGCGGGGCCGCAGTCAGTGCTCGAATGTCAGGGCACTTCGACTACGCGTATTTCGATTTTGCGCTTGTCGAGGGGCGCCGCACGCACGCCTCGCCGAAGGGTCGAACTGACATTTGCCCCACTCGGTGACCGGTTGGACCGCGGTGGACAAACGCCACGCGACTTGTCCGTGTCGTCAAACTCCCCACCGCTTACGTATTCAACACTCCTGCCTGAGATTTCTGGATCAGATCGATTTGATGGAATTAATATTTGTTTAATTTATCGATCTTACCTCAATTAAACCAAGTATCATGTTCGATAATTGTGCGCACGCGCGGTAATAGATCGGAGTGTGGCTCGCATACCCACTTTGTGGTCGGGCAATTTTAGGCTATCGACGAACACCGGATGACCCATTGTGTATGATCGTGCCTTCAGGCGGGTTTATTGCCATGAATAGCTTCGGCCAAAAAATCTGTCTCTCTATGATCGTCAAAGACGAAGTGCATGTTATTCATCGATGCCTCGATTCTGTCAGGTCGATGATTGATCATTGGGTCATTGTCGATACCGGCTCAACAGATGGGACCCAACAGGCCATCCGTACGGCGTTGGCCGACATTCCGGGCACGCTTGTCGAGCGACCTTGGGTCGACTTTGCCTTCAACCGGAACGAGGCCTTGGCGCTCGCGCGCCCGCATGCACCCTATTCGCTGATTATCGATGCCGATGATCAATTGGTCATCCCGGATGGCTTCGTGATGCCAAAGCTGACTGAAGCCGGTTACATGTTGACGATCTTAGACGGACATACGAAATACTGGCGCGTTCAGCTGATTAATAACAAATTTAAGTGGCGCTATCGCGGTGTTGTGCACGAGTTCCTGGAATGTTCAGGAAATCCGGATACTCCAACTCTGCTCCTTGCGATGCGTCGCGGCGTCGATGGGGGGCGGCATCGCGACGACATGTCGGAGCACCGGGATCTGGCAGCGATGGAAAAAGCACTGGCTGTCGAAACAGATCCAGTCATGATCGCGCGGTACACGTTCTATCTGGCACGGTCTTACCGAGATATCGGTGAAGATCGCAAGGCTCTGGATTTGTATCTAAAGCGGGCTGATCTCGGGTATTGGGAGGAAGAAATATATGTGAGCTTGCTCAATGCCGGTCGGCTTATGGAGCAGTTGGATGAGCCCGAGCACAACGTGTTACAGCTCTATGACCGCGCGATACCGATTTGTCCGGCGCGGGCAGAAGCACGCCACGGAGCTATTCAATATTGCAATCGGAGGAGAAACTTCGCGGCCGGGTATCGCTATGGTGAGGGTGGAACCTCTCCGAAAATGCCGAGCGAGGGTATTGCTATAATTCCATGGATTTATACGTACGGATTGCGAGAAGAATTTTCTATTAATGCGTATCATATGGGTGAATATCGCGCGTGCCTGTCTACTTGTTTTGAAATACTAGGCGAGTCTGACATTCCAGAAGATGTATTGACCAGAACAGCAGACCTGGCACGCAAAGCTCTCCTTAAGATGGTCGATCCGGTCTGGGGCTCTCGGCAACCCTCCTACAGCGCCGAGTTCTTGCCGGCATGGTGAACCTGAACGCATAAGGGACCGTGGGTTAGGCTCGGGCCCCGGTTCCGTTGAAGGAACTGAAACCCCGTCGCGATCGAGCACAGTGCCGAGCGCTATACCCACTACCTGCTGCGCCGGCGCAGGATGAGCGCCCGGCACCCGGGCGTGCCGTGGGTGGCGCTCAATTGGTCGCCCGCGGCCGCAAGAATTTCGGCCGGAACACCGGCATGGGTTCGCGGAAGCCATCGAGCACGTGCTCGCCCAGCGGGATCGGATCGCCCCAGAGGAAATCCACGAACGGCTTTGACATCAGCAGCGGCTCGCCGAGCTGCCGGTTCAGCCGGGCCAGGCGGCTGGCGAGGTTCACGTCGCGGCCGATCACCGTGAAGTCGAGGCGGGAGCCCGAGCCGACATTGCCGTAGGCGGCCTCGCCGTGGTGGAGCGCGATTCCGGCGGCCACCGGCACCGAGAACTGGTGCAGGGCGTTGGCCTCGTCGAGGGCCGCCAACGCGTTCTGGGCCGCGGTGAGCGCGCCCTTGGCGGCGCCCCCGAGATCGTCTCCCGATTCGCGAAAGATCGCCAGCAGACCGTCGCCCAGATATTTCAGGACTTCACCGCCTTCGCGCTCGATCGGCGGCACCAGGCAGTCGAAGAACACGTTGAGCAGCCCGACCGCCTCCTCGGGAGTCATGTCGGCGGAGGTGCGGGTGTAGTCGCGCATGTCGGCGAACAGGATCGCCGAGCGGATCCGCGTCACCTGTCCGCGGCGGATGTCGCCCGCCAGGATCGCCCGGTGCGGCTCGTCGCCGACATAGAGCCGCAGGACGTGGTCGAGCTGTTTGTTGAGGACGCGCATCTCCACCACGGCGGCCAAGGCCGGCATGACGAAGCGCAGGATCGCGATGTCGTTATCGCGAAAACCCTCCGGCGCCCGGGTGGCGAAGGTGATGCCGTTCTTGGTGCCGTTGGTGAAGAACAGCGGCGCCACGACGTAGTGGGTGTAGCCGCCGGCCTTCAGGTCCGGAATGATCGCGTAGGCGTCGTCCGGCGTCTTGGCGACGTCGAGGATCAGCCATTCGCCGGTCTCGTGGACCGTGTGGAAAGGGCTGTTGAGATAGGCCTCCTGCGAGCGGCTTCCGTGCGGGAACAGGCGCACGCTGGTGCCGCCGTCCCGGGTCCAGACCCGGCCGACCCCAGCATATTCCGAGTGCAGGGTGTCGATCGCCGTGGAGGCCCGGTCCACCGGCACGCCCACCGCGATCAGCCGCTCGGCGAGGCCGGAGAGCATGTCCTCGGCCTTCTGCAGCCGGGCGCCCTCGCCCAGCAGCCAGTCGCGGATGCCCACCGAGGGCTGGAGCGCGCCGAAGGGCACGTCGTCGGCTTCCGATCCGTCCGCGAAGGCCGTCGGCAAACCGGGCGTTGGCGGGCGGCGTTCGAGCATGGCGCCACAATGGGGGCCGCGCAGCCCGGTGGCAACGCGGTCGTAAGGAGAGGCGCCGCGGAATCCGCGACGGGGGCTCAGTTGTCCAGGAAGCTCCGGAGCTTCCGGCTGCGCGACGGGTGCTTCAGCTTGCGCAGGGCCTTGGCCTCGATCTGCCGGATGCGCTCGCGGGTCACCGAGAATTGCTGGCCGACCTCTTCGAGGGTGTGGTCGGTGTTCATGCCGATGCCGAAGCGCATGCGCAGGACGCGCTCCTCGCGCGGGGTCAACGACGCCAGGACGCGGGTCGTGGTCTCGCGCAGGTTCGACTGGATCGCCGCGTCGATCGGCAGGACGACGTTCTTGTCCTCGATGAAGTCGCCGAGGTGGCTGTCCTCCTCGTCGCCGATGGGCGTTTCGAGGGAGATCGGCTCCTTGGCGATCTTCAGGACTTTTCGCACTTTCTCCAGCGGCATGGCCAATTTCTCGGCCAGCTCCTCCGGGGTCGGCTCGCGGCCGATCTCGTGGAGCATCTGGCGCGAGGTACGGACGATCTTGTTGATCGTCTCGATCATGTGCACCGGGATGCGGATCGTGCGGGCCTGGTCGGCGATCGAGCGGGTGATCGCCTGCCGGATCCACCACGTCGCGTAGGTCGAGAACTTGTAGCCGCGCCGGTACTCGAACTTGTCCACCGCCTTCATCAGGCCGATGTTGCCCTCCTGGATCAGGTCCAGGAACTGCAGGCCGCGGTTCGTGTACTTCTTGGCGATGGAGATAACGAGGCGCAGGTTGGCCTCGATCATCTCCTTCTTGGCCTGCCGGGCCTCGCGCTCGCCCTTCTGAACCATGTTGACGATGCGGCGGTACTCGCCGATCTCCAGGCCGGTCTCGGAGGCGAGATCGAGGATCTGGGCGCGCAGTTCCGTCACCTGCTTCGAGCCGCGCTCGACCAGGTTCTTCCAGCCCTTGCCGCCCAGCGTGCCGACGCGCTCCATCCAGTTCGGATCGAGCTCGTAGCCCTGGTAGTGGCGCAGGAACTCGTCGCGGGCCACGCCGTGGCTCTCGGCGTAGCGCATCAGCCGGCCCTCGTGGCCGATCAGCTGCTTGTTGATCGAGTAGAGCTGGCCGACCAGCGCCTCGATGCGGTTGTTGTTGAGCGAGAGCGACTTCACGTCGGCGACGACGCTGTCCTTCAGCTCGATCTGCTTCTGGTTCTGGGCCGGGCTGTTCTTCTCGCCCGCGGCCTTGCGCTCGGCGCCCTCGGTCTGGAACTTGCGCAGCTTGCGGTAGTTCGCAGCGATCGCGTCGAAGGTCTCCAGGACCCGCGGCTTGATCTCGGCTTCCATCGCGGCGAGCGAGACGTTGTTCTCGAGGTCGTCCTCGTCATCGCCACCCTCCGGCGGTGCCGGCGGCTCGCCGTCCTCGGCGCCGTCCTCGCCCTCGCCCTCGGCGATCTGCGGGGCGTTCTTGCCGTCCGGGCCGGCATAGGTCGCTTCGAGATCGATGATGTCGCGCAGGAGGACCTTGCCCTCCACGAGCTCGTCCCGCCAGATGATGATCGCCTGGAAGGTCAGCGGGCTCTCGCACAGGCCCGCGATCATCGCTTCGCGGCCGGCCTCGATGCGCTTGGCGATGGCGATCTCGCCCTCGCGGGACAGGAGCTCCACCGAGCCCATCTCGCGCAGGTACATCCGCACCGGATCGTCGGTGCGGTCGGTCGGCTCCTTGGTGGTCGTGGTGACCGCGACGGCGCGCGTCGGCGCGACCTCGGCCACCTCGCCGCCCTCGGCCTCTTCCTCTTCGCCGTCGGCGCCGTTCGCCGTCTTCTCGGTGGCGGCCGCCTCGTCGGTTTCCTCGGCCTCAACCACGTTGATGCCCATCTCGGACAGCTGCGACAGCACGTCCTCGAGCTGGTCGGGGTCGGACTGGCCCTCGGGCAGCACCTCGTTGACCTCTTCGTAGGTCACGTAGCCGCGCTTCTTGGCGAGCTTGACCATCCGCTTGACCGAAGCATCCGTCAGGTCGAGGAGCGGCCCGTCGGTCTGCTGCTCGGGGGCAGCGTCCGTCTCGTCCCGTTCCGTTGCCTTCGTCGCCATGATCAGCCTATTGTTTCGGATGCGGCGCGCTGCGGAGGCCCGAAGAGGGCCGCTCCACGCCGTCGGCGCCGCGATACTTGCGAGTGGCCCCGGATTGCTCCGGACGCCTTGAGTCGTCGGGTTCCGTATGCAAGCCCGAGGCTTGACCGATTGTTAACTATGGCGGGGTTCTGCCCGCCGCCACCGCCATCGCACAGCCCTCATGCGGCGGTCGAGTCGCTCGACACCGGCTTATCGGCTTCTGCCTCGGCGGCGATGACGGTCTCCAGCCTCGCCTTGACTTCGCAGAGCCATGCCCACCCGGCATCGGTCGGATCGTCCTCAAACGCCTGCCGTGCTTCGCGAAGTTCGCTATGTAGCGCTCCAGCCTGCCGGTGCAAGATCATTGCCTGTCTGAGAGCGTCCGCGCGCTGCTGCGGATCGGCGTGCGGAGACAGCGTAATCCGGTCTCGGGAGCGCGCCAGCGCAAGAATCCGCTCCGCCGCGTCAGCGAGACCGGCCCGTGTGATGCGGCTTTGCAACAGGTCGGCATTCGTTTGTCCGTCCTCTGCGGCAGATGCGACCAGGACCGACAGGAGCGCCCGGGCGTCGGGATCCTCGAAGTCGAGTTCCGAGACCTCGTCGCCGAACTCGCCCAGCATTTCGGGGTGGACCAGCAGCGTTCCGGCGATCACCGCCTCGCGCACCGGCGCCGCCCCCGAGAAGCCCGCCGAGGCGGTCATCGAGGCGCTGGGGCTGCCGGTGATGCGCGGCGACACCGGCTCGCCCGGACGGGCGAAGCGGCGGTTCTGCCCCTTCGGCCCGGGGCCGGGCCCGGCGGCGCGCGCGCTCCGGGGCGACAGGCTGCGCAGCCGCTCCTCGATGTCGTCGCGGTAGTAGCGCTTGACCGTCTCGTTGCGGATCGTGGCGACGGTGGCGCGCAGGGTCTGGGTCAGGCCGGCGCGGCGCTCGGGGGTGTCCGCCGGCCCGGATTCGAGCGCCCGGCGCCAGAGCAGTTCCGACAGGGGCAAAGCGGCCTGCAGCACCTGGTCGATCGCGCCCGGTCCGCCTGAGCGCAGCAGATCGTCCGGATCCTGCCCGCCCGGCAGCAGGGCGATCCGCAGGGACCGGCCGGGTTCGAGGGCCGGCAGTGCGATGTCGAGGGCCCGGAAGGCCGCCCGCTGCCCGGCCTTGTCGCCGTCGAAGCACAGGATCGGCTCGTCGGCATGGCGCCAGAGCAGGGCCAGCTGCTCCTCGGTCAGCGCGGTGCCCAGCGGCGCCACCGTTTCGGGATGGCCGGCGAGCGTCATGGCAATGACGTCGACATAGCCCTCGACCGCGATGATCGAGCCGCGCTCGTGCGCCGCCTTGCGGGCGCCGTGGAGGTTGTAGAGCGTCCGGCCCTTGTGGAAGAGCGGCGTCTCGGGGGAGTTCAGGTACTTGGCGCGCACCTCCTTGGAGAGCGCCCGCCCCCCGAAGGCGACGACCCGGCCGCGTGTGTCGGTGATCGGGAACATCACCCGGTCGCGGAAATAATCGTACGGGACCGAGACATCCTCGCCGCCGGCGAGCAGGCCCAATTCCACCATCAGCGCTTTGTCGACCCCCTGCCCTGCGAGGTGATCGCGCAGCGCATAGCGCTCGTTCGGCGCGTAGCCGAGCCGGAAGGCCCGCTGCGTCTCGTCCTTCAGCGCCCGGCGCTCGAGATAAACGCGTGCCTCGCTGCCCTGCCCCGACCGCAGCCGCTCCTCGAACCACCGGGCGGCCATCTCCATGACCTCGATGGCCCCGGCGCGCTTCTGCTCGCTGGCGCGGTTGTCCTCGGTGGGCGCCGGCAGGGTGACACCGGCCTCACTCGCCAGCCGCTCCACCGCCTCGGGGAAGCTCAGGCCCTCGGTCTCCATCAGGAAGGTGAAGATGTCGCCGTGCTTGGAAGAGGAGAAGCAGTGATAGAACTGCTTCTGGTCGTTCACGTAGAAGGACGGAGTCTTCTCGGCATTGAACGGCGACAGGCCGCGCCATTCGCGGCCGGCCTTCTTGAGCTGGACCCGCCGCCCGACCACAGAGGAGGCCGGCAGCCGGGCGCGGATCTCTTCCAGGATGTGGGGGGGATAGCGCACGGGGCCTGCGGGTCGATTGCCTGACCGCTGGATATAGCGCGATGGGGGTACTTGAGTCCCGCCCGGTCGATCGAAGGCTCGATCAGGCGGGGGATTGCGGGGAGAGCCGGACGTCCGAGCCTCAGCCCTTGGCCGCCAGCGCGGCCTTCACCAGCCCGCTCGCTTTCCCAAAATCCATCCGGCCCGCGAAGGTGCCCTTCAGGGCGGCGATGACCCGGCCCATATCCTTCTGGCCGGCGGCGCCGGTTTCCAGGATCGCCGCCTCGACCGCGGCCTTCATCTCGGTCTCGTCCATCTGCTTGGGCAGGAACGCCTCGATGATCGCGATCTCGGCGCGCTCGTTGGCGGCGAGTTCCGGGCGGCCGCCCTGCTCGTAGACCGAGGCCGATTCGGTCCGCTGCTTGATCATCTTCTGGAGCAGCGACAGGATCTCCTCATCGGAGGCCGGCTCCTTGCCGAGGCCCCGGGCCTCGATATCCTTGTCCTTGAGTGCGGCCTGGATCATCCGCACGGTGGCGAGCTTGTCCTTGTCGCCGGCCTTCATGGCCTCCTTCATCTCGGTGGTGAGGCGGGCGCGCAGCATCTCGATAAACCTTCCGACGGGTGAAACGGGGGGCTGGCCTGCAGTTTGCGGGTGTTGAGCGGCTTCGGCCACAGGGCCACATTGACCCCATCGCGGGCCGCTCGCTAAGAGCGCCGCACACGATCATGCCGCCAGCCGAGCGCGCCGCAACGCGGTGCCTGCCTTCGGCCGGACATAAGCGAGACCGACCCGATGCTGCAAGACGCCGCCGCGCAGGCCTCCAAACCCGCCGCCCCCGAACCCTGGGCCGAGCCCGTGGCGACGGCCCTGCTGGTTCTGGCGGATGGGACCATCCTCGAAGGCTTCGGCATCGGTCGGACCGGAATCGCCGACGGCGAGGTCTGCTTCAACACGGCGATGACCGGGTACCAGGAGATCCTGACCGACCCGTCCTATGCCGGGCAGATCGTCACCTTCACGTTCCCGCATATCGGCAATGTCGGCACGAACGACGAGGATCTGGAGAGCCTTGAGGCGGCTCCGGCCTCCGGCGTGCGCGGCACCGTGATCGCCTCGGCGGTGACCAAGCCGTCGAACTGGCGGTCCTCGTCCCATCTCGACGGCTGGCTCGATGCCCGGGGCATCGTCGGCATCACCGGTGTCGACACCCGCGCGCTCACCGCCCGGATCCGCGATGCCGGCATGCCGAACGCCGTCATCGCCAACGATCCCGAGGGCCGGTTCGACCGCGAGGCGCTGAAGGCCCGTGCTGCCGCCCTCGCCCCCATGGAAGGCCTCGACCTCGTACCGCCGGTCACCAGCCGAGCGACCACCGAATGGTCGGAGACCGTTTGGGCGCTCGGCGACGGCTACGGCACGCGCGCGCCCGGCGACGGCCTGAAGGTCGTGGCGATCGATTACGGCGTGAAGCGCAACATCCTGCGGTTGCTGGCCCAGGCTGGTTGCGACGTCACCGTGGTGCCGGCCACCACCAGCGCGGAAGAGATTCTGGCGCTCAAGCCGGACGGCGTGTTCCTGTCGAACGGCCCCGGCGACCCGGCGGCCACCGGCACCTACGCGGTGCCGGTGATCCGCAAGCTCCTGGACGAGAAGGTGCCGACCTTCGGCATCTGCCTCGGGCACCAGCTCATGGGCCTCGCGCTGGGCGGCCGGACCGTGAAGATGGGTCAGGGCCATCATGGCGCGAATCACCCGGTGAAGGACAAGACCACCGGCAAGGTCGAGATCGTCTCGATGAACCACGGCTTCGCGGTGGATCCCGGGAGCCTGCCGGCGAGCGCGGTGGAGACCCATGTCTCCCTGTTCGACGGCTCGAATTGCGGCCTTACCCTCACCGACCGGCCGGCCTTCTCCGTGCAACACCACCCGGAGGCCTCGCCGGGTCCGCGCGACAGCCACTACCTGTTCGAGCGCTTCGTCACGCTGATGCGGTCCGGCGAGCCGGAGAAGGCGACCGACGCCTGACCGGCTGCGATCGGCGCGGTCCCATTCAGGCCGCGCCGAGGTCATAAAATCCGCGAATTCCGGAGGCTTCATCACCCCATCGACGGGCCGCGCATGGCGGCTCCGTCCGAAGGGGATTGCCGGATGACCATCGACGAGGCACGCGACGACTTCTCCCGCCTGCACCGCACGTTCATGGTCCATCTCGGCATCGCCGCCGGCCTCGCCTGGGCGACTGCCCTCTACGCCGCCCTCTACGCCCCGTGGGTGCGCAACATCCGGGCGCTGATCGATCCGGCCGCCGGTCTCGACCGGGTCGAGAGCACGGTCTCTTACCTGTTCGCCATGCCGGCCGTCCTCGCCCTCGCCTGGGTCTCCCTATATTTCGGCCGCGAGATGCTGCGCCGGGCGCAGACACTGTCGAACGTTGCACTGGAATTCGCCGCTGCCGCGGTCGTCGCCTTCGGGATTTTTTATCTGTCCATCGACCGGGCGCTCGCCGCGCTCTACGCCGGGTTCTGAACGGGGGCGGCGGGCCGCCCCCGCCGTTCCCCTTACTGAACCTTCTCGAACAGCGGCTCGAAACGCTTGGCGGCCAGCTTGCCGTGCTGGACTGCCTTGGCGGCCTCCAGGTTCTCCGGCTTGTCGCCGACCTCGATCAGGCCGACCATGCCCATGATGTAGTGCGGCGCGCACTTGAAGCCGTAGAGGCCGGGCTTGTCGAAGGTGACGGCCTCCTCCTTGCCGACCACGGTCTTGAAGGTTGGCGCGCCCTCGGGCGCCATGCCCTTGATGAGCTCGGCGTTGTGGCCCTTGTCGGTTGGCACGAACCGCACCGTGTCCCCGGGCTGAATCTTCACGAAGGCCGGATCGAAGACCATCATGCCCCCTGGGCCGCTGTTGAGCGTCTTGATGGAGACTTCCGTAGCCTGCGCCCCCGCTGCCGCGCCAAGCACAAGCATCGCCGCACTGAACGTTTCCCTGATCATCGTCGATCTCGAATTGGTATCATTTCAATCGACGGGACCGTCGATCGCCGGAGCTTTATGGCCCGCGAAAAGACTCCGCAACGCTGCGGATGATCTCTCGGATACTTGAGATTTATTCGAATTTGACCCAGGGCCGGTGAGCGCCGGCGCCGAGGGCCGCGAAACCGCCGCCGGGCCCCGGCCTTCCAATGCGCGGAGCGCCCGTGTAAACGCGGCGCTCAACGACAATCCCGCCACGCGCGTCCGGGAGCAGGGCCGATCCGAGCCGTGCCCGACCGGGCGCGCTTGGCCTGAAAAGGCCGCCAATGCCCAAGCGCACCGACATCTCCTCGATCCTCATCGTCGGTGCGGGGCCGATCATTATCGGGCAGGCTTGCGAGTTCGATTATTCCGGGACCCAGGCCTGCAAGGCCCTCCGCGAGGAGGGCTACCGGATCGTCCTGGTGAATTCGAACCCGGCGACGATCATGACCGACCCGGACATGGCGGACGCGACCTATGTCGAGCCGATCACCCCGGAGATCGTCGCCAAGATCATCGAGAAGGAGCGCCCGGACGCGATCCTGCCGACCATGGGCGGCCAGACGGCGCTGAACTGCGCCCTGTCGCTGCAGAAGATGGGCGTGCTGGCCAAGTACGGCGTGCAGATGATCGGCGCCACCGCCGAGGCCATCGACAAGGCCGAGGACCGGAGCCTGTTCCGGGACGCCATGACCAAGATCGGGCTCGACACCCCGAAATCGGCGCTCGCCAACGCCTCCGCGGCCAAGAAGGCCGACCGGGAGAAGTTTTTGGCCGAGATCGCCAGGATCGAGGCCGCCAACCCAGAGCCGCAGGCGCGCGCCGCGGCGGTCGCCGCCTTCGAGCGCAAGTGGCAGTCCGGCGAATCCGAGCGGCGCAAGCGCTACGGCGAGCATGCCCTCGGACAGGCCCTGATCGCGCTCGCCGAGGTCGGCCTGCCGGCGATCATCCGCCCGTCCTTCACCATGGGCGGCACCGGCGGCGGCATCGCCTACAACCGCGAAGAATTCCTCGACATCGTCGAGCGCGGCATCGACGCCTCCCCGACCAACGAGGTGCTGATCGAGGAGAGCGTGCTCGGCTGGAAGGAATACGAGATGGAGGTCGTCCGCGATAAGGCGGACAATTGCATCATCGTCTGCTCCATCGAGAACATCGACCCGATGGGCGTGCATACCGGCGACTCGATCACCGTCGCCCCGGCCCTGACGCTCACCGACAAGGAATATCAGGTGATGCGCGACGCATCCCTGGCGGTGCTGCGCGAGATCGGCGTCGAGACCGGCGGCTCGAACGTGCAGTTCGCGATCAACCCCGAGAACGGGCGGATGATCGTGATCGAGATGAACCCGCGCGTTTCGCGCTCCTCGGCTTTGGCCTCGAAGGCCACCGGCTTCCCGATCGCCAAGGTCGCGGCCAAGCTGGCGGTGGGCTACACCCTGGACGAGATCGCCAACGACATCACCGGCGGCGCGACCCCGGCCTCGTTCGAGCCGACGATCGATTACGTCGTCACCAAGATCCCGCGCTTCGCCTTCGAGAAATTCCCCGGCGCCGAGCCGACCCTGACCACCGCCATGAAGTCGGTGGGCGAGGCGATGGCGATCGGCCGCTGCTTCGCGGAATCGCTTCAGAAGGCCCTGCGCTCGCTGGAGACCGGGCTCACCGGCCTCGATGAGATCGAGATCGAGGGTCTGGGCCGCGGCGACGACCATAACGCCATCAAGGCGGCGCTCGGCGTGCCGACGCCGGACCGGCTCCTCAAGATCGCCCAGGCCCTGCGGTTGGGCGTCAGCCACGAGGAGGTTCACGCCTCCTGCAAGGTCGATCCGTGGTTCCTGGAGCAGATCCAGGCGATCGTGGACTTGGAGAACCGGGTGAAGGCGCACGGCCTGCCCCGCACCCCCGGAGCGTTCCGCCAGCTCAAGGCCGCGGGTTTTTCCGATGCGCGCCTGGCCGTGTTGGCGAAGACCGAGGAGGCGGATGTGCGCGCCCTGCGCCGCTCGCTCGGCGTGCGCCCCGTGTTCAAGCGCATCGACACCTGCGCGGCCGAGTTCAAGGCGCCCACCGCCTACATGTACTCGACTTACGTGGCCCCGTTCGCCGGCACTGTCGTCGATGAGGCGCAGCCGACGGATGCCAAAAAAATCATCATCCTGGGCGGCGGCCCGAACCGGATCGGCCAGGGCATCGAGTTCGATTATTGCTGCTGCCACGCCTGCTTCGCACTGTCGGATGCCGGCTACGAGACCATCATGGTCAACTGCAATCCGGAGACTGTCTCGACCGACTACGACACCTCGGACCGGCTCTATTTCGAACCGCTGACCGCCGAGGACGTGCTGGAGATCATCGAGACCGAGCGGCAGGCTGGCACCCTGCACGGCGTCATCGTGCAGTTCGGCGGCCAGACGCCGCTGAAGCTCGCCCGCGCCCTTGAGGCGGCCGGCGTGCCGATCCTCGGTACCTCCCCGGACGCGATCGACCTTGCCGAGGACCGCGACCAGTTCAAGCGGCTCCTCGACAAGCTCGGCATGAAGCAGCCGAAGAACGGCATCGCCTATTCGGTGGAGCAGAGCCGGCTCATCGCCTCCGAGCTCGGCCTGCCCTTCGTGGTGCGCCCGAGCTACGTGCTGGGCGGCCGCGCCATGGCGATCATCCGCGACGAGAGCCAGTTCGCCGACTACCTGCTCGGCACCTTGCCGAGCCTGATCCCGTCCGACGTCGTCGCCCGCTACCCGAACGACAAGACCGGGCAGATCAACACGGTGCTGGGCAAGAACCCGCTGCTGTTCGACCGCTACCTCTCGGACGCGGTCGAGATCGACGTGGACGCGGTCTGCGACGGCCAGGACGTGTTCATCGCCGGCATCATGGAGCACATCGAGGAGGCCGGAATCCATTCCGGCGATTCCGCCTGCTCCCTGCCGTCGCGCTCGCTCTCCCCGGAGACCATCGCGGAGCTGGAGCGCCAGACCACCGCGATGGCCCTGGCCCTGAAGGTCGGCGGCCTGATGAACGTCCAGTACGCGATCAAGGACGGCGACATCTACGTGCTGGAGGTGAACCCCCGCGCTTCCCGGACGGTGCCGTTCGTCGCCAAGGTGATCGGCGAGCCGATCGCCAAGATCGCCGCCCGGGTCATGGCCGGCGAGAAGCTCGCGAGCTTCGGCCTGAAGCGCAAGGAACTCGCCCATATCGCCGTCAAGGAGGCGGTGTTCCCGTTCGCGCGCTTCCCCGGCGTCGACGTCCTGCTCGGACCGGAGATGCGCTCCACCGGCGAGGTGATCGGGCTCGATGCCAGCTTCGGCGTAGCCTTCGCCAAGAGCCAGCTCGGCTCAGGGACGCAGGTGCCGCGCTCCGGCACGGTGTTCGTCTCGGTGCGCGACGCCGACAAGGCCCGGATCCTGCCGAGCGTGAAGCTCCTCTCCGATCTCGGCTTCTCGATCCTGGCCACCGGCGGGACCCAAAAGTTTTTGGTCGAGAACGGCGTGCCGGCCGAGCGCGTGAACAAGGTTCTGGAGGGCCGGCCGCACGTGGTCGACTCGATCAAGAACGGCGACATCCAGCTCGTGCTGAACACAACGGAGGGCGCCGGCGCGCTGTCGGACTCGCGCTCGCTCCGGCGCGCGGCCCTCTTGCATAAGGTGCCGTATTACACCACTCTAGCCGGCGCGATGGCTGCGGCCGAAGGGATCAAGGCCTATCTAGAAGGCGATCTCCAGGTCCGCGCCTTGCAAGAATACTTCGCGGCCTGAACCTCAGGGTTCCGCTGACTTAACTTCGTGGCCCGGGGAGAGTGCTCCACTCTCGGCCGGGCCTCTTCATTGTGGCGCGAGACGATGGCGATAGACAAGGTTCCGATCACGGTGCGTGGATTCGCAGCCCTCGAAGAGGAGCTGAAGCACCGCCAGCAGGTCGAGCGCCAGCGCATCGTCGCGGCGATCGCCGAGGCCCGCGCGCATGGAGACCTGTCCGAGAACGCCGAGTATCACGCGGCCAAGGAGGCCCAGTCCCACAACGAGGGACGCGTGATGGAGCTCGAGAGCATGATCGCGCGCGCCGAGATCATCGACGTCTCGAAGCTATCCGGCGACAAGATCAAGTTCGGCGCCACCGTGAAACTCGTGGACGAGGACACGGAAGAGGAGAAGACCTACCAGATCGTGGGCGAGCCCGAGGCCGACGTGCATGCGGGGCGCGTCTCGATCACGTCGCCGATCGCTCGCGCCCTCATCGGCAAGGGTGTCGGCGACACGGTCGAGGTCACGACGCCGGGCGGCGGCAAGTCCTACGAGGTCGTCGGCGTCCAGTTCGGCGGCTGAGCGCATGATCTCGCGTCTCTGGGGCCGGCTCGCCGGCCTCGTCCTCTGCGGCTTCGCGGGGGCGGCGGTGGCCGGCGACTTTCCGCCGACCGCCCTCTTCTCGGATATCCGGGTCGACGTGCGGCCCCTGCGGGCTGCCGGCGCCGGCCTCCAGGCCGAGGCGCTGGCCGCCGATCTGACCGGGGCTCTGCGCAAGACTTTGGCCGACCGGATCGGCGGCGGCGGGCCGCGCCTCGTCGTGGTGGTGAAGGCCCTGTCGCTGCGGCCCTATGTCGGCAGCGGCGCGTTCCGCGGCCGGGGCGGTAATTTCGAGACCGACTATCTCGAAGGCGAGGCGCTGCTCGTCAGCCGCAACGGCCAAGTGCTCGGCCGGCACCCGCAGATGACCGCGACGCCGTCGAGCTATGGCGGTGCCTGGTACGCTCCGGACTTCGAAGAACGCCGTTTGGCGGCCATCGCCGACATCTACGCCCAGTGGCTCGCCCGCGATCTGCCGCGCGATTAGCCCAAGCCCGGCCTGCGGTGTAAGGCGTTGCCGATGAAAAGCATCGACGTGTCGGAGGCGAATATCGCCCCGCCGGCCCAGACATCCACGCGGCGCGAGCCCCTTCCCGAACTGTCTGAGGCTCGGGCCTGGATCATTACCGACGGCAAGGCCGGCGACGAGAACCAGTGCGTCGGCATCGCCGAGACCCTTGGGGTCGAGTTCGAGATCCGCCAGGTCCCGGCCGCCGGCCCGTTCGGCTGGATCGCGCCTTGGGGGCCGATCGATCCGCGCGAGAGCCCGCGCCGGCGCAACGGCGCCTTGTCGGGCCCCTATCCGGACCTGCTGATCGCCTCGGGCCGCCGGGCGGTGCCGTATCTGCGGGCGGTGCGGCGTGCGACGGAGGGGCGGACCTTCACGGCCTTCCTCAAGGATCCGCGCACCGGCGAGGACAGCGCCGACTTCATCTGGGTGCCGGATTACGACGACCTGCGTGGCCCCAACGTCTTCACCACGCTCACCGCGCCGCACCTCGTCACCGCCGCGCGGCTCGCCGAGGCCCGGGCCCATCCGGACCCACGCCTCGCCAGCCTCGACGGCCCGCGCGTGGCGGTTCTGGTCGGCGGCGACAGTCGGCACCTGAGCTACCGCAAGACCGATATGGAGCGTCTGGTCGGCGACCTGCGCGGGCTGATCGACCAGGGCTGCCGGCTGATGGTCACGATCTCCCGCCGCACCCCCAACCCCCTGCGCGACGCGGTCAAGGCGCTGACCGCCGAGACCGGCGGCTTCCTCTGGGACGGCACCGGCGGCAATCCCTACGTCGCCATGCTGGCGCTCGCCGAGGCGATCGTGGTGACCTCCGATTCGGCCAACATGGTGAGCGAGGCCGTGGCGACCGGTGCGCCGGTCCTGCTGTTCGATCTGCCGCGCACCTATATTCGGCATCGGCGGATGTTCGCCGGTCTGGCGATCGCCGGTGCGCTGCGGCCGTTCACGGGTCGTTTGATCGACCTGCCGTACAAGCCGATCGACGCGACCCCGGTGATAGCCGAAGCGCTCGCCAAGGCTTACGCTGCGCACCGCATTGCGGGATCGATCTGAAGGAAGCGAGAGACATGGCCCATACCCACGCCAAGCTCGTGATCGTCGGCTCCGGTCCCGCTGGCTATACGGCGGCGATCTACGCCGCCCGCGCCATGGTGGAGCCGCTGCTGATCTCCGGCTTCCAGCCCGGCGGCCAGCTGATGATCACCACCGATGTCGAGAATTATCCGGGCTTTGCCGAGGCGATCCAGGGGCCGTGGCTCATGGAGCAGATGCGGCTGCAGGCCGAGCATGTCGGCACGAAGATCGTCCCGGAATACATCACCTCGGTCGATCTCAAGCAGCGGCCGTTCCGGCTGGAGGCCGATTCGGGCGAGACCTATTCCTGCGACACGCTGATCATTGCCACCGGCGCCCAGGCGAAGTGGCTCGGCCTGCCCTCCGAGGCGGCGTTCCAGGGCGGCGGCGTCTCGGCCTGCGCGACCTGCGACGGCTTCTTCTTCCGCGGCAAGGAGGTCGTGGTGGTCGGCGGCGGCAACACCGCCGTCGAGGAGGCCCTGTACCTCGCCAACATCGCCAAGAAGGTCACGGTCGTGCATCGCCGCGACAGCTTCCGGGCCGAGCGGATCCTGCAGGAGCGGCTGTTCAAGCACCCGAACGTCGAGGTGCTGTGGCACCGGGAGGTCGCCGAGATCTGCGGCGTCCAGAAGCCGGCCGCGACGGTCACCCATGTCCGGCTCAAGGACCCGCGCACCGGCGAGACCAGCGAGGTGCCGGCCGACGGCGTGTTCGTGGCGATCGGCCATCAGCCGGCCACCGCGATCTTCGAGGGGCAGCTTCCGATGCGCCATGGCGGCTACCTGTCGGTGAAGCCCGGCACCACCGAGACCGAGATCCCCGGCGTCTTCGCTGCGGGCGACGTCACCGACGACGTCTACCGTCAGGCGATCACGGCTGCCGGCATGGGCTGCATGGCTGCCCTCGAAGCCGAGAAATTCCTTGCCAATCTCGAGATCGGCGAGACGCCGCTCCAGGCCGCCGCGGCCGAGTGAGACCACGCAGCGCGGGTTGCCCCGCGCTCGTGGACCAAAATCCTGTCAACAAGATCGCGATCTCAGCGCTTGCATCGGACCATGCGCCGGGCGCATAGGGGTTCTGACCGGGCAGGGCTGCAATCCGTGCATGCCCCTGCAGCGCCGGCCGTGCCCCCTTGGCGTCGGTCGCACGCGCATTGCCCGGTCCATCGCCCGACGCAGGTGCGGCTCGGTCCGAGCCGGGCATCGGGTGCGGATTCGCGTTGGTGGGGGTTCTCGCCTTGGATTGGGACAAGATCCGGATCTTCCTGAACGTCGCGGAGGCGGGCAGCTTCACCAAGGCGGGCGACGATATTGGCCTCAGCCAGTCGGCGGTGAGCCGCCAGATCAGCGCCCTGGAGCGCGAGCTGAAGGCGCCGCTGTTCCACCGCCACGCCCGCGGCCTGATCCTCACCGAGCAGGGCGACCTGCTGTTCCGCGCTGCCCGAGACATGAAGCTGCGCCTGGAGAACACCCGGGCACGCCTAGTCGAGACTTCCGAGCGGCCGACCGGCGACCTCAAGGTCACCACGACGGTGGGCCTGGGCACCTCGTGGCTGTCGCAGCGGGTCGGCGAGTTCCTCGACCTCTACCCGGATGTCCGGATCGAGCTGATCCTCACCAACGAAGAGCTGGATCTCGCCATGCGCGAGGCCGACGTGGCGATCCGCATGCGCCGCCCGGCCCAGCCGGATCTGATCCAGCGCCGGTTGTTCACGGTGCACTACCACGCCTTCGCGAGCGTCGATTACGTCAAGCGCTTCGGCGAGCCCAAGACCATCGAGGAGCTCGACGATCACCGCCTCGTCTCCTTCGGCGGCAACGAGCCGTCCTACCTGCTGGCGGCCCATTGGTTGGCCGATGCCGGGCGCGAGGGCCGCGACCGGCGCAGCGTCCACCTGACGGTGAACAACATCGGCGCGCT
This sequence comes from Methylobacterium pseudosasicola, assembly GCF_900114535.1. Lineage (GTDB taxonomy): Bacteria > Pseudomonadota > Alphaproteobacteria > Rhizobiales > Beijerinckiaceae > Methylobacterium > Methylobacterium pseudosasicola. The sequence goes on along the minus strand of NZ_FOTK01000012.1, from coordinate 671 downwards.
TCAACGGGCCATGGAGGCCGGCGCCGGCATCGGCATCCTGCCCGACTATGCGGTGGACGGCGACCAACAGCTCACCCAGGTCCTGCGCGATACCGAGATGCCAAGCCTTGAGAGCTATCTCGTCTATGCCGAGGAGATGCGCTCGGTCGCCCGGGTGCAGGCTTTCCGCGACTTCCTGGTCTCGAAGGCGCAGCGCTGGACCTACTGATCGGCCCCTGCGCAGTTGATCAAAGGCCCGGTTTCAAAAGGTCTGCGACCTTTTGCGGGTGCAGGGCGGAGCCCTGCAAGCCTCAGGGGCTCCGCCCCTGAGAACCCCGCCAAAGGGCCTGGGCCCAGCCCTTTTAAGGTGTTTGGTTGTTGAGGATCCTTGCGGTTGCGACGTGACCTCTGCTGGCGCGCTTAGGTTCTGCCGCGGGGTCTTTGGGTTTTCGCCTGCCGACCGTCACGCGCCCGGGGTCGATCCTGCGGGCCAAGCTCAGCAGGCGCGCGGCCAGGGCCGGTGGGTCGGTCGCACCGCAGGCCGTCCAGTGCTCAGGGGGCAGAGCGATCAGCAGCCCCTCGTAGCCGCCGCGGATCTGTAGGACGAGGTGATACAAGGACACCTTGGGGGCCGCCCCCGCGGCGGAGGTGTGCGCCCGCTCCACGCAGCGCTCGATCAGCGCCAGCACGTT
>NZ_FOTK01000044.1 GCF_900114535.1 Methylobacterium pseudosasicola | reverse complement strand
TCGTGCTGGAGCGGCGCCGGGTGGTCGAGCGCACCTTCGGCTGGCTCGGCCGCTGGGGCGGCCTGCTGCGCGAGCGCGCCGGCCGCCTGGATGTCGCCACGAGCCGTCTCGCCCGCCTCGCCAGCCTTATGGCTGCCCGCGCACTCAACAATCTGGCTTGAGAGCAATGGCTCAAACAGGCTCTAAGTTTGCCCGTGTCTCCGACGTTACGGTCTGAAATGGTGGCCAACGTTGATTCGAAGAGCACGTGCCGGCAGCTGTAGCGGCGCCAGCTGGGTGAGTTAGTGAAAGGCAGACCGCTGCTGCTTCCGTCCCGAATGTCTGGATCGCAAGTGAGGCCTTGCCGACGCGGCTCCCCACCGTACGGGTGGCAGTATCGAGAGGACTTTGCGGCCGATTGATTGGTCCGGCGGCAGATCGGTCACGTCGGTCGCAATGATTGGGCCCGTCGTCGCGGGAGCGACTCCATAGACAGGCCGACGACACGGGTATGTCATCGTACCCGAGCGTTTGGTGCCTATCCTGAACGGCCCACGCCCTGCATCCGGAGCGCCATGCCGGACTTCAAAAGCCTCGACGTCTATTACTGGGCCGCCACCCTCGGCAGCTTCAGCCGTGCGGCCGAGCGATTGAACATGACGCAGCCCGGGGTCTCGCAGCGTATCGCCGCGTTGGAACGAGAGTTCGGCCTGCCGCTGTTCGAGCGCGGCGCCCGTGCCGTCGTCCTCACGCCCAAGGGCCGTGAACTCCTGAGCTATGCCGAGCGCTTCCTGCGCCTGCGCACCGAGATGATGGGCGCCGTCGCCAATCCCGCGGCGACGACCGGTGTGCTGCGGCTCGGCGCATCGGAGACCCTGGTCCACACATGGCTCATGCAGTTCATCGAGGCGATGAGCCGGACCTATCCCGGCGTGGCCGTGGACCTCTCGGTCGATGTCTCGCCGAACATGCGCGACGCGCTGGCACGCCACGAACTCGACCTCGCCTTCCTCGTCGGACCTATCACGGCGCCGGAACTCATCAATCTCCCGCTCTGCCGGTTCTCGATCGCCTGGATCGCCGCGCCGAGCCTCGATTTCGGAGACGGCGAGATCGGCTTGGCCGAACTGGTCCGGCATCCCGTGATCACCTATCCGCGCAACACCAATCCCTATGCTCAGCTGCGCGAGCTCCTAGCTCGCTCGAATCTACCGCCGCCGCGGCTCTACAGCAGCGCGTCACTCTCGACGATCGTACGGATGGCAGTAGAGGGCATCGGCGTCGGAGTGATCCCGGCCGAGACCGTGCGCGCCGAGTTGGCGGACGGGCGTCTGCGCGTCGTCGACACGACTGTCCGTCTTCCGGATATCGATTTCACCGCAACCTACGAGAACGTGCCGGATAACCGTCTCGCCGCGGCCGCCGCCGAGATCGCGCGCAGCATCGCCGCCGACTGGTGCAACTGTCCATAAGCCGGACTTATGGATACCGATGATAAAAGATAATTCGACGTCACGTGCCCGTCAGATAGGCTTGCCGCATACGAAGGCAGAAGAGGTCGGTGATGGCGTCAACGGCGATGATGTCCGCGAGCGATCCGACGGTTCGAGCGAGTTGGACCGGCCTTGAGGGCCGGCTCGCCTGCCGCGATGGGACGATCCCCGGCAGCACGGCGGGCGTCGCGGACGGCTACGTCCAGGGAAATCTCGCGGTCTTCCCCGAGCGACTGGCCGATGACTTCCGCCTGTTCGCCGAGCGCAACCCGAAATCCTGCCCGGTGATCGGCGAGTCGCGCCCCGGCAGCCGCGCGATCCCGGACCTCGGTCTCGACCTCGACCTCGCCACCGACGTGCCCGGCTACCGCATCTGGCGCAATGGCGCGGTGGTCGGGGAGCGGACGGAGGTCGCCGATCTCTGGCGCGACGACCTCGTAGCCTTCGTCATCGGCTGCTCGTTCTCGTTCGAGGCGGCCCTGGTCGAGGGCGGACTGCCCCTGCGCCACGTCGAGATGGGCGTGCGCGTACCGATGTACCGGACGAGCATCCCTTGCGTCCCGGCCGGGCCGTTCGCCGGGCAGATGGTGGTCTCGATGCGTCCGCTCACCCCGGCGCAGGCGATCCGCGCGGTAGAGATCACCGCCCGCTATCCCCGGGTCCACGGTGCGCCCGTCCATCTCGCCCGGCCGGACCTGATCGGCATCCGCGACCTTGGCGCCCCCGATTACGGCGACCCGGTGCGGGTGGGCGCCGACGAGATCCCGGTCTTCTGGGCCTGCGGCGTCACCCCCCAATCGGTGATCGCGTCGGCCCGCCCGGACTTCGCCATCACCCACGCGCCGGGCTGCATGCTCATCACCGATCGGCTCAATGCCGAATTCGCGATGGCGTGAATCCCGCATTGCGGTTCCCGTACCTGATGGAGAACGCCCCATGCTGCGTCGTCGCGAAGTTCTGGCCGCTGGCGCCCTGGCGCTCGCGGGCCTCAAGTCCCAGCGCGCGACGGCCGCCGACGAGGTGGTTGTCGGCGTGCTGTACGCCCTGTCCGGCGCCAGCGCCCAGAACGGCGTCGATGCCCGCCGCGCCTTCGAGACGGCGCTCGACGTCATCAACGAGAGCCACGACCTCGACCTGCCCGCCGCCAAGGGCGCCGGCCTCGAAGGGCTCGGCGGCGCCAAGATCCGCCTCGTCATCGCCGACCACCAGGGCGACCCGCAGAAGGGCCGCGCCGAGGCGGAGCGCCTGATCACCCAGGACAAGGTCGTCGCGATCGTCGGCGCCTATCAGTCCAGCGTCTCGGCCACCGTGAGCGCGGTGTGCGAGCGCTACGGCGTGCCCTTCGTCTGCGCCGATTCTTCCTCGCCGAGCCTGAGCCGACGGAACCTGAAGTACTTCTTCCGGCCGGCCGCCAACGACGAGATGTTCTCGGCGGCAATGTTCGATTTCATGGACGGCCTGCGCAAGCAGGGCAAGGCGATCGACTCGATCTCCCTGTTCTACGAGGACACAATCTACGGCATCGACTCATCCAATGTGCAGCGCAAGCTCGCGAACGAGCGCGGCTACAAGATCGCCGCGGACGTGAAGTACAAGAGCAACTCGCCCTCGCTGACCGCCGAAGTGCAGGCGCTCAAATCCGCGGGTGCCGACGTGTTGCTGCCGACCTGCTACACCAACGACGCCATCCTGCTCACCAAGACGATGGGCGAACTCGGCTACAAGCCGAAGGCCATCATCGCCCAGGCGGCGGGATTCTCCGAGAAATCCGTCTACGACGCGGTCGGCGACAAGCTCCAGGGCTTGATCTCGCGCGCGAGCTTCTCCCTTGATCTCGCCGCTAAGCGTCCCTCGGTCGGCATCGTCAACGAGATGTTCGAGAAGCGCGCCGATCGAGACCTGAACGACAACACCTCGCGCCAGTTCACGGCGATGCTCCTGCTCGCGGATGCTCTCAACCGGGCCGGTTCGACCGACGGCGCCAAGCTGCGCGCGGCGCTCGCCGCGACCGACATTCCCGGCACGCGCACGATCATGCCCTGGAAAAAGGTAGTTTTCGACGCGGGCGGCCAGAACCCCGACGCGACGCCGGTCCTGATCCAGTACGTCGGCACCAAGTTCGTGACGGTGTTCCCCGAATCCGCCGCCGTTGCCCCTGCGATCTGGCCCATGAACGCCTGATTGGACGGGTCGCGCTCGGCGAATGCTTGCCGCTGCCCGCGCGCGGAGCGAGGGCCCGCGCGTGACCTCGATCAGCCCTCGATCAACCCTTCCTCGGACCTGCGCGGGATCATGCCGATGACGATGCAAGCCCTCGTGCAGGTGCTGGCGAGCGGGTTACTTACCGGGCTGATCTACGGCCTCGTCGCGGTCGGCCTGTCGCTGATCTTCGGCTTGATGGATGTGGTGAACTTCGCTCACGGCGAATTCCTGATGCTGGCAGTGTACGCGACCTTCGGGCTCGTTGTCGTGTCCGGGCTCGATCCGATCGTGCTGATGCCGCTCGTCGCCGCGCTGATGTTCGTCTTCGGCGGCACAGTCTACCTCGGCGTGGTCCGCTTCGCGATGCGGGCCAAGGCCAACCAGGGCATGGTGCAGATCTTCGCGACCTTCGGCCTGGCGATCCTGCTCCAGGGCGTCGCGCAGTACCTGTTCACCCCGGATTACCGCAGCCTCCAGGTGTCCTGGCTCGGCGGGAAAACCCTCGACCTCGGTGGCGTCTACCTGCCCTGGCCGCAGGTGTTCGGAGCTCTCGTCTCGCTGGCGGCTTTCGGCGGCCTGTTCCTCCTGATGACGCAGACCGATTTCGGCCGGGCCCTGGAAGCGACGCGCGAGGATCAGGGCGCCGTCGCTCTAGTCGGCATCGACCGCAACCGGATCTTCGCCCTCGGCTGGGGGCTCGGTGCGGCGCTCGTCGGCCTCGCGGGCGCCGTGCTGACCGTGTTCTACTACATCCATCCCGGCGTCGGAGGCGCCTTCGCGCTGATCGCCTACGTCACGGTGGCGCTCGGCGGCTTCGGCAGCGTCTTCGGCGCGCTGGCCGCGGGCCTGATCGTCGGGTTGGTCGAAGCGGCGACGACGCTGGTCCTGCCGCCCTCCCTGAAATCGGTGGGCGTCTACGCCCTCTACCTCCTCGTGGTTCTTGTGCGGCCCCAGGGCCTGTTCGGGAGGCTCTGACATGACCGGCACGTCGCTGATCGCAGCTCCGGCGATCTCCCCAAGCCTGGACGAGGCTGACCGGCGCTTCGCGGTCAAGCGCCGCCGCAGCCTCTACGTCGGCGCGCTGGTCTTCGCCGGCCTCGCCGCGCTGCCCTACGCGATCCGGGACGTCTACCTGCAGAACGTCCTGGTCCTGACCCTGCTCTACGCGGCCCTGTCGCAGAGCTGGAATATCCTGGGCGGCTATTGCGGACAGATCTCTCTCGGTCACGCGCTCTACTTCGGCATCGGCGCCTACGCCACCAGCATCCTGTTCGTGAATTACGGCGTGTCGCCGTGGTTGGGCCTCGGGCTCGGCGCGGTGCTCGCGGCTTCGGTGGCCCTCGCCATCGGGTGGCCCTGCTTCCGTCTCGGCGGTCATTACTTCTCGATAGCAACCATCGTCATCGCCGAAGCCGGGCTGCTGCTCGTGCAGAACTGGGATTTCGTGGGCGGGGCGATGGGCGTGCAGTGGCCGTTCAATCCGGACAGCTGGGCGACCCTCCAGTTCGCCCGGGACAAGATCCCGTACGCCCATCTGGCCCTCGGCCTGTTCGTCGCGACCTGGCTCGTCACCTTCGTCGTCGCCGAATCGCGGTGGGGCTATGGCTGGCGCGCGGTCAAGGATGACCCGGCTGCCGCCCAGAGCCTCGGCGTCGAGGTGTTCCGGTCCAAGATGGCTGCGGCGGCGATCTCCGCCTTCTTCACGGCTGTCGGCGGTGGGCTCTACGCGTCCTACGTCTCGTATATCGATCCCGAGAGCGTGATGAGCTTCCGCTTCTCCCTGCTTTTCGCGCTGCCCGCCGTGCTCGGCGGCGTCGGGACCCTGTGGGGCGCGCTCGTGGGTGCGGCGATCCTCATCCCGATCACCGAGATCAGCCGCTCCTATCTCGGCGGCACCGGCAATGGCATCGATCTGATCTTTTACGGTGGCCTCGTGATGGTCGTGGCGATCGCCCGCCCCGAGGGCGTGCTCAGCCTGTTCAAGCGTACGCGCGCCGCGCGCAACGAGGAGGTGTGAACCCGTGAGCGCGGACCCGAGCGACCCGATCCTGCGCGTCGACGACGTGACGCTGGCCTTTGGCGGCCTCGTCGCCAACCGCGACGTGACCCTCGACGTGCGCGGAGGCGAGATCCTGGGGCTGATCGGCCCGAACGGGGCCGGCAAGTCGACCCTGTTCAACCTGATCTCGGGTGTCTACCGCCCGAGCAAAGGGCGCATCCTGTTCGAGGGGGCCGACATCACCAGATTGCCGCCCGCCGAGCGCTGCCGCCGGGGCATCGCACGCACCTTCCAAGTGCCACGCTCCTTCGACTCGATGAACGTCCTGGAGAACGTCACGGTCGGCGCGCTCGCCCGCCACCGCACCGCCGCGTCCGCCCGCCGCGCCGCCCTGGACACCCTGGAACGCGTCGAACTGACCCACCGTGCCGAGGCGGTGGCCGGCGAGTTGACGCCGCCCGAGAAGCGCCGCCTGGAGGTGGCCCGCGCGCTCGCCACCGGCCCGCGCCTGCTCCTCCTCGACGAGGTGCTCACCGGCCTCACTCCCTCCGAGGCCAAGGCCGGCGTCGCGCTGATCCGGCGCGTGGCGGCCACGGGCGTGACCGTGATCATGGTCGAGCACGTGATGGAGGTGGTGATGCCGCTCGTCGACCGGGCCGTGGTGCTCCACCTCGGCAGCGTTCTGGCCCAGGGCCTGCCGGCCGAGGTGGTGCGGGACGACGGCGTCATCACGGCCTATCTCGGGGAGCGTCACCGTGCTGCTTGAGGTCGACGGGCTCTCCACCGCCTACCAGGGCCTGCTCGCGATCCAGGGCGTGTCGCTGGACGTGTCCGAGGGCGAGATCGTCGTCGTGGCCGGCGCCAATGGCGCGGGCAAGTCGACGCTGCTCAAGTCGATCGCGGGGCTTGAGCGGCCGCGCGACGGGACCGTACGCTTCGATGGCGGCCGCCTCGACGGGCTCCCCGGCCACCTCATCACCGCCCGCGGCGTCGCCTACGTGCCCGAGAACAAGCGGCTATTCCCGCGCCTCTCGGTGGCCGACAATCTGCGGCTCGGCAGCTACCTGCATCGGAGCAGGGCCGACCGCGAGGCGCCGCTGGAACGGGTCTTCGCGCTTTTTCCCCGGCTGAAGGAACGGCTGCCGCAGCGGGCCGCGACCCTCTCGGGCGGCGAGCAGCAGATGCTGGCCATCGGTCGCGCCCTGATGACCCGCCCGCGCCTGCTGATGCTCGACGAGCCCTCGCAGGGCATCATGCCCAAGCTTGTCGACGAAATCTTCGCCGCCGTCGTGGCGATCCGCGACGCCGGGGTGACCGTCCTGCTCGTCGAGCAGCGGCTCGCGGAGAGTCTCGCCATCGCCGACCGCGCCTACGTCCTCCAGACGGGGCGCGTCATCCTCTCCGGGCCGGCGGCGCAGGTGCGCGACGATCCGGAGGTGCGGCGGGCCTACCTCGGAATCTGAGACCATCCCGTGCCGGCGCCGCCGGCACATGGCGAGACGGGAGAACGGGCGATGACCCGCGTGGACCTCAACTCCGACCTCGGCGAAGGCTACGGCGCCTATGCCTGCGGCGACGACGCGGCGATCCTCGACCTGGTCACCTCGGCCAACGTCGCCTGCGGCCTGCACGCGGGCGATCCCGAGATCATGGCCCGCACCTTCGCCCTGGCGAAGGAGAAGGGTGTCGCGGTGGGCGCGCATCCGGGCTTCCCCGACCTGTGGGGCTTCGGCCGGCGCCGCATCCCGTTCAGCCCGGACGAGATCGAGCGGCTGGTGGCCTATCAAGTCGGCGCTGCCCAGGCGCTCGCCGCCTATGCGGGTCACCGCATCACCTATGTCAAGACGCACGGGGCGCTCGGCAACATCGCGGCTGAGGAGCGTTCGGTGGCCGACGCGGTCGCCCGCGCGGTTAGGGCCGTCGATCCGAATCTCGCCCTGCTCGCCATCGCGCTGAGCGCGCAGGTGGCGGCAGGGGATGCGGCAGGCCTCGAGGTCCACCAAGAAATCTTCGCCGACCGCGGCTACACCGAGGACGGGTTGCTGATCCCGCGCAGCCAGCCCGGGGCCTTCGTCACGAACCCGGACGCGGCCGCCAAGCGGGTGCTGCGCATGGTCCAGGGGGGCATCATCCTGACGGCATCGGGCCGGGAATTGCCGACGCCGATCCGCTCGATCTGCGTCCACGGCGACACCGCCCACGCGGTGGCCACCGCCCGTGCCGTCCGCGTCATCCTGGAGGGCGGCGGCGTGACGCTCGCCCCGTTCCTGCCATGAGCGTCCCCCGCCTCCTTGACGCGGGCGAGGCGGCCCTTGTCGTGGAGTTCGGCACCACGGTTGACCCGGCGCTCAGCGACCGGGTGCTGGCGCTCGACGAGGCGCTCGCCGCCGACCCGCCGCAGGGCCTGCGGGAGCGGGTGCCGACTTACCGATCCCTGATGCTGCACTACGACCCGCTCGTTCTCGACCGGGCGCGACTCGTCGACCACGTGCTAAGGCTGACCGAGAACGCCGCGGAACGCACGGGTGCGGCCACCCTGTGGACTCTGCCCTGCTGTTACGACGCCCCGCACGGGGAGGATGTCGTCGAACTCGCCGGGCGTGCCGGGCTGTCGCCCGAAGCGGTGGTCGCGCTGCATGCCGGGGCGACCTACCGGGTCTACATGTACGGCTTCGCTCCGGGCTTCGCCTATCTCGGCGGCCTTCCCGAGGATCTCGCTGTGCCGAGGCGCGCGAGCCCGCGCCCGCCGCACCCGCGCAACGCCGTTGTGGTCGGTGGTGGCCTCGCCGCGGTCGCCACCGTGCCGATGCCCACCGGCTGGTACGTGGTCGGCGCCACGCCGTCCCGGCTCTACGCCCCAGAGCGCGCCAAGAGCTTCTTCGTGGCGGCCGGGGACGCGATCCGGTTCGAGCCGGTGGACGCGGCGACCTTCGACGCGCTGGCCGCCCGCGAGGCGTCGGGCGAGCCCGTGGCTCGACAGGGACGCGCCGCATGAGAGCCCTCGTCATCGAGACCGCCGGTCCCGGCATCAGCGTGCAGGATGGTGGCCGGCACGGCTATCTGCGCTACGGCTTCACTGCCGCCGGGCCGATGGACCCGCTGATGCACGCCATCGCCAACCGGGCGGCCGGCAATCCCCTCGATGCGGCGGCGATCGAGATCTCGACTGGCGGGGTCACGCTCGCGGTCGAGGGCGGAGCCCTCGGGCTCGCGCTCGCCTCGACGGGCTTCCGCATCGCCCTCGACGGCGAGCCGTTGCCATCGGCCGTCGCTCTCACGTTGGAGCCGGGCCGGAGCTTGGTCGTGCGCGCCGGAGACACCGGCTCTTGGGGCTATCTCGCCGTCCACGGCCGGCTCGATCTCGCCCCGGTGCTCGGCTCCTTGGCGACCCACACGCGCTCCGGCGTCGGCGGTCTCGACGGGCGTGGGCTGGCCGCGGGCGACCGGATTCCGGTGGTGGATGGCCGTCCTGGTGAGCGCGCGCCCCATAGGCTGGTCGCCCCACGGCTCGACCGCGCTCCAGATACGATCCGCGTCATGCTCGGCCCCCAAGACGATTATTTCGCACCCGACCAAGTCGCCGCCTTCCTCGCCGGTCCCTGGACCGTCTCGCCCCGCGGCGACCGCATGGCCTGCTTCCTGGACGGGACGCCGCTCACGCACGCTAGGGGGCACGACATCGTCTCCGACGGGGTAGCGATGGGCGCGATCCAAGTGCCGGGCAACGGCCTGCCCATCGTTCTGATGGCGGACCGGCAGTCGACCGGGGGCTATCCGAAGATTGCTACAGTGATCGGGCCCGATTTCGGGCGGCTGGCTCAGGTTCGCGGTGGTGCGCGGATCGCCTTCCGGGCGGTGTCGATCGCCGATGCGGTTGCGGCCCGGCGCGCCGAGGCGGACGTCCTGCGCGGCCCGGTCCCGTGGGAGCCGGTGGTGCGGACGGATTTCGCCTCCGATTTCCTGCTCGGCCTCAACCTCGTCGACGGCGTCACGGACGGGCGGCCTTGAGAACACACGCACCGATAGGGGCGCCTCCGGTCCGGTGACGCCTCCGCGCCGCTGACCCGTTCCGAAACGAGATCCTGCTGCCGGAGGGCCGGCCTCGGATGCCCCACGCCAAGCCGCTCACGGACCCGATGTGATTGTCCCGTGATCGTGATTCCGGACGCGATCGGGGAGGATTCAGCCCGGCCTCAAGAGCGGAGCCGGGTCACAGAAGTGTTGCCGGCTCTCGGCGCGGGCTGAATTGAGTAAAGCGCACGTCGCCCCATTGGCTCGTCGGCCCAACATATGAGCGACCCTGCCACACAAAGAGGCGCCGCATGACGCCTTTTCCCGCCGCCGCGATTTGACAAGCTGCTGAAACGGCAGTGATATACCGATATACCGCGAAGTGCTTCCGTAGACGGGACGGTCCCGTCCACCCCTTCGGGTAAGCCCGCCGGCCTTCGGATGGCGAAGGGTCGATCTTGATCCCGGCAAGATCAGATCACATCAAGGTCTAGCGAATTCGATGTGCCCGCGCATGTGATCTCAGTGGATGGAGCTTCCATGTCGAACATTCTTCGAAGCTTGCTCACGATATCGGTCCTCGCCGGACCAGCCGTCGCGCAGGCGCAGCCCATCCCAGGCGGTCGCGCCAATCTGATCGTCCAGCCGGTGCCGCACAGCCTGATGCTCGGCCTCGTGACCAACGCGCCGACGCAGCTGGTGGCCGGGCAGATCTACGAAGGCCTGCTGCGCTACGACGACAAGCTGAAGCCCTTGCCATCCCTCGCAAAGAGCTGGGAGATTTCCCCGGATGGGCTGCGCTATACCTTCCACCTCAATCAGGGGGTGACGTGGCACGACGGCAAGCCGTTCACCGCCGCCGACGTTCTGTTCTCGGTCAACGACTTCCTCATGAAGACGCAGCCGCGCCATCGGAACACGATGACGCGCGTGGCCGATGTCGGCGCGCCGGACGATCACACAGTGGTCTTTACCCTCAAGGAGCCCTTCGAGCCCTTCATCCGCAGCTTCGCCTTCTGGGTGATGCCGATGGTTCCTAAACATATCTATGAGGGCACCGACTACGCCTCCAACCCAGCGAACGACAGGCCGATCGGTACCGGGCCGTTCAAGTTCGAGAGCTGGCGGAAGGGTAGCGCGATCCACCTCGTGAAGAACGAGACTTACTACCTCGCGGGCAAGCCTTATCTTCAGGATATCTACTATCACGTCATCCCGGATGGCGCCTCCCGGGCAGTCGCCTACGAGACCGGCAAGGTCGACGTGCTGCCGGGCGGGTCGGTCGAGAACTTCGACGTGCCGCGACTGACGGCGCAGAATAATACCTGCGTCTCGCAGAAAGGTCAGGAGTTCGACTCGCCCCTGTCGTTTCTCTGGCTCAACAACCGCAAGCCGCCGATGAACGACGTGCGGTTTCGCCAGGCGGTCATGTACGCCATGGACCGGCAGTTCGCCCTCGACGTCCTGTGGAACGGGATCGGCAAGGTCGCCACCGGTCCGATCGCCGGGACGACACCATTCTACAAGGCCGTCCAGCCGCAATATCCGCACGATCCGAAGAAGGCCAAGGCGCTGCTCGCCGAGATGCACTACGACGGCAAGCCGCTGAGGCTGCTGCCGCTCCCCTACGGCGAGACGTGGCAGCGCTGGGCGGAGGCCGTGAAGCAGAATCTCGGCGACGTCGGCATTCCCGTCGAGATCCAGGCCACCGACGTGGCGGGCTGGAACCAGCGCGTGTCCCAGTGGGACTACGACATGGCCTTCACCTTCCTGTTCCAGAACGGCGACCCGGCCCTCGGCGTCGAGCGGAATTACATCAGTTCGCAGATCTCCAAGGGCAATCCCTGGAACAACGTTGAGGGCTACACCAACCCGACCGTCGACGCGCTGTTCGCCAAGGCGGCGTTGGCGACTCCGGCCGAGAAGCGCCAGGATCTCTACGACGAGGTGCAGAAGGCGGTTCAGGCGGACGTGCCCGTGGCGTGGCTGCTCGATCTGCGTTTCCCGGTGATCTACCGGTGCAATTTCCAGAACCTGATCACGACCGCCAACGGTCTCAACGACTCGCTGCGGGACACGTGGATCAAGCGCTGACGGCGCTGGACCGACACGCCGCCCCTCATGGCCCCGGCCTCGATCGCGAGGCCCCGTCCGACACCGAGCCAGCGGCCGCCCCGGCCGGGCTCCCGCGCGGAGGACCGCTCCCGTCATGCCCCGCTTCATCGTCTCGCGCCTGGGAAAGATGGCGCTCATCCTCGTCGGGATCATCATCCTCAACTTCGTACTGATCCACGCGGCACCGGGAGATCCGGCCTCCGTGATGGCGGGCGAGGCCGGCGATGCCGACGCTGCCTTCCTGCAGCAGCTGCGCGAGCGCTTCGGCCTCGACAAGCCGCTCCCGATCCAGCTCCTGACCTACCTGTCGAACGTCCTACGGCTCGACTTCGGCTATTCCTACCGTCAAGGCATGCCGGTGATCGACCTGATCACCGACAGGCTGCCCGCCACCCTGCTCCTGTCGGGCTCGGCCTTCCTGATCTCCCTCGTCCTCGGGGTGGCAGCCGGGGCGCTGGCGGCCTCCCGCCAGGGCAAGGTCTCCGACTCCGTCATCTCGACCCTCGCCCTCCTCTTCTACGCCACGCCGCTGTTCTGGCTGGCGCTGATGGCGGTGCTGCTGTTCTCGGTGCAGCTCGGCTGGTTTCCCGGCTTCGGCTACGAGAGCGTCGGATCCGGCTACGGCGGCCTCGAACGGGCGGCCGACATCCTCCACCACCTCGTGCTGCCGGCCCTGACGCTCGGCCTGTTCTTCATGGCGGTCTACGCCCGCATGACCCGGGCCTCGGTGCTGGAGGTGAGCCGCCTCGACTTCGTGCGGACCGCCCGCGCCAAGGGTCTGCGCCCCCGCGTCGTGCTGGTTCGCCACATCCTGCGCAACGCCATCCTCCCGGTCGTGACGCTGGCGGGTCTCCAGGCGGGGCAACTCGTCGGCGGCGCCGTGTTGATCGAGACCGTGTTCGCGTGGCCGGGCATCGGCCGGCTTATGTTCGAAGCCCTGGAGCAGCGGGACTACAACCTCCTCCTCGGCATCTTCGTCGTCTCCGCCGCCATGGTGCTAGCCTTCAACCTCATCACCGACATCCTCTACCGGCTGGTGGATCCCCGTATCGGAGCTGCGGCATGACGGCGTTCTGGGTCCGATACGCCCGCAACCGCGGCGCGGTGGCGGGGATCGTCATCCTCGTCCTGGTGCTGGTCCTGGCGATCGCGGCGCCGGCACTCTACCCGCGCTCCCCCTGGGCGATGGTGCAGCGCCCGTTCCTGCCGCCCTTCACCAACGGCGGCTTCCCGCTGGGCACCGACACGATGGGCCGGGACATCGCCTCCGCGGTCGCCCACGGAGCCGGGGTGTCCCTGCTGGTCGGCTTCGTCTCGACCCTGGCGGCGCTGCTGATCGGCATCCCAATCGGGGCCGTCGCCGGCTACTTCGGCGGCCGGGTCGACGACCTGCTGATGCGCTTCACCGAGTTCTTCCAGAGCGTGCCGAACTTCGCTCTCGCAGTGGTGTTGGTTGCGATCTTCAGGCCGAGCCTCGTGTCCATCGTCGCGGCGATCGCGATCGTGAGTTGGCCGCCGGTGGCCCGGCTCCTGCGGGGCGAGGTCATGGCGCTGCGCGGGCGGGAATTCGTGCAGGCCGCGGTGCTGTCGGGCCAGCGCACCGGCCCGATCATCCTGCGGCAGATCCTGCCCAACACGCTCTCGCCGGTCATCGTCCTCGGGACCATGATGGTGGCCGCAGCCATCCTGCTCGAGAGCGCCCTGTCCTTCATGGGGCTCGGCGACCCCAACATCATGTCGTGGGGCTACGTCATCGGCGCCGGGCGCACGGTGATCCGGCAGGCGTGGTGGGTGAGCCTCTTTCCCGGCGTCGCGATCCTCCTGACGGTGCTCGCCCTGAACCTCGTCGGCGAGGGGCTGAACGACGCCCTCAACCCGCGCCTGTCGCGCAAGACGCGATGAGGGGCGCAGCCATGACCGACACCCCCAGGAGCCAAGCCCCCCGGAGCCACGCCCCCGGCGAGCCGGTCCTCGTCGTCGAGAAGCTTGCCATCGCCCTGCCGCCCGGCGCGGACCGTCCCTACGCCGTCGACCGGGTCAGCTTCACGCTGAGGGCCGGGGAGATCCTCTGCATCGTCGGCGAGAGCGGCTCGGGCAAATCGATGTCGGCCAACGCCGCGATGGGTCTCCTGCCTGAGACGGTGCGGACGGTCGGCGGGCGGATCCTCCTCGGCGGGACCGACCTGCTCACCCTCGACGAGGCAGACCTCTACGCGGTGCGCGGGCGGCGCATCGCGATGATCTTCCAAGAGCCGATGACGGCCCTCAACCCGTTGATGCGGATCGAGGCTCAGATCGCCGAGGTCTTCGCCGCGCACCGCCTGTTGACGCCCCGGACGCGCCGGAGCCGGGCCCTCGAACTGCTGGCCGAGGTCGGCCTGCCCGATCCCGCCCGCGCCGCCGCCTCGTACCCGTTCCAGCTCTCGGGCGGCCAGCGGCAGCGCGTGATGATCGCCATGGCGCTCGCCCTCGAACCGCAGGTGCTGATCGCCGACGAGCCGACCACCGCCCTCGACGTCACCACGCAAGCGCAGATCCTGCGCCTGATCCGCGATCTCCAGGCCCGGCGCGGCATGGCGGTGATGTTTATCACCCACGATTTCGGTGTGGTCGCCGAGATCGCCGACCGGGTGGCGGTGATGCAGCACGGCCGAATCGTCGAGCAAGGCGTCGCCGCCGACATCCTCGAGCGGCCCCGACACCCCTATACCGCCAAGCTGATCGCCGCGATCCCCGACATGGAGGCCGGTGTCGAGCAGGCGACGCAGGCGGCGTCCCGAGGCTCCGTCCTCGACGTCGAAGGCCTGACCAAGACCTACACCCTCGGAGGCGGCCTGTTCCGGGCGCCCCGGACGGTCGCGGCGGTGCGCGACGTCTCGTTCACCCTCGGCCGCGGCGAGACCCTGGGCATCGTTGGCGAGAGCGGATCGGGCAAATCCTCGGTGGGGCGATGCCTTGTGCGGCTCCAGGACCCGGACGAGGGACGGGTGCGTCTCGGCGGCATCGACATGGCCGGCCTGTCGGGCGAGGCCCTGCGGCAGGCGCGGCGGCGTATCCAGATGGTCTTCCAGGATCCCTACGGCTCGCTGAACCCGCGGGTGCGCGTCGGGCGGGCCATCGCCGACGGCCCGATCGCCTACGGCGAGGACGTCGGGACGGCCCTAAAGGCCGCATCCGCGCTCCTCGAACGGGTCGGCCTCGAAGCCTCGGCGGCGGACCGCTACCCCCACGAGTTCTCCGGGGGGCAGCGCCAGCGGATCGGCATCGCCCGGGCCCTGGCCCTCAAGCCCGAGATCATCGTTGCGGACGAGGCGGTCTCGGCCCTCGACGTCTCGATACAGGCCCAGATCCTCGACCTCCTCGACGAGCTGAAGCGCGAGCTTCACCTCTCGCTCCTGTTCATCACCCACGACCTGCGCGTGGCCGCGAAGATCTGCGACCGCGTGATGGTGATGGAGAAGGGCTTGGTCGTGGAGATCGGGCCGGGCGCCGAGATCTTCTCGAACCCCCGCGAGCCCTACACGCGCAGCCTCGTGGCGGCGATCCCTGGCCGCAGAGCCCGCACGACCCCGCTGGAGGCCGTTGCCTCCGCTACCCTTCCCGAGCCGATCAGGACACCGGTTTGATGACTTTCATGCTTAATTCCATCGAGGCGCGCGACATTGCCTACCAGCTTCATCCGCTGGTCGACCTGCGCAACTACGACAAGACCGGCGCGCTCGTGATCGAGCGGGGCGAGGGAATCTACGTCTTCGACAATGCCGGCCGGCGCTACATCGAGGGGCTGGCAGGTCTCTGGTCCGTCGCCGTCGGTTTCGGCGAGCGGCGGCTGTCGGACGCCGCCAAGCGGCAGATGGACCAGCTTTCGTACTACCACATCTTCGCGCACAAGACGCACGGTCCCTCGGTCGACCTCGCCGAGAAGCTCATCGGGATGGCGCCGGTGCCGATGTCGAAGGTGCATTTCACCTCCTCCGGGTCCGAGGCCAACGACCTCGTGGTCAAGCTGGCGTGGTACCGCTCGAACGCCCTCGGTAAGCCGGAGAAGAAGAAGATCATCGGACGCCTGAAGGGCTATCACGGCGTCACCATCGCGGCGGGCTCGATCACCGGCCTTCCGCGCAACCACGAGAGCTTCGACCTGCCGCTCGACCGGATGCGGCACGTCTCCTGCCCCGACTATGTCGGGTCGGCCCTGCCGGGCGAGAGCGAGGCCGCGTTTTCCCGGCGCATGGCGGACGAGCTCGAAGCGCTGATCCTGGCCGAAGGGCCGGACACCGTGGCGGCCTTCTTCGGTGAGCCCGTGATGGCCTCTGGCGGGGTCTACGTCCCGCCGGAGAACTACTGGGCGGAGATCCAGGCGGTGCTGCGGCGCTACGACGTGCTGCTGGTGGCCGACGAGGTGATCTGCGGCTTCGGGCGCACGGGGGCGATGTTCGGCTGTGAGACCTTCGGCATCGAGCCGGACGTGATGGTGCTCTCGAAGCAAATCTCCTCCTCGTACATGCCCCTCTCGGCGATCCTGATGAACGCGAACTTCTACGAGCCGATCGCCGACGAATCCGCCCGGCTCGGCGTGCTCGGCCACGGCTACACGGCCTCGGGCCATCCCGTCGCCACCGCCGTCGGTCTGGAAAACATCCAGATCATCGAGGAGCGCGACCTCGTGGGGAATTGCCGGCGCCTGAGCCCGCTCTTCCTCGAGCGGCTGGCGGGGCTCGCCGAGCACCGCCTGGCGAAGACGTGGCGCGGCGTCGGACTGATCGGGGCCCTTGAGCTGAAGCCCTGGACGGCACCCGGGGCGAAGCCCGGCGCGGCCGGAGCCGCGATCCAGGCCGCCGCCCTCGAACAGGGGGTGATCGCCCGCGCCATCGGCGATTCCCTGTGTTTCTGCCCGCCGCTGATCATCACCGCGGAGCAGATCGGCGCGATGTTCGACGCCGTCGGCCGTGCCCTCGACACGATCGCCGCGTGATCCCGATGGACCAGATCCGCACGACTGGCCGCACCGATCTCGGCGAGATGGACGCGGTGGAGCTTGGGGCGCTGTTCGCGTCCGGCCGAGTCTCGCCGGTGGAGGCCGCGCAGGCGGCGTTGGCGCGCATTGAGCGGTTCAACCCGCAGGTGAACGCCTTCGCGTATGTCGCGCCCGAACCGGCGCTCGAGGCCGCGAGGGCCTCGGAGGCGCGCTGGGCCAGGGGCGAGGCCCTCGGCCCGATCGACGGGGTGCCGACGACGATCAAGGAGTTGACCGCCGTCAAGGGTATCCCGTGGCGGCGGGGCTCGAAGCTCACGGCCGATGCCCCGGCCACCGACGAGATCCTGGTGATGCGGCGCCTGCGCGCCGCCGGGGCGGTCATCCTCGGCACGACCACGTCGCCGGAATTCGGCTGGAAGGGTGTGACCCACGGCCCGGCCTTCGGCAACACCGTCAATCCCTGGCGCACCGACCGGGCCTCGGGGGGCTCCTCGGGCGGGGCCGGCGTCGCCGCCGCCCTAAACATGGGCGTCCTGCACGAGGGATCCGACGGGGCGGGGTCGATCCGCATCCCGTCCGCGTTCTGCGGCGTCGTCGGGATCAAGCCGACCTTCGGCTGGCTGGCCACCGACGCGCCGACGCCGCTGCGGGACATGGCCCATCGCGGCCCGCTCACCCGGACGGTGGCGGATTCCGCCCTGTTCCTGAACGCCGTCACGGGCCCGTCCCCGGACGGGCTGTACGGCGACTGCCCGAGCCCCGTCCCGGACTGGACGGAGGCCACCCGCGGCGGCGTCGCGGGCCTGCGCATCGGTTACAGCCGGAACTTCGGCTACGCCCGCGTCGATCCCGAGGTCGCTGCCGCTGTGGACCGGGCCGCCGCCCGCCTCGCCGCGATGGGCGCCGTCGTCGAGGAGACCGATCCGGGCTTCGCATCGCCCCTGGAGGCCCTGCGGGTGATCTGGTTCTCCGCCATGTCGGTCCTCGTGGATCGCTTCGCGCGCACCGAGATGGATCGCGCGCGCATGGATCCCGGATTCGTCGCCGTCGCCGAGATCGGGCGCCGGTACAGCGCGGCGGACCTCCTGGCGGCGGAGCAGGTCCGGGCCGAGCTCAAGGTCACGATGGCGCGCTTCCACGCACGCTACGACCTGCTCCTCTCCCCGACCATGCCGGTGACGGCGATCCCGGCCGGCGTCGACTACCCCACGGGCCAGGGCATGACCGACTGGACCGACTGGAGCCCCTTCACCTACCCGTTCAACATGACCGGCCAGGCCGCGATCTCGGTGCCCTGCGGCTTCGATTCGGGCGGCCTGCCGATCGGGCTGCAGATGGTCGCCGCCCGGTTCCGAGACGACTTCGTCCTGCGGGCCGCCGCGGCGTACCAAGTCGCCTATCCGGAGGCTTTCCCGGACGCCCCCGTGGTCCGGTCCGCCTGAGCGCGCAGAGCGCGCCGGTTTCGAAACAGTTTTCTGGATCTCCGATGTTTCATCCTACGATCGACGCCCCCGAAACCGGCATCGGCGCCGGCTTGTCGGTCGTGGCCGAGCCGGTCGATGCCCGCACCGCCGAACGCATCGCCGTCGAGCATTACGGCATCATCGGCACGGCGACGTGGCTCGCCGGGGAGAAGGATTCGAACTTCCGCCTCGCTCCGGAGGCGGGAACCGCCTACTTTTTGAAGGTCCTGAGCCCAGGCGAGGATCCGGCGGTGTCCCGCCTGCACAGCAACGCCCTGATCCATGTCGCGCAGGCCGCGCCGGACCTGCCGCTGCCGCGCATCGTGCCGACTCGCGCGGGCGAGCCCGACCGGCGCATCACCGTCGCGCCGGATGATTGCCGCACCGTGCGGCTCACCACCTTCACACCGGGGCGCTCGCAGGCCGCCGGTCCCCGAACCGATGGGCAGCGCCGAGCGGCCGGGGCCTTGTTGGCGCGCCTCCAGAGAGCGTTAGAAGGCTTCACGAGCCCGGCGGCGGATCACCACTCCTCGTGGGACCTCCGACATGCCGGACGGCTCCGCGCCGTGCTCGACGTCTTCCCCGGGGGTGAACAGCGCGACCGCCTCGCTCGCGTCCTCGACGCGTTCGAGGCGCGGATCGTGCCTGCCCTACCGGAGCTGCCGCATCAGGTGGTCCACAACGACCTCGGCGGGGACAACATCCTCGTCGATCCCGACGATGCCGACCGGATCACCGGGGTGATTGATTTCGGCGACATGGTCCGCACGGCCCGGCTCTTCGACGTGGCGATCGCGGCGGCCTACCAGCTCGGCCTCGACGCCGATCCCCTCGGCCCGGCGCTCGCCTTTTTGCGGGGCTACGCCTCGGTCACGGTGCTGTCGGAGGCCGAGGTCGCGCTGCTGCCGACGGCGATCCGGACGCGGATGGCGCTGCGCCTCTTGATTCCGGAATGGCGCGCTCGCCGCTTCCCCGAGCGCCGGGACTACCTCACCCGCAACAGCGCTGCCGTCTGGGGGCAGTTCCGGCACCTGGACGCCATGGCGCCGGAGGCGATCGATGCGGCAATTGCCGAAGCCTGTTGTTCTTGAGGCCACGCCATGACCGCCCCTTCCGCCCCCGCGTCCGCCGAGGCCATGATCGCCCGGCGCCGCAGCCTCCTCGGCGCTTCGTACCGGCTCTTCTACGAGCGGCCGGTCCACATCGTGCGCGGCGAGGATGTCTGGCTGTACGACGCCGACGGGCGCCGCTACCTCGACGCCTACAACAACGTGCCCTGCGTCGGCCATTGCCACCCGCGGGTGGTGGAGGCGGTGACGCGCCAGATGGCCACCCTCAACACCCACACCCGCTACCTACACGAGGCGGTTCTCGACTATTCCGAGCGGCTGCTATCCACCTATCCGGCCGCTTTCGGCCACGTCATGTACACCTGCACGGGGTCCGAGGCGGTGGACCTCGCCCTGCGGATCGCGCGCTACCAGACCGGGGGCACCGGTCTGGTGATCACGCGGAACGCCTATCACGGGACCACCGAGGCCACGGCGGGAATCTCTCCGTCGCTCGGCCCGGCCGTGCCCCTCGGCCGCGATGTCTGGACGGTGCCGGCTCCAGACGCCTACCGCAATCCCGGCGTCGATGTCGGCGCGCGGTTGGCCGAGGACGTCCGGGCGGCCTTCGCCGACATGCGTCGCCACGGCGTGCGGCCCGCGGCATTCATCGCCGACGGCATCTTCTCAACGGACGGGACCCTGGCCGAGCCCGCGGGCTTCCTCCGGCCGGCCCGGGAGGCGGTGCGGGAGGCCGGCGCGCTCTACATCGCCGACGAGGTGCAGCCGGGCTTCGGCCGGACGGGCGCCGGTATGTGGGGCTTCGCCCGCCACGGCATCGTCCCCGACATGACCGTGATGGGCAAGCCGATGGGCAACGGCCAGCCCATCGCCGGGGTCGCGATGCAACCTGAGGTGGCGGAACGGTTCGGCCGGGACGTGCGCTACTTCAACACCTTCGGCGCCAACACCGTCTCGATCGCGGCGGCCGGTGCGGTGCTCGACATCCTGGCGGATCAGGATCTCGTGGCGAATGCCGCCGCCACCGGCGGCCTGATGCTGGAGGGGATGCGGGCGCTGATGGCGCGGATCCCGGCCATCGGCGACGTGCGGGGGGCGGGCCTGTTCCTCGGCCTCGACCTCGTCGCCTGCCGCGAGAGCCGCGCCCCCGACGCGGCGCTGGCGAAGCGGGTCGTCAACGCCCTGCGCGACGAGGGCGTGCTGATCAGCGCGTCCGGGCCCCACGACAACGTGCTGAAAATCCGCCCGCCGCTGACGTTCTCCGCCGAGCACGCCGCGCTCTTCCTTGAGATCCTGGGTAAAACCCTGTGCGATGCGGCCTGACAAGAAGAACGCGAGATCTGGCAGGAGACGACCCATGCATCCGGCGGAAGTCTTGGACCCGAGTCCGACCGCGGGACCGGCCCTGCGCGCCGATCTGCCGAAGGCGGCGCGCGTCTACGCGACCCTGCGCGAGGCCATCATCGCCATGCAGCTGAAGCCCGGCGCGCGTCTCGTGGAGAAGGATCTCTGCGACGAGCTCGGCGTGTCGCGCACGCCCCTGCGGGACGCGATCCTGAGGCTCGCGCAACAGCGGCTGGTGACTGTGGTCCCGAGCGACGCCACCTTCGTCAACAAGATCATCCTGGACGAGGTGATCGAGGGACAGCTCGTGCGCGAGAGCCTGGAGCTGCGGATGGTGGCCCTGGCGGCCGAGCGCTTCGAACCCGCCCGCCGGTCCGCCTTCGAACTCGTCCTCTTCCGCGAGGCCGAGGCGGCGCGGCGCGGCGACAACGCCGAGTCCTTCGCCCTCGACAACGACTTTCACCGGCTCCTGTGCGCCTGCGCCGGTTTTCCCCGCGTCTGGGACACGATCCATCTCGCCACCGGCCAGCTCGACCGCGTGCGGCGCAACGCCTTCCCACTGCAGAACTATCATGTGGAGGTGCTCGACGAGCATAGGGCGATCTTCGAGGCGCTCTGCCGGCGGGACGCGCAGACCGCGGTCTCGCTCCTGCGCACGCATCTGGGCGGGACGCTGAACTCGTTGCGGATCCTGCTCGCCCGCGAGCCCGATTTCGTCGCGTTCGACCCCGCATCGCCGGCCTTCGCGCTGCTGAGGCAGTCCGAGCAGGCCGGGAATCCCACGCTGCCCCATGGCGCCGAAGGATCACCGAAGCGGGGCGCCCGACGCAGAGTCGCGGAACGCCGAACTGCGCCGGGAGCCCGGTAGGGCGATGGCGATCCCCGTCATTCTCAAGACCATTCCGGAGCACGCCCGCATCTGGCACCACGTGTTCTCCCGAGAGGCCCCGGAGCTGCGCCTGATCGACTGGGAGCACGGAACGCCGTTTCCCGGCGTGAGCGCCTTCGCCAGTTGGCACCCGCCCGCGGACTTGGCCGCGCAGATGCCGGACCTGCGCCTCGTCTTCTCCGTTGGAGCCGGGATCGATCTCCTGCCGCTCGATGCCCTGCCGGAGCACGTGGACATCGTCCGCATGGTCGCCCCCAACGTGACGCGCTCGATGGTCGAGTATGTCACGCTCGGTGTGCTGGCTCTGCACCGGGACCTCGTCCTCTACGCAAACGAGACTCGTCGGGGCATCTGGAATCCGCGTGCGATCCGCACGGCCCGGACCACCCATGTCGGCGTCCTCGGGCTGGGCGTGCTCGGGAGCGCGGCGGCTGCAGCGCTGGCCGGCTTCGGCTTCAAGGTTCGCGGCTGGGCGAGAAGCCCCAAAACGGTGGACGGCGTTACGTGCTTCGCCGGCCGTGCGGCGCTTCCCGATTTCCTGTCCTGCTGCGACATCCTCGTGTGCTTGCTGCCCCTGACGCCGGAAACGCGCGGACTGCTCGACAGAGACCTGTTCCGGCATCTCCCACTCGGGGCGGCTCTCCTGAATGCCGGTCGGGGCGCCCATATCGTCGAGAGCGACCTGATCGCGGCGTTGGACACGGGACAGCTCGGGGCGGCCATTCTCGACGTGCTGACAGAGGAACCGCCGCCCACGGATCATCCGCTCCTCGGACATCCGAAGATCATCGTGACCCCCCACAGCGCCAGCGCCAACCAGCCGGACGCCGCCGCGCATCAGATGATTGCGGCGGTTCGAGCCTGTCGAGACGGGCAGCCGTTTCTCAACCGGGTTGACCGCAGCCGCGGATTTTGAGCGCCATCAGACATCTTCGGGAGCAATATGGTCCATGAACGTTCGCATCGTGCGGCGCGGAGGCCCGGTTGGCAGGGTGCGATAGGCCGAGCTTCTCCCGGAATGTGGTCTTTTCAGACTCCCCCGGGAACAGGTCTGCCCGGCGCTGTTCAGGAATCACCAGGGACATGGCGTCGTCGAGGTCGGCCGGCATGGTCGGCGGCCTCGTGTTGAAGCCGTCCGCACGATAGGCCTCGAATCACTCCTAAAGAGCATGGACGACCTGAGCCGACGCGCCGGACCAGGCCCCATGGAGATTGATCAGCGCCGAGTTATGGATTTACGTTATGTGGTGGATGTTGCACTGATTGGCAAAATATTTTGCAATATTTTGTTTTAGTTTAGCTTATCTCGAGCGTCCGCGCAATCGAATAGTTACAAATAATCTGAAAACCTGAGTCTGACCGCTGTGCGGGCGTCTGCTTTTATGGCGGCTCATCCCAGAAGCGGACATGCTGCTTTCGGCCAGACTACGTCTCGCCGAACTACCATCGGCGGCAAAACCGGACGTTCGGCTTGGCGTCCTTTGCCGCCTCACAGCCGAACCCAGCAGAATCCCGAGAGCGGATGTCGCGGCATCCCCGCCCGGCAGCTGCTTCCAAGATCCTTCGCCCTGTCAACGAATACCGCCATCGCTCAGGCGGTACCAAGCGATGATCGCAGAAACGTACAGGCGGTGTAGGGGGTGAAGCGGCAGGGGTCTCAACTGGGTGAGCGGCAGGGGCAGGCTGTCGGCATCGCTGGTCGCGATGTACGTGGCGATCGCCCGGCCCATCGCGGACTGAAGACCGACGCCGCGTCCTTGACAGCCGATGTCGATGAGCAGCCCGGGTGCCGGCTCGTGAAGATGGGGCAGATAATCCCGGGTGATCGCCACGCGGCCGCACCAGCGGTGGTCGAAGGCGATGCCGTCCAGCTGTGGGAAGAGCTTGCCGACGATCCGTTCGAGATGCGCCCAGTCCTGCGGGCTTCGCGGCTCCCGGAACGGGCCACGGCCGCCCATCAGCAGCCGACCGGTATGGTCGAGCCGAAAGTAGAGCAGCAGCTTGCGCGTGTCCGAAGAGACGTGTCCCTCCGGCAGGATCGAGCGGCGCAGGTTGTCGGAGAGTGGCACCGTGGCGACCTGGAAGGAGTTGGCCGCGATCACCGTCTGGGCGAGGCCGGGCCAGAGCCCGCCGGTGTAGCCGTTGGTGCAGAGGACGACGCGCTCGGTGGCGAGGCGGGTGCCCTGCGCCGTGGTGACGGTCCAGCCCGATCCCGTCCGATCGAGGGCGGTCACGGGCGATCTGCCGTGGATCGCGGCCCCGGCCTTGAGGGCGGCCCGGGCGAGGCCCCGGGCGTAGCTCAGCGGCTGGATCGCGCCGCCGCGGCCGTCGAGCCAGCCGCCGAGATACCGGTCCGTGCCGAGCAGCCGATCGGTCTCGTCCTTGTCGAGGACGCGGGCCGGAGCGCCGAGGTCCGCCCACTGGCGGGCCCGCCGCGCGAGGTCGTCCAGTCCGGCCTCGGTGTGGGCGCCCTGGATCCAACCTTCGCGCCGGTGCGGCACATCCATCCCGTGCCGGGCGATGAGATCGAAGACCGTATCGGTGGTGCCGCCGGCGAAGCGGGCGAGCCGTTCACCGCGCTCGCGCCCGAACCGGGCGATGAGGTCGGCGGGATCGTGCTTCAATCCCGGGATGACCTGGCCGCCGTTCCGCCCGGAGCCGCCGAAGCCGATCTCGTGCGCTTCCAGAACGACCGGTCGGATGCCCCGCTCGGCGAGATGCAGGGCGGTGGACAGGCCGCAGAAGCCGCCGCCGACGATCACCACATCGGCCCGCCCGGATTCGACCAGCGGCGGCGTCTCCGGCGCGGGGGCCGCGGTGGTCGCCCAGAGCGACGGGGCGAGCGGGAAGGGTTCGGCCACGGCCTCTCCTACAGCGGATGCAGCACGCGCTGCAGGAAGTCCTGCGTGCGGGGGTTCTGCGGACGGTTCAGGACCTCGGCGGCCGGCCCCTGCTCGACGAGGCGGCCTCCGTCGAGGAACAGGACCCGGTCGGCCACCTCGCGGGCGAAGCCGATCTCGTGGGTCACGACGAGCATGGTCATGCCCTCGTCGGCGAGCCCGCGCATCACCCGCAGGACGTCGCCGACGAGCTCGGGATCGAGCGCCGAGGTCGGCTCGTCGAACAGGATCGCCTCGGGCCGCATGGCGAGCGCCCGCGCGATCGCGACGCGCTGCTGCTGACCGCCGGAAAGCTGGTCCGGCCGGGCGTGCTCCTTGCCGGAGAGCCCGACCCGCGCGAGCAGGGCGCCCGCCCGCTCCTCGGCCTCCGCACGCGGCTCGCCCTTCACGTGGATCGGCCCCTCGACGACGTTCTCAAGGGCGGTGCGGTTGGCGAACAGGTTGAAGCGCTGGAACACCATCGAGACCCGCGTGCGGATCGCCTTGATGCTGCGCGCATCCCGGTCGACCCGCTGCCCGTCGACGCGGATCTGCCCGCCGTCATAGGCTTCGAGCCCGTTGATGCAGCGGAGAAGGGTCGATTTGCCGGAACCCGACGGCCCGATGATGCACACCACCTCGCCCTTGGCGACTTCGGCGGAGACACCCTTGATCACCTCCAGCGCGCCGTAATGCTTGCGGACATCCTCAAGGACGATCATCGGTGCCGACCCTTGGCCTCGAAATGACGGACCAGCAGGATCAGCGGCAGGCTGAGCGCCAGGTACATCAGCGCCACCATCGTGTAGACGCTGGTGTTCTTGAAGGTGGAGGACGCGATCAGCTTGCCCTGGAGGGCGAGTTCCGCGACCGTGATGGTCGAGGCCTGGGACGAGTCCTTGAGCATCATGATCATGATGTTGCCGTAAGGCGGCAGCGCGATCCGGATCGCCTGCGGCAGGATCACCCGCCGCATGGTCATGCTCCAGCCCATGCCGATCGACAGCGCAGCCTCGACCTGCCCGCGGTCGACCGCCTCGATGCCGGCGCGGAAATTCTCGGCCTGATAGGCCGAGTAGGCGATGCCGAGCCCGATGATCGCCGCCTGGACGGCCGTCAGCGACAGGCCGAAATCGGGCATGACGAAGTAGATGTAGAACAGCTGCACGATGATCGGGATGCCGCGCAGGATGTTGATCATCACCGCGCTGAAGCCGGCGAGGATCGCGATGCCGGAGACCCGCAGCATCGCCCAGACGAGGCCCAGCAGCGTCGAGACCACCAGCGAGGCGAGGGTGATCAGAACCGTGAGCTGCACGCCCTGCAGCAGGATCGGCAGATAATCCTGCGCGTCGGCGAGGAACTCGCGCATGCCGCTCAGGACCGGTCGGCCGAGGGCGGCAGGCCCCACTTGGTGAGGATCGCCTGAAGCGTCCCGTCCGCCTTCAGCTTGGCGAGTGCCGCGTCGATCCTGGTGAGCAGCGCGGCGTCGGTCTTGCGCACGCTGAGGCCCACCGAGGCGACGACGGTCGGCTTGAAGGTCTCGACCAGGCGCACGCCGGGGAACACGCCCTGCTTGACGTAGTAGGCGAGGATCGGCGCGTCGGCGAAGCCGGCCTTCAGCCGCCCGGCATTCACGTCGCGGATGATGTCGGGGATCGTGTCGTAGATCTTCACCTCGCCGAAGAGACCCGATTTCTTCAGCGGCTCGACGAAGGCGGTGCCGACCTGGGCCCCGACGATCTCGCCCTTCAGGTCGGCGAAGGCGGTGTAATCCCGGGTGTCGGCCTTCGGGACGATCAGGCCCTCGCCGTAGCTGTAGACCGGCGCCGAGAAGGCCACCACCTCCTGGCGCTGGGGTGTGATGAACATCGCCGCCGAGATGATGTCGATCTTCGAGGCGGTGAGCGCCGGGATCAGCGTCGAGAATTGCAGCGGCTCCACCGCCACCGTGAAGCCCGCCTCCTTGCCGACCGCGTTGACGAGGTCGACCATCACCCCCTGGATGCTGCTGGTCTTGGTGTCGAGGAAGGTGAATGGCAGGCCTGTCGGCGTCGCGCCGACCCGCAGCGGCTGGGCGCTGCCCGCATGCCCCAGCAACCCGAGAAGCAGGGCCGACGACAGACACAGACTGGCCAACCGTCTTCTCATCATGCCGCTCCCATCAGGTGGCCGGGCTTTACGGCGATCGCCGTACCCGATTTCACATTCGTGAAGAATACCGCATGTTCCTTCAGTGGACGCAAGCATATTTCACGTGCATGAAGAATCGGACGAGAGGCAGGCTGGTGTGTCGGTGAGCATCCCCCGAGGCGACGCGATGGGCCCGGAACCGGTGGACAGGGCCGTGGGGCAGCGCCTGCGCGGCCTTCGGCGCGCGCGCGGCCTCTCGCTGGAGGCGATGGCCTCCAGCACGGGCCTGTCGATCGGCTTCATCAGCCAGGTCGAGCGGGGCCTGTCCTCGCCGTCGCTGCGCGTGCTGGCGCTCCTCGCGGACACGCTGCAGATCGGGATCGGAGGCCTGTTCGAACCCACCCTGGACGAGCCCGATCCGGATCCGATCGTCGTGTTCCGGAAGGATCGACCCGAGCTGCAGCTCTGGCGTGCCGGCATCACCAAGCAGCTTCTGACGCCGCCCGACGGGACACAGGGCATGAGCCTGTTCCACATGGTCCTGAAACCTGGCGCCAGCACGGGCGACGAGTCGTTCAGTCATGAAGGCGAGGAGGCCGGCCTTGTCCTCAAGGGAAGGCTGACCCTGGTCGTCGAGGCGCGCACGCTCCAGCTGGCGGAAGGTGACAGCTTCCGCTTCGAGAGCCGGCGGCCGCATCGCTTCAGCAATCCCGACCCGCGCGGCCAGTCCATCGTGCTCTGGGTCAACGTCCTCGGGCCTGCTCAAGCCAAGGTCAGATAGCGCATCGTTCCGGGCACCGGACCCGGAACGAGGTTCTAGGTCGCGCTCTTGGCATCGTCTTTTACCGAAGACCGGCGACCGCCTTTCGAAATGATGCGCCGGGGTGCCCTTCGCCGAGATGGATCGCGGTTCGACGCAGGAGCGCGCGCCGCGATCACCCACGCGACCCTATGCCGGTCGGCGTGGCGGCTCACCCCGGCGGCGCGTGCATGAAGAACTGCGCGATCAGCACCGCGCCGAGGAACGTCCCGGCATTGGCCAGGAAGGAGACCACGACGATCCGCCAGCCGAGGCTGCGGAACGCGGGCACGTCCTTGGCGACCGAGAGACCCGCGAAGGTCAGGATCGGCGTGGCCAGCGCCAGGAAGTTGAGCTTGCCGGTCAGGGCGGCGATCTCAGCGGCGTAGGGCGTGCCGGGATAGGTCAGCGCCATGCCGATGATCGAGACCCAGAGGACGACGGGCAGGCGCTGGCCGAGGAGCAGGTACAGGCCCCATCCGGCCAGGACAGTGCCGATGATGATCGCCATCCCGGCGACGACCTGCGCGTCGGGGACGACGCCGTAGGTCAGCCAGTTGCCGATGAGACCGTAGGCCCCGATCAGGATCCAGGCGAGTACGGTCTCGCCGAGGCCGATCCGCACCTCCTGATGGACCGGCTCGGCCGCCTGTGGGTCGACCGCTGGACGGGCGGCGTCCGGCCGGTTGCGGCCGAGGATCGGCTCCAGCTTGCCGTAGGCCCAGATCGTGAAGGGCAGCGAAAGGAACAGGGTGAAGTACGTGCCGATCGTCGTGGTGACGAGATTGCTGGCCGCCGCGAAGGTGGCGACGTCCCTGGCGATCTCAGGCGTCTGCTGGGCCGCGATCGCCCCCGAGGCGGCGGCCATCATGCTGCCGGAGCCGACGCCGGCCCCCATCGCCAGGGCCAGCGGGTCGAAGATCTTCAGGCTGGCGATCAGCCCGGCCAGCAGGGCGATGAACACCGCGCCGAAGACCGTGCCGGTCAAGTACTCGGCCAGCACGCCGCGGCCCTCCGGCGAATTCATGCCGTAGCGCTCGCCGATGATGGCGAGGCTCGGCTCGCGGCCGACCGAGAAGGTCGCGCCGATCGCCTCGCGCTTGATGCCGAGCAGGAGCGCGGCCGGCAGACCGAACACCATCGTCCCGAAGAAGTGGCCGAATTCCTGGAAGGCCAGGGCCCAGCCCGAGGCGAGAAGCTTCGGCAGCGACCCGCCGACGAGCAGGCCGAGCTTGGCGATGAAGATCAGCAGCGCGGGCTGGAGAAAGGCGGAGGCCGCATTCTGCAGGGCGCCCGACAGCCGCAGCGGCGCCGGGAGGCGCGGGCTCATCAGCCCCAGCGCCCCGCCGAGGAGCAGGGCCCAGAGCAGCGGGAGCAGCACGATCTTGCCGGCACCAACCGGGATGCTGACGTTGCCGATCGCCTCAGCGATGACGACGATGACGAGGGCGAGGAGGAACAGCGTCAGCTTCCCGCCGCCCGAGACGGGTGGCGCGCCCGGCCGCGCATCCGCCGCAGAGAGTTCGCCCGCCATCGTCGTCCTTTCTGCCTGCTGCCCGGCCCGCCGGTCCCGTCGGTTGATCCGATGCCTGGCGCGCGGGAGGCTTCAGCCCACGTAGCCGAAGGTCACCGCCGGCTCGGCGGCGGTCTCGACCCAGACGCTCTTGGTCTGGGTGTAGGCCATCAGCGCCTCGCGGCCGGAGGAGCGGCCGAAGCCCGATCGGCCGAAGCCGCCGAACGGCGAGGCCACGTTGATCGTCTTGTAGCCGTTGACCCAGACCGTCCCGGCCCGGAGCGCCGCCGCGACCCGGTGGCCGCGCCCGCCATCGCCGGTCCAGACCGCGCCGGCGAGGCCGTAGGGCGTGCCGTTGGCCAGTGCGACCGCCTCCGCCTCGCTCTCGAACGGCAGGACCGTCAGGACCGGGCCGAACACCTCCTCCCGGGCGATCGCGGCGTCCGGCGCCACGCCATCGACGATGGTCGGGCCGTAGTAGAAGCCCCCCGTGTCCCGCAGGTCCGGGGGGCAGGCCCCGCCCGCCGCGATGGTCGCGCCGGCACCCGCGGCGGCCTCGACCATGTCGGCGATCTTGTCGCGCTGACGCCGGTTGTTGATCGGTCCGATCTGCGTCGCCGGGTCGGTCGGCGCACCGACCGGGATGCGCGCGGCGGCGTGGGACAGGCGCTCGACGAAGGATGCGTGGATCGAGCGGTGCACGAGGAGCCGGGAGCCGGCCACGCAGCTCTGGCCGGCGCCGCCGAAGATCGCGGCCTGCGCGCCGATCAGCGCCCGGTCGAGATCGGCATCGGCGAACACGATGTTGGCCGACTTGCCGCCGAGTTCGAGCACGCTCGGCACGATGTTGCGGGCCGCCGCGGCGGCGATCTGCGCCCCGGCCTCGGCCGAGCCGACGAACACCACGAGGCGCGTGTGGGGATGGGCCACCGCCGCCGCCCCGGTGGTCGGGCCGGCGCCGGCGAGCACCGAGACGAGGCCGCGCGGCATCCCCTCGGCGCGGTCGCAGAGCAGGCCCAGCGCCAGCGAGGTCAGCGGCGTCAGCTCGGAGGGCTTCAGCACCACGGCGTTGCCGGCGCAGAGGGCCGGGGCGATCTGCCAGCCGGCGGTGAAGATCGGCGCGTTCCAGGGGGTGATCTGCACCACGGTGCCGAAGGGCTCGTGGCGGGTGTAGTTCAGGTGCGAGGTCGGGACCGGGATGACCTCGCCGTGGAGCTTGTCGCACCAGCCGGCATAGTACTCGAACATCTCGGCGACCTTGGCGACCTCGCCGCGCGTGTCGCGGATCGGTTTGCCGGCCGAGAGGGTCTCCAGCTCGGCGAGCGCGCCGGCGTGCTGCCGGACCAGGGCGGCCACCGCCCATAGTGCCCGGCCGCGGGCGGCGGCACTCAGGCCCCACCACGCGCGCTGGGCGTCCCGCGCCGCCGCCATGGCGGCCTCGATCACCGACGGCCCGGCATCGGCGAAGCGTGCCAGCACGCCGCCATCCGCGGGGTTGACCAGATCGAGGGCGGCCCCGGTCCCGTCGAGGATCTCGCCGGCCACGACGCTGCCGATGCGGCCGCCCGGCAACAGGTCGGCCAGAAGGGCGGCGACCCGGTCGGCGGCGGGCGAGTGCGGCATCCCGGACATCAGTGGGCTCCCTTGCGATCGCGGTAATCGGCCATGCGGGTGAAGTCGGCCGTGTCGGGAATGGTGTCCTGCGCGGCCTGCCAGATCCGCTTCACCGCGGCGGAGAGCGGCAGGTCGATGCCGCATTCGGCGGCGAGCTCGAGCGCGAGGCGCACGTCCTTGCGCATCAGGCCGGCCGAGAAGCCGCTGTCGAAGGTGCCGGACTGGACCCAGCGCGGGACCATGACCTCGCTGATCGCGCTGCGGCCGGTGGCGGTGTTGACGACCTTGACGGCCTCTTCGGCCGAGAGGCCGGCCGCCTCGGACAGCCGCAGGGCCTCGCCGGTGGTGACGAGATGCGCCGCGACCAGCAGGTTGTTGACCAGCTTAATGATGTTGCCGGCCCCCGACGGACCGACATGCGGCGCGCGCGCCGACATCGCCTCCAGGACCGGCCGGGCCAGTTCGTAATCCGCCTCCGCCCCGCCGACCATCATGGTCAGGGTGCCTTCGGCGGCGCCGGACGGGCCTCCGCTCACCGGGGCGTCGAGGAGCGCGTGACCGGCCGCGGCGAGGCGCTCGGCGAGGCGCCGGGTCGTGCCGGGATCCGAGGTCGAGGTATCCACGATGACCACCTTCCGGTCGGTCCAAGACAGGAGGCCGCCCTCGGCGGTGACGACCGCCTCGACGTCCCGCGCCAGCGGCAGCGAGAAGACCAGGGCGTCGGCTTGGCGCAGCACGTCGTGGAGGGCGTCGAGGACCGTAATCCCGGCCGCCTCGGCTGCGGGGCGCCGGGCCGGACTGAGGTCGTAACCGAGGACCGCGAAGCCCTTGCGGGCCAGGGTCGCGGCCATGCCCAGACCCATATTTCCGAGCCCGACGACCCCTACCGTTGCGATGGTCATGCCGATCCGTCCTCACCGTAGGGAAGGAGGATCTCGGCAAATGAGCGTTGCCACAATCATGGATTTTTGCACGTAGCGTGCGGAAATCCAGCACGATCGTGTCAGGCCGGTGGCGGACGAAACGCCACCATGTGGTCGGCCAGCCAGCCGAGCAGGCGCGCCGCGCCCTCGGGCAACCGTCGCCCGGCTCGGATGACGAGGTGGGCGC
The DNA here is from genome assembly GCF_900114535.1 of Methylobacterium pseudosasicola. Classification (GTDB taxonomy): domain Bacteria; phylum Pseudomonadota; class Alphaproteobacteria; order Rhizobiales; family Beijerinckiaceae; genus Methylobacterium; species Methylobacterium pseudosasicola. The sequence goes on along the minus strand of NZ_FOTK01000044.1, from coordinate 9,578 downwards.
TCGCCTCCGAGAGGATACTGTCGCGCAGCGGCACCGCGTCGAGGAGGTCGGCCCGCAGCTCGGCCGCGACCACGAAGCGGGGCAGGAAGGCCACCCCCATGGCCGCCATCACAAAGCGGCGGTGCAGCTCGAACGAGGCGGTCTCCAGCCGCGGCACCAGCCGGAACCCGCCATCGGCCTCGACGCGGCCGATCAACTGCCGCACGCCGTGGTCGGGCGGCAGGAGGGCGGTCGGCTCGGTGGCGAAGCTGCGCAGCGGAACCGGCGCTGCCCCGTCGGCAAGGGGGTGCCCCTTCGGCAGGACGGCGAGCAGCGGCTGCCGGGCCGAGACGACGCCGCGGACATCCGGATGCGCGGGCGGGTTGTAGATGAGACCGATATCGGCCTCGCCCCTGGCGATCGCCGCGAGGATCCCATCGGTGGTGCCGATCTCGACCTGATAGGCGATGCCCGGATGATCCTGCGCGAACCCGGCGAGCGCGTTGTCGAGGAGGTCGATCAGGAAGCCAGCGCCGCAGCGCAGGCTGATCGTGCCCCGCTGGACCCCGCGCAGGCGCTTCAGCTGGTCCTCCAGCAGCGCCGCCTCGTCGGCCTGCCGCTGCGCGTGCGCGGCGACCAGACGGCCGGCCTCGGTAGGGACCACGCCCCGCGGCAGGCGCTCGAGCAGGGTCTCGCCGACCTGCGCCTCCAGCTCGATGATCTGCCGGCTCACCGCCGAGGCGGCGACGTTCAAAACGTCGGCGGCCGCCCTGACCGAGCCCGCGCGCACGACGGCCAGCAGATAGCGGAGCGCGCGGTCGTTCACGACGGCGGCTCCCCGGCCGCGGCTGTGCGCCGGTCGATCGCGACGGCGCCCCGCACCACGACGAGCACAGGCTCCTGGCGCTCCACGATCACCTGCGGCACCCCGCCAGCCGCGAAAGCGATCAGGTCGGCCCGCGCGCCGGGCGCGACCACGCCCGGGCCGAGGCCGAGCACCCGCGCCGGCACGACGGTGATCGGCGCCAGCAGCGCCGCGAGATCTGCATCGCCGCGCAGGTCGAACCGGTAGGCGGCGAGCTGGGCGCGGGCGATCATGCTGGTGACCGTCGCGGGGTTCCAGCAGTCGCGGACGTTGTCGGTGCCGAAGCAGACCGGGACGCCGAGGGCCCGCAGCCGCGGGATCGGCGGGCATCGGGCCCCGCCGGGGATGCTGCTGAGGATCGCGACGCCGGCCCGGTTCAGGGCCTCCGCGATCCGGCCGAGCTCGAGGTCGTCGGCCTCTGCAAGGGCGAAGGCGTGGCTGATCGTGACCTGCCCGCCGAGCCCGGCCGTCACCGTGCGGGCCGCAATCGCTGCAATCGTGTCAAGGCCGGCCGCGCCGCCCTCGTGGAGATGGATGTCGATCCCCCGGCCGTGCCGCTCGGCGAGGGCGAAGACGATGTCCAGGTGACCGTCGCGGTCGCCGTCGATGCCGACGGGGTCGAGGCCGCCGACGAGGTCCGCGCCCAACCGGAGGGCCGCGTCCAGATCGCCCGCGACCGGCGGGCAGCCCAGGATTCCGCTCTGTGGGAAGGCGACGATCTGGATCTGCAGCCGGTCGGCCCAGCGTGCCCGCAGGTCGAGGATCTGGGCAAGGTGGTCGAGGCGCGTGGCATCGTCGATGTCGACATGGGTCCGCAGGCTCGTCGTGCCGCCGCGGAGCATGCGTTCGAGCAGCGCCTCGGCGCCCTGCTCGGCGAGCGGGATCCGCGTGGCCCGGCGGAACGCCTTCTCGTCGTCGATGATCGCGCGGACGGACCCTGCAGCCGCGTGCGGGCGCCACGGGAGGCCGAGCAGGCACTTGTCGAGGTGGACGTGCCCGTCCGACAGGCCCGGCAGCACCAGGGTGCCGCCGAGATCGATCGTGCGGCCGGCCGGTGGCAGCGGCGCGTCGGGGTCGCGCAGCGCCACCACGCGGTCGCCGAGGATATCGATGGACGCCCGTCGGCCGTCGACGAGCGCGGCGTTGGTGAGGCGCAGGTCGCAGGGGGCGTCCGCGCCTGGTTCGGCGATCGTCGTCATGGCGTGGCTCCCTTCAGAGCGGCCGGCCGGCGGCCACGACGGTCTGGATGGCGAAGCTCGATTGCAACCGGGCGACCCCCGGCAGCCGCGACAGGACCTCCTTGTGCAGCCGCTCTTAGTCGGCTGCGTCGATCACCTTGAGCTTCACGAGGTAATCGGCCGTCCCTGTCATCAGATAGCAATCCTGCACCTCGGGACAGCGCCGGACGGCCGCCTCGGACCGGTTGAGGTAATCCTCGGTCTGGCGGGAACGGGGTAGCGCCGTATCCCACACCCTACGGCGAAGCCCGCCGAACCAGTGTTGCGCCGGCGCAGCTCAGCCTCGTCTGCCTGAATGCCGGCGTCGGAACGTGGCCCCTGGGTTCAACCGAAGCCTACCTCAGGGCGGCTAGCCTTGCCCCTCGGCGCGTCTGCCAACGCACGACCGACGGTCCGGGCAGCGCATAATAGACCAGCAGGACGATGTAGATCACGATGCTGAGGCGGGCATCAACCCAGGCAATTACGAAGGCGAGCCCGTAAAGCAGCGGCACGAGCATCCAATGGAAGCGCAGCGACTGCAAGCGGTGCTGGTCAGCGCGCGCGGAGACAAGGCCGGCGCGCAGTGCATGCTGCCACATCGCGCTGAAGAAGAGCCCTGCGGCGCAGAGCGCCCCACTGTAGACCATGGCAGCGAGCTGTCGCTCCGCATGCCCGGCGCGGGCATATTCCGCGAGCATCGCGGTCGTGAAGGGAAGAACAGCGACGCAGAGCAGAAGCAGCAGATTTAGGACCAGCAGCACGTGGTCGCTGCGGCGAATATAGTGGAACATCGTGTGGTGGTTGGACCAGACCACGCCCACCTGCAGGAAGCTGAGGACATAGGCCGCGTAGAGCGGCCATTGCCGCATCAGCGCGGCATCGAGGGACTGACCACCCAGTGCCTCCTCCCGCGGGACGCGGAGATCGAGCACCAGCAAGGTGATGATGATGGCGAAAACACCATCGCTGAACGCCTCGATGCGAGCGGGCGGCGGCTCTTCCTCGGGCCGCGGGATAGCCTCGGCAATCGCCTCTGCGGCATCAGTCATGGCAGGCTCCTCGCCAACGACTCACGCCCCTGCATCGAGAGCGAGCGAGCCCATAGGAAATTTGTGGCCGAGCAGCATCAGAAGTCCATCCCACCCATTCCGCCACCCATGCCCCCGCCGGGCATGGGTGGCGGCGGGTCCTTGATGGGCACCTGGGCGATCATCGCCTCGGTGGTGACGAGGAGGCCGGCGACGGAGGCCGCATCCTGGAGGGCGGTGCGTACGACCTTGACGGGATCGACGATCCCGGCTTGGATCATGTCGACGTACTCTTCGGTCTGGGCGTCGAAGCCGAATGTCGGCGCCTTGCTGTCCATGACCTGGCCGACCACGATCGAGCCCTCGACGCCCGCGTTCTCGGCAATCTGGCGGATCGGGGCCTCAAGGGCCTTCAGCACGATCTTGATGCCGGATTGCACGTCGTTGTTTTCGGTCTTCAGGCTGCGGGCCACCTCCTTTGCCCGGAGCAGCGCCACGCCGCCGCCGGGGACGATGCCTTCCTCGACCGCCGCGCGGGTGGCGTAGAGTGCATCCTCCACCCGGTCCCTCTTCTCCTTCACCTCGACCTCGGTCAAACCGCCGACGCGGATCACCGCGACGCCGCCCGCGAGCTTGGCCAGACGCTCCTGCAGCTTCTCACGGTCGTAGTCCGAGGTGGTCTCCTCGATCTGCGCCTTGATCTGGGCGATCCGGCCCTCGATGTCGGACTTCTCGCCGACGCCGTCGATGATCGTGGTGGTCTCCCTTTCGATCCGCACGCGCTTGGCCCGGCCGAGCATCGGCAGCGTCACGTTCTCGAGCTTGATGCCCAGATCCTCGGCGATCATCTGGCCCTTGGTCAGGATCGCGATGTCTTCCAGCATCGCCTTGCGGCGGTCACCGAAGCCCGGCGCCTTCACGGCCGCGACCTTCAGGCCGCCGCGCAGCTTGTTCACCACGAGCGTGGCCAAGGCCTCACCCTCGATGTCCTCGGCGATGATCAGCAGCGGCTTGCCGGTCTGGACCACGACCTCGAGCACCGGCAGCATGGCCTGGAGCGAGGAGAGCTTCTTCTCGTGAATCAGGATGTAGGGGTCTTCCAGCTCGGCGACCATCTTCTCCGCGTTGGTGACGAAGTAGGGTGAAATATAGCCGCGGTCGAACTGCAGGCCTTCGACCACGTCGAGCTCGGTCTCGGCGGTCTTGGCCTCCTCGACCGTGATGACGCCCTCGTTGCCCACCTTCTGCATGGCGTGGGCGATCATCTCGCCGATCTCACGATCGCCGTTGGCCGAAACCGTGCCGATCTGCGCAATCTCATCGTTCTTGGTGACCTTGCGTGCGCTCTTCTTCAAATCGCCGACGACGGCCTGCGTCGCGAAATCGATGCCGCGCTTGAGGTCCATCGGGTTGATGCCGGCGGCCATGTACTTGGTGCCCTCGCGCACGATCGCCTGAGCCAGAATGGTGGCCGTGGTGGTGCCGTCACCGGCGACGTCGTTGGTTTTTGACGCCACTTCGCGCACCATCTGGGCGCCCATGTTCTCGAACTTGTCGGCGAGCTCAATCTCCTTGGCGACGGTGACGCCGTCCTTGGTGATGCGCGGGGCGCCAAAGGACTTCTCGATCACGACGTTGCGGCCCTTCGGACCCAGCGTCACCTTCACCGCGTCGGCGAGGATGTCGACGCCGCGGAGCATCTTCTCGCGGGCCGTGACGGAAAACTTGACTTCCTTAGCAGCCATGACTCTGCTCCATAAACCAAATTTTCTATCTTATTCTCACAGGGAGGCTCGGTCTAATATTCTATAATGCCCATGATATCGGTCTATTTTATAACCAAGACATCTTCGCCATCAACAACCATTTCAGTGCCGGGCCACTTCCCGAAAATAACTCTGTCGCCAGCCTTGACGTCGAGCGCCATGATATCTCCTTTATCATCGCGTATACCCGGACCGACGGCGATGATTTCACCCTCCTGGGGCTTCTCTATCGCTACATCGGGGATGATGATGCCGCCTTTGGTCTTCTCCTCGGCACTGATGCGCCTGAGGACGACCCGGTCGTGCAGCGGACGGAATTTCATCGTCAGCGTCCTTAATGCGTCGGTTCGGCTATCGCTGTGTGCTGAATTTGTCCGTCCGAGCACTGCTTAGCGCGCTCTCACTGGCCTCCCCCGTGCAATCCAATTGCGATTCAGCTTGTCTGCATCTCGCTTCTTCGTCGCAAGGAGAGCCGGCGTCACCAGTTGGCTTCAATCAGGCGTTGCGCCACGACGCATTACGTCAAGTAGCGAAACTCCGGCAATTTCCTCAACTCGTCCTTGCTGGCGCCAGGCAGCACGACCTTTCCATTCTCGTCATCGAGTTTCAATTGATCGAAGGGCGTTGCGATCAGATGACCGCCCAACCCCAGGAATCCTCCGACCTGTATGACGACAAATAAGACCTTATCCTTCCCGATGATCATGTCGTCGATGGTGCCGATCTTCTCATCCTTGTCATTGACGACGGCGCTGCCGTGCAGTTTCGTCGTGCGCCAGCCCTTTGCGACTTCTTTTACGTCTACGCTCAGGAGGCGGACGACCTGGGACAAAGCCGGTACGGCGACCCCGACCTTCGCGATACCTCCTGCAAACACGGCTCCCACCACGAGCATCGCAATGACTGGAAGGCGCGCCTGGCCGGCTCGACCCGAACCGGGAAGCCGAGAAGCTTGGTGACCGGCGTCGTTGGCTAGGGTTTCCTGCCGAGCTGCGTCAGGTCGGAGGTGGCGATAAGGGCGCATGAGAACACTCCTCGGCAAGGGCGCTGAACACGGCGTTCGACCGAATCAGTGACCGTTGCCGCGGACAGCCACTTCGCCCGAAGTTCTGCCCCCGAAATTGACGTTGCACATTGATCCGCGTCAGACGCGCGAGCGATTGGTGATCGCGTGGTCAAGACCTGGCGTCGGCGGACTTTGGGCGCTCACGTTCTCTGCGGCGGACGCGGTCGGACATGCGGCGACACTCTGCCGGCGCCCCTGCACGGCGCCCTTCGCCGACGAACCACCGACTCAAGGACAGCCCTGGCTTCTTCATGGCGCTCGGAGAACGGCAGCCGGCGCGGTTCCTCGCCTCATTGCTGCCGAGCGCCGTGAAACCTGCAGCGACGATACCTTTTGAGGCACGGTCGACTGCCCTCGGCGAGTCATCGCAAGCTCTGATCGACACACGCACCGGGCTGTTCGCCGCGGTCCTGCGCCAGACACGGATAATCCGTGTAGCCCTTCTCGCCGCCGCCATAGTAGGTGGTCGGGTCGTCGGCGTTGAGCGGGGCGCCGGCGCGCAACCTCTCCGGCAGGTCGGGATTCGCGATGAACTTGCGGCCGAACGCGATGAGGTCGGCCCTTCCCTCGCGGATCCATTGCGCGGCGGTTTTCACGTCGAAACCTCCGGCGGCGATCAGCGCCCCCTTGAACCTTTTGAGGATCAGTTTGACGAACGCGAGGGACCGCTGATCGGGAGGAGCCCCTTTCTGCATCTGCGCTATGCCCGGGTTGACCAAGTGGAGATAGGCGAAGCCGAATTCGGCAAGCCGCTCGACGAGGTAGCCGAAGGTGGCCTCCGGGTCGTCGTCGCTGATCTCGTTCATCTTGCCGAGTGGCGAGATCCGGACGCCGATACGGTCGGGTCCCCAGATCCGAGAGAGCGCCTCGGCAACTTCCAGGAGCAGTCGCGTCCTGTTCTCCACGGAACCGCCATACGTGTCGGAACGACCGTTCGTGCTGCTTTCTATGAACTGGTCGAGCAGATAGCCGTTCGCGGCATGGATCTCGATCCCATCGAAGTCCACGGACTGGGCGTTTTTCGCCGCGCGCTCGTACTGCGCCACAATATAGGGCATGTCTTCGAGGGTCAGGGCACGCGGTCGGACGAAGGGGACGAGCGCCCCTTCACCCCGCTCGTTCTCGATGAAGGCCTTGCCCTGCGGAATGGTCGCGGATGGGGCGACGGGAAGCATGTTGTCGGGCTGCAGCCCCGGATGCGAGATCCGACCGACATGCCACAACTGGCAGACGATGCGACCGCCGGCCTCGTGCACGGCTTTGGTGACGCGGCGCCAAGCCTCAACCTGCTCGCTGCTGTGGATGCCGGGCGTCCAGGCATAACCCTGCCCCTGCATCGAGATCTGTGTCGCCTAGCCCACGATGAGCGCCGCGGAATCGCGCTGCGCGTAGTAGCAAGCCGTAAGGGCACCCGGCACGTTACCCGGCAATCGCGCGCGCGAACGCGTGAGGGGTGCCATGACGATGCGATGCGGAAGATCGAGAGGGCCCAGCCGGTAGGGCTGGAACAGCACGTCCGTAGCCAAGAATTGCGCCGGGCCGCGCTTTCGCGAGAGGGTCGCCGTGTCTTCCATGGAGTGCCTCCTTCGGACGCATTCCAGCCCGCATGGCCAGGCCGCCCGTGTCACGCGATCTGGAAGCACACCGCACGCGGCGGGCTACCCGCTCGCACTCCGAACATAGGCACGGCGGCGCCACCGCAGGTCCTGATGGCCGTCAGCGTCGGGCGAACTTTGAGCGGTTCGCGGGCGTGAAGCGCGCCGGACACACGGTGTCGTGGCGCCTCAGAAAGCGTAACGCAGGATCGCCGCCAGGGCGTGCCCTGCAGGCATCTCCTCGCTCCTTGCGCACACTACCCGGGCGTCGGTGCAGAGAGCACGCCGGGCCACTTCATCGAGAACTGAATAGGTTTCGGCGTCGTCGGATACGGAATACGTCACGCTGCCGTCGATATCGCTGACGACGCCTGGGATCACGCGATCGAGATCGACAACGAGCCGGTCGATAGCTGCAGCTGTCGCGGCATGGGCCGCATGGGAGACGTCGCTGGTGGCCCGATGGGGCTTCAACTCATCATAGAGGTCGAGGATGCCTTTCACTTCGTTCCGGTAGAGGCGGTCTAGGATGGGGAGTGCGGCGTCGCCGAGCTGCGCGTCACTGCGGTGGTCCGGACTGCCCTCGATGACTTCCGCGATAAGATGCGGATACGTGTTCACTTCGCGAAAGATGCTGAGCATGGGTTCCGCCGCGGCCAGGACCATCGGTGTCGAGCGACCCGCAAGCGCTTCCCCAACCGCACGGTCCACCTTTCGCGCATACTGCGCTTCGAGAATTTTCTCACCCTCGAGGTTCTGAAGGCGGCGGCGCGGGGCCCGTATGTGAAGCGAGGGCCGGTCAAGGGTCTCCGCAGGATTCTCAGAGACGTGGGCAACAGGGACCCGCGCTGGCGGCATGTTCACGACCACGTGGAGAAGTCGAGCTCCGCCTTCCGAAATCGCGAGAACGAAAATCTCCAGCGGAGATGTCATGGTCCGGATCAGCGGAGCGAGGTGGAACCGGTCGGCGACCTCGGCGAGAGGCTTCGGCCGGATCGGTAAGCGGTACGTATGCATGGACTTCGTCTCTGGCCGCGCCAGCACCCCAAGACCGTGCGCCTGCGATTTCCAGAACTCTTCCACCGATGCGAGCGTATTCGCGCCGCTGAGCCGGTACTTGTTGTCATCCAGGCCCTCCTGGATTCGGCCCGACAGAGCTCCGGACTGCCGTTCGAAGGACTCGATGATGCGTTTCGAGACGGCGGCTTCGCGCAACTGCGAAATGGCATCCTTGGCGACATCCTTGAATGCGATGCGGTTGGCGTCCGGGTGCAGGGGCGAGGTCGGCAGATAAAGCGACACGAACACTTCGCCTCGCGCCGTCGCGAGCGCCCTGAATTCCTGCAAATCGGGGATGTCGATGTGCATCATCGCGCAATAGCCTCAGCGGCTCGGACCTCGGCGGCTTCAGGCCGTGCGAGGCAGGGCTCCGCTACCTAAGCAGGCTATTGCCGGGATCGCCCTGACGGGCGTCAGTCCCCAGGCGATCCCGGGTCCGGGGGGCCTCGCGTGTCCATTTGCTGACGCTCATCAGGGACATGACGAGAAGGTCCGTCTCATCGTTCCCGGCGACGAGGATGGCCTTGGCGGCGCACTGCCTCATCACGCTCTCCCGGGGTGAACCATGCAGATCCATGCGAGCAGGATGCTGGTGGCTTCCCCAGCGAAGGTGTTCCGCCTGGTCTCGAACGCGGTGGAGTGGCCTCTCATTTTGCGGTCCGTAGAGAGCGCGGAACTCGTGACTAGAGCCGTGCCCGCTTATGTAGCGACGGCCAAGTCGTGTTCGTAACCGGCGGTTGTGAGACAGTGACGGCACTCGTCTGGTGTGAATCCGGTGCAGGCATCGCGGATGGCCGCCCAGAGGGCGGGCACGGTGCGGGCGACCGCGGTTCGCAACAGATGCTTCAACTTGGCGAAGATTTGCTCGATGGGGTTGAAGTCGGGACTGTAGGGCGGAAGGTAGAGGGCCCGCGCCCCCACCGCCTCGATCGCCTGGCGCACGCCGGCCACTTTGTGGGCCTGTAGGTTGTCGAGGATTACGGTGTCGCCGTGGCGCAGC
>NZ_FOTK01000046.1 GCF_900114535.1 Methylobacterium pseudosasicola | reverse complement strand
GACCACGTCGATAGGCCGGGGGTGCAAGCGCGGTGACGCGTTGAGCCGACCGGTACTAATCGCCCGATTGACTTGATCGCTCCCGTGATCCGTGTCCGTGACACACGATACGGTCACACGAAGACCAGCAGCAGACGCTGCCACATGCTTGCCGAACCGGACCCCGCCGTCGCAGCACCCTGCGCGGCCAAGTCCGAAACGCATTGCGATGCGCCGGTCTGGTGGCTTGAGCGGCGTGCCCAGAACCCGATCCCATCTCGAACTCGGCCGTTAAACACGCCAGCGCCCATGGTACTGTGTCTCAAGGCACGGGAGAGTCGGTCGCCGCCAGACCCGCACATCGCAATACACATTCCCTCACACACGATCACAGAACGCGAACAGGCCGCCTCTCACCAGGGCGGCCTGTTCGCGTTTTTGCCGTTGGCTGTGTCCCGGCTTCCTTACCGCGAAGTCATCCTGGCGCGAGTGTCCGGTAATTCGGATGGCGGCACAGTCTCCTGGCCGCTCGCGCGGCCGGAGCCCGCATCCGACCTCGTGCCCTCCGAGGTCCCCGGCTTCGGAGCGGGCCGGGTTCCGCCCCCCCGGGCTCGGCCCGCTCGTCCATCCGAGAGGGGAGGGGAGTCGGGGATGGCCGTAGTGACAGAGCAGCGTTCCCCCGTTTCCCGAGCCGCGCTATGGACTGGGTCCATGCGACTGCTCATCATCGAGGACGACCGGGAGGCGGCCGCCTATCTCGTCAAGGCGTTCCGCGAGACCGGGCACGTCGCCGACAGCGCCCATGATGGCTTGGACGGCTACGCGCTCGCCCGCGAGGGCGCCTACGACGTGCTGATCGTCGACCGGATGCTGCCGAAGCTCGACGGGCTGTCGCTGATCCGGTCCCTGCGCGAGCAGGCGGTCACGACGCCGGTGCTGATCCTGTCCGCGCTGGGCCAGGTCGATGACCGGGTGAAGGGCCTGCGCGCCGGCGGCGACGATTACCTGCCGAAACCCTACGCCTTCTCCGAACTCCTCGCCCGCACGGAAGCCCTGGCTCGGCGGCAGGCCGGCTCGGGCGCCGCGGAGGAGACCCGCTACCGGGTCGGCGACCTCGAACTCGACCGGCTATCCCACCGGGTCACCCGGGCCGGCCGGGAGATCATGCTGCAGCCGCGGGAATTCCGCCTGCTCGAATACCTAATGCGGCATGCCGGGCAGGTGGTGACCCGGACGATGCTGCTCGAGCATGTCTGGGACTACCATTTCGATCCGCAGACCAACGTCATCGACGTCCATGTCTCGCGCCTGCGCGGCAAGCTCGACAAGGGTTTCGCGTCGCCGATCATTCATACCGTTCGGGGGGCCGGCTACGTGCTGCGCTTCGATGAGGGCAGCACCGGGTGAGCACGGGCGTTTCGGTCGAGCCGATCCCGCGCGAGACCATTGGGGCGCGCGTCCAGAAGCTGTTCCGGACCACGGCGTTCAAGCTGTCGATCGCCTATCTGGCGATCTTCGCGCTCTGCGCCTTCCTGGCGCTGGGCTACGTCGCCTGGAACGCCCGGGCGGTGCTGGACGACCAGATCGTCTCGACCATCGATGCCGAGATCAACGGCCTGTCCGAGCAGTACAATGCCGGCGGCCTGCGCCGACTGATTACCGTGGTCGAGCGCCGCTCCCGGGAGCCCGGCGCCTCGCTCTACCTGGTGACCACGGCGAGCGGTGAGCACGTGGTCGGCAATGTCGGCTATGTCCCAGCTTCCGTGCTGGCCAGTCCGGGCCAGAGCGAGACTCGCTACGGCCGGAGCGATTCCGATACCGATCCCCATCGGGCGATCGTGCGGGTCTTCACCCTGCCGGGCGGGTTCCGGCTCCTGGTCGGGCGCGACACGGAGGAGCGCGACCGGCTGCGGGCCGTAATCGGCCGGGCCTTCGGCACGTCGCTCGCCGCCGTGGTGCTGCTCGGGGTGATCGGCGGCTGGCTGGCGGCGAGCCGGGTCCTGCGCCGGGTCGACGCCATGACCCAGACCACCCGGGCAATCATGGCGGGCGACCTCGACGGCCGGCTCTACGTGGCGGGGAACGGCGACGAGCTGGACCGCCTGGCCGCCAGCCTCAACCTGATGCTGGAGCGGATCGGCGAATTGATGCGCGGCATGCGCGAGGTCTCCGACAATATCGCCCACGACCTGAAGACGCCGCTTACTCGCCTTCGCAACCGGGCCGACGAGGCCCTGCGCAAAGCCGCCTCGCCCGAGGAATTGCGCGCCGCCCTTGAGGCGGTGATCGAGGAGAGCGACGGGCTGATCCGGGTGTTCAACGCCCTCTTGATGATCGCCCGGCTCGAAGCCGGTAATGCCCGGGAAATCCTGGCGCCGGTGGATCTCGGCGCGGCGGTCCGGGAGGTGGGGGAGCTCTACGAGGCTTTGGCCGAGGATCAGGGCCTGGAGCTCGACGTGCGTGCCGGCGACGGGCTGATCATCGCGGGCAATCGCGAGCTGATCGGGCAGGCTCTGGCCAACCTGATCGACAACGCCCTGAAATACGGGGCTGGGGGAGCCGAGGCGCGGGTCACCGTGGAGGCGGGGCGCTCCGGCGAGACGGTCCATCTCACCGTGACCGATCACGGGCCAGGCATCCCGGAGGCCGAGCGGGCCCGGGTGCTCGGGCGGTTCGTCCGGCTGGAGGATGCGCGCTCGCGCCCAGGTTTCGGGCTCGGTCTCAGCCTGGTCAACGCGGTGGTCCGGCTGCATCGGGGGACGTTGCGGCTCTCCGACAACGGGCCCGGATTGCGGGTGGAACTGGCCTTCCCCGCACAGGCGCCGGGTGTCGCGGCAGCGGCGGGTGACGGCGCGGCCGAACCGATACCGGCTTTGGCGGCGAGCGCGCCGGGAGGGTCGATTTCGCGCCTGCCTTGAGGCAGGTACGGGATCATGAGTTGAAAGCCCCGGTTTTCGCGCACCGTCCGGTCCCGAACGTTGGTCAACACCCTTCGGGACGAAGCTCAGGAGGCCCCATGACTCTCACGTCCCAGACCCTCACGTCCAAGACCGCCCTCGTCACCGGATCCACCAGCGGCATCGGCCTCGCCATCGCCCGCGCCCTCGCGGCGCAGGGGGCCAACGTGGTGCTCAACGGGTTCGGGGATGCGCAGGCCATCGAGGAGATTCGCGCCGGGATCGAGCGCGAGCAAGGCGTGAAGGCGCATTACTCGGCCGCCGATATGAGCAAGCCCGAGGCGATCACCGAGATGGTTCGCGAGGCGGAAGCGGCGTTCGGCGCCGTCGACGTGCTGGTCAACAATGCCGGCATCCAGTTCGTCTCGCCGATCGAGGACTTCCCGCCGGAGAAGTGGGAGCAGATCATCGCGATCAACCTGTCCTCGGCGTTCCACGCGATGCATGCCGCGATCCCCGGCATGAAGGCCCGGGGCTGGGGGCGGATCATCAACACCGCCTCGGCGCATTCGCTGGTGGCCTCGCCGTTCAAGTCCGCCTACGTGGCGGCCAAGCACGGGATCAGCGGGCTCAGCAAGGCGGCCGCTTTGGAACTGGCGCCGCACCGGATCACGGTGAACTGCATCTCGCCGGGCTATGTCTGGACGCCGCTGGTCGAGGCGCAGATCCCGGACACGATGAAGGCGCGGGGCCTGACCAAGGAGCAGGTGATCGAGGACGTGCTGCTGAAAGCGCAGCCGACGAAGGAGTTCGTCACCGTCGATCAGGTGGCGGCGCTGGCGGTCTTCCTGTGTTCCGACGCGGCGAGCCAGATCACGGGCGCCAATATCAGCATGGATGGCGGCTGGACCGCACAATAAGGCCGAAGCGGCTCCGCCCCCGTGAGGGCGGAGCCGTAAGGGGTTCAGCGGCGCCCGTGAAACAGCAGAGCGATGCCGTAGCCGACCGCGCCGGCGATCAGCAGCGCGACCAGCGGGTTCTCCTCGACCCGGGCGCCGACCGCAGCGCGGCCGTCGCGCAGGTAGGAGCCGCCCCGCTCGTAGGCGTCGCCCGCGACGTCGCCAGCCCGGCCATAGGCGTCGCCGGCATAGTCGCTGGCCTTGTCGGCGAGGTCCCGGGCCTTGTCCTTGACCTGCCCGTAGGCGTTCTGGGCCTGGCCCTGAACGTCGCGGACCCGGCCTTCCACCGAGTCCCGGTTCGAGCCCACGAAGTCGCCGGCCGTGCCCTGAGCCTTGCCGAGGGCTTCCTTGGCGCCGCCGACGATCCGATCCGTATCCACCATGACACTCTCCTCGACGTGAGCGCGGCGCCGGTACGACAGGAGGCGCCGCAGGATCCCTCGTCGTGCACCGAACGCGCGAGACCGGGTTTGCGCACCGCGCCGCGGTGATTTTCTGCGATCCGGCCCGCCCGATGCGGATCAGGGTAAACGCCCGAGGTGCAACGTCAGAGGCCGATCAGCTCGGCGATGGCCGCCGCGCCCGCGGCCGGGGATGTCTCGCCCCGGGCGACACCGGCCTCGGCCTCGGCGGTGCTCCGCCGGACTTCCGGCGAGCCGACGAGCCGCTGATGCAGCCGCTCATGGACCAGGGCCCACATCCATTTCACATCCTGCGCCCGGCGCTTCGCCTGAATCTCCCCGGTGGCGGTGAGTTTTTCCCGGTGATCGACGATCTTCGCCCAGAGGGCGTCGAGGCGCAGGTTGTGGAAGCCCGAGATCGTCACCACCGGCGGCGTCCAGGTCGCCGAGGCGGGGGTGAGGATGTGCAGGGCGGCGCGGTATTCGGAGGCGGCGGCGTTGGCCCGCTGCTCGGCCTCGCCAACATCGGCCTTGTTGACCGCGATCATGTCGGCGAGTTCGAGGATGCCCTTCTTGATGCCCTGAAGTTCGTCGCCGGCCCCAGGCAGCATCAGCACGAGGAAGAAGTCGGTGAGGTCGGCCACCGCGGTCTCGGACTGGCCGACGCCCACGGTCTCCACCAGGATCACGTCGAACCCCGCCGCCTCGCAGAGCAGCATGGTCTCGCGGGTCTTGGCCGCGACGCCGCCGAGCGTGCCCGAGGACGGGGAGGGGCGGATGAAGGCCTTCGGATCGTGGGCGAGCCGGGCCATCCGGGTCTTGTCGCCGAGGATCGAGCCGCCGGTGCGCGACGAGGACGGATCGACGGCCAGCACCGCGACCTTGTGGCCGGCTTCCGTGAGGTTCGACCCCAGCGCGTCGATGGTGGTGGACTTACCGACGCCGGGCACGCCGGTGATGCCGACCCGGATCGCCTTGCCGGTCTCGGACAGGACCGAGTCGATCAGCGAGGCAGCGAGCGCCCGGTGATCGGGCCGTTTCGACTCGGCGAGGGTGATCGCCCGGGCCAGGGCGGCGCGGTCGCCGCGCAGCAGGCGCTCGCGCAGGCTCTCGATGTCGATGGACGGCGTCATGAGCCCTTCATGGCGGCGCTTGGCGTCGCCGTCGAGAGGGGATCGCCGCGGGGGACCGGCTCGGCGCGCCGCTCGGCGCGTCGCCTGTGTCCGTTGCACCACGAACCGCTGATTACCCGCACTCCACAGGCTCGGCCCCCGATCGTGCCCCGCCATGGTCACGATCCTGCGCGACGGTTGGCGCCCCGCCCGAACGCACCCGGATCATGTCGAGCCATACCGTCTCACGCCGCGCACTCCTTCGGATCGGCGCCCTCGCGGGGGCGGCGGGGCTCGCCCCGTCCCTTGGCGCCTGCGTCACCGATGACCTCGGCACCTCCGCGGCCCTGCCCGAGAAGCAGTCGGCGCTCGACGTCATGCCGGTGCTGCTGGTGGCCACGACGCGTAAGCCCGTGGGCACGCCGCCCCGGCCGCCGTATTTCAATTCCGAGCGCGGCCGCGGCCTGAGCTTCGCCGAGGTGCGCCTGTCGCCGCCGGACCGCTCGCTGCTGGGCAAGGTCTCGGCGGTGATCACCGGCGACTGGACCATCGGGGCGGTGCCCAAGACCGAGACCGGCCCGGGCGCCGCGGAGGCCTTCGCGCAGGCGGCGCTCGGCCGCGACGTGCTGATCTACGTGCACGGCTACCGGGAATCGTTCGAATCCGCCGCCGTCAGCGCGGCGCGCCTGTCCGACGGCATCCGGTTCCGGGGCGTCTCCGGCCTGTTCACCTGGCCGTCGGCTGCCGCGACCTTCGACTACAATTACGACCGCGAGAGCGCGCTCTGGTCGCGGGATGCCTTCGAGGACCTGCTGAAGGCCATCACGGCGACCCCGAGCGGCGGTCGCATTAACATCGTCGCACATTCGATGGGCACGCTGCTGACCCTCGAAACCATCCGCATGCTGCGAGCCGAGGCCGGCGAGGCGGCGATGTCGCGCATCGGCGCCGTGGTGCTGGCCGCCCCCGACATCGATTTCGACCTGTTCTCGAACGGCGTCGCCCGGCTCGGGCCCGACGTGTCGAAGATCACCGTGATTTCCTCGACCAACGACCGCGCCCTGGAACTCTCCGCCGCCCTCGCCGGCGGCGTCCGGGCCGGCGCCGCCGATCGTGCCAAGCTGGAGGCTCTCGGCGTGCGCGTCGCCGACGCCTCCGATTACGGCGGCGGCCTGATCAACCACGACCTGTTCCTCTCGAACCCGGAGGTGCAGGCGGTGGTCAAGCGCGCCATCGCCCGCGGCGCCGGAGTGTAAGTCGCCGAGAGAACAAGTTTCCAAAGGGCGAGCCCTTTGGCGGGGTTCGGGGGCGGAGCCCACGAGACGTACTCGTGGTGGGTGCTCACCCCGTCCGGGTCGCCATGCTCTGCGGCGGCAGGGGTTCTTCCGGCAGGATTGGCGCGTCGCCGGCGGCGTCGAGATGGTCGATCCGGTCGGCCCAGACCCGGAAGCCCACCAGGGGATTGGGGCCGAATGTGTGGGTCAGCGGCACGTCGGCGGCGTCGCGGCCGTAGGCCACCATCACCCGGCCGATCCGCGGGCTGTTGTTGCGCGGGTCGAACACGTGCCAGCGCCCGCCGAGATAGACCTCCATCCAGGCCGCGAAGTCGCCGGCCGGGTGCGGCTCGGGCTCGCCGATGAAGCTGACATAGCCGGTGCAGTAGCGGGTCGGCACGTTGAGCGCGCGGCAGAAGGCCACGGCTAGGTGGGTGAAATCCCGGCAGACCCCGCGCCCGCCGGCATAGGCATCCTGGGCGGTGCGGTCGCCATGGGCGAACTCGTAGCCGAACGCGATGTGGTCGTGGACGAAGTCGCAGACCGCCTGCACCCGGCCCCAGCCCGGCTCGATATGGCCGAACAGGCGCCAAGCCTCGTCGGCAAGCAGGTCCGATTCGCAGTAGCGGCTCGGCAGCAGGAACACGATCGTCTCGGCCGGGAGCGTCTCGATCGCGTGCTGCTCGGCGTCCAGATGCACCGGGTCCGGGCGTCCGTCATCGTGGATCACCGCGTCGGTGCCGATGGTGAAGCCTCCCGCCGGCGCGGTCAGGCGCCCGCACAGGTTGCCGAAGCCGTCGCGATAGAGCTCCACCGGGACCGGCGGATCGGTGCGGAGCGTGTCGGGTGCTTCGAGGGCGTCCGCCCGGGTGGGATGCACGTTCAGCATCACCACCATCGGCACTGGA
Source organism: Methylobacterium pseudosasicola (assembly GCF_900114535.1). GTDB lineage: Bacteria > Pseudomonadota > Alphaproteobacteria > Rhizobiales > Beijerinckiaceae > Methylobacterium > Methylobacterium pseudosasicola. Next base: position 27,994 of record NZ_FOTK01000046.1, on the reverse strand, counting down.
TAGGGGAAGGCGTAGCGCATCTCGCAGCCGAGCCTGATCCGCATCCGCGGTGATCCTTCTTCCCGTCCGGTTTCGTTATGGCCGCCGCCCGGCAGGATTCGCGCCACGGCTTTCGGGGCGGTCTGGCTCAGACGGGCTTGGCGGGCGTTCGGTTCACCCCTACAGCATCCGCGCGCGGCGCTCATGACCGCCGGGTGGGACGCAGGCGTTTCTCCCCGGGGCGGTGCGTCGCACCCGCGCGCGATCCCGCTGACTGGGCGCGCCAAGGACGGTTACGAGAAGGATGCCGGCCATGTTCACGCTCGAGATCGAGGGCACCGCCGTGGCGGTGATCAACAGCGACGAGGCGTCCGCCAAGGACCTCTTCACCTGCGAAGGCTTCAAGGAAGACATCCGGACGATGACGAGCGAGGGCAAGCCGCTCTGGAACGGCACGTCGCCCCTCATCATCCGGGCTGCCACCGAGGACGAGATCGAGATCTTCGAGGACGCGCTCGCCGAAGATGACGGCGAGGGCGAGTTCACCGACGACAAGCACCATGCCGGCGGCGAGACCGACGAGGAGGACGAGGACGAGGCCGACATCGTCTTCCTGGTCGATATCGACGAGGCGGACGAGGACGACGAAGCCGACGCCTGAAACTTAGGCCTGAACTCGGCCGCCTCCCGGGGGTTTCCGAACCGATTCGGAATCAATCCGGGAGGAACGACATGGCTGACAGCAGGCGAATCGTGGATGCGCTGGTGCGTGCCCGCCGCGGCGGCATCGCGGCCAGCGCGGCTTTGGGCGGCCTCGCGCTGATCGGTGGGCTCGCCTACCGGGCCCTGCGCGGAGCCGCGCCACCGGAGACGGGCGGCCCGGATTTTTCCAAGGTCGACGAGGACGAGGCGCGGCTGATGCTCCGGGCGATGGTGGCCGCCACCATTGCGGACGGCATGGTTGATACGGCCGAGCGCAAGCGCCTCGACGCGGCGGTGGCCGGCGCCGGCCTCGATGCCGACGGGCGGGCTTGGCTCGACCGCGAGCTGTCGAGCCCCGCCGAGATCGACGAGATCGCCGATCGGGTGGACGATCCCGATGCGGCTGCGCGGATCTACGCGGCGGCGCGGCTGGCGATCGATCCGGACACGCTGCAGGAGCGCCAGTTCCTGAAGATGCTCGCCGAGGCCCTGGACGTGCCCGGCGAGGCGACGGCCCGGATCGAGCGCGACATCGCCGCCTGAACGACTTTGATTTCCGGCTATGCATCTCCCGCGACGGCCGAGCTTCATGCTAGGTCTTGCGGGCGGTGAACCGGGCCGATGCGTCCCGGCCGCTTAGGGCCGGGACGTTTCATGCCGACGCTGTCATTGCCCGCTCCGTCCCGTGCGCGACGGGCCGTCCGACGTCTCGTCGGAGCCTTGCTGGCCGGAGGCCTGACCGCGATGAGCGTTCCCGTCCACGCCGCCGACCCGGGCCCCGGTCCCCTGACGCTCTCCGGCCAGGGCAGCTTCTTCGTCGGCGGTCGCGACATCCAGTCCGACACGCTCTCGACCCTGCCGGCCTACGCGCCCTCGGGGACGATCACGGTCGATCAGGTCTATGTCCGCTATCAGATCCCCGTGGATCCGGTGCGGCCGCCCCTGGTGCTGATCCACGGCTGCTGCCTCACCGGCAAGACCTGGGAGACGACCCCGGACGGCCGCATGGGCTGGGACGAGTTCTTCGTCCGCCGGGGCTTCCCGACCTACGTGATCGACCAGGCCTGGCGCGGGCGCTCGGCGATCAGCCCGGCCCAGATCGAGGCGGTGAAGATGGGCAAGGCCGAGCCGGATTCGCTGCCGCCGGTCTTCTCGGCCGGGCGCGAGCCGGCCTGGGCGATCTTCCGGTTCGGGCCGGAATACCCGAAGGTGTTTCCGGGGATGCAGTTCCCCCTGGAGGCTCAGGGCGAGTTCTGGAAGCAGATGGTCGCCGACTGGTCCGCGGCCCTGCCGGTGCCGAACCCAACCGTGCCGGGCCTCTCGGAACTGGCCAAGCGGCTGAAGGGCGCCGTGCTGGTCTCGCACTCGCAATCGGGCATCTACCCGTTCCAGACCGCCGCCCTCGACCGCACCGGCATCCGCGCCCTCGTGGCGATCGAGCCCGCCGCCTGCCCGGATCCGGCCAAGGACGATCTCGCCCCCTACAAGGACCTGCCGATCCTGGTCCTATTCGGCGACTTCGTCGACGCCTCGCCCCGCTGGGCGCCCCGGCTCAAGCAGTGCCGTAGCTTCGTCGCCGCGGCGAACGCCGCCGGCGGCCGGGCCGAGCTGATCCTGCTGCCGGAGATCGGGATCCACGGCAATTCGCACATGCTGATGCAGGACAAGAACAGCCTCGACATCGCTGATTGGCTGGCGGGCTGGATCGAGAAGCGGGCGGGGAAATCTTGACGTCCGTCCCGTCGTCCCACCAGCCCCCTCATCCTGAGGTGGCGTAGCGAAGCGGAGCCCTCGAAGGAGGGCTCCAGCCGGCCGCGCGATTCCTGGAGGCCTCCTTCGAGGCCGCTGCGCGGCACCTCAGGATGAGGGGATTTGGGTCGGAGGACGGTCGTCCTCCAGGATCAGCCCGGTTTCCGCTCGGTCAAGAACTGACCCATCCGCTCCAGCGCACGACGGATATTCTCCGCCGAGTTGGCGTAGGACAGGCGGATATAGCCCTCGCCGTGGACGCCGAAGTCGGGGCCGCCGATCACCGCGACGCCCGCCTCCTCCAGCAGGGTGGTGGCCAGGGGCTTGGCCTTCCAGCCGGTCTGAGAGATGTTCGGGAAGGCGTAGAACGCGCCCTTCGGGGCGATGCAGGACACGCCCGGCAGAGCGTTCAGGCCGCTCACCACGATCGCCCGGCGGCGGTCGAATTCGGCGACCATCTCGGCCACGCAATCCTGCGAGCCATCCAAAGCCGCGATGCCGGCCCATTGGGTCGAGGCGTTCACGCAGGAATGGGCGTTCACCGCGAGCTTCCGGGCCGCATCGTAGAGCGGTTTCGGCCAGACCGACCAGCCGAGGCGCCAGCCGGTCATCGCGTAGGTCTTGGACGCGCCGTCGAGATAGATCAGCCGGTCGCGGATCTCTTCGTACTTCAGCAGCGAGTGATGGGCCTCGCCGTCATACGTCATCGTGCCGTAGATCTCGTCCGATAGCACCGCCACGTCCGGGTGCTCTCCCAGTCCCGCGACCAGGGCGTCGATCTCGGCCTTGGGCGTCACGCCGCCGGTCGGGTTGGCCGGCGAGTTGACGATCAGCAGGCGAGTCCTGGGGGTGATCAGCGCCAGGGTTTCGGCCGCCGAGAAGGCGAAGCCGTTGGCCTCGCGGATCGGCACCGGCACCGGCGTCGCCCCGGTGAACTCGATCATCGAGCGGTAGATCGGGAAGCCGGGATCCGGATACAGGATCTCGGCGCCGGGCTCGCCGAACATCAGGATCGCCATGAACATGGTGACCTTGCCGCCGGGCACGATCATCACCGACTCAGGCGAGACCTCGACGGCGTGGCGGCGATGGATGTCCCGCGCCACGGCCTCGCGCAGGCCCGGAATGCCGGTGGCCGGCGTGTAGCCGTGGTGTCCGTCGCGCAGGGCCTTGATGCCGGCCTCGACCACGTGGGCCGGCGTCGGCATGTCGGGCTGGCCGATGCCGAGGTTGATCACGTCCCGCCCCTGGGCGGAGAGCGCCTGGGCGCGGGCCAGCACCGCGAACGCGTTCTCCTCGCCGATGCGCGAGAAGGCCGGAACGACGTGCAGCATCGCGCTCTCCGCGGGCGGTGAGGGTCTTAGAGCATCGTCCCGAAAGGTAGCCGCCGGCTTTCGGAAAAAACGATGCGAATCATAAGGCTAGAGTCGTGTGCCGGTTCAGGCGCCCGGCACGGGGCTCTAGTGCTTGGTGCGCTCGGCCAGCTTCATGGCGCCGAACGACATCGCGCCGGCGATCACGGCCAGGATCACGAAGGTCTTCACCGAGGCGTAGAACAGCGCTGGCTCGATACCTGTGTCGGTATAGAGCACCAGCCCGATCGCCGCGAGCGGCAGGGACAGGATGATGAACAGGGGGACGAGCGGGTTCATGCTGGGCACTCGGATCCGGCGCGCGGTTGGCCGCGGCTCATGGGCGTCGCGCCTGCATACCACCCTGCTGCAAAGGTTGGGACCCCGGAGCGCGGAGTTTTTCGCGGTAGCGTCGCGGCGCTCACCGAAGTGCAATCATTTGGACGGATACTGGCTTTTCAAGAGGAGATGCCAGTATGCGCCCAACAGCGGTCTCGTCGAAAGGGAACGGGCCAAATGTATCGCCGCTTGATATGCTCACGGCCCAGATCGGCCGGCTGCTGCGGCATCCTGCCTACCGGCGCGAGAGCGTGGTCAGCTCGCTGCTGAAGCGCCACCTGCCCGGCGATGCGGGCTACGCCTGGAACGGCGAGGCGGCGCTCCGCGAGCGCCTGGGCCGCGCCGGTCTCGACGCGGCCAGCATCGACCATCTCATCCGCAACACCCAGGCCGAGATCCAGCGCCTGCGCGGGCCGGCCGACGCCTGACCGGCCTCGGCGCATCGTCCCGAAAGGCGGCCGCCGGCTTTCGGAACAAGACGATGCGAATCAGAAACCTGGCGCATCGCGCCGAGTCCGATATCCGGCACGATGCGCTAGGCCGGCACCCGGACCGTCGCCCGCAGGCCGCCCATCGGGCTTTCGTGCAGGGCGATGTCGCCGCCATGGGCCCGGGCGATGTCCCGGGCGATGGCCAGCCCGAGCCCGGATCCGCCGGCATCCTGCCGGGAATCGTCCAGGCGCACGAACGGCTTGAACACCTCCTCGCGGCTCTCGGGTGGGATGCCCGGCCCGTCATCGTCGATCGAGACGTAGAAGGCGCGGGCCTCCAGCCGGCCGGAAATCGCCACCGTCTCCCCGTAGCGGGCGGCATTGGCCGCGAGGTTGAACAGGCAGCGCCGGAACGCCCCCGGGCGCACGGTGACCTCGGGCGCCCCCACGAGATTGACCTCCGAGACATGGGCGCCCAGGCGCTCCACGTCGCTGCGCAGGTCCTCCAGGAGGCTCCGCATGTCGGTGGGGGTGGCGGGCTCGGCGGAATCGCCGCGCGCGAAGGCGAGATAGCCCTCCAGCATCCGGCTCATCTCGTCGACGTCGCGGCTCAGATCCTCGATCTCGCTGGTCTGCTCGAACAGCGCCAGGGACAGGCGGAAGCGGGTGAGGATGGTGCGCAGGTCGTGGCTCACGCCGTTGAGCATCGTCGTGCGCTGCTCCATGGCCCGCTCGATGCGCCGCTTCATCTCGATGAAGGCGTGGCCGGCCTGGCGCACCTCCCGGGCTCCGCGCGGCCGGAACTCGATCTCCCGGCCCTTGCCGAACCCCTCCGCCACCGCGGCGAGCCGCAGGATCGGCTTGATCTGGTTGCGGAGGAACAGGATCGCGACGCCGAGCAGCACCAGCGAGGAGCCGATCATCCAGACGAGGAAGATGTGCGAGTTCGATGCGTAGGCCTGGCTGCGCCGGCCGGTGATCCGCATCACCCCGTCGGGGATCGCCACCCGGATCTCGATCAGGTTCGAGCGGCCGACCGTGTCGATCCAGAACGGCCGGCGGATCTGGCGCTTGATCTCGTCCGAGAGGGCTTCGTCCAGGATCGAGAAGAACGGCCGCGGCCCTTGGGTCGGGAGCTTGGCGCCCTTCAGGATGTCGAGGTCGAGGTTCAGCCGCTCGGCCGCGATGCGCGACAGCGTCTCGGCGTCCCGGTCCTGCGGATAGCTCTCGTAGATGTCGATCAGCGCCGCGACGTCGGCAGTCACGGCCGCGGACAGGCGCTTGGTCACGAGCTGCCAGTGCCGCTCCATGAACGTGTAGGCGATCACCGACTGCAGCAGGACCACCGGCGCGATGATGATGATCAGCGACCGGGCGTAGAGCCCCTTCGGCAGGGCGTCCCCGATGGCGCGGCTGACGCGTTTCCACAGCCGGTGCGGCGCCGAGCGCGACCGCGGCGGATCCGTCCGCAGGGCGCGGGCCAGGCCGGGATCGGGGGCGTTCACGAGCGCGCGCGCCCGTGCCTGAGCCGCCCGCCGAGGCGGGGCCGGGACTGGCGGCTTGGGGTCCGTATGACGGCGGCGGACATGGGGCGGGCGGTTGCGGGCGGTGGGCCGTTATCGCACCCGCACCGCGATCGGCCAAGGCGACGGGAGATCGGCGCCTCCGCGCCTTGCACGACGGCGCGCGGGCCATACCTGAGACAGGCGGGGGGCACCCGCCGGCCAAGGTCTCGAGGGCCATGCTCAGCACCGATACAGACATCCTCGCCGCCGCCTCCTCCTGGCGGCGGGACGGGCGCGCCGTGGCGCTCGCCACCGTGATCGAGACCTGGGGCTCGGCGCCCCGGCCTGTGGGCAGCCATCTCGTGGTCGATGCCGAGGGCAATTTTCTGGGGTCCGTCTCGGGCGGCTGCGTCGAGGGATCTGTGATCACCGAGGCGATCGAGGTGATCGAGGCCGGAGCGCCCCGCATCCTCGAATTCGGCGTCGCCGATGAGACGGCGTGGCGGGCCGGGCTGTCCTGCGGCGGCCGGATCCGGGTCTTCGTCGAGCGGCTCGACTGATGCGCACCGAGACCCTGGAGATCCTGAACGCCGAGCGCGCTGCGCGCCGGGCGACGATCCTGGTCACCGACCTCGCTGACGGGACGCAGCGCCTCGTCCGCGAGGCGGAGATCGGCGCCGATCCCCTGGCGGAGGTGCTGGGCAAGCACCTGGCCTCGGGCAAGAGCGGTCTCGTGGAGATCGGCGGCCGCCAGACCTTTCTGACCGTGCAGGTCCCGCCGGTCCGCCTCGTGGTGGTCGGCGCGGTCCACATCTCGCAGGCGATGGCGCCGATGGTGGCGGGGCTCGACCTCGCGCTGACCGTGATCGACCCGCGCACGGCCTTTGCCAGCCCCGAGCGTTTCCCAGGTGTCGAGCTCGTCGCCGAATGGCCCGACGCCGCCCTCGGCAGCCGCGTGCCGCCCCTGGACCGCTACTGCGCGCTCGCCGCCCTGACCCACGACCCCAAGATCGACGACCCGGCGCTGAAGGCGGCGCTCGCGGCCGAATGTTTTTATGTCGGCGCGCTCGGCTCGCGGAAGACGCACGCGGCCCGCACCGCCCGGCTCGCGGAGGCCGGGTTCTCGCCCGAGCAGATCAACCGGATCCGGGCGCCGATTGGGCTCGCCATCGGGGCGGTCAGCCCGGCCGAGATCGCGCTGGCCGTGCTGGCCGAGATCGTGGCGGCGCTCCGCCGGGTTCCCCGCCCGGAGGTCGCGTGAGGTTCGGCCCCGTGCCGGTCGCCGAGGCGGCCGGCCTGATCAGCGCCCACACGGTCCGGCGCGACGGCATCACCCTGCGCAAGGGCGCGGTGATCCCTCAGGATGCGGCCGCCGGCTTGGCCGGTGCCGGGCTCTCCGAGATCGTGGCGGCCGCCCTCGAACCCGGCGATGTCGGCGAGGACGAGGCTGCGGCCCGGCTCGCCGCGCATCTGCGCGGGGCAAACCTGCGCGCGGAGGCGCCGTTCACCGGCCGCTGCAACCTGTTCGCCGAGACCGCCGGGGTCCTGACTCTGGCGCCGGCCCGGATCGACGCGGTCAACACCGTCGACGAGGCGGTGACGGTGGCGACGCTGCCGCCGTTCAAGCCGGTGGTCGAGGGCGAGATGGTCGCCACCGTGAAGATCATCCCCTACGCCGTGCCCGGTGCCGTGCTGGCCCAGGCCTGCGCGGCGGATACGGCCGGCGCCCTCGCGGTGGCCCCCTATCGCCGCCGGCGCGTCGGCGTGGTCTCGACCCGCCTGCCGAGCCTCAAGGAGACCACCATCGACAAGACGCTCCGGGTCCTGGCCGAGCGCCTCGCCCCGACGGGCGCCGAGATTGTTTTCGAGGATCGCGTGGCGCACGCGGCCGGCTCTGTGGCAGCGGCCCTCGTGGAGGCGACCGACCGGGCCGGGGCGGATCTGGTGGTCGTGTTCGGCGCCTCGGCCATCGCCGACCGGCGTGACGTGATCCCGGCCGGCATCACGGCGGCCGGCGGCACCGTCGCGCATCTCGGCATGCCGGTCGATCCTGGGAACCTGCTGCTTGTCGGCAGCCGGGCGGGCGTGCCTGTGATCGGAGCGCCGGGCTGTGCCCGCTCGCCCAAGGAGAACGGCTTCGACTGGATCCTGCACCGGCTGCTGGCGGATCTGACTGTCACCCGGGCCGACATCGTCGCCCTGGGGGTCGGTGGCTTGCTGATGGAGATCGTCTCCCGGCCGCAGCCCCGGGCCGGCGGCGAGGCCGCGGATCCCGATGCCTGAGATCGGGACGATCTTGCTGGCGGCGGGCCTTGGTACCCGGTTCGGCCCGGAGCCCAAGATGCTGGCGCCGCTCGACGGCAAGCCGCTGGTTCGCCACGCCGCCGAGGCAGCGCTGGCGGCCCGGCCGCGCCCGGTGGTCGTGGTACTCGGCGCCCATGCCGACGCGGTCCGGGCGGCGCTGGCGGGGCTCGATCTGACGTTTGTCGAGAACCCGGATTTCCGCGCCGGCTTGTCCACTTCGCTGCGCGCCGGATTGGCCGCGCTTCCGCGATCCTGCGAAGCGGCGGTGGTGGTGCTGGGCGACATGCCGCGGATTTCCGAAGTGCATATCGACCGCTTGGCCGTTTCCTTCGAAGAGTCTTCGAAGGCTGTGGCGGCCGTCGTCCCGGTGCAGGACGGCCGGCGCGGAAACCCGGTGCTCCTGAATCTACGCCTGCTGGCAGACGACATCGCCCGGCTCACCGGCGACCGCGGCGCCGGGCCGCTGCTCCGGAACCGGCCCGATATCCTGGAGATCCCGGGCGATCCGGCCACCGCCCTCGACATCGACACCCCGGATGCGCTGCGGGATGCCGACCGCCCCTGAGGCTCAGCGCTTGGCAGCCGCCTTCTTGGCCTCGGCCCGGCAGCGGTCGGAGCAGTAGCGCACCTCGTCCCAGACGCGTTCCCACTTCTTGCGCCAGGCGAACGGCCGGCCGCATTGGGCGCACACCTTCTCCGGAAGATCGCCCTTGCGGCGCATCGGCGGCATTTTTTTCGATGACTCCGGCGCTTGATATTCGGGGGCGGAAACAGATCCCAGCTCGGGTCCGTTCCGTGGGTTCGCTCAGCGGCGCGGGGCCACGGCGCGGGCGTCGAGGAACTTGGCGAGGCCAAGCATCAGCGCCAACCCGGTGAGGTTCACCGCGATCTGGAGCGGCCAAGTCGGGTCGAAGGTGCGGTAGAGGATCCGCCCGATCAGCGCCGCCAAGCAGCCCGCGGCGAAGATCTCCAGAGAGTGCCGGCCGCAGGCATCGATCAGCCGCAGCCCCCTCCACCCGGAGAGGCGCCGCACGGCGGGGGCGCTGAAGATCAGGTAGGTCAGGGCCAGGATGTGCAGCAGCCGCAACGGCGCGACATGGCTCTTGTCCGGCGCCGCGATCGCCAGCGGCCGGAGATCGGGCAGACCCCAGTCCGACCAGGAGCCGCCCTGCAGCAGCCCGAAGACCAGGTAGGCGCAGGCCAGACCGGCGGCCCAGTTCCGCCAGGGCAGCAGGCCGTCTCCGGCCCGGACCGCGACCGCCAGCACGGCCCCGATCACGAACAGGAACTGCCAGGCGAAGGGGTTGAAGTACCAGCCGTCATCCACCGCGGCGGCGTTGGGCAAGTTCAGGGTGTAGTCGACATTGGCCGCGAGCCACAGCGTGCCCGAGAGCGCCAGCACACCCCAGATTCCCCGCCGCATCCCGAAATACACCGCCGGGAACAGCGCGAGCAGCAGGATGTAGAGGGGCAGGATGTCGAGGTAGTTGGGCAGCGCGTTGAGGGCGAGCCCGCGCAGGAGACCCGGCAGCAGCCCCATCTGGAGCAGCGGCGCGACGCCGAAGCGCGGCGTCAGCCCGGTCAGGTCCATCCAGATCCGGACGATGACCAGGGTGGCGAGCAGCAGCCCGGCCTGGAACAGGTAGATCCGCAGGCAGCGCCGGCCGATGCGAACCAGGGTTTCCCGCACCCCCGCCCGGTCGAACAGCCCGCCATAGGCCACCATCGACGAATAGCCGGCCAGCAGCACGAAGATCTCGGCGGCGTCCGAGAAGCCGAGATTGTGCAGGGTGAACAGGGCCGGCGCGTTGCGCGGAATGTGGTCGACGAAGATCATCAGCAGCGCCAGGCCGCGCAGCACGTCGACCCGGGCGTCCCGGACGGGTTTTTTGGAGGGCGGTTCGAGCGAAGGGGCGGACGCGGGCGCCGCCGCCGGCATCACGCCGCCGCCGAAAGGCGCCCGCTCCAACTCGTCGAGGCTGTTCAAACCGTCATCACCAAAACGCCCGCCTGTCGGTATCGGTGCAATAATAGTCTCTTCGCGACGGAATGCCGGGGAGACTTCGCTCCTCACGCGCCCGCGTCCAAGAATCGGGCCGCTTCCGTGGAGCTGCGGTGGTTGCCCGTCGCCGCGGGCAGAAGACCGCGACGTCGGCCCCGTCCCGTTCGGGCTACCGGATTCACCCATCGGGTTTCGGGTTTATGTCGACGCGGGGTCAGGCGGTTTTCGCTTCGGCTCCCATCCGGAAACCCATCCCCCCGCTCGCATCTTGCGTGAACACGCTATAGAGGCGGCGGATCGATCCCGATGGCCCGCTGGCCGCCGGGGAGGGGCTGGGTTCATGCGCGTCCTCGTCACCGGAGCCGGAGATTTTCTCGGCCGCCGCCTGCTCGAGGCTTTGCGCCGGAAGCTTCCCCCGGACAACCCAATCCTCGGCATCGATCGGCGCCCGCAACCGCCCCTTGACGGGGTCACGTTCCTCGATGTCGATCCCTTCGACGCGGACAGGCTCACCGCCGCGGTCACCGAGTTCGACCCGACCTTCGTGGTCCATCTCGCCGCCCTCGCGTCGGTGGCGCGGTCGAGCGAGACGCCGGCCTATGCCTGGCGGGCGGATCTGCTCGGTACTTTGAACCTCGCCGAGGCGGTGGCCCGGACCCGCGCGACCCTGGTCTTCCTGAGTTCGACGGTGGTCTACGGCGAGGCGTTCCGCGACAAGCCGCGGCCCGACGAAGCCGTGACGCCCCGGCCGGACACGATCTCGGGGCGCACCAAGAACGCCTGCGAGTACATCCTGCGCGACGTGCTCGCCAATGCCGGCGTGAAGCACCTCGTGCTGCGGCCGTCGAACTATATCGGTCCCGGCCAGAGCGAGACCTTTGTGGCCGCCTCCTTCGCGGGCCAGATCGCCCGCATCGAGCGCGGGCTGGCGCCTCCGACCGTGGCGGTGGGCGATCTCGCGGCGGCGCGCGACTTCATCGATGTGTCGGACGTGACCGCGGCGTGCCTGCGGGTCCTGGACCGGGCCGAGGACCTGCCCGATGGCGGCATCTTCAACGTCGGCACGGGGGTGGTGACGCCGGTCTCGGCGATCCTCGACGCGTTCCGCGGCCTGACGGAGGCGCCCTTCACCGTGGCGGTCGCACCGGAGCGGACCCGGCCGACCGGCGTGCGCAGCCAGGGCTGCGACCCGTCGGCCTTCACGGCGGCCACGGGCTGGGTGCCAACGGTTCCCCTCGCGCAGAGCCTACAGGCGATGCTGGACGAAGCGCGGGCACGCGTGGGCTGACCAGGATTTTTACAACCTAATCCCACCCCACCACCTCAGGATGAGGGTGAGGATGGGATTTCGGTAGGGTTTGTGATCCCGGCCCGGAGGCCGAGACCACGCTTTACCGCGAAAACTTCTTGTACTTGATCTTCTTGGGCATGAGCGAATCCGCCCCGAGCCGGCGCATCTTGTCGGCTTCGTAGTCGGAAAAATTGCCCTCGAACCACTCGACATGGCTGTCGCCCTCGAAGGCGAGGATGTGCGTGGCGATGCGGTTCAGGAACCAGCGATCGTGGCTGATGATCACCGCGCAGCCCGCGTAATCCTCCAGCGCGTCCTCAAGGGCGCGCAGGGTCTCCATGTCGAGGTCGTTGGTCGGCTCGTCGAGGAGCAGCACGTTGGCGCCGCCCTTCAGGGTGCGGGCGAGGTGGACGCGGTTGCGCTCGCCGCCCGAGAGGGTGCCGACCTTCTTCTGCTGGTCGCCGCCCTTGAACGCGAAGGCCGCGCAATAGGCGCGGGAATTGATCTCGCGCTTGTTGAAATAGATGATGTCGTTGCCGCCCGAGACCTCCTGCCAGACCGTGGCATTCGGGTCGAGGGCGTCGCGCGACTGGTCGACATAGCCGAGATGTACGGTCTCGCCGATGGCGATCTTGCCGCCGTCCGGCTTCTCCTGGCCGGTGATCATCTTGAACAGGGTGGTCTTGCCGGCGCCGTTCGGGCCGATCACCCCGACGATGCCGCCCGGCGGCAGCTTGAACGACAGGTCCTCGATCAGCAGGCGGTCGCCGAACGCCTTGTTGAGGTGCTCGAACTCGATGACGTTGTTGCCGAGCCGCTCGTCGATCGGGATGACGATCTGAGCCGCGGCGTCGACCTTGTTGTTCTGCTTGGCGACCAGCTCCTCGTAGCGGGTGATGCGGGCCTTGGACTTCGACTGCCGGGCCTTCGGCGAGGCGGCGATCCACTCCTGCTCGCGGGCGATCGAGCGCTGGCGGGCCATGTCCTCGCGGCCCTCCTGCTGGAGGCGCTTCTGCTTCTGCACCAGCCAGGCCGAGTAGTTGCCCTCGTAGGGGATGCCCCGGCCGCGATCGAGCTCCAGGATCCAGCTGGTGACGTTGTCGAGGAAGTAGCGATCGTGGGTCACGATCAGGATCGCGCCCGGATAGGTCTTCAGGTGCCCTTCGAGCCAGTTCACCGTCTCGGCGTCGAGGTGGTTGGTCGGCTCGTCGAGGAGCAGCAGCTCCGGCTCCCAGAGCAGCAGCTTGCACAGGGCCACGCGGCGGCGCTCGCCGCCCGACAGGGTCGCCACCGGCTGCTCGTCGCTCGGGCAGCCCAGGGCCTCCATGGCCTGATCGACCTTGGAATCGAGCTCCCAGAGATTGGCGGCCTCGATCTTGTCCTGGAGCGCCGTCATCTCGTCGGCGGTCTCCTCGGAATAGTTCATGGCGAGTTCGTTGTAGCGGTCGAGCAGCGCCTGCTTCTCGGCGACGCCCTCCATGATGTTCTCGCGGACCGACTTGTTCGGATCGAGCTGCGGCTCCTGCGGCAGGTAGCCGACCCGGGCGCCCTGCGCGACGAAGCCCTCGCCGGTCCATTCAGAGTCGATGCCGGCCATGATCTTGAGCAGCGTCGACTTGCCCGAGCCGTTGATGCCGAGCACGCCGATCTTGGCGTCCGGGTAGAACGACAGGTTGACGTCCTCCAGGACCTTCTTGCCGCCCAGGTAGGACTTCGTGAGTCCCCGCATGTGGTAGATGAATTCGCGAGCCATCGCGGATCGTCCTCGGCGCGTTGTTCGGGAAAGCGCGGTGCGTGCCAGCGGCACGGGTCAGGCGCGGGGTCTTCGACCCGTCCTGTCAGCGCGTTCCCTACGATATAAGAATGCTTTCGACCGAGTATCAGGCCCGCCGGGCAGCGGCAAGGATCCGGGGCCGGCCGTCATCGGCTCAGGCGAAGGGGTTGGGCACGGATTTCGGTGTCGCGTCGGGCGCCTCCGCCACCGCCTCGGGCAGGTCGCCGGCCTCCAGGGCCTTCACGATGGCGTCCAGCGTGTCCCGGAGCAGGCGGGCCTGGGCGAGGCCGGCCTTGTCCTTGGTGAGGTCGAGGGAGCCGTGCAGGGCGATTCGGTCGGTGCCGTTCTCGAAGCTGAGGGCGCCGATGGTGCGCACGGAGGCGTCGTCCGCGAAGGGCTCGAAGGATTCCGCCTTCGGCTTCCGGCGGCTTGGCTTGTCTTCGGACATCGTCCCTCTCAGAAGATCGCGCGCATCAGGTCGCGCAGGACCTTGCGCACGGCGCGGTTGAATTCGCGGCTCAGCCAGTCCTGCCAGGTCTGCTCGTGGCGGGGCCGGTGCTCGTCGGCGCGGGCGGCGGCCTTCGGATCGGGCAGGGCCATGGCGCTGGCCTTGGCGGCGGGCTGGAGGCCCGGAAACACGTCGATCCCGGCCTCGCGGGTCAGCTCGTCGATCGAGACCGCGCGCCAGTCTCGCGAATCGTCGTTGCGGGCGAGATAGGCGCCGGCCTCGCCGCTCGCCGGGTCGTAGAGCGCCTTGAACAGCTGCGTGGGCACGAGCACGCCGCCTTTGATCTGCTGCACCGCGTCCCCGGAGAAGATCACCCCGGTGACCAGGAAGAGCGAGCCGCGCCGGGTCGCCAGCCGCCGCGCGCCCTCCTCGATATCGGCCCAGAGCCCGCGGTTGAGCACGCGGTTCTGCGGCACGATGTTGGCCAGGCTGAACGATTCGGCTTGGGCGCTCAAGGTCGGCATGTCGCCCGCCGGGGCCAGGTGGCCCCGGTCGAAGCCGCTGCGGACGTAATCCTCCAGGGAGGCGCGCTCGGCGTCCGGTAGCCGCGTCTCCTCGTGGAAGGAATCGTCCCGGGCGACCGTGCGGGCGTCGGCGACGCTGGCCCGGGTGAGATGCTCGGCGGCGTAGAGCGGCGTGCGCGTCACCCCCGAATGCAGGACCGCGAAGGCCTCGAAGCACAGCGGCACCGTGCGGGCGGCGAGCTTCGCGTTGGTCAGGATCGGCGCCAGCCCGTTGGCGAACAGGGCCGGGCAGGTGTCTTGGGCTCCGGCCGGAGTCGCAAGCGCAGCGACTATCAGGGCCGCGACCAAACGCCCCCGGACGTATCTTACCAGCATACCCGCACCCGCCGGGGGCCCTCCGGGGTCGGACGCTCCCGCCAGGCGCAGGGGCGGCCGAGGCTGCTGCTGAACGGCCGCGCGTCGCGGTCCGGGCCGCCGGGCTGGACCCGCTCCGGGCAGGCGCCCAGGAAGTTGCAGGGGAAGCCGAGGTTGCCGTCCGGCGGGCGCGGACTGGCGTAAGCTTGGCCGGCATAAGCTTGGCCGCTGGGGGTAATCGCCAGCATGAGCAAAATTGTGCACAGACGAGCCGGGCTCAAGAGCGGACCTCATGTGGCGGTAAGGGCACGTGACTGAAAAAATCGCCGGCCCGACATTGATCGCGCCGCCGTTCGTCCGTACCTGCACTATCATGACAGCGACGGACGGGTCGGTTCTAGCATGAACGCGCGCCCCCCGGGTGCAAGCGTCGTGACGGCGAGACTCCCTGTGTGGGACCCGTATGACGGGGCCGTCGCCACACTCGAACGAGCGGATGCGATCCTTGGCGATATCCTCTGAGCAATCGGCGTTGCTGGACCGTGTCCCGGAGCCTGCGGCGCTTCGGCAGCTTCCGGAATCGGAGCTGCAGGCGGTGGCGGACGCGGTGCGGGCCGAGATGATCGACGCGGTCTCGATCACCGGCGGCCATCTCGGCTCGGGGCTGGGCGTGGTCGAGCTCACCGTCGCCCTGCACCACGTGTTCGACACCCCCGACGACCGCATCGTCTGGGATGTCGGCCACCAGTGCTACCCGCACAAGATCCTCACCGGACGCCGCGACCGCATCCGGACGCTGCGCCAGGGCGGCGGCCTGTCCGGCTTCACCAAGCGCTCCGAGAGCGCCTACGACCCGTTCGGCGCCGCCCATTCCTCGACCTCGATCTCCGCGGCTTTGGGCATGGCGGTCGCCCGCGACCTCGACGGCGAGGCCGCCAAGGCCAAGGGCCGTCAGTCCAAGCGCCGCAACGCCATCGCGGTGATCGGCGATGGCTCGATGTCGGCCGGCATGGCGTATGAAGCCATGAACAATGCCGGCGCCCTGCACTCGCGCCTGATCGTCATCCTCAACGACAACGACATGTCGATCGCCCCGCCGGTGGGCGCCATGTCGGGCTACCTGGCGCGGCTGGCATCCGGCGGCACCTACCAGTCGCTGCGCGAGACCGCCAAGCAGCTCGGCAAGCTCCTGCCGAAAGCCCTCTACCAGCGCGCCGCGGCGGCGGAAGAGTACGCCCGCTCCCTGGTGGTCGGCGGCGGCACGATGTTCGAGGAGATGGGTTTTCACTATGTCGGCCCGGTCGACGGGCACAACCTCGACCAGCTGCTGCCGGTGCTGAAGAACGTCCGCGACGCCGAGCACGGCCCGATCCTGCTCCACGTCGTCACCCAGAAGGGCAAGGGCTACGCCCCGGCCGAGGCGAGTGCCGACCGCTACCACGGCGTGGTCAAGTTCGACGTGGTCTCGGGGGTCCAGGCCAAGGCCAAGCCCAACGCCCCGGCCTACACAAGGGTGTTCGGCGAGAGCCTGATCAAGGCGGCGGATGCCGACGACAAGGTCGTGGCGATCACCGCGGCGATGCCCGGCGGCACCGGCATCGATCTGTTCGGGAAAGCCCACCCCGACAAGACCTTCGACGTGGGCATCGCCGAGCAGCACGCGGTGACGTTTGCCGGCGGGTTGGCGACGGAAGGCTACAAGCCGTTCGTGGCGATCTACTCGACCTTCCTGCAGCGGGCCTACGACCAGGTCGTGCACGACGTGGCTTTGCAGAACCTGCCCGTGCGGTTCTGCCTGGACCGGGCCGGGCTGGTGGGCGCGGACGGGGCGACGCATGCCGGCGCCTTCGACCTGGCGTATCTGTGCTGCCTGCCGAACATGACCGTGATGGCGGCCGCCGACGAGGCCGAGCTGGTGCACATGGTGGCCACCGCGCACGCCCATGACACCGGCCCGATCGCGCTGCGCTACCCGCGCGGCGAGGGCGTCGGCGTCGAGCTTCCGGAGCGGGGCGACGTGCTTGCGATCGGCAAGGGCCGGACGGTGCGGCGGGACCCGGAGGCGCGTGTGGCGATCCTCAGCTTGGGCACGCGGCTGTCCGAGGCTCTGAAGGCGGCGGATGCGCTGTCGGACCAGGGCGTGGCGGTGACGGTGGCGGATGCGCGCTTCGCCAAGCCCCTGGACGAGGCGCTGATCCTGGAGCTGGCGCAGAGCCACGAGGTTCTGATCACCATCGAGGAGGGCTCGCGGGGCGGGTTCGGGGCGATGGTGCTGCACCTGCTGGCCGAACAGGGCGCGCTGGATGCGGGCCGGGTTCGGGTTCGGACACTGACGCTGCCGGACCTGTACCAGGACCACGACAGCCCGGAGAAGATGTACGCCGAGGCCGGGCTCGACGCCGCAACCATCGTCAAGACCGCGCTGGCCACCCTGCCGGAGCGCAAGGAAGGCCGCTCGCGCCTGCGCTTGGCCTGACGCGCAGGCCGAAAAGGGGCGGGGACGTGGGTCCGCCCCTCGCTTGCCGCCTGGGCGGTTCGATGACACAAGCGCGGCGCGGCGGGGTCCCCCGCCCGCGCCGGCATTCCGCAACGCTTAAGACATGTGATGGTAGAGGCCACTTCCTCCGGCCCGTCCGAGGTCGGCCCCGTGCTGATCACCGGCGCGAGCGGATTCCTCGGTTCCGCCCTGGTCGACGTGTTCCGCCGGGCCGGCTTTCCGGTGCGCATCCTCGTGCGCGCCTCTAGCCCGCGCCGGAACCTGACCTGGAAAGATGTCGAGATCGCCGAAGGCGACATGCGCGATCCGGCGGCCGTGGCCGCCGCCATGCGCGGCCAGCGCTATCTGATCCACGCCGCGGCCGATTACCGGCTCTGGGCGCCGGACATGGAAGAGATCGTTCGCACCAACCGCGACGGCACCCGCCTGATGATGCGCGCCGCCCTCGACGCGGGCGTCGAGCGGGTCGTCTACACGTCGAGCGTCGCCACCATCAAGCCGCCGGCCGACGGGGTCACGCCCTCCGACGAGACCATGCCGCTGACCCCCGAGACCGCCATCGGCGCCTACAAGCGCAGCAAGGTCGTGGCCGAGCGCGTCGTCGAGGAGATGATCGCCCGGGACGGTTTGCAGGCGGTGATCGTCAACCCATCGACGCCGATCGGCCCCCGGGACGTCAAGCCGACCCCCACCGGCCGGATCATCCAGGAGGCGGCGCTCGGCAAGATGCCGGCCTTCGTCGATACCGGGCTCAACCTCGCCCATGTGGACGACGTGGCTCACGGCCACCTGCTGGCGCTCCGCAAGGGGCGGATCGGCGAGCGCTACATCCTGGGCGGCGAGGACGTGTTCCTATCGCAGATGCTCGCCGACATCGCCGGGATGGTCGGCCGCAAGCCGCCGACCGTGAACCTGCCGCGGGCCGCGGTCTATCCGGTGGCGTTTTTCGCGCAGCTCGCCGCCCGGGTCACCGGCCGGCAGCCCTTCGCCACCATCGACGGCATCCGCATGTCCCGCTACCGGATGTTTTTTTCCGACAAGAAGGCCCGGGCGGAGCTGGGCTACACGGCGCGGCCCTATCGCGAAGGCCTGTCCGACGCGATCACGTGGTTCCGCCAAGCCGGATATCTCGGATGAGCAAGCTCGATACCGCGACCGACGCGCGCTCCGGCAAGGGCCACCGCGACGAGAACTTCCCGGTCGCCTCGCACCTGATCCACCCGCGCCAGCGCGGCGCGATCCTGGCCTTCTACAACTTCGTCCGCGCCGGCGACGACGTAGCCGACCACGCCGAGCTGTCGCCCGAGCGCAAGATCGAGCTGCTCGACCGGCTGGCCGATTCGCTGACTGGCGCCGGCCCGTCCGACCCCGAGGCGGAGCCGCTCAAGCGCGAGCTCGCCGCACGGGGCCTGCCACCGCGCCACGCGCTGGAACTGCTCGACGCCTTCCGGATGGATGCGCGCAAGAACCGCTACGCCGACTGGGACGAGCTGATCCACTATTGCCGCTACTCGGCCATGCCGGTCGGGCGCTTCGTCCTCGACGTGCATGGCGAGGATCCGGCCCGGGTCTGGAAGTCCTCCGACGCGATCTGCGCGGCCCTCCAGATCATCAATCACCTCCAGGATTGCGGCAAGGATTTCGCCGGGCTCGACCGGGTCTACATCCCGCAGGACGCCCTCGACCGGCACGGCGCCACGGTGGCGATGCTGGGCGCCCCGAAGGCGAGCCCGCAGCTTCGCGCCGTGATCGCCGAGCTGGCGCAACGCTGCCTCGTCCTCCTGGACGAGGGCGCGGTTTTGCCGGACCTGATCGACGACCTGCGGCTGTCCCTGGAGATCGCCGCGATCCACCGCCTCGCCGTGGTGCTCGCCAAGGGCCTGACCACGCGCGATCCGCTCTCGGAAAAAGTCCATCACGGCAAGGCCGCCTTCGCCCTCACGGCGCTCGGCGGTGTCGCCGCCACCCTGGCGCGCCGCCCCTTCCGGGGCCGGACCGTGCGGGGCGCGGCTCAGGGAATCCGCTCGTGAGCGCCACCGCGACCACCGCCCCCGCCGCAGAGACCGCCGCCCCGGCCCTGCCGGCCGCCGGCTCCTCGTTCTACACCGCCATGCGCCTGCTCCCGAAGGAGCGGCGCGAGGCGATGTACGCCGTCTATGCCTTCTGTCGCTCGGTAGACGACGTTGCCGATGATGGCGGAACCCGGGCGGTGCGCCAAGTCGAGCTCGACCGCTGGCGCGCCGATATCGACGCCCTCTATGCCGGCCGGCCGGCTGCGCGGGTGCGCGACCTCGTCGAGCCGGTGCGCCGCTACGACCTCAAGCGCGAGGATTTCCAGGCGGTCATCGACGGCATGGCCATGGATGCGGTCGAGGACATCGTCGCCCCCGATGCCGAAACCCTCGACCTCTATTGCGACCGAGTCGCGAGCGCGGTCGGCCGCCTGTCGGTGCGAATCTTCGGCATGCCGGAGGCGGACGGCGTCCGGCTCGCCTGGCACCAGGGCCGGGCGCTTCAGCTCACCAACATCCTCCGGGACATCGACGAGGATGCCGAGCGCGGCCGTCTCTACCTGCCCCGCGAGAAACTGGCCGCTATCGGCCTGACCAATCCGACCCCCACGGCGGCGATCAGCCATCCGCGCATTGGCGAGGTCTGCCTCTCCGTGGCCCGAGAGGCCGAGGAGCATTACCAGGCGACCTGGGAGATCATCCGGCGCAGCCCCCGCAAGGCGACCAAGGCCGCCCGGCTGATGGCGGCGGCCTACCACCTCTACCTCAAGGCGGTGATCGCCCGCGGCTGGACGATGCCCCGTGCCCGGGTCAAGCCCGGCAAGCTCGCGCTGCTCGGCGTCGTCCTCCGGCACGGCCTGATCTGATGGGACGCATCCACGTTGTCGGCGCTGGTCTCGCCGGCCTCTCCGCGGCCGTTGCGCTCGCCGAGACCGGCGCCCAGGTGGTGCTGCACGAGGCCGCCAAGCAGGCGGGCGGGCGCTGCCGCTCATATTACGACCCGTCGCTCGGCCTGACGATCGACAACGGCAACCACCTGCTGCTGTCGGGCAATGCCGACGCGCTCGGTTTCCTCAAGACCGTCGGCGCCCCCGCGGACGCGCTCACCGGCCCCGACGAGGCGGCGTTCGACTTCGCCGACCTGAAGACCGGCGATCGCTGGCGCCTGCGCCCCAATGCCGGGCGGCTGCCCTGGTGGGTGATGAGCCCGTCGCGGCGCGTCCCCGGCACCCGCGCCCGCGATTATCTCGCCCCGCTGGGGATCCTGCGGGCGGCCTCCGGCAAGCCGGAAGGGGCGGGCGGCACGATCGGCGAGAGCATGGCCTGCGAGGGCGATCTCTACGCGAAGCTCTGGCACCCGGTGCTGCTCGCCGCGCTCAACACCGAGCCGCGGGACAGCGATGTTGGGTTGGCGGCCAAGATCCTGCGCGAGACCCTGGGCGCCGGCGGCAAGGCCTGCCGACCGCTGGTGGCAGTGGAGGGCCTGTCCTACGCCTTCGTGGACCCGGCCCTGCGCTACCTGACCGCCCGCGGTTGCGAGATCCGCCTCGGCCGACGCCTGCGCGGCCTGGAAGCCGTCGACGGCCGAGTCGGGCAGCTCCTGTTCTCCGACGGCCCCGAGGCGATCGGCCCGGAGGACGGAATCGTGCTCGCCTTGCCGCCCTGGGTCGCCCGGGAGGTGTTGCCCGGTCTCCTCGCCCCGGTGGAATTCCGCTCGATCGTGAACGCGCATTTTGCGCTTGCGCCGAAGCCCGGCAGTCCGCTGATCCTCGGCGTCGTAAACTCGCTCACAGAGTGGCTTTTCGCCTATCCGGACCGGTACTCGGTCACGATCAGTGGTGCAGACCGGCTCCTCGACGTGCCCCGGGAAGACCTCGCCCGGCAGATCTGGGGGGAGATCGCAGCTTTGTGCAATCTTGCTCCGGAACTGCCTAGCTGGCAGATCGTAAAGGAGAAGCGTGCGACGTTCGCTGCGACACCGGCCGAGGCCGCGCGTCGCTCGGGCGCCGAAAGCGCCTACACGAATCTCGTCCTGGCAGGCGATTGGACCGCGACCGGTCTGCCATCGACGATCGAGGGAGCGATCCGCTCTGGCAAGACGGCCGCGCGTGCGCTGCGGCACGGATCCTCCGTGCGCGCCGGGCTACGCGCGCCAGGTTCGGGCGCATTGGGCGCCGCTTGAGGCATGGCGGCCGCGACGCAGCGGCCGTTCGAGGCGAGGACAATGAGAGAGGCCGTAAGCAAGGTCGAGCCGCTGCAGCGCTCGAAGACCCAGGGGATCTCGCTCGACGACGTCGAGCGCGGCGTGGCGCAGGCGACGCGTTCGCTGATCAACCTGGCGCATGACGACGGGCATATCTGCTTCGAGCTCGAGGCGGATGCCACGATCCCGTCCGAATACGTCCTGTTCCACCATTTCCGCGGCACGCCGGTTCCCGACGGCCTCGAGGCCAAGATCGGCAACTACCTGCGCCGCACCCAAGGCCGGCATGGCGGCTGGGCCCTCGTCCACGAGGGGCCGTTCGACATGAGTTGCACGGTCAAGGCGTATTTCGCCCTCAAGATGATCGGTGACGACATCGAGGCGCCGCATATGCGCCGCGCCCGGGAGGCGATCCTGTCCCGCGGCGGCGCCGCCAACGCCAACGTCTTCACCCGCTTCATGCTGGCCCTCTACGGCGAGGTGCCCTGGCGCGCCGTGCCGGTGATGCCCGTGGAGGTGATGTTCCTGCCGAAGTGGTTCCCGTTCCACCTCGACAAGATCAGCTACTGGGCCCGCACCACCGTGGTGCCGCTGTTCGTGCTCCAGGCGACCAAGCCGCGCGCCCGCAACCCGCGGGGCGTCAGCGTCCAGGAGCTGTTCATCACCCCGCCCGAGAGCGTCCGCACCTGGCCGGGCTCGCCGCACGCCACCTGGCCGTGGACGCCGATCTTCGGCTTCATCGACCGGATGCTGCAGCTGGTCGAGGATCGCCTGCCGCGCAAGAGCCGTCAGCGCGCCATGGAGAAGGCCCGCGCCTGGGTCAGCGAGCGCCTGAACGGCGAGGATGGCTTGGGGGCGATCTTCCCCGCCATGGTCAACTCGGTGCTGATGTACGAGGTGATGGGCTACCGGGCCGATCACCCGCAGGTCCGGGTCGCCTGCGACGCCATCGAGAAGCTGGTGGTCGAGAAGGCCGACGAGGCCTACGTGCAGCCCTGCGTCTCGCCGGTCTGGGATACGGCGCTCGCCAGCCACGCCCTCTTGGAGGCCGGCGGCCCCGAGGCCGAGGCCCAGGCCCGCGCCGGTCTCGACTGGCTGAAGCCCCGGCAGATCCTGGACATCGTCGGCGACTGGGCGGCGCGCAAGCCGAAGGTCCGCCCGGGCGGCTGGGCGTTCCAGTACGCCAACGCCCATTACCCGGACCTCGACGACACCGCCGTGGTGGTGATGGCGATGGACCGGGCTATGCGCCAGCACGGGCTGGTGGCCGGCATGCCGGACTACAAGGCCTCCATCGCCCGCGCCCGGGAATGGGTCGAGGGGCTGCAGTCGCAGGATGGCGGCTGGGCGGCGTTCGACGCCGACAACAACCACATGTACCTCAACCACATCCCGTTCTCGGACCACGGCGCGCTGCTCGACCCGCCGACCGCGGACGTGACCGCCCGGGTGGTCGGGATGCTGGCCCAGCTCGGCGAGACCCGGGAGACCTCCCGCGCCCTCGACCGCGGCGTGAACTACCTCCTGAACGACCAGGAGGAGGACGGCTCCTGGTACGGCCGCTGGGGCATGAACTTCATCTACGGCACGTGGTCGGTGCTGTGCGCCCTGAACGCCGCCGGGGTCGATTCCGCCGATCCGCGGATCCAGCGCGCGGTCTCCTGGCTGATCCGCATCCAGAACCCGGATGGCGGCTGGGGCGAGGATGCCAACTCGTACAAGATCGACCCGGCCTTCGAGGCGGGCTCGTCCACCGCCTCGCAGACCGCCTGGGCGCTGCTGGCCCTCATGGCGGCCGGTGCGGTCGACGATCCGGCCGTGACCCGAGGCATCAACTTCCTGACCCGCACGCAGGGTTCGGACGGGTTCTGGAACGAGGAGCGCTACACCGCCACGGGCTTCCCGCGGGTGTTCTACCTGCGGTATCATGGCTACCCGAAGTTCTTCCCGCTCTGGGCGATGGCGCGGTACCGCAACCTGAAGCGCACCAACAGCCGGCGCGTGCAGTTCGGCATGTGAGGTTTTGGGAGGCCGGCCCGCTGGGCCGGCCCCTCAGCCGGGTCGCGAACGTCGACCGCCCGCGAACCCCGGTATCCCGCACGTGGCCTCATCCGACGACGATCCCGCGGCAGCCGTCCTCCGGCGCTCGCGGCTCCTTGCGGAGCTCGCCGGACTGGTCCACCAGCGCGCCATGATCGATCCCGCCGCGCCCGTCCTCGCCGTCACCGGTCTCGCCCGCGAGCGCCGCCTCGCAGCCGGGGAGGGGGTCGAGGCGGTCGGCGCCGGCGGCAACCCGCATCGCCTGCGCCAGCTTCTCGACGCGCGCCCGCAGCCCGGCTGCCGGGCGGTGATCAGCTTCGGCATCGCGGGCGGCCTCGACCCGTCCCTGAAGCCCGGCGAAGTGGTGGTCGGCACCGGCATCGTCGGCGAGGAAGGCCGCCGCGCCGCCGATCTCGACCTCTCCGCCACGCTCCTGAACGCCCTGTCCGGCATCGGCCCCCGGGTGATCCCGGCCGATCTCGCCGGCGTCGACACGGCCGTTCTTGGGGTCGACGGCAAGGCCGAGCTGCGCGCCCAGACCGGCGCCGCCGCCGTCGACATGGAATCCCACGTCGCTGCTGCTTATGCCGGCCGCCACGGCCTGCCCTTCGCGGCCCTGCGGGTGATCTGCGACCCCGCCAACCAAGCACTGCCAGCCTTCGCCGCCCAGGCGCTCACCCCAGACGGCGAGCCCGACATCGCCGCCGTGTTTTTTGCTTTCGCCCGGGGCCGGGCGCGGCTCGGCGATCTGATGCGGCTCGCCCGGGACTCGAATGCGGCGTTTGCGGCACTGGGCAAGTGCCGGACTCGGTTGGGGCCGGGTCTCGGCATTCCGGTGCCGTCGCACCCGGTGTCCGGCTGACAGGTCTGCAGTCGCTCCCACCGTCATGGCGAGCGGAGCGAAGCAACCCAGTGTCGCGCGCCCTCGACGAACGAGGCTGGTCCCTGGGTCGCTTCGCCCGCAATGACAGTGCGGAAGCCCAAGCGACATCCGGCGGCGCATCGAACCTGTTGCCAGATCAAAAAAAGACGCCGGCCCGTTCGGCCGGCGTCAGTCGGGAGGAAGCATGAGGCGGCGCGGGGCAAAAATCCCCGCGCCGGATCGAAACCGGCCTCAGCCGGCGTTCTTGCTGAGCGAGACCGCCACGAAGCGGGTCTGGCCCTTGCTGCTCTTCACCCGCATGAGCACCGCCTTGCGGCCGCTCGATTCCGCCGTGCGGATCTGCGCGGCGACGTCGGAAGGACGGGTCACGCTCTGGCCGCCGACATCGAGGATCACGTCGCCGGCCTCGATGCCCTTGGCGGCGGCCGGACCGTCGGGATCGACCTGGACCACGGCCACACCCTGGTCGGACAAGCCGACATCGGCGGCCGGCGCGAGGTTCAGGCCGAGCCGCGGCTGGCCGTTGCCGGAGTCGTCTTCCCGGGCGGCGATCTTGGTGCCGTCCGTCGGCATGGCGCCGAGCGTCACCGTCGCGGTGTCGGCCTTGCCGCCGCGCAGGTAGCTCAGCTCGACCTTGGCGCCGGGCTTCATGCCGGCGATGCGGCGCGAAAGCTCGCGGGCGCTATCGACCGTATCGCCGTTGACCTTCTCGATCACGTCGCCGGCCTTCAGGCCAGCCTTGGCCGCCGGGGTGCCGCTCTCGGCGTGATCGACCAGGGCGCCCTTCGCCTTGTCGAGGCCGAGCCCGTCGGCGATGTCCTGTGTCACGGGCTGGATCTGGACACCCAGATAACCGCGGGCGACCTTGCCGTCGGTGCGGAGCTGATCGACCACCGCCTGCACGGTCTCGGCCGGGATCGCGAAGGCCAGGCCCACGCTGCCGCCGGACGGGGACGCGATGGCGGTGTTCACGCCGACCACCTCGCCGTTGACGTTGAAGGTCGGGCCGCCGGAATTGCCCTTGTTGATCGGGGCGTCGATCTGCAGGAAGTCGTCGTAGGGGCCGGCGCCGATATCGCGGCCGCGGGCCGAGACGATGCCGGCCGTCACGGTGCCGCCCAGGCCGAACGGGTTGCCGATCGCCACCACCCAGTCGCCGACCTGCGGGGCGGTCTTGCCGAACTGCACGTAGGGGAAGTTCGAACCCTCGTTGATCTTCAGGAGCGCGACGTCGGTCTTGGCATCCTTGCCGATGACCTTGGCGTCGAGGGTGCGGCCGTCGTCGAGGGTCACCTGCACGGTCTTGGCGTGGTCGACCACGTGGTTGTTGGTCACGACGTAGCCGTCGGCCGAGATGATGAAGCCGGAGCCGACCGCGCCGCGCGAGCCCTGGCGCTGCTGCGGCTGGGGCTGGCCGCCCGGACCGTTCTGGCCGAAGCGGCGGAAGAACTCGCGCAGCTGCGGCGGCACGTTCTGGAGGTTTTGGCCCTGGCTCGGGCCGTCATCGTCGTCGCTGCTCGCCGAATCGTCGAGCTTGACCTTCACCGAGACGACGCCGGGCTTCACCTTGTTGACGATGCCGGCGAACGAGCCCGGCGGATGCTCCGGGGCCTCGATCGGGGTCTTGGGCAGGGCCTGGGCGTAGGCCGGGGTCACGGAGGGCAGGGTGCTGCCAAGGGCGCCACCGGCGATCAGCGCGGCAGCGGCCACCGAGGCGAGGGCGCGGCGCGAGGTCCGGCCAGAGAACTGAGTGTGAGGATGGGTCTCGGTCATGGGGATCGCAACCTCTTGAGACGGATCGGGACGACGCCGGGGACGCGGCGGTCGATGCGATCGGTCTAACGGGCGGCGCCTGACCCCGGCGTGGCGGTCAAATTACGGTTTGGACATGTGCGCGGACGCGGCGGAACCGGATCCCCAACCCGAGCGACGGTTGCCGGCTCTCAGATGGCGGTGAGGCAGACCGAGGCCTTGGGTGTGGCGTGGGAAAAGTCCGTGGCTCGTGCCGCCCGTCACCTGCGCTTTCAGAAAGTTACGATACAGTCTGAAGCATCTTGGCAGGCAGCCGTAAACTTGATCCGTGTAGATCGGTGCCGCTTCAGATGGGTGAGGGTGGAGAGATGAAGACGCTGTTCGCGGTTGCCATTCTATGCGGATCCACCATCGGGGCGATGGCGGCCGACAGCTACTCGGATTATCGGACTTATTTCGACGAAAAACCCGTTTCGAGTGATCGGACCAAGCTGAAACCTTCGAAAAAAAACACCATACCATCGAGGACGTCGATGCGCGGCGTTTTGACGATGGCGATGCCTCCAAGAACCCCGACAATCTGAAGCCGGGCTAACGGAATCGTGCCGGAATCTACGTGCCGCCCGACTATTCCGCCCATCCGCGCGGCCCGTCAGGGGACGGCTTCGGCAGTTCGATCGATGACTCGTATGGCAGCGTTAGCGCGCCCAATCCCTTCGTGGGTCCCCTCGGCACCCGCCGATAAAGTGAGGGTTGGCTATCGGGCGGTCCGTTCCCACCCTCGACCTCATCCCGAGCAGCTTACGCACAGCGCGAGCCCTGAAGGAGCTCTCCAGGGATCGCGCGGCTAGCACGGGCTCCTTCGAGGCCTCCGCTGCGCTCCGGCGCCTCAGGATGAGGGGGGAGGCAGGATAAACGTCGCGTGGGCGGGGGGATTCGGCATGAAGCCGTCATCGTTGCGTCGCCCGCCTAATCCTCGCTCAATCGCGCCAGCGCTTCCTCGATCTTCACGAGCCGCGCGGCCTCGGCCTCCCGGCGCTCGCGGTTCTCCTCGATGATCTCCTCGGGGGCGCGGGCGACGAAATCGGCGTTGCCGAGCTTGGCGTCGATCTTCTTAATCTCGCCCTGGGCCTTGCCCTGCTCCTTCTTCAGGCGCGCGACCTCTGCGGCGAGGTCGACGACGCCTTCGAGCGGCAAAGCCGCGACGCTGCCGCGCACGAGGAGCTGTACCGAGTTCTTCGGCGGCGTCTCGGCGAAGGTGATCTCCGAAAGCCGGGCGAGGCGCAGCAGCGTGTCCCGCCAGGCTTCGACCCGGGTGCGGACCTCCGAAGACGTCCCGACCATCACCAGGGGGATCTGCGCTGCGGCGGGGACGCTGGTCTCGGAGCGGGCCGAGCGGATCTGGCTGACGAGATCGACCACGAAGCCGACCTCGGCCTCGGCGCCGGCATCCGCAAGCCCGGCGAGATCCGGCCAGGCGGCCATCGCCAGGAGGCCGCGCTCGGGGAGCGCCGCGCCCTTGATCGCCCACAGCTCCTCCGTGAGGAACGGCATGAATGGATGCAGCAGCTTGGCGACCTGGTCGACCAGGAACGCCACCGTCGCCTGGGTCTCGGCGCGGACCGCCGGATCGACGCCTTCGCCCTGGAGCACGGGCTTGGCGAGTTCGAGGTACCAATCGCAGAAGATGTTCCAGACGAAGCGGTAGGCGGCTGCCGCCGCGTCGTTGAACCGATAGGCTTCGAGGGCGGCCGTCACCTCGTCCACGGCCCGGGCCGCTTCGGTCAGCGCCCAGCGGTTGATCGCCCCGGTGATCGCCCGCGGGTCGTAGGCGGGATCCAGCTGGCAGCCGT
>NZ_FOTK01000098.1 GCF_900114535.1 Methylobacterium pseudosasicola | reverse complement strand
ACGCCTGCTGTAGCACCGGCAACATTTCATGCGCATGATCTTGTTCGATCAGCCCATGGGCCATCAGCAAGTGATCTGCGACGAGTTCGAGCGTCGAGCCCGGAGGTGTCGTCGCGTTCATGGGCGGCGGAACGAAGCGCGCGAGCGTGCCGTAGGCGGTCAGAGGTTCAGAGCCGCTGGTACTGATCTCCGTCAACGATCCGAGATAGCCGAGGAAGGTGTGATCCGGCGGCCCGTAGGAGGGTATGGCACCGATCAGGACCCAGGCGTAGCTCCCGTCAGCCCGGCGCAGCCGCAGGCGCAAGCTGTACTCGCTCTGCTGATCTCTGGCGCTGCGCAGGAAGGTGACTGCTGTTTCACGATCGTCGGGGTGTACGCGCTCGAACCAGCCATGCTCAACGGCATCAGAGGCTGCCTGCCCGGTGAAGGTGCACCATTCCGGACTGACGTAGCTCACCCCACCGGTCGCGCTTGTGACGAAGATCATCCGGTATGCTCCTGCGCAACTCTTACTAGGGCGCTAGGAAACGAGCGCGGATTTTCATCGATAGGCCACCTTCTCCCGGCATGTCGAATGCTGGCGTTCCGGAATACGGTACATCTTACCTATGCCTGACAAGGGCGTACTACGAATGGTTCGCATGGCCATGCCAGCATGCCAAGAGAGGAACCACAACGCTCTCGGGCGTACTGGACGGCGCGCTCATCCTTGAACCGGGAAGCCCATGATGACGGCGGTCATCACCATCGTGCGCCGCAGTCCCGGCGTGGTGGCCTCCTCCGCAAGCAGCTTCTTGGCGTGCGGGTGCATCTCGATCGCCTTGGCCACGTCGATGGTGTGCCCAGACTTGAAGGCGGACGGCTCGGCGTTCTCGTCCCTCAGGTAGGCAGCCGTCGCCGCCTCGATCTCGTCGTCCGTCACCTCGGACTTGCGTCGCAGGTCGCCGACGCTGGGGATCTCTTTGGCCATGCCGGGGAGCTATAGTGGCTCCCCTCCCCCGTCCACCACCGCGCCCGTGATGACACCTGTCGAGATCATGCGCACAGTCCTCATCGCCGTGATCGCGCTGGTTCGGTTCGGCCCTGACGTCATCTACGCGGCGCACCGCGCGGTCCCGCAGCCAGACATGACACGTCAGACGACCACGTCCGGGTGGATTGTCAGCCCGCCCGCGGTCGTGGTGATACGACCGCCGACGCTTTGAGGCGCATCAGCAAGGGGGCCGCCCCTGCTAGGGAGGCCTGCTTACTTGGCGGTCTGCGGGGCTGTTGCAGGACCGGCAGGCTCAGAGTCGAGCAATGATGTGTTCCCCAGTGACTGATGACCAGGAGGCCCTCAGCTCACGGGAATGTGTGCAAGCTCGAACTTTATTGCTAATATTGATAAAATCTCAAGCAAAACAATATCACGTAAGGAACGGTTGGTCGGGCTATCAGCATTAAATTGCCAACTCAGATCGAGTCAGCAATTATTTTAGCCAAATTTTGTTTCTTAGAAATAAATAGATGCATTGTTTGTTTCTAATTTTCCCGGCTTTGCCTTGTTATTGAGCGTATTTTTGTTGCCAAGCGGCCACATATTTTCCGAACTCTACATGCGTGGGATTAGACCTCATTGTTCAATCGTGCTCGCTCGCTCATGCTGATGATGCATCCGGGCGTCCCAAAGCGAGAGCCCGCACGAGCCTGCCTTCGAATGCAGGTCGAGATGCATCTTGCGGCGAGATCCGGGAAACGGGCGCTGCCGCACCACGGGTCTCGAAGCTTTGAGGATGTCGATGAGGTTCTTGAAAAGCTCGCTGCTTGCGTCTGCTGCAGCATTCATGGCGGTGGGGGCAGCCCATGCCGCCGACCTACCGGTCAAGAAGGCGGTCCCGATCGAGTACGTCCGGGTCTGCGGCGCCTATGGGGCTGGCTTCTTTTACATCCCCGGTACTGACACATGCATCCGTATCGGGGGGCGCGCCCGGTTCGAGGGTGGCTTCCAGCCCAGCTACACCCGCCAGAACGGCACCAATAGCGGCGACACGTCAGGCTACCAGGGCCGCCTGCGGATCAACCTCGATGCCCGCACGCAAACTGCCTACGGCACCCTGCGCGCCTTCGTGCGCCTCGATGCAGGCGCTCGCACTGGCTACTCTGGCGTCGGCACCTCCGGCACCCAGCAACGCATCGGCCAAGCATTCCCCGGCCTCGGCATCGATCAGTTCGGCCGTGATCAGCAGTACGTGAACGTAGATAAGGCGTTCATTCAGTTCGCGGGCCTGACCGCCGGTCGAGCCTCTTCGTTCTTTGACTTCTACGCCCACGACTTCGAGTTCGCTAGCGCCACCCTCGGCTCAGACGTGGCCTCTACCAACTTGCTCGCTTACACGGCGACCTTCGGCAATGGTTTGTCAGCGACACTGTCGATCGAAGACCCGGTCTTCCGTCGGACGCCGATCTTCTCGCCGACGAACAACCCGGCCGGTGTCACGGTCAACGCCAGCGTCGCGAACTTCGCGCAGAGCAATTCGCCAGCGCCAGTGTTCATCGGCTACACCAACGGCGTTCCAACCCGTTACAGCCAAGTTGACGTGATCCAGCGCGAGCGGATGCCTGACTTCGTCGGTGTTCTGCGCGTCGATCAAGCCTGGGGCTCGGCTCAGCTCTCAGCCGCCACGCACGAGTTGAACGTCGGCGACGTCGCCAACGGCGCTGGCACGGGAACGGGCTCGAACGTCAGTATCCCGCATACCAATAATGTGTACGGCTGGGCGGTACAGGGCGGCTTGAAGATCAACGCGCCGTTTATTGCGCCGGGGGACTCCCTCTACCTGCAAGGCGCCTATGGAAATGGCGCACAGATGTACACCGGGTACTGCGCGTATACCGGTTGCTACACACAGAGCACCCAGACCATTCAGGGCCAAAAATTCAACCAATATTTTGCAGATGCGACGATCAATCCGTTCACTGGTCAGATGGAAACGTCTACGAGCTTCACGACTACGATCTCGTACCTGCACTACTGGACCCCGGAATGGCGCTCGGCCTTCTTCGGTTCGTATGGTGAGCAGAGCTTCTCGAATGGTGCCCGCCTTGCGCAGGGCGCTATCTTCAACCTAGTAAACCCCAACGGCACGAATGCTTTCGGCTCCAACGCCGTCGGTGTTCCGGGAACTCGGTTCTATCAGCTGAGCCAAGCGTTGCGCGACACCTATCAGTTCGTCGCTGGTGGCAGCATCATCTGGTCACCGGTCAAGGATCTCGATATCGGCGTCGAGGCCTTCTACACGCAGATTGGTTTGAAGAGCGGCCGCGCCATCGACCTCGACAAGAGTCCGACGGCCTATTCCAACATCGCTGCCATCAACAACGGCACCTTCGCTGCTGCCACCGCCACGAAGGACTCGATTTCGCAAGTTCGCTTCCGCGTGCAGCGCGACTTCTAATTCCAGATCGAGACCGGTTCTCCTCCAAAGCTTCCCGGTCTTGATGTCCCCGTGCAAAGGGACCTAACTAGCCCGGCCGCAAGGTCGGGCTTTTTTGCATTTTACAAAGCTTCTATGCATGCACCCTGATCGGACTGCGTCAATCAACACGACTTCACGGGCATTCGAGCCAGAGGCTCGTGAACTGCGGGGAACAGTTATGACAGCCGGATAAGGGTTTTAGGTCAACGAGGCATCGTCAGAAATATTCTGAAACGCTTCTCGCAATATTGTGAACCAGTGCGAGTAGTGATGTGCGCGTTGGCACAATCCATTCGTGATGAGGTAAATGCGATCGGATCGATGATTGCCGATTTGTGTTGGATGGCACCCAGGGATATTCCCCTGATGCTTCTGTAGGGTGTTTGTTGTGAACAAGATCGTTTTTGGTGCAGCTGTCGCAATGGTTCTCGCGACCCCCGCCGTCGCACAAGTAGTGGTTGAAACACCGACCAGCACGACCGTTGTGGTTCCGCCGGGCGCGCCCGGCGTAGTCACCCGTCAGTCTGGCTCGACCGGCGACGAAGACGCTTTCACCTATTCGCCCACGGGCCGAGCTGAAGATGGCATCTCGACGGACTCAGCGGCCGCAGGCAATGAAGCGCAGCCCACACGCGTTGGCTCAACCGGAAGCGGCGGTAGCAAGTAATGATTTAGGCGCGGGCATGGGACTTGCTTTGACCTAGGTATTCTTCGCTTGTTAATGCGCCTAGGAGTTGTTTTAGCCCGCCCGGTCCGCCGGCGCGGGCTTCTTCGATGACATGGCTGACCATGTTGTCGAGTCCCTGGGACCTATGCCTTGCAACTGGCATACAGCGCGCCGGTTCGACTACTCATGTGAGACTTGGTGATCGATGCTTGACCGCCCAATCATCGGCCTCGCTGTGTGGCTCTCGAAGCCGACCGGCTTCCTGGCCACCTGCTTCACGGTCGCTGCGGGCCTCGGCTCCGGCGCTCTCCTCAGCTTCAACGACCACTGGGCGCTGGTCTTCAACCTTTTCCTATCTATCGCCGCCATGCTCCTGGCGGGCGTCATCTTGGTGGCGGGAGCCGAGATACCGCTGCCATCCAAATCAAGCTCGATGAACTCCTCCGCGCTGTCGAGAACGCGGATGATCTGCTGGTCGGGATTGAGGAACGCAGCGCCGAGGAGCTTGAGCTGATCCGGAAGGACAAGGCGCCAACGCCACGCTCGAACTGAGTGGCCGCCCGTCGCCGGGTGGCGAACCCGTCCCTCAGCTATCGGTCTCGCTGATGTAGTCCGCCCAGACCGGCGTCTTGAGTGTGCCGACGAATGCCGCGTGGCGTGACCTGACCGGCTGGTTTTGGACCGGACTGATTGAGAGGATCAGCCTGGACCGGAGGAGCTGGGGATGAAGCGAGGACAGAGGCCGAGCGCGGAGCAGGTCGTGCTGATGCTGCGCCAGATTGAGGTACAGACGGCACAAGGCAAGAGCATCGCCGTCGCCTGTAAGGAGGTAGATGTCTCTGAACAGAGCTATTACCGCTGGCGTAAGGAGTATGGTGGTCTGAAGGTCGATCAGGCTAGGAAGATGAAGGATCTAGAGCGTGAGAACGCTCGGCTTCGCCGCCTGGTAGCGGATCTGTCTTTGGAAAAACAGGTACTGGCGGACGTCGCCTCGGGAACCTTGTAGCCCCCCGAGCGACGCCGGCAGGCGGTCGACGGCATCCGGGAGAAGTACAATCTCTCGGAACGTCACGCCTGCCGGATCGTCGGCCAGCATCGAGGCACGCAGCGCTACGTGTCCACGCTGCCGGCCGACGAGGATGCGCTGACGCGTGCAATCCTCGCCCTGGCGTCCGAGTACGGACGCTACGGCTACCGCCGCATCACCGCGCTGCTACAAGCGGACGGCTGGCAGGTGGGCAAGGATCGGGTTCATGGTTCGACAGGCTCACCATGAGGGCATCTGGCGTCGTGAGGGGCTCAAGGTCCCGCAGAAGCACCGACCGCGCAGCCGCCTGTGGCTGAACGATGGATCCTGCGTGCGACTGCGCCCACTCCATCGCAACCACGTCTGGAGCTTCGACTTCGTCCAGGCTCGGACCCACGACGGACGCTGGCTTCGGGTCCTGACGCTGATCGACGAGCATAGCCGGGCTTGTCTGACGCTGAAGGTGGCGCGACGCATCAACAGCGTGGGCGTGATCGAGGCGCTGGCCGACGCGATGTGCCTGCACGGCATCCCGGAACACATCCGCTGCGACAATGGCCCGGAAATGATCTCGAAGGCGTTGCGCAAATGGGTTGCTAAAGCCGGAGCACAGATCCAGTACATCGCGCCGGGCTCGCCGTGGGAGAACGGGTACTGCGAGAGCTTCAATGGCAAGCTGCGTGACGAGTGCCTACGCCAGGAGATCTTCTACTCGCTGAAGAAGGCGCAGACCGTGATCGGTCTATGGCAAACCACTTACAACCGCGTCCGACCGCATTCGTCCTTGGGCTATCGACCGCCCGCGCCCGTCAGCTGCCCGGATCTGGCCTTACGGCTACCCATGGCCGCGACCATGCAGTAAACTCTCATTTGGCTCGGTCCAAAATACCGGTCAGGTCACCTTTGCCGAGCGTCTGCCGGGCCTCCTCGACCGCTACGCTCAGAGAACCTGCCGGCTGGCCGATGCTCAGGTTCGGACCGCGCTGGCGCTCGGTGCCACACCCGCCGCCCGGCTGCGGTCGCGGATCGGTGGCATCTCCTGCTCAATGCCCGACAGATGGTCGAGCGCTGGCTCGCCCGCGTCCATCCGCGTCTGAAGCTGTTGCCGGCCGTGGCCCCCTCATCGATTCGGCGCGTCACGCCCTACCCGCGCGCACCGTCCGAGATGCTCGCGCGGGCCGCGGCCCGCGGTCGATGGGAAGCCGCCTATGACGACGTGCGTCGCCGCCATGCGGAAGGACACTCGCTTCGGCGCATCAATCGCGAGACGGGCTTGGCCCGCGCCACGGTGCGCAAGTACGCCTTCGCCGCGAGCTTTCCCCGGAACGGCATGCGCGAGCCGAAGCCGAGCATGCTCGATCCTTATCTCTGGCATCTGCATGGCCGCCTCGATGAGGGCTGCGAGAATGCGGAGCAGCTCTGGCGCGAACTTCAGGGTATCGGCTTTGCCGGCACCTCGAAGCAGGTGCATCGCTGGTTGTCCGAGCGGCGCGCAGGCCTGGCCGGAACGACTATCCGGTCGTCGCCAGCACCGACCGACACCCGTGTTCTGACCTCCACCGCATCACCCCTGGCCTCATCCAAGCAGCTGTCCTGGTATCTC
>NZ_FOTK01000100.1 GCF_900114535.1 Methylobacterium pseudosasicola | reverse complement strand
CGCCATGCGCAGCACCGCACGCAGGTCCTCGGCCAGCTGCTCGAAACAGCCGGCCGCCAGCCAGCGCTGGGCCTGCTGATACACGGCAAACCAGGGCGGCAGGTCGTGGGGCATCAGCCGCCACGGGCAGCCGCTCCTGACCACGTAGCGCAGGCCGTTGAACACCTCGCGCAACGCATGCTCACGCTGACCGGCATCCTCACGCAGCAGCGTCAGGTAGGGCGCAACCAGCGCCCACTCCTCATCGGAAACATCGGACGGATACGGCTTGCGGGTCGCGCTCATCCCCGCTCATCTGAGCATCAGCCCGACCCAGGTCCATAACAGCCTCTAGAAGGGATGTTCCAACAAATAATTCTGACATAACTAGCGATGAGAAGGCCAAAAAAAACCAAGCAACTTATTGCGAAGGCAAGGGAAAGACAAAGATCTGTCGATAAACATAACTCAAATCTTTGGGGGCGGTGGACCTACGCTGTTTGCATAGGATGCGGTTGGGTTCCGAAGAACGTTCGGATCGTACATACCCATCCTGCACGGGTTCTGATGGGGATCCCGGCGGCTGACGATGATGCGCGAGAGCGCGCCGGCATCCGCTTCGGGACCTGATGCAGCCTGCGTCACGCCCGTTCCAGTAAGGCCACAAGCAGCGACCCGGCCGCGGCGACAACGTTTCCGCGGCCACCCCAACGCAGGGGCTCCACCTCGATCACGTTCGCCACCTCCGGCAACACGGTTTCGGGCGCCTCGGCCTCGCGGTCCCGTTCGTTGCCACGCAGCCATGTGACCTGAGAGCCGTGGTGGTTCTCGGGCGCCGCCAGGGACGGTTCGGCGTCGGCGCCATCCTCAAGGTCCGCATCCCCGTCCATACGGTCGAGCACGGCGATGATCCGGTCCGCCGCGTCGAGGGCGACCTGTGCGGCCTCTTCAAGGCTGGCGCGGAGGGCGCCGCCGGCCAGCGGCTCCGGGATCTCCAGCGCGACCGGTTTCGGACGCGGGGTGAAGGTGAGCACGTTGCCCATGGTTTAGTCTCGGGGTGTGAAGGGAGAGGCCCGGCGGGATCCGGCCGGGGCGGTACGCGCAGCGACAGAGGGGTGGGAGCCGCTGTCAGCGGCCCTGGAGTTCGGCCAGGGAGTGAGCCGCCAACTCGCCGGCAAAAGCGGCGATCTCGTCAGGGTCGCCGTTCTGGATCACCGGGCGGGCCAGCATCTTCAGCCGGGTTTCGCGGTCGGCGTGGGTCGTCGGCCTGCGTCG
Source organism: Methylobacterium pseudosasicola (assembly GCF_900114535.1). Taxonomy (GTDB): domain Bacteria; phylum Pseudomonadota; class Alphaproteobacteria; order Rhizobiales; family Beijerinckiaceae; genus Methylobacterium; species Methylobacterium pseudosasicola. Next base: position 4,350 of record NZ_FOTK01000100.1, on the reverse strand, counting down.
CCGGGCCTCGTCGAAGGCGGCGGTCTCCACGTCGGTCAGGGCGTCGCCAAGCCACTGCGTCAGCTCGCCGACGGCATTGTAATGTCCGCCGCGGCCCTTGCAGCGCCCTGTCCACATCGTGGCGTAGGCCACGCCACCGACCTGGTCGGCGAGGTCGCGGAGCGACTGCAGCTCATCCAGCGAGGCGGCCGCGAAGTCGACCATGCCAACGAGGCCCGGCGTCGGCCGATCCTGGCTGGCGACGGGGGCGGTCAGTTGGCTGCCGTCCAGCAACTCTCCCTTCCAGTTCACGCCCGCGAAGGCGCAGCAGGCCTCGATCAGGTGGCGGGCCGACTGCTCGGTCAGGTCCTCGTTCTCCCCGAGGTCGCGGCCAGCCTCGTATTCGCCGCAGGCGAAGATCATCACCAGCGAGGCGCGGGCCTTCACGGCCAGCCCGAGGGGCGTTCTGGCTGGAGTGGCCCAGATCTTCCGGCAGATGGGATCCAGTTCGGCGCAGATGTCCTCGAACAGGCCAATGGCCTCGCGCACGCCGGGCTCGTCCCAGACGGCCTCGTGAGCGGCCCAGACGTCCTTCCCCTGCGCCTTTGCGTCCTGCTCTGCCCACGAGAAACGGGCCTGCGCCTCGTTGTGCGCCGGCAGGGACGCCCGCCAGCGGGTGTGCACCGCGTCCAGTTCCATCCCCAGGACCAGGATCTGGGCATCGCCACTCAACGACGCGGCCTCGAAGATGTCGATCTTCAAGAGCCGGCGCAGCCGCTCCCGGAGCTCGGGGGCAGTGTCCGGCCGAACCTGCCGCTCGAACTCGCGGACCGCGATGCAGTGCAGGCGGTCCAGCTCGACCCGCAGGGCGTGCGGAATGAGAGCGAAGTGCGTGGGCTCGATGGCTGGCGAGGCCATGAAGCCAGGCGACGGGCTGTACCAGTCGGTTGGTTCTGCGCCGGGCGCGGCCGTCACCTTGCGCTCGGCAACGAGTTTGCGAATGGATGCGCAGAGGCCGCCGACGGTCAGTGCCGCTTCGTCGTCGGCCTCGTGGCTGCCGCGCAAGGCGAGGGCGGTGGGCAGGTAGTCGGTCAGCGCCATGAGGCCGGACAGCGAGGCCGGCAGGCTGCCGACCAGGGCCATGAACGCGCTCTCCTGGGCGTGCAGGAGTGGGATCGTCGCCTTCCGGGCTTCCTGCAGACCAGGGTCGGACGGGTGGGCATTGCCGGCGGCGGAAGCCGCTGTGTCCCACGTGCAGAAGGCGGCGTGGTGGGCGTCGATCAGTTCGAAGATCGGATCGGTCGGTTCTTCCTCAACCCCCGGCGGGGTCCCATGCGCGCCGGCGAAGGCCAGGATCTCCAGAGGTCCGAGGTCCAGATCGTGCTCGACCTGGGCCATCCGCAGCTCGCGCTCGGAGGCCATGCGCAGGAGCCGCGCGCATTCGGCCGGATCGATCTCGCCCGCCTCCAGTGCCTTCCGAAGGTTGTCCTGGGTCCACCATTCTAGGACCGTGCGCTTGAGGTCGGGGTAGCCGTTGGCGAACTCGGTGCGGCGGGTGTGCTCGCGACAGGCAGCCTCGAACTGCGTCAGCGCCTCGGGGCTGTCGGGAGCTGGCAGGGGTCGCTGCTCAACCGGCTGGACGTTGAGCACGTCCCGGGCAAGGCTGTGCGCCATCTCCAGCGCCTCGGGCGATGGGACCGAGAACCGGTCCGACAGGATGGCGGCGGCCTTGGCCTGCAGGCCGATAAGGCTGTCCGCGGGCGTGTTGGTGAGGACGTCGGCGGCCCTGTCCGCCGCGGCATCGAGGATGCCGTAGCCCAGCACGTCATCGAGGTCCTGGCCCGGCGCGGTCGGGATGGCGGCGATCGTCGCCTCCACGCGCTGAAGGTCGGCGGCCGCCACGGTCAGGGCGGCATCGGCCAGTGTGGGAGGGTCCGCGGTCGCGGCGTCGGCGGCCGGCTTGGACGCGGCGAGGCGGGCGGCGGTCTCGGCGGCGCGCTCGCGCAGCGAAAGGCGGGCGGGGTCGCGGCCGATGAGGCGCTGCAAGGAGGTGCGCAGGGTCATGTCGTGGATCTCCGGATGAGGTCCGCGAGCGTCCGGCCCGCGGCAGGTTGCGGGTCGGGTCAGAGGAGGGAGGCGAGGCCGGTGAGCACCATGCCACCGCCGATGATGAAGACGGCGGCCAGCAACTCGCCGGCGACGTCGAGGAAGCGGAAGGCGCGGGCGTGCGGGGTCTCGGGCCGGATCGGCTCGACGATCTCCCAGGCGTCGAGCTCGCCCGGCAGGGGCTCGTTCGGGAGGTTCAGGAACCGGCCGTCGGTCGGGAGGCGGCGACGGACCGACGAGGCCGGCTGCGCGGTGCGGACCGGGGCGGGCTGCGAGAAATCGGGAATACGGGCGTGCGTCATCGTTCGGGCTCCGGTGAGGGCTCGTGGCGGCGGTCAGAAAGAGGAGGGTCGACTCAGTGGCCCAAGTGTCTGGGCAGGCTCGGCTTTCAGCCGCTAAGAGGCATGAAAACGGCTTCTGGACTCATGCTATCAGTGAGCAGCCATGTGGCGGGCCATCTTGGCGGCACGCCACGCGGCTGTGAGGCAGACCGACATGGCCTCGGCCCAGGTGCAGCCGAAGCGCTCCTGATGGGCGCGGGCGGCAGAGGCGGCGGCCGACATGATGGCGCCGCGGTCGAACTGGCCTGCGGCGAACAGCGGGCGGCGGGTAGTGCGCACCGTCATGTCGATGCGAGCCTTTGCTGAGAGCAGGCCGGGTGCGACGGCCGGCCGGCTGTCGTGCAGGCTGCGGGGAAGGGTGTTCCAGGAGACGGTGCGGTGGGGCATAGCGACCAATCCGGGCGGACAGCGCTTTATTTTCGGCGCTTATTGGCCTAAAATGGATTATATGCTGCTGATGTCAACCAATTTTGGGCGCTTGGTGGCCTAAATTAGGCGATTGAGGTTTAGATGCTCACGGGTGCGCAGATACGGATGGCGCGGGGCTACTTGAATTGGTCGGTCGCGAGGCTTGAGGAGGCATCCGGCGTCTCTGCGACCACGATCAAGCGCATGGAAAAGAGCGAAGGCATCCCGAAAACGATGTCCGACAAGCTGGTCGACATCCGCCGCGTCTTCGAGGGTGCTGGCCTGGAATTTACCCCCGAGAACGGACACGCCGCGGGTGTACGCCCCAGGTTGAAGCCAGAGGCCTCCTCAGAATGATTGCAGCGAGCGAAACCGCCGGCCTGGAGTTCATCCCCTAGAACGGCGGCGGGGCAGGGATCCGGTTCCGGGAGCGGAAGGACGGGACGAGGGACGAGCATTGAGGATCTGAGATGCCGATCCCCGCCTTCACGATCGATGGTGTTCTCCCGCCCTTTGTCGGTCCGCACGGGCCGGGCGGGGCACCTGAAGATATGACGCCTTACCGGGTGAGCGCACAGGAAGTCCTCGCCACTTTCGGGACCAGTGCGCGGCGCCAAGAAATCTTGCTTGGATGGTTGAATTTTCGTTCAAGCCTCAGAGCTTCCGGCATCACGCGGGGGTTCCAATGGATCGACGGAAGCTTCGTTGAGAAGAAAGATCCGAAGGACATCGATGTAATGACGTTCTTCTACCGACCGTCAGCGCTTCAAGGCCCAGCTCAGAGGGCGCCATGGATGGCGTCGCATGGACATTTTTTGAACAGAGCTAAGGTAAAATTCTTGTTCGACGTGGACTCTATGTTGCTCGACATGAACGGCAGCCCGGAAATACTCGTTGACAGCACCCGGTATTACGGCAGCCTTTTTTCCCATCGCCGTGGTGATAATGTTTGGAAAGGGATGTTGGCGGTTCGTTTAGAGGATCTGGCGGATGATCAGGCTGCGCTCGCGGCGATCAGCCCGCCATCCGCCATCGGCGTTCCGGGAGTCGGGCCATGAGTTCGCTCAAGAAGATCGAACGCGACCAGCGGTCCGCCGAGCTTTCATCCGTCAACGGATTGATCGACAGGCTGACTGACGACGACTTCATCACGCGCATCGGGCTGAGGCCGTGTGAGAACGCAGATCCCTTAGGTTCAAGGCGAAGGTCCTGAGAGTGTCGCAGAGCGAAGTGGTGGCCTTCAGGCCCGGATCGCCGCCATCAGCGGACCGACCCCGAAGATCTGGATCATCCGCTTCATGTTGTAGGCCAGAACCTGCAAGCTCATCTCGGTCCTGACCTTCGCCAAGGTCCGGGTCAGGAAGTGTGTTGCTCCCATCCAGGCCTTCAGTGTGCCGAATGGGTGCTCCACCGTCTGGCGACGGATCTTCATCGCGTCTGGCATCCGGTCGAGCCGCTCCTGCATCGCATCGAGCACGTCCTCGTGCACCCAGCGTTTGATCCGCCGCATCTCTGC
>NZ_FOTK01000101.1 GCF_900114535.1 Methylobacterium pseudosasicola | reverse complement strand
CGATCATCGCTGTGCGTCGGGTCGGGCGCGACGTGGCCTTCCTGGGCGAACCGCGCCGACCATCGGCTTGCACTCGACACGCTCACACCGAACCGGGCTGCCGCTCGATGGAAGGAAGCGCCCTCGGCCACGGCCGCCACCACGCGCTCGCGCAGATCGACAGACAAAGGTGATGGCATCGCCGGCTCCTTCATCAGTCAACGCGGCAAACGCTGCTCCGTCGCAACGCCCATGGAAACGGCTCTTAGGGGGCAATGAGCGTGGGGTCACGCCTGCGCGAGCGCCGGCTCCTGCTTGGGGCTGTCGCCATCATCGAGTCGGAAGTGATCGAATTCACCCGCCCGAATCGCTTCCGGCTGTTTGTCGCGAGTTCCGATCGCACCTTCGACCGGGACCTCATGATCGACGCTTTGGACACCGGCGGATCGCGACTCACGCTCGTGATCCGCCCAGGTTCCAGGGCCTCCACGGGCCGTGTGCTCCTCGATATTTCCTCACCTATTCTACAGGTCCGACTGAGAGACGAACTCGAATTGGATATCGCCGACTTTGCGGCAGCCCTGCGGGGCTGACGGAATCGTGCCGTTCGCTGATGGCCGTCATGGCGGGGCGGCCGGGCGGGTGCAGTCTCTCGACGAGGCTGACGCCCCTGGGTGCCGGGTCCGGATCGGACTCGTTCCCCCGGCTCAGGACGACAAGCTGGCGGCTTCGATGCCCAAAACGAGTGGCATTTCAGGCGTAGGAAGGCAGGTGTATCATGACTGGATCGACAGCCCGGGCCGTCATCGTTCAGCCGGGCGGCGGCTTCGACAAGGTGACCTTCGGCGAGAGTCCCGTGCCGGAGCCCGGCCCCGGGGAGATCACCGTCCGCCTGCGGGCGAGCTCCCTCAACTATCACGACTACGCGGTGGTCAGCGGGATGTGGGGGCCGAGGGAGCCGCGCATCCCGATGTCGGACGGGGCCGGCGAGGTCGAGGCCGTCGGGCCAGGGCCGGCCGAGTTCGCCGTGGGCGACTGGGTCGTCAGCACGTTCTTCCCGACCTGGCTGGAGGGCACGCCGCAGGTCGAGGGCTTCGCCACCGTGCCGGGGGACGGGGTCGACGGCTACGCGCGGGAACGGGTCACGGCGCCTGCGACGGCCTTCACCCGCGCCCCCCGAGGCTGGGACCATACCGAGGCAGCGACGCTGACCACGGCCGCCCTCACCGCCTGGCGGGCGCTCCACGCCGATGCCGGCCTGAAGACCGGAGATGTCGTCCTCGTCCAGGGCACCGGCGGCACGTCGCTGTTTGGGCTGCAATTCGCCAAGGCGGCGGGTGCCACGGTGATCGCCACCTCTTCCAGCGACGCGAAGCTGGAGCGCCTGCGAGAGCTCGGCGCCGACCACGTCATCAACTACCGCGCCGATCCGGCCTGGGGCGAGACCGCCCGAAGGCTGACCGACGGGCGCGGCGTTGACCACGTCCTCGATGTCGGCGGGCCGGCGACGCTGGAACAGTCCATGGTCGCCGTGCGGGTTGCCGGCCACATCTCGGTGATCGGCATCTTGTCGGGCGTGGCGGCCGAGCTGCCACTCGTGCCGGCGCTCCTGCGGCAGATCCGCTTGCAGGGCGTGCTGGTCGGCAGCCGCCGCCACCAGATCGAGATGATCCGCGGGATCGAGGCCTGCGGTCTGCGGCCGCTGGTCGACAGCCGCTACCCGCTCGACGACCTCGTCGCGGCGTTCCGCCATCAGGAGAGCAACCGCCATTTCGGCAAGATCTGCATCGCGACCTGAGGGGCGTCGCGGCGGCCGCAGATCGGATGAGCCGCAAACGTCGTAGAAGCGGGCGGGCAGATGCGGCAGCGCGGTTTTAGCGCGCTGCCGCCACGCGCTCGTGGGCGGCTGTCGGTGCCGACGCCGGCTGGCTTGCCTTCAACTGCGGCAACACCTCCGAGCCGATCTCTTCGAGCACCTCGCCGGCGCTGCGTGCGCCGTACTTGAGGTTCAGGATCACGTGGTGGACGCCGATCGAGCGGAGCGAGAAGAGAAAGTCGAGCGGGACTTTGCGGCCGCTGCGGAACCCGAGGTGAATGGGTTGTGGCGGGTGATCCGGGTCGGCGTGTAGATCGACCTAGAGGGATTGAGCGAAGGGCTTGAACGCGCCCGGCGCCACGCCGGCGGGGGTAGCTCGCCACCAGGCCGCAACTTCCGCCTGGCGCTCGTGCGCGTCGGCGCGGCGATATCGGCGCCTCGTGTCGTCTGCCCGCCAATATGCGAACCGCTGCGCCCGGGGAGCGCTGTTCGCAGGCGACCGAGCCTCTGGCGTGTATGTGGGACCGAAATAATCACCTGAACCGCACTGCGCTATCGACCGGACCGCCGCCTTAGGCAGAGAAAAACGAGCTGTCGCGAAGATCTCCTAAGGACCCATCCGTATTGCTCGTCCGTGTGATCTATCTAAGTATCAAAACCAATACGCTCACTGTAGGGAGAGACACGAATGAATAGATATTTATTAGTATAAGTACATATCAAAAGACTTTAGTCCGCACGAGGTTTTTATGTTTCTGGAGTTCGGCCTTGACGATCTTAGAACGAACGATGTGTCAGGACATCAGCCAAGATCGGCGGGGCAGGATCGGTTCCGGGCGCCTGCCGACCATGCTGTCGAGTCGTTTCGAGCCGGCGAAACGATCTACAAAGATGGGGATACGGCCGACTTCGTCTACGAAGTCGTCTTTGGTGTCGTCCGGATCACCACCATAGCATGTAATGGGCATCGTACTGTTTACGCCTTCCACGCAGCCGGTGACATTTTCGGAATCGAGAAGCGGTCTACCCGCTACTCCTGCGCGGAGGCCGTCAGTGAGGCGCGGGTGTTGCGCTGCTCAGACCCGCGACTTGAGGCCATGATGATCTCCGACCCGGCCGTGGTGCGTCGATTGTGGGCGCATGTCCTGGAAAACGCGGAGCGCGCAGAGGAGATGTGCCTTCTTCGCCATGCCCACGCGATCCATAAATTTGCCTACTTCCTCCTTGAGATGAGCACGCCTCTGACGGTCGGGAAAGCTTTTAAACTTCCGATGTCCCGTTTCGACATCGCGGCTTATCTTGGTGTATCGAGCGAAACTGTCAGCCGGGCCTTCACTTTGCTTCGGCAGCGCGGTCTCATCTTGACAAAGGGCCGCTTCGTCACACTCATCAGTACCGTAGCCTTGCGCGAATTCGTCGGTGATGCGCTTCGCCATCGTGGGCTCGAGAGCGACATCCGCTTGAGATAGTCCTGCTCGGAGTGCGGCTCAACTCGGACACCTCAGAACTCCTGCGTTGGAGACCACGATTTGTGGGCTGGTCGCCCGCTATGAGCCGCGAGGTCTGGAACTTTGACGCTGCATGCCGACTCGGCAGTGCTGTCTTCCGCCAGACCTGGCGCTCGCGGTCACACGCTCATTCGGCTCTGACATTGAAGCCGTCGGCCCGGTTCCTGCCGTCTTCCGCCCTCTGTAGAGCCTCACCAAGAATTCTCCATCCTCGATCAAGCTGGCGACGGAGCGGGTGTCACAGCTGGCACAGCAGCTGCCGCTGTCCGCCCGACAGCCGATCGAGCCGGGTCCGGGCGAGCGCCGTCAGCCCAAGCCGATCGAGGACGGCCGCCGCTTGGACGGGCGCCGACGCGCTGGGCACCCGCTCGCCCGCCCTGGCGGCGTGGATGACGGCCTCGATCACCGTGAAGGCGAGGTCGGGGGGCAGGGCCTGCGGCATGAAGGCCACGCCCTCCGCGCGGCGAGGCGCCGGGGCACCTATCATTTCGCGGCCGTCGAGCCGGATCGAGCCCGCGGCCGGCACGAGCCCGGCGAGCGCGCGCAGGAGCGTCGACTTGCCCGCCCCGTTCGGCCCGGCCACGACCGTGAGCCTTCCAGGCTGTATCATCGGCAGCGTCACCCCGCGAAGGACCGCGTGCCGGCCGTAGCCCACCCGCAGGTCGGCGACCGCGAGCCCAGCCGACCCATTGGGCATCATGGCGCAATCTCACAACATGGCGTCATGACGCCACCCTGCGCGCGATCAGGATCATGAAGAACGGCACCCCGATCAGCGCGGTCACAATTCCGATCGGCAGCATCGTGCCGGGTACGAGGAGTTTGCTCGCGGTGGAGGCGAGCGAGAGCAGCAGGGCGCCGGTGCACAAACTCATCGGAAGCAGGAAGCGATGGTCCTCTCCGGCCAGCAGCCGCGCAAGGTGCGGCCCGACCAACCCAACGAAGCCGATCGTCCCCACGAACGCGACCGCCGCTGCCGTCAACACGCTGATACGCAGCATGGCGGCTAGATGCAGCCGGCCGACGTCGATACCGAAGGTGCGTGCGCGTTCGTGGCCGAAGCGCAGGGCCGTCAGGTCCGCGGCCGAGCGCTGCGACAGGGAGACGATGATGGCGAGGATCGCGGCCAGCGCGCCGATCTGCGCCCAGTCCGTGCGGCCGAGGCTCCCCATCGTCCAGAACACGAGCTGCTGCAGCGCCTGCTCGGTCGCCGCGAACTGGAGCAAGGCCACCAGGGCGTTGAAGCTGAAGAACAGCGCGATGCCGAACAGCACGACGCTGTCGCGCCCGCCTCGCAGCCGTGACAGACCCTGGAGCAGCAGGGCCGCTCCGAGGGCGAATGCGAAGGCGTAGGCGGGCACGACCCACGCGCGGGGCAGATACGGCAAGCCCATGCCGGCCACGATGCAGAGCGCCGCGCCGAAGGCGGCGGCCGCGGCTAGCCCTAGGGTGAAGGGGCTCGCGAAGGGGTTGTCGAGGATCGTCTGCATCTCGGTGCCCGCGAGCGACAGGGCCGCGCCGACCAGCAGCGCCGTCACCGCGGGCGGCAGTCGGACCGCCCGGACGATCGCCGTTTCGGCGGGCGTGACGCCCGCCGGGTCGAGCAGCGCGCGCAGCACGTGTCCCGGCGGCAGCATGGCGGGACCCGTCGCCATGTCGAGCAGGAACGCGAGCCCGACACAGAGGATCGCCAATGCCAGCCACACTGCTCGCCGCCGAAGCGTCCGGGCGTAGGCTGCCGCCGGGTCGGGCGTGGCGGAGAGACCGACGGTCACGGGTCGATCCAGTAGGTGCCCGCCATCGGCACCGCGAGAAAGCGGGCGCTGATCTCGGCGAGCGTCGCTTTGGGTTCGATGCCTTCCATGAGTTCCGGGTGCAGCCACTTAGCCATGACCTCGACGGCTAGAGCCGTTTCCATGGGCGTTGCGACGGAGCAGCGTTTGCCGCGTTGACTGATGAAGGAGCCGGCGATGCCATCACCTTTGTCTGTCGATCTGCGCGAGCGCGTGGTGGCGGCCGTGGCCGAGGGCGCTTCCTTCCATCGAGCGGCAGCTCGGTTCGGTGTGAGCGTGTCGAGTGCAAGCCGATGGTCGGCGCGGTTCGCCCAGGAAGGCCACGTCGCGCCCGACCCGACGCACAGCGATGATCGCCTCCCGGCCCTCGATGCGCAAGCCGATCTGATCCTGTCCACCTACGAGGCCCGGCCCGAGATCTTCC
>NZ_FOTK01000102.1 GCF_900114535.1 Methylobacterium pseudosasicola | reverse complement strand
GGCGCGCCAGACCTTTCGTCTGGACCAAACCCGCCACCGACATCCTCGCCGCCGTCAGCCGATCCCCTGAACCATCCGTCTGAGTCAGTGCACTACCCGTTACGGGGGTGGGTAATTACAATTCTTCCCACCAACGAGTCAGCGAAAGCCGATCCGCGCAAGGACATGCGTCAAGACCTCAAAGTCGCGATATGCAAAACAGCCGCCAAGAAATAGAAGCAAACTTTGACCTGTTTAATCATCAACAAGCAAATTTAAATATTTCTCGGCACTAGATTTCCATGAAAAACGCGATGCCTGTTGCAATCCTGATGCTTTCATCTCGTTCCGAAGCCTCTCATCGGTCAAAATGTGTTCTATCTGATTAAACCAATCTAAAGAGTCGTTTGGATCCGCGTAAACTGCAGCATTGCCGCAGACCTCAGGCATGCTTGCAACAGGCGAGCATACCACAGGGCAACCAAGCGCCATTGCTTCCAATGCTGGAAGACCAAAACCTTCAGTCAAAGACGGAAACGCAAGGCAAACTGCGTGCTTATATAGCATAGACAAGTCATCATCACTTACCGGACCAAGAAAAAAAACGTTGGGCCGCTCAATTGTGTCGAGCTTTGCGAAATGTCCACCAGATCGGCCTGCTATGACAAGATTTACACTAAGCTTATCCAGTTTATCTGCAATAGCCTCCACGACTTTGGTATTCTTATGTGCCGCGCGGCTTCCGATCATGAATACAAACTTTTTGGAAATATCAAATTTTTCATTTATGAAAGATTTAGTAGAATCCCAAGTGTGGACGTGTTCATGGCCGTTGGGTATGACATGTATTTCACGACCTCTGCCTATTCCATACTCTTCTAAAACTTGTTTAGAAAATTCCGAAACCGTGACAAGATGCTTTACGTTTCTTGCAAGCAGAGGTATCATTATACTATAGTAAATTCTGAAAGATTTCGAATAACTACTCGGTACAATTTTTGTGTTCAAGTCGTGAATACACAGGATTTGTTTGCGAACCAATAACGGTCCTACGTTGCCCAAAGACAGCAAAACTCCTTTTGAAAAAAAAGGGAGTATGAGTTGCGTCCAGAGTGGCCGAGCAACCGAGACTGTGGAAGTACAAATCTCCGAAAATCTGTCGTTTGGAAGAGGCTCCGATTTCGGTATAATAATACGAAGCTTCAATTTACCTGCCTTGTTTTTTTTGTCCAGCGCATAGATTTCGTTTAGAATTTCCCAGGCGTAACGCTGGACGCCCGTGATTTGCTGGGATAAAACTCCGCCATTAAAAGTTATCATAATTCACTCCGCGTATTGAACTTTTTCGACTCGGACCCCAGTTGATCCAGTATTTTTGGTCAGGAAACAACTAGAACGCCTATCCATCGATAATGATCAACCGAAGTACAACCAATGAAATCACCAACAAGATATAAAAGTCTTGAGTTAAGATTTTATAAGTAGCTTCGTTTACGGCCCGACCTTGAAATGTGTTTTTAACCAATCTTCTATCTCCTGATACGCTGACGTGGGCGCAAAATTCTGAAGGAAAACTCTTTCTGACTGCACCTCCATCTGAGCGCGTAAACTGTCATCAATCAGCAAATTTGATACGTGATGAGCGAAAGTTTCCGGTGAATCAGCGACGAACGCTGCGCCGTCAAATTGATCGGGCTGCGCCTGATCAACACCAAGACTCGTACAAACAACCGCTCGCCCATAAGCCAAGCCTTCCGCTATTTTTGTCTTAACACCGGCGCTGCCGATCACTAGAGGGGCTACGACAACCTTCGATTTCGCATACTCGCTGCGTAAATCGTCGATCTCTCCAATCAAATCCACGCCAAGAGGTACCTTAACGAAATAATGACAAACGCGCCCGACGACTCTTAACCGCGCCTCGGGAACAGTAGATAATATCACCGGCCAAATTTCTTCGAGAAGAAACTTAACAGCCGAATAATTTGGACGTGTTTTGTTTCCAACAAATAGTACGTTAGCCAACGTGGAGGTATTTGCAATAAACGTAGGGGTAAACCCAATACCGATATACAAGGCTTCGCAACCAGGGAGTAATCGCTGAATCTGTAATTTATCGGTTTTGCTACTGAACCCGAAAGATATATTCTTGCGATCTATATTGCCTACCGTGGAACGCAGCTCTGGAAGAATGTTTTCTTTAATCTTTTCACCTGACGAATTTCCTTGGCGCAATATAAATTGATCTTCTTTTAGAAACCCAATGAGATGCAGCTTTGCGCCCTGGAACAGGACATCGAATTCTTCAGAACCAGCCCGGTCAAAACATTTAACGACTAAGTTTGGGCTCAATTTATTTAGGTGTAACAAAAGCCATTTCTTTTCGGCTTGTCCAATTTTATGATCATTTTTGCAAAATCCTAAAACAGGTTTATTTATTAAAAGATATCGAAAAATTTGTTTTACTAACGTCAGAGGCTTGACTACATAACAACTACTCACTTGATAAGTATCTTTAATGATAATTCTGTTACCTCCTAAGGTATATTTAATCCGCATAAGCAGTCGTGGCCGGTCCAACCTAGATGTAAGTGTGTATACTTCCCAATTTTGATCCAAAAAAAAAGCCTTTAGCCGATCAAGATATAACCCATCTCCTCCAGCGAAAACGTCGTACGGAATTCGTTGCCAAAATACCACAACATTTTTCTTCGCCATGATACAGTCCTAAGTTGGGTCTCGCGCGACCGTCGCTATTGCATGGACGCTAGTGAACGATCGAGATCGCAAGTTCCTCATTTTCCTTTAAATCCAAATAGTTGAAAGGCAATTAAGCACTGAGCACACTGCCTTACATACATATTTAGCGTGACGACTATTTTGATCCAACTGCGGACACAAAACTGCGTATTCTACTGTGTAGTAGGCGATATTTCTCTCTGAGTAATAATTATATGCGTGTAAATAAAAGGTCGAACGATTCGCTACTTGTTGAGACTACTTGGCAAAGGGAATTTTTATTGTTCGTCATCAACAAACGGCAGAGTTTATTATAAACTATAATTAAATAGCCGCTTGGCGTATATCGACATCTAAGAAATTTCTTTTCGAGCATAAGCCCACACCATTACGGGGAAATCTGGTTCGTTCCGTCTAGATCCGAAAAGTCCCCTTTTTCGCCATTGATTAAAGTTGCCGACTACACATTCTCTATTTCCCCATGATCTCGTCGTTATAAGATTTTCATTAAAGCCGCCATCTTGCAGCAGGTACGAAAGACCCTTTTCTGTCCATCGCGAGCAATCTATCGGCACATTGTGAACTCGCACCAAAAATGGCGTCGCAATAAGAAACACGCCATTTGGTTTGAGCATTTTATACACATTTTGTGCAGCTTTTCTTGGCCAAGGAAGATGCTCGAAAACTTGATCGGCAATGATAAGGTCGAACTGTTTTTCTAGAACCATTGAACATATATCAAAGTCGGGAAAATGCGTTTCGGTGTACGATCTAAAATTGATTTCGCGCACCCACTGGTTCCCGGCAGCGATTTCGAGTGTATCTAAGTTTTCTGACGAAATGCTTTTCAAGTATGCAAAACATTCTTTATACATTTCTTCTCTCACCCAATCGGCCGTCCCAAAGCCAGCGCGATTTAGGATTATACGGAGCCTTTCTTTCGTCTCAGGCTTTTTCCGTAGCAAAGTTAGAAAATGATTTGAAAGCCAGTTTACGAACACTGCTTGTCCTCCTCTGTTATTGACTCTACTTGAGATTTAATTTAACTCACATCACCTTATCAACATGCGCTCTTTATTCATCGAATAGTATTGTTCGAATTAATTACATCTCAAAAAAATGCGTTCGATGCTTTCTCAATGATTTAAAAAATGGGTGAAGACCTTTGCATGCATATCGTTCTAGTCCAATTAATAAATCGCGGTCGGATCACGATGCGTGCATAAATTTTGAGTAAGTAGTCTCCATACTTCGAAAGCCATACGCGTTATCCGAGAATCCCGACCTTGTCGAGGCCTTCGGTTCCGACACATCGCTTCGGTCTACCATGTTAGATGAATGATACCAACGCTAATCGTATTGAAAAGCGTGAACTTGTTTGTACCAGAAATAATCGGCAGGGCGCGTTTAAATAGGCTTGGGTCGAATGGTTTGTATAGGTAGTTGGTCCGTATGAATCATCTTTAAATCGCTTCGCAGCACTGTCGTGATTAGAGCGCTTTACGAAACCAGCGGTTGGCGCGTTCGTCGGGCACGGCGAAGTTCCTCGTTCCCGACGATCTCTGTGCGGTGATCGCGCCGCAGCTGCCGCCGGCGCGGGTGCGTTGGAAGGGCGGGCGGCCGCCGATCCCGGACCGAGCGGCGCTGACCGGCATTCTGTTCGTACTGCGCACTGGTTTGCCGTGGGAGTACCTGCTGCAAGAGATGGGGTGCGGTTGGGAGATATCGTGCTGGCGACGGCTGCGTGATTGGCAGAGGGCAGGCGTGGGGACGGATCTGCATCGCGCCTTGCTAGCTGTTTGGTTGCGGAGCGTCATTGGGATGCGGCGCGTTGGGCAATCAAAGCCTATGCGTGGCGGTTCGACGGTGTGCGCCGCCAGTCTGCCAGGAGGGAGCGCTGATGCTCGCCATCCACCCCCAGGCCCGCACAACCCCGGCCGTGCGCGCCGAGATCGCCCGCTCACACGAGAGCTCCGGGGTGCTGGCCAAACGCTACGGCGTGTCCACCTAGACTATCCGCAAGTGGCGCAAACGCGGTCCCGATGCGTGTCAGGACCGCTCAGCGCGCCCCCACAAGCTCGCGTGGCGCGCCAGCGATGAGGAGCGCGCCATCGTATGTGCGCTCCGCCGCTCCACCGGCTTTCCTCTCGACGCGCTGACCTTCGTCGTCAGCCACTTCTTGCCACACCCGAACCGGGATGCGGTCTACCGCCTCCTTAAAGCCGAGGGCCTCAATCGGCTGCCGCCGGCCGAGAAGGCCCGCAAACCGCACGGCAGCTTCAAGGACTACGAGGTCGGCTTCATCCACGTCGACGTGAAGCACCTGCCCAAATTGCAAGACCGCGACCGCGTCTCGCGCAAACGCTACCTGTACGTCGCCATCGACCGTGCCTCCCGCTATGTGCATCTCGCCGTCAAGGACGACGAGACTACCGCCTCGGCAGTGGCCTTCCTCACGGATGCCCTCGGGGCCTTTCCGTTCAAGGTCACGCACGTGCTCACTGACCGCGGCTCCTGCTTCACGGCCGATGCGTTCGAGGCCGCCTGCGAGCGGCACGGTGTGCAGCATCGCAAGACGCGTCCCTACACACCCAAAACAAACGGCATGGTCGAGCGCTTCAACGGCCGCGTCCAGCGGGAGGTGCTGGGGATCACGCTCTACCGCCACGCCGACCTGGAGATCGTGCTGCGCGGCTTCAACGCGGCCTACAACGGCCGCCAGCAGCGCGTGCTGAACGGGCTCTCGCCCGAAATGGTGCTGCGTC
>NZ_FOTK01000103.1 GCF_900114535.1 Methylobacterium pseudosasicola | reverse complement strand
CTTCACGGGTCGCCCAGGGCCAGCGGCATGTCACCGACGCGTCCCCTGTTACCGTCGGAAGCTTAGCTGTGGCTAACGCTTCAATGCGCGTTCGCCTATGCAACGCCCCTGGGCAGGCAAGGGGAAGAAGCGTGACGGGGATGCCGGCAAAGAGGACCAGCCCACTGGCACGGCTTCGGGTTGGCCGGATCAAGCCACCTGCCGTCCAGCCTCGCATTCCACCCCTTGATCCACTGCCCCAGCGCGCCCTTACGGCATCCGATCTCATCGCTATGGCGCGAGCTGCACGAAAAGCAGATGGACATCGCGAGGAACAGGCTGGGGTCAGCAGGTAACGCCGTTCTCGATCAGCGGCTGACCACTGCCCCCGCCATCCCCCCGTTACTCCTGTTCAGCGGCTGATCGGATGGGCACGGAGCAGTTGCGCCAGCTCTGGGAGATAGGGGCTTGTGCCTTGTCCTGTGCGCCTAATTCGGGCCGACGTCGGGCCATCTAGGCTGTGCCGCCCTCGATTGTGCTTCCTTTTTGCAAGGTAGTATTCAGCTCGTCAGCCGCGACAATTTTGCAGGCAAATGCGGTATAAAGTCGCGTGTACTTGTATAATTTTTTGTGAAGACTCATTTGCGATGAGTGATCTTGAAATAAATAACCAGAAAGTATGCCTCAATGACCCAATATATTCACACTGTGGTCTCGAATTTGGCTGAGCTTACCGGTGAAATCGTCTCAGCTTATGTCACGAAGAATTCAGTCCCCGCCGTAGAACTTCCGAAGTTGATTGAGAGCGTCCACACGGCCCTCAATGCTTTGAAGCCTGGCGTCCCAGTGCCGGCGTCCGAGATCGAGAAGCCAAGCGACGCCCAGATCCGCAAGTCGATCCGCCCCGACGGGATCGTCAGCTTCCTCGATGGCAAGACCTACCAGACGCTCAAGCGTCACCTCACCACCCGCGGCCTCGACCCGCGAGGCTACCGCGAGCAGTATGGCTTGCCGGCTGACTACCCAATGGTTGCCCCGAGCTATGCCGAAAAGCGGTCGGCTCTCGCGAAGGCGATCGGTCTGGGACGACCGGGCGGTCAGGCTGAACGTCAACAGAGGAAGCGGAAGGTAGCATGATCTGGCAGGCCGGGACTGGCCTCCGTGATGCTGCAGCGCGCACGGCCCAACCAAGCCTAAAATCGCACGCTGCTGCGGTCTATCGTGAGCCTGCTTGCAGCGTTGGCCACCCGGAGCATTAAACCCGTCGGACCCGATCTGCTTCCTCGCCCGCTACGGCGTCCACTGCCGCGATGACGTTCTCCAACTCGGCAACCTGACGCAGCGCACTCCCGGCCGGTAGCCCGTCGTGTTCGGCCATCGCCAGGATGAGTGTGCGCCGGTGAGCTTTCAGGCGTGCGAGGAGGGCGTTGAGCTTGTCGGACATGAGCGGGCTGTAGCCGCACAGGTTAAGCCCGGACAAGCCGAGTGTGTGGCTCCTCGTGCCGCCTGTGCGGAACGCTACGTCGTGCGGTTCGGTTACTGCGGCTTCCGGGCCGCGCCCGCGAATGACGAGGACGATGCTATGAGCCTGTTCGGATCGATCATCTCGAAGATTTTCGGCAGCGGAGCAGCGAGTGCACAGGCGTCCGCGCCGCATGCATCCTAGACCCCGACCGTATCCCCGGCTGCTACCGGAGCGGGCGGTGCTGGTAGCGGTTCAAGCGGCGCCACTGCGCCGTCAATGAGCGGTACACCTTCGCCCACCAGTGCCTCTACAGGTTCCGCAGCCAATGTCGACGTCGGTCAGGTTCTGAGCGACATGGCTGCCAAGAAGGATGAGAACCTGAACTATAAGCAGTCGATCGTAGATCTCTTGAAGCTGCTCGACCTCGACAGCAGCCTCTCCGCCCGCAAGCAGCTAGCCGACGAACTGCACTACACCGGCGATAAGGACGACTCGGCCACGATGAACGTTTGGCTGCACAAACAGGTGGTTCAGAAGCTTGCCGAGAACGGCGGCAAAGTGCCTGCCGACATGCAGCACGCATGAAGCGGCAGTCGTTGAAGGCTGATGTGCGAAATCTGTTAACCACCCTGAGCCATCATGCTCTCAGCGACCGGCCATGTGCCGAGCGCCGGCAGAGCAGCACTGGGGTCTTAACCCCCGATACCCGGTGCGGCCTCGCCGGCGCAGTTGCGGTCCATGCAGATGTTGTTGCCGCCAAGCTTGAGCGCAGCTAGAGCCCCTGTCCGTGATCCGGAGCAGGTGCCGATGGGCGATGACGTGACCGCCCTGCTCATTGACCCTCGCGCGGGAGAACGCCGACCTGCGCCAGCAGCTCGCGACCGCCCAGGACATGCTGATGGAGACCGCGATCGACGCCGGGAACCTGCATGCCCTGATCGAGGCGGTTCAGGCCGAGCGCGATGCTTTGCGGGGGGAGGCTCAACGGCCCGCAGGACGCAGCCTCCGAATGGCGTAATCATTCAGTCACCGCCTACGTGGTGCAGATCGAGACGATGTTCGATCAGAGCTGGCTCCTGGTTGGGATCGCGAGCGGAAGGCAAGGCGGCGGGTGTGGCCTATCCGCTCTCGCCTCCTCGGTATGGACCAGCTTAGCTCGCCCTGAACGAGGGGCTGCTCATGAACCGACACATCGCCGCGATCCTGCTCACCACGGTGGGGCTAGGCGCTTGCCAAACAGGTGCCCCAGGACCGCAGCAAGTCGGGTCAGGCCTCCGGGGAGCCGCGCTTCTTCAGGAAGATGTCGCCCGCCTCAGAGCGGATCGCGATGCCCGGCGCATCAGCTACACGGAATGGGCCGAGCGCACCCAGGCGGCCGCACGGGCTAGCGTGCCCCTGAGCACGCAGGAAGAAGACGCACTGGAATACCGCAAGCAGCTCGCACGCCGTGTTGACGCTGGAGAAATGACGCCGGCACAGTTCGATCGTGAGAATGAGCGCGCCCTACAGCGGCTGAAAGCTCAACGCGGCAGAGCCTGACCGACAATTTACTCACCTACGCTTGCTATAACGACCGCCTCTTCCCGCCAGCACGGCTAGGGCGTTCGGGTGATGGTCGGTGCGGCGAGCGGATGAAGGCTGCCAGCTATGCAGTTCCAGCCTGCGCCGCGTCTCAGGCGTGCCGACCATGCAGAGCAACTCAACCGTTTTGCAGTTGCTCGCTGCACTGCGGTGGCCTAGCTTTGCACTGCAGGATGGCGATGGCGTCGCGATCTCGCTGCCCTTTTTGGGCGTTTCCTCCCTAGACTTCGGGCCGCCCCTTCGGGGGTGGCCTTTTCTTTGTCCGGGGCGGACTCGGTAGCGGAACCGAGCGTTGGCAGCAAGCAAGATGATGCCTACTGCGGTTGTCCCCCGCGGAAGCCTGAACGATATTGATTGCGAGAACGTTCAGCCCAGGACCGATCGAACCGATCTGTCTGGAGGAAAACGCCATGTCGATGAAGACACTTGCCCTCGCAGCCGCGCTCTCCGTCGCGATGGCAGGAGCGGCTATCGCTCAGATACCAGCTGGCAGTGGCAGCGCCGAAGGCAACATGAACAATCCGGGCAGTGTGAAAAGCTCCTCTCAAAAGCGGATGGGAGGCCAGACCGGCATGATGGGACGGCGACACATGACCCGTCACCGGCGTCATCACATGCGACGCTCCCGCATGTGATCTCGGACATAGCAGCCCCGCAGCTGTAAAACAGCGGGGCTGGTTTCAATCAAACGGTGCGGTCGGTCACCTGCGCTGCTGTCCCGTCCGCGATCTGTGCCTTAAACAAGCTAGGCCAGGCCATCCTTGGCAGCCTTGTCTGGATCGTCAGGCTTGCTCTCGGCATCCTGTACAACGTCTTTGCTCTCAGGCTCGCTGCCTGCTGTCGGGTCAGGTACGTTGACGTTCCGGATCGGCACCGTGGGCGGCACCACACTCACGCCGTGAGGCTTGTCGGTCTCGGTCATGGCCATGCCGCTCCCACTGACACCGGCACGTCGTGCGGACCAGGTGACCCGCCCGGCATCATCCCTCAACGTCGCAGATCCTGCACGATTGGCAATCAGGTTTGCGAACCCGTGGCTTACCGCATCTTGCCGTACCCAGCCTCTCGCGACTCACCACAAACTTACGAATAGCTCAGTACCTCGAAGGCATCACACCCCACCCACTGAAGGCGCCGGAACCCATATCGCCGTGGTCCGCGTCCTCAAGCCGAAGCCGATCGAAGCACTGCGGCGAAGCTCGAAACAGCGCCGACGCTCTCGGACGTTCGTACCTGTTCGGAAACGCTCGAAAATGTTCTCTGCACACCTGTGCACCATTGATGCGAGCGCATCCTGAGGGCCCCGGCTTTGCCCAAATGTAAAGCCGCCTGCCTCGTCCACCTCGCATAAGGGCAGCTTATGGAGCGCCCCGGCGTTCCGCGACCATACGCGGCCCAGCTCGCACCAGGTGAAGAGCCGTTTCCAGCTTATTGAAAAGCAGGGGTGTACGACTGGATGCGGTGATGGAGTGGACGCTCCAGACTGCATCGACATACCAAAATGCCGCGTATCAAGCAGTGATTGTTAGCAAGGGCTCGTAGGCGAAACAAGTCAACGTCCTGCGGCCATGCTCGGCGTCTTGTTCCTTGGTCGAGGCGCGCATATAGGCCCCAACACGTATCCCATCCCCGCGGTTCGTTTAGGATGATCCGATAACGTCCGGTCTGTTTTGATTGGTCCGATTAGGGGTCGAAGCCGCGTGGAGAGCGGTCTGCGAGAGGTATACCCAAACCGAACCAGGCGGATCGGCTGCTGTGGGTGGATTTCGGCCCGTCCGCTCTGGGGATAGAAACCCGCCGAAGCGGACATGCCGAAACCAACGTAGCGGGACTAGATTTGGCGCATACCGCCATCGACGCACAGTTCGGCCCCCGCGACAAAGCTCGCCTCGTCGCTCAGCAGGAACAGCGTGGCTGCAGCCACTTCCTCGGGACGCGCCATGCGGCCTAGTGGGATCGGTGCGATCAGCGCGGCCCGCCCCTCTTCCGGCACGCTCGCCATCATGGCGGTGTCGGTCGGGCCGGGGGACACCACGTTCACGCGGATGCCCTGCGGGGCCAGCTCCACCGTCCACGTGCGTGCGTAGGAACGCAGGGCCGCCTTCGTGGCGGCGTAGGTTCCGTAGGGCGTCACCCCCATGACGTCGGCGATCGATCCCATCAACACGACGGACCCACCCCGCCCCATCGCGCCCAGAGCTGCTTGCAAGCTGAAGACGGCGCCACGGACGTTGACCGCGAAGTGCTGGTCGAAATGCTCGGGCGTCCCGTCGCGCAGGGTCGCCGGTTCCGAGATGCCCGCGTTGAGGACGAGCGCGTCGATCCGGCCATGCGTCTCCTGCACCGTCGCCATGACGCGGCACAAATCCTCCTGTAGGGCCGCGTCCGCGACGAGCCCTCGCGCCCCCCGCCCGATCCTCTCAGCAGCTGCTTCGACCTCGTC
>NZ_FOTK01000104.1 GCF_900114535.1 Methylobacterium pseudosasicola | reverse complement strand
GCTCCAGCCCGGCGACACGGTCGTCATGGACAATCTGCCGGCCCACAAGGTCAGCGGCGTCCGCGAGCGGATCGAGGCGGTGGGAGCCCGGCTGCTCTACCTCCCGGCCTACTCGCCCGACTTCAACCCGATCGAGATGGCCTTCGCGAAGCTGAAGGCGCTGCTGCGCAGTGCAGCGGCGCGAACTATCCCAGACCTCTGGGATGCCATACGGCGCAGCCTAACCTGCTTCGCGCCAGCTGAATGTCGAGCCTACCTTGCCGCTGCAGGATACGACGCAACCTGATCGGATGCCGCTCTAGAGTGGTGCTCTAACCGGGGGCGGATGGGTCCAAGGACGTAAGACATGGCAGGCTCCAGCACGCCCGCCCCTCCAGGGTCGCGGCGGCGGTGGAGGCTGCCCGGGCAATGCCTGGAGTGCCTTATGGAACGATTCCGGGGACGCCGGGGTGCTTCAGGTAGTTGGCCGCGTCCGAATGCGGATTGGCACGGCTGATGGTGATGGCGGCGGTAGTGGTGCGGGCTCCGGCGGCGGTGGCTCCAGGGCCGCGCTACAGGCGGCAAGGTGGTCCGCCAGCTTCGCCCGCAGGCGGTGGGGCGGGTAGCCATAATCGATCGCGAGCCGGTCGAATGGGACGCGATCGACCACGAGGGCCAACAGGAGGCCGGAGGACAGGTGGAAGTCGCGCGCGGCAACCTCCCGACGCTGTTGGGCGACAATCACGGGAAGGTCACCCTAGCTGATCAACCCTTCGGTGCGGCGCTGAGCCAGCCGCTTCATGCCGGCTGCGCTCCGTGCCCGTTCGATATCGTCGTCCACCTTGTCGAGGCCGAGAAGCATCGCCTTGTACGCGACGAGGTAGGCGTCGGTATCGGTGCCCGCAGCGGCTGTTGCAGCGGCACTGGCGGCCAGGGTGGCCGCTACCAGCTTGTTAATCTCAGGGCCCGTGAACATGGGTTCTACTCCTTACGCTACGCTGCACAGTGCCGGATCACCCGGCGAACGATCCGCCTAGACGCCGGCCGCGCCGACGCTGGGGGTGACCTGGATCACACCCACAGTGTTGGCGGCCGACGTGATTTGGCGCTTCTCGACCAGCTCGGTGAACGCCGCCTGCGCGGTTGCCATGGGGAGGTCGAGGGCCCGGGACAGGTCCGGTCCGTTGACCGGCACGGGCCTCCGGCCATTCGCGGTCCACTTGGTGACGACGTGGTTGAGGGCGAGCAGGGCGGCGTCACTCAGGGAAGGGTCTAACTCCCGAAGCACGCGAACACGGCCACCACCCCGCGTGACCAGGACCTGTTCTGCATCAGCCTTGGCGGCGGCTTTCCGTGCGCCCTCCCGCTCTTCGGCCGCGCGACGGCGCTGGGCAGCCGTTTCGATCGGAACGCTGGCCGGGTTGCCCGTGGTCGAGAGCACCGCCGTCGCGCGCTGGGGGGCCTTCTTGGCCTCCTCAGCCGCGATCTCGGACACCCGTGCGCGCTTCTCCACGCTGGCGAGTGCCGTGTTCTGGGGGATGGGCGCAACCGCGGGAGCGGCAGGCCGGGCCAGCTTGGTGGTCAGCCGGTCGATGTCAGCCGCGAGTGGAGCCACCAGCGCCTTCAGGGCCGCCACAAGGTCAATTTCGGCAGAGGTCGTCACCTTGGCGGAAGCGGTCTGCGGCACCGGCTGTGGTGCGGGCGCCGACTTCAGGACCGCAAGCGCTGGGGAGGTGTCCTTGAAAAGGAAGTTGCCATGCCCAGCGCCACGGCTGCGCTGCGCAAGCTCCGTGGCGAGCTGCTGTTCGGCCGCGGAACGGCGGGGGTGAATAGCCAATAAGTTCATGATCTTAATCCCCTCAAGCTCGGTCTAGTGAGCGGCGCGATGCGGTTCGGTGGACAGTGCAGCCTAGGTTCGACGCTCGGACCGGAGGGGACGGAGGAGTGTCGAGCTTCGGCAATTCGGTACATCAGGGCAGGGTGACCCTTTTTCGGGCCTGTTCGCAGAGCCGCAGCATGCCCGCGGCGACGGCGTCTTCCACCAGGGACCGCAAGAAGTCGTCACGGCTGGGCGTGGTCGGGTCGGTCCTGCGACGCTCACCCAACATGAAGTCCAGGGCCTCGATCGTGCCAGATGGAACCGGAAACGCCAGGGTGCGGGCCATGATCGTCAGCCCCGGACGCCGGCCGCTAGTGCAACCGGTTTCACTGGAGCCTCGCGGACGCGCTCGCGAAGACCAGTATTCGAGTGGGCCGCGGCCAGTCGGGCCAGCGTATCTTGGACGGCTTCCCGAACGAATTGCGCCCGGGTAAACGTGGTCTCCGGGTTCGCGATGCGATACGCAATTACGGCCCGATCGATTTGCTCAACAACTTCGGGCTGTGCCTTGCACGTCAGCAGCACGCTCATGGCGGTAATCCATGGATCATGAGCGATACATGTAGCCCGGGAACCCCGGCTACGTCAACAGCATCGAAGTCATTTCGACAAGTTATATGCAGGGCCGCCATTCCCATAGAAGCCGATGATGCCCATTCCTCCTAACAGATATTTCGTCAACAATTTGCAGAGTGCACCCGGTTTCACTGGCTATTCTTGGACTGAGCTTGCCGCAGGCCCGAGGGCGCGGTAGACCTAGTGCTGAGGTCCGGCGGCTTGCAGCGCGTTCGCGCCTCACTATTCGATCGAGGGCGCTGGTGTTCTCCAGGGCGGCGCCCTCGATCACCTCCAGCGGCCCAGCCATCGGCCCTGCCCAGACCTCCCCCCCCCTCGGGCATGATCAGCAGCGCGACCGCGCAACCTCTGCCCGATCGGCCTCGGCCATGGGCCTGGGCGGCTGCACCTCATCGGGGACCGCGGACGCCGCCAGCGGCCTGCGCAGCGCCCCTATGGGGCTACCCAACGGCCGTCCGCATCTTCGCCAGTGACCATCTTGGCAGGGCCGCGCGAAGCCGCAGGCGGAGTGCGGGGTTTGTGCAGATCGCCGACGATGCCGGGTCTGGCTCGACGGCAGGGGCATCGTCGCCCCTGCTCCTCTGGACCTCGATCACCCGATAGGGACCAGCGCGCTAGCGCTCTGTCCTGCTCCAGACGGTCAGAAGGACCCAGTCCTGCGTAAAGCGGAGCGAAGCGAAGCGAAGCTCCGCCGGGGGTTAAGGTTCCTTCTGTAGATGTCGTGGTTAGGGTTCCTTCTTTAGGGGGGAGTTTTTCCCCGACCTGGGGTAATTTTTCCCCGAGCCGAGGGAAATTTTACCCTGGCCGAGGGAAATTTTTACCCGGTAAGCCGGGCCTGGGTCCTCATGAACGCGTCCCGGTTGCGCTCCTTCACAAAGTTGATGAAGCCAACGCCATCCGGGAACATCCCGATGAACCGCTCCTCAAGCTCGCTAACCGGGTCTCTCGCCATTGACATGAACAAAAACGGGTTGCTGTCGAGCGACTTCAGAAAAGCAGAACGATCCTCTTTACTGCTATATTGGGCAACTACAGCGATGATGCTTCGAAGGCTCATTGCTGAATAGGCATATATCTCCTTATGCTTTTTTCCAGGAAGCGTGAATGCTGATATTATCCCCTTCTCTTTCAAACCTTTTAGTGCGGCCCTTATCGTCTTAGGAGTAAGTCCAGCACCCTCGAAATACGGCATGCCATCGTCATCTAATATTGGAGCAAAGTCTTCAAGTTCTTCTTCTCTCATACCATAAGCGAATACGTCCATAGGTATTTTCTCGATCAATTTCGAGAAAGACAGAGTTATTGCTAGTATTGCAGATAGAACGATGTACTCGCTATACTCTAGATGACGCATCAGATTGCGTTCAACAAACATGCGATACTTAAATCTCACTTTAACTAGAGATAATTTCGTTCCTTCATTAATGAGGTCCATATCCCCACGGTGCAGGTTGAAGCCCGAGCAGATCCACTTGTTGAAGGGTAAAAGCGGTGAACTCGCTGTAGCGAGCGTGGTCGGATCGACGTGGCTGTTCACGATCAGGCCCTCCCATTGCCAAGGACGCCAGCGGCCAGTGCTGCCAGGGCGCGTTCAAGAGCCGAGCTGGGCTCGATCGTCGGTGCTGGCCTCTGCCCCGCAGAGTGATCCGCCCCCACTGAAGTGGTCCGCCCTTTGGTATGGCTTTTGAGCCTGGAGGACGGACGACATGGCCAAGCACCCGAAGCCCGAGGAGATCGTCGCCAAGCTACGGCAGGCAGATGTGCTGATCTCGCAGGGCCAGAGCGTCTCTGACGCCATTCGCGCCCTGGGCGTGAGTTCAGTGACGTACTACCGGTGGCGGCGTGAGTTTGGCGGTCTGAAGTCGGATCAGGTGCGCCGGATGAAGGATCTGGAGACCGAGAACCAGCGGCTGCGCAAGGCAATCGCCGACCTCACCCTCGACAAGCTGATCCTGCAGGAGGCGTCCCGGGGAAACTTCTGAGCCCCGCGCGCCGACGCGCCTGTGTCGAGCACATCATCGACGTCCTGCACGTCTCCGAGCGCCGCGCCTGTCGGGCCCTTGGTCAGCATCGCTCGACACAGCGCAAGGTCCCGCGGGGCCGTGATGACGAAGAAGCACTGACGGCCGACCTCGTGGCGTTGGCTGAGCAGTATGGGCGCTATGGCTACCGCAAGATCAGCGCGTTGTTGAAGGCGGCCGGGTGGCTCGTCAACGACAAGCGCGTCGAGCGGATCTGGCGGCGTGAGGGCCTGAAGGTCCCGGTCAAGCAGCCCAAGCGGGGGCGGATTTGGGACAACGACGGTTCCTGCCTCCGTCTTCGCCCGGAGTGCCGCAACCACGTCTGGTCGTATGACTTCGTCGAGGCCCGTACGCATGACGGACGCAAGTTCCGGATGCTCAACGTCGTCGACGAGTTCACGCACGAATGCCTGGCTATCCGCGTCGCCCGCAAGCTGAAGGCGATCGATGTGATCGATGTGCTCTCCGACCTGTTTATCCTGCGTGGGGTGCCGGTGCACATTCGTTCGGACAATGGCCCGGAGTTCATCGCCAAGTCGGTGCAGGCTTGGATCACCGGGGTCGGTGCCAAGACGGCCTACATCAGCCCCGGTTCGCCGTGGGAGAACGGCTATGTCGAGAGCTTCAACGCTCGCCTGCGGGACGAACTCTTGAATGGCGAGATCTTCTACACCCTGAAGGAGGCACAGATCGTGATTGAAAGCTGGAGACGACACTACAACGCTGTCCGCCCCCACGCGTCGCTCGGATACCGCCCACCTGCCCCGGAGGTGTTCGTGCCAGCCTTCACCGCTTGGCCGGCTGCGCTCGCTCGACCGGCTCCCCCGACCAAGCGACCCATGGTGGAGCGGCCCACCGCACACTAACTTTACTCTTGGACCACCTCGTGGGGGCCGATCA
>NZ_FOTK01000117.1 GCF_900114535.1 Methylobacterium pseudosasicola | reverse complement strand
CCTGGGTCGGCAAACCGCCGGTGGCCGGCACCGCCGAGGCGATCGCCAACGGCCTCGCACCGTCAGCCTGGACGCGCCTGTCGGCGGGCGAGGGCTCGATGTGATTAGGCGTGGAATAAGGGTTCATCCGCACTTTTGGTGCTGGCGGGTGGCTCAGGCGTTGATCAGCGTTGTGGCCCGAGGGCAGCACGATGCCGATCTCCAACCCGTCGATGCCGTCGGTCCCGGACGGTGTTCACGTCGATGATCTGACGCTGGACCCGCACGGACTGCTGATCACCGCTCACACCACCACGGTCGATGCCACCTGTCCGAGTTGCGGACGACCCTCGACGCGGATGCACAGCACCTATCAGCGAACCCTCAAGGACCTGCCGTGGCAGGACCGGGCTGTGACGTGGCGCCTGAAGGTCCGCCGCTTCCGCTGCAGCCACTGCCCAGGGCGGATCTTCGTCGAACGCGTACCGGGGCTGGCTGCGCGCAAGGCGCGTCGCAGCGAACGGTTGGCCGAGGCACAGACCGATATCGGCATGGTGCTGGGCGGTGAGCCCGGTGCCCGTCTGTCGCGACGATTGGCGATGCCGGTCAGCGGCGACACCGTCCTGCGCTTGATTCGTCATCGCGGGATCCATCCGTCTCCACCGCCACGCGTGGTCGGCATCGATGACTGGGCTTGGCGGCGCGGCCGCATCTACGGCACCATCGTCTGCGACCTGGAACGGCGGCGCGTCATCGACCTGCTTCCCGGCCGCTCGTCGGCACCGGTGCGGGATTGGCTCGCTGCCCATCCGAGCGTGACCGTCATCAGCCGCGACCGTTCAGGGCCCTACGCCGAGGCCGCGCGGACGGGTGCACCGGCGGCGACGCAGGTCGCCGATCGCTGGCACCTGTTGGTCAATGCTTCCGAGGCGGTGCGCGGCATCGTCGAGCGGCACCAGTCCGAGATCAGGGACGTGGCGCATCGCCTCGTGCATGCCTCCTCCGATGGCCACGATGCGACGGAGAGCGCGCCGACGTCGGAGGTGCATAACCCGCGGCGCGACCGCTGCGAGACAGCCTTGCGCTTCCACGGCGAAGGGATGCCGACCAAGGAGATCGCCCGCCGTATCGGCGCATCCCGCAACGCCGTGCGCCGTTGGGTCCGAGCTGGCCGCTTCATGCCCTACCGCCGAGCCCCAGGTCCGAGCCGGCTCGACCGTCATCTCCCCTTCGTCGAGACACGTTGGCAGGAGGGCGAGCGCAGCGCGACCGTTCTCCATCGCGAACTGCGCGCCCATGGCTTCACGGGCGGCTACGACATCGTCCGACGCTGGGTTGGGCGACAGCGATCAGGGGCGCCGGTCAGACCGGCGTCCGCTCGGATCCCCTCAACACGGCGCATCACCCGATGGCTGACCGGCGATCCGGCGACGCTGCTGCCGGAGGATCGCGCCTTCACCGACGCACTCTGCGTCGCTGCCCCGAAGCTCAGGCAAGCCGTCGAAAATGTGCGGGCCTTCGCCGATCTCCTGCGCAAAGGAGATCCGGCAGGATTGATGCCTTGGCTTGAGGCCGCAGGCAAGACCGATATCGGCGGCTTAGTCTCCGGGCTCCGGCAGGACGAGGCTGCCGTACGCGCGGCCATCGTTGAGCCCTGGAGCAACGGCCCCGTCGAGGGACAGGTCAACCGCCTCAAACTGATCAAGTGGAGCATGTACGGCCGCGCGAAGTTCGATCTTCTGCGCCAGCGTGTCCTTCATGCCGCCTGAGATCGACCCGTAGAGCGTGGCCGCACGGAGGTCCGCCAGCACCGAAAGTGCGGATGAACCCCAAACGGGACCCCCAGGACAAGTCATCCACACTGCCTTCCGGCTCGAACGGGAGGCTTGCGCGGGATGTTGGTCGTGGAGACGGTCGCAAAGAT
>NZ_FOTK01000107.1 GCF_900114535.1 Methylobacterium pseudosasicola | reverse complement strand
GCGTCGGCCATCGCGGCGCCCGCGTTCTCGGTGCGGTAACCGATCTGGCGGATGCCGTGATGCGGCGCCGCCAGGAACAGGGCCGAGGGGATGCTCTGGCCGAACACGTCGCGGACCCCGTGCCGGTGGAGCGCAGCGGCGAGGGCGTGAGCGCCGGTCATATTGGCGCGCGGCTCGGACATCTCAGACATCAGCGGCTCCCCTGCGCGGCGTCGCCCATCGACAGGACGATCTTCCCGATATGCTGGCCCGCATCCATGCGGGCATGGGCCTCGGCGACCCGGTCGAACGGGAACACGGAGTCGATCGGCGGCCGCGCCCGACCCGCCGCGAGCAGCGGCAGGACGTGCTCGGCTAGGGCATCGGCGAGGCGCGCCTTCAGGGCGACCGGACGGGCCCGCAGCGTCGAGCCGGTCAGCGTCACTCGCTTCATCAGGAGCGGCTGGAAGTCGATCTCCGTCACCCGCGAGCCCTGCTGGAAGGCGATCTGCGCGATGCGCCCGTCGACCGCCACGGCGTCGAGATTGCGGGCGATGTACGGGCCGCCGACCATGTCGAGGATCACGTCGGGTCCTCGACCGTCGGTGGCGGCCTTGGCCGCGGCGACGAAATCCTCCTGCCGGTAATCGATCGCGGCATCCGCGCCGAGCTTCAGGCAGGCCGCGCATTTCTCGGGCGAGCCAGCGGTGACGATCACCCGGGCACCCCGGGCCTTCGCCAGCAGGATCGCGGTCGTGCCGATGCCCGAGGAACCGCCGTGGATCAGCAGGCTCTCGCCCGCCTGCAGCCGGGCGCGCTCGAACACGTTGCTCCACACGGTGAAGTAGGTCTCGGGGATAGCGCCCGCCTCGACGGCCGGGAGGCCTTCCGGCACGGGAAGCGCGACCGCCTCGTCGACGACGGCCCATTCGGCGTAGGCGCCGCTCTGCACCAGCGCCATCACCCGGTCTCCAGGCCGAAAGCGCCCGGCACCGGGCCCAAGGGCCTCGACGATGCCGGCGAGCTCGAGCCCGAGCACGTCGGAGGCGCCGGGCGGCGGTGGGTATCGGCCCTCGCGCTGCATCACATCCGGCCGGTTGATGCCCGCGGCCTCGACGCGCACGAGCACTTGGCCCTGGCCCGGCTCTGGACGGGGTCGCTCGACCATCCGGAGGACTTCGGGACCGCCCGGCCCCGCGGCGATGACTGCTCGCATCCCGGTGCTCATCACCCCTCCTCCTGCCTTGCAACGCCTTCGGGAAGAAGCAGCACCTTCATGGCCTGCCGGCTGCGTGCCAGATCGAACGCCGCCTCGGCTTGGGCGAGGGGGCGGCGATGCGTGATCAGCGCTGCGAGCGCCCCGCCGTGAGCGGCGAGGAGGCGGATCGCTTCGTCGAAGGCACGCGCCGTGGTGTCGTGGGCCGCACGAAGCTGCTTCTTGCTGCGGACGAAGCCGGTCAGGTCGAGGTCCAAGGATCCGGAGTGGATTCCGGCCACCACCAGCACGCCGCCCGAACGCAGCACGGCCAGCCCCTCGACCACCGACCGGGCTGATCCGGTCGCCTCGATCACCCGGTCGGCCTCCCCGCCGAAAGCATGCCGGACAGCGGCTTCCAGGCTGCCGCCTGCGAGATCGACGGTCCCGCCGATGCCGATCCGGCGGGCGAGGTCGAGGCGGGCGGTGTCGTCGAGGCCGGCGAGCAGCACGGTCGCGCCCCGGAGCTGCGCCACGAAGGCGATGCTGAGCCCAATCGGGCCCGGCCCGAGCACCACCACCCGGTCGCCAGGCCCCACCTCCGCCACGTCGACGGCGTTGACCGCCACCGCCAGGGGCTCGGCCAAGGCCGCGACGGCTAGAGGCAAGTCGTCAGGAAGACGGCGACAATTCGCGGCCGGAACGACGACCTGCTGAGCAAAGGCCCCATCGGCGTGCAGGCCGACGACCCGCCGGCCCTGGCAATCCTGCGGCCGGTCGGCGGAGCAGGCCGTGCAGTCGCCGCACGCCACCGTGGGCCAGCAGGTGACGCGGTCGCCCGGCGCGAGCGCGGTCACGCCGTCTCCCACCGCCCGGACCGTGCCGGCGAACTCGTGGCCGAGGGTGACTGGCATGAAGGCGGTCATGAAGCCGTAGCCTGGCGTCCACTCGAAGGCGTGGATGTCGCTGCCGCAGATGCCAGCAGCGGCAACCGCGATTATCACGCGACCCGCGCCCGGGCTGGGCGGTGCATCGACGTGGACGAGGTCTGCCCCGAAGGCAGCCGTTGCCTTGCGCAACGCAAGCATTTCCGTCCCCTGTGTACCGCTCGGCCTCGCGGCCCGGCGGCCTGCGACGCGGTGCGAGCCGTCGACGCAGTATGTAATTTGTTATAACAAACATCGGGCAAAGGGGAGGAATATGTCAAGCGCTTCGGCGTCCGAACCCGAAACAGGCGAAATCTTGCCGGATTGGGTTCGTCCGATCGTCAAGGAGAGCCTGAGCGAGCGCGCCTACCGCGAGCTTCGCGTCGCGCTGATGCGCGGACAGTTGAGACCGGACACTCGCCTGCGGCTCCGCCCAATGTCGGCCCGGTTCGGTATCAGCGCGACGCCCATGCGCGAGGCCCTACTCAGACTGGTCTCCGAGAAGGCACTGGCCCTCGATGCGCGCGGCAGCGTCGTCGTGCCCAGGCTGGCGCTGGATCAGCTCCTGGAGATCCGGGCTATCCGCACAGACCTCGAGGGACGGGCGGCTGCCGCGGCCATCGCTTCGACTGCGGCGGAGATCGACGCTCTCGAAGCGATCCACGCACAGATCTCACAGTGCCATGCGAGCCGCGACTTCGCCCGCGCAGTGAACCTCAACACCGAGTTCCACTTGTCGCTTTGCAGGCTTGGAGGGATGCCGATCCTGTATGAGATCGTCAAACTGCTTTGGGTGCGATGCGGCCCGATCCTTTCGCACCTCTATGATGACGGGGTCCCGGACTGGGAACCCCACCCACATCGGCGCATCATCGACGCCTTGCGCCACGGCGACTCGGACGCCGCGCGCGATGCAGTCCGGGAGGATATCGAGCGCGGCGGCAGCGGGTTGTTCGCCCATGTCCGCGCGTCCCCCGCGGGGTGATCCGGGGCGGGTGCCTCGGACCCGCCGAACACATCCTCGGCCGGCCTATCCGGCATCGGGCCGCGACCTCTGCGTTGCCAGCCGCGCCGCGTGGATCGGGCTCGATCAGTCAGCCGGAACGGGCGGCGATGGCAAGGTTTCCTTCGCGTCGGCGGGCGGCTCGACTTTGGCGACATTCAGGGTCATGCAAACGAGGTCGTAGTAGCCATTGACGGCGATGAGATCCATCGCTCCCTGTTCTCCGAACCGGGCGACCACTGACTTGTATAGGGCGTCGGACACTTGCCTGTCACGATGAAGCTGAGTCGAGAAGTCGTAGATCAGCGCCTCGTCGGTACTCATGCCGGTCGGTCGCCGACCGGCCTTCAAGTCCTCGGCGATCGAGGGGCGAAGGCCGGCCTTTAGGGCCAGCGGATGATGCGCGTACCATTCATAGCCGGAACTCCATACCCGGCCGGTGATCAGGATTGCGAACTCGTTGAGGTCACGAGGCAGGCTCGTATTGAACCGGAGATACTCGCCGACTTTTTGCAGACGATTGCTGAGTTCGGGTGAGCGCAGCCACGCATTGAACGGGCCATCAAGAGATTTTCGCGGTCCGGAGAGGATCGCGTCCGCGGCGCTCTTCTGGGCTGCCGTCATCTGATCTGGTTGCAGCGCCGGGAAACGCTCGACGGTCTGCGCAGAGGTGCCGTTCACAGCCAGCAGCAGGCTGACGGCGGCCGGAACCAGCACTTTCATCGGCGCTCCTCCCAATCCGGATTCTGTAACCGGATACGGTCATGTTGGCCAAACGAACCGTTTGTGTCCATCCGTCCGTCAATCTGCACAGTCTCCATGGCGGTGTTAATCTCCAAGTACCAACTCCCGGCCTGAAATGCCTGCCATGCAGATCGTCCGCGCTGCTCGTCCCGCCCGAAATTCAAGTTTTGTGACCGCCAGCGTCCAGATTCGAGATCTGTGCGGTCGCAGCGCTCGCTATCAAGATGCTGACAGCGTCGGCTGAACGACCGGACTGGGCTCGTTTGAGCCGTCGAGGGCTATCGGCATCGACATAATGCAAACTGCGTTTGCCGGCTCGGTCGTCGGGTACCACAGGGCGCATCTCGGTCGGTGACTCGTTCAGGCCGGAATCCGCGCGCCATCCCAGGCGAAGACGCCACCGGAGTCCTTCACGCCGAGGCTGTCGAGCACGCGCAGGAGGTGGGCCGCGCTCACGTCGGGCTGAACCACAC
>NZ_FOTK01000109.1 GCF_900114535.1 Methylobacterium pseudosasicola | reverse complement strand
CTGCTGACGATCCTCGCCTGCGATGAAGCGCTTCATCCCGACCTCCTCAGACCAGGATCTACTCTACCAAATCAGCGCGTTTTCACACAGCCTGGGCTAGAAGCGCGCCGCGATGAGATTGCTGCCGACCTTGTGGCTATGGGCGAGGAGCCAGAGTCTCCGACCGCCTCGGCTGCTCTATTCTTCGGAGGCAGGCCGGTCGCTGGTTCGCGGGGGATTGAGTCCGAATTCGGCGGTTCCGTCGTCAGCAAGTTTCAGGATCTCGTTGCCAAGCTTATGGCTGACGAGGCAGGGGCACTCGGTCAGCGCGGCGTCGTGCCGAACAAGAGCGCGGCCACGCTGCACATCACCAACGTCGTGTGTGGCTCTTTCGGCTTCCTTCTCGAAGAGGTCGAGCCCCAAGGCGAGGCGCTTGATACGTCCCTCAAAGTTGCCGTCGATAATGCGGCGCAGCTTCTGGGCGCGTTCAGCGAGTCGAGCGAGGACAGGTTCCGCGCTGCCGTCGAGAACATTGATCAGCGCGTGCTGGCGACCGCACAGGAGTTCTTCTCGCTCATGCGGACGAGCGGCGCCACGTTTCGACTTCTGGCGGGAGACGAGGATCGATCGTTCGGGCTTGACGAGGTCTCCCGTGCCGCCGAGCGCGCGTCCTCCACTCGTGTCACCGAGACTGAGGAACGGATTGAGGGGCAGTTGGGCGGCGTGCTACCTGACGCCCATCAGTTTGAGTTCCGCAGCGAAAGCCGCGGCCCTATCAAGGGCGGCATTGATCGATCGGTCCCCGCCTCCGATCTCGCCGAGTTGAACCGCACGCTCGTCAACGTGGCAGCCGTCGCGGTGGTGAAGGTGCGGCGGGTTCTCCGTGATGGCGAGGCCGTGCGCGAGAGCTTCACCCTCCTGCGGCTGGAGCCGCAGCAGGAAGCGCCCTCAGAGTCCTGATCAGGCTGATCTACTCCACGGTGCGCCATTTTACAGGTGGCAGGGCCGTGCCGGGCGTCGTCGCATCTCGCTGGTAGAACTTACTTTTGTGGCCCGCTGCTGGGTATTCGCGGTTGAAGCAGCGGCTTGCGCGGATCGACCCAGGCCCAGTTAGCTTCCTCGATCCGGCCACCCTCACTAACCACCGTCGAGGGACTGGGTTCGACCCTCGGACGATGACGGGTGTCGGTCCGTTTAATCTCGGCCTGGACCGACTAGCACTACCTACTGCCATTCCCGTTCCGGGATTGCCTTGAGCGTAGCCGTTCCGTCTCCGATAACCGTCCTCAACCACTGTGCCCCTCGGGCCACGTCGCGTACCCGGCCCCACCGCCGTGAGGAACGGCACGACGCCCCGCCAGCCCTGAAATTATGGGCGGCGGGGCAGCACTTCCGCTATCCGGTATTGGCCGCCCCCCGTAGACACGACGCACTGGAACGGATTTTCGACCTGCGGGCTTACTCAGTCGCTCTAGGGAGGATGAGATGCTAACAGGTAGCTTGCTGTGGCTCTTAGGGGTGCCGATCCCCGTCCTTATCCTGATCTGGTTCTTCTTCCTCCGAGGGCGGTAACGTCTCCTAGGCGACTACCCCGACATTGCCATCCCGGAGGCTATCTCGCCGCTATGCGCACAGCCCTTGCGGCCATCACCATCGCCATCGCTGCCTGTGGGGCTCAGGCGGTCGAGCCGGTGCCGAAGTTCAAACCCAACACTCTTTACCCTGATGCTCGGGCTTCGCTTCTTCAGCTCGGCTGGAGGCCTGCCCCTGTGCCTCCGTCAAGCCGAGTGTGCGAGCGTCGCGAGGATACCTGCGAAGCCTACCCAGAGGCTGAGACCTGTTCGCCGTTCGGAGCCGCGGCGTGCTCGATGCTCTGGAAGCGTGGCGAGCAACTCATCAGCGTCATGACGATTGGCGACACGGATATCCTGGTACGATCAGCATCCTGTCGGTCTGGCTGTTAGCAGCACTAGCCAAGAAAAGCCCGCGCTGGCGAACCAGGCGGGCTTAGGAAGTTCATGAACTTAGAAACGAACCAATAGCTACCTAAAACGTGGCTCGTCTCATTGTTGTAGTCGGAAGGTCACTTCCCGCCACCGCCGCCCTGGGGCACGGCGCGCGAGGGCTGAGCAGCATTGCCACCGGCTGCTGAATTGTTCGTCATGGTATCGGCGGGCTGACCGGTCGGGGTACCGGTGACGGCTGCCGGTGCTCCAGTCGAACCAGGCTGCGGCGCTGCCACCCCAGGCGCACCGGGAGCCATAGTCGTCGGAGCACCGGGAGCCGTGGCAGGAGGGGCTGCCGTCGGCGATTGTGCGTAAGCCGCTCCCGAAAGCAGGAGCATGAGCGGGATAGACGCTGCAATTGAGCGTTGGCGCATCAGAACCTCGTTGTGTCAAGCAACGCCGGTAACGCGTGCGTGAGGGAAATCGTTTCGCGTTCGAACCCGTTGGGGACGACCTCCCCCGCCAGCCCGTGATCAGATCGGGCGGCGGGGCCGAGCTGGCCAATCCACGTAAGCCTTCGTTAACTACAATTTCGGCACGTTGCTCGCTATCAGCCTGCAGGTGCCGTCATGAACCGTACCCGTTTGCTCAGTGTCGACGACCCCGCTCTCGATTGCCCCGTCTCACCGGAGACCGTAGGCCGGCTCGCCAAAGCCGATCCCGAGGCAGCACGCCTCCTCCTCGACGGTATCCCGGAAGCGACCCGGGCGCGGCTCGCCGTCTGGTTGTACGGCCGCAGCCACACCCACGAGATTGGGGTGCGCGTAGCCGCAACATGTGAGGGAGCGACCCTGCGCCGGGCCGCCGGGCTTGTCGGCAACGTGCTGTATGACTTGTCCCGCCGGCCTTACACAGCGCCAGCTCATGGCCTGCATGGCAGCGGACGGCGGCAGGTCAGCCTCGGCGGATCCCACAGCACAACTGCCCATGCGAGCTTGTGACCACTGACGTCTTTCAACCTCTCGGATCGCGATGAACGCCCTCAAGGATCTGCTGACCCGTTTCGGCCGGACCGTCACGGCCTATGCCGGGGACGAAGCGCTGATGCAGGCGGGGATCTCGGCCGCAGCCAACGTCATCGTTGCTGACGGCGAGGTGGCAGGTGACGAGTTCGAGACGGCACTGGTCGGTCTGCGCGCCAACCCGATCATCGAAAAGGGCTACGACCTCCTGATGCTGGAGGAAGCACTGTACGAGGCGATCGCCCGGGCGCGGACCCGCGCAGGCCGGGTGGAGAACCTACGCCGGATCGCCGCGATTGCCGGCCGGCCAATGGAACAGCGGCAGGACGCGTTCCTAGTCGCTGCCGATGTCGCCGACCATGACGGCGTCAGCGAGATTGAGGACAAGGCACTGACCGAGATCGCCGTGGCCCTCATCGTCAATAAGTCTGAGCTGATGCAGACCGCGATGGCTCGGGTTACGCCTCGGCAGTGAGCCATGGCGTAGCGACATCATCGTTCGATAGTAGGTCGACCAGCCGACCCGACACCTCGCATAGACGTTGACCTGACCGGCTGGCTTTGGACCGGGCTGATTGAGAGGATCAGCCAGGACCAGAGGAGTTGGGGATGAAGCGAGGACAGAGGCCAAGTGCGGA
>NZ_FOTK01000110.1 GCF_900114535.1 Methylobacterium pseudosasicola | reverse complement strand
CACCCCGTGGGGGCCGATCAGTGGTCTTATCATGCCCCTGCGGCACGAGCAGCCGGCAGCGCTCGCCGCGAGGCGCGCGTCCGTAGCGCCGGGCCATGTTGGTGGCGGCTGCGGTCTCGTCGAGAAAGACCAACGGGTCAGGGTCGAGATCGGGCATGGCGTCGAACCAGGCCTGGCGCTCGGCTCTCACGTCCGCGCGCTCCTGCTCGGCCGCGTACAGAGCCCCTTTTTACGGGTGATGCCGTGGCGAGCGAAGAAACTTGACAGGCCGCTCGTGCTGGTGGTCACGCCCTGCGCGGCCAAGGCATCGCGCACCTCGTGCAAGAACAACTGCGGCTCACGCTCATAGGTGGCCAGGATCAGGTCGGCCTGCGCCTCGATCACCTGCGAACGCTGATCGCCACCCCGTGCACGCGGGGCGATCTACCCCTCCTGCCGGACCCGCGCCGCCCAGCGGCTGGCGCTCGATACGCTCACCCCGAAACGGGCCGCCGCTCCTTGGCAGAAGGCGCCGTCAGCCAAAGCCGCGACAACGCGCTCCCGCAGATCGATCGACAGGGCTGATGGCATCGGCAAGCCCCTCACCTCACCAACTGCTCAGCATCGTTCCCGTTGCAAACCGAACGTGTACGGCTCTAAGGGCTTGATATTGATTATGCCGTCGCTCAGAGCTGATAATGAGCCGCGTAAATCGATCTTGAGTGAGGGTAAAGCAATCTAAAGGGTAAGTGTTGCCACAAGGACACGGCCGAAGGCTTGAAATCAATGTCTAATTGAATGCGAATCAGCAACTAGAACTGCGGGCCGTGAAAATATTTGTCTATCGCTCGGGTCTTGCCGCGCTATCGCTCGCTGTATTTGTCCAAGGTTGTGCCAACCAGCCGCTTCCTCAGGATATTACTGGTTCTATCACGAGCGATATCGTTGCCCGGATTAGATGCGAGGCACTAGACGGAATTCGCGATGCGGCGATCAAGGAGCTGAACAACTACGATGATATCGTATATAAAGATCTGACGGGTAAGCAGCTCGCCTATATGTTGGATAAAGATCGCAGGCTTTTCAATGACATTGGGGCGCCGCGGTTTAAAATCAAAGAACTCGACAAAGCCTTTGATTATTTTCGCAAGGCACAGATAACCTTTGATTTTACGCTTAATCTAAATGAATCTAATACACAAGGTGCAAACTTCGATCTCGTCAGAACATTTGCGCGTCGGATCGATGGCGTGGGGATTGGAGCAAAAGGAGAGCGGACGCGACAGACAATTCGTCATTTTCAAGTCACTGGTAATTTTCTCGTTCTTGCGACCAAAGTTAAAAGCGATTATTGTGAGGCGCCCCGACCGATAAATCTTGTCTAGCCGATCGAAGGCCGGCTTAAGATAACTGATTTGATCGACAGCTTTGTATTTATAAATAAAAATGGGAGTTTCAGGGGGACGCCAAGCGGGCCGGCCATTTCGACTATGTCTGACACGATCGTCTTCTCCACAAAGTTATCAGGGAATGTAAGTCCTACACTTACACTCAACCCTTCTCAGCTTTACGGCTTCGAGCTTTCACGGGTTACGCAGACAAACGATAATTTCCGAGAAGATCGACATCAGGTCATCATAACGACGACTTTGCCGAGCATTAAAGGGTTTCCATATTATTCTGGGAACAATCCGCCTACATTTACAGATGACGATCCCAGACTTTTGGTCGCCGCGGACTCGGTTCGGGAGACCAGAAGGCGGAATTTCGAAGACGCTGTAACACAATTTGGTGCTAGCTTCTCAAGAATGATCGGACCCTGAGAAGCAGTCTGATCTTTCGTTTTCGATCGCATTGGTGATATGCGCTTCAGAAAGCGAAGAGAAAAAGCGAAATCGGCAGCAGCTGCAGGAAGAACCAGATTACCTTCAGCATGAACCAGAGGTAAATCGCGACGAACAGGAACATCGCGCCCAAAAGGACTTTGTCGAGGAGCTTCATCGCGCCCCTTATCCCAGAAAGACGCCTAGTTCGTCCAGATGCCCCTTCACGCGATCGATGCGAGCATCCGTGATCTGGAGGAGAGTTCCTTTGATCATTTAGAATTCAGGATCTTAAAGATAGTGGATTTTCGTTACTGAGTTGCCTTACAGGGTTAGATGACCGCCGCTGTTCGAGATGCTTGCCGGCGCGTTTTTCACCAGAGATACTTCGTTCCGGCCTTTGACCATGTTGGTCAGCTCCGTGCAGAGCGGATACGCCCAGGTGATCTGTTCGGGTGTCATGTCGTTTTCCTTTCGTTTGCAATCGCGCAAGCGGCCGGGCGCACCCCGGGCGTGAGGTGGCCCAGCCGCGGCTAGAGCCGTGTCCGGCTAGGTTGAATCGTTGGGGGTAGCGGGCAGTCTGCGGATCTGATTCGCTGTCGGGCTTTCCGAGGAGATCGGGATGCCGTCAGCGCTATCGGTGGATCTGCGAGAACGGGTGATTGCGGCGATCGAGGCAGGAGCCTCGCGCCGCCAGGCGGCCAAGCGCTTCGGGATCGGCCCGTCCAGTCCGATCCGTTGGCACGAACGCTTCCAGGCGGAGGGCGTGATCGCACCCCTGCCCTCGTGCGGGCAGCGACCTGCGCCCGCCATCGAAGCGCACGCTGAGCGGATCCTTCAGATCGATCGGGAGCAGCCGCAGGCCTTCCTGCACGAGGTGCGTGATATCCTGGCCGAGCAGGGTGTCCGCACGAGCGTCAGCGGGTTGTGGCGGTTCTTCGCCCGGCATCGGACCACCCGTAAAAAGGGGCTGTCTACGCGGCCGAGCAGGAGCGTTGGGACGTGAGAGCCGCACGGGAGGCGTGGTTCGAGAGCCAACTCGACCTCGACCCCGATGCCGTCGTCTTCATCGACGAGACGGCGACCGCCACGAACATGGCCCGCACCTACGGTCGGGCTCCACGTGGCGAACGCTGCCGGCTCCTCGTGCCCAAGGGCCACTACAAGACCACCACCGTCACCGCCGCCCTGCGTCCCAGCGGCTTGGTCGCCACCACCTTGATCGACGGAGCCACCAACGGCGCGCGCTTCCGCGCCTACGTCACGGACACCCTGGTCCCGGTGCTGAAGCCCGGCGACACCGTCATCCTCGACAACCTGCAATCCCACAAAGTCGTCGGCGTGCGCGAGGCCATCGAGGCGGCCGGCGCGCGGCTCCTCTACCTCCCGGCCTACTCGCCCGATTCCAACCCGATCGAGCAAGCCTTCTCAAAGCTCAAGGCGCTGCTGCGCACCGCCGCGGCCCGAACCATCCCAGACCTTTGGGCGGCCATCGCCCAGGCCTTCGCAGCCTTCACCCCAGCCGAATGCCGAAACTACATCACCGCCGCCGGATACGACGCTTATGACCCAACCTAAACGGCAACAGCTCTAGCGCTAGAGCATTTTCGGGTTGCGCTGAATCGGATGTCTGGGGTTCACGCGAGACTGTCGGGCTGATTCACTGATCGCTCCAGAGGAGGAGCGAGGCAT
>NZ_FOTK01000111.1 GCF_900114535.1 Methylobacterium pseudosasicola | reverse complement strand
AGGCCCTGGCGGGAGGTCTGGGCGGTGGCCTGGGCGGTGGCGATGACCTCGGTGGCGCGCTTGCCGATCTGGGCGCCGGAATGGGTGATCTCGTCGACGGTCGCCGCGGTCTCCTGCACGGCGGCGAATTGCTCCTCGACGGAGGCCGCCTGCTCCTGGACGGAAGCGCGGATCTCGGCGGCGGCGGCGTTGAGGTCGGCGGTCGCCGTCCGGTTGGTCCGGGCGAGATCCGAAAGACCTGCTACCATCGTATTGAGGCTGCGCCCCAAACGGCCGATCTCGTTGTGCCCCCCCTGCCCGAGCGTACCCGACAGGTCGCCTTCGCCGACATGCTCGACGAAACCCATGACGCGCACCAGCGGCCGGACGATCAGGCGGTTGATGGCGATCCCGATCCCAAGGCAGATCAGGAGTGTGAGCAGGGTGCAGCTCCAAAGAGCGAGGCTCTCGTTGCGCTCGGCTTGCGCGACGCGAACGGCCTGCGCCGCGTGGGTCTGTTCCTCCAAGGCGTCGATTGCTGCGAGCTTCCCGCGCAGGGTGTCGAAGAACTGCTTGCCCCTGCCCTCGGCTTCAATGCGCACCGCCTCCGGTCGCGTCGTTGGATCGGCAGCGCCTCGTATGGCGGTCTCGCCGATGTCGGTCTGCCAAGCGCGCGCGGCCGCCTCGGCGTCAGTCATGAGGCGCGATCGCTCGGCATCGTTGCCGATCAAACTCCTCAGCCGGGTGATCGTCTCATCCAGGGCCGGCCGTCCCCAGCGGTAGGGCTCCAGGCTGCTCTCGCGTCCGGTGATGAGGTAGCCGCGCAAACCGGTCTCCTGGTTGAGCATGGCAGTGCGGAAGGCGTCGAGGCCGCGGGCTACTTGGTTTGAACGATCGAGGGCGTCGGTTGCCGCCTGCAACTGGTTGCGGGTCGCTAGGACCGCTCCGCTGCTGAGGATCGACACCAGCGCGATGACGCCGATGGCACCGCCTAGCGTGCGGTTGAGGCCAAACGTGTTCGGCATACTCAGCACTTCCTGCTCGGACCCGCCGACGGCTTTGAACGGTTGCCGCGACGATGACGGCCCAGCCCATAGCGCCCAAACCGCGTTGGGGCGAGCAACAGTCTAAACAGCGAGAAGATGGCGACAGCGGGCAGGCTCGCGACGACGGGTAGGTACGGGACAGTTCCCCATGTCCTGCATGTGAAGCCTCGCGCGGCAGTCGCGTGAGGGGCGCCGCGGCGGGAGAACCGGACGCCGCGAATGCCTGCTCGCGGCCGCGGATCCTCTCGGGAGTGGGTGCGTTGTTCGCCCTCTCGCCAAGCAGGGCGATCGAGTCACAACGCCTGCCTAACATCCGACAGCTCGACGTCCTCATGCAAGCGATCGTATTGCGGCTAAGCCTGCTCCTCGCGCTCATGCCGACCGGCATGGCCCGAGCGGAAACTGAACCTTTGAACGTGCCGATCCTGATGCGCGGGGCGATCGGTGAGGACGCCTGTCCCGAGACGGGGCAGGTGATCGAGATCGGACAGGGCGCCGAGAGCTTCCTGCCGGTTCAGAGCGGCCCGGGCGAGGCCCCGTTCCGTGAGATCGGGCGCCTGCACGATGGTGACACGGTCAAGGTCTGCGAAAAGCTCGGCCCCTGGGTCGGCGTCGTCCACGGCTCGGCACTGCTCGGCTGCCGGACGACGATCATCGTACCGGTCGAACAAAGCTATACCGGCCCCTGCGAGCACGGGTGGGTCCTGACACGCTACGTCAGCTTGAGCAAAGATTAGAACTAGCGCTTGCTGCCTCACCAATAAGCACCCTGATCGCCATTAACCATTAGGTAACGTTCGTTAATAATTCGTTGGCGGAACACCAGACTTTGTGAGGAAATGCGTAGGCGGGTCGATGCCCGCTACGTCCTTCGAGGTCATTATGGTTCGGGTCTCGGCGCTCAGGTACACGGGTCGCCTGGGGACGCGCGCGCTGGCAAGGCTAGCCGCCGCACCCTTGGCCCTTCTTGCCGCTACGGGCACCGCCAGCGCCCATGTGAAGTGGTTCTGCGCCTACGATGTCGCTGGCCAGCCGCGCGGTCTCGAACAGGTCCTGTGCCCTGATTTCGAGTGGGTCACTGCGCTCGCAATAGTCTGCTTGATGGCGGGCTGCCTCGCCGAGGGGACGCCGCTCGGTGGCGCGCTCATGAACGCGCTCGACCGCGTCACCACCCGCATCCGGACCGACACCGAGCTGCTGGTCCGGTGCACGCTCGGGTTCTTCCTAGTCTCGGTCTGGGGGCTTGGCGGCATCATCCTCACGCCCGAACTCAAGACCGATGCGGCCTGGATCCCGTGGCTTCAGCTTGCCATGGCCGCCTGCCTGATCTGGCGCCGGACGATGCCGCTCACCGGCCTCGGCATCGTCTTCCTGTTCAGCTTCGCCACGGCGCAGTACGGTCTCTTCCACCTCGCCGACTACCCGGTGTTCCTGGGCGTTGCCGTCTACCTGATCTGTCAGGGCATCAACCTGAAGCCCTCCGGACTCCGCCCGCTCGATATCGTGCGCTGGAGCGCTGCCATCACCCTGATGTGGGCCTCGGTGGAGAAGTGGGCCTACCCGCAGTGGACCGATCCGCTGCTCGCCGCCAAGCCGCAGATGACCATGGGCGCGCCCCCCTGAGCTGTTCATGCAGGCCGCCGGCGTCATCGAGTTCACCCTGGCCTTCGCCCTGATCTGGACGCCTCTGGTGCGCCGTACCTCGGCGATCATCCTGGCGGCGATTTTCGTCTCGGCGGTGTTCGAGTTCGGCAAGGTCGACGCGATCGGACATTCCGGCATCATTGTCGTGCTGCTCGGGATCGCCGCCGACAACGCGCGGGCCACCGCGCGGGTCCGCGATGCGGCTTGGGCGCCGGCCTACTATTGCGGCGCGCTCGCGATCTTCCTGGCGCTGTACTACGTCGGCCACGAGGCCCTGTACGAAGGCTTGGTCGGCCTGCCGGTGATCTGAGGACGGGACGGTAGGCGGGTCTCAGGGTCGATCCGCCTGCCGGACGTGAACCGCGAGCTTCATTCTGGGGTGGACGCCGCACAGGACGGTGAAATCGCCCTCCCGTGTGAACGCGATGACCGCCCTAGTCCCCGGCTCGATATCGCCGGAGTCGAAGGCGAACTCCTCCGTGTCGACGTAGGCATGATGGACGAAGTTGGAGTCGTCGTTGACGATGGTGATGTGCTCGCCCGTGCGCAGGGAGACCTCTTCCGGCCCGAAGCGCTTCCCCCTCTGCGATATGAGATGGTCCGAGACTGAGCCTAGGCGAATGGCACCGGCCACACCAACAAAGGCAAGCGGTCCCAGTGCACTCAACAAGACTACCGAACCGAATTTAGAGCTGAATCCGGACATATCGTTACCAAAAATTGCAATACCAATCGCTTTAGTTGATCCGCCCCCACTGAAGTGGTCCGCCCTTTGGTATGGCTTTTGAGCCTGGAGGACGGACGACATGGCCAAGCACCCGAAGCCCGAGGAGATCG
>NZ_FOTK01000113.1 GCF_900114535.1 Methylobacterium pseudosasicola | reverse complement strand
CTACGAGCGGCGCAGCGACATCTACGAGGCCTTCACCAGCCTCGCCGCAAGCCTCGTCACCCTCAACCAGATCAGACGGTTCTGTTAGGCACTCTAAGCAGGATCAGCGCGCTTCGTAGCCCTGGGTCCCACGGGTAACCCCGAGTCCGATGACCGCTCTCGAACTGATCCGCGCCCTCGCCCACGATGCCGCCGTGGGCATCGTCATCACTGACGCGATGATCGACCTACCCGGCCCGGCCATCCTGTACGTCAACGATGCCTTCGGGCGCCTCGTGGGGCAGCCCCCTGGCAACCTCATCGGTTTGAGCCCGCGCTTTATGCAGGGCAAGCAGACACTCCGGTCGCAACTGGATACCTACCACAATGCCCTGACCGCAGGCGTGCGTTTCCACGGCTACCTAACCAACTACCGCGGCGACGGCACCATGTACCGGGCTGAGATCGATTGCCGCCCTCTGCGAGCTGCAGACGGTCGGGTCGAGAACTTCGTGTCTTTCGAACGCGAGGTGGTTCGCCGCCTGGGCCGCCCGATGACGGGTGCGGACGGGCGCTACGTGCCGGCCAGCGTGGGTGACGACCAGATCGCGGATGCGCTGCGTTCGCTGGGGGTGTTCAAGCACCTCTGGAATGGGCTGCAAATATAAGCTGAGAGGATTGCCGCCATAAGTTGGATGCTGGACCAATGACTAAAATTTTCGCCCCTTAGCCCGGCTCGCACGGTTCGAGCTGATGGTTTGAAACCGTACACATGGGACCGGACACCCATCACTCTAACATAGGATAGAGTACCGGGCTTGTATCGCAGGCCTCTCGGCGTGCCGGATCAGAACCCTTTTCCGGATCTGCGCGATACGCCGTCCGGGTCAGGGCGAAACGACCGCTGAAGAGCGCGTCGTGAGCTATGTTTGATACCCTGATCCGCAAGCTCAGCCAGGCTGGCGGGCTCACCGAAGCCGACCACAAAACCTTGCGGCAGGTAAGCCTGAGGAGCCGACAGGTTCCAGCACGTCGGGATCTCACAAGTGAGGAAGATCGCCCCGAGAACGTGCATCTCGTCCTCTCGGGCTTCGTCTGCCGCTACAAGATCCTACCGAAGGGCCAGCGTCACATCACGGCCCTCATGGTCCCGGGCGACTTCTGCGACCTGCACGTGGCGATCCTCGACGAGATGGACCACTCCATCGGCACGATGACCTCGTGCACGGTGGTGGAAATCTCACGCGCTACCATTCACGACCTAACCGCCAACCATCCCCGTATCGCCCACGCGCTGTGGTGGGCGACCCTCGTAGACGAGGCCGTGTTGCGCGAGTGGCTCGTTTGTCTGGCAGGCCGGGAAGCCTCCAAGCGAATGGCGCACCTCTTCTGTGAGTTGCTGCTGCGCTTGAGTGTGGTCGGCTTGGTGAAGGACGACAGCTATACCGTACCCTTCACGCAGATCGACCTCGCCGACATGCTCGGTTTGACGCCCGTGCACGTGAACCGCGTGGTGCAACACCTGCGGTCCGAAAATCTGATCGTCCTCAGGCGACACCACGTTCAGATCCCGGATAAAGCCCGGCTGATGACCTACTGTGACTTTATTCCAAACTACCTGCATCGCAGGCCTCGGGTAAAATAAGATGACCCTCACCATCATGGGTTACAAACAGCAGTCATACGATGCGCGAGACCGAGCATATCGTTGATCGATTATTAGGGCGTCAACGACTGAGAGATGCGAGCGCTCCCGCCTGCCTGAGGCCGGATCTCTCATGCCCCGTTTCTTCTTCGACACCGATGACGGCAACTTCCGCAACTTGGATGATGAGGGCTTCGAGCTCCTCAGCATCGAGGCTGCGCGCATCGAGGCATTGGATGCCCTCCCGGATATGGCGCGGAACAAGC
Organism: Methylobacterium pseudosasicola; assembly: GCF_900114535.1. Classification (GTDB taxonomy): domain Bacteria; phylum Pseudomonadota; class Alphaproteobacteria; order Rhizobiales; family Beijerinckiaceae; genus Methylobacterium; species Methylobacterium pseudosasicola. The sequence goes on along the minus strand of NZ_FOTK01000113.1, from coordinate 1,236 downwards.
TTCCCGCCCAAGATCATCGCACCTATTCGGTTCGCGTGCGCGATGAAGCCGGGACGGTGGTCTACTCGGCGACCCTCGATCTCGTTGGCGAGTGGCACATCCCACGTGCTGGCTCGTAGCTTTGGCCCTCCTCCAGCAGGCCGGCGTTCGCAACAAGCTCCTCCAAGCTCTCTCGCCGGAAGATTTCGCCAGTCTGCGACCTGGGTTGCGAGCCGAGAAAATGCCTCTCCGGCAGGTCCTGATCGCGCCCCATACGGCGATCGAGACCGTCCATTTCCCGGAGGAAGGCTTCGTCTCGATCACCACCGATGAGCCGAGCGGCCGCGTCGAGATTGGGCTGATCGGTCAAGAGGGTCTGATCGGCGCTGCCCCGATCCTCCTCGACGATGACCGCAGTCCACATACCCACTTCGTGCAGATGGCCGGTCACATGCTCAGCATCGATGTAGCGGTGCTGCGGGCGGAGGTGGAGCGGCGCCCTGCCTTGCGCCGGGTGCTGCACCGCTTTATCCAGGTGCAGTTCGTCCAGACGGCTCAGACAGCCTTCGCCAATGCGCGGGGCAACACCGCGACCCGTCTCGCTCGATGGCTGCTGATGTGCCACGACCGGGCCGATGGCGATCAGATCACGGTTACGCAGGATTTCATGTCGTTCATGCTGGGCGTCGAGCGTCCGGGCGTGACGGCGGCGCTGCGAGTTCTTGCGGACGGCGGCTTCATTCGGAAGTACCGCGGCATCGTGGAGATCATCAACCGCGATGGCCTACTCGACCTCGCTGGCGACAGCTACGGTAGGGCGGAAACCGAGTACGCACGCCTGATCGAGGGGCGCTTCGAGCCAAACATTTGACCGCGAACACACGCATCTGCCAAGCCGGAGCCGAAGCCGCCTCGGGAGTGGAGGGCATTATCAGGCTTATGCGTGCCCTCTTTTCACCTATACACCACGGCGCATCGGTTTCTAAAATTCACTTCCCGTAATTATTTTTGCCGCTCCTGAAACTTATACAAGCTCGATCCCGTCAATGCTACAACAAGGGGGGGTGATCACGAGGCTTTTGGAGCATTTAATGCGCACTTCAATACTAATTTTGATTGCTTTTATCGGTTTTGCGTCACAGGCAATGGCGCAACATGCACAGCCTAGAGGCTGTTATGAACCTGTGGCGAGTTGAGCGGCCTTTTTGAGCATGAGGCAGACGAAAGCGACGAGGTGCAGGTCTGCCAGGGTGCTTG
>NZ_FOTK01000114.1 GCF_900114535.1 Methylobacterium pseudosasicola | reverse complement strand
GGCGCGCCAGACCTTTCGTCTGGACCAAACCCGCCACCGACATCCTCGCCGCCGTCAGCCGATCCCCTGAACCATCCGTCTGAGTCAGTGCACTAGTGCCGTCTGCACCTCGATCTGGCACAGCATCAGCACGACCTGTTCCGCGCTCGGCCTCTGTCCTCGCTTCATCCCCAACTCCTCTGCACCAGGCTGATCCTCTCAATCAGCCCGGTCCAAAGCCAGCCGGTCAGGTCAAGACCGCACCCTCGTTGTCTCGGAGCGGGCTGTTTCATCGGTGGCTGATTAAGCGCATTGTGTTGTTAGCTTGCTACTAGTAGCCTCGGACAAATGTGTTCAATCTCATAATTTTATTAGCGGTTTAAGCTCGAAGGCTCCGATGGCCGGAACGTAATTCAATTTTATTACCAGTAAATTGTTACCCGTCAAACGGCAGAAATGATGCGTTTATTTCTTTCATTTTTTTGATAGCCTCCCTCCACCCATCAACGAATTTCGCCTTTGAAAATTCTGACGTCCTTCGTTTAAGAAGCGCAGAACGTTCAAGCCTCTCATCATCCGACATTTTATAAAGCTTGATCATAGCGCTGGCGATATCTTCTTCGCTCAGCGGATTGACGCTGATAGAACCAGCCCCAGATACTTCTTCCAGGACACTGTTTTGAGTAACTATAGGAATTACATTATGCAATATGGCTTCAGCTAGTGGCATACCGAAACCTTCAAGTAGACTTACTAATATAAATCCAGAAGCATTCTCGTAGAGCCATTTTAATTCGCTTTCTTTCACATAATTCAGCAATACCACTCCTTGGGTATTCGATGCAGCGTCTGCTACTTCTTCGTAGCCCGGCTCTCGAGAACCGCAAATAACATAATTTACGTCTGAGTCGGCCAATCCAGATATCGCAAAAGCTTTGATGCAACGAAGCTGATTTTTGCGAATTCCAACGCTTCCTACAGTTAAAAAAAATGGTTTATTGACAGAGCTCAAGGGAGATGGTTTAAGGTAATCGTTCTTCTGATTGATTGGAGGATATATAACCCGCGATGAAGCTGGTGTTGCATTTAAATACACACGGTCAAACTCATTTTTTGAGGCTTGACTCGCAAAAATTAGATGGGGTCCAACTTTTTCTATTTGTAAGAAGGCGGCAATGTATATTTTATACAGGGCGACCTCAAATAGTTCCGGATCTGTTATGGGCCCAATGTCGTGAATTAGAACGGCGTCTTCACGCCTAAGAACACTAGAAAGAACAGTAAACGGTTCTAGATGTAAGCGGGGAGAATTTGAACGGAAAGCGAACTGGAAACCATATTTAATTGACCGTGCGTTAAATTGACTTTGCACCCATTGCAGTTTACATATAAATATCGAAGCCAAGCGAGATGGAGGCTGCTGTAACGCAAATATCCAAAATATTACGTCATTGAATTCATGCCTGAGTGACTCTAAAAGATCACGGCCGATTGCATATTTCCCTGTCCTATTGTGCATGGCGAGCGAAAAATCTACATCGTATTTTTCGTTGTCCCGAAATTTTTTTCTTCGCCCATAAAGCCCCGATGTTATGAGGCTCAACCATTTTCGCGAAAATTGATGGTCCAGCATGCCCAACATATTTACCCTTCGTTCGATGGTGATGTAAGCAGCAATTAGCATTAAGTCAAATCTAACGGCGGGGGCGCGATCTTGATCGAGCGAATTAATCTACCCTGATTGCTTATGGGAGCGCCCACGCTAGCCAGCCCCCATCTTGTGGCCCAGGCTCGAAGTTAGTGCATCGTCGGTCGTGTGACGATGGCCGGGCGAGCGGACGGTACTGAGCTGCTCGGTTCCGTTGGCCAAATGATGACCTCCGGCTTAGGCGGGCAGTAGCCGAGTGACGAGTGCGGCCGGATGCTGTTGCAGTGCGTCCGTCAATGCTCGATTACCACGCTGGCTTCCTCGAGGGTGTAGAACACCTCGCCGTTGAGGACTTCATCCCGCAGCTTCGCGTTGAAGCTCTCGCAGTCCCCGTTCTCCCACGGACTGCCAGGCGCGATGTAGGCGGTCTCTGAGCCGACCGCTGCGATCCAATCTCGGACAGATCGAGCGATGAACTCAGGCTCATTGTCCGAGCGGATATGGCCAGGCACGCCGCGCAGGCTGAACAGATCCGAGAGGACATCGATCACGTCGTGCGCCTTCAGCTTACGTGATACGCGGATGGCCAGGCACTCACGGGTGAACTCATCGATGACGTTCAGCATCCGGTTCTTGCGACCGTTATGCGTCCGGTGCTCGACGAAGTCGTACACCAGACATGGACGGGCCGCTCTGGCCGCAGGCGCACGCACGAGCCGTCGTTGAGCCAGAGGCGGGCCCGCTTCGGCTATCGCGCTGGAACCTTGAGCCCCTCCCGCCGCCAGATCCCCTCATCCTGAGCCTGTCGAAGGATCGACCCGCTTCACGTTGACCATCCAGCCATCACGCCGGAGCAGCGCGGTGATCCGACGGTAGCCGCAGCGCCCGTACTGGAGAGCCAGCGCGACGATGGCGGCGGTCAGTGCGGCCTCGTCTTCGACCACCACGGCGCACTTGCGCTGTGTCGATCCCTAGACAGGCTCAGGATGAGGGGTGCTGACCCAGAACGCGGCAAGCGAACCGTTCCGACACGCCATGCTCAGCCACGACGTAATCGACGCAAGCCCGGCGGTGAGCCGGGCTCAGAAGTTTCCCGAAGCTGCCTCCTTCAGGATGAGCTTCTCCAGGGTCAGGTCGGAGATCGCCCGGCGGGGGCGCTGGTTCTCCGTCTCTAGAGACTTCAGCCGTTTGACCTGATCCCCCTTCAAGCCGCCGTACTCGGAGCGCCAACGATGATATGTGACCTCCGTCACCTTGATGGACCGAATTGCGTCGGCAACCTTGCGGCCCTGCGAGACCAAGACATCGACCTGGCGCAGCTTGGCGACGATCTCGTGCTTACCCACGCGTCTGATGGTAGGGTTCTAGCACCGATGGTTTTGAGGATTGTGCCGAAGGGACTGCTTGCTGTGATGCGCGCGGTGTCGACGACG
>NZ_FOTK01000119.1 GCF_900114535.1 Methylobacterium pseudosasicola | reverse complement strand
GGGGGGGTGGTCAAATATTATATTGCAATATGACAGATAGATTTAAAAATATCCAGCTTATACACCACGTAAAATGAAATATATATTTGACTATATATACAACTGTTTTTATTCGTCTATCGAATGCACTTATCTAGTCATCCATGCATGCCTCGTGAATGGAAATTATTGCGTGCAATCGCTTTCCGCTGCAAAAGCCGGCAACCGTTCGACGCTTGATGGATCGGGTCGGGAATGTTGACGCCAGAAGACGTGCTCAATCACCCCCGATTTGCCTAGGCCCGTGATGAGCACGTCGCATCACTCACCTCTTTGTTCACGGGCGACCGTTTCGTGACCTGGATGATGGCTGACGCTGCTGTGATCTGCTTGCGGGGGCTCATTGTTGGCTTCCACGTCAGCTACAAACCAGCAGATCGAGGGACGTGGGCTACGCCTAGCAACCTGAGAGACTTGATCGTTAGATTGAAACTCGCGAGTCCCAGGCGGGTCGACAATATGATCGCTCGCTTTCTACAAGCGAAGTACGCCGAAGCACGGCCATCTCCGACGGATCGGCGATCGCGGCTATTGACGCCAACGACGCGGCTACTGACCCACGATCGAGAGCACTTGGCTGCGTACCATCGATTCCTGCTAAAGCTTATCCCAGGCTGCGGGTACGAATGGGTATTATCCGAGAATGACGCAGTTCATATGAACATCCGCCGGGCGGCGTTCCGACGCCTCACACAAGCAATGACGTTCCGGCATCACCCGCCGATGATGATGTTTTTGGCACGGGATGCTGGTTACCTTGCTTTTCTCTTACTTGCGCAGGCACAGATCACCGGCCGAGAACGTGATCTGTCATTCACAGAAATGTCAGCCGACCTCGGTGTATCGCGAACGCACATTCGCAACCTTTTTAGAGAAGCTGAGGCGGCAGGCTATGTGCGCCTAAATATTCGGGGTACTTGTCCTGTGGAGATTACCCCATCACTTTGGGCCTCCTACGAACGATTTCTCGCCGATGTACAGGTTGGCCAGCACGTCATCGCGCAAGTTGCTTTTGCGATCGATTCGCAAAAGGTGGAGCAGGACGCATCGCCGCAAGTCGTTCAGACATGATATCCTAATGTCGAACTGTGCGCCGCCGCATATGGGCCGCCTTACACATTTTACAGATGGGATCCGGCCAGGCTTTGTTCGCTGCAGCTACAGCAGGATTGCCGGCACGATAGGTGTCGCCATAACGTTCAAGTTCGCCGCTCGACGACATCACGCCGAGGTATGTGGCCAGGGTGTTGGCCGCCACGTCCGTCAGGCGCTGTGTAATCTGAGCATGCGTCAGGCCATCAAAGCCGGCTTCCTCCAGAAGTGCCATAAGAATCGAAGGCATTCAGCAGCGCCGGAGGCGAGTCATTAGTGCCTCCACCCGCCGCGCCGCTCTTGGCGCCATCCTCGTCGCACCTTTCACAGGTGGGGCCGTCAAGGCCCTTCCTTCCGGTTCGCTGCCGCCCGCCGCGCCGACCTCCAAACTTGCGATTGGGCCGTCCAGCACCGAGCCTGGATCAACAAGGCTGCGGTTGCCGAGCACCGGGATCACACCCGCTTGGACGTCGAGACCCGTCGACACGAAGCTATCTTCGTTCGGACGGCCACGGAGGCTTCTCGAGGTCCAGCAGACTTAGAGCGCCTAACAGAACGGCACTGAGCGGGGTTTTCAGCGTTGGTTTAGCATGGCCAGACCGCTTCTGCCCGATGATCTCTGGGACGAGATCGCT
>NZ_FOTK01000120.1 GCF_900114535.1 Methylobacterium pseudosasicola | reverse complement strand
CAGATCGACAGACAAAGGTGATGGCATCGCCGGCTCCTTCATCAGTCAACGCGGCAAACGCTGCTCCGTCGCAACGCCCATGGAAACGGCTCTAGTGCGTTCAAGCCCACTGCCTCTTTTCAAACTAACAAGCAGAACTCGTAGGTCAGGCGGAATGGTATTGGACGGTCAGCAAAAGCGATAAATACCTTATCATGAAGACAGCCAGTTTGGATTATAGACTGCGACATAAGTCGAGTGATTAGCACCCCAGGCCGGGTCGACCATTTTCGCGAGTGCTTTGCGTCCCAGTTCTGCCCGTTGCGGCCGATTCTGGGGCGGAAAAATTGGGCAACCCAGAACAGTTAGACATGCGGAAAGGCACGCGCGGTACTGGCCCGTATTGAATGCATGAACAGCATATTTGTCTTGCAAACCATAGTCATACATCCACGGCTGCAGGAAAAGACCGTCTTTTGGTAGCGTCAATTCTAACCCAGCTTCCGCATAATGATAACCTTCGACATAGCGCTTTCTATCTTGACAGTATCTACTGGCATGAAATCGTGCCTCATTACGTTTTGGATTGATTTTTATCGCCTTATCAAACGTGGAAACAACCTGTTCAAAAGGTTCGCCAAGAGCTTCCATGAGAAGGGCCGCACTCAGGAAGCTGACATAAATCTCCTCGGACCAAAATCCTAATTTAGTACGCTTCAAATAATTTTGAAGCGCCTTCTTTAGTTCCTGACAATCGCGATAACTCTGCGCCAAATAAAAAGTGTAACGAGAGATCAGAAAGGGATCCTTCTCTTTTTGAAGAGCTTTTTCCAAGACTGCTGCGTCACGCTCATACGTGGACTTGTCGAGGCGGCGAGCGCCATCGTGTCCGCGACGCATGGCAAGCGCTGATGTGCTAGTATGAACTATTCCTTTGCATTCGGCAAATTCATGCAGGACGCCACGGTAATACCATTTGTACTTGTTGTTGAATAATTGAGGCCGCGAATAGACATAACTATTGTCATGAATCTGAAAGCTGTAGCCAGGAGCGCCTAGGATAGTCATCATGAAGCCCGCTGGGACAATCAACTCATCATCTGCATCAATGACCAGTGTGTAGTCGCCATGCGGCTTGGCCAGATTGAGGGCCTCGGTACGGTTATGGGCGAAATCGACCCATGGGCGCTCCAGCAAGCTGCCCGGTATACCAGCCATGACGGTGCGAATGATATCCTGCGTTTCGTCAGTGGATCCGGTATCGACGATTATCCAATGATCAATAACTGAACGCAGGGAATCGAGACATCGACGTATAACCGGCGCCTCATTCTTCACTATCATCGACAGACAGATTTTTTGACCGGAAGGGGTCATGTCTTAAAGACTTCCAAGCGCAGCAAAGCGCAACAAGTGAGGGTCGTGATTCCCGCTTTTACCCCGGCGTGGCGACTTTCGCAAAGCGCTTGAACGTTGATTTTTTGAGCCTTTGAAAACTTACGATTAATTAGGCCCTAGATGTTTGATCCCAGGGTTTGATGGTGCACTCTTCACGTCGGAGTGGAGGGACGCACTATGGGCCAGGTTCTTCACGGCAGCGCCACGACGA
>NZ_FOTK01000121.1 GCF_900114535.1 Methylobacterium pseudosasicola | reverse complement strand
GAGGCCGTGTGAGAACGCAGATCCCTTAGGTTCAAGGCGAAGGTCCTGAGAGTGTCGCAGAGCGAAGTGGTGGCCTTCAGGCCCGGATCGCCGCCATCAGCGGACCGACCCCGAAGATCTGGATCATCCGCTTCATGTTGTAGGCCAGAACCTGCAAGCTCATCTCGGTCCTGACCTTCGCCAAGGTCCGGGTCAGGAAGTGTGTTGCTCCCATCCAGGCCTTCAGTGTGCCGAATGGGTGCTCCACCGTCTGGCGACGGATCTTCATCGCGTCTGGCATCCGGTCGAGCCGCTCCTGCATCGCATCGAGCACGTCCTCGTGCACCCAGCGTTTGATCCGCCGCATCTCTGCGGGCGTGCAGCGGGGCTTGAGCGCACAATCGAGACAGGCCGTCAGGTTGCGGTAGTGGTCCATCGCGTCGCCCTCGGTTCGGCGATCGGACCGGACAAGCCCCTTGGTCAGGTGCTGGCCGGCCGGACAGGTGTAGTGGTCCCTCTCAGCGTCGTAGATGAAGTCCTGCCCCGTGAAGAGGCCACGCTTGGCATGGCCCGAGGTCAGGATCTTGGGCACGCACGGCAGCACCCCGGTGCCCTCGCAGGCCAGCACCTGCTCCCCGTTGAGGTAGCCCCGGTCGGCCAGCACCGTGAGCCTCGCGCATCCCGTCGCTGCCTGCGCCAGGAGGCCCATCGGCGCGAGCTGCGCCCGGTCGCTGCCGACGTTGGTCACCGCATGCGCCACGATCAGGTGGTGCTCGGTATCGACCGCGGCCTGGACGTTGTAGCCGACCATGCCGGTGCCCTTGCCGCTGGTTGCCATGGAGCGCGCGTCGGGATCGGTCAGCGAGACTTGGCCGTCGGGGGCGGCCTCGACTTGCCGGCCCATCGCCTGGAGAACCTGCATCTGCTCGCGCAGACGAGCGATCTTCTCATTGAGCCGCGTCGTGCGCGCCTCTGCGATGTCGCTCGGCGCGCGGTCGGCCCGATCCAGCGCCGCGAGGTAGCGGCCGATGTTCGCCTCAACCTGCGCCAGACGGGCTTCGACCTTGGCGGCGGTGAAGTTCTTGTCGCGGTTGTTGACCGCCTTGAACTTGCTGCCGTCGATGGCGACAACCGCTTTGCTGAACAGGTTTAACTGGCGGCACAGCACCACGAACTGCGCGCAGGCCGCCTGAATGCCCGGGCCATTGTCCTTGCGGAAGTCGGCCAGCGTCTTGAAGTCGGGCATCAGCCGGCCGGTGAGCCAGATCAACTCGATGTTGCGCTGACTCTCGCGTTCGAGGCGGCGGCTCGACGGGACGCGGTTGAGGTAGCCGTAGAGATAGATCTTGAGCAGCGTCGCCGGGTGATAGGCCGGACGGCCCGTCGCCTCCGGCACGGCGCCCGCGAAGCCGAGCACGGCTAGATCCAGTTCATCGACGAAGACCTCGACCAGGCGAACCGGATTGTCGGCGGTGATGTAGTCGTCCAGGCAGTCGGGAAGGAGCGTGATCTGCTGACGATCCTCGCCTGCGATGAAGCGCTTCATCCCGACCTCCTCAGACCAGGATCTACTCTACCAAATCAGCGCGTTTTCACACAGCCTG
>NZ_FOTK01000123.1 GCF_900114535.1 Methylobacterium pseudosasicola | reverse complement strand
CGACGGTAACAGGGGACGCGTCGGTGACATGCCGCTGGCCCTGGGCGACCCGTGAAGGCGCCCTACGGCTACGCTTCCTTCACTCCTGGTGGCACAGTGCCGCCGTCATGCCGATCCGGCCAGAGCACCGCTTCTTCTACCCCATCGACTGGCGCGAGCTATCGATGGCGATCCGCTTCGGCCGGGCGCAAGGCCGGTGTGAGAGCTGCGGGCGACCGCACGGGCAGATGGTCTACCACCTCGGCGACGGGCGCTGGTGGGACGCTGAGGCCGGCCGGTGGCGTGATGGCTGGGGGCGGCGGATCCGGATTAGGTCAGGCACCGACATCCTCGGCCGCGCCCGCCAGACCCACGTGGTGCTGGCCGCCGCCCATCGGGATCACGACACCGCCAACAACGCAGACGCCAACCTCGCAGCCTTCTGCCAGCGCTGCCACATGATCCACGACCGACCGGAGCATCAGAGGCGGCGTCGAAGAACGCTGTTCCGGCGGAAGGCGATGGGCGACCTGTTTGGTGGGCCTTACGCTTGAGGCATTGAGCCGGCATCGCCCGTGGTTAAAAGTCTGCTGCGACCAACGCGCAACTGCCAGTCATTCTGCAAAGCGAGTGCGAAGCACCAACAGATTTAGGCTGATATACTAATATCAGTTAGGCAATATGTAGCCAGAATTTTCTAGGTCTAGACCTTGGGGGTTTAATTATACAGGTTGCAATCGTGACGATTTACAATCTACGCCGGCAGCTTCTCCTCGGTGCGCCTATGGCGTTCATGATGGCATTGCTCGCGCTCGGGCCAGCCCAAGCCAGTCTCTCCAACGTCGTCCGTATCGTGCTGCAGAAGGGCCGACACTACGATCCCACCGACCTGTTCCTGCGCAGGGGCGACACCATCACCTTGGTCAACGGTGACGACAGCGCGGTGCATCACGCTTTTATCGAGGCCGATCGGTTCGCGTTCGACGCCGGTGATCAAGAACCGGGCAAGCAGGCGACGCTGACGCTGAAAGAGCCGGGCGATTTCATCATCCAGTGCGGCATCCACCCGAAGATGAGGCTCACCATCCACGTTCAGTAGCTGCACGCCTCATGGAGATAGCGGCCCAGGCGCAACCCTTCAGGACGCCTGTCCGACCGCTACAGCAACCGGCTTGAGGGCTCGGATGAGATCGTCGTCCAGCTGCCCGGCCATACTCTGCAGAATGCCATAAGCTTTCTGCCCACACATCGATGCACGGTAAGGACGCCGCTCGATGAGCGCTCCGTAGACGTCGCAGACCGTCACCAGGCGCACGAAGTCCGGGACCTCCCAGCCCCGAAGACCATCGGGGTAGCCGGTCCCATCAATCATCTCGTGATGGGAGCGAACGGCCGCTAGCATTACAGTTGCGTTTTAGAGCGTTTTCGCTTGCTATTTGTCGCGCTGGGCTTACGCCGTCGACGTCCCCTTTCGGCTGAAGCACGGCGT
>NZ_FOTK01000125.1 GCF_900114535.1 Methylobacterium pseudosasicola | reverse complement strand
CCCAGCCCTTTTAAGGTGTTTGTTGTGTGCCCAAGTCGTTGGGATGAGAGGATCATCAGACGGATTGGGGTGTGTCTGGTCGGCCGTTCTGGAGCGCTTCGAGCAACAGGCGCCGGCGGGTGTGATGGCGCGGACGCTTCTGGAGCAGGCGTTTCCGGCGGCGTGGCTCGATGCGGTGTTCGCAGCCCATCGCCAGCGCCAATACGAGCGCGCGTTGCTGTTCTCGACGATCGTCGAGCTGATGATGCTGGTGGCGGTCGGCTTGCGGCCCTCGTTGCACGCGGCGGCCCGGCAGGCGGAGCCTCTGCCGGTGTCGCTGCCGGCGCTGTACGACAAGCTCAAGCGCACGGATCCGGCCTTGCTGGGGGCGCTGGTGCGCGCCAGCGCCGAGCGGCTCGGCCCGGTTCTGGCGGAACTGGGGGCGCGGCCGGCTCGCCTGCCGGGCTACGCGCTGCGGGTGATCGACGGCAACCATCTGCCGGCCAGCCACAAGCGCCTGAAGGCGTTGCGCGGTTGCCGCAGCGCGGCGCTGCCGGGGCTGGCGATGGTGGTCTACGATCCTGACAGCGGCTTGGTGACCGATCTCGTGGCGGGCGAGGACGCCTACACGCACGAGCGGATCCTGGCTGCACCCCTGCTGGAGCGGGCCGGTCCGGGACAGGTCTGGATCGGCGACCGCCACTTCTGTCCCGGCGCGCTGCTGCGCGGCTGGGATGCGGCCGGGGCCGGCTTCATCGTGCGCGAGCACGCCAACCATCCCCGCCTGCGGGCGGCCGGCCCCTGGCACGAGGCCGGTGAGGTCGAGACGGGCAGCCTGCGCGAGCAGATCATCACCCTCGATCCGGCCGAGGCGCAGCCGGATCCGGATCGCGCCGTCACGTGGCGGCGCCTCGAGCTCACGCTGGCGCAGCCGACCCAGGCGGGCGATCGGATGCTGCGGCTGTGGAGCAACCTGCCGGCTTCGGTGGAGGCTGCCGCGATCGCGCAGGCCTACCGGGACCGCTGGTGCATCGAGGGGATGTTCCAGCGCCTGGAGGGCGTGCTGCACAGCGAGATTCCCAGCCTGGGTCATCCGCGTGCGGCGCTGTTCGGCTTCGGCGTGGCCCTGCTGGCCTACAACGTGCTGGCGCTGATCGAGCGCTGCGTGGAGCGGGCGCACACCTCCGCCGCGGGGGCGGCCCCCAAGGTGTCCTTGTATCACCTCGTCCTACAGATCCGCGGCGGCTACGAGGGGCTGCTGATCGCTCTGCCCCCTGAGCACTGGACGGCCTGCGGTGCGACCGACCCACCGGCCCTGGCCGCGCGCCTGCTGAGCTTGGCCCGCAGGATCGACCCCGGGCGCGTGACGGTCGGCAGGCGAAAACCCAAAGACCCCGCGGCAGAACCTAAGCGCGCCAGCAGAGGTCACGTCGCAACCGCAAGGATCCTCAACA
>NZ_FOTK01000126.1 GCF_900114535.1 Methylobacterium pseudosasicola | reverse complement strand
ACGCCGTGCTTCAGCCGAAAGGGGACGTCGACGGCGTAAGCCCAGCGCGACAAATAGCAAGCGAAAACGCTCTAAAACGCAACTGTAATGCTAGCTGTCTGGATGTGAGACCTCCTTGGCGTCTTCAACGATGCGCATGGCGCATTTGATGAGACTGGGACTGGGTTGTCTGTATGTTGGGTTAGAGCCGTTCCCAGTCAGGTAGCGACGACCAAGTCGTTCTCGTAGCCGGCTGCGGCGAGGTACTTGCGGCACTCCTGCGGGGTGAAGCGCGTGAAGGCCTGGCGGATCGCCACCCAGAGATCCGGGATCGTGCGGGCTGACGCGCTGCGCAACAGCGCCTTCAGCTTTGCGAAGGCCAGTTCAATCGGGTTGAAATCAGGGCTGTAGGACGGAAGGTAGAGCAGCCGCGCTCCTGCGGCCTCGATCGCCTCACGCACGCCGGCGACCTTGTGGGCTGGCAGGTTGTCCATGACGACGATGTCGCCAGGGTGCAGCACCGGGATCAGGGTCTCGGTGACGTAGCTGCGGAAGCGCCTGCCGTTCGTGGGACCGTCCAATAGCGCGGTGGCACACAGTCGGCTGGTGCGCAGGGCGGCGGTGACGGTGGTGGTTTTGTAGTGGCCCAACGGGGTCGTGAGCCGGCAGCGCTCGCCGCGCGGCGCCCAACCGTAGCGGCGCGCCATGTTGGTGGCGGCCGCCGTCTCATCCAGGAACACCAGCCGCTCCGGGTCGAGCTCGGGCTGTGCCTTGAACCACGCCTCGCGGGCAGCTCTCACGTCCACACGCTCCTGCTCAGCTGCGTATGTCGCCCCCTTTTCCAGCTGATCCCGTGGCGGGCAAAGAAGCGCGACAGGCCGCTCGTGCTGGTCTGGATGCCCTGCTCAGCCAGCCGGTCGCGCAGTTCGCGCAGGAAGAGGCGTGGCTCCTGCTCGGAGGTCGCCAGGATCAGCCCGGCATGCGCCTCTACTCGCTTCGAGGTGTGATCGCCGCCCATCGGCTTGGAGGCGAGTTGGCCCTCGTGGCGGAAGCGCTGCGACCAGCGGCTGGCGCTCGACACGCTGATCCCAAAGCGAGCCGCGACTCGGTGGCACGAGGCACCCGCCGCCACGGCAGCTACGACACGCTCGCGCAAGTCGACGGACAGAGGTGAAGGCATTGGAATGCTCCTTCACCCGTCAACGCGCCACCCGCTAACCCGTCGCAATCAGCTCGGGACCGGCTCTAGCTAATGCGGGATCAGCTTCGAGGCGCTGACGCAGCACCATTTCGGGCGAGAGCCCGTTCAGCACGCGCTGCTGGCGGCCGTTGTAGGCCGCGTTGAAGCCGCGCAGCACGATCTCCAGGTCG
>NZ_FOTK01000129.1 GCF_900114535.1 Methylobacterium pseudosasicola | reverse complement strand
GAACCACAGGACTCGAGTAGGGCGGGACACGTGAAATCCTGTCTGAACATGGGGGGACCACCCTCCAAGCCTAAGTACTCCTCAGCGACCGATAGCGAACCAGTACCGTGAGGGAAAGGTGAAAAGCACCCCGACGAGGGGAGTGAAACAGCACCTGAAACCGGATGCTTACAAACAGTGGGAGCTCAAGGTTCGTCCTGAGTGACCGCGTACCTTTTGTATAATGGGTCAGCGACTTAAAGTTACGAGCGAGCTTAAGCCGATAGGTGGAGGCGCAGCGAAAGCGAGTCTGAACAGGGCGTTCAGTTCGTGGCTTTAGACCCGAAACCGAGTGATCTAGCCATGTGCAGGATGAAGGTGGGGTAACACCCACTGGAGGTCCGAACCAGTGCCCGTTGAAAAGGTCTTGGATGACGTGTGGCTAGGGGTGAAAGGCCAATCAAACTCGGAAATAGCTGGTTCTCCGCGAAAGCTATTTAGGTAGCGCCTCGCGTGAATACCTCACGGGGTAGAGCACTGGATGGGCTAGGGCCGCCCACAGCGGTACCAAACCCAACCAAACTCCGAATACGTGAGAGTACTGCGCGGGAGACACACGGCGGGTGCTAACGTCCGTCGTGGAGAGGGAAACAACCCTGACCGACAGCTAAGGCCCCCAATTCGTGGCTAAGTGGGAAAGGATGTGGGACTCCCAAAACAACCAGGAGGTTGGCTTAGAAGCAGCCATCCTTTAAAGAAAGCGTAACAGCTCACTGGTCTAAATAAGGGGTCCTGCGCCGAAAATGTAACGGGGCTCAAGCCACGAGCCGAAGCTTCGGATGCAGTCCTTCGGGGCTGCGTGGTAGCGGAGCGTTCCCTAGGCCTGTGAAGCGGCACCTGTGAGGGGCCGTGGAGGTATGGGAAGTGCGAATGCTGACATGAGTAACGACAAAGAGTGTGAAAGACACTCTCGCCGAAAGTCCAAGGGTTCCTGCGTAAAGTTAATCTGCGCAGGGTTAGCCGGCCCCTAAGGCGAGGCCGAAAGGCGTAGTCGATGGGAACGGGGCGAACATTCCCCGGCCAGCGGATGGTGACGGATGCCGTGTATCGT